>CAWAXL010000028.1:0-342603 GCA_963785995.1 uncultured Alphaproteobacteria bacterium
CCTGCATGTCTTCGATCATGCGCTGGCGAAGAGGGGTCATCGGGAAGCTCCTTTGCGATATGAAATGCGCGGGAAACCGCCACTTCAGTGTCGCAAGCGAAGCCTCTCGCGCCTCACATTACTAGAGCTATGCGCAAAAGTTGGTGACGGCATGAAGAGGTAAGGCGGCGTATCGTGGGGGTGTTCGAGCCTCCACTTCTCCACCGAAGGAGTGATACGCGATGTCCCAGGATAATGTCATAAAGCTGGCTCAGCCAGGAGAGTTTTGCGATCCGCTGACCGAGGTGTTGCGACGAGGCGCCCGGACCTTGCTCGCCCAGGCCGTCGAAGCCGAGCTCGCGAGTTTTCTCGAAGCGCATGCCGACAAGCTAACCGAAGATGGCCGCCAGCGCTTGGTGCGTCACGGCCATTTGCCCGAGCGCGAGATCGTGACCGGGATCGGCCACCTTGGCGTGCGTCAACCGCGTGTCCGCGACCGGGGCTCGCAAGGCGAGGAACGCATCCATTTCTCGCCGTTGATCCTGCCGCCCTACGCGCGCCGCTCGAAGAGTTTAGATGTGCTGATTCCGATCCTGCATTTGAAGGGCATTTCCACAGGTGATTTCGCCGAGGCCCTCGCCGCGCTCGTTGGCTCCAATGCAGACGGTCTGTCGGCATCGACCATCGCCCGGTTGAAAGAGGTCTGGGCCGGCACGAACATGCGCATTGGCAAGCGCGATCTCTCGGCCAAACAATATGTTTATCTGTGGGTCGACGGCATCCACGTGCAGGCCAGGCTCGAGGACGAGGCGCAATGCAGCCTCGTCATCATCGGAGCGACATCGGACGGCAAGAAGGAATTGGTCGGCTTGGCCGATGCGCATCCGTGAGAGCGCCTTATCGTGGAAGGAGCTGCTGCTCGATCTCAAGCGCCGGGGTCTCGCCTTTGCCCCCAAGCTCGCCGTCGCAGACGGCGCGCTGGGCTTCTGGGCGGCCTCGGGGAGGTCTTTCCGAGCAAGGCTCGCGAGCAACGCTGCTGGGTGCACAAGACGGCCAACGTGCTGAACAAACTGCCCAAGAGCGTGCAGCCGAAGGCCAAGACGACGCTGCACGAGATCTGGATGGCCGAGACGGCAGCGGATGCCGAGGCGGCGTTCGATCTGTTCGTCGAGCTCTACGAGGCCAAGTACGCCAAGGCTGACGGCTGCCTGAAGAAGGATCGCGACGGCGTTGCTGGCGTTCTATGATTTTCCCGCCGAGCACTGGAAGCATCTACGGACCACCAATCCGATCGAAAGCACGTTCGCGACGGTGCGTCATCGAACGATTCGCTCGAAGGGCTGCCTGTCGAACAAGACTGCGCTCGCCATGGTGTTCAAGCTCGTCGAAGGCGCACAGAAAACTTGGCGACGTCTCGATGGACAAAACTTGTTGCCAAAGCTCATCGCAAATGTGAAATTCAAAGATGGAATCGAGGCAAACACGCCTCAAGCCAAAGCCGCCGCCTGACCCAAGCAGCCGTCACCAAATTTGGGCGATAACTCGAAGAAGAAATCGTTAGCCGTCAGATGGGCGACCCCGAGTACTGTCACGCTGTTGCTGGCGTCAAAGTGGATGACGCTGTCCGTGGAGCCGTCATGGTTTGCATCGACCGTCTCAATGCTGAAGTCGAGAAGGTGGCTGGCTGCCTTAAGCGACATATGGGCCGCCCCGTTTTCTGACATCGGGATACTTCAGGAAGCCGTCCAGTTCGATGATGTCCTCGCCTTTATGGAAGTCGTGCACGATGTCGTTTTCGTTATTAGACCTGAAGACGAACGTGTCATGACCACCGGCGACGGTCCCGCCAAGGATATTTTGGAAATCACCCCACATGTCATCGGGGGTGTTAGCCGCGCTGACGAGGCGGTCATTCCCGCCTTGGACGCTGGCTCCGGCGAACACGAAGGCAATGTCGCCGACGAGAGTGTTGCTACCGCCGACTCCGCCCGTGAGCGTGTCGTTGCCACCTGTTGAGTGACCCTCGGACGTTTGGTTGGCATCACCCACGAGCACGTTAAAGGCAATTGCTCCGCCCGTGATGATATCGTTTCCCCCCGTGGAGGACGACATGGCATCGGCGTCCCCATAGAGGTTGTTGCTGCCGAAGCCGGAGAGGGACGATGCTCCGCCTCTGATGATGTCGTCTCCCCCCGTGGACGACATGAAGCCACCGTCGCCGTAGATGAGGTTTGAGCCGGCTGTTGTCTCGCTCCCTGTCAGATTGTCATTCCCGCCCGTGGAGGAGAACATCATCCAGGCATCACCCCAGATGGTGTTTGTGGAGTTTGCTCCCCCCGTGATGGTGTCGTTTCCTCCCGTGGAGGCCACCATCTCGAAAGCATCGCCAGCCAGTCTGTTGGCACTACCTACTCCCCCCGTGATCGTGTCGCTGCCACCCGTGGAGTCGGACATGATGAAGGCGTCGCCGTAGACATCATCATAGAACGAGTTGCTCCCGCCAATGAGGGCGTCATTCCCGCCCGTCGCGTTGTCAAGCAAAGACCCCCCGGCATCGCCATAAAGGTCGTTGGCTTCGCCATCTGTCCCGGTCAGGGTCTGATCGCCTGCTATCTGTCCCGACAGATTGCCACTCGTGTCGCCATATTGCACTGACATGCCAACCTCCATCCGTGTGTAGCAGTGGTGCCTCTCACAAGTCCGGTGCGGACCAGGGGCTCAATACACCTTAGTCAATCCAAGTCAGCCCCCATAGCGCGTCCGCGACTTGCAACACACAAGCTTAAGCCGGGTATTTTTTCCCGCCAAACACCCACACTGTATCCCTCCGCCGAGAGCCGCCTTCCTGAATCGCTTGTATGGGGCTTACGAAGTCAAGAGGTGTTTCTTCTCTATGCAATTCTCCTTTGTTTCTTGCTGTCGCAACGGTTTGATGCTGCACGCTGGCTGCAGATCGGGCGCTATTGAGACTTTCCGAGGGGAACTTCGCCAAACAGGCGCGGATATTCGCGCCACATGCTTGTATTCGGGGGATCCATAGGATCCTGACCATGATGCAGCAATGCGCATCGAAACGAAGTTCCGAGGCGACGGGCCCAATCTTCATGACGGCATTTTAGCCATGCGATTCAGCGGGTCACCGCCACCTCGGATCGTCATCGGCAGTCGACAATCGTTCGGTCGCCGGCTTCCGAAACTCTTTACCTTCTTGCGTCCCTCCTCAAGCCGCACGCATCGCGACTCCTTCCAGCATCTCGCCAGTCGTCACCATACGCCACAGCGCGATGAGTAGCTTTCGCGCTAATGCGACAATCATGGTTTTGCGCGTGGCGCCGCGAGCGTCCTTTGTGACCCCACGGTACCATTGTGCGAGCGCGCTTTCCTTTTGGAATAGGAGAAAGCGCCATGCGAGTTGAATCATCCCCCGGCGAACACGAGCGTTGCCAGCCCTGGACAAACCCTTCTCTCTGCTTCTCTTGCCGCTTTCGTCCGGTGAACCTGTGAGCCCAGCGTAACGAGCAACAGCCTTTTGATCCCGAAGATTGCGCGACAATATCTCATTCACCAGCATATCCGCCGTTTCGACGCCAACGCCGATAACGCGCGCCAGCAAGCGGATCATCGCATGCGGTCCTTCCGCCGGCGCTTGTTCCAGCTTTTGCATGCGGGCGGCCTCGATTTCCTTGATCTGGTTCTCGACAAACCGTAAGCGCGCCATATCGCGTCGCATCTCCGCTTGAGTGTTGGGCGGCAACGGCGCGCCCTCTGGCGTACGCAGCGCCTCAAGACGTTCGGGCGCTTTACGTAGCGTCGGCTTGAAGTTGCGAACGCCGAGGCGGATCAGGCAGGCCTTCATTCGATTGACAATGCGCGTGCGCTCACCCACCAGGGTTTCACGCTCGCGGTTTGGTCGCCTGGCGTCCTCTTGTTCCAGGGTCGGAATCGCAGACATGCTGCAGTGATCCGCTTCGCCTCGCAGCCAGCCGAGAAACACGCGCTTCAACAGCCCGGTGTCGAGGCGGTCGGTTTTGGCGCGCCGGTGTTCACGGGAGACCGCGACGCTTGTTGGATGGATGACATGGGCTTCGATCCCGCGCGCCAGCAGCCAACGCGCCAGCCAAAATCCATCCCGGCCAGCCTCGAAAGCAACGGCGATGCGTTCGATCTTGCGTCCGGCCTTGACCGCCTCATCGCGCCAGCGCAACAACAATTTCAAAAGCGCGTCTTCATCGACTTCAAGCTTCTTCAAAGGGTGGCGCTCGATTCCCGGGACCACTCCCGCGACGAGCCAACTCGACAAGCTCATCTCAATGACCGCGATCAAGGTGCTGTTCTGATCAAATGCCGTGATGGATCGGCTGCAATCGTTCGGCTTTGGCATGGGGCGCTCCGTCAGTTCGGGACCGGCGCTGAGAATGCCACGCTCCCCGGACGCCCCATAGCATCTTCATTTCGCCGAGTATCCCTCCGCCGAGAGCCGCCTTCCTGAATCGCTTCATTTCGCCGAGTCTGATGTGATCGTTGGCGTTGTGAGGGTGAGAAGTGTCCACAAAGTCGTTTATGGGCATAACGGCGACTGGGCGGCCGCGTAACCGCTCGTGGCCGGAGGCGCTGAAGCGGGAGATCGTGGCGGCGTCGTTTGCGCCTGGCTCGTCGGTCTCAATGGTTGCCCGTCATTACGACGTGAATGCGAACCAGGTATTCAATTGGCGGAGGCGCTATCGCGACGACCGGGGTGCGCCGGCCCTCCGGTCGGCTCCTCAACTGATCCCGGTGACGGTTACAGCGGAACCGGATGCTGTCGCCACGCAGCCGTCGACCGGCGCGGAGACGATCGAGATTGAACTTTCCGGCAAGTACCGTGTCCGCGTCAGCAGCGGCGTCGATGCGCAAGCACTGCGGCGTGTACTCGATGTGCTGGAGCGGCGATGATCCCGGTTCCCTCTGGTGTGCGGGTCTGGCTTGCGGTCGGACGAACGGATATGAGGCGCGGCATGAATGGCCTGGCTCTACAGGTCCAGGAAGCGCTGCGACGCGATCCCCACGCAGGTGATCTTTACGTCTTTAGAGGCGCCAGAGGTGACCTGATTAAGATTCTTTGGCATGACGGTCTCGGCATGTCGCTCTACGCCAAAAGGCTGGAGAAAGGCCGCTTCATCTGGCCATCGCCGACGGACGGCGTAGTTGGAATCTCGGCCTCGCAGTTGGCCTATATGCTCGACGGAATCGATTGGCGGAATCCGCGTCATACCTTTCGTCCGGAACGTGCAGGATAAGTCGCGGACTTCATTTTTTACGAGTCATCCGCCGATATTTATGATTCTATCTGGGTATGGATTCGGGTCGTGAAGCCTTTCCCAATGACATCGAGGAGCTAAAGGCGGCGCTGGTCGCGGCGCGCGATGCGCGTATCGTCGAAGCGGCCAGGGCAGCATACGCTGAAGCGGAACTCGCAGTGGCGAGAGCCAAGGCCTCCGATGATCAGGCCCTGATCGCCCACCAGCAACTGCGGATCGAGAAGCTGACGCGGCAGCTCTATGGCCCGCGCTCGGAACGCACATCCCGGCTTCTGGATCAGATCGAGTTGCAGTTCGAGGAGCTGGAGAGTTCGGCTACCGAGGACGAAATCGTCGCCGAGATGGCCGTGGCCAAAACCACAACGGTGGCGGCCTTCACCCGCAAGCGCCCCGCGCGCAAGCCGTTCCCCGAGCATCTGCCGCGCGAGCGGGTTATCGTGCCGGGACCGACCGCTTGCCTTTGCTGCGGCGGCGGGCGGCTGCGCAAATTGGGCGAGAGCATCACCGAGACGCTGGAATCAATCCCACGCCAATGGAAGGTGATCCAGCATGTCCGCGAGAAATTCACCTGCCGGGACTGCGAGAAGATCAGCCAGGCTCCGGCGCCGTTCCATGTGATCGCCAGGGGCTGGGCCGGTCCCAGTCTTCTGGCATTGATCCTGTTCGAGAAGTTCGGGCAGCATCAGCCGCTCAACCGCCAGGCCGAACGCTACGCCAAGGAAGGCGTGCCGCTCAGCTTGTCGACCTTGGCCGACCAGGTGGGGGCCGGCTGCGCGGTGCTGGACCCGATCCTCAAGCGCTTTGAAGCGCATGTCTTTGCAGCCGACCGATTGCACGGCGATGACACCACCGTGCCAGTCCTGGCCAAGGGCAAGACCGACACCGGTCGATGTTGGGTTTATGTGCGCGACGATCGCCCTTTCGGCGGCGCCGCGCCGCCGGCGGCAATGTTCTATTACTCGCGCGATCGAGCCGGTGAGCACCCCCAGGCGCATCTGGCCACCTATGCCGGAATCTTCCAGGCTGACGCTTACGGCGGATACAACAAGTTATACGAGCCCGATCGCAAGCCGGGCCCGATCCTGGAAGCAGCATGCTGGGCCCATGCCCGCCGCCCTTTCTTCGCCATGGCTGATCTGGCCGAGAACGCCCGTCGCAAGGCGCAAGGCCAAACGCCGGGAGTGATCTCGCCGCTAGCCATGGAAGCGGTCCGACGCATCGATGCCCTGTTCGAGATCGAACGCTCGATCAATGGCCAGAGTGCCGAGCAGCGCCGGGTTCTCCGGCAGGAGCTCAGTGCGCCATTGGTCGCCGACCTGGAAAGCTGGATGCGCGAGCAACGCGCCAAGCTCTCGCGCGGCAACGATCTCGCCAAGGCGATGGATTACATGCTCAAACGCTGGACCGCGTTCACCCGCTTCCTCGATGATGGGCGTATCTGCCTCTCTAACAATGCCGCGGAACGAGCGTTGCGCGGAATAGCACTCGGAAGAAAGTCGTGGCTATTCGCCGGCTCCGATCGCGGCGGGCAGCGCGCCGCCGCCATGTACAGCATCATCGTCACTGCCACGATGAACGACGTGGATCCTCAAGCCTGGCTGGCCGACGTCCTGACCCGCATCGCCGAGCACCCTGTTCACAGGCTCGACGAACTCCTGCCTTGGAACTGGCGACCTCTTCAAGCGTGTGCCAGTCAGGCGGCCTGACCTTGGGCGCCATCGCAGCCGTCTTCACCATCAACTACGTCGCCGAAATGCTCGGCGAGGATGAGGAACGGCTGCCTGCACGTCTACGGCGTCGGTGAGGATGGCGTAACGGCCTTCACCGAATATGGCATCGAATGCCTGAAACAAATCATTGCCGACGAGAGGGCGGACGGAAGGGCGCCGCCCCCGATCCGATCCACGAAATAGTGTCGCTGCGGTGTTCACCGGATGCTATCGGCTTTTCTCGGCCGTCCCCGTTTCATCGGAATTGTGACCATTATGGTGGGCAGCTGGATCAGCCTAAATCTACATGGTCGTCTTGATCCTTGTCACGCAGCGGCGCGAGGACAAGCTCGCCCAGCTCCGCGAGCAACTCAACTTGGAGTTGGCTATTTTGAGCGAACAGAAGACGGCGAAAGTGATTCAGCTCTTGGAAGAGTTCCGTCGCGACAGTCCGCTGATGCGGGATCGTATCGATCATCAAGCCGAATCTGATGGTGCAGCCTTCCGACCCGCAAACAGTCCTCGACGCGATCAAAGAGACTCATGCCGAGGCGGAACAAAAGAGCAGCCACCCAACGGAAAAAGACTGCACCAGTTGAACGCAAAGGCCAGATCAACAAACCCGAAAGCTTGAAGGATGCGGTGGGCAACGAAACCTATGCCGGCTGCCGCGTCTCACGGAACCAAGTTCCTCAGACGTGAGTTGCATCAGAAATTCCGTCAATGACTAAGGTGGATGATCGAGAGCTTTAGTTTGCAGCTCGGTTGATGTTCATCCCAAGCAGATCGAATATTCGAAACAATTCCGCTCAGTGAAGTTGCAGTCAAAAATCAAGGAAGGTGTAGCATGAATACAATTCTGATTATTCTCCTCCTGGTCTTGCTGCTTGGAGGCGGCGGCTATTATGGTCACAGCATGTACGGCGGGGCCGGTCTCGGCGGCGTCCTCGGTTTAGTTCTGCTGATCGCCATCGTGATTTGGTTGGTGGGCGGCCTACGGATCTAGCAAGGCGCGGACCTCGGCTCGCCGCGTGGTTTATCTGTCGAACGGCGGGCCATCGTCGATGTCCCCGGCCCATCTTCCTGCAATAGCTTCACATTGATTGTAGGCGTTCGATTTCCTTGGCAAGCATGCGCAAATCTTGCCATGCCAATTTCTTTTGACCGGGTTGGCGAAGGAGATAAGCAGGATGCAGCATGGCGATCGCTCGGATTTCTTTAGTGCCCATCATATAGCTGAACCAGCGCCCCCGCATCCGCATGATCCCATCTTTGCTGCCAAGAAGAGTATGGGCTGCCGCAGCGCCGAGGCAGACCAAAATCTTCGGATCGACGAGTTCGATCTGCCGTCGCGTGAAGGGAAGACAGGCCGCCGTCTCGAGAGGAGTTGGCGTGCGGTTCCCGGGCGGCCGCCAGGGCACCACATTCGCGATAAAAACCTTTGTGCGGTCGAGCCCGATCGAAGCCAGCATCTTGTCCAGTAATTGACCAGCGCGGCCGACAAACGGCACTCCCTGGCGGTCCTCGTCAGCGCCCGGCGCCTCACCGACGATCATGATGCTTGCATTTGGATTGCCGTCGCCAAACACCAGCCTGGTCGCCGTTGCCTTCAGGCCGCAGCCTTCAAATTGCGAGAGGCGTTCGCGGAGTTCTTCGAGGGTCTGGGCGGCAGCGGCGCTTTCCCGCGCGGTTTCTTCGATAGCCTCGGCCGGAAGTGCTGCCGCCGGTTCGGACATCGCCCGGCGCCCGGCGTCCGCGGGCTGCGGCATCGGCGCGGGGAGGGAATCGGGCTTTTCCACGCGGGTGGCGACGCTGGCCAGGCTTTCCGCGATGCGGTCGTGCGGAGCCTCGTCGACGGCGATATCGACCCCCATCTCCGTGTACCAGCGCAGCAGCTCAATCAGATTTTTGTTCATGATCTCGGCCGTTCCGTCGCATTTCAACACCTCTTGGCAAAGGCATAGGTATTTTTGTACGCTTTGGGGCCAGGAAATACGATTACTCCCTCGCTTTTGCTATTGAGCCGTTCTTCCTCCCGTTATCACACGCGCAGCGTCTTGTGGGCTTCCGGCCGACGAAGACGAGTTTAGACAATGTTTTCTGATTAATTCGGCATTCCAGGATCAAAACAAACCATGACCGAGGCCGTCCCCCCCTTGCCGTCGCGCGAAAGCATGGATTTCGATGTCGTTATTGTCGGCGCCGGCCCTGCGGGCCTTGCGGCTGCGATCCGCATCAAGCAGCTCAACTCGGAACTCTCGGTGGTCGTTGTGGAAAAAGGCGCCGAACTTGGCGCCCATATCTTGTCTGGTGCGGTAATCGATCCCCATGCGCTCGACGAACTCATTCCCGCATGGCGACAGGACGAAGACCGGCCTTTGACGACCAAGGTAAATTCGGACCGGTTCTACGTGCTGGGACCGCGCCGCGCGATCCGCCTGCCCAACTTTGTCATGCCCCGCCTTATGAGCAATCATGGCAATTTCATCGGCTCGCTCGGCAATGTTGTGCGCTATTTGGGCAAGCAGGCTGAGGCTTTGGGCGTCGACATTTTTCCGAGCTTTGCGGGCGCCGAAGTGCTGTATGGGGATGCGGGAGAAGTTTTGGGCATTGCCACCGGAGATATGGGAGTAGGGCGCGACGGCCATCTCAAAAGCGGCTTTACCCGTGGCATTGAACTGCGCGGCAAATATACCTTGATCGCGGAAGGGGCGCGAGGATCGCTCGCCGAGGAAATCATCGCCAAGTTCCACCTCGACGCGGATCGTGAACCGCAGAAATTCGGCATCGGCTTGAAGGAGCTTTGGCGAGTCGATCCGGCTTTGCACAAGCCCGGTCTCGTGCAGCATTCCTTCGGCTGGCCGCTCGACGACCATACCGGCGGCGGGTCGTTTCTCTATCATTTCGAAGACAATCTCGTATCCGTCGGTTTTGTGGTTCATCTCAATTATTCAAATCCGACGCTGTCTCCCTTCGATGAATTTCAGCGCTTCAAAACGCATCCGTCGATCGCGCCCTTGTTCCGGGACGGGCAGCGTTTGTCGTTTGGGGCAAGGGTGATCACGGAAGGTGGCTGGCAATCGGTGCCGAAGCTCGTCTTTCCTGGCGGTGCGCTGGTCGGCTGCGCGGCTGGTTTTGTAAATCTTCCCGCATAAAGGGTTCGCATAATGCGATTTATTCCGGAATGCTGGCTGCCGAACATGCTGTGACCGCGATCAAGGAGGGGCGCGCTCAGGATGAGCTAGCGGCTATGAGGACGCATGGCGGCGCTCGCCCATCGGCCGCGATCTCTACAAGGTCCGCAACGCAAAGCCGCTCTGGTCACGTTATGGCACGAGGGCCGGCATCGCGATTGGCGGCTTCGATATGTGGCTCAATGAAATTTTCGGCGCTTCGCCGCTGGGAACCCTTCCGCATGGCAAACCCGATTACGCGAGCCTCAAGCCCCTCGCCGAAGTGACGCCCATCCGCTATGCCAAGCCGGATGGCAAACTGACCTTCGATCGACTGTCCTCGGTGTTCGTTTCAAACACCAATCACGAGGAGGACCAGCCGTGCCATCTTCACCTGAAGGATCCCTCGATCCCGATTGCTAACAATCTGCCGGAATATGGTGAACCGGCCCGGCTCTACTGCCCCGCGGCCGTGTATGAAGTGGTCTACCGCGACGAGGAGACCAAGAAAGATCCGCGCTTCGTCATCAATGCTCAGAACTGCGTCCATTGCAAAACCTGCGACATCAAGGATCCGGCCCAAAACATCGATTGGGTGCCGCCCGAAGGCGGCGGCGGTCCGAACTATCCGAATATGTGAGGGACTTCAGCGATTTTCGCGAGGCGCGGCGGCACGGCTCAGCCGGTCGTTGATGGCTTCTCCCAATCCCTCGTGGGGGATCGGCGCGACGGCGATCCGACGCGGTGCGCGAGTATCCAGCTCGCGCAGAAAGCTGAAGAAATTCGCCGCTGCTTCCGCAAGGTCCCGACGCGGCGAAAGATCCAGCACATTTTTTTGCCCCGCAAAAACGCCGCCGAAATCGAGACCCGCTTCGCCGTCCTCAAGGCTTTCCGCGTCAAGACGAAGTTGTGCGCGGGGCGCGTAATGGGATTGCAGCAATCCAGGCGAACGCAATTCCCTTGATGCTTCGGATTTCCCAAGCTGAAAGCCCAGGACGGCCTCGATCTCCGCGCGCGAAATTCCACCCGGCCGCAGCAGGCGCGGGGGCGTTTCGAGACAATCCACGACCGTCAACTCGAGGCCCTTGGGGCAGCGGCCGCCATCCAGGATAAGATCGATCTCACCGGCGAGATCCTCGGCGACATGGGCTGCGGTCACCGGGCTCACCCGGCCGGAGCGATTGGCGGACGGCGCAGCCAATGGCCGCCCGGCGGCCGAAATCACCGCAAGCGCAACCGAATGCGCGGGAACCCGCAAGGCGATGTTTTGCTGACCCGCGCGCGCGGCGGCGCAAACGGTCGCTTGCGGTGCGAGGGGAACGACAAGGGTCAGCGCCCCCGGCCAAAACGCCTTGGCGAGCCCTAATGCCTCGGAGGAAAAAATACCCTGTTCCTGCGCGGCTTCGAGATTTGCGACATGGGCGATGAGCGGATTGAACTCCGGCCGCGCTTTTGCCGCATAGATGCGGGCAACGGCCGCCGCCGAGGTCGCATCGGCCCCTAAACCATAGACCGTCTCGGTCGGGAAGGCGACAAGGCCGCCGCAGCGCAACAGGCGGCCCGCCTCCGCAATTCCTGCTGCATCCGCCGCCATTATTTTTTGTGCGGCGGATGGCGGACCTTGTGCAACAAAATCACTCTTCATCCGTATATATCATCCTGGACGACATAGGAGGCGCTGATGGCTTATAGTTCAATCCGTAGGCCGGCGCATCCCTGGGCAATGGCGTCGTTCGCAGCGGCAAGATCATTTGTGGAGCTTGATCGATGAGCTATCGCGCGCCGGTTGCCGACATTCTTTTTGCCATGAACCACGAGGCCGGGTCGGGAAAGGGCTTCGAAGACGCCGTTCATGCCGATCTTGGCGATGGATTTGCCGAGGCAACCCTGGCGGAAGCCGCCAAATTCGCCGAAAACATTCTTGCGCCGCTGAACCGGGTTGGGGATGTCCAGGGAGCCGAAGTTCGATGCCGGCAAAGTTGTCGCTGCGCCGGGCTTCGCCGATGCCTACCGGCAATGGGCGGCGGGCGGATGGAATGCGATCACCGCTCCCACCGAATATGGCGGCATGGGGCTGCCGCTGCTTCTCAATACGGCCTGCAATGAAATTTGGAATGCCGCGAACATGGCATTCAGCCTTTGCCCGCTGCTCACACTTGGCGCCATCGAGGCGCTGCAATCGCACGCGACCGAGGCGTTGAAGCGGCTTTATCTTGAAAAGCTCGTCTCGGGGGAATGGACCGGCACCATGAATTTCACCGAGCCGCAGGCTGGCTCCGACCTTAGCGCGCTGCGCGCCAGGGCGGAACGGCAGGCGGACGGAACCTATAAACTGTTCGGCTCCAAGATTTACATTACTTACGGCGAGCACGATATGACGGAAAATATCCTTCATTTCGTGCTCGCGCGCTTGCCGGATGCGCCGACCGGTACACGGGGCATTTCGCTTTTTCTTGCCCCTAAATTTCTCGCCAATCCGGATGGCTCACTTGGTGAGCGCAACGATGTCTATTGCACTTCGTTGGAACACAAGCTTGGCATTCATGCATCGCCAACCTGCACCATGGTCTATGGTGATCATGGCGGCGCAAAGGGATTTCTTGTCGGAGAAGAGAATAAGGGACTTGCCTGTATGTTCACGATGATGAACAGCGCCAGATTGAATGTCGGGGTGCAAGGCGTCGGGATCGCCGAGCGAGCCTTCCAACAGGCCCTGGCTTACGCAAAAGAGAGACGCCAAGGGCATGCCGATGGGGACAGAACCGAGGCGATGAGCCCGATTGTCCGTCATCCCGATGTCGCCCGCATGCTCATGACGATGAAGGCCCTGACCGCGGCCGCGCGGACGATCTGCCTCATGACGGCCGATGCAATCGATCGCTCCAAGCGGGAACACAATGACATAGCCCGTGCCCAAGCAGCCGAGCGGGCTTCGCTGCTGACGCCGGTCGCCAAGGCTTTTTCAACCGACATTGGCAGTGAAGTCGCCTCGCTCGGGATTCAAGTTCACGGCGGCATGGGCTTCATCGAGGAGACGGGTGCCGCGCAATATCTGCGCGATGCAAGGATTGCCGCCATTTACGAAGGCACCAATGGCATTCAAGCGATCGACCTGGTGCAGCGGAAATTGGGTCTTTCCGGGGGTGCCGCCGTTGCCCGAGAGATCGCCGACATGCATGCGGCTCTCGATCTCCTGCGAAGCACCAATGCCGACAGCGTCGGCGAAATGGAACCATGCCTGGCCGATGCCGTGGAGGCCTTCGAGCGCGCCACGGCGTTCATGCAGGATGCGTCCAAGACGCATCCCAACGATGCGCTGGCCGGCGCCACGCCCTATCTGCGCCTGTTCGCTTACGCGCGCGGCGGCACGGCGCTGGCGAAAGGCGCGCTTGCCGCGCATCGGCTGGCTCAATCGGGCAATAGCGATCCCGCCTTGGGGGTGCGGATCGCCACCGCACGCTTCTTTGCCGAGAACATCGCGATCGGTGCGGGCGGCCTCGAACGCGACGTGACGCGGGGTGCGAGCTCTGTTCACGCTGGCGGGCTCTTGCTTCGCCAATAAGGGCCGCCGGCCATCGAGTCCAAACCGGTAGTCTCTATTCAGTTCATGCGCTTGCGAACGGGAGCCGCGATGCCACCTGAAACCACTCATCTCAAGATCGAACGCGAAGGCGCAGTCTTGTGCGTGATCTTCGACCGGCCGGAAAAAAAGAACGCGCTCACTGGAGCGATGTACAAGGCTGCGACCGAGGCCTTGCGCCAAGCCCAATCCGATCCATCGATAGGAGCCGTGGTATTTTCGGGCGCCGGCGGAATGTTCACGGCCGGCAATGATATTGGCGATTTTCTTGACGCAACCGGCGGAGCGGAAGAATTTCCCGCCTTCACCTTCATCAAGGTGCTCGCCGCTTGTGAAACTCCGCTGATCGCGGCGATCGAGGGCTTGGCGATCGGCATTGGCGCGACCATGACCCTGCATTGTGATCTCGTGTATGTCGCCCCTGGGACCCTGTTTCGCATGCCTTTCGTCGATCTGGGCGTTGTGCCGGAAGCCGCGTCTTCATTGCTGCTTCCTCGCCGGGTGGGCATGGCGAAGGCGGTCGAGTTGCTGGCTCTATGCGAGCCCTACGGCGCCGAAGATGCGCTGCGGCTGGGGCTTGCCAATGCGATTGTCCCCGCGGACGAACTACGGGCCTTTGCGATCAAGAGGGCAGGGCAACTGGCCGCCAAACCTCGCGCGGCGCTTGCCGCCACGCGCCGCCTCTTGCGCGGCGACCTCAAGGACATAGAAGAGAGGATCGAAGAAGAAGTGCGGCTATTTTACCTCGCGGTTCGTTCCGAGGAAGCTCGCGCGGCCTTCACTGCGTTCCTTGGCAAGTCGCGTTAGATTGGACGCCGACTCGCGCGCTTACGGTGTTGCGCTTGACGGAGCTTCCTGGGCCACGACTTCGACGTCCCGGTCGAGTGCCGAGACGACCTTAAAAGTCGTTTGATAGGTTTTGTTGTCGTGCCGCGCAATGGCAACATATTCGCCTTCCGCGAGGGTCGCCGACGGGAACGCGCCGATCATTTCGCGGATGACGTCCCCGCCGGGGGTCAGGATCGTGAAGGCCGTGTTGGCGAGGGCTTCACCGCCCAATCCGTTGACCAGCTTGAGGGTCATGTTGGCGGCGCGATGGCGCAGGGTCGCGTCGGTCAGCTTGCCGGCCTGAACGCGGAGATCGGCGCTGATGACCGAATTCGTCGGGCTTGACGATCCGTTGCTCGCCGCATCGAGCAATGTCGATACGATATGATAATTTCCTTCGGGCAGACCGATCGTGTCGCCGGCCTTGGCATTTGCCACGACCAATTTTGCTTCCGAATTGCCGGTCTCCGGCACATAGATTGAGATGGATTGCTTGGCCGGATTGATCGGCGTCTCGCCAAGCTGCCCCGCGATCCGCAAGGCACCGGCATTGAGCACCAGGGTTTCGTGCAACAACGCGCCATTGATGGTCACACGCTTGGTCGCGCCTGCGAGGCCCAAGGCGGCATGAACGATAAAATTCCCGTCGGGCAGCGGCAGATTGGCCATTGCGTCCGAAGATTGCGCGACCAGCCTATGTTTTCCGTCAGGTCCCGCGGCATCTTCGAATACCCGCCATTGCAAGCCCTCGCGGACCGGCTGCGGGTCGGAGGCCACAAAAAGCGCGGTCAGCTGGAGGGCACCATGCGCCGTCTCGGCTGGCGGCGCGGGCGGAGCCGCGTGGTTTCCCGGCAAACGTAAGGGAGGAAGGCCGGAGCTTCCGGTTTCGGGCGATTGCGCCCATGCCGGGCAGGACAGAAGGCAAAGAGCCAATGCCACATAGCGCGCCCGCAAGCTGCCCCTCCGGGAGGCGGGCTGGATTATCTCCTGCGCGAACAAGCGACGCTTCAAACCTCAGTCCCCCTTCCGATGCAAGACATTGTGCATCGCCACCGAAAGATTACTCCATGACAGCGGATGGAATGAGAATTCGACGTGGTGATGGCCCGCCGGAACCTCGACACCTCGAAAGAGAATATTGGCGCGAAGGACCGGCTCCGCGCGCCCGTCGACGCGCACTTCCCAGCCCGGATAGAAAAGATCGTGGAGCACGACGATGCCGGGCCTCTCAGAGTCGACATCGATGTCGACCGCGCTATCGGAATATCTGACGATCATGGCCTTCGAGGCGCTTTGCGCGACGCTTGGCACATTGTCCGCACCGGGAGCCACGCTCTTCTCGCTCTCTTGGCTGATGCCCTCCGTTCCTTTCCGTTCGGCTTGCGGATAAGGACCGGCATGCAGATCAGCCATGCTCGACTGGTCGATCAAAACCTCCTTCGACCAGTCGAACTCTGGCATGACATGCTCATCGAGAACCTCTTCATTGACGATCGGCTTCACCGTCGACGCGAAATAGGCCCTCGGCGCGGGTTTGCCGAGCTTGTAGATGTACATTGATTCACTCGAATAGATGGCCCGGGCCCTTGGTACTGGAATGTGGCGCGGCAGCTTTCGCAAAGGGCGATCGAGGACCAGATATTCAAGGCCGAGCAAACGCGCCAGTCGGCAATTGTAGCCGCGAAACGTGTCTGGATAGCGGCGCAAGGTGAAATCCTCGGCATCTTGGCCGGGGCCCACCGCGCGTTCATAATCGTCTATGCGTAACGGATTGTAGCCCAGCGAATCTTCCAGCTTCAGCACCATCGACGCATTCTGCCAGGGCCCTTTGAGGCCCAGGATTTCGATGCGGGGCCGATCTCCCTCTTGCATCCGCGCCGCGACTTCATGGCGCAAAAGCTCGATACCGGCGGCTTCGTTTGGTTTCGTGCCGGCATAGAGGCTGTAGCGGTCGATGGGCTCGGCGTTCAGCGGTGAGGCGGCGTTGCGCCAAAGAATTTCACCACCGCTCAAAAGCACGAACAAGCTTGCCGCTAAAGCCCGCCTTCGTGGCGATCCAAGTCCGAATAAAATCAGGGCTCCGACAATCGCGAGAGTGGCAGCGACGCCCAACTCGATGAGGGAATTCACGAGCTGACCTTCCCGCCAGGAAAACGCAAGACCGCTCCCGATCAGCAAAGCGAGGGTGAGCGTGGTTGCGGCGGCAAGCGTGAAGGCAAGCCATTTCGGCAGCGTGGCAAAGGGCTTCGGCAAACCCTCCTCGACATAGCGATGGATCAGGAAGCCAACCAAAAAGGCAAGTGCGATATTGACGAGAAAAGTCGCGTCCGCGGGCCGGCGATAGAGCGAAACGCCAGGGATCCGGTCAAAGGCCAGAGCAAAAAACGGCGTGTAGCGCCCCAGCGCGTAAGCAAGCGAAAGACCGAGCAAAATGAGAAAGAACCGGCCTCGTCGCGCCAACAAACGGCCGGCTCCAAGCCCATGCCAAGCGACGAGCAGAAACGGCAGAGTGCCGATGAATAGATAATTGACGGCGCGGTCGGTCCAGTCGGCGCGCGGCATGGTGTCGTAGTCTGGTCCCCAATAATCATAGAGATGATCGAGCGAGCCGAAGAAATTTGGTGCGAACAGCGTGATGAGATTGACCGGCGCCAGAGACCCCACCGCTGCGACCCCAAACGGAAAGCCCGGGCGGTTGGAATCGGCCAGAAATTGCATGGTGAGAAGCGCCGGGACGATCAGGATCGCAAGGACGACGGCGGCGCTCGTCAAGAGAATCCCGATGCGCGCCCGCAGATAGATCCACGGGTTTCCGGATTGGATCGCGGCAAAGACTAGATAACCGATCAGAACCGTACACAGCAGAAAGGCCACCTGATCGCGCCCAAGCGCCATCAAGGATCCGAAAATGCCGAACGCTATAGCAAATCGGTAGGATCGCCGTTCAAGCGCAATGTCGAGGCACCACAACGCCGCTGGAAAAAAGGAATAGGAAATAATGATGCCGGTATGCTGAAGCCTTGAAGATGCGGCGCCCCCCAGCATGAAGAGGATGGCCGTGAGAACCGCGCCGGCGGGATGCCAGCGCCAGCGGCGCAACAGACCAAGAACGCAAAGGCCGCCAACGAAAAGATGCCCGAGAACGACCGCATCGAACAGCTGCATCGAAGCATTCGGCGCGATCAGCGCGAATAGCAGCATGGTCGGGGTGAAGATGAGGGATTGCGGATCGGCGATCGCGGGATGGCCGGCAAAATGATAGGGGTTCCAAAGCGGAATCTCACCATTGTGCAGGGCATCGCCAAGAAAACGAAACATCGCATAAAAATGATTTTTGGAATCCCACGGCACGACGGCGTTGATGTGGAGCCATGAAACGATGGCGCAGCCGAAAAAGAAGATAAGGCTTAAAATAGCGAGGAAATTTGCGCCCTTTGTCCAAGCGGGGGCAACCACCGCGTTTGTCGCTTCGAACGGATTATAGCTTCGTCGCGCAAGACCGATGCTGGGCGGGGCGGAAGAGGTGTCCAGAAGCGACATTCAAAGATCCGGTTAGCGAAATTTGCGAAGGGGGTTCGATGGGGCTGCCTTAGCGGCCTCGATCGATCGAAAGCGATGGGCCGCGGCGAGCCTCTCGGCTAGCGGGCCAGTTCGTATCACGTCTCCGGGCAGCCAAGCAGCCGCCTCTGGAACAAGGCGATCCTCGGCTGGAGGGCCTAGATTGGCATGGTCAAGGCAGAAATCGTCAAGCCCGCGGTGCCCCAAGGTTTGATCAGGCCGCAAATTGACGATTTCGTGGCGGGAAAATTGAGCCGGTCCCTTCGTTGCGCGTATGGCGGGTGGACGGAGCCCGCCTGAAGGCTATGATTGCGAAACAACTTGAACTTTGCCATCTGATGGACACCGACCGCCGGATAGCATCCGTCCTTATACAAGAAAGCATGAACCCTCGATGAATGACACAATTACGCTCCTCCGGGCAAGGCGCTCGGCGCCCCCAGCCACCATGTCCGGCCCCGGTCCTTCCCCGCAGGAGCTGGACATTCTTCTCGGGCTGGCCGCCCGTGTCCCCGATCACGGTAAACTTGTTCCCTGGCGTTTCATCGTTTTCGAGGGGGCGGCTCGCGAAGCCGCTGGCGAAATTCTCGCCGAAGTTTATGCCAAGGCTCATCCCGGCGAGGACGCTCGGCGCATTGAAACGGAGAGAAAGCGCTTCTGCCAGGCGCCGCTCGTCGTCGGGGTGGTGTCTCGTGCAGCTCCGAATCAGAAAGTGCCGGAGTGGGAGCAGATTCTGTCGGCAGGCGCCGTCTGCATGAATCTGATGGTCGCGGCCAATGCGCTGGGCTTTGCCTCGATCTGGCTCACCGAATGGTACGCCTATGACCGCGCGGTGCTTGGCCAACTCGGCGTCGCGGAGACCGAAAAAATCGCTGGTTTTATTTACATCGGTCGGGCCGATGATCCGCGAGAGGACCGGGCGCGGCCTATGCTCGCTGACATCGTGACGCGATATGAGAGTTCGTCCTCATGATCGTGAACAAACCCGCCGAAGCGCCGGATCCGAGGCAGCAAAAATTTGGAGCATGAACCGCATTGCCGGATCATGCTCCCAAAACTCAACGCAACCGGATTTTGCGCTTAAGCTGCTGCAGCTGATTTGCGTCGAAACATTTTCTGCCAGAACGTACGGGCCGCTTCGGTCTCCTCTTTGGCGCGTTCGTCGGTCAGAAGTTTTACGGTGCCCGATTGATCCTCAAGCAGTTTTAAGAGCCGGACACGTTCCTCCTGCCAATTCTGAGTCAGCCGGTGGCGGTCTTCGCGCAGATGCACGCGGTCGGCTTCGAGATCGGAGATGCGTCGATCCTTTTCCTCGAGAAGGCTTTTCAACCCGGCGAGCTGAATTTCGAATTTCGCCGAATAGGGGATGGTTTCGCTGCCATTTTTACCCGGTTTCCAATCGTTCGACGGGGTTTCATCCGCATCAGTTTTGGTCGTTCTTGGAAACACGCGGAAAAGTTCAGCCGGATCGATCTTGTACCCTTCCGGATTTTTTTCCCGATAAGACAACTTGCCGGAAGATAAGGCCTTCGAGATTGTGGATTTGGCTACCCCCGCCTCCTTGGCGGCCTGTCCGAGTGAGAAATACATGTGGTTTCCAATCGTTCGCGTGGGAGTTTGGAAACTATTTCTCAAAACGCTTAAAAAAAAATTAAGCGCAAATCGGAAAAAACGGGTGCCGTGGTATGTTTGTAGCCTCCGAAACGCTCAGGCGGACGCGGCTTCGGATTGGCTACCTCTCTCCGACACTCGCCAACAGTCGCCGCGCTTTGGCCAGATGCGGGACATCGAGCATTTCGCCCTCAAAGCTGATGACGCCGGCCTGCGGCTCCGCCTCGAAGGCGGCGAGGATCGCCCGCGCCTTGGCGATCGATTCTTGCGAGGGCGTAAAAACCTCGTTGATGATGTCGATCTGAGCCGGATGGATCGCCATCTTGCCGGCAAAACCATCGCGCTTGGCGGCTTCGCATTCGGCGCGCAACCGGGCGAGATCGCGAAAATTTCCATGCACCGCATCGATGGCCAGCACGCCCGCCGATGCTGCCGCAAAGAGGGTCAGACTGCGCGCCAGCACATAGGGAAATGTGTAATTGCCATCCGCTCCTCTGTTCGTCTCGGCGTCGAGGCAGGCGGCGAGATCTTCGGCGCCCCAGGTCAGGCCTTCGAGGCGGGGGCTCGCACCGGCATAGGTTCCCATGTTGAAGATCGAGGCCGCCGTCTCGGTGACGATCGCCATGATTCGCGTGGCGCCATCGGCAACATTATGCTCGGCCTCCTTGACCGCGAGCATTGCGCCCAGATGTTGAATTGCCGCGCCATTGAGGCATTTGGGCAGTAAAATCCCATCCGGCGGCGCTTGCATCACGACGTCGAGGTCGGCCTCGGTCTGGCCGGACGTCAGCTCATTCACACGCACGTAAAGGCGCGGGCGCGGGCGTCTCGCGCAAGGCATCGACGCAAGAAACACAAAGGCCTGTTCCCGAGCCTTTATGTTTCGCTTCGGGCGCAACCGAATCCTCAAGATCGAGAATCAGACAGTCGGCGCCGCTCGCAAGACCTTTGGCTAGCTTTTTCTCGCTGTCGGCTGGAATGAAAAGCTGCGACCGCATGAAGCCCCCGGCTGAATTAGGAAATTCGCTTTTTCATGAAAGCCTGACGCCGGCATTCGGCGACAAGCTTGCCTTCCTGCTGATAGGCTCGATGGAGGAATTCGACAATCCCGGCGTCGGGCCGCGATTTCGACAAGCGCTTGCTCATGATTTCACTGGTAACGTGCAAAGTGTCGCCCTCGAACAAGGGCGATGGAAATTTCACCTCTGTCATCCCGAGATTGGCAATGGTGGTGCCGAGCGTAGAGGTCATTGACGGAAATTCCGATCATCAGACCGAGGGTGAAGAGAGAATTTATGAGGGGGCGCTTCCATTCGGTTTCGGTTGCGCAATAATGGGCATCGATATGCAGCGGCTGCGGATTGAGGGTCATGTTGGAAAACAGCATATTGTCCATTTGCGTGACGGTCTTCGTCAGGCGATGTTCGACCAATATGCCGACGACAAAATCCTCGTAGAAAAGGCCGCCCCGCGGGTGCCGTTGCGGATCAGCTTGGACTTTGTCGCTCATCGATCCCGCCTGCACCTTGAATTTCTTATCGCTCAGCCATGAGCCCAGCGAATTTGGCATAATGCAAGAGCATGATCGTCTTGGCATCGATGATCTGCCCGTGTCGATCATCGCCAACGCCTCGTCGAAGCGTCGGCTCCAAGACTTCGATATCTCGCTTCGTCATCGAGGCCGCCGCCCTTCGCGGTTTTATCCGTCGGCGCGTAGGGCGCGACAAAGAAGGTAATTTTCTCACAAAAACATCCTGGGCTCATATAGGCCTCGAAAAGGCGGACCGGCTTTCGCACGATGATTCCAGTTTCTTCTTCGACTTCCTTGACGATCCGGCTTTCGGCGTCCTCGCCTTCAAGCCTGCCCGCGCATACCTCGATGAGGCTTTCATGCCGTCCCCGCAAATAGGCCGGCCCGCGAAACTGGCGAACAAGGACCACTCGTGAGCGCTGCGGATCATAGAGCAAGATTGCGACGCCATCGCCGGAGTCATAAACTTCAAGATTGATGGTTTGCATGCGTCCGTCGAAGCGCTTGCGTTCGACGACCAATTCTTTCCAGCAAGCCGAATCCCTGCGCCACGATCTGGCGGCTACGGATGCAAATATCCTGGCTCATCGCTCAATATCCGAATTGTTCGCGCAAGATCCGTTCATACAAGCGAATGACCCGGATCGTGGAGAAGCACGAGATCGGTCGCATGATCCATCGCGACAATGACCTTGACGACATTTTTCACGTTCGAAATGATCGGCGACCGCGGCGACGGGGCGCTTGTCAGCTTCGAGAATATCGATCGTGACATGGGCCGTGTCGGGCAAGAGCGCGCCACTCCAGCGGCGTGGCCGGAACGCCGCGATCGGCGTCAGCGGCATGAGTGTCGCGTCGAGCGGCAAAATCGGACCATGCGCCGAGAGATTATAGGCGGTCGAGCCGACGGGCGTGGCGACGAGCAGCCCATCCGCGATGAGTTCGGCGAGCCGGTCCTTGCCATCGATCGAGATCCGCATTTTCGCCGCCTGATAGGACTGGCGCAGAATCGAGACTTCGTTGATCGCCCGCGCCGTGACGGTTTCGCCTTGGGTGTCGGTGGCTTCCATCAGCAGAGGATGCACGATGGACGCTTCGGCTTGGTCGAGTCGCTTTTCAAGGTCGGGGCCGTGAAATTCATTCATGAGGAAACCAACGGAACCGAGCTTCATTCCATAGATCGGTTTGTTTTTTCCCATGAACCGATGCAAGGTTTGCAGCATGAGCCCATCGCCGCCGAGCGCGACCACAACATCGGCGTCCTCGGGGTCAACCGTTCCATATCGGGCGATGAATTGGGCCTGAGCGGTATTTGCTTCCGGCGTGCCGGAGGAAAGAAAGGCGATGCGCTCGAAGCGATGTTTTACGCTTTTCTTTGGCTGCATGCTGTTGGCTCCGGCGACAATGATGCTCATAGCCGCTCGCTGTGCTCGCAGTAAAGCTTTCGCTCAGACGACCACATCTGCCCGATCACCCGCAAGGAGAAGTTGCGGCACCTGCCTGAAGCTCCAGGTTTTCCCCTGCCTTTCGAAAACCCAGACGAGATCGACACGCTCGAAAGGCCAATATTGTGGCGCATCCGTTGTGTTGCCAAGAATTAAATTGGCGATGACATGCATGGTCAGGTGCTTCCATGCGATCAGCACAGGGCCGGGCACCCGGAGAGCTTTTTGGACAAGTTTGTCCTCTTCGCCGGCGTAATAGTCGCAATTCAGCTCGCTTTTGAGAAATTCCGCGAGCGGCAATAAAGTATGCTGGGGTCGCAAGCTCGGGTCTTCGGGTCCTGCCTTGCAGGCAAAAAGACCGCTCGGCCGTTCGAGGGCCGGGTGCGCGAAGCGATCTTCGAAAGGCGCGAAAAAACGAACAAGTGCGCCGGCGCGTTGCCAACCCCGCACCGTTAGTTCTTCCTTATCCTTGAAGCCTTCCAGGTTTACGCCGCGGACAGTTTTATCCGCGCTGGGCCTCTCCCCGTGGCGGATCAGCATGATCTTGGCGCAGCTCATCGGGGGAATTTTTCCATTCGGTAAGGGCGGCGGTTTGTGGTTTCGCCTGAAGACCTAACGTTGCGCCCCTACCGAGCTTTTTGGAACACTGGATTGCGGCCGGTCCGGATTGGTGTATCGAGCGTGATATTTTTCATAATAATAATTGTTTCGATAGCGCTCATACCGTCCGATCGAGGTCATGTCGACCTTGTTCAGGATGACGCCGAGAAGGCGTTCGTACAGCTCAGGTGCGCCGGATAGACCGTGTTTGACCAGATCGATCTTGGTGGTGCCCCATTCCACAACATAAAGATAGGAGTCGACGAAGCTGGTGGAAGCGCGCGCGTCGACGACCGGAATAAGCGGCGGCAAGTCGGCGATGATATAATCATAGGTGTCCTGCAGCGTCATGATGAGCTTCTTCATCGCGTCGGATGCAAGCAGTTCGTTTGTATGGGGCAGATTTGACGTTTGGCCCGAGGGGAGCATCCGCAACCCGCTGCGCGGATTGACCAACAACACCTCGTCAACCGTTTTCCAACCCGCGAGAACGTCGATCAGCCCTGGCCCGTCGTAAGCCAATTGGCGCGACAGGCTCGGATTGCGAAGGTCGGCGTCAATTAAGATCGCGCGGCTTCCACCATGGGCGATGAGTTGCGCATAATTGGCGCAGATCGTGGTTTTACCTTCGCCAGGGACGGTGGAGATCACCCCCATGACGCGTTTGGATTTTAAGATCCCGCTGATGTCGCTCGCAACCTTCACAGTGCGCAAAGCTTCGCTGAACTGCGAAAAAGGTTCATCCAGAACTTGATCGAGCAGAGGGTGCGATCGAATGCGCAATGGCCCAGGACCGAGCAGGGGCGGTGGCGGCGGACCCTCGATGTCCTCCGCGTCGGATACGGCCGGCGCCTTCAGCCGCGGCAGCATCGCCAGGCAGTTGAGCTGCAGTTCTTCCTCGACCTGATCGCTCGAACGGAAAACACGGTCCATCATCTCCCGGACGGCCGCGATCCCGAAGCTCACCGCCAAGCCGGCGGCCGCAGTGATCAAAAGGATCAGCGAGGTCTTGGGAAAGCTTTTCGACAAAGGCGTTTCGGCAGGCCCGATCAGGCGAGCCTCGGTGATCGGGAAGGACTGCTGCTGAACGGCTTCCATGTAACGCTGCAGGAAATTGTCGTGCAAAGACCGCGAGGTTTGGGCGTTGCTTTCGAGCTCCCGGAGCTGAACTTGCGCCTGATTGGTAATCTGGGATTGCGATACCGCCTTGCCGAGGCTGTTGCGCAGGCTCTGTTCGCGAGCAAGGGCGATCTGGTATTCGCTTTTGTAGCTTTGCTCGATCTTTCCCATTTCGTCCCTGATCGAGCGGAGAACCTCGCGCATCTGGGTGCGCTGGGCCAAGACCGATAAATGTTCCGCGCCGTATTTCTGCGTCCAGATCGATACGCGGGAGGCCATTTCCAGATATTCGCCGCGCAACTTGATGATGATCTGATTGTTCAGGGCATCCGCAATGGACGCGTCCGGCACCTCCTGTTTCAGAACTTCCTGAATCCGGTCATAGCGGGCTTTGGCTTCGGCGGTTGCGGCTTGGGCCAGAATGAGCTGGCTGTTGACCTCCGAAAGTTGCTGATCATTCATCAACCGGCCGCCGGTATCGATGATGTTGTTTTTCTCGCGGAAATTCACAACAGCCTGTTGCTGAGCGGCGACTTGGGCGCTGAGTTCCTTCAAGCGGTCCTGCAGCCAGACGCTTGCGCGCCGCGTCGCTTCATATTTGGCCTCGAGCTGGTCATCGATATAGGCGTTCGCGATAGCGTTGGCGATTCGCGCGGCCTTTTCGGCATTGGTCGACTGAACGCTAATTTCCATGACATAGCTTTGTCCGACGCGAGTCACGGTCCGCTTGCCCTGGAATACCGCGAGGACGCTCAGCATGCGCTGCGATTCCGTCGGCGGTGGCCCGGGGGTCGAGAACAAGCCCCAAAACTTGGCCGTGAGAGAGCCGATAAATCCGGGACGGCCGCCGGCAAATTCCGGATCGTCCATCAGATGCAGTTCCTTGACGACCGCACGGCTGACATTCTGGGATTTCAACAGTTCGATTTGGGTCTGCACCATCCCGACGTCCACGGTCGGCTCCCCGCCCTTGGCCTGCGGGTCAAGCAACTGCGCTTTTCTGGTGTCGATCATCATCGAGGCGGTAGCGACATAGGTCGGCTTCGTGACGAATAGATAGATAACGCCGAGGGACATGCATAAAATGAAAAACACCAGCATGATGGGAAGCTGGTGACGAATGATCCGCATATAGAAATTACGCGGGCCCAATTCCGGAGGCCCCCCCGCATTTGGGCTCATTTCGTTGGAAAGGAGACGCTTATCCACCTTCAACATTCGGTTCATCGCCGCTCTTTAAACTTTCGTTTCGCCAAACCCCACAGTGATGTTCAGCATAGTCAAGCGCGCACAGGGATCCGTGCGGAGGCTCACGTCAAACTTTTAAGTATTATTGCATGTTCTCGCATAATCATTATCGAAAAAGGTTTGAAAGTCCGCCTTACCGGCCCTGTTGACACCTCGCTCGCGGTTGAAAATGCCAAAACTGGATGAACGTCTGGCGACCGCCCAGTATTCACCTCAATTGGATATGCCGCCGCCCGCTTCAAGGAGCAATGCCCCAAACGGGCTGTTCTATTCTGACAGCTGAAAATATATATCACGTCACTTTGGTTTTTTATAGTCTGCGGTTCCTCCAACCGACACCTTCAAACCGATGCGATCAATCCGTTTGCCGCAATGTTGACCGAATCAAATCGAGATACAGCCCCGCGCTTTTGCTCCAGGAGAATTGCTTAGCTCGGCGCGGTCCTTCGGCGCGCAAGGTTGCGGCCAAGTTCGGGTCCGCGTGCAGACGCCGGACCTGATCGAGCCAGGCAAGCGGCGCATTTGGGTCGGCGTAAAGCGCAGCATTGCCGCACACTTCCGGCAAACTCGCGCAGCCGGAAGCGATGACTGGACAACCGAAAGCCAGGGCTTCAAGGGCCGGCAGCCCAAAACCTTCCGTCAGCGAGGGAAAGGCAAAACAGAACGCGTTTTGATAAAGGGCCGCGAGATCGTCGTCCGAAACAAAGCCCAGCATCCGCACATTGGACGGGACTTCTTCCCCGTCAATTGCCGAAAAATGTTTGTATGTTCCCCCGGCGGCAAGAAGATCGAGGCCCAAATCGTCGAGCTCCTTGGCGATGGAAAAAAGGATCTTCACGTTTTTGTGCCGGGCTTGGCTTCCCAGCACAAAAACAAACGGACGACGATATGACGACTTTGAAGCGTAAGCAGAGCGTTCAGGACGCCAACGCTTGACGTGTTCGTGTCCATTTGGAATGACGGTAATCTTTCTGAAGGGGCAAAGGCCAAATTCGTCCAACATGCGGGCCGAGAAATTCGAAACCGTCACGACATGAGCGGCTCGTCTGGCGAGGATTGGTAAGACCGTCTTGTAATAGAGCCGGAAAAAACCGCTGTAGGTTTCGGGCGTCAGACAAATGTTGGCGTCGTGGATACACAGGATTTGTTTGGCGACGGTCAACGGCCCGATGTTGGCAAGGCTCAGCAGCATGCCGCGCGTCAGCCACGGCAGGACCAGTTGGGTCCACAGAGCTCCCCCGATCGGCACGCCTGATGTCTGGGTGTCGATGACAGCCAGCACGAGAGGGTTCGCGGGCCCGGAGGGTTTGACGAGTCTTGCGCAGAGCGACGATTGCAGGGGCTCGTTTTGCAGCTGGGCATCCAGCTCTGCGACGATCTCGCGGGCGTATCTTTGCACCCCGGTACGGGCCTGCGTCAGGAACCGGCCGTCGATCGTTAGGTTGCGTTGCACGCCGTAACCCTGCTTTTGAGCTTGAGGACTGAGGCCAGGAGCCAAAAATAGCAGGATTGCGGGGTGTTAAAAGTCACCCTAAGAGCCGGCCGCTCCAGCCTTCGAATCGCCCGATCGCTGTATTTCGATAATATTGAAAAGCTGAAAGTTTTCCCTCGGCCAAAGACAAAGCGGACTTGACTGCGGGACGAGCGATCCAATTCAGCGCAGACCAAAGGCCGTACCCATGTCGGCGAAGCACATAACCCAGCCCGCGACCGTACCGGCGACCCTTTCCCGTGCTGTTTGCTTCTTTTTCGACGGCGAACTTGGCATGATAGCCATAAAGCGACGGATCGAAATAGGCTTTTAGGCCCTTTGCCAAGGCTCGAAGGACGATATCTTGCCCCTCGCAAGATTGCCAGGGGGTTGACGCACCGATGCCGATTTCTGGATCGAACCCGTCGACCGCGACCAGGGTCGAACGCTTGAAGACGATCGTCCATTCAATTCCGGTGGTCCAGACATTGGCCCGGTCAATAGCCTGAGCTTTGGTTTCATAACGACCATTAATGCTGTTTCCATCCTGATCCGCGGCCCGTCCCGAAACGAGATCCGAGCCTTTGGCCGCGAGAAGGTCGAGGGCGTGCGAAATGAACCAGGACGGATACCAGCAATCGTCGTCGGGAAAGAGGACAACGGACCCTTGCGCCTTTTTCCACCCGACATTGCGTCCGCGACTGAGGCCGCGTTCGGTGGGCGTATGGATGTGCCGTAAGGGGAATGGCCATTTGCTCCGCTTAAAAAGGGAGTGAACTTGCCCGCGTTTAGCGTCCCCCTTAGCTGAGCGATTATGCGGCGAGCCTTTCTTTATCGGCAAGCCGTTTTTTCTCGAACGCCATCGGGCTGAGATATCCCAGCGTCGAGTGAAGCCTCCGGTGATTGTAAAACTGAAGCCAATCGATCACCTCGTCCTTTGCCTGACGGCGTGTCGCAAAGTGCATTCCGTGCAACCGCTCGACCTTCAACGAACCGAAGAGCGTTTCGGTCACGGCGTTGATGCTCCTATATCGGTCAAGTGGCTTTCGAGAGCGAAGGCAACGATTGTCGAGTGCCGCATAAATAGCCGAAAATCTCGCGGGCCACGAATCGCTTGAGACATCGGATGATTTCCATTTTTCCTTTGCCATCTGCTTTGCGTTTTTTGACATAATCAAGAGTCGGCTGGTGGCTTCGCATCCGGACGATCACGACGCGATACAAGGCAGCGTTAGCCTGCCGGTTTCCTCCCCGATTGAGGCGATGGCGGTTCGTTTTCCCGCTCGAGGCTGGAATTGGGCAGGCGCCGCAAAGTTTGGCAAAAGCAGCCTCGGAATGGATGCGTTCGGGATTGTCCCCAACGAGGATGAGCATCTCAGCTGCAGTACCCGTGGAGATCCCATGGGCTTCGAGCATGGCCGGCGCGCAGGATACGGTCAAAACCTCGAGATTGGCATCATGGGCTCTGATTTCGGCATCAAGCGTCAGCCATCGTCGCGCGAGTGCCCGCAAGGCAGCCTTGGCAGAGGTCGTTGCCGAGATAACAGGCCCTGGCCGGAGGGCAGCCAGGTGGCGGATCAGCGCCATCTTACCGATGATTCGGTCGAGCGCCTGGCGCAAGGCTGCCGGTGCGTTGATGATGATGGTCTTGAGTGTGACCATGGCTTGTGTTCGGCTCTTGACGGCAGTATCCCGTGCCACCTTCAGGTGCCGGATCATCTCGACCGAGCTGTCGGCTGATTTAGGCCGCGCATTCGCTTGACCACCAAGCACGGCGCGCGCTGCGCTCTCAGCGTCGAGCGGATCGCTTTTTCCGTTTTGATGCCGGAGCTGACGATTGGGGCGGTTCACTTCGATGACGGTATGCCCTTTCGCCTGCAAAAAGCGTGTGAGACCCGCTCCATACGATCCGGTCCCCTCGATGCCAAAGGCATGGATCACACCGAACGCTCGCGCCCAGGTTTCGAGATTCTGATAACCTTTAGGGCTTACGGGGATTGTCAGCGTCCCAAGATGGGCCCCGATCCTATTGATTGCGACAGCGACGTGGATGTCTTTGTGGGTATCAACGCCGATGATGATTTTGTTGGTTTCGCTCATGTCGAAGGCTCTCCGGGAATGAGAACCTGACGGCGTGCAGCGAGCGGACAGGACTGTGATGGGACGGGTTCCCCTCAAGCTCCTATCAAGTCACGTCTCGGCCGACCGTCAGGCGCACCTGGAAAACCGACAGGTCAACGCAATGACACGGGGTCAATCACAACAAGGGTCAGGCCCTCCAAGTGCCCCGATACTCTCACAGTCCCAGCAGTCGCCCTTTCGGCTCATCGAGCCCTTCATGCCGAAGGTTACGAGTTGTTTCTGGAAGTCGCCGCTGGCGTATTGGCTGCCTCGATCTGAATGAAAGATCAGACCGTTCGTGGGCCTTCTACGGAACCAGGCCATGCGCAATGCGTCGATAACCAATTGCCGGGTCATGCGCTCGCTCATCGCGAACCCGACCACCTGACGGCTGAACAAGTCGATGACGACCGCGAGATAAAGCCATCCTTCCTGTGTCCACACATAGGTGATGTCGCCAGCCCAAACCCGATTTGGCGCCTCGACTGTAAACCTGCGTTCCAGAAGGTTCGGCGAGACGGGAAGGCCATGAGAACTATTCGTCGTCGCCTTGAATTTACGCTTTCCATGGCCACGAAGACCATGGACCTTCATCAACTTTCGCACGCGCTCTTTGCCAGTATGAATGCCACGCGTCGAAAGCTCACGCCAGATACGTGGCCAGCCATAGGCGCCCTTCATCTCATTGAAAATCGCCTTGAGGTGAACCAGAAGGGCCACATCACCGATCCGGCGGCCGGGCTGCAGTGGACCAGTTCCTCCCGTCTGCCGCGCTCGATGTTGGCGATAGCCGCTGGCGCTGACTTTGAGCACCTGGCATTGCCTCGCTATTGGCCAGACCGCTCGATGTCGCTCGATAAAGGCGTATCTCACCGCGACTCCCTCGCGAAATACGCCGTCGCTTTTTTAAGATGTCGCGCTCCATCCGCGTCTTGGCTAGTTCCGCCTTCAGGCGAGCGATCTCCATCTGCTCGGCGCTGACCACCTTGCCCGTAATCTCGCGTAATCCCCCCGCCGCCTCCGCCTTCAGCCAGTTATGCAGCGTCTGATCCGAAAGACCCAACGTCTTGGCCACGGAGCAGACCGTTTGCCCTCCCCGGACAAGCCGCACCGCCTCCTTCTTGAATTCCAGCGTGTACCGCGCCCGAACCAATCCTGTCATCTGAAATCCTCCAAAGCCGATCCTACACAATCAGCCTTGGGGGACGTTTTTCGGGGGCAAGATCAAAGTCCAGCCGATCATCGTCATTTTGATCGACGATGATCACTTCGAAATTCTTATGGGTTTGCAGGTCGAGGCTCTTAAACAGATCCTCGAGGGTTGTTGTGCGCCCACAGGTGGACACCACAAGCGAGACCAGGGTTTTTCCATTGTTCGAGTCGATGGCGTTGTCGGCCTGCAAAGGGACCACCAATTGGAAACCTGTCTCGCTACGATTGTTTCTATCGATGCAAGGTCGGATTGGATGACATCCCGCCACCTTGCAACCTTGGCACCATACGAAATTTGCCATCGGTTAGGCAAATCGATCGGGATATTTCTCGTGATCGTTACTTGAGGTCGAAGATACGATCCGGAGGGCTATTCTGGCCGCCATGCGCCAGGGAAAACATAAAGGAACCGAGTATCTTAGCTGGGCGGACGTGACGAAGCGCCTTCTCAATCCGCGTGATTATCCGGACACACGCCTGCGGCCGACCGACCGCCCAAGAGTTGCGGCTTAGACGGCCGGGTCCCGCGCAATCGATGGCAAGCGCTGCCGAAAATCATTGTTTATATTCGCCTTGCCTACGAAAAATTCACCAATTTGATGGGTGATCTTTCGTTGCAGATGTGCTTGACACATGCGGACAGCGCCGCTGAAAATCCAGATCAGTGGCTCCCCGCGGAGTTTGCAATGCGAAAAATGTCCAGGTTCGGATCCATGTCCAGCAACGCATCCCTTTCGACAGGGCTTCTGATCACCGCCCTCTTGCTGTGCGGCTGTAATCAAACAAATAGTCCTTCCGCGCCTGTAGCGGCGGTGGCACCGCAAGGTCCGGCCCGCCCGGACTGGCCGAAATTGCCCGATGGTGCTGCCTGCACCACGGATCTCACGCGCTATCAGACTGTGCTTGATGCCGATGTGGGAACCGGAAATGTCAATCGGTCCGTCTATGATCAAATTGAGACCGAGCTTGTCGCTGCTGCCAATGCATGCGCGGCCGGCCGTGACGGCGAGGCGCGCGCGCTTATTCGGTCCACCAAACTTAAGCATGGCTATCGCGCCTGACACAGGCCTGCATAGCTGAAAGGACCAGCCGGTCCAGCAGAGCGGCCCGGCTGGTGCGCAGGCAATGTGGAGCTTGCAGCCCTGCGCACCCTCGCTCCGAGGCGGAAACAAGGGCCGTGCGCGAAACCGCTCGCAATTTGAGATCGCCGTGGTTAGTCCTCCGATGAGGTGGGCTTGCCGGAAGTGAATTTGGTTGTTACTCGAAGGCTACGCTTCCGCGCATCACCCACTCGAGTGCAGTTCATGGCATTGCCGCGCCGTTCTTCGGCCTCTCCCAACTCGTTCGCGAAAGGTGCGAGGTTCCTGATTGTCGAGGCACGCTTTTACCAAGATATTTCCGCTCTGCTGCTTGAAGGCGCAAAAGCCGCATTTGCCTCGGCCGGGGCCGCGTTTGACATCATAAGCGTCCCTGGCGCTCTCGAAATCCCGCTGGCCATGGCCATCGCGCTCGATCGCGCGCAGGAGTTGGATCAAGCCTATCAAGGAGCAATCGCCCTTGGGTGCGTCATCCGGGGCGAGACGTATCATTTCGAAATCGTCGCAAATGAGAGCGCGCGCGCCCTTATAGAGCTTGCTATGGCGCGGAATCTTGCCTTGGGCAACGGCATCTTGACGGTTGAGAATGAGGCGCAGGCTTTGATCCGGGCTGATTCCAAACAGGGCGACAAAGGTGGCGATGCGGCGCGGGCCGCCCTTTCGCTGCATCGGCTTAAGGTTGAAATCGGCGGCGCCTAGAACCATCCTTCTGCCGAGATCTGTGACCGCAGCGCTGAGAAACGCGAAAAAGACACTCAATGGAGCGCTCCCGCCGCTCGAACCGAAAGCGCTTTGATGGCCAATGTCGATCAACGTTCCGCCGCACGCCTCGCCGCGGTCCAGGCTCTTTATCAAATGGAGGTCACCGAGAAGGGCCTGAAGGAGACTTGCGCCGAATTCGAATCCTTCTGGATCGGCAATGAAATCGAAGGCGAACAATATAAAGAGGCGGAAATCGCGTTCTTTCGCGATATTCTGACAGGCGTGATCTCAAGCCAGGGTTCGATCGACCGGCTCGTCAACACAACTCTCGCAACGGGCTGGCCGCTGGCGCGGATCGACGCCGTCATGCGCGCCATTTTGCGCGCCGGAGCCTATGAATTGAAGCAAAGAAAGGATATTCCGGCGCGCGTTTCGATCAAGGAATATGTTGATGTTGCCGGCGCCTTTTTCGGCCCTGAAGAAGCCGGGATGATCAACGCCGTGCTGGATGGCATGGCGCGCCGCCTGCGGGCGGACGAATTCGAACAAACTTCCCCCAATTAGCCGCATGCGACGCCCTTCCGAAGATGAATTGATCGCAACCTATTTCGCGCCGCTCGCGGGGCCGGGCTCATTTGGTTTGCGCGACGATGCGGCCGTGCTCATCCAAAAGCCGGGGGTCGATATCGTCGTCACCAAGGACATGGTGGTGTCCGGGGTCCATTTCTTTCCCGAAGATCCGCCGGGTGCCGTGGCGCGCAAAGCTTTGCGGGTAAATCTCTCCGATCTCGCAGCCAAGGGAGCGGAGCCCTGCGGATTTCTCCTTTGCCTTGCCTTGCCCGAGGATTGGACCGAGGACTGGCTCGCTGGCTTTGCCCAAGGCCTCGGCGAGGATGCGGCCAACTACAAATGTCCGCTGCTCGGGGGCGACACGACACGGATTCCGGGGCCGCTGGCCATTTCCATCACCGCTTTCGGAACGGTGCCCGCGGATCGAATGATCTTGCGGGACGGCGTGGCCGCCGACGATCTCATTTATGTCACCGGAACGATCGGCGATGCCGCCCTGGGGTTGAAATTCCGCCAAGATGGGGCATCGGGCGCGGAATGGACCCGCGCGGTCGATCCGCAGGCGGCCGCCTATCTCGCGAGCCGCTACCTTCTGCCGCAGCCTCGCCTCGCTTTGTGCTCGGCTCTTCGCGCCTATGCGCACGCGGCCATGGATGTCTCCGACGGTCTCGTCGGCGATCTTTCGAAAATGCTGCGCTTGACCGGAATGACGATCGAGGTCATGACCGCCGACGTTCCGCTGTCGGCGGCGGCGGCGGATATTTTGAAAAAAATGCCTTCTTTCGTCGAGACAATTCTGACCGGCGGTGATGACTATGAAATCCTTTGCTCAATTCCTCCTTTGCAAGGTGCAGGTTTCGAGGCCCTTGCTTCGTCAGCGGGCCTCTCGGTTTGTGCCATTGGTGTGGCCAAGCCGGGCCTTGCCCCGCCCACGTTCCGGGACAAGGAAGGCCGGAATTTCGTCTTTGCACAGCCTTCCTTCCGGCATTTTTAGTGGTAGTCGCCATTCGCGGGTCGGGAGATGGCAAGCGGCAATTGCATGGCGATGCGGTTTCTGTATAGCTCCGGATAAAGGGACGCGCCCTCTGTCTCGTCAAAGCTTCGAACAATCGAACAATTAGGTAAGGTGGGAACATGAATTCCATTTGGCTGGTGATTTTGGCAGGTCTTCTGTCGATCGTCTACGGCGTGGTGACGTCGTTGAAGCTTTTGGCCGCTGATCCCGGTTCGGCACGGATGCAGGAAATCGCCGGAGCGATCGCGGAAGGTGCCCAAGCCTATTTGAAACGACAATATGCGACGATCGCAATTGTCGGCGCGGTGATTTTCGTCGGCTTTGGTTTTTTCCTTTCCTGGACGATTGCGGTCGGGTTTTTGATCGGCGCCATTCTGTCGGGCGCAGCCGGCTTCATCGGCATGAATGTTTCAGTCCGCGCCAATGTGCGCACGGCCCAGGCTTCCATGACGTCGCTCGGTGCCGGCCTCGATATTTCGTTCAAGGCAGGTGCCGTCACGGGAATGTTGGTGGCCGGCCTCGCGCTTCTCGGCGTCGCGGTTTATTTCTACATTCTGACCGGTCCGCTCGGCCACGCACCCAACAGCCGCGAGACCATTGACGCGCTTGTTGCGCTCGGTTTCGGCGCCTCGCTGATTTCGATCTTCGCACGTCTTGGCGGCGGTATTTTCACCAAGGGCGCCGATGTGGGCGCCGACCTCGTGGGCAAGGTCGAAGCCGGAATTCCCGAGGACGATCCCCGCAATCCTGCAACGATCGCCGACAATGTCGGTGACAATGTTGGCGATTGCGCCGGTATGGCAGCCGATCTGTTCGAGACCTATGCGGTGACCGTCGTCGCCACCATGGTGTTGGCGGCGATCTTCTTCACCAGCCAGCCGGTTCTTTATGCCGCGATGCTCTATCCGTTGACGATCTGCGCGGCTTGCATCGTGACCTCGATCGCCGGCACCTATTTCGTGAAACTCGGTGCGAGCAATTCGATCATGGGCGCTCTCTACAAGGGCCTGATCGCCGCCGGTCTCTTATCGATCGGGGGCCTTGCGATCGCGACCTGGCTCACCGTCGGTTGGGGCACCATTGGCACGGCGAACGGCGGCACGCCGATCGAGGGCTCGCAGCTGTTTCTTTGCGGCCTCATCGGTCTTCTGGTGACGGGTCTTATCGTGGTTATCACCGAATATTACACCGGCACCGGAAAGCGCCCGGTCGTATCGATCGCGCAGTCCTCGGTCACGGGACATGGCACCAATGTCATCCAGGGCCTTGCGGTGTCGCTCGAATCGACGGCGCTGCCGGCGCTTGTCATCATCGGCGGCATTATCTCGACAAGTCAGCTCGCCGGGCTCTTCGGGACGGCGATCGCGGTGACGACCATGCTGGGCCTCGCCGGCATGATCGTCGCGCTCGACGCGTTCGGACCTGTGACGGACAATGCCGGCGGTATCGCCGAGATGGCAGGTCTGCCCAAGGAGGTTCGGCGCGTCACCGATGCACTCGACGCGGTCGGCAATACGACTAAGGCGGTGACCAAGGGCTATGCGATCGGGTCTGCCGGACTTGGCGCCTTGGTGTTCTTCAATGCGTATAGCCACGATCTTGCTTATTTCGCCGCGAACTCCGACCTATTTCCCTATTTCAAGGGAATGGGCACGGTCTCCTTCGACATCTCGAATCCCTATGTCGTGGCGGGGCTGATTTTTGGCGGGATGATACCTTATCTCTTCGGCGGCATCGCCATGACCGCGGTCGGCCGGGCGGCCGGCTCCGTCGTCCAGGAAGTGCGGCGCCAGTTCCGCGACAAGCCGGGCATCATGCAAGGAACCGAGCGCCCCGATTACGGCCGCGCCGTCGATATGCTGACCAAGGCGGCGATCAAGGAAATGATCGTGCCGTCGCTGCTGCCGGTGCTCGCGCCGCTGGTCGTGTATTTTGGCGCGCTGATGGTTCGGGCTCGAAGGCGTCGGCCTTCGCGGCCTTGGGCGCGTCGCTCCTCGGCGTCATCGTCAATGGCCTCTTCGTCGCCGTTGCGATGACCTCGGGCGGCGGCGCCTGGGACAATGCCAAGAAAAGCTTCGAGGACGGTTTTGTCGACATGGACGGCGTCAAGCACTTCAAGGGCGGCGATGCGCATAAAGCGTCGGTGACCGGCGATACCGTCGGCGATCCCTATAAGGATACCGCGGGTCCCGCCGTCAATCCGGCGATCAAGATCACCAACATCGTCGCGCTCTTGCTGCTGGCCATTCTCGCCCATTGAGAGATGGCACAGGCGCTTAGAGGATGTTCCGATCGATTAGAACATGCTCCAAGCCTTTGAATTGAGCAATTGAGCGTGGCGCATGTTCACGCCAAAACTCTGCATTTACTGGGCGGAATGCGGCTCAGAAATGCATGAGGTTGATGAACATGCCTTTGAGGAAGGTCGATTCGGCGCCGGCCGTTGGCGTGGTGCGCGACACGAAATCGATGAGCTTGCCGTCCTCCATGCCATAATTGGCGACGCGCTCGACCTTTTTGTCCTTGCTGAAATAGACCGCGAAGACGCGCTGGTCGGTGACCCTGCGCGGCATGAACCCCAGGCTGCGATCGGTGGTTTGGCTTATGTAATACCAGGCGTCGCCGCCGACCGTGGAGGTCGTCGTCGGCGTCCCCAAAAGGACCAGTATCTGCTCGGCGGACGACCCGACCTTGACCTGTTCGGCCGTTTTGGGGTTGAGCTGATAGCCATGGACGACTTGACCGTCATAGCCAAGACAGCCGCCGAGCCCCAGCGCAAGCGACGCCAAGAAAGCCAGTCTCGCGGCGCCGATGTCCGCGGGTTCCATGCCATCTCCGCGCCCTCACACACTCCATTCTCCAAGCCTCCGGGTTTGACCAATTCGTGCGCCGAGCCGTTGTTAGGCCGACATTGCGACGAAGCATGAAATTTCCATAAAATGAATGAATAATTGTTTGGGATGGCTATGGGCAGTGCCCAAACGGGTCAGGGGAACCTGCCGTATGGCAATTCCTTGCCACAAAACTCTTGCGTTAGGCCGGGCGGCGCGTAGAGCATGCCCGTCGAAGCGAAAAGCAAGGACGGCGGACTTTGGCTCGGACCGGGCAGGGCAAGGCGGCTGCCTTCCATGGAAACACCATGGTTTTCTGGCTATTTCGGCGTCGCGCCAACCGGCAACTGATCGACCGGCTTCATGGCGAGATCGTGGCGGCGGCGCGCGATCCCGTGCTTTTCACGGAGTATGGCATCGAGGACAATTTGGAAGGCCGGTTCGAGGCGGTCGCCTTGCATGCGGCGCTCGTCTTGCGCCGTCTCAATCGCATGCCGCCGCCGGCGCCCGAGATCGCCCAGGACCTCACCGACGCCCTTTTCCATTCCTTCGACGCCGCCTTGCGGGAGATGGGAGTGGGCGACATCGGCGTGCCGAAGCGCATGCGAAGGATGGCGGAGGCCTTTCTGGGGCGCGGGCCCGGCCTATGATCTTGCCTTGCGCGCAGGGCCGCCGGATCTGGCCGCGACACTGGCGCGCAATGTCTATGCAGGTCAGAAGGATGCGGGCAGGCTCTCCCGCTATGTGGAAGCGGCGAACCAGGCTCTGACCAATGTGTCTCTGAAAGCTTTCTCCGAGGGCGAGAATTCTCTTTCCGCGCCCGTCGGCCATTCCTTAGAATTAACTTTCGCGTAGGGGCGGTGGCGATGACAACGAGGAAAACAAGCGAAGCAAACTCCCGCAAGAGCGTTGCGGCTGCCGAGCCGCGCGAGCAAGGAGGGTTCACGCGTCCGCTCGCGGTCGAGACCGTCCCGGACACGGGTCTCGAAGTCGCGATAAATGCGGGTCCAGAGGAATGCGTGGCGGTTGCCCGGGAAGCCGGGGTTGCGGCGATCGCCAGCCTTGCAGCCGATTTCCTGGTGCTGAGGCAAGATCAGTCGAGATATAGAGTGAACGGGGTCCTGCGGGCGCAGGTGACCCAGACTTGTGTCGTCAGTCTCGAGCCTTTCGACACCGAAATACGGGCTGAATTCGGGGTCGATTTTGCGCCTGGGGAGGCTCTGGCCAAGCGTCGCGGCGATGCAAGTGACGAGTCTGCGGTAGAGTTGGACGACGCTGACCCGATCATTGACGGGCGCATCGATCTTGGCGCATTGGCTGTGGAATTTCTGATTTTGAATCTCGATCTTTACCCCCGTAAGCCCGGTGTCTCGTTCGAGGGGGCCGAGTTTTCAGATGCGCCAAGAGAAGAAGATTCGCCTTTCGCAGCCTTGCAGAAGCTCAAACCCAAAGGCTGAGAACAAGTTCATTGCCCCGTTAAGCTAGCCCAGCGCGCGGCTGGGACAGCCTAGGCTGTGTCTGTTCTGCAATGGGCTATCCTGGTCCGATCTCGCACATGCGAAGGGTCTCGCCCGAAAAAAGGCTTGAACAAAAGAGATTTTTCCAGTGTTACCGTCCTTAGCAAGACAAAAGAAAACGCGGCGAACGCGCTATGGCCGAAAAGTAACAACCATTCTGGGGAGGGCACGTGTCCAGTTCAGTGCAGCCAAAAGACCGGGGCCGACCGATTGATTGATCATTCCGCTGGCGGGTGCCCGGCGTTTTTCCGGCATGTTCCGCAGCTTGCTAAGAAACTTTCGTGTAATTCATTCGTCCATGGCGATTTGGTCGCCGCCAAGAACCTACAGCGCCGACCCGGAGTTGCGTAATCCATGCTCAAGCCAGTCCGAATCGCGCTCGACGCCATGGGGGGCGACCATGGGCCCGACGTGATCGTGCCGGGGGCCGCGCTTGCACTGCGGCAGCGGCCCGACATGGAATTCATCTTTTTCGGCGATTCGGCCCGGATTCAGCCGCTCTTGGACGTTGCGCCGCAGCTCTTGAAAGTTTCAAGAGTTCGTCACACGGACGTGGCCGTTCGCATGGATGACAAGCCGAGTCAGGCCTTGCGGGCGGGGAGGCGCGTATCCTCGATGTGGCTTGCCATCGAAGCGGTCAAAAAAGACGAGGCGGACGTTGCCCTATCGGCTGGCAATACGGGCGCCTTGATGGCGATGGCCAAGACCTGCCTGCAAATGATGCCGGCAAATCGATCGGCCGGCCATTGCGGCCACCTGGCCGACCACACGCGGGCAGTCGATTGTGCTTGATCTCGGTGCGTCCATCGGCGCCGATGCGCATCAGCTGGTTGATCTCGCCATCATGGGCTCCGCCATGGCGCGAATCGTCCTTTCCATCGAACGCCCGTCGGTGGGGTTGCTGAATATTGGAGTCGAGGAAGTCAAGGGCATCGAGGAAGTCAAAACAGCCTCGCGTCTGCTTCGGGAGACTGTTTTACCCAATCTCGAGTACCGGGGGTTCGTCGAGGGCGACGATATCGGCAAGGGGACGGTCGATGTCGTGGTGACCGACGGCTTTACCGGCAATATCGCTTTGAAGACAGCGGAAGGCACGGCGGTGCAGATGGCGCAATATCTGCGCGAGGCACTCAGCCGCGATCTGTGGTCGAAGCTCGGCTATTTCTTTGCCGCGCCATGCGTTCGCGGCATTGAAGGCCAAGATGGATCCGCGCAATGTCAATGGCGGAGTGTTTCTAGGGTTGAACGGGGTCGTCATCAAAAGTCATGGCGGTTCTGACGCCTTGGGAAGTGCGCGCGCGTGGAAATCGGTTATGCCATGGCGCGCATGATTTATTGCGCAAAATTCGAGACTTCGCTTCCAGTGTCCCTGGACAATGGATCTAACACGTCCGAAGTTCGAGGTCGCGGGTGCGCCGGAGCCCGCGCCGTCCAGATCCATGACCGGCTCTCCTTTTCCGATGGAAAATTCCGTGACTCACGCAGCGTCAGGCAAGCTTCGTTCCGTTGTTGTCGGGCTTGGCTCCTATCTTCCCAAGCGTATCGTGAGCAACGCCGACCTCGAAAAGTCGCTCGACACGACCGACGAATGGATCGTGCAGCGAACCGGCATCAGGCAACGCCATGTCGCCGCGGAGGACGAGCCAACCTCTCGGCTCGGCCTTTACGCAGCCCAAGCCGCTCTCGCAGATGCCGGTCTGCAAGGTTCGGATCTCGATCTCGATAATCGTCGCGACGTCGACGCCCGGATTTCACGTTTCCAGCGGTTGCAACCCAGATCCAGGCCGCACTTGGCATGACGCAAGGCGCGGCCTTCGATCTTCAGGCCGTGTGTTCCGGCTTCGTCTTCGCACTGGCGACCGCCGATAAATTCTTGACGTCCGGATCGCACCGGCGCGCCCTCGTCATCGGCGCGGAGACCTTCTCGCGCCTCCTCGACTGGACCGATCGCACCACCTGCGTGCTTTTCGGCGATGGAGCCGCGGCCATGGTCCTCGAAGCGCGGATGCGGGGAGGGAACCGCGCGGGATCGCGGGGTGCTCACGTCGCATCTCCGTTCGGATGGACGTCACCGGGAAAAACTTTATGTCGACGGAGGGCCTTCCACCACGCAGACAACGGGGCATTTGCGGATGGCCGGTAGGGAGGTTTTCCGGCACGCGGTTGGCATGGTGACGGATGTCGTCACGTCAGGCGTTCGAGGCGACCGGAACGAGTGCGGCCGATCTTGATTGGTTTGTGCCGCATCAAGCTAATCGCCGGATTATCGATGCGTCGGCGCGAAAAACTCGGGATCGCGCCCGAAAAAGTCGTCGTGACGGTCGATCTGCACGGCAATACATCGGCCGCCTCAATTCCTCTTGCTCTTGCGGTCGCGCGCGACGACGGCCGGATCAAGCAAGGAGACCTCGTCATGATTGAAGCCATGGGCGGTGGTTTTACCTGGGCATCGGCGCTGATCCGCTGGTGACCTCGCCGGCAAGGCGCTGGGTTCGAGGGTTGATTTGATCGAGATTTTGTTCCACAGTTTCAGGCTCGTTCGTTTGGCACCAAGAACGTGAAAATGCGCGTGGTAAATCCGGGAGCCGAGCCCCGGAGATTAAAGTCGATCTTGACTTAAATCATTTCAGCCAAACGATTTAGGTTCGATATTCGAATGATCGAGCGCTGTCCATTTAACGTTGCCTGCGTGTGCGTGTTTTTAATTGTTTTCTTTTTTTGCCTCGGCGGCCGTTACGCCGTTGCCTGATCCGTCCTATACCGCATAACTGGAAAAGATCGACGGGATTGAAGGATGAGAAACTCCGAACCTATGCACGCTTCTGCAGAGCTTGGACTATCGGCCGCACAACATGCGGTTGAACCCCCGCCGCGCACAACGCCGCAGACGATCACGCGCGTTGATCTCGCCGAGGCGGTGTACCGCTGCGTAGGCTTATCGCGAAAGGAATCGGCGACTTTGGTGCAGTCCGTGTTGGACGAGTTGGCCGATGCCTTGATTGGCGGCGAAGCCGTTAAATTGTCTTCATTCGGCCGGTTTGTTGTGCGGGATAAGTCCGAACGCATTGGGCGCAATCCCAAGACCGGGGTTGAAGTCCCGATAACCCAGCGCCGCGTTTTGGTGTTCAAGCCTTCGAGTGTCCTCAAGGCTCGGATCAATGGCCAGGTCGTCCCCGATGAGGAGGATATCTGACGTTTCTGAGCGCTCAAAAATGCGGCCTCACCGGCGTGGAGCTTGAGACGAATGACCAAGAGCGCCGATGCATTTCGAACGATCAGCGAGGTCGCCGAGGAACTCGAACTGCCGCAGCATGTCCTGCGGTTCTGGGAGACCCGGTTCCCTCAAATCAAGCCGCTTAAGCGCGCGGGGGGGCGCCGCTATTATCGGCCCCGGGATATTGAGATTCTGCGGGCCGTCAAACAACTCCTTTACGGCGAAGGTTACACGATCAAGGGCGTCCAACGTGTCTTGAAGGGGCATGGTGCGGTTACCGCTGCGAACGCCATAGGCGGCGACGGCGGTTCGAACTATGTTTCTGACACGATGCCGAATATGCCTCCGCTTGGGGAAGGCGACTGGCAAGCTCAGGACGTCTCCGAGGCATCCGCTCAGTCTGCCGCCAAGCGCGACGAGACGCGGGACAAGACAGGCCCGGATTTTGTTTGGCCTGTCGCCTTGTCGTCGGAAGATATTGTCCGGCTGCGTGCCGCCTTGGCAGAACTCGCCGAGTGCCAGACGATCCTCGAAGGTGCTCGGCGCCGTTAGAGCATAACCCAGGTCGTTCTCAAGCGCTGGACGCCTTTCGAGCGGGACGCGCGCCGCTGATCAAAATTTGGCCGGTTCCTGCGTCGCCCGACGCGTTGCGTATGCGAACGGCATTCTCTATAAGGACGGTCGTCGGAGTGTAGCGCAGCCCGGTTAGCGCACTAGTCTGGGGGACTAGGGGTCGTGGGTTCGAATCCCGCCACTCCGACCACTCAACAAATTGATATTACTAATAAATTTTGATTAACGCTTTCCACATTTAACTCGGCCGGCACCTTGGTGACCACATGGCTCCGGTTTGGGAGCTTAAATCGCATCACCGGCAACATCACTAACCGCAAACCGCCATGTCCGGAATGACCCAATGACCGGACATGGAACGGAAATGCCAGAACCGACGATACTGACCCCTAACCGGACACATCGCAACTGACCTCCTCGCCGCCGCCAAAGCGATTTCGCCGCCGCAATTTAATTTGCAAACCCAGGAAAAATCGTAGAGTCCACGTCAACCATTATAGTGGCGCAAGAGTGCCGGTCATGCATAGGGGGCGAGGATGCGAGCGGAAGTCATGGGTTTGCTTTGAGCGCGGTCTTGTCGCGGGGTCAGCGTTAGCCTATGACGCCTGCGATCCCAACAACTGCAACGGCGTCAATTGCGACGACAAGCGCGCCTGATGGCCCAGCCGCGCGTCAACGTCATCAAAAGCCCATACGACGATGATTTCAAAGCCGAGGGCCGCCCCGCTGCCAGCGTCCAGGGTTTCCACAGGCTTGCGTAGCCTCGATCCGGCCCCGATCACTCCGATGCTCGGTCGCGGCTGCGCTCTAGAAACCCCCGCAAACCTTTCCGCAGAGATCAGGCGAGGTGGAAGCGATCGAGGTCCATTACCTTGGTCCACGCCGCCACGAAGTCTTTCACAAACTTCTCCTTCGAGTCCGCGCACGCATAGACTTCCGCGAGGGCGCGCAGTTGCGAGTGTGAACCGAAGATCAGGTCGACGCGCGTGCCGGTCCACTTGACCTCGTTCGTCTTCCGGTCGCGCCCTTCGTACACCCCTTCAGAGCCAGCGGAGGGCTGCCATTGCGTGCCCATGTCGAGCAGGTTGACGAAGAAGTCGTTCGTCAGCGTCCCCGGCTGCTTGGTGAAGACGCCGTGCGTGGACTGTCCCGCATTCGCGCCCAGGACGCGCAGGCCGCCGACGAGAACCGTCATCTCAGGCGCGGTCAGCGTCAGCAATTGCGCCCGGTCGACCAGGAGCTCCTCGGCCGACAGGCGCTGCTTGCCGCGGAGATAGTTGCGGAACCCGTCGAAAGTCGGCTCGAGCGGCTCGAAGGATTCGACGTCGGTCTCTTCCTGCGACGCGTCCATGCGACCCGGCGTGAATGGAACCTTCACGTCCTGCCCGGCGTCTTTCGCCGCCTTCTCGATCGCCGCGCAGCCGCCGAGAACGATCAGGTCGGCAAGTGAGACCTTTTTCCCGCCAGACTGTAAAGCGTTGAACTCCTTCTGGATCGCCTCGAGTGTTTGCAGCACCTTCGCCAGCTGGGGCGGCTGGTTGACGTCCCAGTCCTTTTGCGGCGCGAGGCGAATGCGCGCGCCGTTTGCTCCGCCGCGCTTGTCACCGCCACGGAATGTCGACGCCGACGCCCAGGCCGTCGAGACGAGCTCGGAAACGGACAGGCCAGACGCAAGGATTTCCGCCTTCAGAGCGGCAATGTCCTGCTCCCCGATCAGCGGATGATCCAATGCAGGAATGGGGTCCTGCCACAGCAGGGTCTCTGCAGGGACGAGCGGGCCGAGATAGCGCACGATCGGGCCCATGTCGCGGTGCGTCAGCTTGAACCACGCCCGGGCGAACGCGTCGGCGAACTGATCCGGATTCTCGAAGAAGCGCCTTGAGATCTTTTCGTAAGCCGGGTCGAACCGCAAGGCGAGGTCCGTGGTGAGCATGGAGGGCGCGCGACGCTTCGACTTGTCGAACGGGTCCGGCACCGTATCGGCGCCTGCGCCATCCTTAGGCTTCCACTGATACGCGCCGGCCGGGCTCTTGGTCAGTTCCCATTCGTAGCCGAACAGGTTCCAGAAGAAGTTGCTGCTCCACTTGGTCGGCGTCGTGGTCCAGATGACTTCGAGGCCACTGGTGATCGCGTCACCGCCCTTGCCCGTGCCAAATGTGTTTTTCCAGCCGAACCCCTGCTCCTCAATGTTTGCGCCTTCGGGTGCCGGGCCGACATATTGCTTCGCATCGCCAGCGCCGTGGGTCTTGCCGAAGGTGTGACCGCCCGCAATGAGCGCGACTGTCTCCTCGTCGTCCATCGCCATTCGCTTGAACGTCTCGCGAATATCCTTGGCCGCAGCGACCGGATCCGGCTTGCCGTTCGGCCCTTCCGGATTCACGTAGATCAAACCCATTTGCACGGCGCCGAGAGGATTTTGAAGGTCACGGTCGCCGGTGTAGCGCTCATCCGCCAGCCACTCGCCTTCAGGACCCCAGTAGATCGAATCGTCCGGCTCCCAGGTATCCACGCGCCCGCCGCCGAAACCGAACGTCTTGAAGCCCATCGATTCGAGGGCGACATTGCCCGCGAGAATCATAAGGTCGGCCCAGGAGATTTTCCGGCCGTATTTCTGCTTGATCGGCCACAGTAGGCGGCGCGCCTTGTCGAGGCTCACGTTGTCCGGCCAACTGTTGAGGGGCGCAAAGCGCTGCTGGCCATCTCCGGCCCCGCCGCGGCCGTCAGCGATGCGGTACGTGCCAGCGCTGTGCCACGCCATCCGAATGAACAGCCCCCCGTAGTGGCCAAAGTCGGCCGGCCACCAATCCTGCGAGTCCGTCATCAGCGCTTTGAGGTCGCTGATCACCGCATTCAGGTCGAGGCTCTCGAATTCCTTGGCGTAGTCGAACGCCTCGCCCATCGGATTGGCCTGAGGTGAATTCTGGTGGAGACCCTTGAGGTTCAGCTGGTTCGGCCACCAGTCTCGGTTCGTGTGTACGCGGGTCCCGCCCGTTACAGGGCACTTGCTTTCGCTCGCCATGTTCCCTCCGGTCGCGTTCTGCTTTTTTCCCGTTCCGTATACAAGGATCATCAATCCTTGGAAAGTGATTTAGTCCGAGTCTCGTTGCGCGCCTGCTCAGGAGGCCCGTCATCGCACCATACCTGCCGGCGGTAACGAACCGCTTCGTGGGTTCGAATCCCGCCACTCCGACTATTTAACAGATCCTTCCGGACGATCACCCTGTGTTGCGCAGGCCCGCGGCGACGCCGTTGATCGAAATCAGAATGCCGCGCAGAGTTTTGTCGTCGTGCTTGCCGCTTCGCCAGCGGCGAATAAGCTCGACCTGGAGATGATTGAGCGGCGCAATATAAGGGAACCGGTGTTTGATCGACCGCGCCAGCGTGGGGTTATCGGCGAGGCGCTCCTTTGTGCCGGTGATGCCGTTGAGCATTTCGATCGTGCGGCTCCATTCCTGTTCCAGCGCACTAAAGATGTTTTGGGCGAGGTCCTGGTCGGGAACGAGATCCGCGTAACGCTTCGCCAGCAGCATGTCGGCCTTGGCAAGCACCATGTCCATATTCGACAGAAGCGTTCGAAAAAACGGCCATTGGTCGTTCATGCGTTTCAGCAGGGCCATTCGCTCCGCGGGCGCCTCCGCGATGAAGTTTTCCACCGCCGATCCGAAGCCGAACCAGCCGGGCAAAGCGATGCGCGCCTGACCCCATGAAAAGCTCCAGGGGATCGCGCGGAGGTCTTCGATCCGCCGCGTCGAACGCCGGGATGCCGGACGCGAGCCAATGTTCAGCTCGGCGATTTCCGCGATTGGCGTGGCTGCGAAAAAAAAGTCGACGAAGCCTGGCCGCTCATACACGAGGGCGCGATAGGCTGCCATGCTCTCTTGCGAAAGCCGCGCCGCTGCTTGGAGAAACTCCTCCGGGGCGGGAATTTTCGGTGCAAGAAGAGTCGCTTCGAGCGAGGCGGCAACAAGGGCTTCGAGGTTGTCTCGTCCGATATCGGGGTTGGAATATTTGGATGCAATGACCTCGCCTTGTTCGGTCAGTCTGATCTGTCCGTTGACCGTTTCTGGGGGCTGCGCGAGGATTGCCTGATAGCTTGGCCCACCGCCACGCCCGACCGTTCCGCCGCGGCCATGGAAAAGACGTAGCGTGACGCCCTCGTGCTCCTTGAAGAATTTCGCGAGCGCTGTCGAAGCGCGATAGAGCTCCCAATTGCTGGTGAAGAATCCGCCGTCTTTGTTGCTGTCGGAATAGCCCAGCATGATTTCCTGTTGGGCGCCTGACGCGCGGATGAGGTCGGCGACACCCGGCAACGCGTAAAGCGCCTGCATGATGGCTTCGGCGTTGCGCAAATCCTCGATCGTCTCGAAGAGGGGAACGATCAGCAATTCCGCCCTCGCATCGGCGTCTCCGAGCGCGCCTGGCACCATGCCGCATTCTTTCAGCAGGACAAAGACCTCAAGCAGATCGCTCACTGTTTCCGTGTGGCTGACGATGTAGTGACGTATCGCTTGCTCGCCGAATGATTTGCGAAGTTCTCTTGCCGTCTCGAAGATTTCGAGTTCTTCCTCGGTGTGCGCAGAATATTGGACACCTGGGACGCGCAGCGGGCGCGGATCCCGGAGAAGATCGAGAAGCAGCGCTTGCTTGTGCAATTCGTCCAGATTGGCATAGTCGGCAGCCACCCGGGCGACGGAGAGGAGTTCGGCAAGTGTCTCTTGATGCCGGTCGGAGCTTTGGCGGAGATCGACCGTCGCGAGGTGAAAGCCGAACACGTCGACAGCGCGGCGCAAGGGCTTGAGCCGTGCAGGGATCAAGGCGCCGCCGTGGTTTGCTGCCAGCGATGTTTCGATGATGCCGAGATCGGCCTGCAGCTCGTCCGCGTCGCGATAGGGTTCGACCGGCAAGGGTGTATATGTCACCGTCTTGGCGCCGGTCAGCTTCAGGAGGCTGGCCGATAGACGCGCGTGGACGCCGATGAGCGCGCGCCGATAAGGCTCGTCTTCGCGATGCGGGTTCTCATCGCCGGATCGATCCGCCAACGCCTGCAATTCGGGTGTGCAGCCGACGAGCAGGCTCGAGATCGAAAGTTCGCCGCTGAGTTCACGAATTTCCTGCAGATAATGCTGAAGCGCCGTTTCGCATTGCCGCTTGAGCGCAAGCGACAGTGTTTGCGCGTTGACGTTGGGATTGCCGTCACGGTCGCCGCCGATCCAGGAGCCCATGCGAAAAAACGGCGCCACAGCCGCGCCACCGAGCCTCTCTTCGATCTCAGCATAGAGGCGCGGTATTTCTTCAAGGAAGGTCGTTTGATAGAAGCTGAGCGCGTTTTCGATTTCGTCGAAGACGCTCAAGCGTGAATAACGTAGCAGCCTGGTCTGCCAGATTCTGCGCAATTCTTGCCCGCAACAAAGTCTCATTCTGCCTTTTCTCGCGCTCGCTTTGCAAGCTTTCTTGCGCGACGAGGAGCTTCGCGATCGAGCGCTCCGCATCGCGCAGGCTCTTGCGCTGGACTTCGGTGGGATGCGCAGTCAGGACGGGCGAGACCAAACTCCGGCCGAGCGCGGCCCCGATCGTCTCCGGCGATATCCCCGCTGCCGCAAGATGCTCGAAGGTGGAGGCAAGGCTCCCGGTGTTGGACGTTTTCGGGGATTGAATTTCCTGTGCCGCGCGGCGACGAATATGATGCCGGTCCTCGGCGATGTTGGCGAGATGCGAGAAATAGCTGAAGGCCCGGATGACTGACATTGCTTGTTCTGCCGTCAGCCCTCGCACAATCACGTCGAGCTTGCGGCCCACTTCCGGATCGGCTGCCCGTTCGAAGGCGACGCTGAGGCGGCGAATGCTTTCAATGCGCTCGAATGCTTCGGCGCCATCCTGCTCTCGGATCGTGTCGCCGAGCAATTGGCCGAGAAGGCGAATATCGTCGATGAGCGGCTGCTCAATCGTGAAGGCGCCATTCGTCGAAGGAAAACCGAGCGTTTGTGTCATTCAGGCCTCATGAAGCTTATCTTTGGCGGATTGGCGGCTCAATCGAAGGGGCGCAATGGAGGGGCTCATTGTTAGAGAAAACACCGGCCCGGCGCCAGTTGTTGGCAAGGCCGCCGCGAAACCCTCCTTCATAGCCGAACGGCTGCGGCATTCCTAACGGGAGTAAGACAGCTTTGAACCTTAAAAGCGTTGGGAATGGCCTGCCAGCGCATTCGTTCGGCAAAGCGCTCATTTTCGATGCTGAAAGAGCAAAGTTTAGCTCTCATGTCTTGAAGGGAGGGGGAAGGCGCGCTCGGCCTCGGGCTCGAGGCGGGCCTCGTTGCGTCGCAGGACAGCGAACCCCGCAATACGATGCACCTCCCTGCCTAAAGTGTTGCCTGCTAAGCCGCATGACGCCGAGACAAACTCGCTGTAAAATAGATGAACGGAGACCGTTGTAATACACGCGAACCCGGGGAGCTGCGATGCGTCGCAATGAAGTTGCGGTCGAGCTGCCAGCGCACGTCGACGCGGGGCTTGTTTTCATCGGCACGATCGCGACCCCCTGGAAATCGCGGACGGAGTGCCCGCGCCAGGGAAGCTTTGATGGACCGATCTGCCACATCGAGGTGAGCCAGCCATGGGCGGCAGCCCTTGACGGCATCGAGGAATTCGAACGCATTGAAGTTCTCTATTGGCTGCACGAGTCCCGCCGCGACCTTGTGCGCCAGAGCCCAGGCGATGACGGCATGACACGGGGGACTTTCGCAATCCGATCGCCGGTTCGGCCAAATCCAATCGGCACCTCAATCGTCACGCTTGTCGCGCGGCAGGGCTCGGTTCTCAGCGTCAGGGGGCTCGACTGTCTCGATGGCACGCCGCTTCTCGATCTCAAGCCGGAGCGGAGCTTGCTCAAATGCGTCACGCAACGGCGGGCCGGTGATTTCGAGACAGAATGATCGGCATGGACCCTCGAAGCCATTAAAAGAATCGGTCAAGAGAAACCGGGGTCCAGCCCGCCAACTCCATTTCAATGGCAAAGACGACCCCCCGCGCGATCAGCTGATCGGTCTTGCCGCTGCCGCTGACTTGCGTATTCGCCTTGGTGACGATTTCAGCGACCGCAGCGCCGGCGACGACGGCACGTCCATTGCGCTGAAGCCCAAGAATGCGTCCAGCGAAGGGGGAGGTCACGCGTGTTGAACCGATAAATCCCAAAGGCTCCTCCACGCTCACTGTTTCGCCGATGATCCTGCCGGTGGTGAATATTCCGGTTTCCGACGCGATCGCAGAGTGAATGTCATCCTGTATTTTGTCGTGCTCGGTAGGTGCATTGGAGCCAGCCCTCCCGTTCCGGACAATGGCGCCGACATCCGGACCAAAGGTCTCGATGACCAAATCGCAGTCGAGGCCTGCAATTGGTCCCAGCCCCAAAGCAAGGGTCAGCTCCGCGTGGCTCTTGATGCGCTCGGAACGGCGTTCGCCCGGCGTTTGGACGTCAATAATCACATCCCAGGGCCAGCGTTCGACGACCTCGGCCAGAGGATGGGTCAGAATGGGGATGAACATGCGATTGCCGAGTCCGATCAGAAAATCCGAGCTCAGATCGGCGCGACGCGCCTGGACGCCGTCGAGCATCGACGCGCCATCGTACCACGCGTCGACAAATGTCATTTTTCGGCGCAGCAGGGTTGGCGGCGTGGGCTGGTGGATTGCGACGGCATAGCCAGATAACAGAAGCATGCGAGCCACAGCCGAAGCCGTCTCGTCGATCCCAAAGATCAGAACGCAAGCTTGATCGCTCATGGCATTAGATGTCCGATCCGCGCGGTCCGGCGTCAGTTCCTAAACAGGGAATTTAGCCCCGGCTCTTGGCACTCCGGGTGCCACTCATTCCCTATCACGTGCGATTGAATCCATCTTTGGTGAAAGTTTCGATGAGGCGATAGCCGCGCCCGCGCATTGTTTTGATCGGGTCTGCTTCGTCGTCGCGGACAAGCACCTTGCGTAGCCGGCTGATGTGCGTGTCCACCGTACGGTTGTCGATTTTGGTGGATCCCCAGACTTTCTCCAGGAGTTGCGGTCGCGAAAGAATTCCGCCGCGGGTCTCCATCAGGCATTCGAGCAATCGGAATTCTATGGGGCTCACGTGAATGTTTCGTCCTGCGCGCGTGATGCGTCGGGTCTCGCGACTGAGATCGATGTCGCCGATCCTGAGCGGCGTGAGAAGTTCAATTTCAATGAGATGCCGCATCATCGGCTCTGAGTGTTCGTTGAATGGCCAAGCCTCCTAGGCTTCCTTCGTCCCCATCTGCCCATGCATAAATTTTGCCAATGCACGAAATTTTCGCATAAATAGGTGGAGTCTCTAGCTAATGAGGCTCTTACCATTATGCGAAATTATGCTATTTTTTTAAAATCTTGGAAAGAATGCCCATGACGCAGTTTCTGACGACCCGCGAATTGGCCGCGATGCTGCGTGTCAAAGAGCGAAAGGTCTATGAATTGGCGGCCGAAGGGGCGCTGCCGGTGCGCCGCGTCACCGGCAAGCTTCTGTTTCCGCGAGCCGAAATCGAGGAATGGCTAGTTTCGCATCGGGGAGCGAGCAAGACCAGCCGAAGTGACGCGGCTCCGGTCCCAACCATGCCGCTTGTCATTGCCGGCGGACATGATCCGCTGCTGGAATGGGCGTTGCGAGAATCGCGCTCCGGCATCGCGGCGTTTCTGGATGGCGCCATCGATGGACTGGGGCGCGCCGCGAAAGGCGATTGCATCGCCGCTGGATTACATATTCCTGAACGCGGAACAGAGGCTTGGAACGTCGCAGCGGTCGGCAAATCATTCGGTGACAAACCCGTCGTCCTGATCGAATGGGCGAAACGCACGCGCGGGCTGATGTTCCGGGCCGAGCAGGGACGATCGCTTGACTCCCTTGCCAGTACTCGCGGATTGCGTTTCCAGTCGCGACAACCGGAAGCTGGCAGCGAGTTGGTGCTTTCCCAATTGCTGGCACGGGAAGGCTTGCAAAAATGCGACTTGAACCCCGTTGAAGCCATCGAGCGGTCCGAGACGGATCTTGCCATGGCCATCGCTGCGGGAAGAGCCGATGTGGGTCTTGGTATCGAGGCGAGTGCGCGGCAATTTCAGCTCGAATTCACAGCGCTGATCGTAGAGCGGTTCGATCTTCTGGTCTGGCGGAAGGCCTATTTCGATCCGCCGTTTCAAAAACTCATAGGCTTTTGCACCGGCGAACTCTTTAAGCAGCGCGCGAAAGATCTCGGCGGCTATGACATCGGAGGATTCGGCACCGTTCATTTCAACGGGCCCTGAAACATGGCTCGGCATAAAGTCATTATAACTGCCGGAGGAGAAGAAAATGCAACGGGAAGTAACTGAAATCTCTGACGAAACCCAGAGAGCGGCGATCGAAACTGCGATCAGCGACTGTGTCGAACGCTTTTACGCAAAGGGTGTCGCCGACCCGCTGCTTGGACCGGTCTTTACTGCGATCCCCGATCTGCCCGGTCATCTGGAAATCATCAAGAACTTTTGGTCTCGTTCGCTGCTGGGAATCGAACGCTACCAGGGCCATCCTTATCCGGTTCACACGAGCTTACGGATCGAGCCCGAACATTTCCGGCGCTGGCTGGACTTGTTCATTGAGAGCGCGCAGGGAACGCTGCCGAAACCCCAGGCCGAACAAGCCATCACCCAGGCGAGCCATATGGCTCAATGTTTCCAGGCAGGGATATTTCCCTTCACCGATGCGGATGGGCGGCCCTCTCGACAGCCGCCCCATTAACTCGATAGGGGAACCTCTGGTTGGACTGAGGCCGCTCAGCTTGCTGAGCCAAGCGGCCCCATTCACTCACTCGACGGCGATGATAACATCGGAAGACTTGATGATCGCCTTGACCTTTTGGCCCGTCTTCAAACCAAGGTCCTCAACAGCTTCATTCGTGATCGAGGAAGTGATGGTTAGACCCTTCACATCGATCAGAACATGCGCGGTGGTCGCGCCTTTCTTGACGTCCTTGACGGTTCCTTCGAGGACGTTTCGGGCGGATATCTTCATGATTCTTGCCTCCAGCGAGGTTTCTTAATTCGGAAGAGCATTACCCGCAGTCCGAATAGTGCGGCTGTTGGGAGTAGCCCGCCTACGACCCGCAAGCAATATGCGGAAATCACGTATTTTTTGTTTGTTTCAGCCGGTTTGGACCGAAATGATGCCCATTAATACCAACCCTTGTGGCTTTTCTGGTTTAACGCGCTAAACCCCAGATCCAATTGACTCGATATATAAATCATTTATATAAATAGAACCGTCTTGGTTCACGTGGAGATTGGATAATGGCTTCGGACGTTGAGGTGGAGCCTCGGGAGGCTGAGAGCAATGTTGTTTCGCTGACGGCCGCCAAATCTCAGGGGGAAAGCCGTCGCGCCGCAGGGAAATGCGAGGAAGTGCTCATCCATGTCCGTTTCAGTCCGAATGGTCTCGTTAACACCATCGATAAATGTCCTGAAAAACTCAGTGCGCAGGACTGGTTTTTCCACCTTTGCTACGCGGCTCCTCGACATTACCAGGTGTTTGCCGGCGGCCGCGGCGTGTTCCGCATGCAACGTAGTTACTTCGAGGCGATTTTGAGTCAGAATCCCAGTTAAGCGGGCCGTAGCGCAGGCTCTTGGCATTGGCCCGCACCAGGATATTTTGACCTGAAACGGATCATCAAATGTCGGTCCCAGACACTTCCAATCCCATCGTATTCTTCAAGGCGATGTGTCGTGCCTTCACCGTCTCGCTCGTGTCCAGCCGTGATCGCCGAGACCCGATTGAAAGCCTCTCCCGGCAAGCCTTCGAGAGCTTTGTGGAGGGCGTTGCGTTGGAAGCCAATAAGGACGCGCCCGTTGCCTGCCGCGGCGGATGCGCGAGCTGCTGCGCAATCCGTGTCGTTGCGACGGCGCCTGAAGTTTTGAGCCTTGCGCGTCAAATTCGTGCTTTCCCGCAAAAATTATCATCCGGCCTTAAGCAAAGGATCCTGGCCGCAGATCGCGCGACAAGATTGCTCGATCAACAGCAGCGCATGGATTCGAGCGTGGTTTGCCCCCTCATCGAGGACGATTATTGCGGGGTTTATGCGGCGCGCCCTTTGGCCTGCCGCGGCCACGCCTCCTTCGATGAGGAAGCATGTCGCGACGCCTTGAAAGGCGGCGCATACGAGGTTCCGATCTCCGCCTTGCACCTCACCGTCCGAAGCCTGGTGCAGAATGCCATGCAGTCGGCGCTGCGCGACGCGGGCCTTGCTTGGGGAAGCTATGAACTCAATCAGGCCCTTGCGATCGCCCTTTCCGATGAAACCTGCGAGCGGGCTTGGATGACCGGTGACGACGTCTTTGCGTCAGCCCTGATTACCGACGTCAGCCTGGCCGAAATGGCCGAAACCTTCGATGCGCTGAAGGCGATGGCAGCTTGAGCGGATGTCCCGCCGTTGCTACTGAAAAACCCTCGCTTGTCGCGGCGGCGGCTAGTTCGTGGGGGGCGCCGTTGAAACGAGCACCGGGTCGGGGCGATAGATATCGGGAAAGTGGCGCTTGAGACTATCTATCTTCGGCAAATCATTGACGACAATATAGGGATAGGTTGGATTCTTGGTCAGGAAATCCTGATGATAGCCTTCGGCCGCGTAGAAAGTCCGGTCAGGTTCGACCTTTGTGACGATCGCTTTGCCAAACACATGTGCCTTGTCGAGTTGATCGATGTAGGCTTCTGCGATCTTTGCCTGCTCTGGGCTCGCGGGAAAGATCGCTGAGCGATATTGGGTGCCGCTGTCCGGGCCCTGCCGATTGAGTTCAGTCGGATCATGGGCAACCGAAAAATAGATTTGCAGGATACGCCCATAGCTGATTTGGCGAGGATCGAAGCTGACGCGCACCGATTCTGCGTGGCCCGACTTGCCTTCGCTCACGATCTCATATTGTGCGGTTTTTCGGTCGCCCCCCGCATAGCCCGAAACGGCGTTCGTGACACCACGAACATGCTGGAAGACGCCTTGCACGCCCCAGAAGCAACCGCCGGCGAGGACTGCGGTTTCGGTAGGTGCTTCTTGCTTGACAGGAGAATCGACCAAGGGGCCGGGGATAACATGCGCGTCTTCGGCGATCGCAGGAGAGAGCGTGAGCCCGATGCCAACAAGCATCAAAAATGCGATGAGGAACAGGGCAAGCCGCGCGCCCTGCAAGTGTCCTATGTTTGAGGTTTTGAAAATCTTGGTCATCGGTCAACTCCGATTTCAGCCGAAGGTGAATGCATAGGCTTGCACGTCCGGATCGAGGAATTGGATCTCGAACAAATGATCGGTGATTGCACCGCTTTGTCGGACGAGTTGATAGAGCCGCTGATTGGTCACGACGCCATGCCCCTCCGCATCGACATCGATGCCATGGCTGGCACCGGGGGCCGCGCCGTCGATCGTAACGCGAAATCTTACCGCCCTGCCATCGGGCGCCGGCCCGAGAACCAGATGCAGGTCGCGGGCGTGGAACTTGTAGAAAATGCTGCCGCTTTTCCCGTTCAGCGCGGCATGCTCGCCGCCGACAGTCCAATCTCCCGATAGGCCCCAGCCGTTGAGCTGGGGCACAGCCCTTGCGTAAACATAAGGCGCGTCGGGGACCACGCCTCCGGGAGAGGCAAAGTTTTCCGCCCGGTCATAACCGATATAGGTCTCCGGCGACCGCACGTCGCTAAGGTCCGGCGCTGCCTCGATCCCCGTGGCGTTCACCGAGATCCGGTCGGCTTTTAAGGGCCTGCCGGCTTCCGCCAGAAGGCTTCGGATCACCTGCTCGGATCCCTCGTAATCACCTTCGCCGAAATGATGGTGGCGGATATGCCCCTTTGCATCGATGAAATAATGGGCCGGCCAATATTGGTTGCTGAAGGCACGCCAGATCGCATAATCATTGTCGATCGCGACAGGATAATCGATCTTCAGCTCGGAGACGGCGCGGCGCACATTGCCGATGTCTTTCTCGAACGCGAATTCGGGCGCGTGCACACCGATGACGACCAATCCCTCGTTCTTATACTTCTCGGCCCACGCCCGGACATAGGGGAGCGCCCGCAAGCAGTTGATGCAGGAATAGGTCCAAAAATCGACCAGGACGACTTTGCCCTTGAGTTCATCGCTCGTCAGCGGCGACGAGTTCAGCCAAAGGCTTGCGCCCGACATGGACGGCAGCGCACCCTCGATGGGCAGCTCTGCAGTCTGCGCCGAGGAACTGCCCTTCATCACGAGGGGGTCGCCGGTCATCGCGCCGGCCCCCGCGACCATGGGTGATTGCGGGGGGCTCCGGATTTCGGGCGAGCCGCGGAACCTGTCGAGCAAGCTCTGCTCGATCGAAACCGTGCTCGCCAGCGAAACACGCGTGAGATAATCTGTATCAAGCCCGAAGGCGATTGCCGCAACGGCCGCAAGCACCGCGACGCCAAAAGCACGCCGGAGCCATTCGCCAAAACCGAGCGATTGTTTCATGGCGGCAAACAGCCTGCCCCCCACCAGGAGCGCCAATGACAGGGACGTGGCCGCGCCGGCCGCATAGGCAAGCAGCAGCAAGGAGGTCTTGATGCTGGCCCCCTGGAGGGCCGCGCCGGTCAGGATGAGGCCCAAGACCGGCCCGGCACAGGGCGCCCAGAGCAGGCCCGTCGCAATGCCGAGCAAAAGTGACGTCAGGAACGTCGATCTGCCCGCCTCCGCAGTTTGTTCCGCGGATCTGGACAGGCGCGCGCCGAGGGCGACGAGGGGCCTTGTCAAACGATCGGACAGTTCGGGGAACAGCAGCGTGATCCCGAATAAGGCCAGAAGGGTTATCGCCACGGCACGGCCGTAGCGATTGGCTTCGACCGCCCACCCTCCGGCAACCGCCGCCAAGCTCGCTATGATGGCGAACGTCAGAGCCATGCCGGCGAGCATCGGCAGCCCGCTCCGCGCAAAAGGCTGACCGGTCCGCGCGAACACGAAGGGAAGCACCGGCAGAATGCAAGGACTGACGATGGTCAGAACGCCGCCGAGATAGGCGAGGAGGAAAAGGGTCATGGGTTAGCGCCCTTCAGGTATCAAGCGGACGCAGCTTTGAAGGTCATGGCAACGCCGTTCATGCAGTAGCGGAGGCCCGTCGGTTTGGGACCGTCGTTAAAGACATGGCCAAGGTGGCCGCCGCAGCGGCTGCAATGGACGGCCGTCCGCACCATGCCATACGAGCGATCCTCGGTCGTGCCGACTGCCTTCTCCAATGGAGCCCAAAAGCTCGGCCAGCCCGTCCTGCTGTCGAACTTGGTTGTTGAAGAAAACAAATCGAGGTCGCAGCCCGCACAGGCAAAAGTGCCACGCCGGGCCTCATGAAGGAGGAGGCTGGAGTAGGCGCTCTCGGTTGCGCTCTGCCGAAGCACAGAATACTGCTCTCGAGTTAAAAGCTTACGCCATTCGGCATCGCTATGGGTCACTTGAAAACTGTCGGCGGCAGATGCAGGTGCGTACCATGGCGCGCCAACCATGGCCGCGACGCCAATTCCGGCGTTCGTCAAGAATAGACGCCTCGTCATCATGATGCAGAACTCCCGCCTGGACACGCATTTTCGACGGTCCTCTCAGCACATACGGATGCAGAGGCTATTTTGTTACCAAAACGAAGGAAATCACGCCTATGTGATATCTTCTGTCCGCAATCCAACTGCAGATGGGACAATGCGGGGCAGCGTCAGCTTTTCCGGCTGATGCTGGCCGAAGCCTTGAGGCAAATTTTAATAGATCGCTTTGCCGTGACTGACGTCACTTGAGCATGCGTGACGGCGACCGATGGGTTGGTTTTTATGACATCTTTTTCGCAGACTATTCTTATGTGCCCTCCCGATCATTTTGAAGTCGCTTACGTGATCAATCCGTGGATGGAAGGGCAATTCGCGAACACCGACGCTGTGCTGGCGCGCCAGCAATGGGATGCTTTGCGCAGCGCGATCGGACAACACGCGAAAGTGGTGCTGGAGCCGCCACAGCGGGATCTTCCGGACATCGTCTTTACAGCAAATGCAGGACTCGTCTTGGGCAGGACGGTGATTGTCAGCCGATTTCGCAGCCTCGAAAGACAGGGCGAGGAGCGGCACCACCGCGCTTGGTTCGCCGAAAATGGATTTTCAATTCTGGACTGGCCGCAAGAGGTCCCGTTCGAAGGAGCAGGTGATGCCTTGTTCGATCGTGGGCGGGATTTGCTGTGGGTCGGTCATGGCTTCCGATCGGATGCCGCCGTGCCCCTGCTTTTGGAGAAGCTCCTCGGCCGCAAGACGGCGGCGTTGAATTTAGTCGATCCGCTATTTTATCATCTCGACACCTGCCTTTGCCCTTTAACGGGCGGATATCTGATGTATTTTCCGGCAGCCTTCGATGAAAAATCGGGGGCCTTGATCGAAGTCCCTGGTGCCCCATGACAAGCGCATCGCGGTCGAGGAAGCCGATGCTTTGAAATTCTGCTGCAATGCCGTTGATCTCGACGGCCATGTCTTTTTGAATGATGCGTCGGAGAATTTGCAAAGCCGCCTGCGCAGTGTGGGATTTCAGCCCGTCGTCGTGCCTTTATCGGAGTTCATGAAGGCCGGCGGCGCGGCCAAGTGCCTGACTCTCAAGCTTGTCGAGACCTAGCAACTGGCAACGCTCTTGCCGGCGGGCGCTGGAAAGGACGAAGTTTTGAACCCTCTGAGGGAGGCTTCCTTGGCTTTTCTTTCGATCTCGCGGCGTCGCGTCCTGCAGCTCGGCATGGCGGCTGGCGCCGGCTGCACATTGCCCTCCCAAGCGAACGCGGAGAACCCGGAAGGGCCATCTTCACATACGAAGGGATCGACGCTTCTCGTGACCCATGAAGCGTTCCTCGACCATCTGACAAACACTCAAGAGCGCCCGGCGCGGATGACGGCGATCGACGCGGCGCTCTCAGATGCTGCCTTCGCGGCTCTTAGGCGTGAACCGGCGCCGCTGCGTGGCGACATCGAGGCCGCAATTTTGCGCGTGCATGGCGCGGAGCATCTGGCCCGCATTGCCGCGGCCGCCGCCGATACAGAGAACCTCCCATATTTTTTCGACCGGGAAACCATGATCTCGGCGGGTTCGTGGGAGGCGCTACGCCGAGCGGTGGGGGCGGCCCTGCTTGCCGTGGATCGCGTGATGGATCCGGCGTCGGGGATCGCCAACGCGTTCTGCCAGATACGACCGCCCGGCCATCACGCCGAACGCGATCGCATCAAGGGCTTTTGTCTATTCAACAATATTGCCATCGCTGCGGCCTATGCGCGCGCCAAGCATGGAATCGAACGCGCCGCCCTCATCGACTTCGATGTGCATCACGGCAATGGAACTCAACAGATCTTCTATTCAGACCGCGCCGTGTTTTATGGTTCGACGCATCAAATGCCGCTGTTTCCGGGGACCGGAGCGGCGACGGAGACCGGGGTCGGCAATATCGTCAATGCGCCGCTTCGCGCGGGGGATGACGGAACTCGCTTTCGCGAGGCTATGACGCAGCGCATCTTGCCGGCGCTCGACGCGTTCCGGCCGGAATTCATCTTCATCTCCGCCGGCTTCGACGCCCATGTCGACGACCCGCTCGCGGGGCTGCGGCTCATCGAATCCGATTTCGAATGGATCACGCAAAAACTGGTCGAGGCGGCGCAGAAACATTGCAACGGGCGCCTCGTATCCTTCCTGGAAGGGGGATATCGGTTACCGGCCCTCGCGCGCTCGGCTGCCACTCATGTGCAGGCGCTGATGGCCGGGGCCTGAGAGTCGTGTTGGCCACGGAGCGGCGTTGGAAGACCTTCTCATCGACAGTTTCGCGGGCTTGGTCATGGCAGGCGTTGCGAGTTTGGATCGCGTGGCGCAAGACGGCGTCCGTGTGCGAGCATCGGCGGGAGCGGCCTCGTTCCGCCGGCATTCGACCTTGGAAGCTTGCCGGGAAGAAGCGGCGCAAGCGGTACGCCGTCTTCAAGAAGAAGCCTCGCGTGATTCCTGCGCGGCGAGCCGGCGCGAGGCCGCGGCGCGACTGCGGGCGGCCCGTGATCGCGAGCGCCGGGTCGAGAAAGCGCTGACGCTCACGCGCGAATTGCATGGCCAGCAACAAGACCGGGTGCGACGCCGCGAGGAGCGGGCGTTCCGGGAAAAACAAAAGCGGTCCGCCGCAGGGGAAAGCGACCTGCAAAAGGAACAAACCCGGGAGAAAGAACCACGCGCCTCGACCACGGACCCCGAGGCCCGAGTAATGAAGATGGCGGATGGTGGATTCCGGCCGGCCTATAACGTGGGCCTGAGAAGCTGTTAGGGATCCTGTTCGAGGATGAGGCTTTGCACCGGTTGCTGGTTCAGGACATGGCCGCGCAGGATCAACAGAAGGTTTTCGGTCGAAAGCTTATGATACCAAACGCCGTCGGGGTGAACAAAAGCCAAGGGCTCCCCGGTGCATTTGCCGAGGCAGGAGCTGCGGACACAGGAAGCTTCACCGACCCAGTCCGCGGCGTGGACTGCATCTGAAAGCCTTATGCGGAGTTCCTCTAAAAGGCGCGTGGCGGCGCCAGCGTTATTGCAGCACGGTCCAGTGCAGATCATGAGCCGGCGTGGCGCGGCCGGGCGATTGAAGATATCCTTGACGGGTATCGGCGTTGGTCCCATCGTTGCTGGCGTTAGGATGGGATCAGCGAAGAAGTCCAACCGGCCCATGCCGCTGGCTCTTCGCCGCCCCTAAACAATTGTGGCGTTCCACGCTATATAGCTAGTTCGACCCTCAACCGGGAGGATTTATGGCCAACCCTACCTTTGCAGTCTTGTCATTGACCGAAGCAGCGGCGGCCCGCGCGCGGAGCCTGATCGAATCCGCCGGACGGCCGGTAGCCGGACTGAGGGTGGGCGTCAAGAAGGGCGGCTGCGCCGGAATGGAATACACGATGAATCTTGCCGAGGAGACTCAGCCTGCCGACGAGGTGATCGAGGATCAGGGCGTGAAGATCCTAATTGCTCCGCAGGATCTGATGTTTTTGCTCGGGACCAAGCTGGATTTCGATGTCAACACGTTGCAGTCGAGCTTTACCTTCCACAATCCTAACCAGACCGGCAGTTGTGGGTGCGGGAAATCGGTCTCGATCACGCCAGCCGGCGAAAGCCCATAACGACGTCAGGCTTCAGACGGTTGGCGTCTTGCGCGCGTCGTCTTTGGTTTCGGCGGTTTTTTCTGGCTTGATCTTGGCCGGCCGCAGCAAGAACATCGGCACATGATCGCCCATGCCGACGACAGGCGCGTCATCCTGATCATTATGCCTGCGCCGATTCGGTGCGGCCGGTGGCGCGGCGGCGCGAGTCCTGGCTGGCTCTGCGGTGGGCGGGGACTCTGGGGCCCGTGAGGGCCGCGGGGGCCTCGGTTGGTTTTGCCGGGCAGATATGCTTTCGCCGTTTTCCCGCGCGGTTTCGGCGCCACGAGGCGCGGCCCGCCGTGACCTTGCAGGGCGCTGGTGGCGGGATGTCGGCTCGGGCTCGCTGGCGATATTTTCAAGGGATTCGCCTGGCAGCCAATCGATCGTTCGCCCGATCAGGCGTTCGATTTCGCTGATGTATTTATTGTCGGCGGGTGTGACGATGGAAACCGCGACACCGGTTTTGCCCGCCCGTCCTGTCCGGCCGATGCGATGCACGTAATCTTCCGCATGGGTCGGAACGTCGAAATTATACACATGGCTGACGTCTGGAATGTCGAGGCCACGTGCTGCCACGTCGGAGCAGACGATCAGATCCACGCCGCCGCTCTTGAAAGCTTCAAGCGACATCATGCGGGCGCGCTGGTCCATGTCGCCATGCAGAACGCCGGCATTGAAACCGTGTTTTTGCAATGACTTATGCAGGATTGCGACGTCCCGTTTGCGATTGCAGAAGATGATGGCGTTCTTAAAGTCCGCAGCGCTCCGCAGAAGACGGCGCAAGGTTTCGCGTTTGCCCGGGCCACCTTCGGAAGCCACCAGTCCTTGCGCGATCGTGACCGCCGTCGAGGCCGCCCGAGCTACTTCGATGCGTACCGGATTATGCAGAAAGGTCTCGGTGAGCCGGGTGATTTCCGGCGGCATCGTCGCTGAGAAGAAGAGCGTCTGGCGCGTGAAAGGCACCAGCTTGCAGATGCGTTCGATGTCCGGAATGAAACCCATGTCGAGCATCCGGTCGGCTTCGTCGATGACCAGAATTTCGATCGCCGTCAGAAGGAGCTTGCCGCGTTCGGAGAAATCCAGAAGGCGCCCAGGCGTTGCGATCAGAACGTCGGCACCCCGGGTGATCTTTGTTTCCTGATCGCCGAAGGACACGCCGCCGATGAGCAAGGCGACGTTCAGCTTATGGTTCACGCCGTAGCGGACAAAGCTTTCTTCCACCTGTGCGGCGAGTTCGCGGGTCGGTTCGAGAATGAGGGTGCGGGGCATCCGTGCCCTGGCGCGACCTTGTTCGAGGCGTGACAGCATCGGCAGAACGAAGGCCGCAGTCTTGCCGGTGCCAGTCTGGGCAATGCCGAGCACATCCCGTCCCGCGAGAACATGCGGGATCGCCTCCGATTGAATGGGAGTGGGCGTGGTGTAGCCCGAAGCTGCGACAGCTTGAAGGACCTTCTCGCTAAGATCGAGTGTGCTGAATGTCATTCCGTTCCCGAACAGGATTATGATCGAACCGATTATTTTTGAATCGCGCCGCGCTCTGGTTGGCGAGCTTCCGCCTTGCAATTGCAGCATCCGTCCAGTTTTGCGGAACTCTCCGCGCGGACGAACAGTGCGAACCGAACCTTGGATGGTCGGATTGAACGGTCTGAACGAGGACAGCTAACAGCGGGGCCATCGATTCAGGCGATGGCCTATTCCACTATATCTAATCTCACGTTAACGCAATGAATTTGCAAGCTTCGCTTCGAAACCGCCAGAAAAAAGGCGAATTTTGCATGCGCCGGATTGCCGCGCCGCAGGCCGTGGGCATCACGGAGAATTGGTTTTGCCTCTAGTTGGTTGCCAGGCGGCGACCCTGCCCAGGAGGGGGCGACAGAAGCTTCATAAAACCGAAGATCGCCGCGAGGGTCCCGAGATAGACGATCAGCTGTAACGCGGTGGGTTGGTCAGTATAGCCCAAGAGCGTGTGCAGAACGCGGCCGAACATGCTGTTGCTTGTGAGAAACGAAGACGTATTCCAGACAACTTGTCCGAACCCCGTCGCGATATCGGCTTGTTCCAGAAACGCGACGCTTTGCGTCGCCATGCCGGCGGCCATGAAGGAAATCAGGATACTGGTAACCCGAAAAAGATAGCGCGGCGGGATGACCACCAGGCCCGAGTAGGTGAGGGCACTGACCCCGGCTCCGAGGACAAGCCCGAGGAAACCACCGAGTAATAGACTAAGCCCGGACTCTCCGCTCGAAAGGACGATCCCATAAAGGAACAGGACGACCTCGGAGCCTTCCCGCAGGACCGCCACGCTGACGACAATGGCAAGGGCGGTCAGGGAACGCGATCCGGCGCTGACATCGCGTCCCAATTGGCGCAAATCCTCGCTCATCTGTCGCCCGTGGCGCGCCATCCAGACATTGTGCCAGCCCAGCATGACGACGGCCACAGCCAGAATGGAGGCGTTGAAAACTTCCTGTCCAATGCCTTGCAGCGCATTGGACAATGAGCCGGCAAACATCGCGACCAACGCCGCGCCGGCCAGCCCGGCAAGGACACCGCCGACAATATAGACGACGTGCCCCGGCATCTTTCGCGTGACCGCCAGGACGATTCCAATGATCAGCCCGGCTTCGATGACTTCACGCAAAACGATGATAAGAGCGCCGATCACGCAAAACTCCCTTGCGCCCGGGGTTGGCGAAGGCGCGGAACAAACGGTGCAGATTTCAGGCCACTGCGCGGCGGCGTTTGGGCAACAATGAATGTCCCCTTACACCCTAATAAAATAGGTTTCAACAAAAGTAGTTTTCAATTAGAACAATTATAAACTCTGATCGGTAATCTTTTAAGCCGGTCGAATTCAGCTTGAACATTAGTTACATTTCGGGCCGCCGAAATACAGATATGTTCCCCAACTTCCGTAGATGTTGTTGATGGTTGCGGTGTAGCAGTCAGGATTTGATTCGTACTTGGTCAGGTTCGCCCACTGACTTACGGTCGAAGTGTCGATATAAAAGCAAAATTCAGGAAAGCGGCCTTTTGCCATCCATCGGCGGCCAGGGCTCCGCTCCCCATTTGTTTGGCGGAGGCGTCACCTGTGTCCTCCCCGCCAAAGGCGATTTTCGTCGCCTTTGAAGCAAGCGTGCCGGTACCAAAGAGCGATTTTGGGTAATATCCGACGGCTATGTAATTCGTATTGCCCTTGTAGAACAGCCACCAGTTTCCATCCGTGTGCCGCTTCCATTGGAGGTTAAAGCCCCATTGTCCGTCACCGCTGCTGCTGTAATGGGTAAAGCCTTTGCCAAGATAGACATTGTTGGCGATCTGAACAAAACCCTTGCATTCGAGGTTATAGCATCCGTCCGAGTAATTCTTTGTCGTGTAAAAGATGAAGAGTGCAGCCTTGTCGGAACCCCATTTGTTGGGATAAACCTGCCAGCCGGCTTCGACGGTTTGCTTGCCTTCGCCTTCACTGCCGACGACCCATAGTTGAGAGAGAGACATGCTGTCCTTCGCAACGGTGGGGCTCCAAACGTTCAACCAGCCGTCTCCGCCGAAATTATCGACGAATTGATAGCCGCGCGCATAATAATGCGTACTGCTGTCGTCCGGATTGTTTCTATTCGGATGCGTCCTTCCCTCGCGATCGAGCGACCCGTCATCCCATTTTCCCGCCCGCAAAAAATCACGCAAGGTCGGAAAGCGCATGATGTCGTCAAGGGTCATTCGGACATTTTCCCGAGAGGGAATTTCGGCAAACTGGCCCGTACCCTAGTTGGCGCCCTAGTTCGAAGGAAGCTCACGCGTGGCGGCTAAACTCTCGTGCCGTGACCGCCTGAATTGCCGCGCATCGTTCGCGATCGCGGACCAGATTGGCCGCCAAGGCTTCCACGCGCACGATCATGGCCCTTATCGTTCGCCCGCCCGCCCCAAATCACCGACGCATCGCGCGCGCGGCTCTCCTTTCCGCGACCGCTTTGCTCCGCGCAACCTTAGAGCGCCGCACCTCAGCCGCCACACTCTCGAGGTTTTTGGTTTCCGTTGGGCTAACATTTGCAGCCGGAGGTTCTTCGGGCTCTAAGTGTTGGGCTAACGCTCGCAGCCGGGCATTCTCGGTCAGTAGATGTTGGACTAACACTTGGAGTTCGGGCGAGTTCTCTCTCGCTAGGCCGCGGCAGCACCGCTCGACACGCGGCCGATCTGCATTTTGCCGAGCAGAATTTGGCATCTGTTCGCTTGTTGAAAAGCGTCTTTCCGCAATGCGAGCATTCACCGGTCTTCACATGGGGCGCAGTCGCCTCGATAAGCTTTTTAAACGCCTTGCTGTCCATAATTTCGCCTCGGAGGTATCCGTTAGCCCAACATATCACGCGGGGGACTTTCCCGTCAAGAGGTGTTAGCCCAACAGATCTCCTCAAAAAGCTTTGCTGACGCTAAGCTCCCGCGCCACGACCGCCTAAATCGCCGCGCATCGTTCGAGATCGCGTGCCAATGCCGCCGCATGAAGAAGGCAGTCCGTAAGAGCGCCTTCTACTTCTGTCGTGTGGATAGTGGGGCCGGACGCGACGCGCCGTAGACCGACGCACAGAGTGGGCCTATCGCTCGACCACATCGCCTCCAGTGATTTGGCTAGAATGCCCCAAGCGAGGCCCCACTTTTTTACGTCAGCGAAGGCAAGCGGAAGCATGGTTACTACCCTAACCCCAACAGAGAAAGCGTTCAGGTTTTACTACGACCACTATGACGGACTTGGTCATTGGTTACTGGTGCCCGGAAAGAAGTTGTTCCTAGGCGATAGGGATAACCGTTGTTGCAGGTTTTGCGGGAAGCGACCCCCAGAAGTCACGTTCAAGAAGCAGGCGCACGCAATCTCTGAGTTGCTGGGGAACAATAGTCTCTTCACCTACTACGAGTGCGACACGTGCAACGAGCTGTTCGGCAAGGGCATCGAGAATGATCTCGGAAACTGGTCGAAGCCGATGCGCACACTGGCCAGAATCAGAGGCAAGAATGGGGTACCCACGATCAAGAGAAAAGGCGGGGGCTGGCGTATCGAAGGCGCCCCGCATGGCTTGGAGGTAAAGCATGAGGAGGACGACCCCGCCTTCGACGTCGACGAAGACAGGAAGGAGATGACCTTCAAGCTGACCCGAGATCCGTACACTCCGGTCGCGGTACTAAAAGCTTTCGTGAAGATGGGCCTGACACTGCTTCCAAAAGAGGAGATGCCGAACTTCCGTTCAGCCCTGGAATGGGTCCGGACCAAGGACCACAGCATCGGAGAGATGCCTGGCTGGCCCGTCACTCACACATTCATGCCAGGTGCGTATCGTAGTGACGTCGTCATCTCGATGGTTTTTTGCAGAAAGCGCGACGACATGGATGTTCCGTATGCATTCATTGTCTTGGGCTATGGGAACGAGATGTTTCAGGTGTTCCTGCCCACGCCTGAACGAGACCAACACATCAATGGCAAGAAGTTGGAGATTTACAGGTTCCCTAGCGTGCTCGATTTCCATCCGTCACAGGTTGGGCTTCCACGAGTGAGACAGCTCGACCTTACTGGAAGCACAATCGTTAAGGATGACGTCGTGACGCCTGTCCTAACTTTCGACAACGTTGAGCCTAGACGGTCGGCTCTCGCGCCATAGTCGCGTGTGCCCTCGAATTTCAAACTGAGACACGCTACCCGAAGCTCAGATTGACATACTACAGGCCGCCAACTCTCGCGCCATGCCCGCCTGAAATCGCCGCGCCTCGGCTGCGCCGGTCTGCGCCTCGCGCCCCGCCGCTGGCCCCATCACTTGATCTTGAAATAATTGCGCAAGGCGAGGCCAATGAAGAAGACGCAGGTGATCGAAAAGAGGTTTTGGAAGATCACCAGCAATTGATAGTCTTCCGGCGGAATGGCCGGGGTATGAGCATCGCAGCCAGGGCAGAATAGAAATTCTCTTGATCTCGGTGTCGATGGTGAGCGGGCCGACGAAGGGCACCGGTATTGCCAAGCGCCAGCATCCGCACAGCGTGATCATATTCGTCACCAAGCGGACCCGTTTTCGGTGCGAGTGGCGCGAGGATCATGCCGTAGCACCAGTAGAAGAAAAACCCGCTCGCAATGAGCCACGCGAAGGGCCGCAAGAAGCTGCGGCCGTAATCGGCAAGCGCCCAGTACAGAAACATGATGACGATCCAGAAGCCGTGGACCGCGAGCCGCAGTAAGTTGCGTGGCCAATTCCGCCAGTCCCTCCTTTTTTCAGTGCTTCCCATCCTTTGTATGCCAATAGACGCCGCGTTCGGCTTTGCGTTCCTCGATATAGAGGTCGCGTTCGAGGTCATGGTTTTTTGTCTCTTCCGCGATCTTTCGTAGGGCGCGCAAGCGAATTGGGATTTTGCTGTCAAACGTCCACGGGCGTTTGCCTGGAAGAGCGAAGCCAATGCGGGTACCGCTGAAATCGATCTGGGCGACGTTGGTCACGTTATGGAAAATAGGCGGCTTAAAAAAGCGCGCATTGGAGAAATCCACCACATCCTCGAAAGTGCGACCGGAGAAATTGGCCGCGCCCGAGAATTCCAAGTCGCTGTTGAAACGCGCGTTCGCGAACGAAATGCTCTGAAAGCGATCAGGCCCTGATCCACGATGTTCCCATAACCGTCTATGCCGTTGTTTCAGGGAATTTTCGGGGTCGTCTTTTTTCTCATCCGGGTTGGGCCCCGCTATAAACGTAACGCTACCTTTGAAAATGGCGCCATTGAAGGTGGCCAAGTAGCCGAAGGCCGCGCCATTGAAGGTGGCATAACTGCCGAATGTCGCGCCGTCGAAGCTAGCCCCAGCGCCGAAAGTCGCAAGACAGAAGCTAGTCCAGCTGCCGAAGGTTGTTTTCGTGAAGTTCGCCCCGTCACCGAACGTCGCGCCGAAGAATGAAGGATGGGCATCAAACATTGCCCCATCGAAGAATGCCTCCATCCCGAAAGATGCATTAATGAAGAAGGCAGAAGACCCGAACGTCGCGCCCATGAAGGAGGCCCGACCGGGCCTGAAGGCTTTGGGGTCAAATCTGATTCCAAAACCGTATCCTCTTTCCCAATCGCCACCGAATTGCCAGGCGACGCCGCGCCACACGCACCCCGAAAAATCCGCCCAATGGCCAAATTCGAAGCCGGAGAAATCAATGGTGTCCAAGGGCGCTTTCGAAAAATCGACACCGGCAAAGTTCACACGCATGTATTCGTTCACCGGATCGCGCCGCCATGCATTCCAAGCGTCCTTTCCTTTTGCCGCAAGGTCAAGAAAAAAGGCCTTGACGTGTTCGTTGGCTTGCTCTTCGGCGAGAGTGTTGTCCCCCGGCGCCGTCTCGTCCGCCATGCCCGATGCCCCGCACCTTTTGCCTCGCCTTGCAGTATAGGACGATGCAAACCGAGGGGTAAGCGATTAGTCAAGTTTCACTGGCGCCCCCACCGCTGGTCATCAGCGCATAAATCAAGGCCGCGAGCCCGAGGCCGACTTACAGACAGGCAGCCAACTCTCGCGCCATGATCGCCTGAATCGCCGCACATCGTTCGAGGTCGCGCGTCAAGGCCGCTGCGAGGGTTTCTGCGCGCTCAAGCACGGCTTGCCGTTGGGCTGCCATGGCCGCTAACGCTTCCCGCTCACGCGCAGCCTTGCGCTGCCGATGCCATGTCGAGCGTGAGATACTTTCCGCGAGCCCGTAATGTCTTAGTTTGAATTTCTGCTTCCGACCCAAAGCGGTCCTTCACGATGACGACGCATCGCCCGGATTGATTGTCACGAAGCCGCTTCCTCCGCGCCCCTTGTTCAGGGGGCGACGCTCCACCGCGCGCTCTTGCAGCGTCTCAAGTAAGCAGGGTCGATCGAAACCGCGCCCGGTAGTCGTGCGGGCTCACAACGAAAAGGCGCTGAAAGGTGCGTCGCATGCGTTCGGGATTGCCGAAACCGCATTCCTGGGCGATCGTCTCGACCGGCAGGACGGTTTGCTCGAGTTTGCGGCGGGCTGCATCGGCCCGTGCCCGTTCGGCAAACTGCGTCGGCGTGCCTCCGGTTTCGCTGCGAAAGAGCCGGGCGAAATTGCGCGGGCTCATGCCCATGCGATCCGCCAAGGCGCCTACGCTGAGATCGTCCCCTGGATGCCCCAAGATCCAGGCTTGAAGTTCGCCGATGTCTGGCCGGCTCTTCCCTTCCTCCAGAAAATTCACGTAGGCGCTGAATTGGGATTGCCCCCCGGGGCGGCGGGGGAAAACCACCATCATCCGGGCGATCGCGAGCGGGATTTCCTGGCCGAGATCTTCTTCCACCAGGGCCATGGCCAGATCGATCCCCGCGGTGATCCCGCCTGAAGAGTAGATATTCCCGTCGCGAGCGAAGATGAGGCTGGAATCGACCTGAAATCGACGGGTATGCCCTTGCGAGGCATTCAGAATACATCCAATGCGTCGTCACGCGCCGGTGATTCAAGAGGCCCGCGGCCGCCAATATGAACGCGCCGGTACAAATCGACGCCACCCGCCGCACCCGCGGCGCCATCGAACGCACCCATTCGACGAGGAACGGGTCCTTGCAGGCTTGCTCGGCATCTTCGCCACCTGCAACGACCAAAGTGTCCAAACCATCTCTTATGTCACTGTAACTGTGGGTCGCAGGGATCTCGATTCCACACTTCGTTCGGACCGGTCCAGGGGTGGCGGCTATGATATCGCACTGGTAGCCGGGTTCGTTGGTTCTTCCGAACCGTAGCAACCAGAGGTTTGCATAGTAGAACGCGTCGAAGGGGCCGCACAGATCGAGAATTTCGCATCCTGGGTAGATTAAGAATCCGATCCGGCGGGATTTGGTGATCTCTTGCGATGGCTGGCTCGGGGCTAGTATGTTCATGGCGCTACCTTCATCTGCGATCGCATACGCGGCAAGGACAAAGATCCCTCGTTTTCGGCCAAACAGTTCCGTACCGTGGATGAGCGTGTTTGGCCGGAGCTATGAATGTCGGTTTGGCGCACTGGGGTCATTCGGGCACCGGAGAGCGAATGGCGGCTTTCCACCCTTTGCAGACAATCGAACTTACCTCCTACCGGCACCCTACACCGTTTGCCATCGCGGCCAGTTCGGCGATAATCGCCGCCCCTTCGTCCGTAAGCCGCGCGCATCGTTCCAGATCGCTCCGCAAGAGGGAAAGCTGCCACTCTAGGCGCTCTAGCGCTGCCTGACTCGCTGCCGTCGCCATAGCCACCGTCGCTTGCTCGCGCGCTCGTTTGCGCCGCCTGTACCACGTCGAGCGCGAGCAACCTTCGGCTAGCCAAGGCCGTTGCGCCGGGCGTCTCGGCATGATGCCGTGCATGCGTCGCCATCGTTCGCTGCGCAAGCGTGCTTTCTCACGGCGTTCCGATGATGTCATAGGGGAAACACCTAAAGATGACGCTCACACCCGACGATGGCGGCGCAGGACTTTCGTGCGGCCCCGCAAGCTGTCGTCATGCGACCAACCTTTAAAATTAGCGGCCCAGACGTTGGCTTCATCCCAAGAAGCTGGCCTCCGCCGGATCGCGACCGATTGACCGGAGTCGACCCAAAGCGGAAATTCGGGTCATAATTCCCGATGACGGGAGTTGACCCAAACCGGAACTGGCCGGACGGCTAGCCCGGCTTTGTCGCAGGCGCAACTGCCCACCCTGGTAAGCTCGGAAATTGGATTGGCTTTAGGGGTCTAAGGCCAGCTTCGCGTTGCCAAGACGTAATCTCCTTTAGTGACCAAGTGCCCGAGGCGCTCGTCAATGCGAAATACAGATCCATGGTCGCCGCCACGGCGCCACCTACTCCGGGGCACTCAGAGCGTAGGAATTCGCCGACGCTGTATAGACCGCCCGGCGCTAGTGCGCGCGCCACCCTCTTCGCAAGCTCAACATTCTGCGCAGGTGTAAAATGGTGCGCGACGTTGTTGATCATAACGATGTCGAAGGTGGCCTGGCCAAAATCTTCGGTTAGAGCATTGCCGGAAAGATATTGGACGCGGTCTGCCATGCGGTGGCGTGCCGCGATAGCGGTGGCGCGGTCTATCGCGCCGGGCAGCTCCAAGATGGTGCTCGTTAGCGTGCCGTACCGCCTGCATAATTCGATCGAGTAGAGGCCATGGGAGCCACCTATATCCAACAGGCGGGTTGCTCCCTTTGGGACAGGAAGACGCTTGGCCAATTCGATTGCTGGACCAGACGCGACATCGCGCATTCCGTCCTGGTATATCGTCCACTGCTCAGACGACATGGAGCTATGGGAGTCGATTGGCCTTCCATTCCGAACGAAATCCTCAAGCCTTCCCATCAAATCCCATTCGAGGGACTGAAATGCGAGCTTGTCTACGACGGAGTTCGGACTAGCGCGCAGCAACCATTTGCGGTGAGCGCGTTGCATGCCGTATTTGCCGTTAGACCAGCGCGCATAGCCAATGCCGACCAAACAATTGAGGAGCCGTTTTGTTGCGCCTGGATTCGTTTGGCAGGAGGTGGCGACTTCCTCGGCCGTCTTGTCGCCTTGGCCGAGTGCCTCAAACACGCCCAGCGTTGCAGCCGCCATGATCGCGCGAGCCTTGCTAAATGCAATTTGAGTATCCACAAGCGGCAGCGGAGCCAAATTGAGCAAGAGCGCAATGCGCTCCATCACGCTTTCAGGCTTTGCGCTAAGCTTCATGGATCCTCACCACCCATAAACGTGCCGAGAGAACGCAGCATCAATCATGTCAGCAAAAAAGGGCTACTAAATCCGAAGTCGAGGATTCAACCTACGCTAAGTAACTCACTTGTATAAAGTAAACTGTTGTTCGGTCCATCGTCCTCGGAGGCCCAATATCGATCTCGGTTGGCGCCGACGACGTGATCGGGTGAATGGACGTAATGTCGCCTGTTGGCGCATTGGCGTCGTTGAGGCGGCTTTAGCGAATGGCCGCTTCCCACCCATCAGAGCCCTTCATTCAAGGCTGTTGGCCTGCAGGACAATACTTGGCAGCAATCGACGCCATGGCGACGTTGCTCATCCGCGATCCTGAGTATTTTTGGGCGCGGGGTTCCACGATGACGGAACAGGAACGGCAGGACAAAGTTGAACGCGACGCGATCAAGAACGGCGAGAAGCCATAACAGGTTGGTGCTCATGCCTCAGAAAATGCGCGGCGCGAAGACAACAGCCACGTTAGCAATAGGGGAGCGGCCGGGGGGTCACGTGGCTTGTCCCATCCGCTGCGCCGTTTGCGCGATCGAATTCCAGCCTGCTTGCCCAAGCACCCGGCGCGTCTCGCGGTCGCTCACGCCCTCCGCAAGCTCGGTAATCGCCAAGCTCAGCAACACGTCCCGCTTCTCGGGCGTCAGACGCAGCCAGCCCGGGTCAACCGGCACCGGCGGCCCGCCCTGTGGCAGCACCACGCCGGGGCCGCCAGACGTAAGCCCGAAGAGGATCTGCACGGCGAGGGCATAGTCCCGGCCCACGCGCTCAATTTCGCCGCGAGCGAAGTCGAGGGCGCGGGCGACGTTGATCCGGCCGTAGCCCATTTCGGAGTTCCAGTGAAAATGTAAGGGATCGTTGAGGTAGGTGTACCCGCCGACTTTTTCGGCCGTCGCCTCGATGATGTACTGCACCTGGTCGTTCGTCAGGTCGTTCTTCGGCGGGAACAACGACGGCACGTCAAACCACCTGGTGGGACGCCGCCAAGACAGGAGGAGCGCAGCGAGGCCCGCCACGTGCGGCGCGGCGGCTGACGTTCCATAAAACTTGGTATATCCGCCACCAATATCAGTCGTCGGGCAAAGTATTCCAGGAGCCACGACGCTGAGTTTCGGTCCGTACATGCTGTCCCACGCTGGAGTGAACCCATTGGTTTTTGTCTGGCGTCGATCGTTTTGGTCAGAGGCGCCAACGGCCATGACAACCCTATGGCTTGCCGGGTACTGGATGAATGTCGGGCTGATGCATCCCGGCGGGATGCAATTTCCAGAAGCCGCCACCAACACTATGTTCGCGTCATATGCGTCCAGGAGTGCGATGTCCGCGAGTGAGTGAGGAGGACCGTCGTAATGCCAGCTCATATTGATGACATCGGCACCATGCGTCCGGGCCCAGTTGATCGCGCTTACGATATCTTGCTGTGATCGGATGCCACCCGTACTTGGCCTTCCGTCGTAGAGACGAATGGGCATGATTGAGCAGTTCGGCGCGACCCCGGCGACTCCGGTGGTGTTGTCCGTCTCGGCTGCCGCGATGCCGGCGCACCAGGTGCCGTGGCCAAAAAGATCGTTCGGGGTGTTCGTCCCCGTGAGGACATCGTAGCAATCAGCTTGCGGCACGTACTTGTTCACGAGATCGGGGTGATGCAAGTCACATCCCGAGTCGATAATGGCGATAACGACGCGTCGGGTTCCTTGCGTGTAGTCCCAGCCACGGGACGCCTCGATCTGGCGCAGGTTCCACTGATCACCAAACATCGGATCGTCGGGCGTCGAACTGAGGGGGGACTGCAGCTGTATCCAGTCCGGACCGGCGTAGCGCACCAGCGGGGACTGGGCGAACGCGTCGACGATCGCAAAGATGTCTTGCTGTTTGGGGTGCCGGAGCCGCAATTGATACACGACCCCCGTCCGCACAAAAGGCTCCGCCGCGATTTTTTCTGTGTCCGATGCTGTGATGAGCGCGTTGATCTCCTCTTCTGAAGCGCCGGGGCCAAAATGCACCAGCACTTGGTCGGAGAAGCTGGTGGCGGTATCCGCCGGCAAGCGGTCGGCGCGGTGATACAAGGGACTCGCGGTCCGCACCCTCTCGTCCGCGCGAAGTTCCTCGATAAGGCGAGCCGCGTCCCCGCCCGTGGTCCGTTGGAACAGTCCCCTGTGGAGCGGCGCCTCGCCAGCGTCCGTGTAAGGAACAATGCCGGACGCCCTCTCCACAGGTTGGAGGCGATACTGCTCGAGAAAGGCCTCGATCTCTGCCGGCGATAGGGTGTCCACGAACTCGGCGAACACCTGGTCCGGAACCAACGTCAACACGACGCCGCCCCCCGCGATCTCCTGAGGAAATGGCGAATGTTCTGGATACGGTTCATGGTCGGTCATTGGGACGCTCTCCAAGGGATAGACGCTACGAAACGGCGCTTTTTGGTTAACCTCTGACGAACCCAACCAGCCAGACGTGGAAACCTACTACCAACATAGCAACCCTTCGAGATAGCGGGGCCGCAAGTTTCGTGCAGGCTGCGTCAGCCGATAGAGCTCGACTAGTTCGCGCCACGTGAAAAATTGAGTGAAGCGTCCGCACATATACAATATAGCCCCGACGACGACGATCGACGTCGTACGTTTGGCGGATGCCGGGCAAGAGCTTGTCCCGATGCGCTGGGGTCTCATTCCGAGTTGGTGGAAAAGACGGCCAAGGACGTTCCATCGACGTTCAACGCGCGGGCCGAGACGGTCGCAGAGAAGCCGATGTTTCGCTCGGCCTTCAAACGCACCCGCTGCATCGTTCCGGCGTGCGGCTATTACGAGTGGCGACCAGCCGAGGGAAGGAAGCAGCCCTATTTCATCACTGCGGCGGACGCTGGCGTCCTATCGATCGCCGGAGCCGAGGCAAATCCTGAAGGCGCGGCCGCCACATTCCGGGGCGTAGTCGAAAATGCGGCGGCGCCTCGACCTGCGCGCCCGATGTTACGCGCTAGGGAATTTTAACGGCGCGGCATGGCGCATGAACATCTCGGTGACGGCACGCCGCGCCCCTTGCCGGCACCGGGCGGGACAAGGCCCGGTGGCGCCCCCGGCAAATCGCCTAGCCGGTAGGAGACGGCTTGACGAAAATCTGCGGCGGGTTGGGCGGCGATCTCGTCGTCGGATCAAACGGAAACTTTAATGTCTGGGGCGGAACTTCATACACACGACGATATTGCCCGTCGGGGCCTGACCGCTTCACGATCACATCGAGAACCACGGCCGACGTCTCCGGATCGAGATCGACCAGCCGTTCACGGCCGGTGAATTCAATGAAGGGGGTGTTCATTCTTTCTGCAATTTTTTGCCCGTGCTCGACCGCCTCGCGCAACAGATCGAACGGCTGCGGTATGCCGGCGCGCCGGCCGTTCTTGACGCACATGACTTCGTAATGGATTCTGGTGACTTGCATTTCGATGTCCTTTTTGTTGTGCCCGCGACGCGATGATTTATCGCGTTGGATGGAGCAGCGATTTCGCCATTTCTTGCCCCGCCAGAAATTCTCGTAGAATCGAATATTCCGCCCGGCGATCCTTTGGGCAAATCTCGATGGATCAGGTCGCTCGCTTCGGCACGACCTCGCTCGAATTCTGTGTGCTCGTCGCTGACGACCGCCGCCGCGAGCGCCTTTAAAACAGCGTCCGCACTCAAGTCCATTTTTAGGAGTGCCTGGGCCAAAGTCTCCCTGCCGTTATAAAGTGCGTGCGATGTGACCGCCGACCAGCGATCCCGCTCTTCTCGGACAGCGGTAAGGTTTGTGACGGGTTGCGTTGTCATTTTGAATACCCTTTTTTCTCGGCGTGTTGCCTTTTCATCGGCGATTGCAATTTTTCGATTTCGTTCCGCGTACGTTTCGAAAAGTCGTGTCATCGTTTTGCTTCCTTGTATTGGCGCGCCAGACCGGCTTCGGCCCAGCTTCGGAGGTAATCCGGATCCGACAGCAGTTCGCGTTCGAGCGCTTGGTGAGCCTCTAGACGTTCACGCCCGCAAGCAATTGCGTCGAGATATGACTCAACTTTCGCGACAGCGGCCGATGTGATCGCAGCAAAAGCGCCCCCGAGCGTTTGCCCGGTATCGCGCGGCGGTCCGCCGGGGTTGTTCCGTGGTTCACTTCGCGTCACCCGCGGCGTCGCCCTTTCGGACCGCGCGGCACGCGCTGCCCGCGTTCCGACGACAGGCACTCGTGCACTGTGCAAGGTTGGCGCCCGACATTGGGGCTTTCGTTCAATCATAGTGTCCTCATCGCCGCCCCTCGAAAAACTCGCGCAACGCGCGGCGTGAAACGGTGTGGCAACGGGCATCGGCGCCGCCCAGCCGCTGCCCAGGCAGCTCGTGATGCCGAAGCATTCGAAGAACGATATCGTAGGATAAGCCCGTAGCTTCAGCTATACCTTTAACACCGCGGACCAAATCAAGTTGTTCGGGCCGCTGCGTAGCTATATTTTTCGGTCGTGTCTTTCCCGTCTCCAGTTCCAGAATCGCCCGATCAAGCTCGCTCGCTCCAGCGTAAGTCGCTTTCAAGGATTTCCACTCCTAATAGGTTTGAACGATGATGAGGTCACCACATCTTGTGTCAAGCAAAAAATTGCCGGTCGCAAAAATGGGCACGCTATACCCCGCGCCGGCACACCGTCACAGTTCAAATATTTCAATGGCTTAGCGGAAAATGCAGCCGTCACATGTGACGCACGCAGAGCGCCGGCTCCGGGAAATTCGGAGCAGATGCTCTGCGTGAAGGTGTTGCGGTAAAATACCGATTTTATTTATGTAACGGTACTCCGAAATCCAGCAAAATTTCTAAAAATTTTCCCCCCGAGATCCCCCCACGCGCGAAAGGGAAATTCCCCGACGACGACCGGGTTTTGGCTCGACCGCACGCGAAGGGAACGGTGCGAATATCCACGTTCCCTTTCTCGACTAATGCGCGAACATGATTAAAAAAGCTATTGATTTTACTTACGTAGCAGTAGTTCGAAATAAAACATAAAAAACATCTGGCTAGAACGCGGCCGCGCGGTCGCGGTGATGTTTTTCGTTTCCAAGGACCCGTGCAGCTTAAGATAATGATGCAGTGCCGCGGCGCGACGGGCTTGGACAGGGACGCCTTCGCATTCCGACAGTCGTCGAACGGATCGCGTAGGAAGGTCGCTGGCAGACTTCAGCGGGTCGCCCCCAAGCGGAAGCCGCCGAGCAGCTGCCCCCGGCCCGGCACACACGCTTTCTAGATGCGGTCTTGAGGGTTCGGCGTCGAAGCTGAATCTTCGTACTGCGCCGCCTGGCCCCGGCGCTCTACGGCCGTTGTCGCAGCTATAACGGAGCGCGGGAGGCTGTCCCTAGAAGCCAGGGCAGTTTCGAACAATCGCGTTTATGATTTCGACCACCGTCGGATTGTGCCAAGCAGCAAGCACAAAATCTTTCAATTCCCCTTCATATTTTATGACAAAGGAGATAACCATTGTCGAAGCGAGATCAAATGCATTTGCTCCGCCTTTACGAATGAAACCGGCGCGGGCTTCCTTAAGCAATTCGGCTACGAAATTAGCTATGCCGATTCGTGAAAAATCTTTTTGTTGATCGCCATGTATTCCAGCCGACGCTTCTTTTGCAGCAAGATCATTTTCAACAATGGCCTTTATCGCGGCAGGGGTCGCAATGTTTTCGTGCCGAACAGCCTCCACGATCGGCGCAGCGAGGGTAAGCACTCGCTTTATCGCGTCGAGTTCCGCAGGGCCGGGGCGCCTTGCATCAAGTTCGCGCCCTTTCGGATCTCCAACAATAAACACATTGAAGGTTTCGACGAGGTCGAGCAGGGCTCCCGCGACGAGCGGCGGAAGTAGCGCCAGGTCAGGCTCAGCCTTTCCCGTCGCTAGGTTGTGAGCGTCGAGGCGGCTGCGCAACGTATTGCCTCGAGACCACACGCGGGTGATTGACACCTCTTCGATTCTCGCGGGCAGACTTTCTAGAAATCTTGTGACCGGATCGGCGAGATCGCCGAGCTGATTGTGACCAAATACCCTGAGAACCTCAGCCTTCGCCCGAGTTTCGTTATAAAGCTCTCGCTGTGACGCGTCGACGAGTGAGGGTGGATCAGGAACAACGTCGATCAGTCCTTGGGAATTAACTCCAAATCTTGTCGCTATTGGCTATCAAAGCGTCTCTGATCGCCTCGCGGGCACGTTTGATTCGTTGAAAAAGCGGCACGTCGAAAGGTATCCCAACACGTTCCATTCGAGCTGACGCGACCATATAGCGCCCGCGAAAAAGCGCCCGACTAAAAGCCAACTCTCGAATTGGGTCGCTCCGCAAAATGTCCGGCAAAATATCCGGCAGCAAATCGGCCAGCACCTGCACATCGTTTTCGCAATAATCTATGAGACCTTCGCGCTCTTCAGGCGTGTACGGACCGCCTCGCAAGGCTAAGTCGCGCCAACAATCTTTTTCGGACTTGGCGACTTTGCCTTGTGAATCTTCGTTGTAGGTTGCGAAAGCTCCCAACAACCCGGTGCCATACGGCCGTAAGGGGTGCGGCCCTTTGGCCTTAGGCCTCCCCCGCTCCTTCACGCCGGTGACATTGGTGCAATTTTTGAACTCGACAAACGGATCGAGGGTGTGTTGCGGCAACGGCCAGCCGAGGCTCAAGAAGCATCCCCATTCGGCCGAGGACATGAATCCGACCCACAACGTATCTGGGCCGGTCCCGAATGGCGGCTGGGCTGGGAATTGACCGTGCCAAAAACGCTTCTTCTCGCCGCTGCGAAGCTCAAAAAATACACCGCAAAGCACGTTCGGAAGGTTGCCCTCGCTGTCGGGCGGATCGACAGGACTCAACCCGATCCCTTGGTTAAATTCAAAATCACAAGCCACGATCGCATTGTAGTGCGAGCACAGCCCAGTCCCAACTATCCGTCGCATGGCTCCCGCCGAGCGAAGCGGCCTCGGCCGATTCGGCCGAGGTTCTTTTCGTTCCCACATCAATTTCCAGGAGGCGAAGCCGAGGCTCGTGCACAAAGGGTGTGATAGATCTTTAATGATAAAGTCGCGGAACGCCTTTTTCGAGCATCAATTCAAGCGCGTTCGGCTCTAACGTGAACGCGTTCCATACGGGCTCTGGAAGTTCGACGTCAGCCGTCCCCTTTTCATACGAATTGTGGGTTTGCTCCAAATTGCGGAGCACCACTGCTTTTCCGCATCGTGCGCAATCATACGAGCGGTGGCATGCGCTGGATGATCTTTATCACCGTCCCCAGGCAATCTTATAGGCCAAATGATTGTAGCGCCTTGAGAGTCGACTTCGGCTTAACCATAGGATTTTTGATGTGGTGGTTTTTGGCTTTGGTGCCATGTCCCGGAAGGTGTCGGCTTCAAGATCGAGCCTACCGCCCAGCGCGTCGTTGATGGTTGGCCATCTCAGCGAATAGGGTACGAATTTCTTAGGTGTCTCGCCTTCGGCTGCATCCGCGCTTTCGCGCGGCATGGTAAGCGCAACGAAAGCGAAAAGGATAAGAAGGTGCCCCCGCCAAAGCGCAGACTTTCCTTTATAGAGAAAACCGGAGAACCGGACGTCGTCGCGCATGCAACCCTCCCCGAAGCCGATTTTGGCGGCGATCTTAGGGGTGTTCGGGGAAGGCCGCAAGAATGGCTCGGCTCGGCGAACCCTATTTTCGCTCGCGCAAGGCGACCCAGAATCGGCGCTGATCCGAGCGGCGCAGGGCGTCGATCGGGATTGTCCGGTTGATCTTGTCCGCATCGAGCAGACGAACCAGATCGTCCGCGCCGGTGATCGGGACGCCGTCCACGGCCAGCAGAATATCGCCGGTCAGAAGCCCTGCATGATCGGCCGGACTTTCGGCGTCGATCGTACTCACCACGGCGCCCATCCCTTGCGCGATGCCGAGCCGGAGCGCGATTCTGCGTGGGACAGGAACTGTCCCCGCGCCGATCCCGAGATAAGCGCGCCGGACTCTTCCATGCGCCATCAGCTCCCCGAGAACGAAGCGCGCGGTATTGGAAGCCACGGCGAAGCAGATTCCCTGCGCGCCCGAAATGATTGCCGTGTTGATCCCGATCACCTCGCCTTGTGACGAAACCAGCGGGCCGCCCGAATTGCCGGGATTCAACGCGGCGTCGGTCTGAATCACATCGTCGATCAAGCGGCCATTTTTCGACCGCAGCGAACGTCCAAGCGCGGAAACAACCCCGGCCGTCACGCTGGCGTCGAATCCAAGGGGATTGCCGATCGCGATGGCGATTTCGCCCGGCCTGAGGCTTTTCGAATTGCCGAGTTTGGCAAACGGAAGCTTGGTGTCTTCATTGACCCGGACGAGAGCGAGATCGGTGTCGGGGTCGTCCCCGAGGACGCGGCCGGACAGGCTTCGCCCGTCCAGCGTCGACACTTCGGCGCGTCGAGCGCCTTGCAAGACATGACTATTCGTGAGGATAAGGCCGTCGGGTGAGAGGATGACGCCGGAGCCGGATCCAGCCCGCGCACGGTCCCCATGTCGAATATCGAGGCGTACGACGCTCGGTCCAACCCGCTCGACGACCTTGGTCACGGCCTTGGAGTAAGCATCGAGAAGGGCATTGTCCGAGTCAGTCTCGGCGGGGCGGGCCTGATCTCTAAACCCCGCATCGACGTCGGCTTCGTCGAGCACGAAAGCGAAAGGATCGCGATTTTTTTGGTCCATGCCTAAACATATGGGAGCACCGGGTTCCGTCTTGAAGAGCAGCGCTGAGCCGGATCGCTTCTGACGGCCGAGGACCTGGCAGGTGCACCGGCGGTGCCCCTGCAATGAATGGCGCGCCGCTCCGGCACGCCAATTATTTCGGTTCGTTCACCTGTGGCGGCGGCGACAATAGGGCATCGCGCGCCACCACAGGGTTCCCTAAGCTTACCAGCAGCGCCTTACCCAATGCCAGCCATAGGGACCCGGAACCCATCTGCGGGCACAACCGCCGCCGTAATAGCCATGCCAGCCGCCGCCATGCCAACCACCGTGATGCCAACCACCCCCGTGCCAGCCGCCGCCGTGCCACCCTCCACCATGCCACCCGTGGTGCCCGTGCCAACCATGATGATGCCAGCCGTGATGTCCGTGATGACCCCCGTGGTGCCCCCCATGGTGACCTCCGTGGGCGAAGGCGTCATTGGAGATCAGAACCGTAGTGCCAAGGGTCGCAGCCGCAAGAAGAATCGAGAGCTTATGCATCGACTTGTTCCTCCGATTTTTCCGGCGTTGAGGTTCACCGGTAAGCAAATAATGGCCAAGCTACAAAGCATATTTGGGCCACAGTCGCAAATGGATTGACGGTTGATCACAGCTGAACGTCATGATCCTTAGGCGACCAACAGACGAGCCGGGGGCCTGCCATGCATCATCGAATTTTTGAATTGGCGTCGCTCAAGCCGAGGGGCCGACGCAGGCTCAGCCAATAAAGCCGGGACGGGCAATCAGGCGGCGGGGGGTCACGGATTTGGCAAGCAGAATATTATCCAGGAACTGCTTGGCGCTGATCGACCAAGTGAAATTCAGCGCATGCGCTCTGGCTTTCTCGCGCGGAATTTCAAGCGCCGCCAGACAGGCCGAGCGCAGGTCGAAGTCGAGCACGCCCGCGCCGCTGGAGCCAATGACATCGAGGGGACCCGGCACCGGCAAAGCTGCAACGGGGAGGCCGCAAGAGAGCGCCTCAAGAATAACCATGCCGAATGTATCGGTTTTGCTCGGGAACACGAACACATCGGCCGACGCATAATGCACGGCCAGAAGATCGCTTGTTTGCGAGCCGAGGAAATGGGCTTGCGGATAATTGGCCTGCAGGCTGCGGCGCGAGGGACCGTCCCCGATGATCAGCTTCGAGCCCGGTAAATCGAGGGCCAGAAAGGCCTCGACGTTCTTCTCGGGAGCAAGACGCCCGGCATACAGAAAAACCGGTCGAGGCAGATCGAGGGCGCAGGCTTTTGTCGGGCTGAACTGGATGTGATCCACGCCCCGCGTCCAATGCATCAAGCGCTTGAAACCACGTTTGCTGAGATCGTCGGCGATCGAAGCGGTCGACACCATTACGCCCGAACCGGCATTATGAAAACGGCGGAGCAGCGCATAGGTCAGGGTTTCAGGTATGCCGGTGCGGGCGGCGATATATTCCGGAAATTTGGTATGGAAACTGGTGGTGAAGAGCCGTTTCGCCGAGAGGCAATAATGGCGCGCCGCCAAGCCTACCGGACCTTCGGTCGCAATATGGATATGGTCGATCGAAGTGCCTTCGAGCCGCTTGGCGACGGCGCGGCGGCTCGCGAGCGCGAGCCGGATTTCGCCATAGGTCGGCAAAGGCACCGTGGTAAAGCCCTGGGGGGTCAAAAATTCGATTTCGGCGCCAAATTCGCGCAGGGCCCGCGCCACCGATTCCAAAGACCGGACCACCCCGTTGACCTGCGGCTTCCAAGCATCCGTCGCAACCAAGATCCGCATTATGCCGCAGCTTTCGTGGCGGTTCGCGTCCTCTCCTCGGCGGCCTGCGCCGCAACGAGCTGCTCTTCGGCGGTCAACTGCCAGTGGATGATTTCGAGCCTGCCATCGTGATGCTCGGCGACAACCGTGCAGGACTCGACGAAATCGCCGGTGTTGATGTAGGTGATTCCGTCAATGTCGCGGATCACCGCATGATGGATGTGGCCGCAGACCACGCCATCGGCATCATGCCGTCTTGCCGCCTCCGCCAACGCCACTTCGAAGGCTCCGATGAAGTTCACCGCATTCTTCACTTTAAGTTTGGCCCAAGCTGATAAAGACCAGTAGGAAAATCCTAACTTGCGTCTGACCTTGTTGAACCAGAGATTTGACCAAAGTGCAAATGTGTAGGCCCAATCGCCAAGCCAGGCGAGCCAGCGGGCGTGCTGAACCACGATGTCGAATTGGTCGCCATGGACAATGAGCAGCCGTTTGCCATCGCGGGTTGAATGATAGGCATGATCGGTGACTTCGACGCCACCGAACACCGACCCGATATAGTCGCGCGCAAACTCGTCGTGATTGCCGGGAACGTAAATCATTCGAGCGCCTTTGCGCACTTTGCGCAGAAGCTTCTGAATGACGTCATTGTGCGCCTGCGGCCAGTACCAACCGCTCCTCAGGCGCCAGCCGTCGATGATGTCGCCTACGAGATAAATCGTTTCGGCGTCGTTGTGTTTGAGGAAATCAAGCAGAAGCTCAGCCTGACATCCGCGGGTACCGAGATGGATATCGGAAAGGAACAGTGTGCGATAAAGGCTCGGTTCTGGCTCTGGCTCTTGGCTCACTGGCGCAACCTGGGCTAGCTTCCTGAACTGATGGGTAGCGAAAGCAGATTCGTATGGCTTTTGGATGACGGTAGCTGGACAAGGCCCGGCGTCCGGGCCTGCGGCGGTGGGCCGCGGAGACCGGTCTTTCCCCCGTCGCGGCCTGCCGATGGGGCGAGGCGGAAGCGCGGTCGGCCCCAGCAATCATTCGATATTTCAAAGGAAACTGGCTATTTTCCCAAACTCGAGTTCAAATCTGCGGGCGGCACACATGGGCGTTGAAGGGCGTGAGAAGATCAAAGCTCTGGAGATCGGCGCACATGCCCTGTCGAATCAACTCGGCAAGACGGTGCAGCGCCTGCGCAAGGCCTATAATCTGTCGCTCTCCGAGCTGTCCGAGCAATCCGGCGTCGCGAAATCCATTATCAGCCAGATCGAGCGCAACGAGACCAACCCGACATTGGCGACGATCTGGCGTCTCTCGCAAGCGCTCGATGTCTCGATCGAGCGGGTGCTTCAGGCCGCCGACGATGAGCCTTTTGTGGAAAAGGCGACGCGGGGCGATACGCCGATCTTAGTGTCCGACGACGGTAAGTGCAGGCTCGCCATCATCGGCTGGATCAAGACGGTCGAATGGCTGCAATGGTATGATTTTTCAGCCGACCCGGGCGGCGTTCTGGAAAGCGATGCACATCAGAGAGGGTCGGTGGAAAGCCTGTCGGTGAGCGAGGGCGAGCTTGAAGTAGAAGTCGGCAACGCGGTGGAGCGGGCAAAGGCCGGCGAGACCTTGCGCTATCGCTGCGATCGTCCGCACACGATCCGCAATGTTTCGCAAAAGCCGGCGACGGCGACCATGGTTTGCATTTTGAAAGCGGCATCGATGGAATAGGGGCCGCGCGCTGCAAGTCAGGAAGGTGCGGGCGCGTCGATCTGCGCCTCGGGCACCGCGGCGCTGAAGGCTGGCACCTGGCGTGCCGCAGCATCTGCCGCGACGATGCGGGGATAGGCCGCCAAATCGAGGCCGTAGCGGCGAGCGCTATAGACTTGCGGCACTAAACAAATATCGGCGAGAGTGATCCGGTCACCGACCGCATAGAGCCCGGCGGCGGTGGCGAGCCGCGTTTCGATCACATCGAAACCGGCCGCGATCCAGTGCCGAATCCAGGCCAAGCGAGCCTCGGTATCGGCGCCATAGTCAGCCGTCAATTTTTCCTGGACCCGCAGATTGGTGAGAGGATGGATATCACACGCGATTGTCTGGACGATCTCGCGGCAGATCGCTCTCGGCCTGAGGCTGTCCGGAAGAAAGGGTGGTTCCGGATAAAGTTCATCGAGATAGGCGATGATCGCAAGCGACTGCCCAAGCGTGAAGCCATCCGGCTCGCTCCACGTCGGGACAAGCCCGGCAGGATTTTGCGCCCGATACGTCTTGCTGTTCTGGACGTCCTCGCGCAGATTGACGGGGACATGCTTTACGTCCGCCTGCTTCAAGTGCAACGCAATCCTGACCCTGTAAGCGGCGCTCGATCGCCAGTAATCGAAAAGGCAAGGCTCAGGCGTTTCGCTTGGCATAGGGCTCCACTCTTTGTTCGATGGCGCCGAAAATGGATTGGCCCTCGGCATCTTTCATTTCGATTCGAAGCTGATCGCCAAAACGCAGAAATGGGGTTTTTGCAGCGCCATCGCGGATCGTCTCCACCATCCGCACTTCGGCGAGGCAGGAATAGCCAAGGCCGCCGTCCTCGACCGCGCGGCCCGGACCGCCGTCCGCGCCTTTGTTGGACACGGTTCCCGATCCGAGGATGGTGCCAGCGGTCAAGGGCCGTGTCCTGGCCGCATGCGCGATGAGGCCGGGGAAATCGAAATTCATGTCGGCACCCGCGTCTGGGCGCCCAAACAACTTTCCATTGAGGCTCACCAGCAAGGGAAGATGCAGCCGCCCGCCATCCCATGAAGCACCGAGTTCGTTCGGCGTGATGGCGACCGGGGAGAATGCCGAGGGCGGTTTCGACTGGAAAAAACCAAAGCCCTTGGCGAGCTCCGCGGGGATCAAATTGCGAAGTGAGACATCGTTGACGAGGACCACAAGGGCAATCGCGGCTACGGCCTCCGCGCGGCTCGCTCCCATCGCAACATCGTCAAGAATGACCGCGACTTCGGCTTCGAAATCGATGCCAAAACTTTCGTCGGCCGCCTGGATGGACTGGCGCGGACGCAGAAAATGGTCCGATCCTCCCTGATACAACAGCGGGTCCGTCCGAAGGTCCGGCGGCAACGCGGCCCCGCGCGCCTTGCGGACCAATTCGACATGGTTGAGATAGGCGGAGCCGTCGATCCATTGATAGGCGCGCGGCAGCGGCGAAAGCGCGTCGTGTTCACGAAACCGCTCGCGGGGCACGGCGCCAATCTCCAGGCCATTCGCGAGCGCCTCGAGCTTGGGAGCCAGGTGAACCCAATCGTCGAGCGCACACTGAAGGGTCGGGGCAATGACTCGCGCATCCGTGGCATAGGTCAGGTCGCGGGAGACGACGACCAGCCGTCCGTCGCGGGTGCCATTGTCGAGCGTTGCAAGCTTCACGCGGCTTCCCTCACGGCGCTGGCCACTCGCGGCGGTTCGGGTCGAAGTGTTTTTCCAAACCCTTCCAACACTCCGCGTAGTCCATTTGCAAGGTTGGCAGATGGGCGGCGTAATCCGTTATCTGTTGCGGATAGCGTGTCTCGAACATGAAGGCGAGCGTATTCTCGAGCTTGCGCGGCTGCAACTCCTCCTTGGACGCCTGGTCGAACGCTTCCTTGTCGGGGCCGTGCGGCAACATGCAATTGTGCAGTGAAACGCCGCCCGGAGCAAATCCCTTTGCCTTGGCGTCATACTGGCCATGGATGAGCCCCATGAATTCGCTCATGATGTTCATGTGATACCACGGCGGACGGAACGAATGTTCGGCCACCAGCCAGCGCTCTGGGAAGATCACGAAGTCAATGTTCGAGGCGCCTTCCTCTCCGGATGGCGCGGTGAGGACCGAGAAAATCGAAGGATCCGGATGATCGAACAAAATGGCTCCGACCGGCGCAAAGCTGCGCAAGTCATATTTATAGGGCGCGTAATTGCCATGCCAGGCGACGACGTCGAGCGGCGAATGGCCAATTTCGGTGACGTTAAATCCGCCGCACCATTTGATCGTCACCCGGCAAGGGGTTTCTTTTTCTTCGTAGCTTGCGACAGGGGCCTTGAAATCGCGCGGGTTGGCGAGGCAATTTGCGCCGATCGGTCCGCGTTCCGGCAGGGTAAATCGGGCGCCGTAATTTTCGCACACATAGCCGCGTGCGGGACTGGCGAGCAGGCCCACCTTGAACTTCATTCCACGCGGAATGACTGCGATCTCGGCGGGTCCGATGGCGAGATGGCCGAGTTCAGTTGCAATGTCCAATTCGCCCATCTGCGGGACGATCAACAATTCGCCGTCGGCATTCAAGAAATAGTCGTCGACCATATCCTCGGTCACATGAAAAATATGCGCCGCCATTCCGGTCTGAGTAAGCGCATCGCCGGCGGTGGTCATCGTCCGCATGCCGGTCACGAAGGTGAGCGGCTCGTTTGGAATGGGCGTTGGATCCCAACGCAATTGAGCAAGCGCCAATCCGTGCTCGACGATATGCGGAGCGGTTTTCCAGTAGGGCATATCGATGCGTGTAAAGCGGCCCACATGCTTGATTGAGGGACGCATACGGTAAAGCCAGGACCGCGCATTGCTGCCGCGGGGAGCCGTAAAAGGCGTGCCCGATAATTGTTCGGCATAGAGCCCATAGGGGCAACGTTGCGGTGAATTCTGTCCCTGTGGCAAGGCGCCCGGAAGGGCCTCAGTCTCGAAGTCATTACCGAAGCCGGACATATACTGATTTTTCATGGGAGGAGACTCTTCGGTACCGGAGAAACCTCGAAATCACGGCGTGGCATTTAGCGCCCCCGGAATATAATCTCAAAGATGTTAGATAAGTTCGTGCGAACAAAAAGACAGATGGAGATTTAGTAAAAGCTCGGGTGGCATCTTCCTGCGGGTCAATATTCAGGAGAATCTCGTGCGTGACAGAAAACTCATAATTTTGATATTTCTCATAATAATACTGAATTTGGGTCACACCGTCGACCATATGGCCCGAGGGGACTTTCGCGCGCCGCTGAGCGCGGAATGGGTGGCGTCGTTTGCCGTGACCCTCGTGATCAATTCAATCTTAGGCTTTGGACTGTATTTCTACCTAAAAAACAGGGTCGGCCCTCTGTTCTGGGCAATCATCGCGGGTGCTGGCGTGGCCTTCGCTTGGCTGGCGCATTTCAGTCCCTTTACGGACCAACCTCCGCAGTACATTTACCGCGCCTATGAACTGCCCGCGGCGGGTTGGCTGGCCGTGGCTTGGCTCGTCGCACTCGTGCTCGTATTGATCATCACTGCACTTTATGCCGAGTATCTGTGGGCGCGGCGTTGTGACAGCAATTAATTCCTGCGAGCGCTGGCCCGCTCGCAGGCTACGACTTCGTTCATGCTGATAAACGTTTCGCGCACGGTCGCGGGCTTTCCAGACCAATTTTTTCCGCGAAGTGCAGCAAGTTGGATGGCAAGCATCAGGCGCTGAGTACGCCACGCGCGATTTGGTCCGCTTCGATCGATTCGAACAGAGCGCGGAAGTTTCCTTCGCCAAATCCTTCGTCGCCCTTACGCTCGATGAACTCGAAAAAGATCGGGCCAATCACCGTCTTCGAGAAAATCTGCAAGAGGAGCCTCGGACGCTCTCCCTCGACCACTTCACCGTCGATGAGGAGACCATTGGCGCGCAATTCTTCGAGGGGCTCGCCGTGCCGCGGGAGGCGCGCTGCAACACGATCGTAATAGCTCTCAGGCGGCGGCGGCATGAAAGCCAGCCCATTGCCCGCCAAGCGTTTCACGGTTGCGTAGATGTCTTTGCAACCACAGGCGATGTGCTGAATGCCTTCGCCCTTGTATTGGTGCAAATATTCCTCGATCTGACTCTTGTCGTCGGCGGATTTATTCAAGGGAATCCGGATTTTGCCGCAGGGACTTGTCAGGGCCCGCGAAAACAGCCCGGTCTTTCTTCCCTCGATGTCGAAATAGCGGATTTGGCGGAAATTGAAGAGATTCTTATAAAATTGATACCAGCGATCCATGTTGCCGCGAAACACATTGTTGGTGAGATGGTCGATGTAGTCGATCCCGCACCCCGAGGGCACCGGATCCGGCTCATCCGCCCACTCGAATTCACCCCCATAGGGCGAGCCCTTATCGCCATAGGTATCGATAAAATAGATCAGGCTTCCGCCGATCCCGAGAATTGCGGGAACGTCGAGCGTCTTGGCGCCGGTCTCTCCATTGTAGGGCTCGGCACCATGGGCCAGCGCATGCGCAAAAGCATGCTTGGCATCGACCACGCGCCACGCCATCGCGGAGGCGCAGGGGCCGTGTAAATTGACAAACCTTCCGCCGAAACTCGTGCGATCGGCATTCAAAATGTAATTGACGCGGCCTTGACGATAAAGCTCGATCGCTCGGCTCTTATGCACGGCAACCCGTTCGAAACCCATCTGTTCGAACAAGCTTCGGAGCGCTTCCGGCTGAGCATCGGCGAATTCCACGAATTCGAACCCGTCCGTGCCGGCGGGATTGTCCACGCTGATCCGGGGCGGTGGCCCATCGTGCGGAAAAGGACCCATGACGGGAACTCCAACCTTTAAAAATGGAAGAATAGCGCAGAACTGCCCGCCAATGTGTGTATAATGGAACCTATTTCCCTATTTTGCGCACGGATTGTGTAAAACCATGCCAGATCTGCAAGAGACGACCGCGCTGGACAGTTTCGACCTTAAGCTCCTGGTCGCGCTTGAGGCTGAAGGGCGGCTGACCAACGCCGAACTTGCCGATGCGATCGGTCTTTCCGCCTCGCAATGTTCGCGCCGGCGGATTCGCCTCGAGGCATCCGGCATCATCGAAGGCTATCAGGCGCGGCTGAACGCCGAACGTCTGGGCATCGGCATGATCGCGCTCGTCCAAGTGAGCCTATCGCCCCACTCAAAAGAAAATGCAAAAAAATTCAAAGAGTTAGTAAACCATATTGATGAGATACAGGAGGCGTTTGCGCTCACCGGAGATGCCGACTACATGCTGAAGATCGTGGTGCGCGGCCTTGGCGACCTTTCCCGCGTCATCAACGACCTGATCCTGCCCCATCCCAGCGTTTCAAACGTCAAATCGTCGATTGTCCTGAACAAGCTGAAAGAGAGCCGCCGCTTGCCGCTCAGAACATGAGACCGAGATTAGGTTCGCCCGGCGAGCAGGATTTCGGCGCCGGTGATTGCCTCGGCGTCGGCGGACAAGAGAAACAAGATCGTCTTGGCGATGTCCTCCGGCTTCACCCAACGTGAGAAGTCGGCCTTTGGCATGCCGGCGCGATTGGCCGGCGTATCGATAATCGTCGGCAAGATCGCATTGACCCGAACGCCATTATCCTTTTCTTCGTCCGCGACGCTCTCGGTCAGCCGCAACACGCCTGCCTTCGACGCCGCATAGGCGCCCATTCCCGCCCCGGCCTTTTTCGCCGGGGCGGAGGCCACGTTGACGATTGCGCCGCGCGAAGTCCCTCAGGAATGGCAGCGCTGCCTTTGTCGCGGTGGCGGCGGTCAATAGATTTATCCGGAACATGTCGGACCAAACCGCGAGATCGGCATCTGCAAGCTTCTGCCATTGGAACCCGCCGGCGATATTGGCCAGCGCATCGATGCGGCCAAAATGCGCCGCCACTTTTTCAAAGGCTTGCTTGGTGGCGGGAAAATCGGCGAGATCGATACCACCCAGAATCAAGAGCCGGTCGCGCGGCGGCAACTTTTCCGCAGACTCCCGGCCGGGAATTGCCACGAAAGCTCCCGCATCCAAGGCGGCGTTCACGACCGCACGTCCGAGCGCCCCGGAGCCGCCTGTCACAACCAAAATCTTATCTTTCATAAAACTCATCCGCTTGGAAGGAGGGCAACAGCCGGTTTTCCAGCTGGGTCCGCTGTTGGCGTAAGCTGGCGTCACGCTTTCATATCATCGACCGGGAATTTGAAAACCAAGCGCTTGGGATTCGAGCGCGCTCGGGCAAAGACGTCCGCCGCTCTCGGCGTAGGCCTGCGTACCGCGGGTGAAGACTTTATCGCCCTGTTCGATTTCAGCAATCCCGAGGTCGCTCGCACTCGTCAGTTTTGCATAGAGAGGACCGAAGTCGGTCTTCGTCGTCACATCGAGCAGATCTTGCAGCGACGGCACGACGAAATAGACCTGCTGAAAATCATCGATCCGGTAAGGCGTGCGCATCACTCGTTCCAAATCGAAGCCGATCCGGTTCGGCGAGGGGGAGACGAGTGCGAATAGAGATTCCGTCCTCGACGAGACGATTCCCGCGCCATAAATCCGCAAGCCCTCTGGGGTTTCCAACAGCCCGAACTCGACCGTGTACCAATAGAGCCGCGCGAGATTATGCAGCCGTCCCAGAGAAAGCGCGCGCAGGCCGCCTCTTCCATAGGCTTGCATGTAATCGGCGAAGACAGGATCGCTGAGCATCGGCACATGGCCGAAGACGTCGTGAAAGATATCGGGCTCCTCAAGATAGTCGAGTTCTTCGGGGCGGCGAATAAAATTCGCGGCGGGAAAACGTCGATTGGCGAGATGCTCGAAGAAAACCGCGTCGGGCACGAGCCCCGGAACCGCCACGATTTGCCATCTGGTGAGCGCGAAGAGTTTTTCGTTCAGCCGGTCGAAATTGGGGATGCCCTGGCCATGCAGATCCAGCGCTTTGAGACCATGCAGATAGGCCTCGCAGGCGCGGCCAGGTAAGATTTCGGCCTGGCGGTCATAGAGCGTGATCCAGGTGCTATGATCGGCCTCGGTGTAGCGTTCGAAGCCTTGCGGAATGGTCCAATCCGGGCTGGCGCCCTGCCGATCGGTTTGTTGGAGAACGGCCATGGCTTTGGTCCTCCCGAATTTGCCGCTCCGCACTCGCGATTGGATACGGTTTCAAAACAGTAAAGGTTCAGCCGATCCTTTGCGGGCCGGCCTAGGCTTTCCGTAAAAATAAGGCTGCGACACTGAACTTTCCAGCTGCACTCCGGTGTTCAACGCTCAAATGCTTCGCTCCGTCGATACGGGCGGCGCGCGCTTCGGCTTCTTCCTGCCTTTCATCAATGTGGATCGTGGCCATACGGCGCACCTTCACATGATCGGCATTTTCGAAACTTTTAGCGGGCCGGATTCGATCCCGAATTCGGCCGTGCACGTGGCGGTGCATCGACATGAGCGGGACAGCAGAGAGCGTGATCGTCCCGTTATGAAACGTAAGGCGGAGCGCGGGATAAGCGGCGGGACCTCATCGGTAGTAGCCGCCGAAGAACGGTGTTCCGACGCCATCGATCGGGTTGAAGACGCCGTAGCGGTAACCTTGATCCGCTGGAATCCAATCATTGTAGCGCGCCGCGTCGGCTGCGACTGCAAAGTAGACGGGATTTTCCCACCATGCGCGCGGGTGGCGCAGGCGATAGCGCCAAGCGCCAATGCGATACTCAAGTGGCAGCGGATAAAAGCCGTAGCCGCTCTCTGGATCGCCGACGAGATCAGCAAAGTGAGCCCTCCGCCCGTTCCCGGTGCCTTGTGCGCCAGGCGCGTAGACAAGCCCACCTCGATATCCTCGGTAGACATCACCCTGGTGATGTGTGCCGCTGACCTGCCTATGATGGACAGTCCTTTTAGAGGGCGAGGGCGCCCGTGCGACCGCGTCCGATGCAAATGCGAACGTCGTGACGATCGCGAGAACCCCTATCTGCCAGCCCGGACGCATTGTCTTGATCTCCAAACATTTTGTGCTTCACAAATGCAGTCCTACAACAAATGGGTATGCATCCTTGCAGTTCCACTGCCATAGCGCCGCAGTCACTCGAGGACCGCCGCCGAGTCCAGTAAAAACCTGGTCTTCGGTCTCTTGGGAGTCGATTTGCCAATTTCGACGATGTCGACAGTTACGAATTAGGATAATAAACTCTTCATAATACATTGTATTTCCTGAACCATGCCTGCATCTCTTTCCAGGCGTCCTGCGCTGCCTCCGCCCGATAACTTTGCCGGTAATCGGCGAAAAATCCGTGGCTGGCACCGGGATAGATTTTGAATTCAGCAGTTTTTCCTGCGGCTTGCAGCCTCTTCTTCATCTCTTCCACCTGGTTCGGCGGAATCCCGGTATCTTCGGCCCCATAGAGGCCCAGCACGGGCGCTTTTACGTCCGCAGCGAGATCGAATGCGTTTTTGGGCATGGCCGGGTTGCTCGGATCCATCAGACTTCCGTAAAAGGCGACGCCGGCCTTCAAATTCGGATTGTGCGTCGCATAGAGCCAGACGGTTCGTCCCCCTCGACAAAAGCCGATGATGCCGAGCCGATTCGCATCGCCTCCTTGAGCCTGAGCCCAGGCGACCGTCGCATCAAGATCCGAAAAAAGCTCCTGATCGGGTTTGCTGTTCACCAGGGGCATCAATTGCACCGGCTGGGCAATTTTGGTGAGGTCGCCCAGCCGGAAATAATAATCCGGAGCAACTGCCAAGGCGCCGAGCTTGCCGAGGCGCCGAGCCACATCCTTGATGTGTTCGTGCAGGCCGAAGACTTCCGTGGCTATCAGGATGATCGGCGGATGCGCGGCCCCGGAAGGCTTTGCGTAATAGGCCGGCATCTCGCCGCCGGAGCTTTTCACATTGGCTAGCCCGGCGGACAAACCCTCGACATCGGTTTTGATAACATCCGCGCGGACGGGGCCCGCCGCAAGCGTATAGCCCATGGTCGCGGCGGCCGAGGCCGCGAGCACTTCGCGACGCGAGACCGTCGCCACACTTTCAGGTGCTGAAATGTTTGTCCGCATGGTGAACTCCCTTGGTGGCTTTTGGGCGTCAGCTTGAAGTGTCTCGCACCAGCGTTCGTTGAATCGCTGTACGCCAGCCGTTGAGCAATTGCTCTCGTTCGGCGGCGTCCATGCGCGGTTCAAAGCGGCCGCCGAGTTCCCACGTTGACGAGATCGCGGCCAGATCCGGAAATACGCCGAGCGTTAGCCCGGCCAGGAAGGCAGCCCCCTGCGCGGTCGCCTCAAGCATGATTGGCCGTTCCACCGGAGCGGCGAGCACATCGGCGAGGAACTGGCAGAACCAATCGTTGGCTGCCATTCCTCCATCGACACGCAAAGTGCGTGGCACGCCTGAGACGCCGTCCCCCGTCATGGCTTGCATCAGATCGAAGGCTTGGTAGGCGACGGATTCCAACGCCGCGCGGACGATATGCGCCGGCTTGGATTCCAAAGTGAGGCCGCAGATCAATCCTTTTGCACGGGGATCCCAATAGGGCGCGCCAAGACCGGCGAAGGCCGGGACTAGATAGACACCCTGGTTCCCGGCAAGACCCGCCGCTATGCTGCTGGATTGCGCGGCCTCCGTAAGAAAGCCCAGACCGTCGCGCAGCCATTTGATCGCGGCGCCCGCGACAAACACCGATCCCTCCGCAGCGAAAGTGGATTGGCCTTTGAGCCTATAGGCCATTGTCGAGAGCGTCCCCTTTGATGGAGACGATGGCGTTTGACCCGTGTTGAGCAAGGCAAAGCAGCCGGTGCCGAAGGTCGCCTTCACCATTCCAGGTTCGAAACAGGCCTGGCCGATCATCGCGGCATGCTGGTCGCCCGCCAGGCCCGCAATCGGTATCGGGGCGTCGAATAAGCCCGGCGCCGTGGTGCCATAAAGATGGGCGTTGTCGTGGACCTCGGCGAGCAGCGGTTCGGGGATATCTAAGAGCTGCAACAGCTCGCCGTCCCAGCATTGGCGGTGAATGTCGAATAGCATGGTTCGCGAAGCGTTTGTCGCGTCGGTCGCGTGGACCGCACCACCGGTCAAGTGCCAAAGCAGGAAACTGTCGATCGTACCGAAGGCGAGCTTTCCCTGTTCGGCCTGCCTTCGCGCACCGTTTACGTTGTCCAGGATCCAGGCGAGTTTCGTCGCCGAAAAATAAGGATCCAGTAACAAACCGGTGCGCGCTCGCACCAGCTCCTCGGCACCCGTCCTGCGCAATCGCTCGCATTCCCCGGCGGTGCGCCTGTCCTGCCAAACAATGGCGGGGTAGATCGGTGCGCCTGTTGCACGGTCCCAGACGACCACCGTTTCGCGCTGGTTTGCGATACCGATCGCCACGGGCGATTTCGATTTTGCAATGGCCTCGCGAGCGGTCTGCACCACATCGCGCCAAATCTCTTGCGGATCGTGCTCGACCCAGCCGGGATGCGGATAGTTTTGGGAAAACTCTTTCTGCGCGCTGGCCAATAGCCGTCCAGATGGGTCGAACATCAGGCTCCGCGTGGACGTGGTGCCCTCATCGATTGCCAGAAGATAATTTTCCTCAGACATTGGGATACTCGCGCGCCCGTACCCTCGCATCGACATAGGCGGCTACATGGGCGATTTGACTTGGCGACATATGCAGGCGGAGCTTGGACCTCCGCCACAACACATCTTCGCCGGTCAATGCAAATTCCCGATCGATGAGATAGTCGATCTCGGCTTGATAGAGACCCGCCCCGAAATCTTCGCCCAAATCACTTAGGTTTCGGGCATCCTTTAAAATCAATTCAGCCCGGGTTCCGTAGGCGCGCGCGATGCGGACAAGCATGCCTTCATCAAGCCAGCGAAATTTTGCGCGAAGCGTCCTCAGAAATCTGTCAAAATCACCGCCCTCCATATCGCCGCCGGGCAGGGGCGCCGTCGCGGTCCAGGGTTTCGCTCGCGGAGGGTCGAGATAGGGCAGGAGCCGATCAACCACGTCCTCGGAGAGTTTGCGGTGGCTTGTGATCTTGCCGCCGAGGACCGATACGAGTGGAGCGCTGCCGGGGGGTGCATCGAGATCGAGAACATAGTCGCGGCTGGCAGCGGAGGCATTGCTCGCCTTGTCGTCGTAAAGCGGTCGCACGCCGCAAAAACTTTCAACGACGTCGGACGGCGCAAGGGGCCGACGGAAATATCGCGATACGGCCGCGCAAAGATAACTGCCTTCCTCCGCGTCGATCTTTGCCGTCGACGGATCGCCGCCAAAGGCGATCTCAGTCGTCCCGATCAGCGTGAAACTGCTTTCATAGGGCATGACAAAAATCACCCGGCCGTCGATGTTTTGCAAAATATAGCAATGTTCGCCCTCGAACATCCGCGGCACGATGATGTGGCTGCCCTTGACAAGACGGAGGGTCTCGCGCTCAGGCAAGCCACCCAGTATTTCAGTCATCTTCGCGGCCCAGGGTCCGGCCGCATTGACAAGCGCGCGCGCACTCACCTGGAACTGCATCGCATCACGTGTCTGCAGCATGTCGGCCCGCCAAAGTCCCTTCTCACGCCATGCCGAGATGCAGCGTGTTCTTGGACAAATCTCAGCGCCGCGCTCGCCTGCGTCGATAGCATTGAGCGCCACCAGCCTCGCATCGTCGACACGGCAGTCCGCATAAACAAAGCCGGTCGTCAACCGCTCCTGCAGGGGCGCCCCTTCCACCGAGCCCTTGAGCTTGAGCCGTCTCGATCCGGGCAAGCGGCGACTGGGAGCCAACCAATCATAAAGAAAAAGTCCGATCTGAATCAGGAGGGCCGGGCGCAGCTGTTTATCGTGGGGCAGAACAAAGCGCGCCGGCCAGATGATGTGCGGGGCAATGCCAAGCAATATTTCGCGCTCTTTCAGCGCCTCGCGGACGAAACGGAACTGATAATATTCGAGATAGCGCAGCCCGCCATGAATGAGTTTGCTGGACGCCGAGGAAGTGGCGCCGGCAAGGTCGCCTTGCTCGCATAGCATCACCGACAGGCCGCGCCCCGCCGCGTCTCTTGCGATTCCGGACCCATTGATGCCGCCGCCGATGATGAGGAGATCGACCGTTGCGTCCTGTCTCATCTTGCTCCTCAAAGCATCGGGTTCGAAAATCAAACCATGTTTGTATCAAGCCAAATCGAACCCGGTCTTTGATTGCTTAGGCGCATCATCCTATCGCAGGGCGGCTGGGAGCGATCCAAGGATCCCACGCAGCTCAGATGTGTCACTCCATTCAAAAATCAAGCCGGATGATCCGGCATACATCGCCGGCGGCGGCCGGTCCCGCGTGGGGGTCGCGGATGACGAGGCATTGCGCTTCCGCCAAAACGCGCAAATGCGAGGAATCCTGCAATTGAAAAGGTGTCGCCACCGGCAGCCCCGTTTCGCTCAGGCGTAAGGTGGCGCGTAAAAAGTCCTGCCGGCCATCGTTGGAGGAGACCGCCGCGCCCAGGACCGCCGCTTCATAGCGTTCCTCGCCCGCATGCGGATCGCCGCAAAGGGCTCGCACCAGCGGCACCAGAAACAGCACTCCGGCGACGATTGCGGAAACCGGATTGCCCGGCAAGCCGAGAATGGCCATCTTGCCAAGGCGTCCGTGGATCATTGGCTTGCCGGGCCGCATCGCGATTTGCGAAAAGCTCAACTCGACGCCATGGCGGGCGAGCGCCGGCTTGACGAGATCGCGATGGCCGACCGAGGCGCCCCCAAGCGTGACAAGGAGGTCGGCCTCGACAGCGCGCGCAGCATGGATGCTGGCCTCGAGGGTCGACAATTCATCCTTGGCAATGCCGAGGTCGAAGGGTTCGCCGCCGGCGCGCTCTACCAGCGCGGCGATGCCAAAGGAATTCGAGGCAACGATTTGGTCGGAACCAATAGCTTCTCCGGGTCGCACAAGTTCATCGCCGGTCGCAAGAATAACCACGCGGGGTTGCTGGGTGACGGGAAGATCTTTGTAATTCATTGCCGCGGCAAGCGCGATGCTGGTTGCACGAAGGCGCGTTCCAGCAGACAGAAGCGCGTCGCCCTCGGAAAAATCGAACCCCCTGGGGCGGACGTATTCGCCCTTGATCACCCCTTGCAAAGGTTCGATGATGTCCCCAGAGACGCGGGCGTTTTCCTGGATCAAAATCGCATCGGAACCATCGGGCAGCGGAGCGCCGGTCGAAATCCGCACCGCTTCCCCGGGGCCAACCGAGCCATGATAGGCGTGTCCGGCGGCGCTTTCTCCGACCTGTTTCAGTTTGGCAGGCAATTGGGCCAGATCGGCCGCGCGCACGGCATAGCCGTCCATGGCCGACAAGGCTTTGGGAGGCTGGGTTCGGGCGGCCAGGAGAGTTCCTGGCAAGCGTTCTTCCGAGCGCTTGCTCGAGCGGGACGAACTCCGTCGAAAAATCTTGAAAAACATCTGCAAGAATGCGGGCTCGCGCCTCAGCTACCGACAGCAGCGCGCGGTCGGTCATGCGTGGACCGCTTCGTCGCACGAATAATCTCCGGATTTACCGCCGCTCTTTCGCGTCAGCATAATGGCTTCGATTTGCATCGAGCGATCGACCGCTTTCAGCATGTCGTAAATAGTCAGACAGGCAACAGAAACGGCGGTCAAAGCCTCCATCTCGACACCGGTCTGGCCCAAGACTTTGGCCAGCGCCCGCACCTTTATTCCCGGTAATTCCGGATCGGGTTCGAGGTCGACGCTGACCTTCGTTAAAGCCAAGGGATGGCAAAGCGGGATGAGATCATGAGTCTTCTTGGCTGCCATGATCCCGGCAATCCGGGCTGCTGCGAAGACGTCCCCTTTCTTGGCGTTGCCGGACAAAGCCAAGTCGAAGGTGGCCTTCTGCATGATGATTCTGCCCTCGGCAACGGCGATGCGCTCAGTCGCGGGCTTGCCCGATACATCGACCATATCGGCGTGGCCAGCCGGAGTGAGATGCGTGAGCTGAGGCATAATGGTCAAATGTCCCAAGGCGCGGCCGAGCGCTTGATAACGGCGACCCGCCGATTGAGTTTCAGTGTTTGGCGCGTGCTGCCTGCGGGATGTGGCCGACAAGAAGCGTTCGGGTCGCCGCTTCTAAATCCTTCTCGCGCATAAGGCTTTCACCAACCAGAACGGTTGCTATTCCGTGGCCTTTCAGGCGTAAGCAATCCTCATGCGTGAAGATGCCGCTTTCACCCACCACGATCCGATCAGAGGGGATTTTTGGGGCAAGTCTCTCACATGTCTCGAGCGACACTTTGAAACTGCGCAAGTCGCGATTGTTGATGCCGATGAGCCGGGTTTCCAGGGCCAAAGCGCGGCTGAGCTCCGCTTCTTCATGAACTTCGACCAGAATGTCCATGCTGAGATCATGCGCGGCGCGGGTCAGGGCGCTCGCCTCCTGATCGGTCACGCAGGCCATGATGATCAAAATGCAATCGGCGCCATGTGCCCTGGCTTCATATACCTGATAAGGATCGAACAGGAAGTCCTTACGAAGACAGGGTAAATGGGTTGCCTGACGAGCCGAGGAAAGGTCGCTCAGGCTGCCTTGAAAAGAGGGCTCATCGGTGAGCACCGAGAGACAGGTCGCGCCGCCGGCTTCGTAGGCGCGCGCCAAGGCGGGTGGGTTGAAATCGGCCCGGATCAACCCTTTCGAGGGGCTCGCTTTTTTGATTTCCGCGATCAAAGCAATATGGCCGCTGTCGCGCCTGGCTTCGATCGCTTTGACGAAACCCCGTGGCGGATCATGGTCATGCGCCTTGCGGGCAAGGGCCTCGAGCGGCATGCGCACTTTGGCGTGCGCGATTTCGCGCCGCTTATACGCCTCGATCGTCTTTAAAATGTCGGTCATCGCACTATCTCGCGACCGCCTCAGCAACATGTGCGTCCGGAGCCGGGCGGGGCGCGGTTCGAGACTGCAACTAGTTTTGCCAAAGTTTCGGCGGCAGCCCCCCATCGATAGCTGCGGCCGCCAAGGCCGCGCCCTGTTTCAGATCAGCAACCTTGCCGGCCACGAGAAGGGCCAGCGGCCGCGTTCAGAATGGCGATGTCGCGATAGGGCTTCCGGGCGCCGCCAGAACAGCCCGCAGGCGCCGCCGCATTGGCGGCAGGATCGCCTCCGCTAAGATCGTTGAGGGCTACGCGCGGGCAATTCCGGCTTCTTCGCGGCGTGATTTGAAAGGAGCGGATCTTGCCGTTTTCAAGCGCGGTCACGAAAGACGGGCCGCGTCGTCGTCGCCTCGTCGAGACCGTCGGACCCATGCACGAGCCAGACATTTTTCGATCCGAGATTGCGCAGCACATGGGCGAGCGGTTCGAGCCAATTCCGGGCAAAAACCCCGAGCATTTGGTATTTGACGCCGGCCGGATTGGCGAGCGGGACCAAGGAGATTGAAAATTGTTCGGGTGCCGAGCTCGGCCCGCACGGGCGCGGCATACCGCATCGGAAGCGTGATGGGTTTGGGCCGCCATGAAGCCGATGCCAGCCTCCTTGATGCAGGCTTCAACCTGCGCCGGCGCGAGGTCCAGGCCGACCCCGAGCGCCGTCAGAACGTCGCTCGATCCAGATTTGGATGACGCTGCGCGATTGCCGTGTTTGGCGACCGGAACGCCGCAAGCGGCAACAATCAGCGCAGCAAGCGTCGAGATATTGAGCGTTCCATGTCCGTCGCCGCCGGTGCCGACAATGTCGATCGCGCCGGCCGGTGCCGACAACCCGCAGCATCCTCGCGCGCATCGCTTTGACCGCTCCGGTTAACTCCGCGATGGTTTCGCCGCGGATGCGAAGCGCCATGAGAAATCCGCCGAGCTGCGCTGGGGTCACACGTCCTGCGAATATTAGTTCGAATGCGGCCTCGGCCTCGGCCTCGGTGAGGCTCGATCCGGCGGCGACTTTGGCAATCAAGTGGCTTGAACGCGTCCATTTCAAACCCGCTTACGGTCAGCCCCGCGAAAAGATCTTGTTTTGAAGTCGCCGCCGGTCGCTCATTGTGGTTCCATTGGGCCGCAAGATCGAGGAAATTTTCAAAAATGCGCAAGCCATGTTCGGAGGCGATGCTTTCCGGGTGGAATTGCACGCCATGCGAGGGCAGCCGCTTATGCGAAAGCCCCATGACGAGACCATCGGTTTTCGCGGTCACCGTCAAGGTCTCCGGCATGGTGTCGCCGCGCACGACGAGCGAATGGTAGCGCGCCGCCGAAACGGACCGTTGAGGCCGCGAAAAACCGTTTCGCCCTGATGTTCTATTGACGCCAGCTTGCCATGCACGGGTTCTGGGGCCCGAATGACCTCGCCGCCATAGGCCTCGCCCAGCGCCTGATGGCCGAGGCAGACCCCAAACATCGGAATGGTCGCGCCGGCGGTCTTGATGAGATTCGAGGCAGATTCCGGCGTCGCTTGGCCGGCAGGGACCTGGAGACAAGCACGATCGCGTCGGGCGCCGCGGCCATGATCTGCGGCTACGCTCACGCAGTCGTTGCGGTGCACGGTGACCTCCGCGCCGAGCCGCCCCAGGCAATGCACCAGATTCCAGGTGAAACTGTCGTAATTGTCGATCAGCGTTACGGTCGTCATAGCGTTTGTCAGCTCCGTGCGCTGTTTTGGGCTTCGCCGGCATCGAGGTCAAGACAGATGAATGCAGGTCGCTCCCGCGCGAATGCCGGAAATTGGCTCCCGGGCTCACATTCCTTGTGGAACGCGGGCTAGTTGTCGTCTTCTCTTCAAACAAAGCAGGGAGACAACGCTCGTGAGCGGGCGCTGCCCCATCGAGTTCGGAGGACAAAGGTGAGCAAAAACCCCTATCCCTCGCGCCGCGACCTGATGACGGCCACCGCGGCCCTTGCCGTCATCGCTCCGGCGCGTGGATTGCTGGCAAAAGAGCCAGCCACGCCGGCGCCCTCTCGCGAGGCCCTCAAGGAGACCGTTAAGGGCATCGTATTTGAGTCCCGGACCGGCGGACCGCGCCAGGCTGACGAAAAAGGGCTCGCCGACGTTCTTGTCTCGAATGGCCGCGAAGTGGTTCGAACAGGCCCTGATGGGCGCTACAGCCTGCCGATCGAAGACGGCATGGCGGTTTTCGTCATCAAACCCACCGGCTATGCTGTCCCACTCGATGCGGAGACCCGGCTGCCGCGTTTCTCCTATATCCACCAGCCGCTCGGCAGCCCCGCAGAACTCGATCTGCTTTTCCCTGGCTTGCCACCGACCGGGCCGCTGCCGGCATCGGTCGACTTCGGCCTGATCAAGACCGATGAGCCAAAGCGCTTCGAGGTTGTGCTCTTCGCCGACCCGCAGCCGGAAAGCCACGCCGAAATCGATTTCATCCGCGACGACGTCGTCAACGGGTTGATCGGCGTCGAGGCCGCCTTCGGGATGACAGCGGGAGACATTATGTTCGATGATCTTTCGCTCTATGGCCGGTACAACCGGATCATCGGGCAGATCGGGCTTCCTTGGTGGAACATCGGCGGCAATCATGATCTGAACTTCGAGGCTGCGGATTCCCGCTATAGCCGCGAGACCTTCAAGCACGTATTCGGCGCCAATTATTACGCGTTCGTATATGGCGACGTGCTGTTCCTGATGCTGGATAATGTCGATTATCTCGGCGCCGATCCGGCCAAGCCGCACCGCGGCGGCAAATACAGGGGCTTTTTTGGCGAACGCCAGCGTGCCTTCATCGCCAATGTGCTGAAAGAGACCCCGGATACGCGCCTCATGGTAGCGGTCATGCACATTCCCCTGCGCAACTATCTCGCCCCGGATGATCCCGCCTATAATGTCGCGGACAGGGCTGAATTTCTGGCGCTTCTCGGCGGCCGCAAGACGGTCAGTTTCGCCGGGCACACCCATACGACCGAACATCATTATTTCGGCCGGGAGGAAGGCTTTATGGGGCCCGCGCCGCACCATCATCATGTATTGACCGCGGTGTCGGGATCCTGGTGGAGCGGACCCTTCGACCGTCGCGGCATCGCATCGGCGGACAGCCGCGATGGAACCCCGCATGGATTCCATATTCTCTCGTTAGATGGCGGAAGCTACGTCACCCGGTTCGTGCCGGCCAGCGAACCGAACGCGCGGCAAATGCGGATCAGCCTCGGTGCGGAATATCATTTCGGGCCCGATCTCTTTCGCGATTATCGAATGGGACAATTGCAGGGCGCTCAGCTTAGCAAAGACCAGCTTTTCGCCGCCTCTCTCATCGTCAATGTGTTCGATGGCGGCCCAAAGACCAAGGTGGAATATCGGATCGGCGGGCAAAGCGCCGTTCAGATGAAGCGGCAGACGCGACCCGATCCTTTTGTCGAAGAAGTCTATGGACGCAATGCGGCGAGCATCAAGCCTTGGGTCAAGGCCGAACCCTCGTCCCACATCTGGGTCGAACGCCTGCCCGCCACGCTCGGGGCCGGCACGCATACGATCGAGGTGCACGTCGTCGATGAATACGGCCGCGACCGCCATGATCGGCTGGTTCTTGAGGTCACGGGGTAGACTATTATGCGCGCTTCGAACGTGCCGCGAAACGCACGGCTTCCTCGGCCGCGCGGAACAGGGCCTGTGCCTTGTTGATGCATTCGCGCTGCTCGGAGGCGGGATCGGAATCATAGACGATGCCCGCGCCGGCCTGAACATGCATGACGCCGTCCTTGACGATCGAGGTGCGCAGAACAATGCAGGTATCCATCTCGCCCGCAGCGCCGAAATAGCCGATGCAGCCGCCGTAAATGCCGCGCTTGTCGGTTTCGAGCTCGTCGATGATTTCCATCGCCCGCACTTTCGGCGCGCCGGAGACGGTGCCCGCCGGAAACCCGCACAGAGCGCGTCGATCGACGTCGTGCTTGGGTGAAAGCCGACCCTCGACGTTGGAGACGATATGCATGACATGGCTGTAGCGCTCGATCGCGAACTTCTCGGTCACCTCGACCGGACCCATTTCGGCGACGCGCCCGACATCGTTGCGGCCGAGATCGAGCAGCATCAAATGCTCGGCGCATTCCTTCTCGTCCGCCAGAAGCTCGCGCCGCCAGACGCTCGTCCTCGGCCTTGGTCTTGCCGCGCCAGCGGGTGCCCGCGATCGGCCGGATCGTGACTTTTCCGTCGCGGACGCGCACGAGAATTTCAGGGCTCGAACAGACGATCTGAAACGAACCGAAATCGAGATAGCAAAGAAACGGCGCCGGATTGATCCGTCGCAAGCGCACGATAGAGCGCGAACGCCGGCAAGCGCGAAAGGAGCCGAAAATCGTTGTGAGAGAACGACCTGAAAAATATCGCCCGCGCGAATGTAATCCTTGGCGCGCTCGACCATTTCAGAAAACCGTGCCTCGGATGTGTTCGAGCGAGGTCCGCCGGTTGTCGAGATGCGGATCGGTCTCGAAGGCGCCCAGCGCGAGCGGCCCTTCGAGGGTCGCGACGGCCGCTTCGATTCGTTCGATCGCGCGATCATAGGCGGTGCGAAACGCAAGGTTCGGCGGCGGGACGCAACGGCGTGACGACGAAAATCTCGTCCTTCACCGCATCGAAAACGACCATCACGGTCGGGCGCAGCATGATTGCGTCGGGGACCCCGATGGGATCGGCCTTTGGCTCGTCGAGGCGCTCCATCTGGCGCACCATGTCATAGCCGAGATAGCCGAAAACGCCGGCGGCCATGGGGGGAAGATCTTCGGCCACCGTCGATTTGCGATTCGGCGATCAGTTCGCGGAGCGACGTCAAGCGGAGGCGCCGCGCAGGGCACGAAATCATCCGGATCGGCGAGCGCGCGACGGTTGATCTCGGCCTGGTCTCCGCGGACCCGCCACAAAATATCCGGATCGAGGCCGATCATCGAATAGCGGCCGCGCGCGGCACCGCCTTCGACCGATTCGAGCAGAAAGATGCGCCCCTGCCGGCCGGCCGACAATTTCAAAAAGGCCGACACCGGCGTTTCGAGATCGCCGATCAGGCGGGTGCTGACGAGGCAGGCTTGCCCGGCCTCGTAGCTTCGCGCGCAGGCGTCGAAAGACGGTTCGAACATCGGCCCGCGTTCAATAATCGTCGGCGGAGCCGCCGCCAGTCGCGGCGGCAAATGCTTTCATGTTGAGCTTGACGCCTATGTCGCTTTCGAGCTTCGCGAGATATTGAGCAACGACGTCCTCGGTGAATCCAGCTTTTGACGTCGCCCGCAATGTTGATGAGTTCGGGCGACTTCGGATCGAAGGCCGGCACGTTGGAGTCGACGACCCGGAACAAAATCCGGCCGCCCTCTTCGCCTGCGCACCGAGCCCGCGCGATGCAGGCCGACATTGAAGATCTGGGTCGCAACGTTAAGAGGAAGCGCGCTCGATCCGTTGCGCCGCACATCGTTGGCGTGCTTGACCGGAAGATTGCCTTCGGCCGCGGCAATCGCCTCGATCGGCTGACCGGCATTCAGTTTGTTGGTAAGCTCGGTCGATTTCGCGGCTAAGATTTTTGCCGCCTCGTCTTCCCGCCAGGACTTCTCGACCGCGGCCTTTGCTTCCTCGAAGGATTTGGTATGGGCCTTTGTGATCTTTGTGATTTCAAACCACTGATACCCGCCTTCAGGCACTTTCAATGTGTCGTTGTCGACCCCGACGTCGGAGGCAAACGCCGCCTTCAACAGGACCGGCGCATTGACCAAATCCTTGACCGGCACGCCTTCCGGGTCATTCCCCGCAGGGTCGATCGCATCGATCACCCGGGGTTCGAGCCCGACGCTTTTCGCCGCCTCCGTCAACGACTTGCCGGAGGTGCGTTCATCCTCGATGGTGTCGTGAAGCCGGGCGAGATCATCGCGCGCCCGCTGAACGGCGATTTCGCGTTTGAGCTCTCCCGCAACCTCGGCAAAGGGCCTGACGGTGGACGGACTGATTTTGCTGACACGCAGGAGGACAGTGCCGAATTGCGCTTTCACTGGCGCGCTGACCTGCCCTCCGCAAGGGCGAAAAGCAGCATCGGCGACGCTCTTGTCGATGAGCCCGCTGCGCGTCACGGTGCCAAGACTGGCGTCCTTCTTGGTCAGGTTCTTTTCCTGCAGCAGATCGTCGAAGGTCTTTCCCGAGTCGAGTTTCACGCGGGCGTCCTTGGCTGCCGATTCGCTGGGGTAAAGAATCTGTTCGACCGTCCGCTTTTCCGGAGCTCCGAACCGCTCGTTCTTGACTTCTTCGTAGCGCTTTCGCGCATCGGCTTCAGAGACGCTGTCGGGCTTGGCGATCGAACTGGGCGTCAGCGACAGAGTGACGATGCCCCGATATTCCGGCGTCGTGAAAAGCGCCTTGGTTTCCTCAAAATATTTATTTAGCTCCTCGTTCGAAGGGGCCGGCAGGGCTCCGGCGTTCGCGTCGGGCAACAGGATATAGTCGACGGTGCGGGTTTCCGTCTGATAGCGATGAATCGCCTCCAGCAAAGCCGTCGGCAATTGCAGGCCGCTGGTTACGGCATCCAATATGCCGCGGCGCAGATAAATTCCGCGCTGCTGGCGGACATAAATCTTCTCGTTCATGCCTTCGTCGCGCAAGAAAGCGTCGAACATCTGGCGGTCGAACTGTCCATTCATGCCCTTGAAATTGTCGTCGTTCAAAATATTCCGTTTGATGTCTTCATCGCTGATCGCCAGCCCCAGCCGGCGCGTCTGATCATCAAGCGCCGCATCGCCGACAAGCCGGGACAGCACCTGCCGGTCGAGTCCATAGCGGCGTGCCTCGTCATTGGTGACGTTGCGGCGCTGCTGTCGCTGCAAACGCTGCAATTCGGTCTGATAGGCGTTGCGGAAGGTATCGGCGCCAATCTCGATTCCACCCACCTGGGCAAGATTGTTCGCGCCGAAGCCACGGAAAATGTCGCCGATCCCCCAGATCGCAAAACTGAGAATGATCAGGCTCATCAGGATTCCCATGATGAGGCGGCCGACCCAGCCTTGCGCGGAAGCACGCATTGATTCGAGCATGTCGAGAAAGTCTCTTTGAGGTTTCGGACAGAGTTGGCTTTTACAATTTGGGCCGGGACTATAAGAACATGGGGCAGCGCATGCAACGCGGCATCAATTCCAAATAGACGGAAACCCCTCGCATGACCCATGGACCACGCCCTCTCGTCGCGGGGAACTGGAAAATGAACGGTTTGCGCAAGAGCCTTGGGGAGATCGCCGAAATTTGTGCCGCCGTCGCTGCCGGCGGAGCGGGCAAGGCGGAAATCTTGGTTTGCCCTCCAGCCACGCTGCTGATTGAGGCCGCTGCCCTTTGCGCAGGCTCGCAGGTCAGGTTTGGGGGGCAGGACTGTCACGCCGAGCCAAGCGGAGCGTTTACCGGCGACATTTCGGCGGAAATGCTGAAGGATGCCGGGGCGACCTATGTGATTGTCGGGCATTCGGAGCGGCGCGCCGGCCATCATGAGAGCAATGAGATCGTTCGGTGCAAGGCGCGGGCGGCGTTCCGCGCCGGGCTCACGGCAATCATATGCGTCGGCGAGACAAGAGCCGAGCGCGAAGCGGGCGAAGCCTTCCCGATCGTCGCGAGGCAATTGGCGGGTTCGATTCCGGAAAATCCGGTGCCGGGAAGCATCGTCATCGCCTATGAACCAGTCTGGGCCATCGGCACGGGTCTAACGCCAACGCCCCAAGACGTTGCCGCCATGCATGGTTTCATTCGGGGCGGCCTGGACGAACACCTGCCGGGGCAGGGGGCTTCGGTCCGCATTCTCTATGGAGGATCGGTCAAGCCGGCAAATGCCGCGGAGCTTTTGGCCATCGACCAGGTCGATGGGGCGCTCGTCGGCGGCGCCAGCCTCCAATGTACAGATTTTATGGCAATTGCCGGATTCTATCAGGATTGCGGCTAAATCCCCCTGCTGCGCCGCCGCTCAGTCGGTTGGCACTAGCCAGCGGTAGGTCGCTCGGTATAAGAGCTTCTTCGAAGTTCAGGCCTGTCGCGGGCAGGTCGTCCAGTTTTGGGGCCGACGAAAGGGCCTTCCCCCGCGAGAAAACGCCAAAATAGCCAGGACTTGCCAGACGGCGCAAATTTGAAAACAAGGTGAGCGGGTCCGGAAACTGGCCTGACGAAGAGACGAAAGCTTAATTCATGCAATCGGTGCTGATCGTTATTCATCTTATGGTCGTTGTCGCGCTTGTCGTGACCGTGCTCTTGCAGCGCTCCGAGGGGGGCGCGCTGGGCGTCGGCGGCGGCGGCGGGTTCATGACCGGGCGCGGCCAGGCCAATGTCTTGACCCGATTGACCGCCATTTTGGGCGCGCTGTTCTTTGCGACCAGCCTCGGCTTGACCGTGCTGGCGCGTCTGAACCAGGGCCCTGAGACGATCCTGCAATCCGTGAAACCCGTTGCACCGACCGGGGATGCGGCCAAGCCGGACGAGGGCAAAGGTAATTTGCTCGATCAATTGAGACGGCTGGAAGAGCAAAAGACGTCAGGGACCGGCATTCCGGGTCTGACCTTGCCGCCGGGAGGCCCGCTTGCGCCGATGGTTCCGGCTCCGGAATCGGCCGTGCCGCAGGCCCCGTCACAGTCGGCCCCCGCCGCGCCAGGCCCGGTCAAAGCTCAGCCAGGAACGCCCAGCTCGAAGTGACCAAACTCTTTGGTGCACAAACGGCCGCGCAACGAAATTAAACTCCCCAAGGGGGCTAAAACAGGATAAGTCCCAAAGCCCATGGCGCGGTATATTTTCATCACCGGCGGCGTGGTGTCATCACTTGGCAAGGGGCTTGCGGCAGCCGCCCTTGGAGCTTTGCTCCAGGCGCGGGGCTATTCCGTGCGCCTGCGCAAGCTCGATCCCTATCTAAACGTCGATCCAGGGACCATGAGTCCTTATCAGCACGGCGAGGTCTTCGTCACCGAAGACGGAGCGGAAACCGATCTCGACCTCGGTCATTATGAGCGCTTCACCGGGCGCCCGGCGCTACGGGAAGACAATGTCACGACCGGCCGAATCTATCAGGATATTATCGCCAAGGAACGGCGCGGCGATTACCTCGGCGCGACCGTCCAGGTAATTCCCCATGTGACCAATGCGATCAAAACATTCGTTCTGAACGGCAACGAAGGCGTGGATTTCGTCCTGGTCGAAATCGGCGGCACGGTCGGCGATATCGAGGGCCTGCCGTTCTTCGAGGCGATCCGTCAGCTCGGAAATGAACTGCCGCGCAGCCACGCTATCTATATTCATCTTACGCTTTTGCCGTATATTCCGAGCGCCGGCGAACTTAAGACCAAGCCCACTCAGCATTCCGTCAAGGAATTGCGCTCGATCGGCATTCAACCGCAAATTTTGCTCTGTAGGACCGATCGCGAAATCCCGCGGGAAGAGCGACGCAAGATCGGGCTTTTTTGCAATGTGCCCGAAAGCGCGGTGATCGAAGCGCGCGACGTCACCTCGATCTATGAAGTGCCGCACGCCTATCACGCCGCCGGTCTCGATCGGGAAGTTTTGGCAGCGTTCGGAATCGAACCCGCACCCAAGCCCGATATGAGCCGCTGGACGGCGGTGATGGAGCGGGTTTCGAATCCGGAAGGCGAAGTCACGATTGCCATCGTTGGCAAATATACGGGCCTCAAGGATGCCTATAAATCGCTGACCGAAGCGCTGAGCCATGGCGGCATCGCCAATCGCGTCAAGGTCAACCTGGATTGGATCGAATCGGAGATCTTTGAGAACAGCGATCCGGCGCCTTTCCTCGAACACGTCCAGGGCATTCTCGTACCGGGCGGTTTTGGCCAGCGCGGGGCGGAAGGGAAAATTCTCGCCGCGCGCTTCGCCCGCGAACGCAAAGTCCCCTATTTTGGGATTTGCTTCGGCATGCAAATGGCGGTGATCGAGGCTGTACGGTCCCTGGGGGGAATCCCCGAAGCCAATTCCACCGAATTCGGGCCGGCCAAGGAACCGGTGGTCGGACTCATGACCGAGTGGATGCGCGGCAATGATCTGCAAATCCGGGCAGCCGAGGCGGATCTTGGCGGAACCATGCGGCTTGGGGCCTATCATGCGGAGCTGATGCCGGGATCGAAGATCGCCAGCATCTACGGCAAGACCAGCATCTCGGAGCGTCACCGGCACCGCTTTGAGGTCAATACCGCCTACCGTAAATTGCTCGCCGAAAAGGGGCTTATCTTTGCCGGCATGTCGCCGGATGGGCTGTTGCCGGAAACCATAGAATTAATGGATCATCCCTGGTTCATCGGGGTTCAATTTCACCCAGAACTCAAGTCGCGGCCGTTTGACCCGCATCCGCTTTTTGCGAGCTTTGTTGCCGCTGCGGTGGAGCAATCGCGGCTGGTTTAACCCTTAAACTTTAGCGGCGGCCTTGGTAGGGCGAAATCCCCTGATCCGGAAGCCAAGTGCCTGGGGGCAGCTCTCCCACGGCCCAGAACACGTCGATGGGTATGCCGCCGCGCGGGTACCAGTACCCTCCGATCCGAAACCAAACTGGCTCAAGACAGGCGACAAGATCCCTCCCGATTCGCAAAGTGCAATCCTCGTGAAAAGCACCATGGTTGCGAAACGACGTCAGATAGAGTTTTAGGGATTTGGATTCGAGGAGCCAGGCGCCCGGGAGATAGTCGATCACGAGATTGGCGAAATCCGGCTGGCCCGTGACCGGGCACAACGATGTAAACTCCGGCGCCGTGAAGCGGGCGATGTAATTGGTGCCGCGGTGCGGGTTGGGTACGCGATCGAGCGTTGCCTCGTCGGGCGTTTGCGGCGCGGCAACGTTTTGGCCGAGGAGACTTGTTCCGGTGTGGATTTTGGCCATGGGCTTGGGATTTCCGCAGTTATTCGGCGAATTTTGTATTATTGCCGAAGCCGAACCCCCGTTCCATCGCAAATAAACTGCCAAACGTCGAAACATCTGTGCAACTAACGTCATCGGTTGAAGTTATCTTGGGTTACGGTTCAAGGAGAAACCCCTTTTCGAACCGTTCAGCTGGACGTATCTCATGAAAATTCTCGTTGCGGGGGGCAGCGGAGTTGTTGGCCGTCGTCTCGTGCCCCTCCTGGTCGGAAAAGGGCACAAGGTGGCTGCCTTGACACGCTCGGCCGCGAAAGCCGGGTCCGTGCATAGCCTCGGTGCCGAGCCCGTGATTGCCGATGCGCTCGAACCCTCCCATGTGATGAGAGCCATTCAGCGGTTCCAGCCGGACGTGATCATCCACCAGCTGACCGCGATTTCCCACCATCTCGACCTTAGCCGCTATGACCAAGAATTCGCCGAGACCAATCGCCTGCGAACCGAAGGGACGGACAATTTGCTGGCGGGAGCGCGGGCTGCAGGGGTACGTCGCTTCATTGCTCAGAGCTTCGCGGGCTGGCCTTACGCGCGCGAGGGCGCCCCGGTCAAGAAGGAGGGGGATCGCTTCGATCCAAGTCCACCCCCGGCCTTCCGCCGCACGCTCGATGCCCTCCGCTATCTCGAAGCCAAGGTCATGGGCGAAAAATCCATGGAGGGCGTGATCCTACGCTATGGCGCTTTTTACGGGCCAGGCACAGCTTTCGGGAAGGATGGCGCTCTGATCGAGGATATTCGCCAGCGCCGAGTTCCGATCATCGGGGGCGGCGAGGGCATTTGGTCTTTCATTCATATCGACGATGTCGCGCGCATCACCCTCGCGGCGGTGGAACAAGGAGCCCCTGGGATCTACAACATTGTCGATGACGATCCCGCCCCCGTTTCCGAGTGGCTGCCGGCCTTGGCGGCCATTCTCGGCGCGCCGCCGCCACGGCATGTTCCCACCTGGATGGCGCGTCTCTTGATTGGCGATGCCTTCATTTTGATGACGGAAGCGCGCGGCGCCTCCAATGCCAAGGCGAAAAAAACCTTCGGCGAGCCTCTTCTCTGGCCGAGCTGGCGCGAAGGATTTAAGAACGAGTTCGCCGATTCCCAGCCGGCCCGGGATTGCCAAAAACCGACTATCGCGATGCCATCCGCCGCCATTTAGCTTCGATCTGCGCGGTCAACGCCTTGACCCGCGCCTCATGCGCCGCCCAAAACGCCCGGCTTGTCGCCGCCGTTCTGATCCTTGGCCCGCGTTTAACCTTTGGGATTATTGGGACTATCGGATCGTAGACGAAGGGAACGCTGGCCCCTGCCGCGAAGGGCGAGCCGATAGCTGCCAAATGCGCTCGCGCCCGGCCGCAATAGCTCGCGGACAGGGCCGACATGGTCTCCTCGCCATGACCGGCGCGGTATTTCATGAGAGCCCGGCAAAGATCGCCGTTTGCCAGTCGCCACGCCTGCCCGAGATAGGTCACTCCATAATGGATGTTGACATCGGGCCGTGCGAGTTCGGTCAAATCCCCTTTAAACCCAAGCATAGCCGCGGTTTCCGGCCGCACTTGCATCAATCCGATTTCACCGACCGCGCCCGTCGCCGCAGGGTCGTAGCCGCTTTCGATTGCCGCGACGGAATCCGCGATGTCTGCGGGCAAGCCGTTCTTGTCGGCCTCTTTTTGGATGAGCAGGCGATAGGCCTTGCGCGTCGGTTCGAGGTCGGAGCGGCTGAGCGGCGTCGCGGCGGCGCCCGGCACGGTTTCAGAGAGCCGGTGCACGGCGGGCAGGGCGGGGATGGACTGAGGGACGCGCTCATCGGGCCTTGGAACCGGCAGGGGCGGGTTTTCCAGCACGGCAGCCATCGCTGCCGCAGCCGGTAGACTTCAACGCGAACGCCAAGCAGCTCCAGCAAAGCTTCCGTGCGAGAATGACGACGGAACATAAGGCAAACCGGTGAAATGCCACTTTTCCTCCTCCCGGCGAACCAACGATGCTAGCCCGATAAAGTTTAAGGGTCTCTGACATCGTTAGGTTTGCATGTTCACGTGTTTTAACGCGGCAGACAAGTTTCGTCGAAAAATGCTGAAGACCGAGGCTTTTTTTCTGCAGCGCTTCGGCGTAAAAGCCCGCATGACTTCGATTGCGAGGCCTGGTCCAGAGCTTCGCGATTTCGGTTTTCCAAAATCCCACAGGAGCTTCCATGACCGCCATCGTCGACATCGCCGCACGCGAAATCATGGATAGCCGCGGCAATCCCACCGTCGAGGTCGATGTCACGCTGGAGGATGGTTCGACTGGGCGCGCCGCCGTGCCATCCGGCGCCTCGACCGGCGCGCATGAAGCGGTCGAATTGCGCGATGGCGACAAGACACGCTTTTCGGGCAAAGGCGTCCTGAAAGCAATCGAAAGCGTCAATCGCGATATTTTCGACGCCTTGAGCGGGTTCGATGCGGAAGAGCAAGGCAGAGATCGACGCGACGATGATCGCGCTCGATGGCACGCCCAACAAGGCCAAGCTCGGCGCCAATGCCATTTTGGGCGTTTCGCTCGCGGTTGCCAAGGCCGCGGCCGATGTCTCAGGCCTGCCGCTCTATCGCTACGTCGGCGGCGTCCAGGCGCATGTGCTGCCGGTCCCGATGATGAATATCATCAACGGCGGCGTTCACGCCGACAATCCGATCGATTTTCAGGAATTCATGATTATTCCTGTCGGCGCCCCGTCCCTGAAGGAAGCGGTGCGCTGGGGCTCGGAGGTTTTCCATGTCCTGAAAAGCGCCCTGAAAAAAGCTGGCCACAACACCAATGTCGGCGATGAAGGCGGCTTCGCTCCCAATCTTCCTTCTGCCGAGGCGGCGCTTGATTTTTGCCGCAAGGCGATCGCGGATGCCGGGTTCAAGCCCGGCGAGGACATCGGTCTTGGGCCTCGACTGCGCCGCGACCGAATTTTTCCGGGACGGCAATTATGTCTATGAGGGCGAGGGCAAGACTCGCTCGCCGCAAGAGCAGGCGCAATATCTGGCGAAGCTTCTCGCCGACTATCCGATCGTCTCCATCGAGGATGCGATGTCGGAGGACGATTGGGAGGGCTGGAAGATCCTGACCGATCTCATCGGAAAAAAATGCCAGCTGGTCGGCGACGATCTTTTCGTCACCAATGTCGAACGCGTCTGTCGCGCGGGATCAAGGATGGCATCGCCAATTCGATCCTGATCAAGGTCAATCAGATCGGCACGCTGACGGAAACGCTCGCCGCCGTCGATATGGCTCAGCGCGCTGGCTATACGGCGGTCATGTCGCATCGCTCGGGCGAGACGGAGGATTCAACCATCGCCGATCTCGCGGTCGCGACCAATTGCGGGCAGATCAAAACCGGCTCGCTCGCCCGCTCGGACCGGCTCGCAAAATATAATCAGTTGATCAGGATCGAGGAGGAACTCGGCGCGCAAGCGCATTATGCGGGACGCGGGGCCTTCAAGGCGGTTGTCTAAGCAGACACAGGCCTATTTCCGCTGCCCTCGCCCAATCTTGATATGTGCCAGAAGCAGCAATGGTAAGGCCAGTCCAAAACTGATGTGAAGATCGCTCGACCAGGGACGCAGCGCGTCCGAACTGAGATAATAGAGCCCGAAAGCGGTCGCGATCAGGGCGGCGTTGCAGATCGTCACGATAATGCCGGTCGCGCGGTTTTTCCTGGCTTGCCAGGCCCGCCCGATATGCAAAGGAAAAAGCGCGCCGAGCAGCATCAGGACGAGCATGGCTGCGCCCCCATGCAGCATCAGCAGATAAGCGCTGCTTTCCTGCCAGAACTCCCCTTCGGCTGACTCTTTCAGCGCATTGGCGACAAGCCAAGCGGCGCCGCTTGCGAACAACACCGAAAAGGTGATGTAGACCGCAAAACGGAACGGGGGCTCAAGCCGCCAGAACGGTAGCATTTTGCCAATCGGAACTGACAAGGACTTCACCTTCCGCCGATACGAAAAGAGCGCTGGCATTGAACTGCCTTAAGAGGGGCGCCGATTTTTCTCCGCCGATCATAACGATCTTTGTCAACGCATCGGCCAAGAGGCAAGTGGGGGCCCGAACGCTCGCCCCCAGCACCACGCTTACTGGTTCGCCCGTGGCGGGATCGATGATTTCGGGGCCGGTCGGTTCAATCCGCTGCAAGGGCTCGGATCGAGCGCCGCTCGTTGCGAGCGCGGCATTGCGGAGTTCAACCTGACACAGGCCTTTGCTTGGACAATTCGGATCGCGGATTGTGACCATCATGCCTTTTGACCCAAAGACAGCAAGGTCGCCGCCGGCATTGACGAGGCCCGAGGACATCCCTGACTCTCGCAACACGTCGATCGCGCGATCGACCGCAAAGCCCTTGGCGATCCCCCCGAGATCGATCCGGGTTCGGCTGTCATGGAACCGGACGGTTTGACCGGAGAGCAATTCGATCTGCGGTTGGTCTCGTGCCGAGGCATTGGCTAAAGGGGGATCGCCCTCGTGATAGGGCAACATGCCGAGCGACTGCAAGACAGGGGCAATTCTGATGTCGAACATGCCAAGGGAGCAGCGATGCAGATCGAGCGCCGTTTCGAGCACCTGAAAAGTCCAGGGATGCACCGCGATTGCCGACTTTGCAGCGCCATGGTTGAGGCGACTCACATCGCTTTCCGGGTCGTGAAAGCTCATCAGCCGATGTACCGTGTCGACCGCCACGAAGGCTGCTTCCACGGCAGCTTCCATGGCCTCTGCATCTAAATCGGCGACTGCAACTTCGACAAAAGTCCCAAGCAGCGGCCGCAAGCGGCGAAGATTATCGCAAGTGGCCGGCATAATAAGCCAAAATCCGTTTGACGCCTTCAGTCACATGCCGCGACGACAAGGTGGCGCCGGAAATATTGCGAATGTCCCGATTGACTTCGAGCGCGCTGCCGCTGCTTTTGCCTATGAATTGCGAAAGCCAGCTCGCATTGGCGACTTCGCCGCCGTAGGACTCCCGATAGGTAAGGATCTCCACCCGGCGGACTCGCCCATCCGCATCCAAGGCAACCGAGTAGTCGATATAAAGATGCTTGCCGATGACATGATCGACAAAGAAATAGCCGATCACCTTGTCGCCAGCCCGCGCTTTCCAAACCCGCTGGGATTGGATCTCCTCAAAATGCGCACCCGGAAAGGCCTGCTGCTGTGCGCCGCCGACCGTTGTATATTGATAGGCATAAGCCGGCAAAGCCATTGCGATTGCCGCCGCTGGCGCAGTCCAGCGGACCCAGTCACTCATTCAAGCGCTCTCCTCTTTCATAGCGGCCGTTGCGCCAATCATACATTTCCTCGCTTGGGATCAGAAGAAGAAACCGACGCCGCCTAAAACGCTGTCGGACAGAGGTCCTCCCGGTGCCGCATTGATCACCTTGGTGTAACCAACTTTCAAAACAAGTTCCGGCGTCGGATAGACCGCAAGGCCGATATCGTGGAATTGAGTGATGCCCGCTCCCGTTGGGATGTTCAAATCGGTTCCCGCGAAGCCGCCCGTTTGAAAATTCTGGAACGTATAGCGATAGAAGGGAACCGCCTCCCAATTGCTACCCAAAATCACCCCGATCGGGAGATGATAGGCGACCTCGCCCGATGCGCCGAACATGGTCTTGCCAACATTGTTGAAGGGGTCGGTGTCATTGTTGGCCCGCATATTGGCCGGGCTGCCGATGAAAACTTCGGCGAATTCGCCGCGGAATTCGAGACCCGTTTCAGGCACGTGGTAGCGGAAGTCGGTTTCTAGAACTGTCAAACTCGAACGGCCGAGAAGAATCCCGGTGTTGCCATAGGCGCCCCGTGGAGTTGTGCTCGGAGTGAAATAAACCGAGCTCCCGCCATCAAATCCTGGAAGGAACGGCAGGGTGTAGGACAGGCGTAGCGTGTAGCCGAGATAGTTGCTGAGCTGACGGAAGTCTCCCAAAGGAGCCTGCGCCAACCCCAGCGCCTCGATGCCGCTGATTCCGGCGGTATATCCGATCGGGAAGGGAACCGGGGTGTTGGCGTCGGTTCGTGCGTCAAAATCGCCCCCGAAATCCTCAAGCGCTTGGCTGATCTGGAATTGATATCCCAACCCGTCAAGGATCTGCCCATAGATGCTCGCCGCTGGCGCCTTCCAGGTTGTCGGAATTAATCCATTGTCGAGTTCCGGCCGCCTTACGCTATAAAACAGCGTCGGTTCATGATGCAGATTGATCCAGTCGATGGGTACGAGATCGATGCCGGGCGCACGAATATTGAAATAAGGTGCGATCCTGAAATCGACATAGGCTTGTTCAATATCGACCGCGCCATGCAGCTTGTCGTCGGCATCGAAGGCGATACCGCCGTGCTCGAACTCTATTTCGGCATTGAAGATAATATTGTCGTTGAACTGGTAGGATGGAAGCAGTACCACGCGCGCGGCGTCAAAGCCGGTTTGCCATTGTCCGTTGGCCGCCGGATTTTGCTGCCCGCCGAACCGAAGCTCTCCATAGGCGCCGATCTTGAGGCCGGGGACGGGCGATGGCGCCACGCCGAACAGATCATGGTTTGGCGGTGGCGGGAGCGGCACCAGCGCAACTTGCTCATCCGCCGGCGGAGGCGGGGCGTTTTCCGGGGCTGCCGGCGCATTCTGCGGCTTGCCGCGGGCGGCGACCCGGGGTTTCGAACTCCTGACTCGTCGCTGCCTTGCGATGGAGCTCGCCCTCAAGAGATCGGATACGCGCTTCCATCTTTTCGAGCTTTTCGATCAATTCCTCATTGGTGGGCTGCGCCGCGGACCTGCCTTCCCTCATGGGATCGTCGGCGTAGGCGGCGCTTCCGGATGAAGCCAACACTGAGACGACCGCCAATGTACGCGCTAATCCCGGTCGTTTTCTTGAACCCACAGCAGAAGAGGGAGATGGATTGGTCGGTTCAAAAAGAAGGGGCCTGCCTTTGATTTTATGACGCATAAACTCACCAGTGTATTGCATTAGAGCCCCCGTTTGCCTAGAATAAGTCAGCTTTGTGGCAAACAATAATAGTTCTAAGCTTGGCTGACTTTCAAATTAGGACGCGCGTATAATACAAAGTCAACTTTTACTATTAGTTTTTATTTAGAATAATTATTATATCGAGGGGCAGATATTTAGAGTTTCTCTAAACCTACGAGGGGAGGATCGACACATTCCAAGCCTTCGTCCGACCCCACCCGTCGACCGGGTGCTAATAGTTGGGACCTGTTGTTTGCAGGACACTGTTGTGTTGAACAGCATCCGTGCCATTTACTCACTATCGGACGGCTGATACAGAAAAGGCTTCGCGGGTGTAGCTCAATGGTAGAGCAGCAGCCTTCCAAGCTGAATACGAGGGTTCGATTCCCTTCACCCGCTCCAACCCAGAAATATTTGGGCGCAATCGATGAAGCTCAATGTTTCGATTTGCGCGCTGCTCACCGCCCTATGGTTCGCGCTATCGGGCGGCTCCGTCCGCGCGCAGGACGTGCTTGCCAATTCGCCGGCGCCCGAAAGTGAAGAGCTGCCGCCAAATCTCCAGCCTTCAATCGCCTCCAGTATTCCGGTGCTCGCCCGGTTCAAGAAAGCATTGCTTGATCTCGGCTACAATTTGCAACTGAACTATACCGGAGAAGTACTTGGCAATCCAACGGGGGGTATCAGGCAGGGGACAATTAATGAAGGCCTGTTCGAGATGGCCCTCGATGGCGATCTCAATAAAATTGCCGGACTGACCGGCGCCGGCTTTCACATCAACGCCTATGTGATCCACGGCAGGGGGCTCTCGACCTATAATCTCTTCGACATATCGACCATCAGCAGCATTGAGGCGCGTCCTACCACCCGGCTGTTTGAAGCCTGGGTCGAACAGCAGTTCTTTGACGGGCTTGCAGCGGTCCGTGTCGGCCAATTGTCGGCCGACACGGACTTCTTCATCAGCGAGTTTGATGCATTATTTATAAATGGTACGTTTGGCTGGCCTGATTTGATGAGGGCCGACTTGCCGAGCAATGGCGGCCCAACTTATCCACTGGCGACACCCGGCGTGCGCCTCAAGCTGATACCCAATGACCAAACCACGCTTCTTGCGGCTTTGTATAATGGTGATCCCTCCGGAGCCGGGTTTTCCGGATTGGGAGAGATCCTCGATCCGGCGGGGATAAATTTCCGCCTTAGAGATCCGCCTTTGCTGATCGGTGAGGCGCAGTTCAAATATAATCAGTCGGCCGACTCGCCAGGGCTCCCTGGTACCATCAAGCTTGGTGCATGGCATCATTTCGGCGGCTTCAACGACCAGCGGCTCGCCGCCGATGGCGGGTTGCTTGCTGATCCGTCGAAAACAGGCAATCCGTTTATTCATTCCGGCGACACCGGAGTCTATGGCGTAATTGATCAAATGGTCTGGCGGCGGTCCCGGAACGAGGCCAAAAAGGGGATAGCTGTTTTCGCGCGGGCTGCGGCCGCCCCTTCAGACCGCAATCTCATCGACTTCTATGCCGATGGAGGTATTGATTTAATTGGCATTTTTGATATAAGGCCCGACGATAGCTTCGGTGCTGCGGTTTCCTATTCACGGATCTCGCCCGATGCAAGGCAACAAGCCATCGACCAAGCATTGTTTACGCCCGGTCCCTACGCGCGCCTCGATGACGAAGTTTCTTTCGAAGCCACCTATCAGGCGCAAATCATCCCGGGATTTCTCGTCCAACCAGACTTCCAATATGTTTTTCATCCTGGCGGCGGCATGCTCAATCCGCTCAATCGCCTCGCTGGCCGTATCCCGGATGCAGCGGTGTTTGGCGTCCGTTCAACGATCAAGTTTTAGAACGTCGCGGTGTCGAGCACCGCTGTGCCGATCCAACGCACAGCAGATGTGAGCATGCGCTTACGAACACGTCATTTGAAGCATTCGTGCTAATGCGGGATATCTGCGGTCTCTCGCGGCGTCTTGGCTGCCGGGGTCTCGCCTTCGCCCTTGGATTTTTGTCGATGGGAGAGACGTTGGACTGCCACATAGAACAACGGCACCAAGAGCAGGGCCAGGACGACGACTGCGATCATGCCGCCCATCACGCCGGTCCCGAGTGCCTGCTGGCTCTTGGAACTCGCCCCGGTTGCAACGACCATCGGGGCGACGCCGAACACGAACGCGAAGCCCGTCATCAAGATGGGGCGGAAGCGAAGGTAGGAGGCCTCTACGGCCGAAATCCGCCAAGGATTTGCCTTGCGCGTGCAGGGTCTTGGCAAATTCGATAATTAAAATCGCGTCCTTGGCGGCAAGTCCGATGATGGTGACGAGCGCGATCGTGAAATAAACATCGTTCGGCATGCCGCGCAGCGTCACCGCGATCACCGCGCCACACATGCCGAGCGGGACAGTCAAGAGAACCGAGATCGGAATCGTCCAGCTCTCATACAAGGCCGCGAGCAGCAAGAACACCACCAAAGCCGAGAGCCCGAGCAAGAGAGAGACTTGCGAACCCGCCAGCTTTTCCTGCAAGGACTGGCCGGTCCATTCATATCCAAAACCTTGTGGCAAGGTGGCCGCGATGCGCTCCATCTCGGTAATCGCGTCGCCGCTCGTGTAGCCGGGCCGGGCGGAGCCGCTGATCCTGACTGAAGGATAATAGTTGAACCCCACCAAAAGCGTTGGTCCGACCGTCCATTTGACGGAGGCAAAGGAAGAAAACGGTACGAGCTCGCCCTTGTTGTTATGAACATGGAAGCCGAGGATCTCGTCCGTTTGCATGCGTCCCGAATGATCCGCCTGAACGATGACGCGCTGCATGCGTCCGCGGTTCGGAAAATCATTGATATAGGCCGACCCGAGATTGGTCGAAATCGTGTTGTTGATGTCCTGGAACGTTACGCCAAGGGCCGAGGCCTTCTCGCGATCGATGATAAGTTCGACCTGTGGCGCAGGCGACAGGCCTTCGACATACACATCCTGCAGGATCGGGCTGGCTTTCGCCGCGGCCAGGACTTGGTCCTTGGCCCGCATCAGATCCTCATATCCTTTCTGCGCCCGGTCTTGCAGCCGAAAGCTGAAGCCGCTCGAATTTCCCAAATTGTCGATGGGCGGTGGCTGCAACGCCGAAATCTTGGCGTCCTTGATCGAGGCCAAGGTCTTGTTGGTATCTGCCACGATCGCTTCAGCCGAATCATCTTTGCCGCGCTGGCTCCAATCCTTCAGCGTGACGAAAGCCTGCGCGGTATTTTGGCCCTGGCCTAAAAAGCTAAAGCCCGTCAAAAACGTAATTTGATCGATGCCTTGCCTGTTCATCAGAAAGGCTTCGACCTGCTTCACCACGTCCAAGGTTCGATTGAAGGAAGCCTCTGGCGGCGTCTGTACGTCGACGGTGATGAAGCCCTGGTCGTCGACGGGCAGGAAGCCGGTGGGCAGGCGCGAAAACCCCCAGGCAAGACCGATGACCATCGCCAAATAAATCAGCATCAACCGGCCGGTCCGCAGAAGGGTCCAACGGACGATCCCGCTATAGTTCGTTTTCGCTTTCTCCATGCCGCGGTTGAACAGGCCGAAAAGACCTCTTCTGGCATGGTGATGGCCGGCGGCCACCGGTTTCAATAACGCGCCGCATAATGCCGGCGTGAGAGACAACGCCAGGAAAGCGGAAAGGCTGATCGCCGCTGCCATCGTCACCGAAAACTGGCGATAGATAATGCCGACCGAACCCGGAAAAAATGCCATGGGAATGAATACGGCCACGAGGACGAGCGTAATTCCGATGATTGCCCCAGTAATTTGCGTCATCGCCTTGCGGGTGGCCTCGCGGGGAGGCAGCCCTTCCTCGGACATGATGCGCTCGACGTTCTCGACCACCACAATGGCGTCATCGACCAGAATTCCTATGGCGAGCACCATGGCGAACAAGGTCAGGAGGTTGATGGAGAGGCCAAACGCGAGCAGCGCGCCGCACGTGCCGATCAGCGCAACTGGAACGACGACCGCCGGGATGAGCGTGTAGCGAATATTCTGCAGAAACAGGAACATCACCAGGAAGACGAGAACCATCGCCTCGACGAGGGTGGTGATGACTTTCTTGATCGAAGCCTCAACAACCGGGGTGATATTGTAGGGAATGGCGTATTTGATATTCGCCGGAAAGAACTTCGACAATTCCTGCATTTTTTCTGCGACGGCGTTTGCGGTGGCCAGTGCATTGCCTGTCGGAGACAGAAGCACCGACAGGCCGGCCGTGGGTTCGGCATTCTGCCTGGTGGTGAACTGGTAGCCCATGCCGCCAACTTCGATGCGCGCCACATCGCGCAGACGAACGGTCGAGCCATCCGGGTTGCTGCGGAGGACAATGGCGCCAAATTCATCGGGCGTGCTGAGTTGTCCCTTGACCAGAACCATCGCCGAAACGGCTTGGCCCTCGCGGCTGGGTTCAGCCCCGACGGCTCCCGACGCAACCTGGGCATTCTGGGCCTCGATCGCTTTCGTGACATCGTCGGCGCTCAGCTTGTAGCCGACCAGCTTGTCCGGATCGATCCAAACCCGCAACGATCGCTCGGTCGAAAAAAGCGTCGCACGACCCACCCCTGGAATGCGCCGGATCTCGCCCAGCACATTGCGGACCATGAAGTCGCCAAGCCCGATCTCGTCCAGCTTTCCATCGGTGGACTGCAAGGTAATGATTTGCAGAACGGCGCTGGAAGCTTCCTCGATCAGAATGCCTTGCTGAATCACGGCGCGCGGCAAGCGCGCTTCGACGCGCTTGATCCGGTTTTGGACCTCGACGGAGGCCAGCGCCGAATCGGTGCCGGGCACAAAATTGGCGATGATCTCGACCTGACCCAAGGAATCGCTGGCCGACTCGAAGCTCAGGATTCCGCTCGCGCCGTTGAGTTCCTCCTCGATGAGACGCGTGACACTGTTGTAGAGATTTTGCGGGGAGGCGCCGGGGTAGCTGGTGCTGATGGAGATCGAAGGGGGAGCGATGATCGGATATTGCGCGATCGCCAGGAATTGGAGCGCAAGCCCGCCGCCAAGACAGATAAACAGTGCAACGACGACCGCGAAAATCGGTCGATTGATGAAAAAACCGGCCATGAACGCGCCTCGTTAGTCGACGTTGCCCGAAGCGGTGCCTTTGGTGGCCGAAGCGGCCTGGGTCTGCCAGGGAACCGGATTTACAAGATCGCCGGCCGCAAATTTTTGAAACCCTTCCACAACGACCCGATCGCCAGGTTTCAGCCCGTCAAGGATCAGCCATTGATCGTCCACGACTCTCCCGGAACGGATCGGTTGCAGCAGAGCGCGGTTGTCCGCACGCACCACAAAGACCTCGCTGGTGCCAATGTCGCTGCGCCGAACGGCTTGTTGGGGAATCGCCAGCGAGTTGGCGTCGATGCCTTGCTCGATTTGAATCCGGACGTACATGCCGGGCAATAGCTCTGTTTTCGGGTTGGGGAATTCTCCACGCAAAGTAACCTGACCGGTGCTCGGATCGACGGTGACGTCGGAAAAGAGCAGACGGCCGGTAAACGGATAAACCGCTCCATCGCCGAACACGAGCCGCACCTTGGCGGCATCGGGTGCAATCTGATCGAGATCGCCGCTTTCGAAATCGCGCCGCAATTGCTGGAGATCGTTAGCCGACTGGGTGAAATCCGCGTAAATGGGATTGAGCTGTTGCACCGTGGCGAGATGGGTCGCTTCGCCTTGGCCGACCAGCGCGCCCTCGGTGACCAGAGCTCGGCCGATTCGTCCGCTAATCGGCGCGCGAACGTAGGTGTAGTCGATATCGAGCTGGGCTCGCGCCACATCGGCTTTCCGGGCGGCCACGTCCGCCTCGGCCTGGCGCCAGTTTGCGACGGCTGTTTCGTATTGGACCTGTGACGCGGCCAATTTTTGGGTCAATGTTTCGATGCGTTTTGCTTGCTGCGCGGCTTGATCAAGCCCGGCCTGAGCCTTGGCAAGAGCGGCGCGGGCGGCAGCCAGCTCCACTTCGAACCGGGCCGGATCGATGCGATAGAGCACGTCGCCCGCCTTTACCTCGGCTCCCTGTTGGAACCGGCGTTCGATGATGATCCCCGCGACGCGGGCGCGAACCTCGGCGACCTGTGTTGGTGCGATTCGGCCCGGTAATTCACGGATGTAGGGTCGAGGGGCCGGTTGAACGGTAACCACGGCAACTTGAGGGGGAGCCGTCACATCCTTCGTCTTCGCATGTTGCTCCGTGCATCCAGGAAGAGCGAGGATCATGAAACCCAACGTGGCCGCCAATGGGATACCGTGGGTTCGCTGTCTCATTCGTGTCCTTTTCAATCTTCCCTCGCCAGCTGAAGCATAGGCGATAGATATTAAAACAAATCGCTCGCGGCAAGAAATGAAACACAACTTTATGTTATCTCCCCGTGTCCACGCAATCCCGGCGAAAGGCATCGGATGCGTGATTTTACCGCGCGTAACCGCAAGCGCAACATCGAGGTCAGGCGCTTGATGGCTAGCCGGTCAATAATATTCTTTCTGATCTTCGAGTATGCCGAGTTTGCCCAATAGAATGGCAGTCAAACAGGCCCGGCGCTTTCTAGAAAAGCTTTACAGCAAATTTTGGCACTTAGAATTTCGTAATTGCTCAGCCCCCCGGCTGCAGCGTGCGGTTCAGGCAAGGTTCGGGAGCGGCATTCCGGCCAGTGTGAGGCGAATGGCTTCGAGCGCTCCGACGGCGCGGCGGCGGGCGGTCTCGATGACGGAGCGGATATCGGCATAAAGCTTCGCGCCCCATTCGGTGCGAAAACCGTTGGTGATTTTCCGGAACACCGCGCAGGGGCGTAGCGCTCGCTCGGAGCCGTTGTTGGTCGCCGGGATGTCGCGGTTGGTGACGAAGATGAACAGATGCCGCCGGATCTTCTTGACGATGCGCTGGAGCTTGACGCCGGCCGCGTGCGTCGGCGTGCGAGCCATAAGTTCGTCGAGGCGAGCCTCAAGACGTGCGGCATAAACCTTCAGGGTCGCATCGGTGAGACGTTCTCGCCGTCGTCCGATGCGGCAGGCGCGGCCCAGCAGATGACGCAGTTCGGGAGCGAAGACGCTGTCGCCCGCGTCGATGGCATATTGCACATCACGAATGAAATGGGAGAGGCAGACCTGATTTTCCTTTTCCGCCCAACCGAACTGGCCGCCGTAGCGGTCGGAGACCCAGAAATCAGGGCGGAAATCGCCGAGGAAAGTCGAAACCACGCTTTTGCCGCGCGAGGGATCAGCGACGAAGACGGCGCTGTCTTTGTGGTGAAAGACCCATAGCCACCAGTTCCGTTTGCCGACCCGCACGCCGGTCTCGTCCGATTCCAGCGCGGTTCCTGACAGGAGCCGCGCGCGGATCAGGCTTGTCTGCGCGGCGAAGGGATGGCGGGCCGCCTCCAGCATGTTGACCAGCGCGCCTTCGCTGATGTCGAGTCCGAGAATATCGGACAAAAGCTTTGCCAGACGCTCGAATGAGATGCCTTGCGTGAAGCGCAGATAGACCACGAATGCGCGCAGGTTCGGCCCGAAGGGCGAGCCTGGTTCCAGCCCTTGCGGCGGCGGGGCCTTGAACCTTTTCGCGCAACACGGGCAGGTTCCGCTAGACAGAGTGACGCGCGTGATATCGGGCTTGATCTCGGGGATCTCGACGTGATCGTAGGCCTCGCAGACGATCTGCGGCGCGCTGGAAACGTCCGCGCCGCAATGCTGGCAAGCGGTCGCCATCATATCGCGCCGGGCTGTGGGATTTGGATGCAGCGGCCGATGCGCGCCAGCATGCGGCTTGCCCCTGAGCTTCGGTCGAAGGGTTGGCTTGCTCGCCGCTTCATCCGACGCCTTGCGCCCCTGCGATGGTGGAGTGCTCGAATTGTTCGGCGTCTTGGGTGGCAGGCCAAGTTTCGCTTCGAGTTCGGCGACGCGTGTCCGAAGCGCGGCGTTCTCCGCAACCAGAGCGTCGATCCGCGCTATCAGCGCGACAATCAACGCCTCTTTCTCAGGCGAATCAAGTGAAGGCAAATCAGGCGGCGGAGTCATCCATAGGTTGACTCACATTCCCCGCCGCGAAGCCAGTCCGTTCAAACGCCCGAGTCAATTCACCGCACCCCAATCCCATCTGGAAGGTAGGGGTGAGCAGTTACAGAATTTCGCCCCGACGCGCATGCCAAAAACCGCCGCGTCACGAATTCTGCCTAAATATGGGTTGAAGGGGTCCACTATCCCAGCGCCTGGACGAAAAATATACTGAAAATCGGGTTGAACGATCAATCCGGGAATGATTTGGGCCTGATAGGTGAGTTCGAGCAACATCTCGGAGCTGCGGATGGGCAGAGCGGCTTTGGCAAAGAAGGCTGTGTCTGCATCGAGCCCCCTCACCGATGGCGATAGCGGTGAATAGGCTGCTGCGAAACCGAACGCATCGTCTGGCCTACTGTCCCAAACACCGATGAAGGTGATGCCCCCTTCGGCATAAAAATCTACAAAATTGCGATCTGACGGACTTGCCGATACCAACGCGAAGCCGCCCACACCCTTTTTCGGATCATTTCCGGGCAGACGCCAGATCATCTGATCAATCATCCCGTAGGCGCCATAATCGCCCTGATGGGTCAAGACATTGCCCTTGCTGGACGGATTGGCGAGCGAAAGTCCGTCTACGCCGTAACGCTGATCATTGAACTTGCCGAAATGGTACCACGCCCCAAACTTTATCGTCCCGGCGAGTCCCGGCGAATCCTTATCCTGATTATATTTGTACTGCGCTTCCGTCATTAATAGAGGCGGATCCCTGAGACGAAAGTTGATGCCGGCTGGATCCAAGGTCTCCTGCAATCCCGTGAACCCTGCCCCTGAAGGATCGCCATTGAACAAGGCGGCGATGAAAGTGATTTGATCATCGGGGGAGACTTTCAGGCGAACGCCGGGCGTCGCCAATGGATAATTCGGCCCGCCGCTCGGCAAGTCCGCAGCCAATATATTCGGCCAGCCGAACGTCGCGTTGAGATATAAGGCAGAGAAATCGCTCGTAGTGAATTCGGTGTTAGCCGCCAATTGACCGATACGAATTGAGGCCATCTCGCCAAACAGCTTCTGTTCGAACCAGGCTTCGAAAAGCCGCGTGCTGGGCCGCGCCTCGATGTTGCTGACGGTCATGAAATTGAAAATGCAACAAGTCGACAGCCCGGAACTATCAATTTGAAAGGCGTTGATATGAAAGGAAGCGCCGTTCAAACCGGCGATCTTGCTAAGGTCACCGTCAATTGCCAGCTCGATTAGATCGTCATAGATCGTGCGCTGTCTAACGCCTCCCTTGGTGTTTCCAAGGACCTCGCCAATGTAGTTCAATTGAACGTTGTAGCCGAGATCGAGCAGCGCCTTTTTGAACTCGCCAAGCGCTGGAATGCTTGTCGAGATGGAGGGCTGTTCCGCCGCAGGCGCCGCCTCGTTCTGCGTAGGCGTCGAAAGGACAGCATCCTCCGCCTGAGCCAAGCTGCAGAAAACCAGGACGAACGTTGTGGGCAAGAATGCCCAAAGAGAATGAACAATTTTTAGACGCTGGTGGAGGCCTTGCATTGGCCATCCGCCCTCACCGGAGGGCACGGCGGCGTTGCCTCGGGCCATCACTTGGCTCTCGCCAAGCCGAATTCTCCCTAACCTAACGGCGCTCGACTTGGACATGAGATAATCACGGCAGTTTAAGTCCGCCGCACGGGTGGTAGGGCAGATCATTTGATCTCTACCTACAAGAGCAATATTACGACGAAATTACAGCGGATTATACGCCGGAAGGCATTGGAGGATGAAGTCCCGTGTCTATTACGCTTCGTCTCCCGTCTCACCCAGCCTTAGGTACAGGAGAGGGGGGCGTTAGCCAGCACAAAATCGCGTTCAGGTCAGGTTAAGTGCACAACTTGTAGGTCTCTTGTTGTGTCGGCTTGGGTCGGCGCGCCGGGGCACCGCGGCAGTCTGGCGGCCAATAGATTGGTGACCTATTGAGGCGATTCCCGGGGCTTTTCTTCATTTTAAGCGCGATCGCCGTGGGTGTCTTGATCGGCGGGCTCGCGCCGGGCGTGACCCAGGCTCTCCAAAAAGCCGCGGCGAGCCTGGGCTGGTCGGGACCGGCCGACCGGCAGACCCAACAAGCGGCCAAGGGATTCGAGGTGCCGGCGAACGTCGAGGGTCAGGCTGGGCCTGATCCGGCGGCCCCCGTGAAGACCGATCCCGAGGGTCAGCTCAAGCTCACCACCGAACAGATCGAAGGCGCAGGCATCGAGACCGCGCCCGTTGCGGGTGGCGAGCTGGCCCATCATCTCACCGCGCCGGGCGTCATCGCACCAAGCGCCGATCGGATCGGGCGTGTCGGAGTCAAGCTCGTCGGGATGGTGGCTGAACTGCGTAAGAACCTCGGTGATTTCGTCGCCAAGGATGAGGTGGTCGCTGTCCTCGAGAGCCGCGAGGTTGGGGACGCCAAGAGCGAATATCTGGCCGCCAGACTCAATAATGATCTGCAGCAAACTCTATTCGAACGCGACAGGAAGCTCTGGGAAAAGCGCATTTCGACCGAACAGCTCTTCTTGCGCTCACAGGCCGCCGCGGAAGTCACCCGAATCAAGCTCGAACTCGCACGCGAAAAGCTTTTCATTCTGGGTCTAACTGAAAAGGAGATCGTGGCTCTGCCGGACCAGCCTACAGCGACCCTGACGCACGAAGAGATTCGTTCGCCTATCGCCGGCCGGGTCGTTGAACGCAAGGTCGATGTCGGTTCGATGCTGGGACGCGACAATCTGGAAACGGAATTGTTCGTGATCGTCGACCTGAGTGAGGTCTGGATCGATATTGCCGTGACGCCTGGCGATCTGCCGTTGATCAAGGAAGGCCAACCGGTTTCGATTTCGGCCAACGGCGTGGCTGAGAAAGCGCGGGGCAAGATCATCTTCATCAGCCCCTTGCTCGACAAGGACACGCGAACCGCTCGCGTCGTCGCGAAGATCCCCAACCCCGATGGCGTGTGGCGCCCCGGAATCTTCGTGACGGCCGAGGTAACGACGGACGAACAGCCAGCCCTGTTATTGGCGCCCCTGAGTGCCGTTCAGATGATTGGCGGTGTGCCGGTCGTGTTCGTTCGGACGCCGGAAGGCTTTGAACGCCGCAAAATCATGCTCGGCCGAAAAAATTCCCACGCCGTCGAAGTTCTTTCTGGCCTGCAAAATGGCGAGGTCATCGCGGTTAGGAACACTTTCAAGCTCAAGGCCGAAATGGGCAAGTCCCAGGCCGAAGACTGAGTAGAAAAGATGATCGAACGCGTCCTTGCCTTTTCCGTGCAGTGCCGCTGGGCCGTCCTGTTCTTGACGATCGCAGTTGCCTGCGTCGGCGGCTGGTCATTATCCAATCTGCCGATCGATGCGGTCCCCGATATCACCAACAATCAGGTTCAGATCAATGGCATCGCTCCGGCGCTGTCTCCGGTTGAAATCGAAAAGCAGGTGACTTTCCCGATCGAAACGGCGCTCGCGGGAACTCCGGGTCTTGAATATACGCGCTCGTTTTCTCGAAATGGGTTTTCTCAAGTCACGGCCGTCTTCAGCGACAAGACCGATATTTATTTCGCCCGCCAGCAAATCAATGAGCGTCTGAGCGAAGTCAAGCAATCGCTGCCTCCCGGCGTGGAGGTGAAGCTCGGCCCGATCTCGACGGGCCTTGGCGAAGTATATTGGTGGGCTGTCGAATATGTTCCGCCTGGTGTCGACGTTCCCGTGCACGACGGAAAGCCCGGGTGGCAGAGCGATGGCTCCTATTTGACGCCCGAGGGCCAGCGTCTCAGCGATGAGTTCCAGCGCGTCGTCTACCTCCGCACCGTTCAGGATTGGATCATTCGTCCGCAAATGAAGGGCGTGCAGGGCCTGGCTGGCGCCGACGCGGTCGGCGGATATGTGAAGCAATACCAGGTGCAGCCGGATCCGGCCAAGCTGATCGGCTATGGCCTTTCCTTCGAGGATGTCGTCGCCGCGATCGAGGCCAATAATGTGAGCCGCGGCGCCAATTATATCGAGCGCAATGGCGAGGGCATCGTCGTGCGGTCGGGCGGGCGGATCGAAAATATCGACGAAATCGGCGAGATCATCGTCGCGACACGGGGCGGCGTGCCGTTGCGGATCAAGGACGTCGCGGATGTCGCGCATCGGCCGGGAGCTCAGGACCGGCAGCGCGAGCATGAATGGAAAGGAAGTCGTTCTTGGAACTGCGTTGATGCTCCTTGGCGGCAACAGCCGCACCGTGGCGGCAGCCTCCGAAACCAAGATCAAGGAGATCAACCCCACCTTGCCGCCGAGCATTCGCGCCAGGACCGTCCTGAACCGCATGCAGCTCGTCAACGCCACCATTACGACCGTGGCGAAAAACCTGGCCGAAGGGGCCTTTCTGGTTATTCTGGTTCTCTTCCTGCTGCTCGGAAATTTCCGCGCCGCAATGATCACGGCGCTTGTCATTCCGATCAGCATGCTGCTCACCGCGACCGGCATGTTGGAGAGCCGGATCAGCGCCAACTTGATGAGCTTCGGAGCGCTCGACTTTGGGCTTATCGTCGACGGGGCGGTCATCATCGCAGAAAACAGTCTCCGCCGTCTCGCGCTGCGGCAACATGAACTCGGTGCCGCATTGAAGCTTGACGAGCGGCTCGCCACCGTGCAGGAAGCGGCCAAGGAGATGATCCGGCCGAGCGTTTACGGTCAGGCGATCATTATTCTTGTTTATGTGCCGCTCCTGACCTTCACAGGTGTAGAAGGCAAGACCTTCGAGCCGATGGCGCTGACGGTCATCATTGCCTTGGTGGCCGCATTCGTTCTCTCGCTGACCTTCGTGCCGGCGCTGATCGCCATTCTGATCACCGGCCGGGTCAACGAAAGCGAGAATTTCTTCGATGCGAGCACTCAAGCGCGCCTACCGGCCAGTGCTGAGGAAAGCCATCGAGTTTCCGGTTCCCGTGATTTTGGGCGCCCTGATGCTGTTTGCTGCGCGGGCCTCATTCTGTTCACTCGCTTGGGCCAGGAGTTCACGCCGACCTTGGATGAAAAAAATATCGTGATCGAAGCGAGGCGTATCCCGAGCACGTCGCTGTCTCAATCGCAGGAGATGCAGTTCGACCTCGAGAATATGCTGACCAAATTTCCCCAAGTGGCGTTCGTGTTCGCGCGGACCGGCACCCCCGAAATGGCGGCCGACCCCATGCCGCCCAACGCAACCGATACCTACGTCATCCTTAAGCCGCAGGACGGAATGGCCGGATCCCGGATCTCACAAAGGCGGAATTGATCAAGCAGATCGAAGTGGAGGCCTGCCAAGCTTGTCGGCCATGTGATCGGATTTTCGCAACCGATCCAGATGCGCTTCAATGAGCTGATCGCCGGTGTTCGCGAAGACCTCGCCATCAAGGTCTTTGGCGAGGAATTCGAACCCATGTTGCGGATTGCCAATCAGATCGCCGATATTTTGCGCGGGATTGAAGGGCGCGACCGATGTCAAGGTCGAGGAAGCGGTGGGGCTACCGTTCCTTGAGATCAAGATCAACAAGGCGGAGATCGCCCGCCGCGGTCTGAGCCTCTCCGCCGTGCAGGATGTTATCGGCGCGGCGATCGGGGGCCGGGTTGCGGGCCTTGTATTCGAAGGCGACCGGCGTTTCCAGATTGTCGTTCGTTTGCCCGACGACCTGCGCTCGGACGTTGAGGCTTTGAAGGATTTGCCTGTTCCATTGCCCGGCGGCGGCCTGGGGGTGCGGCGCTTTCGATCCCGCTGCGTCAAGTTGCAAGTTTTGAATTCGCGGAGGGGCCAAACCAGATCAGCCGCGAGAATGGCAAGCGGCGGGTCGTCGTGACCGCCAATGCGCGCGGTCGGGATATTCGGGTCGCTCGTGGATGAGGCGCAGGCCGAGATCACGCGGAAGGTGGAAATCACTCCCGGCTATTTCTTGCGCTGGGGCGGCCAGTTCGAAAATATGGCGGCCGCTCGGCAGCGGCTCATGATCGTCGTGCCGATCTGCTTTGGCCTCATCCTCATTCTTCTGTTCAACGCGCTGGGGTCCGCCCGCGACGCGGTCCTTGTCTTCAGCGTGGTCCCGCTTGCGCTCACCGGCGGAGTGGTCGCGCTCTGGCTTCGTGACATGCCATTTTCCGTGTCGGCGGCCGTCGGTTTCATCGCGCTGTCGGGTGTCGCCGTGCTGAATGGCCTCGTCATGCTGACCTATATCAAGCAGCTGATGGCCCGTGGCTTTTCAAAGGGAGAGGCGATTTACGAAGGCGCTCTGACGCGATTGCGTCCCGTCGCGATGACTGCCCTCGTGGCCTCGCTTGGCTTTGTGCCAATGGCCGTCGCAACCGGCACCGGAGCGGAAGTGCAAAAGCCTTTGGCGACCGTCGTGATCGGCGGTTTGATCACCGCGACTTTGCTCACGCTGATGGTCTTGCCGGCGCTCTACGCCAAGTTCTCGGGGCGCGATGTCCCGCGGCTCGCCGAAGTGACTCGCGAGAGCGGCTTACGGGAGTTGGAAACCGCTCGGGTGCGCTTGAAAAAGTCGGGCTAAGGATATTGATCATGACGCTCGGAAAAAATGCCGGCGATCAAGGCGGATCGGCAAGAGTGAGCAAGGCACCCTTTATCCTTTTGCGGAAGGCAGTTGTCATTGTCGCGGCCTTGATGGCCACCAATGGCGCGCTCGCTTCGGCGGACCAGGATCGTGCCTTGTCAGCGCTTGAGGCGCATCAGATCTTGCCGCTCAGCAAAATCATTGCTTTCGCCGCGTTGGGCGACGACCGGCTGCTTCATGCCGATCTCAAGCGAGAGGCTAGCCGGTACATCTATGAGCTTCGGGTCATTGCAACCGACGGAACAATAAGGCTAAGACACCTCGATGCCGGCACAGGGGAAATTTTGCCGGACGGAAAACTGTCCGACCATCCGGTCGGCCAAGAGCAGGACTAAAGCAACCGATGCGGGTGCTCATCATCGAGGACGACCGCACCTTGTCGGCCCAGCTGAAACAGGGCCTTGTCCGCGAGCACTTCACCGTGGACACCGCGCGGACCGGGGAGGACGGCGCCTTCCTCGGCAAAGAGCAATGCTACGACGCGATCGTCCTTGATCTTGGTCTTCCCGATAAGGATGGACTCGAGATCCTGAAGGAGTGGCGCGCCGCCGATCGGAAGACTCCGGTCCTCATTCTGACCGCGCGCGCAGATTGGCACGCCAAGGTTGTCGGGCTGAATGCCGGAGCCGACGACTATCTGGGAAAGCCTTTCGAAATCGCCGAAGTCGCGGCGCGTTTGCGCGCTTTGATCCGCCGGGCGCATGGTCAGGCGAGCCCGGTCTTGCGCCATGGTGGGCTTGAACTCGATCTCGTCGCGGCCGAGGCGCGCCGCGACGGGCAGGCGATCCGGCTGACCGCACAGGAATTCAAAACGCTCGCCTGTTTGATGCACCACGCCGGACAGATCGTCAGCCAGACGGAACTGACCGAAGCTCTCTATGCGCAGGATTTCGACCGCGACTCCAATACGATTGAAGTGTTCATCGCGCGGCTGCGGCGCAAGCTCGGTGCCGATGCCATTGAGACCGTCCGCGGGCTCGGTTATCGCCTGGGGGGCCTATGATCCGCGTGCCCCGCTCGTTGCGTGGACGGGTGTTGTTGAGCTCCTTGTTGGTCTGCGCGTTGACCTTTGGTGTCACCACCACCCTCTTGGTGCATCTGTTTCGCGATGAAGTCGAACGGCGGTTTGATGCGGAGCTCTCCGTGCATCTCGACCAGTTGCTCGCGCAGGTCGGCCTCGACATGTCCGGGGCCCTGGTTTTGGAGGGCACTCTCAGCGATCCTCGTTTCGAGAAGCCCTACAGCAGCTTTTATTGGCAGGTCGAGGATGAAACCGGCAACCGCATACGCTCGCGGTCGCTATGGGATGCCGTCCTGCCGCTTCCTGTCGATGCGCCGGCCACCGGTGAAGTTCATCGCCACCAGCTCGCCGGGCCTAACGGCCAAAAACTCGTCGCTATCGAACGCCGAGTGAGTTTGCCGGGCTATCCTCACATCGTGCGGGCGGCGGTCGCCGCGGATATCGGCGATCTCGAGGAATCGATCGCTTCCTTCTCCAATATATTGCTGGCAACATTTACCGCCGTGGCCATTGGCCTTTCTGTCCTCGTCGCCGGCCAAATCTGGATGGTGTTCCGTCCGCTCATGCGGTTGCGTGGCCAGGTCATGGCCGTAAGAAATGGCGAGAGGGGGAAAATCAACGGCGTCTTTCCTTCCGAAGTCACGCCCCTGGTCGAGGATCTAAATGCACTTTTGACGCATAGCCGGGAGATCGTCGAGCGCGGACGCTTGCAGGCCGGCAATCTCGCACACGGGTTGAAAACGCCATTGGCCATATTGGCGAATGCAGCCGACGAACTCGGCGCGGGCGAGGCCTCGCAGACGGTACGAATGCAGGCGACGGCGATCCGCCGGCAAGTCGACCATGCCTTGTCGCGAACCCGCGCCGCCGCCGCCGCTGGCGTTCCCGGGATCAGATGCGATGTCGCGCACCGCGTGTCGGAAGTTGTGCGGGCCATGGAGAGCCTTTACCGCGAACGCAATCTCTCCTTTGTGGTGGTCCCGTCAGCCCAGGTCGAAGTCGCCGTGGAAGTCCAGGATCTCGATGAAATGCTAGGCAATCTCCTCGACAATGCGTGCCGGCATGCGCACCGGAGTGTTCGGGTCGCGGCCATTCGTGACGAGGCTCGCTGCCAAATCAGGATCGAGGATGACGGTCCCGGCATGCCGGACTCGATGGCGCAGGAAGTCCTTAACGGTGCGCTGACACTTGATCGCAGCCGGGGCGGTTCAGGGCTTGGCCTTGGGATCGTCCGTGACCTTGCCCGAGCTTATCACGGCGAATTGCGCCTCGAACATTCAAAGCTCGGTGGTTTGTTGGCGGTCTTGACGCTGCCCGTCGCGCCAAAGGTGACCGACAGCGCCGAAGCGCGGAGCCCCACAAAAGGACTTTAGATGTCAGCTCCATCCATTCCGCCGGATTCGAGAAATCTCTCGAGCCAATGGATGTCGTAAAGGCCGTTTTGCATGTCAGCGTTGCGGACCAATGTTTGAAACAGCGGGATCGTCGTGTCGATTCCGTCGATGATGAATTCATCGAGCGCGCGGCGAAGCCGCATTAAGGCTTCGTTGCGATTGCGTCCATGCACGATCAGCTTGCCGACAAGGGAATCATAATTGGGCGGGATCGCATAGCCTGCGTAGACGGCGCTGTCGACGCGAACGCCAAGTCCGCCTGGGGGATGGTAATAAGCAATCTTTCCGGGGGAGGGCCGGAAGGTTGCGGGGTCTTCCGCATTGACCCGGCATTCGATCGCATGCCCGTAAAACACGACTTCGTCTTGCGTAAGGGTCAAGGGAGAACCCGCTGCTATTCTGATCTGCTCGTTGACGAGATCGACACCGGTCACCATTTCAGTCACCGGGTGCTCGACCTGAATCCTTGTGTTCATCTCGATGAAGTAAAACTTTCCGTCTTCATAGAGGAACTCAATGGTGCCGACCCCGAGGTAACCGAGTTCGCGCATCGCGTCCGAACAGATTTTGCCGATTTCCAGGCGCTGCGAAGCGTTAAGGGCTGGGGAGGGACTTTCCTCCCAGACTTTCTGGTGGCGGCGTTGCAGCGAGCAATCGCGCTCACCAAGATGGATAGCGTTGCCCTGGCCGTCCCCGAGAATCTGAACCTCGATGTGGCGCGGCTTTTCGAGAAATTTTTCAAGATAAACCGCGTCGTCGCCAAACGCGGCCTTGGCCTCGACCCGCGCGTTCTCAAGCGCGGCGGGAAGCTCGCTCGCGGTTCGGGCAACCTTCATGCCACGCCCGCCGCCGCCGGCTGCTGCTTTTACGAGGACCGGGAAACCAAGCGATCGTGCGATGGCCTCCGCCGCCCGGTCATCGACAATCGCGCCCGGCGATCCCGGCACGCAGGGGATCCCGAGTTTCTTCGCTGTGACTTTGGCGGAGATTTTGTCGCCCATCAGCCGGATGTGCTCGGGCTTCGGGCCGATAAAGACGATCCGGTGATCCGCGAGGATCTCCGCAAAGCGCGCATTCTCGGAGAGAAATCCATAACCGGGGTGCAAGGCTTCGGCGCCGGTGATTTCGCAGGCCGCCAAAAGCGCCGGGACATTCAGATAGGAATCGCGGGCGGGCGGCGGTCCGATGCAAACCGATTCGTCGGCAAGTTTGACGTGCATGGCGTCGGCATCGGCGGTCGAGTGAACCGCGACGGTCGCGATGCCAAGCTCCTTGGCGGCGCGCAATATCCGCAAGGCGATTTCGCCGCGATTGGCAATAAGGATTTTGTCGAACATATCAGTCCACCGGCGACGGGGCCTTATTCGATTACGAGCAAGCGGCTGACCATATTCGACCGGCTGACCATCCTCGACCAGAATGCCCGTCACCGTACCGGCGCGCGGAGCCAGAATCTCGTTGAAGGTCTTCATCGCCTCGACAAGCAGAACCTTGTCACCCGCCTTGACCTGCGTACCGATCTCGACGAAGGGGGCAGCCTCTGGGGATGCGCGCAAATAGGCGGTCCCGACCATCGGCGATTTGACCGTGCCTGGGCGTCGGGCGGTCTACGGACGCACTGCCGCCGCCGGAGGAGATGGAAGCTGCGGGAGACCGTTGCGACGGCTGGATGACGGCGGGAGAAAGCTGCCGCGCGATACGAATTTTGAAATCGCCGTTGGCAATTTCAATTTCGGACAGCCCAAGACGGGTGACGAGCTGCGCCAAGGTCTCGACCAATTCCGTGTCGATTGCACGCGCGGCGCGGACTTACGTCCGGTTTAGAATCCGGATATTTCATCTTTGTCAACTTTCGTTCGTCCGTGGGCCCTCGGCGTTTCATACAACAGGAAAGAGCCGTCGCCCATTGATTTGAGAAATTTTGTTGCATGCGCGCCAAACTAAGTATTTTTCAAAACCTCGGCGCGGCCGAGAAAGACTTCGAGCGCTAGATCATAGGACAGGGCACCAAATCCCAAGATCACGCCCCGCGCGACCGGGGAAATCAGCGACCTGTGCCGAAAACTTTCCCTCGCATGAACATTCGAAAGATGCACCTCGATGACGTCCGTCTTCGCTGCCTTGATCGCGTCGTGGAGCGCGATCGACGTATGCGAATAAGCGCCGGCATTCAAGATCACTGGTTCGCCCGCGCGACCAGCTTCCTGCAACCAGGTCACGAGATCGCCTTCATGGTTCGACTGGCGAAAATGCAAAACGAACGCCATGCGGTTTGCAGGCGCGGAAAGACTCGCCTCGATGTCGGCAAGAGTCGCGCGACCATAGGTTTCTGGTTCCCGGGTGCCGAGGAGATTGAGGTTCGGCCCGTTCAGGACGTGGACGGCATTCATTGCGATCTCGGTGGATAAGGAAATTCCCTGGGCGCTTTGATAGCCGGGATCAAAACTCAAGGGAAGCCTGCCGGGGATCATCAATCCCGTCCCCTTTCCTGCGGACGCCGAGATGGATGCCCGGCGGGGGTTGCTCAAGAAGAGCGCCTTACTGTATCTGATAGCGCGGATCGTCGCTGGGCAATTGGACACCGCAAGGAATCCGGGAGCCTCGACCGCGTTCCATCGCATTCGACGCGGTTGGAGAGGCAAAGTTGAGCTGAAGCGACATGAAACATTTGATCTATTCCGTATTAAAAGAACTCAAGCGGATGCTGTCGCCTCACAAATTCAGAGGTGCCTATGCAACCCGAGAAGAAGCGATTGCCGCGGTTCGCCCCGGAATGCTTGTCGGCTACGATAATGATGCCGTCGTAAATGTCAGCCTTGAAACTATGTCCAAGGTTGCGCTGCTCGATTACCCCGTCTTGTATTGGCTTAAGCGTCTGGGCCCGATTTGCGTGCTCGATGCGGGCGGTCACGTCGGGACAAAATTTCGCGCTTTCAAGAACCATTTAGACTTAGATAACAACATCATCTGGGTGGTTTACGATGTTCCCGCAGTGGTCCGCGCCGGACGCAGCCTTGCGGCCAGCGAGAATTTGCACCGGCTGTCATTTATTGACGATCTTGCGGAGGCTCCGAACGCCGATGTCCTGCTTGCCTCCGGCCTGTTACAATATTTGGACATCCCCTTTACGGAGCTGCTAGGGCGGCTGCCCGTCTTACCGCGGCACCTTGTGATCAACAAGGTTGCGACACGGGAGGGGGAAACGGTGGTGACGCTCGAAAACTTCGGCTGCGCGGAAGTTCCCTACCAAATAAGAAATCGGGAAGAATTCGAGACTTCGCTGCGGTCTTTAAACTATGAGATCGTCGATGAATGGATCATTCCAAGTTTTTCCCACACGATTCCACATCATTCGCAGCTGGGCGCCTCAACAAGTCGGGGATATTACGCAAGATTACGCTCGTAGAAGCTCAGGCCCGCTGGGTTGACCGGTCTGATGCTCAAGCTGTCAAGCTTCGGCTAACTATTTGCCTTTAGGGTATCCTTTTCCCATTTTAGCCCGCCCCACCGGTTTTGATGGGAGGACGGCAAAATCCGAGCGGCAAGCGCTTTCGAGTTCTTGCGCCGACCGCGGCAAAATGGATTTGCGTTCCTCGTGCGATTGTTTATATTATGAAAATAGTGGCGCGTGGCCTTCGGGTTCCGCGCCCTGATTTTTTTTGGCTGGGCGCTCATTCCGGTTTACTGCGGTCACCCTGGTTTGGACAGGCGGGTCGAGGAATTTGAGCGACCGAGAAATGGCATATAGGTCATGACGAACCCTCTAACCTTCATTCAAGAGGTCCGTGCAGAAGCGGCCAAGGTGACGTGGCCGACGCGCCGCGAGACGCTGATCACGACCGTGCTTGTGATTATTATGGTCCTGCTCGCCAGTCTGTTTTTCGTGGCCGTCGATCAGGGCCTGCGCCTTATCGTTGGCCTGATTTTGAGTTTTCATTAGTCACATTTGGCCTTACCCGGGCCGAATTGTTGAAGATTGATGTTTTTCTGCCCAAGACCCTCAGCCGGTTCTTCGTCCTACCGGTGCCGCTACCCCTGCAGGGCCTTGGTGAACGAGGTTTAAAATTGTCCCAATGAGCATGCGCTGGTATATCGTTCACGCCTATTCGAACTTCGAGAAAAAGGTCGCCGAATCGATCAAGGAGCAGGCGGCGCAGCGTGGTCTCTCGGGCAAATTCGAGGAAATTCTTGTCCCGACCGAGCATATCGTCGAAATACGCCGCGGCCGTAAGATCAATTCGGAGCGCAAATTCTTTCCCGGCTATGTGCTGGTGAAATGCGATCTCTCCGACGACGTCTATCATCTGATCAAGAATACGCCGAAGGTCACCGGATTTTTGGGCGCCGACAAGAAGCCGATGCCGATTTCCGATAGCGAGGCGGAGCGCATCAAGGGGCAGGTCGCCGAGGGTGTCGACCGGCCCAAATCGTCGATCTCGTTCGAAATCGGCGAGACCGTGCGGGTCGCCGACGGTCCGTTCGCGTCCTTCAACGGTATTGTCGAGGATGTCGACGAGGACCGTTCCAGGGTCAAGGTCGCGGTTTCGATCTTCGGCCGCGCGACGCCGGTGGAATTGGAATATGGACAGGTCGAAAAGGTCTGAGCTTGGACGGCGTGGCTTTGCGCGAAGCGATAGCGAAACGAGGATTTGAGAAATCGGTCTCGCTCGCGCTTTGCGACCGAGGCCTAGACGTGGGAGACGGGCCCGCCATGCCTGGCGGACCACCCCGTCGGACCACGACCGCAACCGCCGCGCCGCAGAAAGGCCGGCATTGTATGGGAGTATAGGCAATGGCAAAGAAGATCACGGGTTACGTGAAGCTTCAGGTGCCGGCCGGGGCGGCCAATCCTTCGCCTCCGATCGGCCCCGCGCTCGGTCAGCGCGGCTTGAACATCATGGAATTTTGCAAGGCATTCAATGCCAGGACGGCGCAGATGGAAAAGGGGACGCCGATCCCGGTCGTGATCACCGCTTTCCAGGACCGGTCCTTCACCTTCGAGATGAAGCTGCCGCCGGTTTCCTACTTCCTAAAGAAGGCCTCGGGCATTCAATCCGGTTCGAAAACCGCTGGCCGCGGTTTCGCGGGCAAGATCACGAAAGCGCAGATTCAGGAAATTGCCGAGAAAAAACTGCCCGATCTCAATTGTGCTTCGGTCGAAGCCGCGGCACGGATGATTGAAGGTTCCGCCCGTTCCATGGGCCTCGAGATCGTGGGGTAGGGCGATGGCACATATCGGAAAACGTGTGCGCAAGGCGCGCGAAGGAATTGACCGGATCAAGCTTTATCCGGTCGCCGAGGCGGTGAAGCTCGTCAGGGAGCGCGCCACTGCGAAATTCGATGAAACCGTCGAGATTGCGATGAATCTTGGGCGTCGATCCCAAACATGCCGATCAGATGGTGCGCGGCGTGGTCAATCTTCCGAATGGAACCGGTCGCAATCTGCGCGTCGCGGTGTTCGCGCGCGGCGCCAAGGCCGACGAGGCCACGGCGGCGGGCGCCGACATCGTCGGGCGCCGAGGATTTGGTGACGACGGTCCAGGGCGGCACCATCGCTTTCGATCGTTGTATCGCGACGCCGGACATGATGCCGCTCGTCGGCAGGCTCGGCAAGGTCTTGGGTCCGCGCGGCCTGATGCCCAACCCGAAGGTCGGCACCGTGACCATGGACGTCGCCGGCGCCGTCAAGGCTTCGAAGGGCGGGGCCGTCGAGTTTCAGGGTCGAAAAAGCGGGTATCGTCCAAGGCAGCGTCGGTAAAGCCTCGTTCGCGCAGGATAAACTCGTGGAAAACATCGTGGCTTTCGTGGATGCGGTTGCCAAAGCCAAGCCTCAGGGCGCCAAAGGCACTTATATTCAAAGGGTTGCGATTTCATCGACCATGGGGCCGGGCGTCAAGGTCGATCCCGCGACGCTATCGCCCTGACGCGTGTGAAGAGCATTCGCTTCCGGCTAAGCTAAGCGCGAAATTGTAAAGTTTAGCCGGTAGAGCTCTTGGCCATGTAGAGCGTCAATCGAAGTTTACAATAGGCCGGTTCGGGGCTCAATCGGTTTAAATAGCAGGTTCGGGGTTGATCGGAAATAGCAACCCCGCATCCATAAAGATTCCGCGGTACTTAATCTGGCAAGCTCGCTTCTGGCGAAGGGTATTTCGCAGCGCGGCAGATACGGCCGGAGGATAGGCGGTGACGCCTGTCCCTTCCGGCCATGTCCTGTCCGAGACTGCCGGCGTGAGGGGTCGTCCTTCCTGGTCGAACTCAAGCTTAATCTCCAACCGCCGATCCGGTTCCTGCCGGGAATGGCGAGCTAGAGCCGGCATAGACGGGGTAACAACACGAATTTTGGATTGCAGGAAGGCATTCGCCTTTTTTGGTTCCTTCGATTTTGGTCTACCCCTCTGTCCGGTGCGGCTGTCCGCCCCGGGGACAGGCACAGCGTCGCCTCGATGCGAGGGGTTGCCTCCGGGAATGAGGCGACAGATGCAGCCTGCGGGCACGTGAACTCTTACAAGTCCGCGCCCGCGCAAGGAGACACACCGTGGACAGAGGGGAAAAGAAACAATGCGTCGCTTCCCTCACCGATGTCTTTAAGTCGACATCGGTGGTGGTGGTCGCGCATTATTCCGGCCTGAGCGTGGCTCAAATGCAAGCTCTGCGCAAGCAGATGCGTGCGGCTGGCGCCACTGTGCAGGTCGCCAAGAACCGTCTCGTCAAGATCGCCGCTCAAGGCACCGACGTTGCTTCGATTTCGGAACTTATGCGGGGGCCGACCCTGATCGCCTATTCGAACGATCCGGTGGCGGCACCGAAAGCCGCGGTGGCTTTCGCCAAGGACAACGACAAGCTCGTGATTCTTGGCGGCGCCATGGGTGCGACCGCGCTCAATGTCGATGCCGTACGCTCGCTCGCGACGCTGCCGTCCTTGGATGAACTTGCGCGGCAAACTCGTCGGTCTCATTGCAGGCGCCGGCGACGAAGCTCGCGCAGCTCACCACGGCGCCGGCCGCCAAGCTCGCGCGCGTGTTTGCGGCCTATGGCGGAAAAGACGCCGTCTAGCGGCGTGATCTTGAACGGACACTCAATTGTGACGATTCTAAGACCACAATCGAAGGAAGTGAAAATGGCCAATCTTGAAAAGATCGTCGAGGATCTGTCGAGCCTCACCGTGCTCGAAGCCGCCGAACTCGCCAAGCTACTTGGAAGCAAAATGGGGTGTTTCCGCCGCTGCGGCGGTTGCCGTCGCGGCGGGTCCCGCAGCGGGCGGCGCGGCGGCGGCGCCAGCCGAGGAGCAGACCGAATTCACTGTCGTCCTGGCGGCGATCGGCGACAAGAAAATCGAAGTCATCAAGGAAGTGCGCGCGGTGACCGGACTCGGCCTTAAGGAGGCAAAGGATTTGGTTGAAGCCGCTCCCAAGCCCGTCAAGGAAGGCGCAACGCAAGGAAGAAGCCGAGAAAATCAAGGCCGCGCTCGAAAAAGCGGGCGCCAAGGTGGAGTTTAAGTGATTGCGGCGTGATCGCTCGGCGATCCTTAATGTTTCGCAAGGCGGCGGTCCCATCCGAAAGCTTGCGACCGCCGCCCGCTTGAAACGCATGTTGTTTTGAAAAAACATATGTTCGGACTTTCCGGCATATTAGTTCGCGGTGACGCGAACGCTTGGGGCTGACGAAACGTCCTGCCCCTTCCAGCGCCCCGGCTGGATGCGGGTCTGAGCGAATTTCCGCGCGAGAAAATCGCTGATTACACGAGGTGCGAGGAGCGACATGGCTCAAAATATGGCGCAGACGTTCACCGGCCGTAAGCGTATTCGTAAATTTTTCGGTCATATCCGCGAAGTCGCGGAAATGCCGAACCTTATCGAAGTTCAAAAAGCATCCTATGACCAATTTCTTCTTGGTTGACGAGCCGGCAGGGCGGTCGTCCCGGACGAGGGATTGCAATCGGTTTTCAAGTCGGTTTTCCCGATTTCCGATTTTTCGAACACGGCTTTGCTCGAATTTGTCAAATATGAATTCGAGCCGCCGAAATATGACGTCGACGAGTGCCGCCAGCGCGGCATGACCTTCGCCGCGCCGCTCAAAGTGACTTTGCGCCTCATCGTCTTCGATGTCGATCCCGACACCGCCGCAAGGTCGGTCAAGGACATCAAGGAGCAAGATGTCTATATGGGCGACATGCCCTTGATGACGATGAACGGGACGTTCATCGTCAACGGGACCGAGAGGGTCATCGTTTCGCAGATGCACCGTTCGCCGGGCGTGTTTTTCGATCACGACAAAGGCAAGAGTCATTCGTCCGGCAAGCTTTTGTTCGCCGCGCGGATTATTCCCTATCGCGGTTCCTGGCTCGATATCGAATTCGACGCCAAGGACATTGTCTATGCCCGTATCGACCGTCGCCGGAAAATTCCTGCGACGTCGATCCTTTATGCCTTGGGCATGGATGGCGAAGAAATTCTTTCGACCTTTTATAAGACGATCACCTTTCATACGGGACAAGGACGGCTGGCGTCTGCCGTTCGATCCCGATCGCATGAAAGGCATGAAGGCTGCCGTCGATCTGCTCGACGCCGATACCGGCGAAGTCGTCCTCGAAGCCGGCAAGAAACTCACTGTCCGCACCGCGCGCTTGCTTTCCGAGCGGGGCGTCAAATTCCTGCGCGCGCATGACGAGGATTTCCACGGTCAATATATTGCTTCCGATCTTTACAACCCCGCGACCGGTGAAATCTTTGCCGAGGCTGGCGACGAGATTACCGCCAAATCGCTTGGCGCTGCTGATCGACGACCGGTTTCACGGAACTGCCGGTGCTCGATATCGACCATGTCAATATCGGCCCCTATATTCGCAACACGCTTGCCGTCGACAAGAATAGCTCCCGCGAGGAGGCCTTGTTCGACATCTACCGCGTCATGCGGCCCGGCGAACCGCCGACGCTGGAAACGGCGGAAGCGATGTTCCATTCGCTGTTTTTCGATCCGGAACGCTATGATCTGTCGGCGGTCGGCCGGGTCAAGATGAACATGCGCATGGATCTCGATGCGGACGATACGGTCCGCACGCTGCGCAAGGAAGATATCATCGCGGTCATGCGGGCGCTGGTCGATCTGCGCGACGGGCGTGGCGAAATCGACGACATCGATCATCTTGGCAACCGCCGGGTCCGTTCGGTCGGCGAACTCATGGAAAATCAGTACGGCTGGGCTTGCTGCGTATGGAGCGGGCGATCAAGGAGCGGATGTCCTCGGTCGATATCGATACGGTCATGCCGCAGGATCTGATCAATGCCAAACCCGCCGCGGCCTCGGTGCGCGAGTTCTTCGGCTCGTCGCAATTGTCGCAATTCATGGATCAGACCAATCCTTTGTCCGAAATCACCCATAAGCGGCGGCTGTCGGCGCTTGGCCCCGGCGGCCTGACGCGCGAGCGGGCGGGCTTCGAGGTGCGCGACGTCCATCCGACCCATTACGGACGTATCTGCCCGATCGAGACGCCCGGAAGGGCCGAATATCGGTCTCATCAACTCGCTCGCGACGTTCGCGCGCGTCAATAAATACGGGTTCATCGAAGACGCCTTACCGGCGGATCAAGGATCGCCGCGTCACCGATGAGGTGGTTTATCTTTCGGCGATGGAAGAGGCCAAATATTACGTCGCGCAGGCCAATGCACCGATCGACGCCGAGCCGAGGTCTGACCGAGGATCTCGTCGTGTGCCGGCACTCTGGCGATGTCGTGATGGTGCCGCGCGAACGCGTCGATTTCATGGATGTGTCGCCAAAGCAGCTCGTATCGGTTGCCGCCGCGCTGATTCCCTTCCTCGAGAATGACGACGCCAACCGCGCGCTCATGGGATCCAACATGCAGCGCCAGGCCGTGCCGCTCGTCAGGGCCGACGCTCCGCTTGTCGGCACCGGCATGGAAGCCATCGTCGCCCGGGATTCAGGCGCCGCGATCGCGGCGCGGCGGACGGGTTTCGTCGATCAGGTCGACGCGACGCGCATCGTCGTCCGGGCGACCGAGGAAACAGACGCCGGCAAGCCCGGTGTCGATATCTACCGGATGATGAAGTTCCAGCGCTCGAACCAATCGACCTGCATCAACCAGAAGCCTCTGGTGCGGGTCGGCGATTTCGTGCGCAAGGGCGATATCATCGCCGACGGCCCTTCGACCGATCTCGGCGATCTGGCGCTTGGCCGCAATGTCCTCGTCGCCTTCATGCCGTGGAATGGGTATAATTTCGAGGATTCGATCCTTCTCAATGAGCGGATCGTCAAGGATGATGTGTTCACCTCGATCCATATCGATGAATTCGAGGTGCTGGCGCGCGATACCAAGCTCGGTCCAGAGGAAATCACCCGCGATATTCCGAATGTGTCGGAAGAGGCGTTGAAGAATCTCGACGAAGCGGGAATCGTCTATATCGGAGCCGAGGTCCAGGCAGGCGATATTCTCGTCGGCAAGATCACGCCCAAGGGCGAAAGCCCGATGACGCCGGAAGAAAAGCTTTTGCGCGCGATCTTCGGCGAGAAGGCGTCTGATGTCCGCGATACGTCGCTGCGGGTGCCGCCCGGCGTGCAAGGCACGATCGTCGAAGTGCGCGTCTTCAACCGGCATGGCGTCGACAAGGACGAGCGTGCCCAGGCGATCGAGCGCGAGGAGATCGAGCGTCTCGCGAAGGACCGCGACGATGAACTCGCGATTCTCGATCGCAACGTCTATGCGCGTCTCATGGACGTTCTCGTGGCAAGAAAGCGATCGCCGGACCGAAAGGGCTTTAAGCGCGACACCAAGCTCACCAAGGAAATCATCGAGGATTATCCGCGCTCGCAATGGTGGGTCTTCGCGGTCGAGAACGACCAGACGATGGCCGAGCTTGAAGCCATGCGCAAGCAATATGACGAGTCGAAGAAAGGCCTTGAGAGCCGCTTTCTCGACAAGGTCGAGAAGCTGCAGCGCGGCGATGAATTACCGCCCGGCGTCATGAAGATGGTGAAGGTCTTCGTCGCGGTGAAACGTAAGATCCAGCCTGGCGACAAGATGGCCGGGACGCCACGGCAATAAGGGCGTTGTGTCCAAGATCGTGCCGCAGGAAGACATGCCCTTCCTCGCGGACGGGCAGCCGGTGGATATCGTCTTGAACCCGCTTGGCGTGCCGTCCCGCATGAACGTCGGGCAAATCCTGGAAACCCATCTCGGCTGGGCCTGCGCCGGTCTTGGCAAGCAGATCGGCGAGACGGTCAATGCCTATTTGCGGGACAAGAACACAAAGCCGTCTGCGCGACAAGCTTGATCGAGATCTATGAGGCCAAGGACGAAATCATGGAGCTCGACGACGAGGCGGTTGTCGAACTTGGGGAAAATCTGCGCCGCGGCGTGCCGATTGCGACCCCGGTTTTCGACGGCGCGCATGAAAAGGACATCGTGGAAATGCTTGAGCAGGCAGGTCTCGATCGCTCTGGTCAGGTGACGCTCTACGACGGACGCACGGGCGAAGCCTTCGACCGCAAGGTGACGGTCGGCTACATCTATATACTGAAGCTTCACCATCTCGTCGACGACAAGATTCACGCCCGTTCGATCGGCCCCTACAGTCTGGTCACCCAACAGCCGCTCGGCGGTAAGGCGCAGTTCGGCGGCCAGCGTTTCGGCGAGATGGAAGTCTGGGCGCTCGAAGCTTATGGCGCCGCCTATACGCTGCAGGAAATGCTGACCGTGAAATCCGATGACGTCGCCGGCCGCACCAAGGTTTACGAATCGATAGTGCGCGGAGACGATGCCTTCGAATCCGGCATTCCCGAAAGCTTCAACGTGCTCGTCAAGGAGATGCGTTCGCTTTGTCTCAATGTCGAACTGACCTAACGGCGACAAGCCTGCAAAGCCTTTGCCGCCGGCCGAGGCGGCCGAATAAAGCTGGGAAGTAGAATCCGCGCCGGGCGTCGCCCGCGCGCGATGCGCTTTTCATGTTTCCGGCAAGGGGCCATGACCGGGCGCCCCGCAGGCCCAAGCATCAGGAGATGGCAATGAATCAAGAGGTCATGAATCTCTTCAGTCCGGTCGTGCAACCGCAGGCTTTCGATCAGATCCAGATTTCGATCGCGAGCCCGGAGAAGATTCTGTCCTGGTCTTTCGGCGAAATCAAGAAGCCGGAGACGATCAATTACCGCACGTTCAAACCTGAACGCGATGGTCTGTTCTGCGCCCGGATTTTCGGTCCGATCAAGGATTACGAATGCCTCTGCGGCAAATACAAGCGGATGAAATACAAGGGTGTCATCTGCGAAAAATGTGGCGTCGAGGTGACGTTGTCGCGGGTGCGGCGCGAGCGGATGGGGCATATTTCGCTCGCGGCCCCGGTCGCGCACATCTGGTTTTTGAAATCGCTGCCTTCACGCATCGGGCTTTTGCTCGACATGACGCTGAAGGACATCGAGCGCATTCTTTATTTCGAATCCTATATCGTGCTCGATCCGGGTCTGACCCCGTTCAAGGATCGTCAGCTTCTGAATGAAGACGATTACCTGCGGGCGCAGGACGAATACGGTCAGGATTCCTTTACCGCCCTTATCGGCGCCGAAGCGATTCGAGAAATTCTGCGCAGTATGAATCTCCCGAAGCCATCGCCGAGGCGCTCAAGATCGAGATTGCCGAATCGACGACGGATCTCAAGCCGAAGAAGCTGGCGAAGCGATTGAAAATTATCGAGGCCTTCATGCATTCCGGCAATAAGCCGGAATGGATGATTCTGACCGAAGTGCCGGTCATTCCGCCGGATCTGCGGCCGCTCGTGCCGCTCGACGGCGGCCGCTTCGCGACGTCGGATCTCAACGATCTTTACCGCCGCGTTATCAACCGCAACAATCGGCTTGAAACGGCTGATCGAATTGCGCGCGCCCGACATTATCGTGCGCAATGAGAAGCGAATGCTGCAAGAGGCCGTCGACGCATTGTTCGACAATGGCCGGCGCGGCCGCGTCATCACCGGCGCCAACAAGCGTCCGTTGAAGTCGCTGGCCGATATGCTGAAGGGCAAGCAGGGCCGGTTCCGTCAGAATCTGCTTGGCAAGCGGGTCGATTATTCGGGCCGCTCCGTGATCGTGGTCGGTCCCGATCTCAAATTGCATCAATGCGGCTTGCCGAAGAAAATGGCGCTGGAGCTGTTCAAGCCCTTTATCTATTCGCGTCTCGACGCGAAGGGTCTGTCGGCGACCGTCAAGCAGGCCAAAAAGCTTGTCGAAAAGGAAAAGCCGGAAGTTTGGGATATTCTCGACGAGGTGATCCGCGAGCATCCGGTCATGCTGAACCGGGCGCCGACGCTTGCACCGTCTCGGCATTCAGGCTTTCGAGCCGAAGCTGATCGAAGGCAAGGCGATTCAATTGCATCCGCTGGTTTGCGCGGCCTTCAACGCCGACTTCGACGGCGATCAGATGGCGGTGCATGTGCCGCTCTCGCTCGAGGCACAGCTCGAAGCGCGCGTGCTGATGATGTCGACCAACAATATTCTGCATCCGGCGAATGGCCAGCCGATCATCGTGCCGTCGCAGGATATCGTGCTCGGCCTTTATTATGTTTCATTGATGCGCGACGGCGAGCCGGGCCAGGGAATGGCCTTCGCCGACATGGGCGAGATCGAACATGCGCTTGCACGCCAAGGCAGTGACGCTGCACACGCGCATCAAGGGTCGGGCCTGGACCTTCGACGGCGAAGGGCAGCGGGTCTCGAAGATTTTCGAGACGACGCCAGGCCGGATGATTCTCGGTCAGCTGCTGCCGCACCACATCAAGATTCCATTCGATGTCGTGAACAAGCTCATGACCAAGAAGGAAATCTCGAACATGATCGACATCGTCTACCGCAATTGCGGGCAGAAGGAGACGGTCATCTTTTGCGACAGGATCATGGCGCTCGGGTTTCGCGAAGCCTTCAAGGCCGGGATTTCCTTCGGCAAGGACGACATGGTCGTTCCGGAAACGAAGCCGCGGATTATCGCCGAGACCGGCGCGCTCGCGAAGGAATATGAGCAGCAGTATAATGATGGGCTGATCACCCAAGGCGAAAAATACAACAAGGTGGTCGATGTCTGGATGAAATGTTCGGACAAGCTCGCCGAAGAAATGATGGCGCGCATTTCCTCGGTCGAGAAGGACGACCTCGGGCGCGATAAGCCGATCAATTCGATCTATATGATGTCGCATTCCGGGGCGCGCGGTTCGCCAACCCAAATGAAGCAGCTCGCGGCGATGCGCGGCTTGATGACCAAGCCATCGGGCGAGATCATCGAAAGCGCCGATCATCTCCAACTTCAAGGAAGGGCTGACCGTGCTCGAGTATTTCAACTCGACGCATGGCGCACGCAAGGGTCTTGCCGACACCGCCTTGAAAACCGCGAATTCGGGCTATCTGACGCGCCGCCTGGTCGATGTCGCGCAGGATTCGATCATCACGATGACCGATTGCGGATCCGAGAACGGGATTCGCATGCGCGCCATCATTGACGCGGGCCAAGTTGTCGCCTCGCTCGCGATCGCGAATCCTTGGCCGCACCACGGCCGAGGATTTGAAGGAGGCCAGCGGCGCGATCATCGTCAAAGCGGGCGAAATGATTCAGGAATGGCATATCGACCGCATCAACGCGGCCGGGATCCAAGAAGTGAAGATCCGTTCGGTCTTGACCTGCGAAGCCAAGAATGGGGTCTGCGGCAAATGTTACGGCCGCGACCTCGCGCGCGGGACGCCGGTCAACATGGGCGAGGCCGTCGGCGTCATCGCCGCGCAATCGATCGGCGAGCCGGGCACGCAGCTCACGATGCGCACTTTCCATATCGGTGGCGCGGCGCAGATCGCCGACCAGTCCTTCATCGAATCCAATTTCGATGGGGTGGTGAAGGTCCGCAACCGGCATCTCGCCCGCAATAGCGAGGGCGATCTCATGGTCATGGCGCGCAATGTCGCGATCGTCGTCGAAGGTCCGGATGGCACGGAACGCGCGGTCCATAGGATCCAATATGGCGCAAGGCTCAAGGTCGACGACGGCGATAAGATCAAGCGCGGCCAGCGGATCGCCGAATGGGATCCCTATACCAGGCCCATTCTGACCGAGATCGATGGAACGATCGGCTTCGAGGATCTCGTCGAAGGCGCCTCGCATGACGGAAACCATCGACGAGGCAACTGGCATCGCCAAGCGCGTGGTCATGGACTGGCGCCTCAACCAGCGCTCCGTGACCTTGAAGCCGGCGATTGTGATCAAAAGCGCGGACGGAAAGATCGGCAAGCTGCAGCGCGGCGGCGACGCGCGCTATGCCCTGCCAGTCGATTCGATCATCGCGGTCGATCCGGGATCGTCAGTGCAAGGCGGGCGACATCATCGCGCGTATCTCCATGGACTCGGCGAAGACGCGCGACATCACCGGCGGTCTGCCGCGGGTCGCCGAATTGTTCGAGGCGCGCCGGCCGAAGGACCATGCGATTATCGCCGAGGCATCCGGCACCGTGCAGTTTGGACGCGACTACAAGAACAAGACGCGCATTTCGATCATTCCGAATGAAGAAGGTGCGGAGCCGATCGAATATCTGATTCCGAAAGGCAAGCACATCCATCTCCAGGACGGCGACGTCATCGAAAAAGGCGATTACATCGTCGATGGAAATCCGGCACCGCACGACATTCTGGCGATCAAGGGGGTCGAGGAACTCGCCGCCTATCTCGTCAACGAGATCCAGGAAGTCTATCGTTTGCAAGGCGTCAGCATCAACGACAAGCATATCGAGGTGATTGTCCGGCAGATGCTGCAGAAGGTCGATATCGTCGATCCGGGCGACACCGAGTTTCTGCCGGGCGAGCAGGTCGATCAGGTCGAACTCGAGGAGGCCAATGCCGGGGCGCTCGCGGCAGGCAAGAAGCCGGCTTCGGGAACCCCGGTCTTGCTCGGTATCACCAAGGCATCGTTGCAGACGCGCTCGTTCATCTCGGCGGCCTCCTTCCAGGAGACGACCAGGGTGCTGACCGAGGCGGCCGTCAACGGCAAGACCGATACGCTGGAAGGCTTGAAGGAAAACGTCATTGTCGGCCGGCTTATCCCGGCTGGCACGGGCGCCGCGATGGCCAAGCTGCGCCGAGTCGCCACCATGCGGGATGAAATGATTCTGGCCCAAAAGGCGCAAAGCGCGGCGGCCGCCACGCCGACGCCGCTGCCCTTGCTGGAACAGCCCCGCGTTCCCGTGGAAGAATAGGTCTGGCCGTGAAGGCATAGTTAAACCCCCCGGGCCCAAATCCCGGGGGTTTTTGTTTCGAAAATAAGCGCTTACGGATTGCGGCGTGAGAACGAGATCGCATAGGCCCCGTCGCGGGAGCCGATCAGAGGATCGTCGGACACTTCGATGCCATCGGTGACCTGTCCTGGCAGGAAGAGCAGCTTCTTTTGAGCCTCCAGGCTGTCTGGAACCGCCTTGTCGAGGGTCAATACGCCGAGATCAATGATTTCATTGCTATCCGACCAAGGGACCGAAGCATCCTTTGTCGAATCGCCGGGAGCGGCGAGCTGCGCTCGCAGGCGAAACGTCACAGGCCCCCGCGCAAGCCGCGCCGGGAGTTCGTCGATCAGAAAGTCTGGTCCCTTGCTGGCCGCTTCGGCCGCATCGAGATGCACCAGTTTTTCAGGCGCCATGATATAGCGCACCGCGCGACGCTCGCCCTTGGCATTGATGAAAATGAAGGCGTCGACGCCATAATATTCCTCGTCGGCGAAACTGTCGGGGGTGTGCAGTGTCGCCATGGCGGCTGGCATGCTGGGATGGCGGGCCGCGAACTGGTCCAGCTGCGTCGGCTTCTTCGCGTCCGGCGGACTGGCCGCCACGGCAAGCAGCATGTCCCTGAAATCCGTCGGGGAGGCCACCGGAAAGAATTTGAACGAATTGATCACCATGTCGGTGTCGCTGCCGTCGGGGAGATGAAACTTGATCGCTATCCCGTGCGGATTGGCTTGGGCAGAGCCATCTGGGAGATTGGGAACGCCCGTTGCGTCGGAAAAGCGCACGGTCACGGGGATCGTGCTGCCATCGAACAACACCGCCTTGCTCAAACCCGCGGCGCCCGGCGCCGCCTTGAAGTGTCCTTCGACCACAATCCCCTTGGCGTGATTCGCCCGAAAGCCGGGATGAACTCCGAACACCTTGTTCATGGCGTCGACGATTTGCGTGTCGACGGCCGTATTGTCCTGTGCCACGGCGAATCCGGTCGCCCCGGTCAATAAAAACGCCAGCAATGCACCGTTTAGCTTTACCGCTGCCATGACTACCTCTTTGCACTTTGCCGAACTGCTTCACCTCGACCGCCGCTTTTCCAAGTATAATTCGCAGGGGCGATTGTGGCTTTGGTAAACGCAATTCTTCCTCTATTGTTCAGATGCGAGGCCCGCTTGTGCGGCCGCCGAATGCGCATCTTCTTAAGAGAGCCACGGCTTACTTTTCTTTTGCTCGGTTTTTCGTGCAAAGAAGGGTTGACGCGCTAGGCCCGCGCTATTAAGTTCCGCCCACTTCAGACAGGCAGTAGGTTTCTGCTTCCGAGGCGTCCCGCCTTGGACTTTTCAAACCTAAACGCTGTCGCCCCAGCGGCTGAATAGTCACCAACACAGATTGAAGCCATTCTTTGGCTTGGATCGACGAGAGGCAAGAGCGCGGTATTCGCCGTGTTCCTCTGCCAAATCCCGGCGCCGGAGGCCCTGACGGGCTGAAGGCGCTTTGCCGTTTGCCTGGATGGCACCGGGCCGAAGACGGCGTTTTGATTTTTTGTCGGGAGCCAGGCTCTCGGCCATAGCGTTTTGGATGTTGCTTAGAAAGACCAGGAATGCCCACGATCAGTCAGTTGATCCGCAAGCCGCGGCAAGAAAAGACCTATCGCGAAAAGGCCCGCCATCTCGGTGCCTGCCCGCAGAAGAGGGGCGTTTGCACGCGCGTCTATACGACCACGCCGAAAAAGCCGAATTCCGCTTTGCGGAAAGTGGCGAAGGTTCGCCTGACCAACGGCTTTGAAGTGATCGGGTATATCCCTGGCGAAGGGCATAATCTCCAGGAGCATTCGGTGGTCATGATCCGTGGCGGCCGCGTGAAGGATTTGCCGGGCGTGCGCTATCACATTCTCCGGGGCGTGCTCGATACGCAGGGTGTCAAGAACCGCAAGCAGCGCCGTTCCAAATATGGAGCCAAGCGGCCGAAGTAAGCTTGCAAGGCTCAAGCGGGTGCCAGCCAAGGCCGGTCTCTTGAGAGCGTCAAAACTGATCCGCGGATCGGATTTGGTTTTGCGGAAAAGTTGAGCGCAATAAAGTTCGTGAGCTGACTGATTGATCCAAGTGGGTTCAATTGATCAGCGTCTTGAAGAATTCGACGGAGCCAAAACATGTCGCGCCGACATAGCGCCGAAAAGCGGGAAGTCATTCCGGACGCCAAGTTCGGGGATGTCATTCTGACCAAGTTCATGAATTCGATCATGTACGACGGCAAGAAATCGATCGCCGAAGCGATCGTCTACGATGCCTTCGATATTATCGAGCAGAAGACTCGGACGGAGCCGCTGTCGGTCTTTAAACAGGCTTTGGATAATGTCGCGCCGGCCATCGAGGTTCGCTCGCGCCGGGTCGGCGGAGCCACCTATCAGGTTCCGGTTGAAGTGCGGACGGAGCGGCGCCAGGCGCTTGCCATTCGCTGGATCATCATCGCCGCGCGCGGTCGCAACGACAAGACAATGGTCGATCGGCTCTCGGCGGAGTTGATGGACGCAGCCAATAATCGCGGCAACGCGGTCAAGAAGCGGGAAGACACGCATCGCATGGCGGAAGCCAACCGCGCCTTCTCGCATTATCGTTGGTAGGAAACTTACGTTAAGCGGTTTTCCGCCTGAAGGGAATTTTGTCATGGCCCGCAGCCATCCGATTGAGGATTACCGGAACTTCGGCATCATGGCCCACATCGATGCGGGCAAGACGACGACGACCGAACGAATTCTCTATTATTCTGGCAAGTCGCATAAGATCGGCGAAGTGCATGACGGCGCTGCGACCATGGATTGGATGGAGCAGGAGCAGGAGCGTGGCATCACGATCACCTCCGCCGCCACCACGACATTTTGGAACGGCAAGCGCCTGAATATCATCGATACGCCCGGTCACGTCGATTTCACGATCGAGGTCGAGCGCTCACTTCGGGTGCTGGACGGCGCGGTATGCGTGCTCGACGGCAACCAGGGCGTCGAGCCGCAGACTGAAACCGTCTGGCGTCAGGCCGACAAATATCACGTTCCCCGCGTCGTTTTCGTCAACAAGATGGACAAGATCGGCGCCGATTTTTATCGCTGCGTTGAGGAAATCCGCACCAAGGTCGGCGGGCGCCCCGTATGCATCCAGTTGCCGATCGGCTCTGAGTCCGATTTCAAGGGCATCATCGATCTCGTCCGCATGAAAGCGGTGGTCTGGGAAGACGAGGCGCTCGGTGCCAAATATGCCGACGCCGAAATTCCCGCCGACCTTAGGGCAAAAGCGGAGGAATATCGCCATATCCTGCTCGAATCGGCCGTCGAGCTCGATGACGACGTCATGTCCGCCTATCTCGATGGCGTCGAGCCCGACGAGGAGACCCTGAAGCGGCTGATCCGCAAGGCGGTCCGCTACATCTCCTTCATTCCGGTTCTGTGCGGCTCCGCCTTCAAGAACAAGGGCGTGCAGCCCCTGCTCGACGCCGTCGTCGACTATCTGCCTTCGCCCATCGATCGCGAGGCGATCAAGGGAGTCGACGTCGACACCGGCGAGGAAGTGCTGCGGCTGCCCCGCGACGAAGACCCCTTCTCCATGCTCGCCTTCAAGATCATGGACGATCCTTTCGTCGGCACGCTGACCTTCGCGCGCGTCTATTCGGGTCACATCGAATCCGGCACGACCGTATTGAACTCGACCAAGGACAAGAAAGAGCGCATCGGCCGCATGCTGCTGATGCACGCCAACAACCGCGAGGACGTCAAGGAAGCCTATTCGGGCGACATCGTCGCTCTCGCCGGTCTCAAGGACACCCGCACGGGCGACACGCTGTGCGATCTCAACAAGCCGGTCATTCTGGAGCGCATGGAGTTCCCCGAACCCGTGATCGAGATCGCCATCGAGCCGAAATCGAAAGCCGATCAGGAAAAACTCGGCGTCGCCCTGGCGAAGCTCGCGGCGGAGGACCCGTCCTTCCGCGTCTCGACAGACCAGGAATCCGGCCAGACCATCCTTAAAGGGATGGGCGAACTTCATCTCGACATTAAAGTCGACATCCTGCGCCGCACCTACAAGGTGGACGCCAATATCGGCGCGCCGCAGGTCGCTTATCGCGAGCGTCTGACGCGGCGGGTTGAGAAGGATTATACGCACAAGAAGCAGACCGGCGGCACCGGCCAATTCGCCCGCGTGATCATTGTCTTCGAGCCGAATGAGCTTGGCGCAGGCAACACCTTCGAATCAAAGGTCGTCGGCGGCTCGGTGCCGAAGGAGTTCATTCCCGGCGTCGAAAAGGGCATCAACAGCGTCATGGGGTCCGGTGTTCTCGCCGGCTTCCCAGTCGTCGACGTCAAGGCGACGCTGATCGACGGCGGCTTTCACGACGTCGATTCATCGGTGCTCGCCTTCGAAATCGCCTCGCGCGCGGCCTTCCGCGAGGCGTTGCGCGAAGGCGGATCGGTTTTGCTTGAACCGATCATGAAGGTCGAGGTGACGACGCCCGAGGATTATACGGGCTCGGTCATGGGTGATCTCCTTGGCAGACGCGGTCAGGTCCAGGGCCAGGACATGCGCGGCAATGCGGTGGTCATCAACGCGATGGTCCCACTCGCCAATATGTTTGGCTACGTCAATCAGTTGCGGTCCTTCAGCCAGGGCCGTGCCAATTACACCATGCAATTCGATCATTATGAACAGGTCCCCGCGGGCGAAGCCGGAAAGATTTAAGCCAAATACGCTTGATCTGCCGTAACAGCGCGTGAAGAAATCCTAGAGGAGCCGGACGATGGGCAAGGAAAAATTCCAGCGGACAAAGCCGCATTGCAATATCGGAACCATTGGTCACGTCGACCATGGCAAGACGTCGCTGACCGCGGCGATTACCAAGGTCTTGGCTGAGACCGGGGGAGCGACTTATACCGCCTATGATCAGATCGACAAGGCGCCGGAAGAGAAGGCGCGCGGGATCACGATCTCGACGGCGCATGTCGAATATGAGACCAAGAACCGGCACTATGCCCATGTCGATTGTCCCGGCCACGCCGACTATGTGAAAAACATGATCACCGGCGCGGCGCAGATGGACGGCGCCATCCTGGTCGTTTCGGCGGCGGACGGTCCGATGCCGCAAACGCGTGAACATATTCTGCTGGCCCGGCAGGTCGGCGTCCCCGCGCTGGTCGTGTTCATGAACAAGGTCGACATGGTCGACGATGCCGAGCTTCTGGAGCTCGTCGAGCTCGAAGTTCGCGAGCTGCTGTCGAAGTATGATTTTCCCGGCGACGATATTCCGATCACCAAGGGTTCGGCCCTGTGCGCCCTCGAAGGCCGCAATCCGGAAATCGGCCATGATGCTGTTTTGAAGCTGATGGAGACGGTGGACGCCTATATTCCGCAACCGGAGCGTCCGATCGATCAGCCCTTCCTGATGCCGGTCGAGGACGTGTTCTCGATCTCCGGCCGCGGCACGGTGGTCACCGGGCGGGTCGAGCGCGGCATCGTCAAGGTCGGTGAGGAAATCGAGATTGTTGGCCTGAAGCCGACGGTGAAAACGACGGTGACCGGGGTCGAGATGTTCCGCAAGCTGCTCGATCAGGGGCAGGCGGGCGACAATATCGGGGCCCTTCTGCGCGGCACCAAGCGCGAAGACGTCGAGCGTGGCCAAGTCCTTTGCAAGCCGGGCTCGGTAAAACCGCACACGAAATTCAAGGCGGAAGCCTATATTCTGACCAAGGACGAAGGCGGCCGCCACACGCCATTTTTCACCAACTACCGGCCGCAGTTTTACTTCCGCACCACGGATGTGACCGGGGTCGTGACCTTGCCGGAAGGCACCGAAATGGTGATGCCCGGCGATAATGTGACGATGGATGTCGAATTGATCGTTCCGATCGCCATGGAGGAGAAGCTGCGCTTCGCCATCCGTGAAGGCGGCCGGACCGTTGGCGCCGGCGTCGTCGCCTCGATCACCGAATAGTTCGAGAACGACTTCGCTGGGTAATTTTGCGGTCTTCGTGCCGGCGGCCCCTGGGGCTTAGGCACGAAGAAGACTGAGTATCTGGGATGAGCGTTAGCCGCCGGGCAAAGGGCCCGCGGCTGGCCGGCAGGGATTGATGAGATGAACGGCCAGAATATTCGCATTCGCCTTAAGGCATTCGATCATCGAATCCTCAATTCCTCGACACGGGAAATCGTGTCGACGGCGAAGCGGACGGGAGCACAAGTGCGTGGTCCGATTCCGCTGCCGACCAAGATCGAAAAATTCACGGTCAACCGTTCGCCGCATGTCGATAAGAAATCGCGCGAACAGTTTGAAATAAGGACTTATAAGAGGGTTCTCGACATTGTCGATCCGACGCCGCAAACGGTGGATGCTTTGATGAAGCTCGATCTCGCTGCCGGTGTCGATGTGGAGATCAAGCTTTAGGAACGCCTGAGCTTGCCGAATTTAGATTTTGTCCCCGCCAGGCCAGCGCCAGGAGGGGGTCCTTTGGGGAATGAAACCATGCGATCAGGTGTCATCGCGCAAAAGCTTGGCATGACCCGCGTCTTTACTGGCGCCGGGGAACATGTGCCGGTTACGGTGTTGAAGCTCGATGGCTGTCAGGTCGTTGCGCACCGGACCAAGGATCGCAATGGCTATACCGCGGTCCAGCTTGGGATCGGGCATGCCAAGGTTAAGAACGTGTCGAAGGCCGAGCGCGGCCGCTTTGCCGTCGCCAAGGTCGAGCCGAAGCTTAAACTGGCCGAGTTTCGCGTTGAGGACGACGCTTTGATTCCGGTCGGCGCCGAGATCACGGCGGATCATTTTGTGGTCGGCCAATTTGTCGATGTGACGGGCACGAGCACGGGTAAAGGCTTTGCCGGCGCCATGAAACGCTGGAACTTCGGCGGCTTGCGGGCAACCCATGGCGTGTCGATCTCGCACCGCTCGCATGGTTCGACCGGCGGCAGGCAGGATCCGGGCAAGACCTTCAAGAACAAGAAAATGGCCGGTCATCTCGGCACCGAGCGGGTGACGACCTTGAACCTGCGGGTGGTCGAACTCGACATTGAGCGCGGACTGATCCTCGTCGAAGGCGCTGTGCCTGGGACCTCCGGCGGATGGATTTATGTCCGCGACGCGATCAAAAAGGCGCTTCCCAAGGACGCGCCGAAGCCCGGCAAATTTCGGATGACCGACGCTGCCTCGGGTGGTGCGGCTGAGCAAGCGACAGAGGCCAGTTCATGAAAATCGACATGACCTCACTTGATGGTGAAATCGCAGGTTCGATCGACCTCGACGATGCCATTTTCGGACTCGTTCCGCGCGAGGATCTGATCGCGCGCATGGTCCGCTATCAGCTCGCCAAACGCCGCGCTGGCACGCATCAGACGCTCGGCCGCGCCGATATTTGGCGCACCGGCAAGAAATTATATAAGCAGAAGGGCACTGGATCGGCACGCCATGGGTCGGCGCGCGTCCCGCAGTTTCGCGGCGGCGGCCGGGCCTTCGGCCCGGTTGTGCGTTCGCATGCGCATGATCTGCCGAAGAAGCTGCGCGCTCTGGCGCTTAAACATGCGCTTTCCGCTAAGGCTCAAGATGGCGGCATTATCGTTTGGCAGGCGGCGAGCGCCGCGGACGCGAAGACAAAATCTCTCAAGGCGAGTTTTGCCAAGCTCGGCCTCACCAATGCCTTGATCATCGACGGCGCCCAGCCCGAGGCGAATTTTTGCCTCGCCGCGCGCAACATTCCGCAAATCGACGTGCTGCCGGTTCAAGGCATCAATGTCTACGACATTCTCCGCCGCGATAAGCTCGTCTTGACGAAAGCGGCGATCGATGCCCTGGAGGCGCGCTTCAAATGAGCTCGGCGAAACTCGCGCATGATGCGCATCATTACGACGTGATTGTCGCCCCGATCATTACGGAAAAGGCGACTCTTGCTTCGGAAGCAAACCAGGTGATTTTCAAGGTTCGCAAGACCGCGACGAAGCCTGAGATCAAAGCGGCCGTCGAGCGGCTGTTCGATGTCAAGGTGACAAACGTCAACACGCTCATCCGCAAGGGCAAGAGAAAGACGTTCAAGGGCACGCGGGGCGTCCAGTCGGATGTCAAGAAGGCCATTGTGACCCTCGCCGAGGGCCACAAGATCGACGTTACGACCGGACTTTGAGCAGAGGATCGCGCCCATGGCACTGAAAACGTTCAAACCGGTCACGCCGAGCCTTCGCCAGCTTGTCATCGTCGATCGCAGCGGCCTCTACAAAGGCAAGCCGCTGAAGAAGCTGACAGAGGGCAAGTCGGAATCCGGCGGCCGGAACAATAACGGCCGGATCACCGTACGCTTTCGCGGCGGCGGTCATAAGCAAAGCTACCGGATCGTGGATTTCAAGCGCCGCAAGCTTGATATTCCGGCCAAGGTAGAACGGATCGAATATGATCCCAACCGGACCGCTTTCATCGCCCTCATTCGTTATGCGGATGATGAACTCTCTTATATCGTCGCGCCGCAGCGCCTTTCGGTCGGCGACGAAGTGATTTCGGGCATGCAGGTCGATGTGAAGCCGGGCAATGCGATGGCGCTCGCCAATGTGCCGGTCGGTACGATCGTCCATAATATCGAGATGAAGGTCGGCAAGGGCGCCGCCATGGTGCGTTCGGCGGGGACCTATGCGCAGGTCGTCGGCCGCGACCAGGGCTATGTCATCATCCGCCTCAACTCCGGCGAGCAAAGGCTTATTCACGGCCAATGTTTTGCAACTGTCGGTGCCGTGTCCAATCCGGACCATATGAATATTTCGATTGGCAAGGCTGGACGCAGCCGCTGGCTCGGGCGCAGACCGCATAATCGCGGCGTGACCATGAACCCCGTCGATCATCCGCATGGCGGCGGCGAGGGCCGGACGTCCGGCGGACGCCACCCGGTCACGCCCTGGGGCAAGCCGACCAAGGGCAAGAAAACTCGAACCAATAAATCCACCACCAAATTCATCGTGACCTCGCGTCACAAAAGCAAGAAGAAGGGCTGATCCATGGCTCGCTCGATCTGGAAAGGCCCCTTTGTTGACGGGTATCTGCTTAAGAAGGCGGAGAACTCGCGCAATTCGGGGCGGTCCGAAATCATCAAGATCTCGGAGTCGCCGGTCGACGATATTGCCGCAATTCGTCGGTCTCACTTTCGGAGTCTATAACGGCCATAAGCACGTGCCTGTCTCCGTAACCGAAGACATGATTGGCCATAAATTCGGTGAATTTTCCCCGACTCGGACCTTCCACGGTCACGCAGCGGACAAAAAAGCCAAGCGAGGCTGAGAGAGACTGTCATGTCCAAGGAGAAAACGCCGCGCGCGCTGAAAGAAAACGAAGCCAAGGCGGTTGCCCGCATGCTTCGGGTCAGCCCCCAGAAGTTGAATCTTCTCGCCCAGTTGATCCGGGGGAAGAAGGTCGACAAGGCCCTGGCCGACCTTGAATTTTCGCGCAAGCGCAGCGCTTACGATGTGAAAAAGACGCTGGAGAGCGCGATCGCCAACGCCGAGAACAACCACAGTCTCGATGTCGACGACCTCATCGTGGCCGAGGCCTTTGTCGGCAAGGCGTTGATCATGAAGCGCTTTAGTCCGCGGGCGCGGGGACGTTCCGGTCGCATTCAGAAGCCTTTCGCAAATTTGACGATTATCGTCCGGGAAACCGGTGCCGCCGTGTCTCAGGCCTGAGGAGAAAACCATGGGACAGAAAGTCAACCCTATCGGCTTGCGGCTCGGCATCAACCGGACCTGGGATTCGCGCTGGTTTGCCGGCAAGAACGAATATGGAAAGCTGTTGCACGAGGACATGGAAATTCGCGCGACGCTGATGAAGACTCTCAAGCAAGCGGCGATTTCGAAGATCATTATCGAACGGCCCCATAAGAAATGCCGCGTGACCATTCATTCGGCGCGCCCAGGCGTCGTGATCGGCAAGAAGGGCGCCGACATCGACAAGATCCGCAAGCTCGTCGCGAAGATGACCGATTCCGAAGTGCTCATCAATATCGTCGAGGTGCGCAAGCCGGAAGTCGACGCGACCCTCGTTGCAGATTCCATCGCCCAGCAGCTCGAGCGCCGGGTTGCCTTCCGCCGCGCCATGAAACGGGCGGTGCAATCGGCGATGAGGCTCGGCGCCGAAGGTATTAGGATCAATTGTTCCGGTCGCCTCGGCGGCGCGGAAATAGCGAGACTTGAATGGTATCGCGAAGGTCGCGTGCCCTTGCATACGCTCCGCGCCGACGTCGATTACGGAACCGCGACCGCTCACACGGCCTATGGTACCTGCGGGATCAAGGTCTGGATTTTCAAGGGTGAAATTCTCGAACACGATCCGATGGCGCAAGACAAGAAAATGGCGGAACAGGATCATTCCGGCGGTGGTGGCGGCGACCGACGCCGTCGCGATCGCGATGCTGCCTGAAGCCAGATTGAAGAGTTAAAACATGCTGCAACCCAAGCGCACAAAATTTCGAAAGGCCTTCAAGGGCCGCATTCGCGGCGCCTCGAAAGCCGGCTTCGAATTGAATTTCGGGCAGTTCGGCCTCAAGGCGCTCGAACCCGAAAGGATCACCGCGCGTCAGATCGAGGCGGCTCGCCGCGCGATGACCCGTCATATGCGCCGGGCTGGCCGCGTCTGGATCCGGATTTTTCCGGATGTGCCGGTCTCGAAAAAGCCGACCGAAGTTCGAATGGGCAAGGGCAAGGGCGCGCCGGAATTTTGGGCCTGCCGGGTCGCACCGGGCCGGATCATGTTCGAGCTGGACGGAGTTTCGGTCGAACTCGCCCGCGAAGCGCTTTTGCTGGCGGCTGCGAAACTTCCGATCAAGACACGCTTCATCCAGCGGATTGTCGAGTAGGGGAAACGACCATGAAACAGAAACAGCGTTGGTCGGACCTTAAGGTGATGTCCAAGGACCAGCTTGAGCAAGAGATTTTGAATCTCAAGAAGGAGCAGTTCAATCTGCGCTTTCAGCGGGCCACGGGGCAGCTTGAAAATACGTCGCGGGTGCGGGTCGTCCGGCGGGACGTCGCCCGCGTCAAGACGCTGGCTGCGCAAAAGCGGAACGAACAAGGGAAATAAGATAAAACAATGCGTTAATCGCATGTTTTAATGGATAGGTTTATAGTCATGCCGAAGCGAATTCTCCAGGGTGTCGTGGTGAGCGACAAGCAAGAAAAGACGATCGTCGTCAAGGTCGAGCGCCGCTTTACTCATCCGCTGTTGAAGAAGACGGTTCGGCGCTCGAAGAATTATCACGCGCATGACGAGACGAAGGCGCACAAGATCGGCGACACCGTATCGATTGAAGAGACCAAGCCGATCTCGAAGCTGAAGCGCTGGATCGTGGTGCCGGCCGCAGTGAAATGATGGTTTGATTGATCGGGATGGCGAAAGCCTCCTTCAGACGAAGTCCGACAGGCCGATAGTCGCCGTCGGAAACCGGTCTGGTTAGAAAGGTGTAAGACGATGATACAGATGCAAACCAACCTCGACGTCGCCGATAATTCAGGCGCGCGGCGCGTGATGTGCATCAAGGTGCTCGGCGGCTCGAAGCGGAAATACGCCGGCGTCGGCGATATTATCGTCGTTTCGATCAAGGAGGCGATTCCGCGCGGACGCGTTAAGAAGGGCGACGTCATGAAGGCGGTTGTCGTTCGTACCGCCAAGGACATCAAGCGCGCCGACGGTTCGGTGATCAGATTCGATTCCAACGCGGCGGTCTTGATCAACAATCAGGCGGAGCCGATCGGCACCCGCATCTTTGGTCCGGTTCCTCGCGAATTGCGCGCCCGGAATCAGATGAAAATTATCTCGCTTGCGCCCGAGGTGCTGTGATGGCGGCAAAAATCAAAAAGGGCGACCGGGTGGTCGTGCTGACGGGCCGCGACAAAGGCCGTTCCGGTGAAGTCGTGCAGGTCCAGCCGAAAGAGGAACGCGCGGTCGTGCGCGGGATCAATACGGTGAAGCGGCATCAGAAGCAGACCGGCAAGCAGGAAGGTGGCATCGTCACCAAAGAGGCGCCGATCCATTTATCGAACCTGGCCATTGCCGATCCCAAGAACGGCCAGCCGACGAGGGTCGGGTTTAAAGTTCTGGCCGACGGCCGCAAGGTTCGTTTCGCCAAGCGTTCCGGAGAATTGATCGATGGCTGATTCGAAAACCGGCAAGGGCGGAGCCAAGGGAGGCGCGAAAGGCGCCGGCAAGCCTGCGGGCAAGGACGCCGTTAAGGACGCGGCCAAGGGCGCTCCGAAGGCTAGCCCCAAGACGAAAGCGGCTGCCGAGAGCAAGGATCGCAGCAAGGCCCCCGAAGGCATGGCGTCGGCCGAGGCACTGTCGGTGCCGAAGGATTACGCACCGCGCCTTAAGAAGCATTATGAAGAAGTCGTCCGGCCGCGGCTTATCGAGGAGTTCGGTTACAAGAACCCCTTCGAAGTGCCGACCATCGAGAAGATCGTTCTCAACATGGGTGTCGGCGAGGCCGTCAACGATACCAAAAAGGTGACTCTCGCTGCCGCCGATCTGGGCTTGATTGCCGGGCAGAAGCCGGTGATCACCCATGCCCGCAAGGCGATCGCGACGTTCAAGGTTCGCGAGAACATGCCGATCGGAGCCAAGGTCACATTGCGCAAGACACGGATGTATGAGTTTCTCGATCGCCTGGTGACGATTGCTCTGCCTCGGATCCGAGATTTTCGGGGCCTCAATCCGAAGAGCTTCGACGGCCATGGCAATTATGCGATGGGCATCAAGGAACATATCGTGTTCCCCGAAATCGACTACGACAAGACCGAAAGTATTTTGGGTCTCGACGTGATCGTTTGCACGACGGCAAAATCCGATGACGAGGCGCGCGCGCTTCTGCGGGCGTTCAACTTCCCGTTCCGGCAGTGAAACGGAATTGTTTCAGACGCGGACACTAGAGGCATAGGTTCATGGCGAAGAAGAGTTCGATCGAAAAAAACAAGCATCGCATCAAGCTGGTGAAGCAATATGCTGGCCGGCGTCTTCGCTTGAAAGCGGTCGCGAATAACGAGACCCTGACGATGGAGGAGCGCTTCGCCGCGCGCCTGAAACTCGCCGAATTGCCGCGCAATTCCGCGGCCGGCCGGATTCGCAATCGCTGCGAAGTGAGCGGCCGACCGCGCGGCTACACGCGCAAAATGAAGATGTCGCGGATCGCGCTTCGGGAATTGGGCTCCAAGGGCCTGATCCCGGGCCTTGTGAAATCGAGCTGGTAGGAGGGCGGATCATGGCAATGAACGATCCGTTGGGTGATATGCTCACCCGCATCCGCAACGCTCAGATGCGCCGGAAGGGCAAAGTGCAGACGCCTGGTTCGCGCTTGCGCGCCCATGTGCTCGATGTCTTGCAATCGGAAGGCTATATCCGCGGGTATTCGACCACGGAATATGGCAACGGCCGCACCGAGTTCGAAATCGAGCTGAAATATTTGGAAGGCTTGCCGGTCATTCGCGAAATCCAGCGGGTGTCAAAGCCCGGGCGGCGGGTCTATGCCGCGGTCGATGCCATGCCGCGGGTCGCAAACGGTTTGGGGATCACCATTGTTTCCACACCAAAGGGCGTGATGGCCGATCATGCCGCGCGCGAGGCCAATGTCGGCGGCGAAGTCCTCTGCAAGGTCTTCTAGCTGCAAGGACGAGGAAATCTCATATGTCTCGTATCGGAAAGAAGCCGGTTGTTGTTCCTGCCGGCGTCACCACCAAGGTAGAAGGCCAGTCCATTTCGGTGAAGGGTGGCAAGGGTGAACTCTCGTTCACCACCCCCGCCGATGTGAGCGTGGTTTTTGCCGACAGCAAGATCGCGGTTACGCCGCGCGACGAAAGCAAGCAGGCGCGGGCCATGTGGGGCATGACCCGCTCGATGATCAACAATCTTGTGATTGGTGTTTCAAAGGGCTTCGAACGCAAGCTTGAAATTACCGGGGTCGGCTACAAGGCTGCCGTGTCGGGCAAGAACCTGCAGCTTTCGCTTGGCTATAGTCACGACGTGACTTTTCCAATCCCGCAAGGGATTTCGATTGTCGCGCCAAAGCCGACGGAAATCTCCATTTCCGGCATCGACAAGCGCCAGGTCGGGCAGACGGCTGCCGAGATCCGCGCATTGCGTCCGCCAGAGCCCTATAAGGGCAAGGGCATCAAATATGCCGGCGAATTTATCTTCCGCAAGGAAGGCAAGAAGAAGTAAAAGAAACCAGTTCAAGGATTTTGCGCCATGGCAAAGGATAATTCAGCCACCACCCGCCGCCGGGCCCGCGTCCGGCGCTCGCTGCGGGCGCATGCCTATGGCAAGCCGCGGCTGACGGTTTTCCGTTCTTCGAAGCAGATTTATTGCCAGATTATCGACGATGGCTTGGGCGTCACCTTGGCAGCCGCCTCGTCGCTGGAAAAAAGCAATCGGGAAAGCCTTAAGACCGGAGCCACCGTCGATTCGGCGAAGATCGTCGGCAAGCAAATCGCCGAGCGGGCCACGCAGGCAGGAATCAAGGAAGTCGTGTTCGACCGCGGATCCTGATATGTATCACGGACGGGTCAAGGCCTTGGCCGAAGGCGCCCGCGAAGGCGGCCTTAAATTCTAGGACTGGGACGACCGAAGATTGGGCGAATTGAAAATGGAACAGATTTATGGCGCGTGAAGGAGAAGGCGGCCGAGGCCGCGACCGGGAAGACCGGGACAGCGAATTCATGGATCGTTTGGTCCATATCAATCGCGTCGCCAAGGTGGTGAAAGGTGGCCGCAGATTCGGCTTCGCCGCGCTCGTTGTCGTCGGGGATCAGAAGGGGCGCGTTGGCTATGGCCACGGCAAAGCCCGCGAGGTTCCCGAAGCCATTCGCAAGGCAACTGAATCAGCCAAGCGTTCGCTCATTCGGGTTCCCCTCAGGGAAGGCCGGACCTTGCATCATGATGTGAATGGGCGGCACGGCGCCGGGCGGGTCGTGCTCCGCGCGGCTCCCGCCGGCACCGGCATCATCGCAGGCGGCCCCATGCGCGCGATTTTCGAAACCCTTGGCATGCACGATGTCGTCGCCAAGTCGCAGGGATCATCGAACCCTTATAACATGGTGCGTGCGACCTTCGATGCGCTGCAGAGAGAGGACTCGCCGCGCGCGGTTGCGGCGCGCCGCAACCTGAAGGTCTCCGTCCTCCAGTCGCGTCGCCAAGGTGGCGAGACCGAAACCGTCAGCGAAGCGTGAGGAGCAAAGCCATGACGACGCAATCGTCGGACCGGGTGATCGTGGAACAGATCAAGAGCCCCATCGGCCGTCCGGGTTCTCAAAGGGCGACGCTCGTCGGGCTGGGCCTTAACCGGATCGGCCGGCGTTCCTCCCTTGAAAACACGCCCGCCGTACGTGGAATGATCGCAAAGGTCGCTCACCTCGTTCGCGTAATCGAAGATGAGCAAGGGAGCCGGGTGCCGGCGAGGACAGGACGATGAAACTCAACGAAATCACGGATAATGCCGGCGCCTCTCGACCGCGTATGCGGGTCGGGCGCGGGATTGGATCCGGCAAAGGAAAGACCTGCGGGCGCGGCGTCAAGGGCCAGAAGGCACGAACCGGCGTTGCCGTTAAGGGCTTCGAGGGCGGCCAGATGCCTTTGCATCGGCGGCTGCCGAAGCGCGGTTTCCGGAACCTGTTTTCGGTGCACTACAACGAGGTCAATATCGGTCGTATTCAGGCCGCAGTGGATGCGGGTAAGCTGGATGTGACGCAGCCGGTGACCGTTGAGACGCTTGTCAGCGCGGGCGTGTGCTCCAAATTGCTCGATGGCGTCAAGATTTCTGGGCAAAGGCGCGTTGACAGCGAAACTCGCCTTTGAAGTCGCCACGGCCTCGAAAAGCGCGGTGGCGGCCATTGAAGCCGCGGGCGGGTCCATCGTTGTATTAAGGAAGCAGCCAGAAGCGCCGGCGACCGACGCATGAGTTCAGTACCAAATCACGGCTAGATTTGGTACTTTTTGGTTTCGCCGAAGGCAAATAATGAAGAGCGTTTCGACGTCGGAGCGCCAAGGGAGCAATCAATGGTATCGGCGGCTGAACAGCTTGCGGCGAATATTAATTGGGGTGCTTTCGGCAAAGCCGAGGAACTCAAAAAACGCATTTTGTTTACGCTGGGAGCCCTGATCATCTATCGGTTGGGGACTTATATCCCGCTGCCCGGAATCGATCCCGCTGTCTTCGAAGCGAGCTTTGCTGGCAAGCAGCAAGGCGTCCTCGAATTGTTCAATATGTTCGCGGGCGGCGCCGTTCAGCGCATGGCGATCTTCGCGCTGAACATCATGCCCTATATCTCGGCTTCGATCATCATTCAGATGCTGACCTCGGTCTTTCCGACCCTGGAGGCGCTCAAGAAAGAAGGCGAGTCCGGCCGGAAGGTCATCAATCAATATACCCGATATTTGACGGTGCTTCTGGCGGCCTTCCAGGCTTATGGCATCTCGATCGGGCTTGAGGGTCAGGCTGAAGTCGTCCTCGAACCCGGTCTGTTCTTCCGCATTTCCACCGTGCTGACGCTGATGGGCGGCACGATGTTCCTGATGTGGATCGGCGAACAGATCACGTCGCGTGGCATTGGCAATGGATCGTCCCTGATTATTTTTGCCGGCATTGTCGCGGCGTTTCCGTCAGCGGTGGTCAGTACCTTGGAGCTCGGCCGCCAGGGCGCGATTTCGACCGCCCTGATCATCGGCGTGCTTGCCATGTCGGTCGGCGTTGTGGCCTTCATTGTTTTCATGGAGCGCGCGCAACGGCGGCTGTTGATCACCTATCCGAAGCGCCAGCAAGGCAATAAGGTTTACGAAGGTCAGACGTCGTTCCTGCCGCTGAAATTAAACACATCGGGCGTCATTCCGCCGATTTTTGCGTCCTCGCTTCTGTTGCTGCCGGTGACGATTGCCAATTTCTCGCAGGGGCAGGGCGGCACCGGTATTCTTGCGACCATCACGACCTATCTCGGACATGGCCGGCCGCTCTACATGGTTGTCTATGTCGGATTGATCGTCTTTTTTGCCTTCTTCTATACCGCTATCGTGTTCAATCCCGTCGAGACGGCTGACAATCTGAAGAAGCATGGCGGCTTCATCCCCGGCATTCGTCCGGGTGAACGCACCGCGCAATATATCGACACGATCCTCACGCGCATTACGGTTCTTGGCGCCGGGTATCTGGCGCTTATCTGCCTGTTGCCGGAAATGCTGATTTCCTATGCGGCGCTTCCATTCTATTTCGGCGGAACCTCGCTGCTCATCGTGGTCAGCGTCACCATGGATACGGTGGCTCAAATCATGGGCCATTTGCAGGCGCATCAATATGAAGGGCTGATCAAGAAAGCCAAATTGCGGGGAAAACGCAGATGAGACTGGTCCTTCTTGGACCGCCTGGCGCCGGAAAGGGGACACAGTCGGCGCAACTCAAGGAGAAATATCGCATTCCGCAATTATCGACGGGAGACATGCTGCGCGCAGCCGTCACTGCCGCGACCCCAGTCGGTCTGGAAGCCAAAGCCGTCATGGACAAGGGTGGTCTTGTGTCCGATGAGACGGTGGTCGGCATCGTCGCGGATCGGATTGACGCCCCTGATGCGAAATCCGGTTTTATCCTCGACGGCTTCCCGCGAACGGTGCGTCAAGCCGAGGCTTTGGCCGCGATGTTGAGCGCCAAGAACATGGATCTCGATGCCGTCATCGAACTCAAGGTGGATGACACGGCACTGCTGGCACGCATCGCAAAGCGCGCAAACGACACGCTGGCCAGCGGTGGCGTGGTGCGTGCCGACGACAATCCCGCCGCCTTCAAGATCCGCCTCGACGCCTATCACGAGCAGACCGCGCCCGTTGCCGACTTTTATGCCAAGAAGTCTGTGCTGAAAACGATCGACGGGATGGCGCCGGTCGATGCGGTCACCAAGGCGATTGAAGAGGTCCTCGGCGGTTGAGCGAGAGTCCGGGGCTTTGAGCCGACCCGGAACTGGCCCGCCCCAACCTCAAATAGAATACATCAAATTCTCTTCTTCATTCTCGGCAAGGGCCCGCATTTCAGCCAGGGTGCGATTGTCGAGAACGGTCGCAATTGCATTGCGGGCTTCGAGCATCACGAGACGAACGCAGCAGTGCTTTTCGTCGCCGCAATCATCGCAGCGCCGATAGGAGTTCTTGCTGGCGCAGGCAATCGGCGCCAGCGGGCCATCCAGGACCCTGACAATATGGCCGACTTTGATCTCATGCGCGGGACGGGCCAATGTATATCCGCCGCCCTTGCCTTTTTTCGAAAAGACGAAGCCGGCATTGCGAAGTTCGCCAAGGATCGTATCCAGAAATTTCTTGGGGATCTCATTCGAACTGGCGATGTCGCTCACAAGCGTGGCCTCGCCCATGGGCCGGCCCGCGAGGTGGACCATGGCCTTCAGACCGTATTTACCTTTTTTTGTGAGCATCCAGTCCTCAATTGGGATTGTGCGGCCCCAAACCGACCGAACTTCGCGCTGTTCTCAGGAGATAATATTGAGCCGATTCGGTAATATCCACAAGTTTTATAGGGTTGCGAGAAAACTCGTGGATTTGCTGTTTTCCTCCACAGGAATGGCGGCTCGGCAGCGGACTTTGGAGACGACAGACCGACGACACGCCTGACGGGTGGAAGCGGCGGAGCTTGCGAAAAAGGATGGGCCACGGCAAAGTCTTACGGCAAGCGCCGCAAGCGGGAGTGCAATTCGTTGAATTTGCCCTTTGAGGAAACTGCGACCGAAGCGAGGGACGAGACCTCCTTCGTCGTCGACATTGAAGGATTCGAGGGCCCGCTCGACCTCCTGCTCGACCTCGCACGCCGACAGAAAGTTGATTTGCATAAGATTTCGGTCCTGGCGCTGACCGAGCAATATCTCGAATTTATCGAGACCGCACGCAGCCTTCGTCTTGAGCTTGCCGCCGATTATCTCGTGATGGCGGCTTGGCTCGCTTATTTGAAATCCCGGCTTTTGCTTCCCCAGGCCGAGAAGGGAACCGAGCCGGAGGTCGCGGAGCTGGCGGAGGCTTTGCAGTTTCGTCTGCGTCGCCTGGATGCAATCCGCGCCGCCGCCGAGGCGCTCGTCAACCGGCCGCGCTTGGGCCGCGACTTGTTCTTGCGCGGCTGTCCTGAGCCGGCCGCCGACACCTCCGGCACGCCGCAATGGCGCGCGAGCCTTTATGAACTGCTCACCGCCTATGCGAGCCGGCGTCAGACGCAGGCGCTGACCCGTGTCACATTCAAGCAGCGATTTGTTTGGTCGCTCGCCCATGCCCGCGGCGAACTGGAAAAACTGGCGGGACGGGCGCTCGATTGGACGGTTCTCGACGCCTATCTCGTCGAATTTTGTACCACGCCGGAGACCCGCCGTACGGTGCGGGCTTCGACGCTCTCCGCTTCGCTCGAAATGGCCCGTGAAGGGGCGATTTCGATCCGGCAGGATGGGCCTTTTGCGCCGATCTGGATCCGGCGCAAATTGCCGCCGGCGGAAATTATTTTGCTGCGACCTTGAGATGGACAGAAGGATTTAGCTTTGGCGGAAGTAGCGCAATTGTTTGCCCAAATTGACCCAAGCGCACGCCCGTCCCGCGACGATGGTTTGTCCGAGGCTATGCGGATTGCCGAAGCCCTGTTGTTTGCGGCGCCCGAACCGTTGAGTGAGGCCGAGATCGAAAAGCGCATGCCGCGCGATGTTGCGGCGGCCACTGTCCTTGAAGAGCTCAAGACAGAATATGCCACGCGGGGAGTCAATCTCGTGAAGGCTGGCGGGAAATGGATGTTCCGCACGGCCGTCGATCTGGCTTGGGCGCTGGCCAATGGCGAGGGCGAGACCAAGCGGCTCTCGCGCGCAGCGCTCGAAACGCTGGCGATCGTTGCCTATCATCAGCCGGTGACGCGGGCCGAGATCGAGGATATCAGGGGCGTCGCCATCTCGAAGGGAACCCTCGACCTGCTGCTTGAGACCGGATGGGTGCGCCTGCGCGGCCGCCGGCGTGTGCCCGGGCCGCCCGATCACCTATGGGACAACGGAGGCCTTCCTCATTCAATTCGGTCTGGAGGCGATCACCGACCTTCCTGGCCTCGAGGAACTGAAGGGCGCCGGATTGTTCGATGGCCGCCTGCCACAAGGTTTTGGTATCCCGCAACCTTCCGATGATGCAATGCTTGCGGAAGATGAGGACCCGCTGGAGGACGAAAAAGCCCCGGATTTTGGTTCTGAAGCTCCCGAGCCAAGCTTGGAAGGGGAAGCCTCACTGGAAGATGAGGCGGAAGATCCGGCACCCGCCCCTGAGGATTGCCAATCTTGAGCACGGATATTGGGGCGCAGAGGCCGTTTCCAGGGGGCGGGCTGTCGTGGTCTTGACCGGCTCTCGACGGAATTGCGTTTAACACCCTGGAGCTTGACAGAGTTTGCGCCGAGAATGGCTTCGGCCTTCTTGTTTTTGGCTTGGGGAAGCCTAGGTTTGCGGCACGGCGGGCGGGCATGGTTTCCTCTCGCGTAGCATACGGAGGTTTTGCGTCATGGGCGGTCTCTCGATTTGGCATTGGCTCATCGTCGGGGTGGTCGCGATGCTCTTGTTCGGCGGCAAGGGCAAGATTTCGGATCTTATGGGCGATGTCGCCAAGGGCATAAAATCCTTTAAAAGGGGCCTGGCGGAAGAAGAGGACAAACCGGAGATCAAGCATTCGGCGGAGTCTCTTGCGCTCGCTCGATCATCAAGCGGCAGACCCGGCCAAGGTTTCAGAGACGCGCAAGCTTGGCTAAAGGTGTTGATGCCGCCCGGATAAAGTCAGAACCGGCAGAGCGAAGCCGCGCTTTATCCACGATCATTGCCGGCAAGCCTGAGTGATTCTTCTGCATGTTCGAATTTGATGCTGGCAAGCTTTTCATTATCGGGATCGTGGCCTTGATTGTCATTGGACCCAAGGAACTTCCTCGCGTCATGCGCCAAGTGGGGCAGGCGGCTGCCAAATTGCGCCGCATGGCGCAGAGTTCCGCGCCCAGTTCATGGACGCGATGCGCGACGCCGAGGTCGAAGACATCAAGGCGGACGTCGAAAAACTCGCCAAGAGCGCCAAGATCAGATCCGCTGGCGCAAATCAAAGCCGAGATTACCAGTGCGATGGAGGCGGCCGACAAATCGGCGACCCGTCCTCTCGATATCCCGGCGATTTCCGCTCCAGATGATCCGGACCATTCGTTAAATACCATTGCATTGCCGTCTCTCCCGGAAGCGGCCGAAGGCGGCGAAACTTTTCTCGCCGCTGGTATTGCTCCCGCCGTGCCTGACACCGATTCCGGCACATCAACCACCAAAGCGCCGCCTGCGCCCGGCGCCATCGATGCCGAGATGCGGGCGCTCTCAGAGGCGCTCGCGACCGAGATGCGAGAGGCTAAGTCCCGCGAGGCCGGGGGGGATGGAGCGAAAACATCCTAAAGTGTGACTGTCCCAGACGATCTGGTTCAGCTACACCACCCCCATGCTTGCCGGAACGAACCACCCATGACCGACGCCGATATCGAGGCGACCAAAGCGCCCTTGATGGATCATTTGATCGAGCTGCGCGCCCGTCTGATCAAGGCGCTCGGCGCGTTCGTGATCATGTTTATCGTCTGCTTCTTTTTCGCCAAGGATATCTACAATATTCTCCTGGTGCCTTTCGAGCATGCGGCCGGTCCCGACGCGCGGCTGATCTACACCGCGCCGCAGGAATATTTCTTCACGCAAATCAGGGTCGCTCTGTTTTCCGCGTCGTTTCTCTCCTGTCCGGTGATTTTCGGCCAGCTTTACGCTTTCGTGGCGCCTGGTCTCTACAAGCATGAGCGCAAGGCCTTCGCGCCCTATCTGTTTGCCACGCCGGTCTTCTTTGCAGCGGGCGCCCTGCTCGTCTATTTCGTGGTCATGCCAAATTTGTTGCACTTTTTTATCAGCATGCAGCAGGCCAAGGAACCGGGGCGCGCGCAGATCGAACTTTTGCCACGAGTCAGCGAATATCTTTCGCTGATCATGACATTGATCTTTGCTTTCGGGATTACCTTCCAATTGCCGGTGGTCTTGACGCTGCTCGGACGCGTCGGGATCGTGACGTTCGGATTTTTTGCGGAAGCAGCGGCGCTACGCAATCGTACTTGTTTTTGTCGCTGGCCGCGGTCCTGACGCCGCCCGATATATTCTCCATGCTCGCACTGGCTGTTCCCGCATTCGGCCTCTACGAGCTATCGATCCTTGCCGTCCGCATGATCGAGAAGGGCCGCGACGAAGCAAATAAGGCTGAGCCAGCGTCTGGAACTTGAGATTTGTACCCTTCGAGGCAGTAGAGTTTCATGTACGACATCAAGTGGATTCGCGAGAACGCCGATACTTTTGATCAAGGGCGGCGGAGGCGCGGTCTCGAACCGCTTGCCGAAAAACTTCTTGCGCTCGACGACAGACGCCGTGCCGCGATAGCCAAGTCGCAAGCCGCGCAAGAGCGGCGCAATGTGGCATCGAAGGAGATCGGCGCCGCGATGAAGTCGGGCGATGCCTCCCTCGCCAAGGCTTTGAAGATCGAAGTCGGAGAATTGAAAGAGTCGCTTGCGGCTTTCGAGAGCGAGGAGCGTGAGGCGATCGCCGCGCTCGACTAGTGCCCTTGCTGAAATTCCCAACACGCCCCTCGCCGATGTGCCCGTCGGCAAGGATGAAAACGACAATGTCGAACTGCGTCGCGTCGGTGAACCGCGCGCGCTGGACTTTCCACCGAGAGAGCATTTCGAGATTGGTGAGGCGCTCGGCCTCATGGATTTCGAGACCGCGACGAAAATCTCGGGTGCGCGGTTTGTCGTGAACAAGGGTGCTCTTGCGCGGCTGGAACGCGCGCTTGGAGCATTCATGCTCGATCTGCATACGGGCGAGCACGGCTATGTGGAGGTGAACCCGCCGATCCTTGTGCGCGATGACGCCATGTTCGGCACGGCGCAATTGCCGAAGTTTCGGGAGGATCAGTTTCGAACCGCGAGAAATGATGGTCCGCTTTTTGACTCGCTCATCAAGAGAAAAAATGCAATCCCAGCAGATGAACTTGCCGAGCTGGCTGATCTTTATAATAAAAATGATCGGGGTCAGGTCTTCGAGTTTTTGAAGAATTTGTTTCAGGTTGAACTAAACCAGCCGAATTTCGATCGGGATACGCATGATCTGATCGCGCAGTTTATTGGAGAGCCCGATAATTGGCTCATCCCGACCGCCGAAGTTCCCCTCACCAATCTCGTCCGCGAAAAAATCCTCGACGAAAAAGACCTGCCCCTTCGCGTTCACCGCCTGCACGCCCTGTTTTCGTGCCGAGGCGGGGGCGGCGGGCAAAGACACGCGCGGCATGATCCGCCAGCATCAATTCACCAAGGTCGAACTCGTCTCGATCACCACGCCGGAAACTTCGCTCGCCGAACACGACCGCATGCTGTCTTGCGCCGAAGAAGTGTTGAAGCGCCTAGAACTTCCCTATCGCGTGGTCACGCTCTGCACCGGCGACATGGGCTTTGCCTCGCAAAAAACCTATGACATCGAGGTGTGGCTGCCGGGGCAAAACCGCTATCGCGAGATTTCCTCCGTGTCGGTCTGCGGCGATTTCCAGGCGCGGCGGATGAATGCACGCTACCGGCCTGAAGATGGCAAGCGCCCGCTTCGTCCACACGCTCAATGGCTCGGGCGTCGCGGTTGGCCGCGCGCTTGTCGCGGTCTTGGAAAATTATCAGAACGAAGACGGTTCCGTCACCGTCCCGGAGGCATTGCGCGCCTATATGGGCGGCATCGAAACAATCGCGAAAGCTTGAGGCCGCGCCCATGCGCATTTTGATCACCAATGACGATGGTATTCACGCGCCGGGCCTTGCGGTTCTTGGAGCGGATCGCCAAGAATTTGTCGGACGATGTTTTTGTCGTTGCTCCCGAAAACGATCAATCGGGAGTCGCTCATTCCCTGTCGATCAACGATCCGCTGCGGCTGCGCAAAATTTCCGCGCGTCATTTCGCGGTGAAGGGCACGCCGACCGATTGCGTCATCATGGGCGTGCGCACGGCTGCTCGATGGCGCAAGGCCCCGGATCTCGTTCTTTCGGGCGTCAACAACGGCCAGAATGTCGCCGAGGACATCACCTATTCGGGCACGGTCGCGGGCGCACTGGAAGGGACGAGCCTCGGCTTGCCTTCGATTGCGCTCTCCCAGGCCTATGGCCCGGTCGGCCATGACGAAACCTTTTGGAAGTGCGCCGAAACCCATGCGCCTGGCCTGATTGCGCAAGATCATCGGCCGAAGGCATTCCGCAAAGCATCGTCATCAATGTGAATTTTCCGGCTTGCCCGCCGGAGGCGGTGCCAGGGCGTCGCCGTCACCGTGCAAGGGCCGGCGCGACGCGCAAACCATCACCGATCGATGAACGCGCGGATGGGCGCGGCAAACCCTATTATTGGATTTCCGTTGCGCGGGGCAGATTCGACCCCGGGACCTGGGACGGACCTCGAAGCCTTGGCGCAAAACAAGCATTTCGGTGACGCCGCTCAAACTCGACTCTGACCGGACGAACACGGTGCTCGACTCGCTATGCGCCGGGCACTTCGCTGATCGAGGCCGGTATCTGATGGCGCTTGAGATAGCCGCCATCCGTCCCTGAATCCGGAGAAGATCAGCGAGGCGCAAAACAAGGCCGCCTTTCTCATGGATCTGCGGGCGCGCGGCATCCAGGACCTCAATCTTTTGCGGGCGCTCGAAATCGTGCCGCGCGAAATTTTCGTGCCGCATCGTTTTGCCGATCTCGCGCGGCGGCCGATCTCGCTGCCGCTGCGCTGCGGCCAGACCCTTCCGGAGCCCTGGCTCGCCGCTCGGATGATCGAGGCGCTGGCGCCGGCCAGCGACCACCGAGTGCTCGAAATCGGAACGGGATCAGGCTATGCGACGGCGCTGCTCGCGCGGCTGGCGCGCGAAGTGCTGTCGATCGAGCGGTTTCAGAGTCTTGCAATCGAGGCCGAGGCAAGGCTCGCCCGGCTCGGCGATCACCAATGCCGGCATCGTCTTTGGCGATGGCCTGGCGATCTCGCCGAATATTGGCCTTTTCGACCGGATCATCGTCCAGGGTCTGCTGATGGAGATTCCCGAAAATCTCATCGCGGCGCTGGGGACCAGGCGGCCTTATTGTCGCGGCGCGGCCTGATCCCCAAATCGCCTCGCGCCAACAGATCACGCGGATCACGCGCGATGAGGCGGGCGGCCTTGAAGAGACGCCGGTGTGCGCCTCCCGGCTGCAAGCGCTTTTGCCGGGCGAGGCGCAAGCGCTCTGAAGGCGCATTTGCGGGTCTCCGGGGCCGTTAGCAAAAATCGTAATTTTGTCCGGATTTTCGATGAACAGTCGTTCATCTTTAAACCGCCCTTAACTTAGTCGGCACATTAATGGGTCGAAAGACACTATGCCGGTGGGTTGCGTCATGAGTAATTTTGTTTGTGTTTCGCGCGCGCGTTTCGCGTTTCGTCTGGCCCTGACCGGCGCTGCCGCGGGCATGCTCGCCGGTTGCGCCAATTCCGAGCGCCTGAGCGACCCTTTGTCCAATCCTTTCCAAACTTCGGCGAATGTCACCGATCAAACGGCCGGCGCCTGGCGTTGCGGCATCTATGCCGGTCTCGCCGGTGCAATCGCAGCCGCTCAGCGCACCCACCGCGATGCCACCCAATCCCAGCATGGCCGCGGTTGCCGCACTGCCGTCGCGCCCCGTGCAAGGCGTTGCCGGCTGGTCCGCGCAGGGCGGCTCGCCGGTTGTTGTCGCGCAAGGCGAGACGGCCCGATCCTCGCCAATCGCTATGGAATTCCGCTCGACGCGCTCGTCCGGACCAATGGTTTCACCTCGGCGTCGCAAATTCAGCCGGGCAGCCATATCGTGATCCCGGTCTATAATGCCGCCTTGGCGGCTTCGAGCGGGGGGCGGCTGGGAAGTGCGGCGCGCCGGCCAAGGCCGCGGCCGCCGCCGCGCCGCGCAGCTTGGCGAGCCAGGCGGAAGCCCTGAACTCCGGCAGGACCCGCGTGGCTTCGGCCAGGGACGCCGCCACGAGCACGGCTGTGAAGGCAGCCGAAAAGCTCGCGCAAGTTCCAGCAACCAAAATTCCGGCGCAAAAGACGGCGGCGGTGACGAGCGCACCCAAGGCCAGCCCCCGCACTCGCCAAACAAGAAACGGCCACGGACCGCGAAAGCCGAGACTGCTCGTGAAGCGCAAAGCGCCGACGATCCGGCACCGGTCCAGGTGGCGTCGACCGACGCTGCCGCCGCAAGACCGAGCGCCCCGGTTTCCGAGGCCGCCAATCCGGAATTCCGCTGGCCGGCGCGCGGACGCATTATCCAGGCGTTTAAACCAGGCGGCAATGACGGGATCAATATCGCCGTTCCAGAAGGCACCTCCGTCAAGGCAGCCGAAAGCGGCGTCGTCGCCTATGCCGGCAATGAGTTGAAGGGCTATGGCAATCTGATCTTGATCCGCCATCCCAACGGTTTTGTTTCCGCCTATGCGAATACGGGCGATATCGAAGTCAAGCGCGGCGAGACGGTCAAGCGCGGCCAGACGATCGCCAAGTCCGGGCAAAGCGGCAATGTCGCCTCGCCGCAGCTTCATTTCGAATTGCGCAAGGGAACGACCCCGGTTGATCCCAACGCAATATCTCGCGGGGGTTTAACGCCGCGGCTGAACGCTGGCGCATGGCGGCGAAACTCGTCAGGGCTGCGCCGCAAATGCAAGGTAGATACGCAATTTCGCTCAGTTGCTGGGCGGCGCCCGCAACATCCCCGGTTTGTCCGCCGATTTGGCTTCGGGCAAGCGGCACGATCGGCATAGGCCGCCCCTGTCGCGAGAGCCAAGGCCGCGAACGGCGCGGACCGGTCCCGCGCCCGCCACGATGGGAGCAAGCGCAAAAACACCGGCAAGGACGGCTGCGACGGCGAGGGCCGTGGGCTGCGGCTTGTCCCGCCGCGAAACCGGCGCCGTCGATCCCGCGCTGGGGGGAGGACCGCCAAGGGAATGAGAGCCGCGCTGCGCGACAAAGCCGCCGCACCAATCAGCACGGCGCCCGCAAGATCTGAGGCTTTCGCTGGCGATGAGGGCAAGGCTCGCGGCCCGCAAATGAGAAGCTGAGCAGGAGCGCGAGCGCGCCAAATGTGCCAATTCTGCTGTCCCGCATGATTTCGAGCTTGCGCTCGCGGGTCGCGCCGCCAAAAAAACCGTCGGCACAATCGGCGAGGCCGTCTTCATGCATGGCGCCGTTGAGAGGATCAGCGAGCCCACGGACGAGGGGCGCGGCAAGAAGAGGGCGGAAATCCAAGCCCGAAGGCGGCGCCCAGAGACAAGGGCCGCGAGCGCTCCAAGAAGCGCCCCGGCAAGCGGCAGGAGCCGAGCGGCGCGCGAAAAATGCGTGAAGCATGGGGAGCTGCCTCGCGCCACGCCCGGGGACGGGCAACGCGTGTAAAATCCGAGACAAAGCCAAAAATCGGCGAGAAGCGACGAGCCGAAGGCGCATCGCTTCTCTTCCTTGATCATGCGATTTTGTCGAGAGCTGCGGTGAGCGGTCGCTCACAGGGACCGCAGCTCTTGAGAATTTCGACGGGTGCAGGGACGGCGCCTGTTCAGCAGACCCAGCCACGATAGAGCTTGCTCTGGTTCGCCCTTCACGCCGCTTTAGCAACAGATGGGGTGCGGCGCATCATTTGGCGCGGCGGAACAGCCCGAATTGCACCGTCTCCGCGCGTGAAAGTCGGGAGGCTGACCGACCGTCGCAAGGCCAGAAGGCAAGTAGCGGGAACAAGCCCGAGGGCGGTGAAGAGAAATTTGGCTTTTCATGGGGTCGGTCTCCGATCCGTGTTGATAACGTTAGTGCTTTTCCTCCCTAGCAACACGATAAGACGTAACATAGGAACATGAATTGCTGCATTGCAATATCGCAACTGCAGCAAAGAGCGAGGCGACTTGCCGCAGGGCTTCCGTAGCGGTGGCGGCTGGTCTGGCCTAAGAGAGACGTGTTCCTCTGCTGCAGGTGCTCGATGTCGCCATGCCGCCCGAAACTGCCGTTCGACTCGATCCGCGATCTGATCGCTGCCATGCCCGGCGCATCGGAGGCGTCCCGGCAAGCCGTCCGCGCGCGCCAAGCAACGCTGACCAAACCGCCGGGTTCGCTCGGGCGGCTCGAGGAAATCGTCGAATTCCTGGCGGCGTGGCAGGCGAAGCCGAAACCCGTCGATCGACCGGCCACTGGTTGCGGTTTTCGCGGGCAATCACGGCGTCGCGCAACAAGGGCGTGTCGGCCTATCCGGCCTCGGTCACGCGCGCCATGATGGACAATTTTCCGGCCGGGGGCGCCGCGATCAATCAGATTTGCGCGGCCAACGGGATGGGCTTGAAGGTTTTCGATCTGGCCCTCGATGTTCCGACCGCGACATCACGAAGGCTCCGGCCATGGAGGAAAGGGAGGCCGAGGCGACCTTCGCTTTCGGGATGGAGGCCATCGCCGGCGAGCATCGACCTCTTGTGCCTCGGCGAAATGGGCATCGGCAATACGACCGTCGCGGCCGCCATCTACCACGGGCCTCTATGGGGGCGTGCGGCCGATTGGGTGGGGCGGGGCACCGGAGTCGATGACCGTGGACTTGGCGCGGAAAATCGCGGCGGTGGAAGCGGCGGTCGCGTATGCACAAGGAGCATCTTTCCGATCCGCTTGAGGTGATGCGACGTCTTGGCGGGCGCGAAATCGCGGCAATCGCCGGCGCGATCATGGCCGCGCGGATGGAGCGCATTCCCGGTGATCCTCGATGGCTATGTGGTCTGCGCCGCGGCAGCGATTCTCCATGCGCTGGATCCCGCAACGCTCGACCATTGCCTCGCGGGCCATGTCTCGGCCGAAGGCGCTCACAGCGAAGTGCTGCGGCGGCTTGGCAAGAACGCCGTTTGCTGGATCTTGGGCTGCGGCTTGGCGAAGGTTCCGGCGCGGCTCTTGGCCTTCGGCATCATCAAGGCGGCCATGGCTTGCCACACCGGCATGGCGACTTTCGAGGAAGCCGAAGGATTCAAGTGAAGTGATAAAAGCAGACGATAGAAAGCAATCTAATTATCTGAAAAGATTCTCAATGTAAAACCATCATTTTCCCTCGATCAATTTCCGCGCGTCTTCCCGCAAAGCGGCGCGGGATTTGTCGTCGAAATAAAGCATGTGGCCGCCGCCATAGACCTTTGAGGCGCAGGCGGTCCGGATCGCCCATCGGGAGGCACCTGGTCGATCAGAAGCTTTGAGGCAAAATAGGGCGTCACTTGATCGGTGAGCGCCATGCACGACGAGGACGCGCAGGGAGGGATCGAGAGCCATCGCGCGTTTCAGATCGGAGAGCGCCTCCAGCCCGGTCGCGGCCGTTGCCGCCCAGTCCCAGGCATGGTTGACGTCTTCGTTGAGGATTTCATAGCGCGCTTCGACAGGCCAGCCGAGACGATTGCCGGTGAGATCGGCCATCGCGCTGGCCAGTGGGGTCTTGACCGCGTCGAGAATGGGATCGGAATATTCGCTCGCCGCCGCATGCGGGGACGGATCGAAACCGCTGACTCGCGCATCATAAATGCTGGAGATCTTTGCGCCCGCCCGATCCCTTTCGCGCGCGAATGTCGCCATGTCGATGCGGCCGCCGAGCTTGCGGACGAGCGCCGGATCGAGGCCCGTGAAGCTCGCGACTTTTTCGGCAATGCGGGACAGCGCCTGCGGGATCGCGTTCGCCGCGCAGGAGATCGGTCGAGGTAGGGACCCGCCGCATAGGCTTCGACCTCGGCAAGCGCCGCGCGCCCGTCTGGCCCGGCGAGGCCGCTTTCGCGGCGGCGGCCTGCGACGGCAGCCGTGTGACGAAGGTCAGCGGATTATTGGCGCCTTCGAACCAGCCGAAATCGAGCACCGGGGAAATCAGCACAAGACCCTCGATCCCGATCCCTTCCTTGTCCTGCAGCCGTCGCGCGAGTTTTGGCGCGCGAAAGCCGCCATAGCTCTCGCCCACGATGAATTTCGGGCTGTCGAGCCTTTTGTTGGCGGTGAGCCATTTGCGGATCGTGACCGCCAGCGCGTCTATGTCGCCATTGACCGAATAGAAATGGCGGCGCGTTTCGTCGCCCTTCGCCAAGATGCGGCTATAGCCGGTGCCCGGCGGATCGATGAAAACGAGATCGGTGAAATCGAGCCAGGTGTCGGCATTGTCGACCACGACAGGGGACATGGAAGGCGACGGTGCGTTGCGGTCGAGAGGCAGCCGCCAAGGCCCCAGGGCGCCGAGATCAAGCCAGGCGGAGACGGCGCCGGGGCCGCCATTGATTGCGAAAGTGACCGGACGCTTGGCGGGATCGGCGCCTTCCAGAAGAAAAGCGACGGTGGCGATATCGGCCTTGGGGCCAGGCTCTCCGCATCGCTTAGGCGGATCGCCGCGGCGATCGCCTTGAAATGAAGGCTGCGTCCGGGTAGTTCGACCGTATGCGAAGTGGTTGCCGGAGGCGGAAGCGGGTTTTGAGCGGTGGCTGGCGCTTGCGGATGCGGCTCGCCCTGATCTTGATGTGATGAGGTATCAGGAGATCCTGCTTCCGCCGCCGCGGCGGGTGCCGGGCGCATCGGTTCTTCGGCGGCCAAGGGCGCAAAGGCCGTGCACCCTAAAAAGACGGCTGCAGCAAGCCGGCAAATGCGCTGTGGGAAAAGCGCTGTCCTGAATGGCCAAAGCACGTCAACTCGTCTCCTCGTTATCCCGGCTGCGGCAGCTGTCGCGGGCAGGGGCTATATTGCTTTTGATCGGCATTGCCAAACTGCGCCGGGCGACCAGAAAAAATTCGACTAGACATGCCAGCAATCAAATATCGGAGCATTCTCGCGTGGCTTCGTATCATCTTACCCGGCAAAATGTTTGCACAAATGGTTGATGACGCTTTCCTGGCGCAGCGCGCGTCATTCTGCAAATCGAGCATTTTTAGAGAGATTTGCGGATCGGCTTTTCGCTAAAGGCTCTGCCTGAGTTTTTCGTAAACGCTGGGCCAAACCGTTGCGATCGCCCAGGAATTCACCGGACCCAATGCGCTGTTTGTCCTCGGGAGGATTTTACCGCGAGTATGAACTGCAGTTGCGTCGGAGCGCGGGCAGGGGCCTCGAATGCTAGGCGGCAGTCGTCGTTCCAGGTTGCAGCCGGCGTGCGCCTTTGCGCCTACCATCGCCCCGAACTCCGTTCACCGGCACCGCGTCCATCACCCGTTCCGGCGGAAGGATGACGACAACTTCGGTGCCTTCGCTTGGCTTCGATTTCAAAGTGAAGGTTCCACCGTGCAGTTCGACAAGGCCTTTGACGATCGGCAGACCGAGCCCCGATCCTTCGTCGGCATTTTTTTGCGCGAGTGTGCCCCGGCCGAAGGATGACATGACGATCGGGATTTCTTCTTCGGGAATGCCCGGACCGCTGTCGCGCACGGCGACATATTGGCCGCCATTTGAAGTCCAGCCAATTCTGATTTTGATCAGTCCGCCTTGCGGGGTGAATTTGATCGCGTTTGACAGGAGGTTCAAACTGACCTGACGAAGCGCGCGCGCATCGGCCCAAATATAAGGCAGATCGGGTTCGACGAATTCTTCAATCGTGATCCGGCGTTTTTTCGCGCGCAAGCCCAGCAGATGCCGGCAATCCTCAACGATATGATCGAGCGCGACCGCTTCTTCCTTAAGATCGAAACGACCCGCTTCAATCCTTGAGAGATCGAGAATTTCATTGATCAGCATCAGGAGATGCTGGCCGCTTGCATGAATGTCGTTTGAATATTCCTTGTAAGACGGGATTGCATGCGATCCGAACAGCTCGCCTTTCATCACTTCGGAAAAGCCGAGGATCGCATTGAGGGGAGTCCGCAATTCATGGCTCATCGTCGCCAGGAAGCGGGACTTGGCGAGGTTGGCGGACTCGGCGCGCCGCCTCGCGAGATCGCTGTTCACCTTGGCCTGTTCGAGTTCGGCGATCAATTGGTCTTTTTCGGTTTGAAACGACAGGCCTTCGCGCGAAGCCGCACGCAGCTTGCTGGCGAGGAACATGAAATAAAGCTGCGTGCCGCAAGCGAGAATAAACAGCGGTGGGGCTCCACCGGCCAGGCTCGCAGGCTGCAGGAAACCGAGAATGACGAGGGTCATCGGCGTCAATGCGCCGGTCACGGCCAAAGGGATCGGCGCGGTGACGGTCGCATTCATTGTTGCGACCAACAAAAGCAAAACCAAACCGATTGTTGGCGAGGTGGGGTCCCCCGAGTCATTGATGAGCGCTATGAGAATCGCCCAGACAAGACCCTGACAGGTTTCGATGAAAAAGAACTTGTAACGCCAGCGGCTTGTATCGAGTGCAGTCTCGTCGGCATTCAGAAATTTTCCGGCGTACTGGTAGGAGAGGCTGATGGCGGCGACATCGAGGGCGAGCCAGATCGCGACGGACTCGAGTGAGACCCTGGTCGTGGCAACAATCGCGACGATGGCAGCAAGCGCGGCCATGGCAGGAACCGAGGATCTTCGTGCTCTTGCATAGAGGCGCAACAATTCCACATCGAAGCCAGATCGATTTTGGGCGGACAAGAGTGGCGGTTCTCGCGTCGCGTGTAACACCTCGGCCCTGCGCTGTGCGGCATTAGCTAAATCGCCAACCCGCCTGTGCGCGGTCAATTCTGCGGCGACATTTGTCATCGTGTGAAAGACCTGCTGACTTTTCGGTGCGTCCACGCAATTTGCGAGATTGGGGCAAAAAGATTAACGACCCGGCTCGGTGGTCGTTCGATTTGTACGCAACATGCGCTGGTCCCAACCTGAGGCTTTCGCGCGCACAATCTTCCGCGGAAGTCCGCGCTGCAGTGAATCCAAGGGGTGGGTTTGAGTGTGTGGTAACGCACATCAAGAACGTGTCTGTCGCTCAAAAGTCGCGTGTTAACCTCCTAAAAATGTTTGGTGCCCATGCACGTCGTAGAGAGCCGGTCTTAAGTATCTTCCCTTGGACCCAGCTTCTGCGTCTGCTCTGTTTTGGGTTTGAACTTTACGCCGCTACGATCTCTTCTGCTGCTCGCAGAGATTTTCTACGTCAGATCGGTCCATAGAAAGGGTGTCATGCGAGTAACGATAGTTGGTTCGGGCGATGCCTTTGGGACTGGCGGTCGCGCGCACACTTGCTTCAAAATAGATGCGCTGGGGAAAACGGTCTTGGTCGATTTTGGAGCCGCCTCGATTGTCGGCTGGAAGAAGCTTGGCTACGATTGCTCCGATATAGATGCCGTCGTGATATCGCATTTGCACGGCGACCATTTTGGGGGCTTGCCGTTCCTTTTGTTGGACTGCCAATTCGTTGCGCGGCGAACAAAACCCCTCACAATGATCGGACCGCCAGGCCTCAGAAAGCGGCTCGATGATGCGCTCGAGGCTCTTTTTTCCGTTACAAAAGCGATGCCCTGGAGTTTTCCTTGGAAGGTCGAGGAACTGCCCCCGCGCGGGAAAACCAAAGCTGCGGGGCTCGCTGTGGAGAGCTTTGAGGTCGTTCACGGCTGCTGCGGCATCGCGACGGGCGTTCGACTGGACGATGGTAAAAATGTGTTTGCCTATTCAGGCGACACGGCCTGGACCGAGGCCTTGTTCGACATTTCCAAGGACGCCGATATTTTCGTCGTTGAATGCTATTCTGGGGGAGAGCCGGTGCCGCACCACATCAGCTGGCCCTCGCTGAAGGCCAATCTTGCCGGTTTTTCGGCGAAGCGAATTGTCGTGACGCATATGAGCGACTTTGCCTTGGCCCTCCGGCCCGAAATGGAAAGCGCTGGATTGATGATTGCCTATGATGGACAAACGTTTGATCTCTGATGTCAATAAATATGCAATTCCATCAATCATCGAACTGACTGAACGCATCCGGGCTTGTCGCTTCTGTCGCGACACGCCACGGAAAACACCGCTTCCGCATGAGCCGCGTCCCGTGCTGCGGGTCTCCTCGACCGCGCGCTTGCTTATTGCCAGCCAGGCGCCCGGCACCAGAGTTCATCAAACGGGCGTGCCTTTCAACGATGCGTCCGGAGATCGGCTCCGGCAATGGATAAACCTCCCGCGTGAAATCTTCTACGATGAAGCCAGGGTGGCGATTGTGCCGATGGGTTTTTGTTTTCCGGGTCACGACAAAAATAAGGGCGATCTGCCGCCGCGCCGCGAATGCCGCGAGACCTGGCATGATGAATTGTTCGCAGCATTGCCCCAGATTGAATGCATTCTTGCCATCGGCCGTTATGCACAGGACTATCATTTCGCGCGGCTTGGAAGACCTTTGCCCAAGGGCCTCGGCGTTGACGAAACGGTCCGCCGCTGGCGCGAATTCGCGGGGGAGGGCCCGCGTATCATTGCGTTGCCGCATCCATCGTGGCGCAACAGCGGATGGATCAAGCGAAATCCTTGGTTCGATGCGGAGGTCTTGCCGCTTTTGCGGAGGGAGGTCGCCCGTGCCATCACCTGAAGCTTTACTACGGAACCCCCGCGCAGAGCACCTGAACGGAAGATAGCTGGAGCATTCAGCCAATATTCAGCCGCACTGGCCTTCCTTTATGCGAGCTTCCGGTGTTGCCCATGGTGCTAAATGCTGTTGCGAACGAAAACAAATAGAGTTCTCTTCCTCGCCGTCGCGCTCGTGATCTTGGTTTCCTGGCGGCCCCAGGCGTTTGCCCAGGAGACGACCGAACCGAGACTAGCCCTCGTGATCGGCAATGCGGACTATCGCGGCGGCGCGTTGCCGACGGCGGCAAACGACGCAGGCCTTATTGCGGATTCCTTGCGTGCCGCCGGATTTGAGGTGAATGGCGCCGCCAATCTCGATTCGGAATCGCTGCGCCGTGCGTTTCGCGATTTTCAGGCGAAGGCTGAGCAGGCCGGTCCCCAAGCGATCGTGTTCATCTATCTGTCCGGACGCGGCCTGCAATATGAGGGCGAAAATTATTTCGCCCCCATCGAGGCCGTGATTGCGCGGGACACCGACATTCTCGTGGAAGCGCTGCGCATTTCCGACTTTACCCGCGCGCTCGCGGCATTGCCGCTCAAGGCTCGGATCATTGTGCTCGATGCTGCGCGGGCCAATGATTTTGCGAAAAGCGGACCAAGCCTCGCGAGCGGTCTTGCGCTGATCGATGCGGAGCCCGGCTCGCTTTACGCGTTTAATGCGGCACCTGGTACGATTGCGCCCGGGGAACCCCCGCCTTACGGCGCTTATGCCAAGGCCTTGGCTGAGATGTTGCGCGAAGGCGGGGTGCCCATCGATGAAGCCTTTGCCCGCGCAAGGCTCAGGGTGAACGAAGCGACGCACGGTGCCTTTGTGCCTTGGGATGTTTCCAAGATCGAAACGCCCATTTTGCTTTTTGCAGCCAGCCCTGATGCGCCGCCCCCCGTCGCGGCGCAAAGCTATGCGGCCATGCGGTCCCGCCCGATCCGCGAGTTTCCCGTCGCGGAGGCCTATGCCGCCGCGGTGGAACGCGACACATTCGCAGGTTATCAGGAATTCCTCGCAGCCTATCCCAATGATCGGCTTGCGGCCCGAGTCCGGGCCTTGCTCGCGGCAAGGCGCGAGGCTTTGACGTGGCGCCGCTGTGTCTCCGCGAATACGCCCGATGCCTATTGGAGCTATATGCAACGCTATCCGCGCGGCCCGCATTTCGCGGACGCCCGCCGCAGGCTCACTTTTTTGTCGGCTCCCCTCGATCCTCCCCCCCGCTATGAGGCCTATGATTTCGGTGGCTTGCCGCCGCCTCCGGAAGAGGAATACCGGGTTATCGACCAGCCGGTCATAAGCTTTGCGCCGGAGAATTACCCGCCGCCTCCGCCGCCGCCCGAATATTTTCTGCCGCCGCGGCCGGTGGAATTCATCGAGATCGCGCCGCCGCCGCCGCCACCGAGCCAAGGCTTTCTGCCGATCCCGATTCCCATTCCGGTGCCGTTTGGGAGAGAACGCACCGCGCCGGGCGTGGTCATTCAGCAAAATTTCGGGCAGCAAGGGGCCCCGAATATAGCGCCGCCCGCTGGGCCGGAACGAGCCATGCGTGGCCCCGACAGGCCCGTCCGCCCGGGTTCTCCCCCGGCCGTCGCGCCGAGCGCCATGCCACCCCAGGGGGGAGTTCCTGGTGCTCCGGCACGGCCCACCGGAGGGCTCCAGCCCGGCGTTCCCGCCGCTCCAAATGGCGCGCCTCCTCCTGCGGGTCCCTCACGTCCGGCAACTGCGGTCCACGAGCCGGCGCCAAACGGGGCGCTGGCGCCTCCCAACCACGCGTTACCGGCAGGCCAGCCCCTTCCCACCCCCACCGGACCCAAGCCGGGCTCGCCACCCGGTCCAACTGGAAGGACTGGTCCTGCCGGCCATCGATTGCCGCCGGCGGCCATCCCCAAAATTTCTCCTGTGCTGCCTCCTCAGCTTTCGCATGGGCCGGCGGCGAACCGTGTTCCCCCTGGGATCCAGCCGCACGCACCAGCCAACGCGGGTTTCCCGGCCGGGAGGAGGCCGCAGCATCCTGGGCCAGTTGGTATCGTCGCGCCTCCGCCGATGCCAAACAGAGGCGTTTTTCCCGGCGTTCGCCCAGCGACATCGGCGAGGCCAGCAAATACGCCACCACCCGCCCAGCCGCACCCGAACTGGGGAGGCGCGCCACGGCCGTTGGCGATTGCACCAGTCGTTCCCCATCCGGGTCCGCGGGTTAGCCCAAGCAATTTTCCGGCGGCGCCAAGAGGGATGCCGCCCCAGGTCCACATGCCGCCCCAGGTTCCGGTGAAGCCGGTCAAGAAGCCCGGTGAAAAGGACAATCCGCGGGGCCAAGGCCAATGAGCTCGCCGTTTTGTGCCTTCTTGCGGTGCGGCACTTGGTGTTTGGAGCCGGCCTTGTTACACTTGCGCGAAGTTGCAGAGGAGTGCCCGGCTTCGGGAGTGTGAATTGATTCGAACCGAAGGCGCCGGCGAAACCGGCGACCGCGCAATAAGCGCGCCAGTAGCCAGCCTGCGCGCCATGGAAGATGTGGTTCCGGACCCGACGGGCGCGGGTGCGGCGAATTATATCGCCAGCATCGAAAAGCCTCCCGCCGCGCCTAGGCCGGAACAAAATATCTATGCGGCGCTTGATCTTGGGACCAACAATTGCCGGCTTTTGATTGCCCGGCCTGCACCTTCGGGAAGCGGCCAGGACGGATTTCGTGTCATCGATTCGTTTTCCCGGATCGTCCGGCTCGGCGAAGGTCTCTCTTTAACTGGCGAACTCACTGAGGCGGCGATCGAGCGGACGCTGAGCGCCCTTGAAATCTGCCGCAACAAGATGCGCGCTCGCGGCGTCACCCATGCCCGGCTGATTGCGACGGAGGCTTGCCGGTCGGCACGAAATGGACCGGAATTTCTTGAGCGGGTCCGGGACGTAACGGGTCTCGAACTTGAAGTTGTCGATCGTGAAACCGAAGCGCGTCTGGCGGCTGCTGGATCTGCTTCGCTGGCCGATTCCGCCGCCCACGGTGTGGTCCTGTTCGATATCGGCGGCGGCTCTTCGGAAATTGTTTGGCTGAGCAAAGCTTCATCCGTGCACGCTCGAACCATCGGCATGGCAAAATGCGATCGGATCCGCTTCTGGGTTTCCCTGCGGGTCGGGGTCGTGACTTTGGCGGAGAAATTTGGCGGGCTCGAAGTCTCCGACGCGACATTCGAGGCCATGGTGGATTATGTCGCGCCCGAGCTGGCGAGTTTCGTTGCGATGGCAGGCACTGAACAGCGGGGACCAAATTTTCATTTGCTGGGAACCTCCGGGACGGTCACGACGATCGCCGGCGTTTTTCTTGGCCTTGCCCGCTATGATCGACGCCGGGTTGACGGCTTGTGGATGTCGAGCAGACAGGTCGACAATGCAGTGGCCAGTTTGCGCAAAATGACCTACCACGAGCGCGCGGCGAATGGGTGTATCGGGCATGGGCGGGCCGATCTTGTCCTTGCCGGCTGCGCCATTCTGGAAGCGATCCGCCGGGCGTTTCCGGCAGATCGCGTCCGTATCGCAGACCGCGGTTTGCGTGACGGCATTTTGATCCAGCTGATGAGCGGCGACGGCGTGGCCGCGCGGGCAGAGGGATGATGGAGACGCGATCTCCGTCGGGCCGGGAAGGTGGCCGTTCGCTGAAGACGCGGGTGAAGACTGCGCGAAAGCGATCGCTCTCCTCCACCTTGTGGCTGGAACGTCAGCTCAACGATCCCTATGTGGCGCGGGCGAAACGGGAGGGCTTTCGTTCCCGTGCGGCGTATAAATTAATGGAAATCGATGCCCGCTATCACTTTTTGAAGCCCGGGCAGAGGATCGTCGATCTCGGCGCTGCGCCAGGCGGCTGGTCGCAGGCTTGCGTGCAAGCGGCGGGCACAAACGAGAGCGGCGGCAGAATCATCGGCATCGATCTTCTCGACATCGAACCGCTGGCCGGCGCCGAATTCAAGGTCATGGATTTTATGGCCGAGGACGCGCCGCAACTTCTCAAGGATTGGCTGGGCGGCAAGGCCGACGTCGTTCTTTCCGACATGGCCGCAAATACCACCGGCCATAAGCAGACGGATCACTTGCGGATTGTCGGTCTTGTCGAACTTGCTGCCGATTTCGCCTGCGAAATTTTGGCCGAGGGAGGCATATTCCTCGCCAAGGTCTTTCAAGGCGGTACCGAACGCGATTTGCTAGCCAGGCTTAAGCGGGAGTTCGCGGTTGTACGGCATGTCAAGCCGCAGGCCAGCCGTGCGGATTCCTCCGAACTCTATGTGCTTGCCACCGGCTTCAGAGGAGCCGGCACGCCTTGACGGCTTATTGCGATGCCGGCGCGATGGCTTCGTCGGTGCGCGTTCTGGTAAGCTGCCATCCGGCGTCGGTGGGCAGGCGCAAGAACGCAAACACCGCGCTTAACGATATGGCGGCCATGGCAAAAAACGCCCATTTGAAATTCTCGGTTGCGTAGATATTTGACGCGCCATTGAGATAGGCAAAACCTTGAAGCGCACCGGCTCCAGCTGCGACGCCGAGACTCAAGGCCAGTTGTTGCGCCACCGATGCAAAACTGACGGCTCTGCTGATCTTGGCGGAATCGATTTCGGCATAGGCAATCGAATTGAGGCTGGTGAATTCGAGCGACCGCACGAAGCCGCCGACAAGGAGTACGCTCATCATAAGGACGACCGGGGTCCAAGGGGTGAAGAGGCCGTAGGAGGCAAGGAAGGCGGCGCTCAGGACCGCATCGAAGATCAGCACACGGCGAAAACCGAACAGGCGCAGGATGGGCGCGGCCGTGGCCTTCATCGCCATCGCCCCGGCTGAAGCAATGAAGGTGATCGAACCCGATTGAAGCGCGTTCATGCCGAACCCGGCTTGCAGCATGAGGGGGAGAAGAAACGGAATCGATCCAATTCCGATCCGAAACAGCGAACCGCCGAGAACGCTCGCCCGAAATGTCTTGATCGAAAGAAGCTTGAGATCGATCAGCGGAAACGCGGCACGACGGGCATGCCAGACATAGGCAGCCAGGGCGAACACGCCGGCGCCGGCCAGAAGGACCACGGTTTCACCCGGAATGAGACCGCGTCCGGCTCCGCCAAGACCAAAAAGCAGGAAAGCAAGCCCAGAGCCGCAGAGTAGGAAGCCCTTGACGTCGAGCGGCCATGCCGCTTCGCCCTGGACGTCTTCGATGAACAAGGTGGCAAGGACGATCCCCACGGCCCCGATGGGGACGTTGATCCAGAAAATCCAGCGCCAGTGGAAATAGGTGGTGATAAAGCCCCCGACCAGCGGCCCCGTAATGGGTCCAAGCAGCGCCGGGATCGTCAGATAGGAGAGGGCGGTGACAAGATCGGGGCGTTCCACGGAACGCAGGAGCAACAGCCGGCCAACCGGAGTCATCATCGCGCCGCCGAGACCTTGGACGACCCGCGCGCCGACCAGTTCGGGCAAATTGCTCGACATGCCGCATAAAATGGAGCCGAAGGTGAAGACAAGAATGGCGATCCGGAAAATCGTGCGCGCACCATAGCGGTCGGCGGCCCAGCCGCTGGCCGGGATAAAGATCGCGAGCGAAACCAGATAAGAGGTGAGCGCAAGTTTCAAGGCAATCGGATCTTCATGCAGATCCATGGCGATCGCCGGCAGGGACGTCGAAATGACGGTCGAATCGAGATTTTCCATGAACAAGGCGCAGGCGACGGTGAGCGCCGTGATGAGATAGGATGGCAAAAACACGGCTCCCGAATCGGCTGGCGGCTTGCTGGCAGGCGGCGGATCATCGAAAAAACGCTGCGGCTATTTTCGCTAACGCCGCAAAGTGCGATCCCGATCTAACAGGGCTGGGTCATGCCTGCATTCGATTTTGTTTCCCGCATCACAATAACGAGATTTGGGGATTTAGGATCGCGCCCAGGCGAAAGCCGAGCGCGATAGGCGCGCAGACCCTACCAGCCTGGCTTGGGCGTCAAGGACACATTTTCGCGAACAGAAAAATATTCGATTGTCGAGACCGTCTTTGCGCCTCGCTCAGGGCATGCTAAGAGCCGCCGGCAACTCTAGACAGACGCGATTTTGACCAATCGCTCCCCGCGCGAACTCTCGCGGCGTTGCCCGGAGGCAAACCGTCGCCGAGAAAAAATTAATGGAGTTGGCATTTGGCCCTGATCACGCGACCCCCGCTAACCGAAGCGCTGACGTTTGACGATGTGCTCCTTTTGCCGGGCCATTCTAAAGTCCTGCCGGGTGCAGCCGAGCTGAAAACCAGGCTTACCTCTGCGATCAGCTTGAACATTCCGATTGTATCGTCCGCCATGGATACGGTGACCGAAGCCAGGCTGGCGATCGCCTTGGCTCAGGCTGGCGGTATCGGTGTCATCCATCGCAATTTCGATCCCGGCCGAGCAGGCCGAGGAAGTCCGCAAGGTTAAGCGCTACGAAAGCGGCATGGTGGTCGATCCGATCACGATCTTTCCCGATGAGACGCTGGCGGATGCTCTGGCGCTGATGCGCCGACATGGGATTTCCGGCATTCCGGTGGTGGAGCGTGGTCCCGGCGGCAAGCCGGCTCGGCTTTGCGGGATATTGACCAATCGCGACGTCCGATTCGCCGATAATCCGCTGGAACCCGTCAGCGAGCTGATGACCAAGAACCTCATCACCGTACGCGAAGGCGTGACCGAGGATGAGGCGCGACGCCTCCTGCATCAGCATCGGCTCGAAAAACTCATCGTTGTCGACGACGATTTTCGCTGCGTCGGCCTCGTGACCGTGAAGGACATGGAAAAGGCAACCCTTCATCCGGCCGCTTGCAAGGATGCCGAGGGCCGGCTCAGAGTGGCCGCAGCCTCGACCGTCGGCGACCAGGGTTACGAACGCGCGCTGATGTTGATCGATGCCGGGGTCGACTGCATCGTCGTTGATACCGCCCACGGGCACTCGCAGGCCGTGCTAAATCAGGTCTCCCGATTGAAGCTCGCTTCGAACAAGGTTGCGCTCATCGCCGGCAATGTTGCGACCGCCGACGGCGCCAGGGCCTTGATCGATGCCGGCGCCGATGCGATCAAGGTTGGCATTGGCCCTGGCTCTATCTGCACGACGCGGATCGTCGCCGGTGTTGGCGTGCCGCAGCTCACTGCGATCATGGACTGCGCCGAGGCTGCGCGGGCGGCAAATGTTCCGGTCATCGCCGATGGCGGCATCAAATATTCCGGGGATCTTGCCAAGGCGATTGCGGCGGGGGCCGATTGCGTGATGATCGGCTCGCTGTTCGCGGGAACCGATGAAAGTCCCGGCGAGGTCTATCTGTATCAGGGCCGTTCGTTCAAATCCTACCGGGGCATGGGATCGGTGGGTGCGATGGCGCGCGGCTCCGCCGACCGCTATTTCCAGCAGGACATTACCGACCAGTTAAAGCTTGTGCCGGAAGGGGTCGAAGGGCAGGTGCCTTATCGCGGCCCGGCCTCGGTGATTCTGCATCAATTGGCCGGCGGATTACGCGCTGCCATGGGCTATGTGGGCGCGCCGAATATTCGAGGAGTTCCAAGCCCGCGCCCAGTTTGTCCGTATCTCGTCGGCGAGCCTTCGCGAGAGCCATGTCCACGATGTGGCGATCACACGCGAGAGCCCGAATTATCCGACGAGCGGGTGAAGCAGAGCTTTTGCCGAATTGCTCAGGACGAAGCCGCATGACACTCCAAGCGATCCTTTTGCCGTTGTTCGTCCAGGTAGGTCTGATCTATTTCATCGGTCTTCGAACTCGCCAAGCTGCGCTGGTCGGTCGTCTTGCGCGGCGAGGTCCGTTGGCAGGATATCGCTCTCCGCGAAAGGGTCTGGCCTGGACGTGAAGAGCAATTGAGCAATTCGTTTCGAGAACCAGTTCGAGATCCCGGTTCTATTTTATGTCCTCGTCGTGCTGGCGATCATCACCAAAAAAGCCGATCTCGTTTTTGTCATCATGGAATGGCTTTTCGTCACGACCCGTATCGCCCATGCCTATGTCCACACAACTTCCAACTATGTACCCTTGCGGGGTCCATTTTTTATTCTAGGTTCCGCGATCTTATTCATCATGTGGCTCATCTTTGCGATCCGCATTTTTGCTGCTCCCATGATTTGGGCGCTCTGACAGTTAGGCCCCAATGACGCATGAAACTCAATGACTCCTGGTGCACGCATTGCCGCCGCGATCGAGGTCGCGGAAGAAATCGAAATTCGCAAAAGACCGACCGCCGATGTGCTGAAAGATTGGGGACTTTCGCACCGTTTCGCGGGCTCCAAGGATCGCGCGGCGATTGCATCGCTGGTCTTCGATGCGCAGCGCAAAAAGGCCTCGTCAGCCTTCATCATGGGCGCCGAGACGCCGCGCGCGATCGTGCTCGGCTCTCTGCGCCAGATCCAGGGCACGAGCGCCGAAGCGCTGGCGGCGATCTGCACCGGAGAGGCGCACACGCCGCCGCCGCTCGATGCGGAAGAAATTGAACGTCTCACCAAGGGCAATCTGGCCGGTGCCCCGAGTTTCGTCGCGGGCGATTTTCCGCAGTGGATGGAGCCGTCGTTTGTCGCGGTCTTTGGGCCAAGCCTCGTCGCCGAGATGAGTGCGCTCGCCACAAGGGCGCCTGTCGATCTGCGCGTCAACACTTTGAAGACAACGCGCGACAAGGAGCTTGCTAGCCTTGCCCACCTTAATGCGCAGCTCACCCCTCTATCGCCTTTGGGGCTGCGGTTGCCGCTGGCGCAGGACGGACGGGGTCCGACGCTTGCCGCGGAGCCCGCCTACGTCAAGGGTCGCGTTGAAATCCAGGACGAGGGTTCGCAGCTTGCGGCGCTCCTCGCGCTGGCAAGGCCAGGCGAACAGGTCCTCGACCTCTGCGCGGGCGCGGGCGGGAAGGCCTTGGCGTTGGCGGCCTTGATGCAAAATAAAGGGCAAATTCATGCCAGCGATCCCGAGGGAGCTAGGCTCATGCGGAGCCTTCCGAGGCTCGAACGCGCGGGGGCGCGCAACGTGCAGCTGCATGCCCCACGCGGGGGCAGGGATGTGCTCGCCGGTCTCGAGAAGCGCTGTGATCTAGTTTTTGTGGACGCGCCCTGCACGGGCACCGGGACCTGGCGGCGCAGCCCCGATGCCAAATGGCGCATTCGGCCCGGCGCGCTGGCCATTCGGATCGGTGAGCAGGATCAGGTATTGGAAGAGGCGGCGCGTTTCGTCAAGCCGCATGGCCGCATTCTCTACGTGACCTGCTCGCTTCTGCGCGAGGAAAACGAACACAGGCTCGCGGCATTTTTGGAGCGCCATAAGGACTTTACGAGCTTTTCCGCTCAAAAACTGGCGGAACTGGCCGGTCTGCCGGAGCTGGCGCGTTTTGCTTCACCCTTTGGGTTTGGCCTTCGTCTCACACCTTTGACGACGGGCACCGATGGCTTTTTCATCGGCATGCTCATGCGTGGCTAGAGCTTATCAAGTTGTGCAAGCGTGATGCGCATTTTCGCGGCAATTGCCGTTGTTCGATTGCACAAAAATGCGAAGACCAATCCAAATCGTAAGCAACAATATCGGCCAGCGGGCGTTCGTCACTGGGATGCTACGTCCGATGCTGGTCATCCCGTCTTGGAATGGTGAGGGCAAGCTGCTAAACTTTTTCTGTTCCTTTGCATTTTCGTTAATCCGGGACGCCAACGGACCGCCGCTTCCTTGGTGATGCCGCTTCATTAATCGTTCCCAAGAAGACCTTAAAACATGATGGCTTACGAGCAAATCGGCAACATCAGCGTTGCGAAAGACCTGCGCGACTTCATCCAGCGACGAAGTCTTACCGGGGACGGGCATCGGCCCCGATCCATTCTGGACAGGGTTCGCGGGTCTTATTGGGACATTCGCGACCCCGCATTCGCGAGCAATTGCGGTTTCGGGACGAGCTGCAGGAAAAAATCGACGCCTATCACCGCAGAACGGCGACCAAACCATTCGACCCGTCCGACTATGCACCATTTTCTCCGCGAGATCGGATACATCGTTCCGGAGCCACCCAATTTCTCCATTCGGACCGAAAATGTGCTTGAGATCGCGCGGGTCGCCGGGCCGCAACTCGTCGTTCCGGCCTCGAACGCGCGCTACGCTCTGAATGCCGCCAATGCGCGCTGGGGCAGTCTCTACGATGCGCTCTATGGCACCGATGCCATTCCTGAGACCGACGGAGCAGAGCGCGGCAAGGGTTATAACAAAGTCCGCGGTGCCAAAGTCGTCGACTGGGTTGGCGCATTTCTTGATGAGGTGGCTCCGCTCGCCGGGGGCAGCCATAAAGCGGTGATCGCTTATAAAGTCGTCGGGGGCGAGCTTGTCGCATTTCTTGAAAATGGCCTTGAGACGCGCTTGCGCCATCCCGGCCGCTTTGCCGGCTAGCAAGAAAAAATCGATCAACTCCTTTGTCGTGTTGTTGCGGCACCATGGCTTGCACATCGAGATGGAAATTGATCCAGAACAGTTTGGTCGGTGCCGAAACAAGGCGGGCGTGGCGGATGTCGATCCTCGAAGCCGCACTCAGCACCATCGTCGATCTCGAGGACAGTGTCGCGGCGGTCGATGCGCAGGATAAGGTCACGGTCTACCGCAATTGGCTTGGGCTGATGCAGGGAAGCCTCGACGGCTATCTTTGGAAAAGAAGGGGCTGCTCATCGAGCGGAAGCTTGCCGAGGACCGCACCTATATCGACCGGGACGGCGCCCCCATGATCTTGCATGGGCGCAGCCTGCTGCTGGTGCGTAATGTCGGCCATCACATGCAGACAGACGCGGTGCTCGACGCTGCCGGAAACCAAATCCCGGAAACCATTCTTGATGCGGCGGTGACATCGCTCATCTCCATTCACGATCTCAAGCGCGTCACCGGTCCCCGCAACAGCCGTCATGGTTCGATCTACATCGTGAAACCGAAAATGCATGGGCCCGGCGAAGTCGCGCTGGCCAATGAGCTTTTCGGAGCTGTCGAGGACATGCTGAAGCTGCCCAGGCACACATTAAAGATGGGGATCATGGACGAGGAGCGGCGAACCTCGGTCAATCTCAAGGCCTGCATTGCGGCGGCGGCGGACCGGGTGTTTTTTATCAATACGGGCTTCCTCGACCGGACGGGAGACGAGATCCACACGTCGATGGAAGCCGGGCCGATGGTCCGGAAGAACGATATGAAGACCACGGATTGGATCGCTGCCTACGAGAATTCAAACGTCGACGTCGGGATCGTCTGCGGCTTACCGGGGCGGGCGCAGATCGGGAAGGGCATGTGGGCCGCCCCGGACCGGATGGCGGACATGCTTGCGCAAAAGATCGTGCATCCGCTGGCGGGAGCTAACACCGCTTGGGTGCCATCGCCGACGGCAGCGGTATTGCACGCCGTTCATTATCATAAGGTCGATGTCGCGAGCCGGTGGAAGGAGCTTGGGCGTCGGAGCCCACCGTATCTTTCCGATCTCCTTGCTATACCGACCTGCCGGGCCAATTGGGCACCGGACGATATTCAGGCCGAACTCGACAATAATTGTCAGGGGATTTTAGGCTATGTCGTGCGTTGGGTGGATCAGGGTATCGGCTGTTCGAAGGTGCCGGATATTCATGATGTCGGTCTCATGGAAGATCGCGCCACCTTGCGTATTTCGAGTCAACACATCGCCAATTGGCTGCACCATGGGATTGTATCGCCGGAACAGGTGATGGACACGCTTCGGCGCATGGCGGACGTCGTCGATCGCCAGAATGCCGATGATCCTCTCTATCACCCCATGGCGCCCGATTTCAACGGCAGTGCCTTTCAAGCGGCGGTCGACCTTGTTTTCAAAGGCCGTGCGCAGCCAAACGGCTACACGGAATGGCTTCTTCACGCGCATCGCCGCAAGGTGAAGGCCGCGGCGGCGCAGTAATCTTGCTTCATTGCGGCGGCGTTCCGTTGAGCGCCAGCACTTCTCCGGCGAGATAAAGACTGCCAGCGATCAAGATGCGGGGTGGGTAGGCCATTCCCGCGCGGCGAGAAACAGCAAGCGCCGCTTTGACGCTGTCCGCAGGCTGCCGCGGGGATTCCATTGCGCATAGGCGGCCGCTGCCACTTCGGCGGCGGGCTTGGCATATTGGTCCGCATTAACCGGAACGGCGACAACTTCTTGAGCCAGGCCCTTGAAGGCGCGCAGGAAACCGCCCGTATCCTTGCTCGCCAGCGAGCCGCAAATGATAATCAGCGGCCGTTGCGACTTGTCTTCGAACTCCGCCATGGACTGCGCGAGCGCGCGCCCGGCATCCTCATTGTGGCCGCCGTCGAGCCAGACCTCCGCGCCCACCGGGGCGAGCGCCGCCACATGACCCTTGGCGAGATTTTGCAAGCGGGCCGGCCATTCGGCGCGTCGTCAAGCCGTCTTCGAAGGCGGACGGGGCCGACATCCGGCTCGATCGCACGCAGGACGGCGATCGCGGTCGCGGCGTTTTGATGCTGATGGCGGCCGATGAGACGCGGCGGCGGCAGATCGAGAAGGCCACGCTCGTCCTCGAAGACCAGGCGGCCATTTTCTTCTCAGGCGATGTAATCCCGCCCGCCGACGATCAGCGGCGCGCCGACGCGCCGTGCTTCGCGTTCGAGCACTGCCAGGGCGGCTTCTTGCTGGGGCTCAGAATCGCGCGGCGCGCCCGACTTCGAGGATCCCGGCCTTCTCATAGGCGATTTTGTCGACCGTCGCGCCAAGGAACTCGGGATGATCGATCGAGATCGGCGTAATGACCGTGGCCCTTGGCCGCGTGATGACATTGGTTGCATCGAACCGTCCGCCAAGGCCGACTTCCAGCAGCAAATAATCGGCCGGATGCTCGCTGAAGAGCTTGAATGCTGCCGCGGTGGTGACTTCAAAAAAGGTGATCGGTTGGCCGCTCATTGGCCTTTTCGCACGCGGTCAAGGCGGCAAAGAGCTCGGCATCGCCGACGAGCCGGCCGCCACCGTCCGCGCCAAGTCGGATGCGCTCATGAAACCGCACCAGATGCGGCGAGGTATAGACATGGACGCGCTTTCCCGCCGCTTCGAGAATGGCGCGCATGAAAGCAATCGTCGAACCTTTGCCATTGGTTCCGGCGACGTGAATGATCGGCGGCAGGCGCTGTTCCGGCGAACCAAGCGCGCGCGAGCAGCCGCTCGATCCGGCCAAGCGAGAGTTCGATCGTCTTGCGATGCAGCGTGAAGAGGCGGGAGAGAAGCGCGTCGAGCGAATCCATGTTGCCCTTGTTTCGCGGCCCTCAGGCGGCCGCTTGCTCGATCGGCTGGGTCCGGGTCAACAAGCGCGCAAAGGCGGGCGAGCGTCGCGCGCATGTCCTGCCTTTTCACCACCATGTCGATCATGCCGTGCGCCTCGAGATATTCGGCGCGCTGAAAGCCTTCCGGCAGGCGTTCGCGAATGGTTTGTTCAATCACTCTGGCGCCGGCAAAACCGATGACCGCGCCAGGCTCGGCGATATGGACATCGCCGAGCATGGCATAAGAGGCGGTGACGCCGCCGGTCGTCGGATTGGTCAAGACGACAATATAGGGAAGCTTGGCGTCGCGCAGACGCTGCACGGCGATCGTCGTGCGCGGCATTTGCATGAGCGAGAAAATGCCTTCCTGCATCCGCGCGCCGCCCGAGGCCGTGAAGATGATGAACGGCGTTCGGCGCTCGACCGCGGCCGTCATCCCGGTGATGATGGCTTCGCCCGCCGCCATGCCGAGCGAGCCGCCGAGGAAATCGAAATCCTGCACCGCGGCGACGATATCCATGCCTTCGCAGTTTGCCGAAGGCGAGCTTCACCGCGTCGGCGGCGCCGGTTTTCAGGCGATACTCCTTGAGCCGGTCGGTGTAGCGCTTCACGTCGCGGAATTTGAGCGGGTCCAATGGCACTTCCGGGGTCGGCGATTTCTTCATAGATCGCATCGTCGAACAGATTGTCGAGCCTGGCTTTGGCGGCGAGGCGCATGTGATAGCCGGATCCCGGCACGACAAAGAGATTGGCTTCGAGGTCCTTGTGAAAGACGAGTTCGCCGACTTTCGGGACATTTGACCCAGAGGTTTTCGGGGGTCTCGCGGCGCAGCAGAGACCTGACCTTCGGCGGCACGACATTGGAAATCCAGTTCATCGGCAATCCAGTTTTGCTACGGCGTTGGTTTTTCCGAGGCTTTCAGCCCATGGCGGGCGTGCGCTGTACCGCACGCCCTTCGCGATTTCGGCGACGAGCCCGGCCACCGCTTCTACGCTTTTCTCGGTCGCCTTGCCATGACTATCGAGCGAGGCGCGCAAGGCCTCAACGATCGCCGAACCGACGACCACGCCGTTGGCGTGCGCGGCGATGGCAGCGGCGCTTTCGGCATTTTTCACGCCGAAGCCGACCGCGACGGGCAAGATTTGTGTGCGCCTTTGATGCGACGGACCGCCGCGGCGACTTTGGCGGTATCCGGGCGCCGCGGCCCCGGTGATGCCGGTGATCGACACATAATAGACAAAGCCCGAAGTATGGGCGAGGACGGCGGGGAGCCGGGCATCGTCCGTCGTCGGCGTCGCGAGCCGAATGAAATTCAGGCCCGCCGCGAGCGCCGGCAGGCAAAGTTCGGAATCCTCCTCCGGCGGCAGATCGACGACGATCAAACCATCGACGCCAGCGGCTTTTGCATCGCGGAGAAAGGCCTCGACGCCATAAACATAGATCGGGTTGTAATAGCCCATAAGGACGAGGGGGGTCGTCTGATCGGCGGTCCGAAAGTCGGTCACGAGCGCCAGTGTCTTGACAAGTGTGGTTCCGGCAGCAAGCGCGCGCAGCCCCGCCGCTTGAATCGCGGGGCCGTCGGCCATCGGATCGGTGAAACGGCATGCCGAGCTCGATCACATCGGCGCCCGCCTTCGGAAGCGCTTTCAGGATCTCCCGGCACGTCGCGAGATCGGGGTCGCCGGCCATCACGAAAGTCACCAGGGCTGCGCGATTTTGCCGCGCGAGGTCTTCAAAGCGGCGATCTATGCGTGTGGGCATGAGAAACTTGAGCTTCAGGGTAGGGGGAGGGAAAGCAACCGGACCGTCGCTCTAGCACGCGCGGGGCGAAGGCGGAAGTTTAGCCTCGGCCTCAGTTAGGAAAAGGATTGTGGCCGCCGTCATGTGTAGAACGTAAGATACCAACTCGTCGGGCGGGTCGGGCACGGGTTGGACACCCGCTCCATGCCCGGCCTGCTTGTTCCGGGGGGTCGGAATAGCAAACTCGAGGATGGTGCGCAGACCGGTGAAATGAGATTGCCAATAGCTCGGGATCAGGCCGTTATCTAAGCAAATTTGCACGAGGCGTGCCGCCGCATCGGACTTTGTGAAGATCCAGTTACGTTTTGTGCAAATGATCTTCATCGTACTTTCAAAAGCCTTGTAACACTCATTAAGTGCTTCCGCCCTTTTCCCGTGTCTGTAGTGTTCATGAGCGGTCAGATATTCTGATAAAGCACTTTCGAACCCCTTTTGACGCAAAACGGCGAGGGCTGGCTTAACAACCTCTGAGTGAAGATATTCTGAGTCGGCTCTAATAATTTTTCCATCCGTGTAGGAATACCCCACTCCATGTTCTTTGAATCGATCGTTCAGCTCGGCAATCGCCCTATCGGCAATAGCGCTTGCATTTGGCCTATATAAATAGTCGTGTCGTCTTAATCTGAACTCCAGAAAGCTAAATGTTAGTTCGATTACATCGAGCACTTTCGCGCTTTCGCCCTCTCGCATAAGGAATGTTTTCAGTTCGTCATACGCATAGGCAGGATTATTAGGCCGGTAATTTTCGCAAAGTACGAACACACCATTTTCACGCCGAAGCATGTCTACCATGGTCTGGTATGTCTCTTTAATTTCGGATTCGTATTGGCGTTCGGGGTTACCAAGTGCATCGTGCCAAATATGGACGATTTGTACCCGTAATTCCGGCGGAATGGAATCATAGGTAAATACATCAGGCAGCTGTCCGAGTTCGCGCTTCTGCCGTTTTGAAAACAATTCGATCATAGGGTTATTTCACCGTTGTGCGCCTTTAAAATCAGCTGGCGCGCAATTGCATTTGTGCATCGGAGGTGCACTTACTCCATCCGAAAATGTTTCGATAGTTTGAGCCCCTGGCCCTGGTAATTCGAAACCGTGCTCGCGCCATAGAGGAGCTGCGGCGCCTCGGCCATTTTTTCATAGACGAGGCGGCCGATCATTTGCCCGTCTTCCAGGAAGAACGGAACCTCGTAGCTGCGAACTTCGAGGACGGCACGGGCGGAGGGGCGATTGTTCGGGCCCGCACCGAAGCCCGGATCGAAAAAGCCCGCGTAATGCACCCGGAATTCGCCCATCGCCGGGTCGATCGGAACCATTTCGGCGGCGAGATCAGGCGGGATTTGCAGCCGCTCCTGCGAGGCGAGAATATAGAATTCGTCCGGGATCGAGGATCAGCCTTTTGTCGCGCCGCGCCCGGACCGTCCCCAATAATCGGCAATATGTAGGCGCCAGTGCGGTCCACATCGAGAATGTCGGCATGTTTTTGCGCCTCGTAGCCGATCACACCGCCGACCGAGCTCGGCGCTCAAGCCAACCCGCAGCACAAGTCCGCCCCGCCGCAATTCCAGATCTGCCATCGACGAGCGGAATTTTTTCATGACGTTCGCGGAGGTCCTTTTCGTCGATGCCGAAATCGCTGTCCGTTCCAGTTGCTGCGAGTTCAGCCTGCGGAATCGGATCTGATTGAGTTTCGAGCCCTTGCGCACCCGCACGCTGAAGCTGCGCGGCGAGACTTCGGCATAAAGCGGCCCTTCATAGCCGCGCGCCACGCGGTCGAAGACATCCGATTTGTCGGTGATGAGCCGTGTGAAAATGTCGAGCCGGCCGGTCGAGCTTTTGGGATTGGCGATCGCCGAAATGCTGTCGGGCAGCTTCAAATGCTCGATCAGCGGGATCACATAGACGCAGCCGCGTTCCAAGCACGGCACCCTTGCCCTCGAGGCTGATTTCCTCGTCGGCGCTGTTCAGGGCATCAGGCGATCTTGCACAGCGCGGTCCTTGCCGGGCAGAAAGCTCGCTCGAACGCGGTAGGCGCGGGCGCCCAGCCGAAGGTCGAGGCTCGCGGGCTGAAACTGAGCATCTTCGAGCTCCGGGCTCGAAATCATCCCGCGCCGCACCATCAGCTCGATTTTTTCGCGTGGCAGCAGGCCGAACTGGTTGCCGAACTCGAACGCGCTCGCCGGCGGAACGGCGCCGATCCGGCGTCGTATTCGGGGAAAAGCGATCCATCGCCGAGCGAATGAAAGTCATTAATGCCTCGCTCGAACGGATTTCAGAAGTTTAGGATTGAATGGCGGCATTGTCGGCAGTCCGATTTTTTCTCAATTTTCGACCTGTCCACGAAAATAAAGCCTTCTGTCAGCTTGAGATGCGACGCCATCGGGCGGTAAGAGGCAATGCAATACTGCCCTGAAATTGCGGTGAAATGCCACAAGGGATGCGATGGCGCTGGCCGTGCGCTCGGTGCTCGGCCACCGATGCATTCGGTCCTGAGCAAGGAGACCGGGATGAACGCTCGCGGGCCAAAGCCTGACCTCAAGACCTTACGATCCGGCGACGCAACTCGTCCACGGCGGCACGCTCCGTTCGCAGTTTGGCGAAACCTCCGAGGCCTTGTTCCTCACCCAGGGCTTTGCCTATCCCGAGCATGGAGACGGCCGAGGCGCGGATGAAGGGCGATGAGCCCGGCTATGTCTATTCGCGCTATGCCAATCCGACCGTCGACATGTTCGAGCAGCGGATGGCGCTGCTCGAGGGGGCGGAGGCGGCGCGCGCGACGGCCAGCGGCATGGCGGCGGTCACGACCTCGCTTGATGGCACAGCTCAAGGCCGGCGACCATGTGGTCGCGGCGAGCGCCATGTTCGGGGCCTGTCTTTACGTGGTCGAGGATTTGCTGCCGCGCTTTGGTGTTGCCTCGACCCTGGTCGATGGCAGCGATCTGGCCCAATGGCGGGCGGCGATGCGGCCGGAAACAAAGGTTCTGTTTCTGGAAACGCCGACCAATCCCTGCCTCGAAGTCTATGACATCGCGGCGATTGCCGCGATTGCGCATGAACATGGCGCCCGGCTCGTTGTCGACAATGTTTTTGCGACGCCGATCCTGCAAAAGCCGCTCCAGCTCGGGGCCGATTGTGTCGTCTATTCGGCGACCAAGCATATCGACGGGCATGGCCGATGTCTGGGCGGCGTCATTCTCGGCGGCCGCGATCTGATCGGAAGGCGACATCCATAATTTCTACGCCAGACGGGCCGGTGCTTGTCGCCCTTCAATGCCTGGGTCTTTTTGAAATCGCTCGAAACCTTGCCTTGCGGGTTCGCCAGCAGGCGGAAAGCGCCGCGCGGATCGCGGATTTCTTGAGCACCCATCGTCACGTCCTTCGAACGTCCGCTATCCCGGGCGCTGCCGATCATCCGCAGGCCGATATCGTCAAGCGGCAAATGTCTGGCGGCGGCACGCTCGTTGCCTTTGAGGTCCACGGCGGCAAAGACCGCGGCTTTGCCGTCGGCAATCAGCTGTCCCTCATCACCATCTCAAACAATCTCGGCGATGCGAAAAGCCTCATCACCCATCCGGCGACGACGACCCATCAAAGGCTCACGCCGGAGGCGAAGGCCGCCTTGGGCGTGGGGGAGGGGCTCCTGCGCCTCTCGGTCGGACTTGAAGATGCCGACGATCTGATCGCGGATTTGGATGCGGCGCTGGCCGTTCTCGACCGCGAGGATCTCGCGGCCGAGTGAGGCATGTCATTTAGGCGCGACAAGCCACGTTTTCTCCCGCGCAAAGCTGTGCTAGAGTGCCGCCCTTCGCCGTTCGACCTCCGAAATCTTAGATCACGCCCATGTACAGCACCGTCACCCACGACATCCAAATCACCGTTTTACCTGAGTTCGTACCGGAGCGTTCCGATGCCGATGAGGCTTCGTTCTGGTGGGCTTATACCGTCGAAATTGCCAACCAGGGCAATATGACCGTGCAGCTGACCGCGCGGCATTGGAAGATCACCGACGGGAATGGCAAGCTCGAAGAGGTGAAAGGCTCTGGGGTGGTAGGCGAACAGCCGATCCTGAAGCCGGGCGAAACGTTCCGCTACACTTCGGGGACCAATATGACGACGCCCTCCGGCATCATGACCGGGACCTATCGGATGGTGAATGAAAAGGGCGACGTTTTCGAAGCGGAAATTCCGGTCTTTTCGCTCGATTCTCCCTACGCGCGGCGCGTGCTCAACTGAGCCGCCGCCTCAGCCGGGCGGACGGCGCCACCGTTCAGAACGAATGAGTTCGCCGCCCATGGCTGTTGCCAGCACCGACGAAAGGCTCACCGCGACCCTCGAAATATTGGACCGTCTGATCGGGTTCGATACCGAGAGTTCGAAATCCAATCTCGAACTCGTGGCTTTCGTCGAGGCTTATTTCAAATCCCTTGGCGTCGCGTACGCCAAAATCCCCAATGCCAGCGGCGATAAAGCCGCGCTGTTCGCCAGTGTCGGACCGGCCCTCGATGGCGGCGTGGTCTTGTCCGGGCACACCGATGTCGTTCCCGTCGCGGGGCAGGCCTGGACCGGGGACCCTTTCAAACTGCGGCGGGAGGCCGGCCGCGTTTATGGCCGTGGCGCCTGCGACATGAAGGGATTCGACGCGATCTGTCTTTCCATGATCCCGGAATTTCAGAAGGCAGAGTTGGCGCGGCCGATCCATATCCTCTTGAGCTATGACGAAGAAACCACCTGCCGCGGTCCGCTCGACACGATCGCGCGGTTCGGCGCCGACCTGCCGCGCCCCGGCGCTGTCCTCGTCGGCGAGCCCACGTTGATGCAGGTGGCAGATGCGCATAAGGCCGTCTCGACCTATTGCACCACCGTGCACGGCCACGAGGCGCATTCGTCTAAACCCTATCTCGGCGCCAGCGCCATCGAGGCCGCCTGCGAGCTTGTGACCGACCTCTACCGCTTCGCCGCCGAGCTCGCCGCCAACGGCGATCCCTCCGGCCGCTTCGACCCGCCGGCGTCCACCATCCATGTCGGCACCATCCAAGGGGGGACGGCGCGCAATATTATGGCCAAGCTCTGCAGTTTCAATTGGGAGTTTCGGTCGCTGCCGGGCGTTCCGCAAAATCTCGCGCTGCTGCACCTTGAGGACTATGCGACGCAAGTCGTCAGCCCGAAGCTTACCCGTTACGCCAAGGATGCTTTGATCGAAACGGTGACAGAGGTTGAAGTGCCGGGTCTCAAGCCGGAAAGCGGGTCGCTGGCTGAAACCTTGGCGCTGAAACTCGCGCACTCAAACCGCACGATCACGGTCCCCTTCGCCTCGGAGGCGGGCCAGTTTCAATCGGCCGACGTCCCCACCGTGGTTTGCGGTCCGGGCTCGATCGATCAGGCGCATCAGCCCGACGAATATATCGAGATCGCGCAGATCGAAGCGGGGATTGCTTTCATGCGCAGGCTTGCCGCCGAACTGAGCTGAATTGCGCCGGCAAGAAGGGCGTTCACGGTTCCAGGACCGAGTCCCAATAGAGATAGTCCATCCAGCTTTCGTGCAGATAATTGGGCGGAAACAAGCGGCCGTTCTGGTGGAGATCGCTGACCGTCGGCTGATAAGGCGCTCGTGCCGGCCACATCCGCACTTGATGGGGCAATTGGTCGCCTTTGCGGAGATTGCAGGTGGAACAGGCGGCGACGACGTTTCTCCAGGTCGTGGTGCCCCCCTTCGACCGAGGAATGACATGGTCGAAGGTCAGGTCGTCCCGGGAGCTGCAATATTGACAGCTGAATCGGTCGCGGAGAAAAACATTGAACCGGGTGAAGGCGGGATGACGAGAGGGTTTTACGTAGCTTTTGAGCGAAACCACCGAAGGGAGCTGCATTTCGAAGCTCGGACTTCGGACCGTCTTGTCGTAATTGGAAACGATGTTGACCCGGTCGAGAAACACCGCCTTGATGGCATCCTGCCATGACCAAAGCGAGAGAGGATAATAGCTCAAGGGCCGAAAATCGGCGTTGAGGACGAGCGCGGGACACGCCTCCGGAGAAACCCTGGGTTGGAAATGCACCGTCACGTCAGGCACCTCGCCTAAGGCGCCGTTGCCAAACGGCAACGCCGCGACTTCACCAAAAACTTCGCCTCGAATCTGTCCGCAGCCCTACTCGCTACATTCTACAGGCTCAATGACACCGATGTGAAGACCCCTTCACCCGAACGCCCTTTCCCTCCGGTTATCGGGTCGGAATGGGCGTGCCACTCCGATAATCGTAAAATCCGCGTTGCGTTTTCCGTCCCAGCCAACCGGCTTCGACATATTTTACCAGCAAGGGGCAGGGGCGGTATTTTGGGTCTGCCAAGCCTTCGTGCAGGACCTGCATGACCGACAAAACCGTATCGAGCCCGATGAAATCCGCGAGTTGCAACGGACCCATCGGGTGATTCGCACCGAGCCGCATGGCGGTGTCGATCGAATCGACGGAGCCGACGCCCTCGTAGAGGGTATAGATCGCCTCGTTGATCATTGGCAGCAGAATGCGATTGACAATGAAGGCGGGGAAATCTTCGGATACGGTGAAGGTTTTGCCGAGCCGCCCGATAAGATGCTTGGCGGCTTCGAAAGTTATGTTTTCAGTCACGATCCCGCGGATCACTTCGACGAGCTGCATCCGCGGGACGGGATTCATAAAATGAATTCCGATGAAGCGTTCCGGACGGTCGGTGACCGAGGCGAGGCGGGTGATCGAAATCGACGATGTGTTCGTCGCAAGCATGGCATCCGGCTTCAACGACGGGCATAGCTTCATAAAGATCTTGCGCTTGACTTCTTCGTTCTCGGTCGCCGCTTCGATCACGAGATCGCAGTCGGCCAGGGCGTCGTAGTCGAGCGCCGGCTTGATGCGGCTCAGGGCCTCGTCGCGGGCCGATGGTTCGGCCTGCTTACGTTCAACCTGGCGCGCGATATTGGCGGCGATGGTGGCAAGGCCGGCGTTGATGCGCGCTTCCGAAACGTCATTGAGGGCGACGTCAATGCCGGCCAATGCGCAGACTTGGGCGATGCCTGTGCCCATTTGGCCGGCCCCGATCACCCCGATTTTGTTTATGTCCATTTCGTTTCGCCCATGAAATTCATCAAACAAAGTTCGAAAAGACCGCGAACCAACCGGGCTGCACCTCCGTCCCGGGCCCTGCCCGGGCTGCGTTTTCAATCCAAACGCTGAGCCCGACGAAGAATGCACCCGACTTCTAGACCAAGACCCGAATTATATCCAGCGGACCCAAATGCCTCTCCGGTTTTCGCTGCGCCAGACCTGTCGCAACCCTCATTTGTTCTCTTGCAGATCGGCTTTGGCGCGGATTGCGTCGATCAAAGCCAGTCCCAACCTGAGCGCGAGAGCATGTTCCGAAAAAGTTGACCGACTTTTTCGATCAGATGATTCCATCTGATCGGAAGCGCTCTAGCGGCCGAGCTTGGCGAGTTCTTCGTTCAGCGCCGGCAGGATCGTGAAAAGATCACCGACGAGACCATAATCCGCAATTTGAAAGATTGGCGCCTCCTCATCCTTGTTGATAGCGACGATGACTTTCGGAATCCTTCATCCCGGCGAGATGTTGGATCGCACCGGAAATCCCCACGGCAATGTAGAGATCGGGGGCGACAACCTTTCCGGTTTGGCCCACTTGCCAGTCGTTGGGCGCATAGCCGGCGTCGACAGCAGCTCGCGAGGCCCCCATTGCGGCGCCAAGCTTGTCGGCGACGGGCTCGATCAGTGCCTTGAAATTTTCCGCGTCGCGCATGCCGCGGCCGCCGGAGATAATGATTTTCGCGGAGGCGAGCTCGGGCCGATCAAGTTTGGCCAGGGCTTCATCCTTGAAGGTCGAGACTTCGGGCGCGGCGCGAGGTCCGATTTTTTCAAGAGAGGCCGAGCCGCCATCACCGGTTACCTGAAATGCCGAGGTCCGCACCGTAATGACTTTTTTGGGATCGGTTGACTGAACGGTTTGGATCGCGTTTCCGGCGTAAATCGGACGTTCAAAAGTGTCGGGCGCGTCGACTTTGATGATTTCGGAAATCTGCATCACGTCAAGAACAGCTGCCACCCGCGGCATGACGTTCTTGCCCGTCGATGTCGCCGCGGCAAGGATCGCAGAATAATTAGCCGCCAGCTCGATAAGGAGGGCGGCCAGGGGTTCGGCCAATTGATGAGCATAGGCCAAATCATCGGCCACCAAAATTTTTTCGACCCCATCGAGTTTGCCGGCCGCCGCTGCCACTGCGTCGATCGCTTCGCCGGCGACGAGGATGTGGATTGGCTCCTTTAGCCCTTTCGCCGCGCTCACGACCTTGGCTGTCGCTTCATTGAGCTTGCCATTGGAGTGTTCGGCGAGAAGCAGAACGGCCATCAAATCACTCCGGCTTCGTCTTTAAGTTTTGAGATGAGTTCGCCGACCGAGCCAAGTTTTACACCTCCCTTGCGCACGGGCGGCGCAACGGTCTGCAGAACCTTGAGGCGTGGCGCTATGTCGATTCGATAGTCTTCAGGCGTCTTTTCCTCGATCGTCTTTTTCTTGGCCTTCATGATGTTTGGCAAAGACGAGTATCGCGGTTCGTTGAGGCGAAGGTCGGTTGTGACAACGGCCGGCAGTTTGAGGCTTACGGTTTGTAGTCCGCCATCGACTTCTCGGGTGACGTCCACCTGGCCTTCGCCAAACACCACCTTCGAGGCGAAAGTTCCCTGACCCCACCCAAGAAGTGCGGCAAGCATTTGTCCGGTTTGGTTACTGTCATCGTCGATCGCCTGTTTGCCGAGGATGATGAGCAAGGGCTCTTCGGCGAGCGCGACGGCTTTCAAAAGCTTGGCTACAGCAAGCGGCTCGACGGTTTGATCGGTCTTGATCAGAATACCGCGATCGGCCCCCATGGAGAGACCGCTCCTGATCGTCTCGGCGGCCTGGGCCGGGCCAATTGACACGACGATCACCTCGGAGGCCTTGCCGGATTCCTTAAGGCGCAGCGCCTCCTCGACGGCGATTTCGTCGAAAGGATTTATCGACATTTTTACATTGGCGAGATCGACGCCAGAACCGTCCGATTTTACCCTGATCTTGACATTGTAATCGACTACTCTTTTCACGGGCACGAGGATTTTCATGGACAAACCCTAAACCGGAAGAGCCGAGCGAGTCACGGCAAAATGCGAAGGCTAGGTAATCGTCCCCCGCTGACAAGTCAACGCGACCGGCGTGCGGCATTCCGGGAGGGTCATGCGCATGGGGAAAGGCGGGAAGGGGCGGAAACGACCACCCCGCAAATTCGCCGGATGTCAGCGATTGGCGCCTGGCACCCACAGAATATCGGCTTCGCCCTTGTGGTTCACATAGCGCGCCGCGACAAACAGGAAATCCGAGAGCCGGTTGACATATTTGAGGGCCGGCTCGTCGACCCGCTCATCCGGCGCTTCAGCCAAGGCGACAAGAAGCCGCTCGGCGCGGCGCGTCACCGTTCGGGCGAGGTGCAAGGCTGCCGCCGCCGGCGAACCGCCCGGAAGAATGAAGGACCGCAAGGGCGCAAGTTCGGCGTTCAATTCGTCGATCTTGCGTTCAAGACGATCCACTTGCGATTGCACGATGCGCAGCTGTTCCGGGCCGCTTTCTCCGTCCGGCGGAAAGCATAGATCGGCGCCAAGATCGAACAGATCATTCTGCACGCAGAGTAACATTGCATCGACTCGGCGCAATCGGCGTCGGCCGCAGTCGCGATGCGGGCAAGCCCGATCGCAGAATTGGCCTCGTCGATCGTGCCGTAAGCTTCGATTCTCAAATCGTTCTTGGCGCGGCGCTCGCCGCTGCCAAGCGCCGTGGTGCCGTTATCGCCGGTCCGTGTGTAAATTCGGTTTAAGACAACCATGACGATCTCACTGAATGTTCAGCTACGAAACCACAAAACCCCGATGATAATAAGGATAACGAGGAACTGAAGACCGACCCGCCAACGCATCAAGAGTTGAGATGTATTGGAGTTGCCTTCACGTAGCATATTGACGAGGCCCAAAATAAGCGCGATTGCGACGGCGCCAACGCCGAGGGCGACGATTAGGTTAGTTGCCGCATGCATAGTCGTGCGATCCTTCGAAACGATCGTGCCGGCGTGGTCTTGGCATCGCGGCACGGTTCAATAACGGCGCAGTAGACGTTCCAGATAATCCATTTCTTCTCGGGGACGTGCCGGCTCGCCGAGTCTTCGACGCAGCTCCTCAAGCACGCGCCTGGCCCGCTCTGCTGCCGGAACCCCCATCGGATCATATCGCGCGCCGGGGTTGAATGCCCTTTGGCTTCCTCCGGGCCGACCCAGGGGATCGGTCGCATCGCCCGAACCGAAGCGCCCCATTCCGCCTTGACCCTCGCTTCCCTCGCCGTTTTCACCTCCCGCTGCTTCGCCTTCGCCACGCATCGCTTCAGCGAGCTTCTGGGCTCCTCGCGCAAAGCGTCGATGGCGCGACCCTGCGCGTTTACGGCATCATCGCCGCCGCGCGGACCTTGCCCGAGCGCTGATTCGGCTTGGCGCATTGCCTTTTGGGCATCATCCAGATTCCTCGGATCGGCGCCAGACTCGTCCAACTTCTTTTGCAGGGTTTCCAGCCGATCGCGCAAGGCGCGCTGGCGCTTGCCGAGATCAGCTTGAGATTGCCGCTGAGCAGGAGGGTCCTTCAGCGCCCGAGGGTCGCCGTTGTCCATGTTTCCGACATCGGCGTCCTCGTCCCCGTCCTCATGATTAAAGAAATCACCGAACGTCTGCTGACCGGGCTGGCCCCACGGGTTGCGTTGCACCCGTTGCTGATGCCTGTTGGCTTGATTACCTTGATAGGTTTCGTCGCGCAAATCCTGTTGGTCCTGGCTCATGCGTCCAAGTTCATCCAGCGCGCGGGTCATTTGCTGGGCTCCGGGGTCAGCCTTGCGCGGCCGCGCGACGCGCAAATTCTCAAGGATATTTTGCAGCTGCTCGAGCATTTTTTGCGCGCCCTCGGCATCGCCCGAACGCAGCATGTCCTGCATTTTATCGAGCATGGCCTGGAGCTCTTTCGCATTCACCGAGCGGCCGGGGCCATCGAGTTCCGCGGAATGATTTTCCTGTTCTTTGTCATTTTGTTGCGCGGCGAGTTCTTGCAGAAATTTGTCCATCGCGCCGCGGAGGTTTTCCGCCAGCTTGCGGATTTCTTCGTCCGGCGCATTGCGCTGGAGGGCTTCGCGCAAATGTTCCTCGGCGGCACGAAGCTCCCGTTCGGCCTCGGAAAGATTGCCATTCTCGAGGCGCAAAGCCATTTGCCAGAGGTATTCAGCAACCTCGGTGAGATCGCTGTCGTCTTTCGCCGCGGAGAGCTGATCGAAAGCAACCCGCAAGCCTAAATAGACGCTCGCGCTGGTGTCGAATGTTTCGGGCGCGAACATCAAAGCGTCGAGCGCTGTGAGCACCCTCGCCTTGTCATCCGGTGCCAAGACCAGATTGCGGCGCTGCTCGACGAGCGCGCGAGCCAGCGGCTTGACGAAAGGCTTTTGCGGCAACGTCATTTCGACTGGATCGCTCTTGCCTTCATTGCCGCCTTCATCGCGGGCGCTTAATGTCATTTCCACGCGCGCGCCGGCCCAGGGATGTTCGGCAAGGTCGGCGGTTGTCTCGGCTTCCCCCGCGAGGTTTGGCGCCGGCGGCAAGAGAAGAGCGATTTTTGGCGGATCGACAAGCGAGCGTGCGGCGGGGCGGCCACCCGGAAGGACTGGCTTGGCGAAGTTCGCTTCCGCGCCGATCACGCCGTAGTCGTCGGCGACTTGATATTTGAGGGTGAGCGATCCCCGGGCGTTAAGCACAGGCGCGTCCGTCAGCGCGATCGATGGAGGTTGATCCAAGATCGCGTGAATATCGAAAGCGCCGAATTGGGTTCCAGAACGCCCAAGCGTCAGCTTCGCGTCCCCTTGCAGGATCAGCCGGGTTTCTCCGCCGCTGGGCTTGGAGCCGGGCGCTTTTGCGGACGCGCCGGCTTGGGCGGTGGCGTCCTTTCCAACTGTGGCGAGCGCCCCCTTGATGTCGATTGGCGGGGGTCCACCGGCCGCGTGAATGATGACAATAGAGCCAATTGGAGCTTCTATTTTCTGCGGTATATCAAGGTTATAAAGGACAGAGCTCGATTTAAGGCTTAAGACGATGGGTGTCTTGCCGGTGTAGGCCGGCGGATCAATCCATGCATCGAGGCGGGAACTCGCTGCCGGAGAGGGCGCCGAAATGCCAGTCGAAGGCGGCGGCAAGGCGGGCATATCTTTCGGGCCCGGCGATAAAACTTGTCGCGACCAGCCCGACCAAAATGGTGGCCCGCAACGCATAGCGATCGACATCGACCATGCGCGGTGAAGGAGCGCCTGTCTGCAACGACGCCACGGCGAGTTCGGCACGGCGGCGATGAAGGTTCCACAATGCCCTGGTTGTGGGATCGGCACCGCCATTGCCGAGCCTGTCATCGATCACAGCGGCCGGGCGCGTCGGAAGCGCGGAGACGCGATCAATGCGTTCAAGGGCATCTTTGCGGGTGGGGAAACGAAAGTTCCGCGCCGGCCAGAGGGAAAGAATAACGCCGGTCGCGAGGGCGAGAATGCCCAACCCCTGCACCCAATGCGGCGCCTCGAGCCAAATCCCCGCCCAGGAAAGGCAGATAAAAAAACCCAACACCAGGAGCGGAGGCAGTATGATACGCCAGGCCCGCTCAAAGAGAAGAATGGCGCGCGCTTTCGTGACAAGCCGTTCCAACCGCGGATTCGCGCAATCGCCGCCTTGTGGCGCACGCTCCGAGCGGGAAGCTTTCGGCCGTCTCAGTCTAAGCACATCGGTCTCCAGGGGAGCGATTAGCGAACAAGCGTAGCCGGCAAAAGAAGGCTATGAGGCTAGCACGAAACGTCGGAAGCCGGCTCAAGATACAAAATTATCTAGCCCAACCAGGCCGGAATTTTGTCGAGGCCGATCAATTCCTCGTAAGTTCCCCGGGGGCGTACCACCGCATATTGGCTGCCATGGACGAGCACTTCGGGCACCAAAAGGCGCGAATTATAGGTGCCGGACTGAACCGCGCCGTAGGCGCCGGCCGACATGATGGCAAATAGGTCGCCAGGCATGGGCTCGGCTATTTCGCGTGACAAAGCCAAGTAGTCGCCGGTTTCGCAAACCGGCCCCACAATATCGGCCACGACGGCCGCACCGCCGGCGCTGCGCACCGGGCAGATTTCATGATGGGCATCGTAAAGGGTCGGCCGCACGAGATCGTTCATTGCCGCGTCGACAACAATAAAGGTTTTAGCCTCGCCCCGTTTTACGAACAGGACGCTCGTGACGAGAATGCCGGCATTGCCGGCGATCAGACGTCCTGGCTCAAGCACGATCTGACACCCAAGAGACTCGAGCCTTGCCTTGACGATCGCAGCATATTGCTCTGGGTGATAGCTCTCCGGGTCTTCATGCGGCGCATAGGGAATGCCTAGGCCGCCACCGAGATCGACATGCTCGATCTTGTGGCCGTCGGCGCGGAGCACGCCGACGAAATCTGCGATCTTGCCGAAAGCATCGTCAAAGGGCGCAAGATCGGTGATCTGCGAGCCGATATGGATGTCGACTCCGGCAACCGCGATTCCGGGCAGCGATGCCGCCTCGGCAAAGATTTCACGGGCTCGGACAAGCGGGATGCCAAATTTGTTTTCTGACTTGCCGGTTGAAATCTTGGCGTGGGTTTTTGCGTCGACGTCCGGATTGACCCGTAGCGCGATCCGGGCGACTTGCCCTTTGGCTGCGGCCAGTTCGGAGAGAGCGACCAGCTCAGGCTCCGACTCGACATTGAAGCAGAAGATTTGCCGGTCCAGCGCGAAAGCCATTTCCCTTCGCGTCTTGCCGACACCGGAAAATGTGATCTTGTCCGCAGGGACACCGGCAGCTAACGCGCGCCGCAGTTCACCCTCCGAGACGACGTCCATGCCGGCGCCAAGGCGCGCCAGTGTCTTTAGGACAGCCTGATTGGAATTGGCTTTGACAGCATAGCAGACCAGATGGGGCAGGCCGGAGAAGGCCGCTTTGAACACCTCAAAGTGGCGAGTCAGCGTCGCCGTCGAATAGCAATAAAAGGGCGTACCGATTTCCGCTGCAAGCTTGGTAAGATCGATGTCCTCGGCATGCATGATGCCGTTCTTCGTCGCGAAATGATGCATTGGAAACAGTCAATCAGAGCAGGGGATCGAGCAGGAATAGCTTGGGCGCGCGGTGAGCCGGGACTGGAACCACCACTGTTTCAGACGCGTCGTCTGGTGAAGCGGAGCGTTTTTGGCTCGGCAGTTCTCGCGGCGTTTCATTGTCCCCGATCGTACCGTTCAATGGAGAACTCGAGACCGGAACCCCGGGCGGCGGCTCAAGCGGTCCCCGTCGGCCGCAGGAGGCCAGCGAAAGGCCGAGCGCGGCTAAAAAAAGCGCAGCTCCGATTTTTGCGGGGTTACGTGTCACGAATAAGCTCCAGGCAGGACGCCACTATAGCCGAATCTCCGCTGCGAATGGAATTTTGCAGCATCGCGCAACATGCGTTATTCGCCCCGCCGTCGGTTTGCAAGGGCGCAGGGAGGGTGCTCGAATAAACTCCGCTTTTGGTGCGAAGTCTCGGCATCAAATTTGGAATTCCTCAAATAATACTTCCCTCCTTTTGGAATAATTATCGGTATAGGGGTAAGGTGTTTGTGCTATGAATAAAGCCACGCGCGCCATCGGGGCTAATCAAACATAGTCTAGCCGCAGCCAATATGCCCAAAAATGAAGCGGCGAGCGACGTGATCCCCCGCAGTCTCGTGGAGTCAAGGTTTTGAAACTTCGAGTTGGCTACGAACTGCAATATGAGTTTCCGCAGCCCACCCCGCTCATCGCAATGCTCAACATTCATTTTTCGCGCGTTGCGGATCTGGCGGCGCCCGATCACATCGTCATCACCCCCTCGGTTCCGATCTCTTGTTACCGCGATGGCTTTGGCAATTGGTGCAGCAGAATTGTCGCGCCGGCGGGTCATGTCAGTCTGTCCACCGACGCTATCGTGACCGATTCAGGTCAGCTCGATCCGGTGGTGCCAAGCGCGGCGCAGATCGCCGTCGAAAATCTTCCGGAAGAGGCCATTGTCTTTCTGCTCCCGAGTCGTTTTTGCGACAGCGACCGGCTGTTGGATCTGGCTTGGAACCTGTTCAAGGATACGCCGCCGGGTTGGGCGCGGGTGCAGGCGATCTGCGATTTTGTCCATCAACGCATCAGTTTCGGCTATGAACACGCGCGCGTAACGCGAACGGCTTCGGAAGCCTATCAGGAAGGGCGCGGGGTCTGCCGCGACTATGCGCATCTCGCGGTCGCGTTCTGCCGCGCCTTAAACATCCCGGCCCGCTACTCGACCGGCTACCTTGGCGACGTCGGTACCCCGCCACCCTTTCCACCCGGCGATTTCGCGGCATGGTTCGAGGCCTATCTCGGCGGCCAATGGTACACTTTCGATGCGCGCAACAACGTCCCACGAATCGGCAGGGTCTTACTGGCGCGAGGCCGGGATGCCGCGGATGTCGCGATCACAACGACATTCGGCCCGAACACCCTGACGAGCTTTCGGGTCTGGACGGACGAGCTTCCTGAAGGGCCGGCATAACCCAAACGACCCGCCAGCAAGGGATCGCCCCCCATCGACCGGGCCGGCCATCGCCATCAGCCAGGGCTGGGCCCACGATCCTTCTTGAAACCGGGTTCAGGCGGCCAGTTGCTCAATGCGCGGGACCGCAACGTCGCCGACCAAAACATATTTGTTTCCGGTCCAGGCTTCCGGTGCTTGCGTGCCGAGCTTTTGGGCCTCGGCGCGCTCTTGCTCATCCACCACGCCACGGAAAGACAAGAGGTAGAGACCGGGTGTCGCGAGCCGGAACGCGAAGGGGATCGATTCCGTCCCGCCCGGACGAATGACATGGGATACTGCGCCGGCATTCGGGTTCAAGGTCAGAGGCACGCGAAACCTCTTTGGCGGATCGTATTTGGGCTTGCCGTCGGCGTCGAACTTGGCCAAACGGACGTGGAACGCAGGCGGCTCATCCTTCCAGTTGATCTTCGTATTCTGGCCGCCGCGATTGGCCAACTCCACAACCACAGTGACAATATCAGGCCAACCGTCGCCATCGAGACTGCGTTGAATGGTCGGCTTGATGTCGACCGCGACGACCGGCTGCTGTTTCAGCCGAAGCTCAACATCTTTGATCTGCGCTTCGGAATTCCGCACCGAAATACTAGCGATCTCGCCATCGCGGAGAAGGCGCAGCACTTGAAAAGCCCAAGCTGCGGCGCCGAAGACAACGATGACTTTAAGTCCAAGCTCGATCAGGTCGATCCACGTCTTATCCATCCGTTTGACCCCCGAATTTGCGTTGAGACAAGTGTCGGTGGGCAAATGCCGCGACCGAACCTTTACAGGATTGAGCAGCGCGACCTGATGAACAAGGGCAAGGTGTGGATAGCTCCAGTTTCGTTTTAGCTTAGGACGGCTTTTTTAGCCGTTTTAGCCAGCGATTTGCCTGTGCTCGCACATTTTTCGGGGCGGTGCCGCCAAAACTGGTGCGGCTGCGGACCGATTTTTCGACGCCAAGGACCGCGTAAACTTCCTCACTGATTCGCGGCTCGATCGCCTGCATTTCGGCGAGAGAGAGCTTTTCGAGGCCCTTTTTTTGCCCGGCGGCGATGCCGACCAGGCGTCCGGTGATGTGATGCGCTTCGCGGAACGGGAGGTGCAGCGTGCGAACCAGCCAGTCGGCGAGATCGGTTGCGGTCGCATACCCTAGCCCCGCCGCTTCCTTCATCCGTTTCGGATCGGGCGTGAGATCGGCGACCATTCCGGTCATGGCGGAAAGGCACAGCGAGAGTGAGTGCAGGGCGTCGAATGTGCCTTCCTTATCTTCCTGCATATCCTTGGAATAGGTCAGCGGCAGGCCCTTCATGACGATGAGGAGGGCATGCAAAGCGCCGATGATGCGCCCAGCCTTGCCGCGGACAAGTTCCGCCGCATCGGGATTGCGCTTTTGCGGCATGATCGAGGAGCCGGTCGAGAATTTGTCGGACAAGGCGACGAAGCCGAATTGCGGCGTCGCCCAGAGTACGATCTCCTCGGCGAAGCGGGAAAGATGCATCGCGCAGATGGCTGCGGCGCTCAGGGTTTCGAGCACAAAGTCACGATCGGCAACGCTGTCGAGCGAATTCGCCGTCGGCCGGTCGAAGCCGAGCGATTTCGCGACCATCATCCGATCGATCGGAAACGAGGTCCCGGCCAGCGCCGCGGCGCCGAGTGGTGATTTATTGAGCCTGCCGCGCGCATCGGCGAACCGGCCGCGGTCGCGCGAAAACATTTCCACATAGGCAAGAAGATGATGGCCGAAGGTGACGGGCTGGGCGGATTGCATATGGGTGAATCCCGGCATGACGGTCCCCGCGTGGGAAACCGCCTTTTCGGCAAGCTCGCGTTGCAGATCGCGTAATTGCAGATCGAGGGCATCGATCGTGTCCCGGACCCACAGACGGAAATCCAATGCAACCTGATCGTTGCGAGAGCGTGCGGTGTGAAGCCGACCAGCCGCAGGCCCGATCAGATCGGCGAGCCGCGCTTCAATATTCATGTGAACGTCTTCCAGCGCCCGCGAAAACGTGAAAGTGCCGTTCTCGATCTCGTGGCGGATTTCATCCAGACCGCGCTCGATCGCCTTGGCGTCTTCGGGCGGAAGAATTCCGGTTTCTCGCAACATGGCGACATGCGCCTTCGAACCGGCTATATCCTGCAGGGCAAGCCTGTAGTCGAAGCCAATCGAGGCATTGATCTCTTCCATGATCGCGTCGGGGCTGCTTTCGAACCGGCCGCCCCACATTTTGTTGCTCATATCGCCGCGCTCTTTTAAGACTGGGTCCGCATGATCGAAATTTCACCGAAACCGGAAGGAACGCCGGCTGTCCGGCGCGGCGTCGTCATTACTGCAGTTGTAGTGGCCTGTTTGGTTTTGGCTTTTGTCCTATACGGGATGAAGCCTCCGGCCGGCAAGGAAGGCGCTGTCAACTCGGCTTGTCCGAATGCGGCCCAAAGGGTCGCGCGGCTCAAGCCGCTGGTTCATGGCGAGGTCGCCGCTTTCGCCCTTGCGAGCGAGCCAAAGGCGATTCCCGACCTCAGCTTCGATTCTCCCGAAGGCACCAAGGTCAGGCTCGCGGATTTCAAAGGGCAGGCCGTTCTCTTCAATCTGTGGGCGACTTGGTGTGTGCCTTGCCGCCAGGAAATGCCGGCGCTCGACCGGCTCCAGGGTACGCTCGGCTCGAAGGATTTTACGGTCGTCGCGGTGAATATCGATACGACCCGACTCGACCGCCCGAAGGCGTTCTTGAACGAAATCGGTGTGAAAAACCTCAAATTCTATGCGGATAATACGGCAGGCGCTTTCCAGAGTTTGAAACAAACAGGCAAGGTCCTGGGGCTCCCGACCACGATCCTGATCGACAAGGACGGTTGCGAAATCGGGACGCTCGCGGGTCCGGCGCAATGGGACTCCCCGGACGCCGTCGCCCTATTGAGGGCCATTCAGGGTTGATCGGTCGGCGGCGATCGCAGTCATTGCGCGGGCATGGTGAGCCGCCGAGGTGTCGGAAAAGCAACAAAAGACGATCCGCTTGAAGGTCTCCGGCGATGCGTTGGAGACGGTTTCGACCGCGATCATCGCCGCGCGCTCCGGGGGAAAGCCGTAGATTCCGGTGGAGATCGCTGGAAAGGCGATCGAACGCAGCCCTTCATCCCGCGCAATTTCAAGGGCGCGGCGGTAGCAGGAGGCGAGCGAAGCATCTTCTCCTTGCATGCCTCCGGACCAAACCGGACCGACGGTGTGAATAATGTGGCGAGCGGGTAGGCGATAGCCGGACGTGATTTTGGCGTCGCCGGTGGCGCAACCGCCGAGCTTACGGCAGGCGGCAAGAAGTTCGGGTCCGGCGGCACGGTGGATCGCACCGTCCACACCGCCTCCGCCAAGAAGTGATGGATTGGCGGCGTTTACGATCGCATCGAGCGCCAGTGTCGTGATGTCCGCGACGATGATCTCAAGCATTGCTGCAGCGCTTCGCAGCGGCCGGCGTTAGGAACCCCGTGCCTAACCGCGGCCACGGCCCAAGATTACGCCTTCGTTGGCTGCTTGCACTCGATGCCCTTGCTGGTCAAATGCGACGCAAGTTCGCCGGATTGAAACATTTCCCGAACGATATCGCAGCCGCCAATGAATTCGCCTTTGACATACAGTTGGGGAATTGTCGGCCAGCTGGAAAACTCCTTGATTCCCTGACGGATTTCGTCGTTGGCAAGGCAGTTTACCGGCTCATAGGCAACATCGAGATAATTCAGGATTTGAACCAATTGCCCGGAGAATCCGCATTGAGGAAAGTTCGGGGTGCCCTTCATGAATAACACGACGTCATTCTTGTCGATCGTTTCCTGAATGGAATCCTTGATAGCCATTGCCTGATCCTTTCGGGGTGCGTTCTTTGGTGTGCTGGAATTCAGCAGCCTATTTGGGGGCCAGAGTTTGAAGCTGCAACGCATGCAACTCGCCGCCCATCGTGCCGCCCAGAGCCTTATACACAAGCTGGTGCTGCTGGAGCTTAGACTTGCCGACAAATTCCGAGGAAATGACGATTGCGGCAAAATGGTCATTGTCGTCGGCGAGGGGGGTGATCTGGATTTTCGCGTCCGGAATGCCTTGCTTGATAAGGCGTTCGATTTCAGTCGATGGCAGGGGCATAGTCAGCTTGTCCTTGTCTGTTGATCGCCGCAGGTTTTTCGGGGTTTCCCGAATATTCCGTGCCAAATGGCCGATTTCATCAGGATCCGTTCAAGAAGCGGCACCCGCCATATAGGCCGGCAGCCAGTTTTCATGGTCCCGCATCAGATCAGCCAGCAATATGGCGGCGCCACCGCAAAGGGTCAACGTATCCCCGCCGGTGACACCGATGATTTCGCAGGCGACGCCCGCGGCTCTTGCCGCAAGCAAGATCGACTCCAGTTTTTCTGGCGGAATCACAACAATATAGCGCCCCTGGTCTTCGCCGAACAGAAAACCATGGGTCGGAAGCGGAGCCGTCTCCTCGATGGTGGCGCCGATCTTGCCCGCCAGTGCCATTTCGGCGAGCGCGACCGCCAGACCCCCGTCGGAAATGTCATGGACGGTACTTGCGGCGCCTTCAACGATCAATCCCCGCACAAAATCGCCATTGCGCTTCTCCGCCGCCAGATCGACTGGCGGCGGTGCGCCATCCTCGCGGCTGCAAATCTCCCGAAGATAAAGGGATTGGCCGAGCCAGCCTTCGGTCGTGCCGATCAAAAGAATTTTTTCACCCGGCTGCTTGAGCGCCAGGGTTGCGGTGCGCCTCACATCGGCGACAAGCCCGACACCTCCAATGGAAGGGGTGGGCAAAATTCCCCGGCCGCTGCTCTCATTGTACAAGGATACATTGCCGGACACGACGGGGAAATCGAGGGCCCGGCAGGCCTCGCCGATTCCCTGAATGCAGCCGACGAGTTGGCCCATGATCTCCGGCCGTTCGGGATTGCCGAAATTCAGATTATCGGTAACGGCGAGAGGCAGGGCGCCGGTCGCGGTGAGATTGCGCCAGGCTTCTGCGACGGCTTGTTTGCCGCCCTCGAAAGGGTCGGCCTGACAGTAGCGCTGGGTCACATCGGTGGTGAGCGCCAAGCCCTTGGGGCCATCGCCAATCCGGATGACGGCGGCATCGCCGCCGGGCGGCTGCACGGTGTTGCCGAGAATCAAATGGTCGTATTGTTCGTAAATCCAGCGCTTGGAGCAAAGATCAGGGCTGGCGATCAGGCGCATCAGAGCCTCGGCATGCGGAATCGGCGCGACAATATCGCTGGCAGCGATCCGCGCCGGTTTTTCGGCGGCCACGAAGGGGCGATCATAAAGCGGTGCCGCATCGCCGAGTTCCTTGATCGGTAAATCCGCTTTGACCTTGCCCTGATGCCGAACGGTGAAGCGCAGCGTGTCCGTTGTCTTGCCGATCACCGCGAAATCGAGGCCCCATTTTCGAAAAACGGCTTCGGCCTCGGCTTCCTTGGCCGGATCGAGGACCATCAGCATCCGCTCCTGGCTTTCCGACAGGAGCATCTCATAGGCCGTCATGCCGGGCTCCCGGCAGGGCACATCGTCGAGATCGAGCTCGATTCCGAGGTTCCCCTTGGCGCCCATCTCGACCGCCGACGAGGTCAGCCCCGCCGCTCCCATGTCCTGGATCGCGATGACCGCGCCGGTCTGCATCAATTCGAGGCAGGCTTCGAGCAGGAGTTTTTCCGTAAAGGGATCGCCCACCTGGACAGTCGGGCGCTTTTCCTCCGCATCGGCTTCGAAAGAGGCCGACGCCATGGTCGCGCCATGGATTCCGTCGCGGCCGGTCTTCGAGCCGAGGTAAACGATCTTGTTCCCGATCCCGCTCGCCTTGGCGTAGAAAATCTCATCGGCCCGAGCGATTCCGACCGCCATGGCGTTGACGAGAATATTGCCGTCGTAACGCGAATGAAAATTGGTCGAGCCCCCGACCGTCGGCACCCCAAAGCAATTCCCGTAAGCGCCAATCCCGGCAACGACGCCGCCAACGAGATGGCGCGTGCGGCTATTTTCAGGGGCGCCAAACCGCAGCAGGTTCAGGCAGGCGACCGGGCGGGCTCCCATGGTAAACACGTCGCGCAAAATTCCGCCGACGCCGGTTGCGGCCCCCTGGAACGGTTCGATAAAGGAGGGGTGGTTATGGCTCTCCATTTTGAAGACGCATGCGAGACCATCGCCAATGTCGATGACGCCGGCGTTTTCGCCTGGACCCTGAACGACCCATGGCGCCTTGGTTGGAAGACCGCGCAGATGAATCCGTGAGGATTTATAGGAACAATGCTCGTTCCACATGGCCGAGAAAATGCCGAGTTCGGTGAAACTCGGCACGCGGCCGATGAGAGCAAGGATGCGCGCATATTCATCCGGCTTGAGGCCATGCGCGGCGACGAGTTCGGGGGTGATGTCGGGATCGCGTAGCGGCATTAATTGTCTCAGTAAATCTTGTATCTGTGGGGATAAACTCGGTGAGGACTGATAGCAACTTGCCGGACTGTCGGTGTGCTATTATTTCGAATGAAGTGACTTCATTGACCAAGAAAATTTTCGTTTATGACACAGCTTTCGCCTTCTCAACGGCTCACCTTGTTGAAAGAAATAGCTAACCGATTGGCTGCCGAGGAGTGGCCTTTTCTCGATACAACTCTCAAGGTTTATCGATTGCCCATCTCCGACCAGTGGGAAGGGACAAAACATGCCTATGTTCTCAAAATGGTCGCTGAAGCTTCCGATCAAGTATTAATTGATCTCGCACATCATTTAGGGTTTGATTTTGAAGACTCCGTCTTTCCGTCCAATCAAGTCGCTTGTTGGGAAGATGGAATGTTGCGGATTTTTATTTCTCATCTAGCCATCGAGCGAAAATTTGCCGCAGAACTTAAAGTCAGCCTTTTAAAACTCGGGATCTCAAGCTTTGTTGCGCATAATGACATCGAGCCGACAAAAGAATGGCAGGATGAAATAGAAGGTGCGCTCGCGAGCTGCGATGTATTGGTTGCATTGCTTCATCCGGAATTTCACGCCAGCAACTGGACTGACCAGGAAATCGGGTTTGCCATGGGGCGGGGTGTTCCGGCTTTTGCCGTTAGGCTTGGGAAAGATCCGTATGGATTTGTCGGGCGTTTCCAAGCATTTAACGGAATCGGAAAATCGACGGAAAGCCTCGCTCGTGAAATTTTCAGGGCCTGTCAAAAAAAGAAGCCATTTCAATACAAACTGGCAGAGTTGTTAGTCCTGTTGTTTGAGAATTCCAGAAGTTTCGCTCAATCTAAAGAACGTATCGGATATTTGGAAGAACTAGAACTTTGGGATAAGCAATTTTCTGAGAGAATCGAATACGCTGTTAAAACAAACGAGCAAATAAGCGAATCGTGGCGTGTTAAAGAGCGCGTTCAAGCGTTAATTAAAAAGTGGTCCGTCGTCACAGCGTAAGTATTCATACGAGATTTTGGATTTGAACCTCTAGGCTCTCAAACAAGCCCGATCCGTCGGTTCCGCCAACCAACGGATCGATGAGATTTTCAGGATGCGGCATCAAGCCTAGGACATTGAGATTTTCTGAATAAATCCCAGCAATATCGTTGACCGAGCCGTTCGGATTGGCGTCCATGCCCCTGCGGCCTTGCGCGTCGCAATAGCGGAAAGCGACCCGGTTTTCGCCTTCGATCCGCGCGATCGTCGCCGCGTCGGCGGTGTAATTGCCCTCGCCATGGGCGATCGCCACTTTGACGACTTGCCCTTTGGTATAGTGGGAAGCAAAAGGTGTATCGGTTCGCTCGACGGTCAAATGCTGCATCCGGCAGACGAAATGCAAATTGGCGTTGCGCATCAGCACTCCGGGCAGCAAGCCGGCTTCCACCAGGATCTGAAAGCCGTTGCAGATACCGAGAACGAGCCCGCCGCGGGCGGCATGAGCACGCACGGCGTCCATGACCGGCGCCCGGGCGGCAATGGCGCCGCAGCGCAGATAATCACCGTAGGAGAAGCCGCCGGGCAGCACCACGAGATCGGTGCCGGCGGGCAGCGCATGTTCGCCATGCCAGACGAGGAAAGGCTTGGTTCTCCCGATCGTTTCGAGGGCTCGGGCGGCGTCACCTTCACGGTTCGAACCGGGAAATAGAATGATGGCGGCTTTCATGTGTCGACGATGATGTCCTCGCTGAGAGAAACCGCGTGCGGCTGGCTAGTGTCGCAAAGGCCTAGAGGATTTCGACCTCGAAATTTTCCACCACCTGATTTGCCAACAATTTCTCGCAAGCTCCGCGCAGGAGGTCCCGAGCCGCGGCTTGATCATTCGTTGCGAGTTCGACCTCGAAAATCTTACCCTGGCGTACCGAGTCAATTCCCTGGATGTCGAGGGATTTCAGCGCGCCTTCAATTGCCTTGCCTTGCGGATCGAGAATCCCGTTCTTGAGCGTGACAACGACCCGGGCTTTCATCTTCACTCCCCTTGGAGGATGGCGGCAGGAAAGTCTTCAAAAACTTGAAGCCCGCAACAGGGGCGACAGGCCCCGCATAGGTCGATTTGCGACAAGGCGCAATCCTAACCTTTCGCTCGGGCCAGTGCTTATCCGAAGAAAACCGAGGGGGTGGCGGGAGAGGCTTTCGCAAGGGCCAGCCTAGCGAAAGCTTTGTTGTCGGCTCCTCAGAGCCAAACGTTCTTACTGAACAAGTTTTGGCCCGCTGGCCCGCGGCTGCTCGTTTTCCTGCAGAATGCCGAGCCGGCGTGCGACCTCCGTATAGGCTTCGACCAACCCGCCGAGATCGCGGCGAAAGCGATCCTTGTCGAGCTTGTCATTCGATTTGATATCCCAGAGACGGCACGAATTGGGGGAGATTTCATCAGCCACGATGATCCGCATCATGTCGCCTTCCCAAAGTCTGCCGCACTCCATCTTGAAGTCGACGAGCCGAATGCCGACGCCGAGGAACAGGCCGGACAGAAAATCATTGACGCGAATCGCAAGCGACATGATGTCGTCGATTTCCTGCGGGCTGGCCCACCCGAAGGCCGTGATGTGTTCTTCCGACACCATCGGGTCGTTCAGTTCGTCGTTCTTATAATAGAACTCGATGATCGAGCGGGGCAGCTGGGTACCTTCCTCGATCCCCAAGCGCGTCGAGAGCGAGCCGGCCGCGACATTGCGGACAACCACCTCGAGCGGCACGATTTCCACTTCCCGAATCAGCTGTTCCCGCATGTTGAGGCGTCGGATGAAATGGGTCGGAACCCCGATGTCGTTGAGATTTTGGAAAACGAACTCAGATATCCGGTTGTTGAGAACGCCCTTTCCGTCAATCACCTCGTGTTTCTTGGCATTAAAAGCGGTTGCATCGTCCTTGAAATGCTGGATGAGCGTACCCGGCTCCGGTCCTTCATAGAGGACTTTTGCCTTGCCTTCGTAAATGCGCCGGCGGCGATTTATTGGGATTAACCGTGGCTTGAGATGATCCATGGGTGGCCGTGGCTCCTTTGAACGTCCTAGGTCCTGCATCCGGAACGCCTCTGGACTGCGTGTCGCGGGGATGGAAGGCGTAGGCTATGCGCTTATTTGTCGCCGCGGTATCGAGGTGGGTCCCAGCTCTTTCCTATTGCGGAGCAAGCCGGCCGAACCCAACCTATCCGAAAGCGGATTTTCATACAATGCCAAGCTAACACACCGGAATTCCTAGAGATCGGTCCTCCTCATGACGGGCGCCTGTCTGTAGCAGAGATTCGTAGCCGAATATAGTAAGGAAATTGAGCTTCAACGTTGCCTTGCCCCAGCATGGCGCTTTTAGGAAACATCGCTATTATGCGCCGCTCCGCTTGAGGGCGGGACCGCAACAACTCCAATGGGGAGTGAGTATGACCACTTTCGACGAGCGCGAGCACGCCTTCGAGGCGAAACTCGCCCATGACGAAGAACTGAAATTCAAGGCAAAAGCACGCCGCGACAAATATCTTGGCCTGTGGGCCGCCGAAAAACTTGGGAAGTCCGGACCCGCGGCAGAGGACTATGCCGGCGCGCTGGTTGCCGCTGACATCAAAGCCGATGGCGATGAAGCTATCTTTAGAACGGTTCGCGCCGATTTCGACAAGGCCGGGGTCCAGCAATCGGACCATCAGATCCGCCGGAAGATGGAGGAACTGCTCGCCGCAGCCGTCGAAGAGGTGACCCGCTCGGTCCAGCAACCCAAGGAGACTCGGAGCAAGAGTTAGGCTCCGTTGGCATCGCCCCCGCGGAGGGTTTTAACCCTCGGCGGTGCGGCGTCGCGGTTGCGGTTTAAACACGGCCATGGTCAAAGCCGGCTTGTTGCTCGCGACCTTCAAGAATTGAACCAAGGGAAGCAGGCAGGAAATACAAATCGGCAACGACTTTCTGTTTATGTTATGTCGATAATACTCACATTGTTCTATTTTAGTTTAGTTGGACGAAACCTTATCTTCAATGAATTTTGGGAGGCGACCATGACGCAGAAAGCCTGTCTTCTGATTTCGTTGCTTTTGGCAAGCCAGATCGTCTTCGCCGTCGGCGCGTCCGCCAAACAGGCGGTTTCCGGCAATGGTCCTTTGGCCTTCGCTTCGCTGGTTGCCGAATACTCCCCGCTTTTGAGCCGTCATGAGAAAAAGATCATGGGTGATCTCTTGGAGGGCAAGCTCGATTTCAAATATGCCAAAGGCAAAACAATTGCGGTGGACGCGGATTCGGTCGTTTGCAGCGAAAGCAATGTCGCGATCACCAGGCGTTCCTGCGATTTGAAATTTGCCGGCAAAACGGTGGCCCTCACGGGACGCAAGGCCCACGAACTCTATGCCACCCTCGTCGAAATCGGCGTGCCGCCCGACGGAGCGGCGGGAACGATCTACGAAAGCCTCTCGCACCTGAGCTGCGCCATTGATCCAGGTGAAATCCAGCAAAATGCCGGCGGCGGCGCGCAATGCCAATTCGATCCCGGCGCACCCTGAGACTGTGCCGGTCGAGACCGCTCACGCTCGCAGATCCTGCTGCAGACGGATGCCGAACCGCGCGGCAGCGTTGGGACGCGTTAAATCCTGACGCCAGCCGCGTTGCCATCGGCTGCTTGTCGCCAATTCGCGAAACGAAAGTAAGGCCCGAGCAAGCTTTGTTCGGTTTACTCCGGCTTGCCAACCCGGAAAATCCCATGGGCCTCTTTAGCGCGATGACTGCGAGTGTGTCTGGAATGGCCGCACAGGCAAGCCATCTTTCAACCGTTTCAGAAAACATCTCGAATTCGAGCACCACTGGCTATAAGCAGGCTTCGACTCATTTCCAGGACATCGTCAATTCAATCGGCACCTCGGGTGACTATAATGCCGGGGGAGTCGGCACCGTGGTCCGCTACAATATCTCGGAACAGGGAAGCCTCGCCAGCACGACATCGGCGACCGACCTTGCTATTCAAGGCAATGGTTTTTTTCTCGTCAGCAATGCGAACGGGGCAATCTATCTTACCCGCGCCGGTTCCTTTACCAAGGACCCATCCGGAAATCTCGTCAACACGGCCGGGTACACGCTCATGGGCTATAGTTTGGCCCCGGGGGCGGGGGGCGTTACCAATAGTTTGGCCGGATTGCAGCCGATTATGGTCAATGCGGCGGCGCTGGTCGCGACACCCTCGACGGCCGGAACATTCACCGCCAACGTCAATTCAAACTCTACGGCTGTGGTCGGAGCGCCTTCAACCAGCAATTACACCGAAAAGTCCTCGATCGTTGCCTATGATTATCTTGGCAATGCGGTCACCTTGGATACGTATTTTTCCAAAACCGGAACCAACACATGGCAGGTTGAGGTCTATGACAGTACTGCCCCGGCGGTGCCATTGACTTCGCAGACGCTCACCTTTGATCCCACCACAGGCAATCTTGCTCCCCCCTCGCCGCTGACGCTTTCTCTAGCGATCCCGGGCGGCACGACCGCGTCGCTGGATATTTCCAGCATGACGCAATTGGCGTCGGCCTTCACGGTCACCACGGCGACCATGGATGGCAATGCTCCAAGCCAGGTGCAAAGCGTAAGCATATCGCAGGATGGTACGCTGTCCTACGTCTACGCCAACGGGAAGGAGGTCCCGGCCTACAAGATCGGCCTCGGCAATGTCATCAGCCCAGACAATCTTACGAATTTGCCCGGCGACGCCTTTCAGGTGAATTCAGCATCGGGAAGCCTGACGATCGGAACAGCAGGGACCGGCGGTTTGGGAGACGTCAAATCGTTCCGGCTCGAATCGTCGACGGTGGATTTGGCGACTCAACTGACAGACATGATCGTCGCCCAACGTGGCTACGAAGCCAATACCAAGGTCTTCCAGACGGGCTCGGAACTCCTAAGCCAACTCAACAATATGCTGAAATAAAATTATCCATCCGTGACCTCAAGGGTCGTGCATCATGAGCCTCTCAAGCGCCGCGCGTATCGCACAGTCGGGATTAAACACGGTGACGGCGGAAGCCGCCACCTTGTCCCGCAACATCGCCGGGGCGAGCACCACGACGATCTATACGCGTAAGATCGCAAACGTCACCACCACGCCAGGGAGCTCGCAGCTCGTCTCCGTTACGCGGGCGTCAAACCTGGCCGTTTTCGCAAATATGCTGAGCGCGACATCTTCCAATGCAACGCAAGATGCACTGACCGCCGGTCTGAACGCGCTGAACCAGACGATCGGCGACGTTTCAAGCAGTATCGATGGGACAACGTCGAGCGCAAGCTCACCGGCTGCATTGTTGAGCAATTTCACAAATGCGCTTCAAGCCTACGAAGCCTCACCGAGCAATTCGACGCTTGCGAGCACCGCCGTATTCTCTGCCGGTGCCTTGGCGGATAAATTGAACAGCGCTTCGGCGACGGTTCAAGGTGTGCGAGAGGACGCCGATGCCGGCATGTCCTCCTCGGTTCGAACGATCAACTCCCTGCTGGCCCAGTTCCAGAGCGTAAACTTGCAGATCGTCAATGGAACCGCGACCGGCGTCGATGTGACCGACGCACAGGATGCGCGCGACAATATTCTTAAGCAGCTTTCGAATGAGATAGGCATTACGACAACGAGCGGCGCCAACAACGACATGTCCATCTATACGGACAGCGGTGTCACCTTGTTCCAAGGCGGCGCGGCAAGAAGCGTGGCCTTTTCTGCCACAAACACCTATTCGGCGGCGACGGTTGGCCACGCGGTCTATGTCGATGGCGTGCCCGTCACGGGTTCCTCAGCGACCATGCCTGTGGCGTCCGGCAAAATCGCGGGTCTAGCGACGTTGCGCGATAGTATAGCTGTCACCTACCAGGTACAATTGGACGGCATCGCGGCCACCTTGATCAACGTCTTTGCGGAAAGCGACCAAATCGGGAGCGGTCCCGATTTGCCGGGCCTGTTCACGATTGCGGGCGCTACTTCGGTTCCGGTCAGCGCGACCGGGCTTGCCGGGCAAATCATTGCCAATCCCAATGTCGATCCGGCCCAAGGGGGCAATTCCCTTCTCCTCCGCGATGGCGGCATTTCGGTTCCGACAAATCCCGCCTACACCTACAACACAAGCGGCGATGCGAGTTACACAAGCCGGCTTTCCCAACTGCTTGGAAATCTTGCCGCGCCGCAATCATTCAGTCCGGCCGGCGCCATCGCCACGACCTCGAGCCTGAGTACTTACGCATCCGCTTCGGTCAGCTGGCTGGAGGGCCAGAGGTCTCATGTTTCGGCGCAAAGCACGTATCAAAGCGCAATGCTCAGTGCCGCAACATCCGCCTTGTCCAACGAAACCGGCGTTAATTTGGATGATGAAATGGCAAAAATGCTCGATCTCGAGCGGGCATACGCGGCCACCGCGAAATTGATCACGACGATCGACGGCATGTTCGCCACGCTTTTAGCTGATCTAGGAAGCCTTCCGGCATGACCTCCTACATTTCCACCCAAACGATCTCTTCATCGCTGCGCCAATCCGTCTTGCGGATGCAAACCGCACTCGCCGCCAGCGTGACGGAAACCGCCACCGGCAACCATGCGGATATTGGACTTACGCTCGGCGATCGCACAGGCCTGACGGTCTCGCTGCAAGCCGAGAACTCGATGCTCAAGACGCTCACCGAAACCAACCAGATTGTGTCCATACGTCTGAGCACAACGCAAAACATCTTGAGCGGCTTGCAAGCTTCCGCGCAGGATTTGCTGGATGCTCTTCTCCAGGCCAATGGATCCACCTCAAACGCCAACACGATCCAGTCGGCGGGACAGAGCGACCTCAAGGCCTTGATCGCGAGCATGAATTCAACCCTCGACGGCAATTATATCTTCGCGGGAACAAATACCGGAACGCAACCGATCGCCGATTATTTCGGGCCATTGGCGGCCAATAAACTAGCGGTCGACACAAGTTTTTTAGCAACCTTCGGAATGTCGCAGTCGAACAGCGGCATCTCGACCATCACCGGCCCCAATATGCAGAATTTTCTTGATAATCAGTTTGCGCCCTTGTTCCAGGGCGCCAACTGGCCAGCCAATTGGTCTTCGGCGACCAACCAAACCCTGACCAATAGAATTTCCGAAGTGCGAACGGTCCCGACATCGATCAGCGCCAACGACACAGCTTTTCAACAGCTTGCCCAAGCCTATACGATGATCGCCGATCTTGGAATCCAAAATCTCAACCCGGCGGCTTATCAAGCCGTGGCGAACACCGCCCAGACTGTCTTGAGTTCCGCGATTTCCAAGCTCGTCGATCTGCAGGCGAGCATGGGGGTTGTGCAGTCGAACGTTGAGAATGCCGATACTCAAATGAACCTGCAGATGAACATTCTGGCAGCCCAGATCGGCAATCTGGAAAGCGTCAACAGCTATGAAGTTGCGACCCGGGTGACCGATCTTCAAACCCAAATCGAGAGCTCCTATTCACTAACCTCGCAGCTTCACCAGCTGAGCCTGGCAAAATATCTTTGAGTTGTGCTTAGAGAACGTCCGCACTGCGGTAGGTCAGATGTATCAATTTTCTTATGCCGAACATCTTGATGAGAAATCTTAAGGGCTCCCGTGACCGCGAACGTCTCGCCTTGGACCATGCGATTGGGCTCTTAAGAAAAGCCGAGGCTGCCGGTGGGCAAGCACCGGTGGCAATTGAGGCCCTCGGGTTTCTCACCAAACTGTGGAATGTTTTTATTGGGGATCTGGTCAGCCCCGAAAATGACTTGCCTGATGTACTGCGCGCAGATCTCGTTTCGGTGGGGCTTTGGATTGTGAAGGAAGCCGCCCAAATCAGCTCCGGGCATTCGCAAAATTTCCGTGGCTTGATCGAGATTTGTACAATGATCCGCGATGGGTTGGAGTGAGCAGATCACATGCATATATCGCTTCGTGCCGGAGAGAAGATTTACATCAACGGGGCCGTCCTGCGCTGTGATCGGAAGGTCTCGCTCGAACTTCTCAATGACGCGACCTTTCTTCTGGAAGCTCATGTCATGAAGGTGGAGGAGGCGGCGACGCCGCTGCGCCAACTCTATTTCATTATTCAGATCATGTTGATGAGCCCGACAGACTCAGCCGCCGCGCGAGACATGTTTGAAAAATCTATCCGCTCAACCATCGAAGTGTCCGAAGACGAGGGGTTGGTCGCCGGTTTGCATTACCTAAAAACCTTGGTTGAAACCAATCGGATCTTTGAAGCCTTGAAGGCAACGCGCGCCTTGTTTCCTGTCGAAGCGGAAATATTGGCGGGCGCTCGAACGGCTTCACCCACACAGGCAGCTTGAACGGGCAGCGGAGAAGCAATTTCATGGCCATCAGCGGTGTCGCAACATCAACAAGTGTTCCATCCGGGAATGGGGCTACGAGCTCGTCTCCGGTCGCCCCAACTGTCGATTATAGCCAGTTCCTGAAACTTCTCGTTGCGGAGCTACGCAATCAGGATCCGACCAGTCCAACCGATCCAACCCAATATATGAGTCAGCTTGCCTCATTTTCGTCCGTCGGGCAGCAGGTCCAAACCAATGCGACGCTCGAAGCGCTTCTCTCGGCGCAGGCCAGCACCGTGATCGGCAAGACGTTGATCTCTTCGGACGGAACGATCAGCGGGACAGTGGTCTCCGTTGAAATTGCCTCGGGGGGCGGGGCCGTGGCGACATTGAGCGATGGACGGCATATCACGCTCGGTGCCGGCGTAACAGTCAGCTCGTCATGAATGAAGCTGATGCCCTGGAGCTTTTGCGCGCGGCGATTTGGACGATCATCATCGGCTCCGGTCCGGCCGTCGCCTCCGCGATGATTGTTGGTCTGGTAATCGCTTTGCTGCAGGCTTTGACGCAGGTCCAAGAAATGACGCTGACATTCGTACCGAAGATTGTCGTCATCTTTCTCGCCTTGATGATTGGAGCGCCTTTCATCGGGGGCCAAATTTATGCCTTCACTGAGCGGGTCTATTCGCGGATCCAGAACGGCTATTAGGGAATCTATATATAAGTGTCGCGTCGCCGTGACGTGGCAGCCTGTATATACGCGCCGCTCCTTTGCCATTTACTTCCTGCCTCGATCTGCCTCGTTATGGTCGCGCAAGCTAAAGCGGTCAGACTGGCTGGGCTTGTGACACGCGAGGGACACTGAATGGCTGCCACCCTGTTGCCAGGTCTTGCCGACGGCGAACGCAGGAGCTCTCGGGACATTGGATTTGCCGCCGGCATCATAGCGATACTCTCGATCTTCTTTTTGCCGATTCCGGCTTTCTTGATCGACCTCGGCCTCGCCTTTTCGATTGCATTTTCGGTCCTCATTCTGATGGTTGCGCTGTGGATTCAGCGCCCGTTGGATTTTTCTGCCTTCCCGACCATTCTTCTCGTTGCGACCTTATTGCGCTTGGCCCTGAACATAGCGACGACAAGATTGATTCTGTCCAACGGCTCAGAGGGATTGACGGCGGCCGGCTATATCATCGGCGGCTTCTCCAAGCTCGTCATGAGCGGCGACTTTGTCATCGGTCTCATCGTCTTTGCGATCCTGATCACGGTAAACTTCGTTGTGATCACAAAAGGCGCTACCCGCATCGCCGAGGTCGGTGCGAGATTTACGCTCGATGCGATTCCAGGCAAACAAATGGCGATAGACGCCGATCTTTCCGCCGGGTTGATCGACGATAAGGAAGCACAACGCAGGCGCCGCGAACTCGAGGAGGAAAGCGCCTTTTTCGGCTCGATGGATGGGGCATCGAAGTTCGTTCGGGGAGATGCCATCGCGGGGCTCATCATCCTGGCCGTCAATATTTTCGGGGGAATTGTGATAGGGGCAACCCGCCATAATATGCCGCTGGCGCAAGCGGCGGATGTGTTCACCAAACTGTCTGTTGGAGAGGGCCTTGTATCGCAGAGCCCGGCGTTGATTGTCTCGCTGTCCGCTGCGCTGCTGGTCTCAAAAGGTGGAACGAGAGGCGCGACCGAGGAGGCGGTGCTCAACCAACTGGTCAAATATCCGCGGGCTCTGTTTGTGGCTGCCCTTCTCATGTTCATTTTGGCGATCGTGCCAGGGCTGCCGATGTTTCCGTTCGTGTTCCTCGGCGGTATCATGGCATTTCTCGGATATGCCGTGCCGCGGCAACTTGCGAAGGAACGAGAGAGACAAGGACTCATAGCCGCGGAAGCCGAACTCCAAGCGCAACGGGAGGCGCGCGAGTCGGTCAAGGAATTGATGAAGGGGGCCGAGATTGAGCTTTGCATGGGCAAGCAGCTCGCGACCAAATTACTGGCTTCACGCAGTGAACTTTCGGTCCGAGTAAATGCGGCGTAAATTCGCCAAGCAATATGGCTTCGTCGTGCCCGACATTAAATTGTCGGACAGTCTTTCGATCCCAGCAAAATCTTATCAGATAAAAATCCACGGCACGATTGTCAGTGCGCATGAGCTCCGAATCGGAGATTCTCTTGTTATTATTGGCGATGGTCGGAAGCCGGATTTGCCGGGTGACGAAGTCCACGAGCCGGCTTTCGGCATGAAAGCGGCGTGGTACGCCGAAGCCTTCGCAAATCAGCTGAAGCGGGAGGGGTTTCACCCGATAGATAACATGTCGGTGCTGCTCACCCATTTAAGTGAGGTCATTCGCAACAATCTGGCCCAACTCCTATCCTACAAAGATATGCGCACATTATTCGACCGCTTGGGTCCAGAATATAAGCGTTTGATCGACGATATCTGTCCGGCGCAAATATCTTATTCGGGTCTGCAGGCCGTGTTGAAATTATTGCTTGCGGAGCGGGTGTCGATCCGCAATTTGCATCTCATCCTGGAGGCGATTGCGGAGATAGCGCCGCATGCCAGGCGGGCGGAACAGGTGACGGAACATGTCCGGATGCGGATGGCTCAACAAATCTGCGGCGACCTCATGGATGGTGATGTCCTCAAGATCCTTCGTCTCGGCAATCGGTGGGATTTGATTTTCCACAATAGTCTGAAGCGCGATGGGAAAGGAGACATTATCGAGTTTGATCTCGAGCACGGTCAGATCGAGAGCTTCGGGAAAGAAGCCTTCGCCGCAATTCGTGAACGGATGGATCAAGGGCATCATTTCGTACTTGTTGCGACCCCCGAGGCACGGCCCTATGTGCGGATGGTGATCGAGCGTTTGTTTGCGACCTTGCCCGTCTTGTCGCATCTTGAAATCGCCAGGGGCATCGAGGTCAAATCATTGGGCACGATCTCTTGAAAGAAATCGGACCGGATCTGGTCTTGACGGTATTCATCTTGTTTTGCCGGATCGGCGGTTGCCTGATGTTGATGCCGGGGTTTTCCAGCCAGCGTATTCCCGTCCACGTCCGCCTGTTCGTTGCCTTTTCCGTCACCCTCGCTTTAGCGCCGTTGCTTTCTCTCGAGGTCGGCAAACGCCTGTCGGGTTTGGATCCCCTGTCGCTCACCACGCTGATCGCGTCGGAAACACTGATCGGCGTGTTTATAGGCTTTCTTGGGCGGATATTTTTCGGTGCCTTCGAAACACTCGCGGGTGTCATCGCGATGTCGATTGGACTGGCAAGTGCTCTGGCCGTCCCCATTGAAGAGAGTGAGCCATTGCCGGCGATCACATCCCTGATCATGATCACCGCGACGACATTGCTGTTCGTGACCAATTTGCATTGGGAGGTTTTGCGCGGCCTTTGCGAGTCCTATACGGCGATTCCGGCAACAGGCCTTTTCAACCCTCGGTTCGAACTGGTGCAGGTCGGCGATTGCCTCGCCAAAACATTTTTGATCTCATTGCGGATCAGCAGTCCGTTCATCGTCTACGCCTTGATCATCAATTTGGCGGTCGGCGTTGCCGCTAAATTGGTCCCGCAGGTCCCTCTCTACTTTATTACAGTGCCCGCCGTGATCGCGGGCGGAATGATGCTGTTTTACGTCATCTGCAAACCATTTTTGCAAATTTTCAACGCGGCCTTCGCGACCTGGCTTCTCACGGGGTAGGAAGATGCTCTGTCGCTCATACGGGGACGGTGGCTTTGAACGTCGCGGAGTGCGAGCGCGTGCCCAGCCTGTCTGCGAGGTTCCACAAGGGGAAGCCGATGAATGAGAGGCTTCGGAAGGCGCGGCGCATCTTGGCTGTGCAGTTTCAACTCGACCGGCTTGCCGCGTGGAATCTGGTTGATCTCGAAGCGCAAGCAGCGGCTGTGGGTGATCGGCATCGGGACTTGATCCGTTTCATGGATGGAGAGTCAGCTTTTACGGGGCTCTTTGCGGCTGCCATGATGCGCAGGTTGCAGGCGTTGGCCGAGGCCCAGTCAGCAATTGCTAGCAAGATAGAAACGCAAAGGGTCCAGTTTCGAGAAGAACGAGGGCGCCTGCGTTGCGTCGAGCGCATTGTTGCCGCTTGCGAACATGAAGCTCGAAAGACGGTGGAGGCAAATCGGCTGACCGAGGCCATCGAGGCGGCTCTGACGCATGGATCATCAGCCTCCCGCAAGCTCGGTGAGTTCAAACTGACAGGCGTGAAACCTGAACGTCGGAGATGAGCTGGTGTCGATCAACCCGGTTTCAGACATTGTGCTTGACGTGGCAAGGGCGGCCGACCCTGTGAATTCGCAGGCCGCGGAGGAAAGGCTCTTGCGCGCCGCAGCTGCCAGTCCATCCTTCCAAGGGGAATTTGATAGGGCGTTCAGCAACGCAGGTGCTGGTCGCGCTGCTTTGACAAAGGCAATGGAATCAGGTGGCACCAAGCCCAGCGCGGTGCTGCCTCAGGTTGATGCTCGGACAAAAGCCTATAAGGGCTTGGAACAGCTTGTGTTGAAGAACCTCTTGGAAAGCATGCTTCCAAAGGAGTCATTCGGGGAGGGCACCGCGGGCGATATTTGGAGGTCCATGTTGGCCGATCAATTGGCGACACAAATCGGGAAAAACATCAATCTCGGGAGCACCCCTGTCGGATTCGACACCAAGCGAAGTCAAAACGCAATCAAACATCAATTGTGAATTTTGATGTTCGACAAGGCTACGCCCCGACTTGAAAGCCAAACGCCCGATTCCATGAGAGTTCGAGAATCGTGGATCTCTGCCGCCGGCCGTTCAATGTCCTGGTGGGAATGAACGGGTTGTTGAGGCATCGGCGGTCTTCGCTTCATTCGTCGATACAGTTGAGCGGCTTGAGCGGATCCTCGAGCTTGAAACCGAATTACTGGGGCAGCATCAGTCGATCGCGCTCACGGAATTCAATCATAAGAAAAGCCAAGGATTGCTCGAACTCAGCCGGACAATGGCTGCAATGCGGGGGCTCGATCTCGCAGCCCTGGGCTTTGACGCGAAGACGCGATTGGGAGACTTGCGTCTTAAGTTACAGAAGAATCTCGGGGTTCTCCAGATGCATATGTCGGCCAGCATAGCGGTCGCGACGATCATTGCTCGGGCGATCCAAGAGCATGAATCCGACGGAACTTATACGGCAGAACTTGGCGCGCACGGAAAGACGCGATGAAGCGGTTAATAGGCGGGTGCCTATGGATCATGCTTGTGACCCTAGCGTCGAGCTACGTGACCGTGATGTTGAAAACAACAAACGGCGAACCGGTGACGCCCAACAAAGTAACCACGGATCTCGAGCATAAAAAAATGGTTCCAATTAATGTCCCAATAATCGCGAATGGAACTCTGGAGGGATATATCGTCGCGCAATTTACCTATCTTGCCGATCCCAGCGCCCTGCGGGCGTTGTCCGTGCCTCCGGACAGTTTCATAACCGACGAGGCGTTTCGCACGCTCTATTCCACAGATTTGAACTTCAATCATCTCGAGAAATATGATCTGCAAGGCCTGACAAAGTCGCTTGTGAAAAAAATCAATCAGCGTCTCGGCGGAGAGGTCGTCAAGGACCTGTTGGTTGAAGAGTTCACCTATGTAGCCAAGCGCGAAATCTCAAAGTAAGGCGCGCAAGCACTCAAAGGTCAAGCGCTGGAGTGAGGGGATGATTACGGCAATTTCGGTTGCCTCGCAGGGGGGAAGCCGGAGTTTGGAGATGAAAAAGGTTTTCGAGCAATTAAACCCAACAATGGAGCTTTCGATGACTTTTGACAGATTGACCTGGTCCGGTTTTATGATCGTGGCGATGGGATGGGCGCTCTTATTCTCGGCGCCCCAGATAAGCGAACTTCTGTTAAGTATCACCGGCAGATCGAGCGGTGCTTTTGTCAATGCTCCAAGCATCGCCATGTGCACCATTCTCAGCGGATTCGGGATTGCAATTCTCGGCGCATTGCAGACTGGTTTTGGGGCGTTGCAGAGGTTCTTCGCGTCGGTGCTTGAGCGCGCGACCACGCCTTCCCGCGCGAACGCTGCTCCGTCCGGTTCGCAGCAAAGAAAAATTGTTGAAAGGGGCTGGCTGAAGGACCGGGCTTACGTGCTTTTCATGGATGGCAGCGTCGAAATGGAGACGATGCTTGGCCGCCGCCTTTTCCCATCGCTTGAGGAAGCGCAGGAGTTCATTGCTTAGGGCTCTCTCGCTGGGAGCTGGGCCCGGAATTGGCAATGCGCTGCGATGCCGACGGTCCGTTGTATCATCGGCAGAAGCAGGAAAGAGGCGCTGCAAGAATGCTTTATCGAGTTGTACCTAATCAGGACAAAGAAAGGATGGCCTAAGGTGAGGCTTCTGTTCGACGGCTTGAACATTTATCCAGGAAAGGTGCTTGCGGTCATGGTCGATCGAGCATTGGCTGCCATTGGCGTTAGCGCCGCCGTCGGCTCGGCTGTTTTCGCAGGTTTTATGATCAGCCAGGTCCAGCATCCGTTGAAGCTTGAGGCAATTGAGGCAAGCGTCAATCCGGAAGGTTTTGGACAGACGGCGCATAACAGGCCCCATCCTAGAGCGATCGCCTCCACGGGGAATTGCCGCCTCGATGAATGCGTGACGGGTTCAATTCATCGCGGCGGCCTCGGCGGGGCGGGGGCTGTACCTACAGTTGAGGACGGCCGTGGAAAGTCGCGGGGGGCTGCAGGAAAATATGTCGTACGATTTGTCCACAAGGGTGCGGCGCTCTTGCAAGGTACTCGAGGGCTTTACGTTGTAAGGCGGGGCAGCATGCTCCCTGACGCGGTGCGGATCCTTGCCATTGAAGGGCATGGTGACAGGTGGGTTGTCGTGACCTCGAAGGGGCTGGCGCTGCCGGAGATAACGCAAATGGGGTTCTAGAGCATGTTCCGAAAAAGTTGACCGCCCTTTTTCGATCAGAACATGCTCCAACTCGTTGAACTTGAGCGCTTCCTTTTCGATCAGATGATTCCATCTGATCGGGAAGCGCTCTAGGCGGATTTGCGATCAGCAATAAAAATGCTTTGCTCGGAACGAAATCCCGCAGGAGCGAGTGAGTCCGAACAGACGTATTTTCCCTAGGGCACCCTGGCGCCGTCGCGAAAGACCATTCCGCGTCCACAGTCTTTCCGCTGCGGGATTGTTGTAGTTGAGAGTTGATGGTGGCCCGCTTGAAACGCGTTGCGGCCGGCACGTTTTCAAAACTCTGGTCTGGTGGCATCTAGAGGGGGATGAGGAAAAGCGGAAACCGGTTTTCCGCCAGCATCCCGCTCTAAACTTTTGGAATCGATCACCATCATGATTTTGGATTGCGTCAAGCCAAAATCATCGTGATCTAAGTCAATGACCGGGTCGTCTTCAGGCCGGCGCCCAAAAACCGGTTCACATCACCTTAAAAGCGTCTCGCTGGCAGATTTTCACGAAATTCAACTGCTTTCGGTTGTATGAATAAAATATATGACGTATTATTGGATTGGTCCTCGAAAACTTTGAGGCGATGACATTTCCAACATGGCGGCCGCTCGTTTCTCCTTGTCTTGGTGGCTTTGCCTAACGGATTTTGACTTCATAAGACCAAACACGGGAAGTTCTTAAATGCACAAGGCGAGATGGGTGAGGGCGGCCACGCGTCGCGGAATGGTTGCTCTGCTGTTCAGTTTGGTAATTGCGGCAACGGCCGCTCCGCGGGCCGGTGTTGCGGTGGAAGCCGCCAAGCCTCAAGGCGTGCCTTCCAACGCGGCGGGCCCCGTGATTTTCGCAGCCGCCAGCATGAAAACAGCGCTGGATTCGGCCGCCGCCGCTTGGAAAGCCGACAGCGGCAAGACGGTGTCGATCGCTTACGCCTCCTCTGCCGTGCTCGCAAAACAAATCGAGCAAGGTGCGCCGGCCGATATCTTCATTTCAGCCGATCTCCAGTGGATGGACTATCTGGAAAAAAACAAGCTCATCCGAAAAGGGACGCGCCGCAATCTTCTAGGCAATCAGCTGGTTCTGATTGAACCTGCCGACGCCGACAGCACCCTCAAAATTGCGCAAGGTTTCGATCTTGCCGGCGCGACCGGCGATGGCAAAATAGCGGTTTGCACTATCGCTTCCTGTCCGGGCGGCATTTATGCCAAGGAAGCCTTAGAGAAGCTGGGGGTTTTCGAGAGCGTGGAATCAAAGCTCGCTCAGGCCGACAACATCAGAAGCGCATTAAATCTTGTTGCCCGCGGCGAAGCAAAATTCGGAATTGTCTATAAAACCGACGCCAAGGCGGAACCGAAGGTGAAACTCATCGGTATCTTTCCGGTCTCCAGCCACAGCCCGATCGTCTATCCCGTAGCCATTGTAGAAACGTCAAAAAACCCCGATGCGGCAAATTTCCTGGCCTATTTGTCGTCACAGGCGGCGACAAAGATCTTTACAGAGCAGGGTTTTGAAATTCTATCAAAATGACGCTGCTGGCCCCGAGGCGGTGCCGATCATCTAAATCGCCGGCGGAAGAAAAGGCTGCCGAAGCGCCGCCGCCTCAAGGCCGCGATTTCCAATACACATACAGCAATGCCAGCAGTCCGAGGAGCACGGAGAGGACGGTTAAGCGAAAGTCGAATACCAGAAGCTTGCCCAGGCGGCCAAAGACAACTACCGCAATCGCGAGCGTCAGCACCAAAAAAACGAGGGCGTTCAGCATGAATCTCACAGAAGATTTTGGACTTGAGCCGATCGTACAGAACCTATCTGAACGCTCGACGACACCGACGCTCATCGGTAGGGGACTGCCAAGTCAATGGGGTTTGACCGACGTGAAAATTTGCCGCGGCTTTTGTCGCGGCCTATTCGCCACCTCAGCGCTTGGATGGAGGGGCGCTATATGGAGGTGGAGAAGAAGAGGCAGCGTATTAATTGCCTCTTTTAATTTGTGCAGCCTGATCGGCGTCCAAGTTTGCGCTAAATCTTGTGGCGCTCTCCTTCAGCCATTGGCCGCTCTTGTAGAGCGTACGCGGCGGACATGGAATTCGTTCTGGCTGAGCGCCGGCGATCATCGCCAACACTTCCGCAATTGCCTTCGCCCTGCGATCCCGGCGCGATGAATGGATCATTGCTTAACCCGGTTGCCTGAAGCTTGTTGCGCGTCAACAAAGGGGAGACTTTGCCGCGCCCCACATAATCGTCGCCGCATTGCGTCGAAACTGCGACAATATCGCACGGGCCAGGAAGGAAAGACGAAGTGTGGGATTGCGGCAACACCGGAAGGGGAAGCTGAGCAGTGCCCGCGTTCCTGTCAAGAAGTCTTTCGCCCGAGCCAGCTCACCGAGGCGAAGGCCCCGAGCCATGAACCAGCGGCGGCAAACAGCACGTAGATCGCATTGTGGGTGTAGCTGATCACCGCAAAGGCGGACAGGAGATACCAGATGGCGCTCCAGTTCGCGGCCCAGACCCGCCGCCTTGCCAAGACCGCCGCCGTGAAAAGAACATAGGCCGCGTCGGTGACGGCGGTGCAGCCTAAAACGCCAGCCGCCACCAGGGGATCAAGTGCAAAGTCCATAGTCTTTCCGCCGGTTGGGAACTGAACTACCTGGAGCGTGCTTCAAAGACGTGCCCGTCTTATTTGCCAGAACCAATTTTGATTCATTGCTGTCGAATCATTCGTGGCCGATCAGTACTGCCGCCCCGATTAGTCTCGCCTTATCGCCGGCACCGTCCTCTGTTTTGAAGCAGCGTTCGCCGCCGCGTCCTGCCGGGGCGCCGGACAGGCGGAAGGGCCCGCATAGAACCGGCGGGGGCGCGGGGACAAAATGTCAAAACTTCCCACCGGCGGCGGCCGCTTTCGACGAGGGCGGGCATGGTGAAGAACGCCGCCCAATGGTGCCATGCCTCTATGCTGTCGCTTTGATCGCTCGACTCGCGCAAAGTCACGCAGAGTTCGGGATCGCAATGCGAAAGATGCACGCGAAAGAACGCCCGGTCGCCCCGTTTTTCGCAGGAGAGAACAACCCCCAGATAGTTCTGGACCGGCACGCGGAGATGCATTTTCACCCCTTGGAGGCGCCGCTTGATCGTCACGTAGCGCGGTCCAAGGAGAATCATGCGCCGTCCGCCATCCGCGCGCGCATCCTCGGCAAGCTGTGCCGCGAAGACTTGGCCGAAGGGAGGTTGTGCCGTTTGCATTTGAGCGATTGACCTCTGACTTCATGAGAAGACAAGTTTGGGCAGGGAGCGGATCCAAATCGCTAAATTCTTAGGTGAATCAAGAGTAAACCAGTTTTCGTCGATATTTTTGCAACGCCTTTCGGGTCGAGAATCCGAGAAGGGCGAAAGACGGCACGCCTTGGAAATGCTTGTTTCCCGCACTGCAGCAGGATAAGCGGGAGAACCTGTCCTCATTTCTGGCAAATGGCTTTGGTTTCGATCTCGCATCGGGAGGGCCTTGTCGCCTCCTTCGTGGAAGCTACCCGGGGCGCCGGAGAGCTGGCGCTGGCCTATTTTCGGCCGGGCGAGGCTACCAACGCCGGGATTTCGCACAAAAAAGGCGGCTCGCCTGTTACCCAAGCAGATTATCTCGTCGATCAATATTTGAAGCAGCATCTGGCGGCTCTCCTCCCGGAGGCCGGCTGGCTTTCCGAGGAAACCGAGGATAGCTCGGCGCGGCTTTCGAAAGAATCTGGTGTTCATCGTCGATCCGATCGACGGCACGCGCGGTTTCATGACCGGGCACCGCAGCTGGGCCGTCGCGGTGGCCCTGGTGGAACTCGGTCGTCCGCTCATCGGCATCGTGCACGCCCCGGCGCTGGGAGAAACCTATGTTGCGATCAAAGGCGAGGGCGCGCGTCTCAATGGCAGAACGATCGCGGTTTCCAAACTTGACGCCATGGGGGCTGGTGCGAAAGTGGCGGCGCCGGTTTTTCTAGCCGAGCGGCTTCATCAGGTTGGGCTTCAGTTTGATTTGCAGCCCAAAATTCCCTCCTTGGCGATGCGCATCGCCAATGTCGCCTCGGGTGCGCTGGACGCCGGCTTCGCGTCGGCGAATTCGCATGATTGGGATATTGCGGCGGCCGATCTCATTCTTCATGAAGCAGGAGGACGGTTGGCAAGCCTCGATGGATGCGCGATTGTCTATAATCTCCGTGATACCCGCCACGGCCTTCTCACCGCAGCCCCGGCGCAAATCCACGCCGAAGTCACCGCGGCGGCGCGCCAGGCGATGATCGGAGCCAGGCCGTGATAATTGGCACGAGTTGAGGCAGAATTTGGCGCAAGGGACGACAAAGGCCAAGGATATGGGACAGTTTCACGAGCCTTCGCAGGAATGTTTCGGATAGGAAGCTCATGAGCACGAACGATAAGCAGCTTCTCCACTTTGTTTTCGGTGGCGAACTTAAGGATTTGGGCGGTACTGAATTTCGCGATTTGTCGAAGATCGACATCGTTGGCATTTTTCCGGACTATGAGTCCGCGACGCAAGCCTGGAAAGCCAAGGCGCAGGCGACCGTCGACAATGCCCATATGCGTTATTTCGTGGCGCATTTGCATCGATTGCTTGATCCCTCCAAGGAAAAAGCGTGAGCGCAATGGCCCGTTTTTCATTCAACCAGGAGCGCGCGAAGGGGCTTTCCTTGTGACCCCCAAGGGCCGGCCGTGAAGGCATCGCCGCTGCTCGCTGCGTATCGATGGGCAAGCGCAGGCTTTGGGTTAGTCGGACCGCTTGTCGTCTACTGGCGGGCGAAGCTTGGGCACGAGGACTTTGCCAGGCGCCGCGAGCGGCTAGGCTGGCCAGGCTTGCCGCGACCGAAAGGCGGCCTTGCCTTGGTACATGCGGCAAGCGCGGCGGAGGCCCAGAGCCTGACGCCGCTTCTTGAAAAGCTGGGAACACTTGGCTTCGGTACGCTTATTTCGACCGGTCGCGGCGTTCCAAGCCGTCTACGGGACTCGCGCTCTCCGCCAACCACTCTGCACCAATTCGCGCCGCTCGATACACCGCAATTCATGTCGCGGTTTCTCGACTATTGGCAACCCGATATCATCCTGATCGCGGAAGCCGCGCTTCTTCCCAATATGATCGTCGAAGCGAGTCGCCGCGGAATTCCCCTCGTGCTTGTCGATGCGTGTCTCTCCGAGGGGTCGTTTGCCTTTTTGCGCAAATTTCCTGCCTTTGTGGCTCCGCTCATGCGGCGCTTCGATGTTTGCCTCACCCAAACGGGAATGGACGCGGCGCGGTTTGCGAAACTCGGCGCGCAAAAGGTTCAGGTGGTCGGCCGCCTCAAATATGATCTCGTGCCGCCGCCCGCCGACCAGCCCTCGTTGGCCCGTCTGATGGCGCGAATAGGAACCCGGCCGGTTTGGGTGGCCGATGGCATCTATCCCGGCGAGGAAGAGATTGCATTGGTGGCGCATCGCCGCCTGGTCCGGCAATTTCCGGACCTCTTGAGCGTGATCGTTCCGCACAGTCCAAAACGTGGTTTTGAAATCGCCCAGGCCGCTGCAAAAATGGGGCTGGCCGTGGGGCTTAGCGATCGCGGTAGTGGGTCTTTGCCGGAAATCTTCATCGCTCCGACGAGCGGCGAGGCGGGTCTGTTCTACCGGATCGCTGGTATGATCTTTGCCGGCAAATCCCTGGCCTTTGGCGGGGGCCGAAACCCGGTTGAGGCGGCAAAACTTGGCTGCGCGGTTCTGCACGGTCCCGACGTCGAAGATTTTGAAGAAATTTATGCCGCGCTCGATAGAGTGGGGGGAGGAGCAATGATTTCGGATGCGGATTCTCTCGCAGCGCAATTGGCTCTGCTTCTGTCCGATAATACCAAGCTGCGGGCGATGGCGCGGGCCGCCGCTCAAACCGCGGAGACGTTTGGCGGCGCCTCGGGCCGAATTCTACGGGCGATCGAGCCTTGCCTCGCGCGGAAAGGGCCATCACCGGGACATGCGGAAGGCGGCTGACGCCAAGCTGGCTTATTCCGGCTTAAGTCCCAAACGCTGGAGCTTGGCCAGCGGGCTGACATAGGGCTCCTGCAGGTCGACATTCCAATAGCGCAGGTCCTCAAGCTTTATGGCCATGCCCGTGACCGCGCAGCGCACGAAAGTGCCAGCACGCAAAATGCGGAATTCACCGTCGAGATATTCGATTTCGGCTTCTCCCGGAGAGAAATGGACGGCGTTCAAAACGGTTCATGGAATAAGGCTCAATTGGAACAAATTTCAAAGAAGATAGCGCAAATCCGCCAAATTTGCCAACATCTCCTGCAAGACTCACGCGTGGCAAATGCCTGCCGGGGAAACGGGGCCAAACTGCCGCGAAACGGGGCCTAGGCATGTTCGAAATTGTGGACCATGGCGTCCGTTTGGCCTTTATCGACGAGAGACCGACGCACGGGCGATCGCAATGAACCGATCCTTCTTATTCATGGCTTTGCCTCAACCCATGCGGTGAATTGGGTTTTTCCGCAATGGGTGAAAACCTTGACCGAGGCAGGCCGGCGGGTCGATCGCTTTCGACAATCGCGGGCATGGCCGCAGCGAGAAATTTTATGAACCCTCTGCCTATGCCATGCCGAAAATGGCGCAGGATGCCAAAGGGCTTCTCGATCATCTTCAAATTGAGGTGGCCGATGTGATGGGCTATTCGATGGGCGCACGGATCGCCGCCTTTCTCGCCAAGACCCACAAGAGCCGCGTGCGCTCGATGATCCTCGGCGGTCTTGGTCATCATCTCGTCGATCGTGGCGGACTGCCCGCCCAATATCGCGGACGCCATGGAAGCGCCCTCGCTCGAAGACCTTACCGATCCGATGCAGCGGATGTTCCGCAGCTTCGCCGAGGCGACAAAGAGCGATCTCAAGGCGCTCGCCGCCTGCGCGCGAGGCGCGCGCCAGCTCATGAGCGAGGGTGAAGTTAGGCAAATCGACTCTCCCTGTCCTGATTGCGGTCGGAACGAAGGACGATGTCGCGGGCGATCCGCATAAGCTTGCTGCCTTATTCGAAGGCGGCGCGCGGCGTGGATATTCCGGGCCGCGATCACAATCGCGCGGTAGGCGATAAAGTCTATAAAGACAGCGTACTTAATTTCTTGAACATCGCCCCTGATTGTCTTGGCGTCAAGGTTGCCTATATTTCTTGAAGCGGCGCGCAAACTTGGCGTTACTCTTTTTCCGCCGAGCCAAGCCGTGGTAAAGGACGATGCAATCGGGGTTTTAGGAAGCCACTCGCATCGCAAAGGCGAAGCCGCTGGGAGGCGTGTCATGAGTTCCGCCACAGGGCGGCAAAGGTCGTACCGCTCGCACGAACCGATGCCGGTGTTCGCGCGGCTGCGCGCCGAGGCGGAGGAGGCCGTCCGCAGAGAGCCGGACATTGCCGGATTTATCTTTTCGGCGATCCTCAACCAGAACTCGCTTGAAGCGGCGGTTGTCCACCGGCTGGCCGCAAGGCTCGGTCACCCCGTCCTTTCCCGGCGATCTCATCGAGCAGGCCTATTTCGAGGCGATCGCGGCCGATCCTTCGATTTCGGAGGCCTTTCGCGCCGATATCGCGGCGGTGGTCGATCGCGATCCTGCCTGCACGCGGCTGATCGAGCCGGTGCTCTATTTCAAGGGGTTTCATGCCATCGAGACGCATCGGCTGGCGCATGCGCTTCTGGACCGCTGGCCGCCAGGATTTCGCGCTCTATCTCCAGAGCCGTTCATCCGAGGTGTTCCAAACCGATATTCATCCGGCGGCGCGGATCGGCAAAGGCATTTTCCTCGATCACGCGACCGGTCTTGTCGTCGGTGCCACCGCCGTGATCGGCGACAATGTGTCGATGCTGCAAGACGTGACTTTGGGCGGGCACCGGCAAGGAGCGCGGCGATCGCCATCCGAAAATCAAGTCGGGCGTGCTGATTGGCGCCGGAGCCAAAATTCTCGGCAATATCGAGATCGGCCGGTGTTCGACGGGTCGCCGCCGGTTCGGTCGTGCTGCACCCGGTGCCAGACCACAAAACGGTGGCGGGCGTGCCGGCGAGAATTGTCGGCGACGCGGGCTGCGCCGAACCTTCCCGCACCATGGATCAGATCCTTGCTCTCACGCCGGTCAATGAATAGTTTGAATTGACGTCGACAAGAACTTGCGGCTGGCGGCGTTGGCTTTGGCAGAGGTGCTGGCCGGTGCTAGAGCATCTACGGCTGGCGGTCCAGCAAGGGCGGGGTGGCCGATGCGGAATCTCCGGAGGGGACGCGTGGATAAAGCGGAATTGCGGAAACTGCAGGAATTCCTGCGCAAATCCCTCGGCAATCAGGGACTCAAGGTTACGCCCGGCAAACGCAATCCCGACGAATGCCGATGTGCATCTCGGCGAGCGCAAGATCGGCGCGATCACCGTCGATGACGAGGATGGCGACCGGTCTTTTGCCTTCGAGATGAAAATTCCAGTCGAGCGGCCGGTGTCTGCAGGATTATTTGCGGCGACTTATTCGAGACCGACAAATTGAAGATCGTGCCGCGCGGCAAGAAAAACGATTCGGTCGAACTGAACAATGGCGATGATTTTCTCGGCGTGATCTCGGCGGACGATCCCAAGGGCAAGAGTTTTACTTTGCAGATGGCGATCCTCGATTTCGATCTCGAAGATCTGTAGCCGCTGGAGGTTTGACCACAATGCCGCTTTACGCGCTCGAGGGCGTCAAGCCCAGTCTGCCGTCAGATGGCCGGTTTTGGATTGCGCCCGACGCGCAGATCATTGGCAAGGTGCGTCTCGATAGCGACGTCTCGATTTGGTTTTGCGCGGTCCTGCGTGGCGACAATGAGGAGATCTATGTCGGCGCTCGGTCGAATATTCAAGACGGCTCGCTGCTCCATACGGATATGGGCTTTCCCCTGACCATCGGTCCCGATTGCACCATCGGTCATCACGCCATTCTGCATGGTTGCACGATCGGCGAAAATAGCCTGATCGGGATGGGAGCTACGCTTCTCAACGGTGCCAAAATCGGCCGAAATAGCCTTGTCGGCGCCAATGCCTTAGTGACCGAAGGCAAAGAATTTCCCGATAACAGCCTGATCGTTGGCAGCCCGGCGAAACTCCTGCGCGCGCTCAATGAGGACTCGGTTCAGGCCTTGCGGGAAAGTGCCGCAAGTTATGTCGCCAATTCGCGGAGATTTGCCAAGGGACTTCTGGCTGTCGATTAGCGGTTCGACCGCGCCGTCCGCGCCGTCTTAGGAGAAAGCCTGCAGACCCGTGATCGCGCGCCCGAGAATGAGCGCATGAATGTCGTGCGTGCCCTCATAGGTGTTCACGGTTTCCAAATTGGTGAGATGGCGCATGACCGGGAAGGCCGCCGAAATCCCGTTTGCACCAAGCATGTCGCGGGCCATGCGGGCGATTTCCAGCGCTTTGCCTGCATTGTTGCGCTTGACCAACGAGATCGCCTCGGCGGAGAGCTTGCCCTCGTCAAATAAGCGGCCGGTTCGCAGCGCGGCTTGAAGTCCGAGTGCAATCTCGGTCTCCATATCGGCGAGCTTTTTCTGAATCAGCTGATTGGCGGCGAGCGGCCGGCCGAATTGTTGGCGTTCGAGCGTGTAGGTTCGCGCCGCTTCAAAGCAAGCCTCGGCCGCGCCCATCGTGCCCCAGCCGATTCCGTAACGCGCGCGGTTCAAACAGCCGAACGGTCCTTTGATCCCTATCGCGTCGGGCAGAAGATTTTCTGCCGGAATTTCGACGCCGTCCATGACGATCTCGCCGGTTGGCGAGACGCGCAGGGAAAGCTTTTGGGTGATCAGCGGCGTCGTGAGGCGTTGCATGCCGCGCTCCAGGATAAAGCCTCGAATCTCGTTTTGATGCGCGCTCGATCTCGCCCAGACGATGAAAACATCGGCCATCGGACTATTGGTGATCCAGGTTTTTGTGCCGAAAAGTTGGTATCCGTCTTTTGTCTTTTCAGCTTTCGTGCGCATTCCCTGAGGATCCGAACCAGCGTCCGGCTCGGTAAGTCCGAAACAGCCAATCCATTCGCCGGTCGCGAGCTTTGGCAAATATTTGCGCCGCTGTGCCTCGCTGCCGTAGGCGAAGATGGGATACATCACGAGCGAGGATTGCACGCTCATCATCGACCGATAGCCGCTATCGATCCGCTCCACCTCGCGGGCGGCAAGTCCATAGGCAACATAATTGAGGGCGGCACCGCCGTAGTCTTGGGGAATCGTCGCGCCGAGGAGGCCGAGGCGGCCCATTTGCCGGATGACGTCGCGATCGAACCGCTCTTCCAGATAATCGCTTGTGACGCGCGGCGCCAAATATTTTTGCGCGAAGTCACGGGCCGAGTCGCGCACCAATCTTTCATCTTCGGCCAACTGGCCATTGAGATCGAAGGGATCGTTCCAGGCAAACGTCCCCGTGATTTGGCCTTCCCCTGCCATGGCCTAGCGCCCGCCGATAAAATTACAGGGCTTTGGCGAAGAATGCGTCACCCCGTCAAAGCCTCAAACTGTCTGCGAACGACCGGTCAGCGTGGAGGGACCGGCGCAACGGTAACGGACGTGGAAGGCTGCGCATTGGGCGAGCCGAAAAAGCGGAAGAAATCCGATTTGGGGCTGATCACCATCCGCGTATCCTTGCCGTTGAGCCCCGCCTCATAGGCTTGCATGGACCGGTAGAAGACAAAAAAATCGGGATCCTTGCCAAAGGCTTCGGCGAAGATGCGGTTTCTTTCCGCGTCGCCTTCGCCTCTCGTCTGGTCGGCCTGCCGCTGCGCATTGCCGCGAAGTACCACGACATCCCGGTCCGCCTTGGCGGTGATTGTCTGCGCTTGTTCGGAGCCCTGAGCGCGATATTCGGCAGCTTCTCGCGCCCGTTCGCTCTGCATCCGGCTAAAGACCTTTTCGGAAATTTGTCGGGGCAGGTCGGCCCGGCGAATCTTCACATCGACGGCGGCGATGCCGAGCCGGCCGCCTTCCTGATTCACCTGATCGCGGATCTTGACCATGAGATTGGCGCGGTTGTCGCGCACGATTTCGGTCATATTGGCTTCCCCCAAAACCCGGCGGACGGCCGAGTTCAAAATAAAGCCGAGCTGACTGTTCGCCCGTTCGGTGGTTCCCACCGTCTGATAGAACTTCAAGGGATCGACAATCCTGTAGCGGAGGAAGGAATCCACATCGAGCCGATTGTTGTCGGAGGCAAGCACCTCTTGTTTCGGCGCCTCGACCACAAGAATCCGATTGTCGAGAAAAACCACATTTTCGATGAAGGGATATTTGAAGTGAAGTCCAGGCGTGGTGATGAGGCCGCGCCCGGCTACTGGCTCACCGAAACGCAGGACGAGCGCCTGTTCGGTCTGTTCAACGGTAAAAGTCGAGGCAATCGCCGTGATCACAGCGACGACGATGACGGCGATGACGCCAATCGCAAATGTCCCCTTCATTTGCGGCCTCCGTCATTGGCTTGCGGGGTCAGCGCGCCAAGCGGCAAATAGGGAACAACTCCCTGGCCTTGTCCGGCGGGTTGATCGAGGATCACCTTGTCCATGCTGCCGAGCACCCGTTCCATGGTTTCAAGATAGAGTCGCTGGCGGGTAACTTCCGGCGCCTTCTTGTATTGCTCGTAGATTTGATTGAAGCGGGAAGCCTGACCGGTGGCTTCTGCGACCGTCTGCAGCCGATAGCCTTCGGCTTCCTGGACGATTGCGGCAGCCTTGCCGCGCGCCTCGGGGACGACACGATTGGCATAGGACTCGGCCTCGTTGCGCAAGCGGTTCTGGTCTTGCTGGGCCGCCGTCACATCCTTGAAGGCGGCAATGACCTGTTCCGGCGGATCGACGGATTGCAGTTGAACCTGCAACACCAGAATGCCGGCTTTGTATTCGTTGAGGACCTTTTGCATAAGTTCCTGTACGGCCGTCTCGATGGTTTGGCGCTCGGCCGTCAGAATGCGCTGAATCTGACCCCGGCCGATGACCTCTCGCATGGCGCTTTCGGCCACGGCTTTCACGGTATCGCGCTGATTGGCGATGTTGAACGCATAATCCTCAGGATGCAGCGGATCGATCTGCCAGATCACGACGAATTTGACGTCGGCGATGTTTTCATCGCCGGTCAGCATCAGGCTTTCTTCGGGAAGATCGACCTGAAGCTGTGCGGTCGGCGTGCGCGGATCCTGGCGTATTCCAAACCCAATATTAATGGCATTGCGGTCGGTGACCTGGAGCTTTTCTACTGCGCCGATCGGGAAGGGCAAATTGTAATTCAGACCCGGCGGCGTCTTGCCCGTGTAACGGCCGAAAATCTTATTCAAGCCCACTTCGTTCGGACCGACCGTGTAAAATCCCGAAAGCAGCCACACGATGGTGCCGACCAGCGCCAGGCCGATGAGGCTGCGGCCCCCCATGCCGCCGCTCCCCGGCATCCATTGCTTGATCTTTTCCTGCCCACGTTTCAGGAATTCCTCGAATTCGGGGGGGACGAACCCGGCTTTTGTCCCCACGGCCCGGGGTTGCCGGGCTGCCAAGAACCGCCATTCCCGCCTTCACTACTCCACGGCATGAAATTCCCTTTTGAAGATGAGGGCCTAGAGAGCGGAACGATCGCTCTGCAAGCCAGTCAGAGGTGTTGGTCTTATATGGGAGCCCAAACGGCACTACAATGATGAGCAGCGGCGGCGCTCAAAATCCACAAATGCGAAGGTCGCCTCGTCTTTGGCCGCTGGCCGCGGACGAACCCTACTTACTTCCAACCAATTAGACCAGTCGATTGCGGGAAAAACGACGTCGCCCTGGGGGGCGATGTCGACAAAGGTGAGATGCATGCGCTCGGCCCGGTCGATCAAACTTTCGTAGAGATCGCCGCCGCCGGCCAAAATCACTTCCTCGGCACCCATCGCATCCGCCCGCGCTTGCGCCAGCGCGAGTGCATCGTCAAGCCCGTGGGCGACATGGATGGACTTGGTGGGTCCTGATCCTGGCGCAAGGTCAAACGTCGGGTCCCGTGTGACCACGATCGTCTCGCGCCCCGGCAGGACGCGTCCAATCGATTCGAAGGTCTTGCGTCCCATAAGCAGCGGTTTGCCGAGGGTAATTGCGCGAAAATGCTTAAGATCGCTCGGCAGGCGCCAAGGTAGCCCACGTCCATCGCCGATGACCCCGTTTTCGGCAATCGCGGCGACAATGGCGAGCGGCACACTCATGACCGAAGGCCAAATATTCGGCCAAGCTTTCGCTGCGATTTCTTCGCTATGCGGCATGCTGTCCATTGCTCGCTCATCTCCAGGGCAAATTCTTTCTGGCCAAATCGATCGCTCTTTGAATGTAGGTGACGTTTCATTGCAGTCGAGCCGCGGTCACGACTGTCCGGCAACAACTTCGTGATCGCAGCCCTCCGGACCGGCTCCGGAAGTCGCGCCAACGCTGCAGGAAGCCAAATACACAAAACTCATGACGTTCCTGAACCTTTAACGCCGCCAGGACTTAGCCTTTTCGTCCTCGCAGAAAAATGAACAAACCCGCGCCAACGATCAAGGTCGCCCCGATGATTGTTCGCGGTCCGGGAATTTCGGAGAAAATCAGAAAGCCGAATAAACTCGACCAAACCAGCGCGGTATAGCCAAAGGGCGCGACAATATTGGCCGGCGCCGCGGTGAAGGCGCGAATAAGACAAAAATGGCTCGCAACGCCCAGGACTCCCAAGAAGATCATGAGGCCAAGATCGGCCAACTGCGGCGCGACAGCGACAAAGGGAAGAAATCCGCCACAGAACAGAACTCCAGCAATCGCCGTGTAAAACAGGGTCGTCATCGGCGGATCAGAGCGATGCAACAGCCGGGTCGTGATCTGATAGAGCGCGTTAGCAAGCGCGGCGAGAAATGGAAACAGCATCGAAAGCGAGAGATCAACGCCGGCGCGGCCGACAATCACCCAAACACCCAGCATGCCCGCCGCGACGCAGGCCCACACACTTGGCTTTACTCTTTCTCCAAGGACAAACACCGACAGGACGGTGACAAGCACCGGGGCCACCCAGACGATGGCGGAAAAATCGACGAAGGGCATTATTTTCAGCGCCAACATGCCGAACAAAGTGGCGCCAAGGAGAAAGCCCGATCGCAGCATCTGCACGATGGGCCGACGCGAAACGACTAATCTCGGATTGTGCCAAGCGATGAATCCACCGACCAGAATCATGTGGATCAAATATCGCACGAAAGCGATCTCGGTGGCTGGGTAGGAACCAAGCAGAATGCGCGCGGTGGAATCCTGACTGACGAACAGGCAGGTCGTCACAAGCATCCACAAGATACCTGCGCGAATCGAGGGCTTGTACGCTCCGACGGGCAAATCTTGCAAACGCGCTGGCGGGCCGAGCGCGGGGAGCGCGCTTGCGCCTTTGGCTGCGGAAAAGCAATTCATGCGAAGGGTCTATCCTGACGCTCGAAACAATACCCGGGCGCTCTGTAGCCCATAGAGCTTCCGGCTGCTTGGCAAAAGCAAGTTTTTCGCCGTAAAATTCTTAAATCTTAAGATTCTAAGGTTATTGCATTCTGGCGGATCGCTTTTTTGGGTGGCGGGAGTGACGATCCAGAGCTTTGCTTGACTAAGCCTAGTGCCGGTGTCACCTTCCTTGTCGAGGGAGGCCCTTCGTGAGCATAAAAATACCTCAACCCTTCTCCGTCGATGCCGATTTTTCCGGGTCGGTCGGGCCGGTTGGCCCCGTGACCGTCAATGCCGGCGTGACGGGGAGTTTCGGACCTGTGGGGCCGATCACGCTTGCGGGCATACCGGATCCTTTCAAGATCGACGTGACCCATCTGCCCAAGATTCAGATTGGGCTCGATCCGATTACGCTTAATCCGCTGACGATCAATCCGGTAACGGTCAATCCGCTGACCTTGAATTTGGCGATCCGGGAATTGCCAAGCGTAAGGGCCCATTTACCGGCGAATTTCAAAGTCGGATTTTCCATTCTGGGCTTTGAACTTTTCTCGGTTCGGCTTTGCGGCGAAGCCCAGATCATCACCGAGCCCTATGTCCCAAACCCTTGTGAACGATGCGAACCGCCGCCGCCTTGAATTCTTCCTATGCTGTGAAGCCGGCAGGATAAAACTAACTTGGGCGAAGTCCAAAAAGGGAGTTCGGCTTTGGCGCAAAGTGATGGTTCGGAGCCGATCAAGTTTAGCGGACCCGCAAGACAGCTTGAGGCGGTCGTCTCGATTCCCGACGCTGGGCGTTTTCTTTGCGTGAATGCGACGCTGGAGGCCTCGTCCTCCTACCAGGGTCACGAATCGCCACCGCAGCCGCTTGTCTTCGCCCGGCAACTCGCGCCTGGCATTTTTCGTCTGAAACTGAAATTCCCAACATCAACCCCCGCCGGCGTTTACCTCGGCAGTTTGGAGCTCGACGGGAGGCGTCAACGCTTCGAGGCCGACGTGAAGCCGCGGCCGAAACTCAGCGCCTCTCCAAATTCATTGGCACTGCGGGGCGGGGCAGGGGACCAACTTTCCGTCGAGCTCACTTTGGTCAATGGCGGCAATGGCGATTATGACATTCCCGCCGCCGCTGCGATCGGACTCTTTAGCGATGGCGGCGTCGAAGCGGCGCTGGGGAAAGCCTATCGCACGCGGGATAGCGATGGCGAACGTTGGATCGACCGACTCGGCGCCAATCTCACGGAAGAACATGGCGGCCTTGTTCACATCCGCGTGGTCGAAGGCGCCGGGCCGCTCCGGCCCGGAGAAATGCGCGCGATTCGGCTGCACCTTCGCCTGCCCGAGCAGCTGCGGATGGAAAAGCTTTATATCGGAGCATTGGAATTCGGCGAGCTGGCTCTGCCCCTGGAGGTCGACACTTCCAAATCATTCGCCACGGAGGCTTTGAGATGACACCGTCAGGACCTACTCCGCATGATTTATCGGCGAAGAAAGGGGACTTTTGGGCTGCGCTCATGGACAAGGCGCGGGTCCTCAAGGACAAATTTGTTGAGAAACTCGATAAGGTCTTTCACAGATCGGCTTGCGATCTTCCGCCGCCCTGCTGGGCTCCGCGTCTGATTAAGCAGGTGGCAAACTATATTCGGCCCGGTGCGACCGCGACGATCCGGCTCCGGATTACCAATGGTGGCATGAGCACGCGAAACATTACGGTCGAAGCTGCTGGCAAACCCGAAGACGTCGCGCAAATTCAGATCACGCCCCCATCGGTTCTTCTGAGCTCGATGGAACGTGAATGGGTGACCGTGTCCTTTGCCGCGCCCGCCGATGCCGCGGAATGGTCGAACCGAGAGGTGCTCGTCTGGGTTCGCGGCGCCCAGAATCATTATGCGCGCTGGATCATTGGAATCGAGCCGATCGGCAAGGATATCCGCCATGAGCTTCTGGTGGAGGATGCGCCGGATTTCGTGCACCGCTGGTCCGATCATTTCTACTGTAACCATTCCGTGCCTGGCGGCCCCGGACATTGACCGATGTCCATGCCCCGACGCCTTTTTGGGCGCGTTATAGGTTCACTTCGAGGCCATATGCCTCCGCAGCAGCCGGGCTCTCCCCCCGCGGCGGTCGGTTCGGTCCCGGAGCATTCTTCGCAACACAAGCCGGTCCCGGACCTGGAGCCGATAAAGATCGTACTCGAGGCAGCGGCGGGCCACACGGCGCGGGGGATGTTTCTTGTCGAAAATTTTTTACCAAATCCGGTTCAGGGCCGGATTGTCGCGTCGAAACTGAAAGGCTGTGCCGCTGAAGAGGTGGAGCTTCCCTTCATATTCGTGCCGCCGGTTGCCGCCCTAAAACCCCGGGACCAGCTGCTGGCACAGTTTTCTGTCGTGATCCCAGACACATTGACGCCGGGCATTTTCTATGCCGGCGAAATCGCGATCCCCGAATTAAAGGGCACCGCCATTCCTTTGATGGTGCGGCGACTCGCGCCGGCGCCGTAAGCGGGCGTGTTCCGCGCAAACCGATGAGATGATCTAAATAGAAAATGGTCTGGGCTTTATGCCCAGACCATAACTTAGCCCTCACGCGCACATCCCGGCATGGACCGATGGCGTTTGCTGCAGGAGGCGCTCCTGGCGGAGCTTCGCCAAGGATGCCAAATGCAGCAGCACCGACAGGGGCACCAGAAATGTCGGGATCAGTACCAAGGGAAACCTGCTGACGAGTTCATTTGGTGTATCAAAAGCGAATAATTGGAGTGTTGAGGGGGAGGTGAGAAATCCTGTCGTGACCGCGACCAAGAGATCGGCGAGGCCGAAGACATTCCAGGCCCAGACGAGATCGGCATTTTGACGCGGTGCGCGCGCATAGGCGATGGCAATGACCGGTGCGAGAACGCCGACCAGTATGTCGCCTAAACCCGCCGGCCAGGCGAAGAGTGCCGGCAACCAGCCCGTTGCATAGAGAACCAGGAAAATTCCGCCTTCGGCTCGATAGAGCTGCACGCCGACGAGCCATTCCTGGGGCACGGCATGAAGGATTTGCGCCAGCCCGGCCGATCGCCAAAGCAGCACCGCTCCGATCAGGATCGGCAAGAAAATTCCGTATTGAATCGTCGGAACGTCATTCGAGCCAGCGGCATAGACGTTCAGTAATGCAAGGGCAATCGCCGCCGCAAACCATCCGAAGAGGAGCACGGCCGCCCAGCCGAAACTTGCCCTGCGTTCGCGCGGCGTCCAGCCGGCTCCTTGCAAGGCTCGGTGTAAGCCAAACAGGATGGCTCCCAGCATGAAGAGCGTGCCGGTGAGGATGAAATAGGGAAGATAGGAAGGAATCGTCATAGCGTGCCTCCTCTGATGGAAACGCGGTAAGGCCTCCTTCGTTAATTACTAAATAAATTATAGTAACTTGTCAATATATAGTGACTTGTAAAATTTAAGCCAAGCTGCTATTTTGGCAATATGCCAAGCGGGTATGAGCAAAACTGTCCCATCGCCCAGGCCCTCGACGTCATCGGCGAAAAATGGTCCTTGCTCGTTTTGCGGGATCTTTTTCGCAAGGGCGCTTTGCGGTTTCAGGACCTCGAAGTGGGGCTTTTGGGAATAGCGCCGAACACTCTGTCAGCGCGTCTCAAGACCCTCGAAAAACATGGGCTCATCGCCTCGCGGCTTTATGAAAAACATCCGCCGCGGTTTGAATATTATTTGACCGAAAAAGGTCAAGCTTTAGGTCCGGTGCTGAAAGCGCTGCATCGGTGGGGCGAGCGCTTCGGTTAGGCGCGGCAAAGGCGCCCTCGGCTGCTCGCCACTCCCTTAAGTGCCGGCTTAGACTGCGATCGGCGCCGCGATCGTCGGATAGGGGTCGTAAGCCTCGATCACAATGTCTTCGGGGCGAAAATCGAAGATCGACCGAACACTGGGATTGAGCTTCAACCGGGGCAGGGACCGCGGACTCCGGCTGAGCTGCAAGCGCGCCTGTTCCAGATGGTTTTGGTAGAGATGGGCATCGCCGAAAGTGTGCACGAAATCGCCGACCGCAAGGCCAGTGACCTGCGCGACCAGGCTGGTCAACAGTGCATAGCTTGCGATATTGAAAGGCACGCCTAGAAACACATCGGCCGAGCGCTGATAAAGTTGGCAGGACAGCTTTTTCGCGCCGTCGGTCGCTTCGCTCACGTAAAACTGGAAGAGGCAATGGCAGGGGGCGAGCGCCATCGCGGGCAGATCGGCCGGGTTCCAGGCTGAGACGATAAGCCGGCGCGAAAATGGATTGCGCTTGATTTCGGCCACGACATCGGAAATCTGGTCGATCACCTGCCCGTTCGGTCCCTGCCAGGCACGCCATTGCTTGCCATAAACCGGCCCCAGATTGCCCTGGCTGTCAGCCCATTCATCCCAAATGCGGACTCCGTGTTCGTTGAGGTAGGCGATATTGGTATCGCCGCGCAAAAACCATAAAAGCTCATGGACGATCGAGGTCCAATGCAGCTTTTTGGTCGTGACGAGCGGAAAGCCCTCGCCGAGGGCGAACCGCATCTGATATCCGAAAATCGAGCGAGTTCCGGTCCCGGTGCGGTCGGCCTTGGCTTCGCCCTCGCTGAGGATTTTGGCGAGGAGATCGAGATAGGCTTGCATCAAACCTTCTAAAAATTTCTGGCTGCGATAGACCGGCTGATGTTCAGCCGGGCTTAGGCCGCGACGCCGAGATTGGCCGAGATTTGGGCGAGCGTTGCTTTTTCGGCTTCACTGACCGGAACACCGCCAAAGCCAAGAAATCCGCCCTCGGTCGAGGCTTCCGCGACCGCCTGGGCGATATGGCGCAACCAGCTTTTAAAAGCATTGGCATTCGACGGCGATTTGGCATCCAAGATCGCGGCAGCCTGTCTGAGGACCTCCAGCGCCGCCACTGTAATCTCGGCAGGTTTCTTTCCCGACAGTTGAGCCCGAAGGGCTTCGCGCGTGGTTGCGCGCCCGTCTCCAGTCTCGAACTCGCTGGCAACAGCCTTGATGAGTTCATTGGCTCTCGCGTCATGCGCCGCGCTCATGACCGCCTGGGCGCTGGCAATGCTTTCTTTCAATGTACCCCAAAGTCCGCTCGGATCGGCCGCGGTCACCGCAATCCCCGCCATCATCACGCTTTCGAGCAAGGTCGTCCATTCGGCGGGGGTGAAATCTGATTTGCTGGCCATCGGTTTTCTCCTCTTCGAGCGAACATTCGCAAGTACAGGTAACAACATGAAACAGCGAATCGTGCCGGACTACCGTCTAACTGCCTTTCATGACCTGGGATTTAAGCGAGGCGAATTTTGGAGGCGGCCTTGAGGCTACAGCACCCGCCGTTTCCAGCCAAGCGGGGGCGAGGGAATGCCCGCCGCTTGCGACGCTTGTTATCCACCGGTCATCAGCTGGCGTATTTGGCGGTTTGCCATTCAACTTTGAAAATGACGCGGTAATGCTTATATTCGTTTTGCCGCCTCGGCGGCTATGGCGATAAACGGCGTCGAAATAAGCTCTTCGGACCCGGGGGCGGTACCCGGCGCCTCCACCAAAGCCTGTTCCGCGATTGTGCGGGGAGGCGGGTTTTGGCGGGGGCGAAATAGGTTCGACGGGGAGTGTAAAGGATGTTCTTTTGCCCGGCATGGTTCCGCCGTCATCGGGCCGAACTTATAGTTGCCAACGACAACTATGCTCCGGTGGCTGTTGCTGCGTAATGCGGTAATGGTACCGAAATAAAGCCCTTGGAGGTTGCACTTTAAGGCGGGGTTCGGAGGCACCTGGCAACAGAAGCCTCCACTTTATGCTTGGATTTTTGGGCGTCGAAGCATTAGGCTTTTTGGGTGGAAGCTCTCGTTTGGATGGCGCTGAATGGCGGCTGACCTGATCCGTTACGATCTGCTTGTTCAGGACGCCTTGCGTGGGGTCGTTCGAAAAGTTCTTTCCGATGCGGCGCGCGACGGTCTTGCCGGCGATCATCATTTTTATATCAGCTTCCGGACCCATGCGCGCGGCGTGCGGCTATCGTCACGGATGCGCGAGCGCGTATCCGGACGAAATGACGATTGTTCTGCAGCATCAATTCTGGGATCTGAATGTCACCGACCAGGCGTTTGAAGTCGGGCTGTCGTTCAAGAATATTCCGGAAATGCTGCTTATTCCGTTCGACGCCATCACCCGTTTTTCGGATCCGTCGGCCGAGTTCGACTTGAAATTTACGCTCGCCGACGAACTGGTCGAGACGGGCGCCAATGATAAGGGTTTTCCGCACCCGCAGAGCGCCTCTCCGTTTGTTTTCGAAACGTCGCCGCCCGAGCAGGCGCCGCCGCTCCTTCCCCCCCTAGGGCAAGAAAACGACGCCGCGCTTTCAGCGGAGCTGGAGGAGGCCGGGGACGGTGCTGAAACCGCCGCGCAGGGTGAAGCAAAAGTTGTTTCCATTGAAGCTTTTCGCAAGAAGAGCTGATGGGCGACATCGTCAATCTGCGCCGCGCACGGAAGCAAAAGGCTCGCGTAGCGGCTGCCAATGACGCCGCCGCAAAGCGGACTGAATTCGGCCGAAGCCCGCAAGCCCGCGTTGCGGAGAGCGAGGCGAGGGCGTTGGAATTGAGCCGCCTCGAAGCGCATCGGCGAGAGGGGCGCGGAAGCGAAGATCATGAATGAGGCAAAGCAAGAGGCCTCGAACGTTGTCGTCAAGCATTCCCTCGCGATTGCGGGACATCGCACCAGCGTTTCTCTCGAAGCTGCGTTTTGGGAAGAGCTTAAGGCCATAGCGAACACCCGCGGGGAATCGGTCGCCTCGATGATCGCCTCGATCGACGCGGGGCGTGGCGGCGCCAATCTTTCCTCGGCGATCCGGGTGTTCGTTTTGCGGGAAGCGACCCAATTCAAGCGGTAGGTTCGGCGCCCGCTGATTTGACGCATAATGCGCGACAACGTGGTGATTCGTTTCTGACATGCTTTGAGGAGCCCGAGCCCGGTTGACCGACGAACTTTCCCTTGCCGCTCTCGATGCACCTGCGCCTGGGGGAATTGCCGCTCGTGCCCGGGCGACTGCTGGGCCTCGCCGCTATCTTGACGGATTGAACGCCGAACAGCTCGAAGCGATCGAGGCCATCGAGGGTCCGCTTTTGGTGTTGGCGGGCGCGGGCACCGGGAAGACCCGCGTTCTAACAACAAGAATTGCCCATATTCTGGCTCAGGGTCGCGCGCGGGCGCATGAAATTCTTGCCGTCACCTTCACCAACAAGGCGGCGCGGGAAATGAAAGAGCGCGTCGAAATGCTCGCGGGTCCAGTGGCCGAAGGCATGCCTTGGCTTGGCACCTTCCACGCGATTTCGACCAAGATTTTGCGCCGTCATGCCGAACTCGTCGGCTTGAAATCGGGCTTCACCATCCTCGATACCGACGATCAGATTCGTTTATTGAAACAGGTGTTGAAAGCCGAGAATATCGACGACAAGCGCTGGCCCGCCCGTGCGCTCGCGTATCAAATCGATGCCTGGAAAAATCGTGGCCTCGATCCTCCGCACGTTCCCGCTGGTGAGGCGGCGGCATTCGGCAATGGCAAGGGCGGAATTCTCTATGCGCTCTATCAGGAGCGGCTCAAGATTCTCAATGCTGCCGATTTCGGTGATCTGCTTCTCGAAAGCCTGAGACTTTTTCGCGAAAATCCTGATGTCTTGAAACTATATCAGGACCGCTTCCGCTATATGCTCGTCGATGAGTATCAGGACACCAATATTGTTCAATATTTGTGGCTGAGATTGCTCGGCCAAGGGCGCCAGAATCTTTGCTGCGTCGGCGATGACGATCAATCGATCTATGGCTGGCGCGGCGCCGAGGTCGATAACATTCTGCGTTTCGAGACCGATTTTCCAGGCGCTAAAATCGTTCGGCTGGAGCGCAATTATCGCTCGACCGGTCACATTCTTGCGGTCGCGGCCGGTCTCATCGCGCATAATGAGGGTCGGCTTGGCAAAACGCTCTTCACCGATGGCGAATTAGGCGAGAAGCCGACCGTGACGGGGGTCTGGGATTCCGAAGAAGAGGCCCGCGTCGTCGGCGAAGAGATCGAGCAGTTGCAGCGAAAGGGCCATGCCCTGGACGAAGTGTCAATTCTCGTGCGCGCCTCCTTTCAGATGCGCGAATTCGAGGAGCGGTTCATTACCCTTGGCTTGCCTTACAGAGTGATCGGCGGTCCGCGCTTTTACGAGCGCGCCGAGATTCGTGATGCGCTCGCTTATCTGCGTTGTGTTGCGCAGCCCTCCGACGATCTCGCGTTCGAGCGCATCTTCAATCAGCCGAAGCGCGGCCTCGGCGATGCCACTCTGCAGATCCTCCACGATCATGCGCGGCGTACCCGCATCCCCCTGATTCAAGCGGCAACGGCGCTCGTCGAGACGGAGGAATTAAAACCGAAGCAGCGCCAGACCTTACGAAATCTCCTGACGGATTTCTCACGCTGGGCCAGCTTGATCGAGACGAAGCCGCAGGGCGAGCTCGCCGAAATCATCCTGGAGGAATCCGGCTACACGGATATGTGGCGCAAGGACCGCACCGCCGACGCCGCCGGACGTCTTGAAAATCTAAAGGAGCTCGTCCGCTCGATGGAGGAGTTTCCCGATCTTGGCAGCTTCCTAGAACATATTTCACTCGTGATGGAGGCCACGAATGCGGATGCCGGCGCACGCGTCTCGATCATGACCTTGCATGCCGCGAAAGGCCTTGAATTCGAGACCGTGTTTCTGCCCGGATGGGAGGAAGGGCTTTTTCCGCATCAACGCTCGCTCGATGAGTCCGGCCGTGCCGGAACTCGAGGAAGAGCGCCGCCTCGCCTATGTCGGCCTGACCCGCGCCAAGCGCAGGGCAAAGATCTATTTCGCCACCAACCGGCGCATTCATGGTCTTTGGCAGACGACCATTCCCTCGCGGTTCTTGGATGAATTGCCGGAACCGCATGTCGAAGTGGTCGAGGCTTCGACGGGTTCCGCTTATGGCGGCTACGCCCAATCCCGGTTTGCCAATATGGACACTTACGGGTCGTCCTATGCAACCCCGGGCTGGCAGCGCGCAAGGCGGCGTGGCGAGGAGGCAAGGCAGGCACAGGGACGAGCCGAAACTTTTCAGGAAAGCCGGGCGCGGCGCGGTCCGATGCAGATCGAGGGCGAACTCGTCGCCAGTTCCGGCGCCCGGTCTTCCTTTGCAAAAGGCGCGCGAGTTTTTCATACCAAATTCGGCAATGGAACCGTGTCGGCCGTCGACGGCAACAAGCTCACCGTCGATTTCGATAAGGCCGGCCGGAAGATGGTTTTGGAAAGTTTTGTTCAGGCCGGCTAGGCTTAGCTATCAACGGGGTGGACTGTATGCTTTTTTCAATCGGGTCCATCACATTCCTGGTGGGGCTAGCACTTGTAGTCATTGCCATACTGGGGGGCGGAATCGAAGTTAAGGAAATAAAAATTCCAGCGCTTGGTCCGTTTCCTCGCGTGCTCAGTTTTTTGACCGGCGTTGCGATACTGGCCTTATGTATTTTTTGGCCGACGATTTTTACGGATTTTAAGACCGAGGCCCAAAATCCGTCAGGAAAAAATCAAGCCGCATGGCCTTCGCCCTCTTCGCCACCCGCCCCAGCTCCGGTCATATCACCGACGCCAGCTCCAGCTACCGCCCCATCGCCACCTCCAACACTATCCCCCGTGATCTCTCCCACCCCACCGACGTCGGTGACCGGCGGCTGGTATGTGATGCTTGGATCCTTCGCTGCCAGCAACGGGGACCTAGCCTTCAGTTCGGCAGAGCGCGTGAAAAACCAGGCAGCTCAAAAATGCAACGTCTCCGCACGCACGGAGTTGTCGGCTGAAATTGAAGGTTTCACGCCAGGATTTGTATCGTCTTTCCTGGGTCCCTTCGAAACCCAAAAAGATGCAGCCGCCGGCAGGGACAAGGTTTTACCCTGTGTACCGGACGCCTACATAAAAAATACCCGGCGATAACATGCAGCGATCCCGGCGAAAGATTTAGGCATATTGCCCAATGCCGTTTCCAAAAGACCAATTCTCTTTTGGAACTTCCAGAATATTCACAAAAATATTCTCCGGCCGGATCCCCGGGTTCTTGGCCAACAGCTCCGCGATGCGGGCGTAAAGCGCCTTCTTCTTGTCCGGGCCACGGGTATTGTTGGCGGTGATTTGAATGATTACCAGATTGTCATCGCGGGCGATGTCCAGATAGTTTTCGCCAAACACAAAATTGCTCTTGTCATATTCGTCGATGGTCATGAATTGATCGTTTTCGGGCACGTCGAATACATCGCGCATCGCCTGATAGACACTCTCCATGATGGCCCGACGATATTCCGGCGGCTTGCCTTTCAAGAGGGATATGCGGGTCAGGGGCATCACAAAAACCTTTCTTGTCGTATCTGCGGAAGTCTTTAGATCACGATGATTTTGGATTAACTTAATCCAAAATCATGAACGTGATCGATTCCAAAAGCTTAGAGCGGGATGCGGGCGGAAAACCGGTTTCCGCTTTTCCTCATCCCGCTTTAGAGGACTTTTCCAGGATTCAAAATACCCTTTGGATCGAGCGCAGACTTGATCGTGTGCATCAGTTCCGTCGAAGTCTTATCCTTCACCTTGGGCAAAAGGTCCCGCTTTAATTGCCCGATCCCATGTTCGGCGGAAATCGAACCCTTATGGGCGGTGACGATTTCGTAAACGAGCGCGTTGATCTCATCCCAGCGGGCCAAAAACGCGTCCTTATTGGCGCCGACCGGCTGCGAGACATTGCAATGAATGTTGCCGTCGCCCATATGGCCGAAGGCGACCAGCCGGGCTCCCGGAATGGCCGAAACGACGGCGTGCTCGACCTCCTCCAAAAACGCGGGAATATCCGCAATCGGGACGCTGACGTCATGTTTGATCGATCCGCCCTCGCGGCGCTGAACCTCGGACAAGAGTTCGCGCAGCTTCCAGAAGCTCTCGCGTTGACCGAGGGAAGCGCCGATCACGGCGTCTTCGATGATATGCTTCTGGCTTGCTACATTGAGGAGGGCGAGCAACCGGGCGTTCAGCCCTGCTTCATTTTGCGAGCTAAGTTCGAGCAGCACATACCAGGCGTGCTTGGTGGGCAGCACATCCCGCACGCCTTCGCTATGCGCCAGAACGAATTCGACGCCGATCCGCGGAATAAGTTCGAAACTGGTGATTTCACCGCCAGCCGCTTCACGCGCAAGATCCAGCAAGGCGAGGGCCGCGCGGGGTGAACCGAGACCGATAAAGGCGGTCTCGATGGCGCGGGGTTTCGGGAAGAGTTTCAAGACCGCCGCCGTGATGATCCCGAGTGTCCCTTCCGAGCCCATGAACAGGTTTTTCAGGTCATAGCCAGTGTTGTTCTTCTTGAGTTTCGAGAGATCGGAAAGAACTCGCCCATCGGCGAGCACGACTTCGAGTCCGAGGACGAGATCGCGCGCATTGCCATAGGCGATCACATGTGTGCCACCGGCATTCGTGGAAAGATTGCCGCCGATGGTGCAGGAGCCTTCGGAAGCAAGCGAAAGCGGAAACAGCCGCCCGGCGTGCTCGGCTTCCGTTCTGACCCGCGCCAAAATCATGCCGGCTTCGACCGTCATGGTATTCGAGGCAAGATCGATTTCGCGGAGCGCTTGCATGCGGCCCAGCCACAGCACGATTTCATTGCCGCGCAGGTTCGGACTTTGGCCGCCGACGAGCCCGGTATTTCCTCCCTGCGGAACAACCGGGGTATCGGTGTCATGGCAAAGTTTCAGTACGGCCGCGACTTCTAGCGTCGAACCGGGCTGCACGACGCACAGCGCTTTGCCGCGAAAGAGATCGCGGGGTTCGCGCAGAAACCCGTCCATCGCGGCCTCGTCGGTGATGACATTTTTATTGCCGACGATCGATTCGAGGCGCGCAAGGACTCCGGCGGAGGCTGCCTGTCGAGCGGCTGCATCGGTCACGTCGGACGTCTCATCTGTGCCAGCCAATTGAAAAGAGACCACTGTGGTTTCTTGAATGCCTCCTTATGTGGCGCAATCCCGGCGCGATCGCAATATTGCTGCGCGGGCAGTTGAGAGCGGGCGTAAACCGGGTATGTTCCATATTCGGCCTCCCGCCGCTTTGCGGGACAATTGGTAAGGAGAACCTATGGCGGCGCTCGAAACGGTGTTGGCGAAGATAGACGCAAATCTTGATTTTGCCTTGGGACGGCTTTTCAAATTGATTGAAATCCCGTCCGTTTCGACCGACCCCGCTTATGCGGGTGAATGTGCAAAGGCCGCTGACTGGCTTGTGGCGGAGCTGAAAGACATTGGCTTCGAAGCGTCGGTGCGCCCGACGCCTGGGCATCCGATGATTGTCGGACACGCGAAGGCCGCACGTCCGGATGTCCCGCATGTCCTTTTTTACGGCCATTACGATGTGCAGCCGCCAGATCCCCTCGATCTTTGGGAGACCCCGCCCTTCGAACCCCGCCTTGTCATGGCCGAAACGGGTAAACGCATTGTCGGGCGGGGAGTCGCGGACGACAAAGGCCAGTTGATGACCTTCATCGAGGCCTGTCGTGCCTACAAGCAAACCGGCGACTTGCCCTGCCACATCACCTTCCTGCTGGAAGGAGAGGAGGAAACCGGCTCGCCTTCGCTTCCAGGCTTTCTTGCCGCGAACAAAGCTGAGCTGCAAGCCGATCTAGCGATCGTCTGCGATACCGGGATGTGGGATCGCGCGACGCCGGCGATTACCACCATGCTGCGCGGCTTGGTGCTTGAGGAAGTCGTCATTCGTGCCGCCGACCGCGATCTTCACTCGGGGATTTTTGGGGGTGCGGCGATCAATCCAATTCATATCTTGGCGCGCATTATCGCCGATCTGCACGACGAAAATGGAAAGATTACCCTCCCGGGCTTTTACGACGGTGTCGCCGAATTGCCGGAGGAGATTGCTCAGCAATGGCAGGAATTGAGCTTTCGCGCAGAAATGTTCTTGGGCGAGGTCGGGCTTTCGGTGCCCGCTGGGGAGAAGGGCCGAAGCGTCCTTGAGATGGTCTGGGCGCGCCCAAGCTGCGATGTGAACGGCATCATTGGCGGTTATACCGGCAAGGGATCGAAAACCGTTCTGCCGGCCGAGGCCAGTGCCAAATTCTCGTTTCGCCTAGTCGGAACTCAGAACCCGGACAAGATCGCCGAAACCTTCCGAACCTTCGTCAAAGCGCGGCTTCCCGCTGATTGCCGCGCCGAATTTATCTCGCACGGAGCCTCGGGCGCAGTGCATTTGCCGTTCAGTTCGGAATCCTTGTCGCGAGCGCGCAGGGCGCTTGAAGCCGAATGGGGCCGCGATCCTGTGCTCGCCGGATGCGGCGCATCGATTCCGATCGTCGGTGCCTTCAAAAAAGATCTGGGGATGGACAGTTTGATGATCGGATTCGGTCTCGAAGATGATCGCATTCACTCGCCGAACGAGAAATATGAGCTTTCCTCTTTCCAAAAAGGAACCCGAAGCTGGGCGCGTGTCTTGAACGCACTTTCGCTCTAAACTGCCCATTTGCGCACGATTTTATCGCGAAACTGGTTCATGGGTCATGTTCTCATCTTGCGCCAAGCTCTGGATGATGGGGCAGTCGTTTCCTGGGAGCTCGGTGCCGCATTGCGCTGTCAGCTCCGATAGCGTCTCGCGTCGTGCGGCCAAATCGGCCAATTTGGCATCGATAAGGGCAATCTTATGCAGTGCCAGTTCGCGCGTTGTGACGCAGGCCTGCGTTGCGTCTCGCCGCGGGAGTCCGGCGATTTCAGCCAGTGTGAAGCCCAGCGCCTGGGCTCGTTTGATGAAATGGATCCGTTGCGCCAAGTCGACTGGATAGCGTCGGTAGGCGCCTTGCGGCCGGTCGGGGAGGGCGAGCAAGCCGCGCCGCTGGTAATAGCGGATCGTCTCGACGTTCACGCCGGCCCGTTTGGCTAAGCCGCCAATCGTGACTTCCTGGGCCATGCAAATTCCTCTTGATTCCGTACCTGCGTACGGAGTTTACACTGCGATCGACTGGTGAGTTCGAAATAATCGCATGGTTAAATCGACTGCAAATCGAAGCTTGATCGCTGGCGCCATGGCCGCCGTGGCCGCGTCGGTCTGCTGTGTCGGGCCGCTCGTATTGCTCGGGTTTGGCATAAGCGGCGCCTGGATCGGAAACCTCACCGCGCTGGAGCCCTACCGCCCTGTCTTCAGCGGCTTGACATTGATGTTCCTTGGTCTTGCTTTCCGCAAGCTCTATCTGGTGCCGCGTTCATGCGCTTTGGGCGCGCCATGCGCTGGGGCGGATACGCTCAAGCGGCAAAGGCTTACGTTCTGGATCGTGGCGATATTGCTCTTGGGCTTGTTGGCCGTACCTTTGTCGGCCCCGTTGTTCTATTAGTCGAGGAGCCTTGCTATGCGCGGTTTTCTGATCTTCTCGCTTGTGGCGATGCCCTTGGTGGCTTTCGCCGGAACGCCGACGACAGTAACACTCGACGTGCAGAAAATGACCTGTCCGGTCTGCCCGCTGACCGTGAGGAAAGCGCTTGAGAAGGTGACGGGCGTCAGCGTTGTCAAGGTGGATTTCGGCAACAAGACTGCCACTGTCACTTATGATCCGGACCAGGCGGGATCGGCGGCGCTCATCAAGGCGACCACCGAGGCCGGCTATCCTTCCACCGTGAAACCGTGAGGCAGGAGCGCTCATGCAAATGGTAGACATCGACCCATCCCTCGGCTTGATCGCCGAATTCGGCAAGCTCACCAAGTCGACGACGCGCCATATTCACGCGATGCGGCAGGAGGCGATCTTCACCGATGGCGTATTGCCTGCGCGTTTGAAGGCACTGGCCGCGACGCTCTGGGCCATCTCGGCCCGGTGCGAGCCCTGTGCGAAGTTTTACGTCCAACAGGCGGTGAAACTTGGCGCGACCGAGGCCGAGCTTGGGGAAATCTTGGCTGTGGCCTCGGCGATGGGCGGTTGTGTCGGCGAGATGTGGGCGCTGAAAGCCTACCAAGAATATAAAAACTGCATGGCGCCAGGCTTTAATCTTGATGCCGCGCCGGGCTGTTGCGAGACTTAGGGCTCGCTCGCTGCGACGGCCGGGCGCCGCCGTAGTCGCACCCCGGCGATGCGCAGAGCGGCGAAGAGAACGATCGCATAAACCAGAGCCCCAGTAGCGCCAAGAAGCAGAAGCTCAAGGACATTGGCGAACCGTCCGAGGCTCGCGGTCAGTTGGCGAGCGGGGGCCGCGGCAAAGAGAGCGAAGACCGCTAGAACAAAGGACGCCACCGTGACCGTAGTGGTTGCCTTCCAAAAAAACAAATCGATCCGCATCAAGCCGCGCCGGATCGCGAAAAAACACAAAAGCGTGAGATTGATCCAGGCGCCCGCTGCCGTGGCGGCAGCCAGCCCCGGCGCTCCAAATGGCTTGAACAGGACGATCTTCAAGGCGACATTGATCGCGACAGCGGTCAGCGCGATCTGCATCGGCGTCGTTGTATCGCCACGGGCCTGGAAGCTTGGTACTGCCGAGCGCAGGAGCACGATCGCGATAAGCCCAAATCCATAGGCTGTGAGCACGGCGGCCGAACTCTTGGGCCGCGTACGCCGTGAAGGCGCCGCGCAGGAAAACGCCGCGCATAATCGAATCCGAGATCATGATGAAGGCGATGAAGAATGGCGCTGATACCGCAAGGGTCAGCGCCATCGTCCGGTTCTGCGCATGCAAGGCGGCACCGGGATTGCCGGCCGCCAGCAAACGGCTCATCTCCGGCAGCAGCACCGTGCCGGCCGCAATTCCGATGACCCCAAGCGGCAGTTGATAGATCCGGTCGGCATAATAGATCGACGATGGGCCTCCGGTGGGCAGCAGCGAACCGATGATCGTGTCGGCGAAAAGCGCGATCTGCGCACCTGCCGAGCCGATCACGGCCGGTCCCAGGGTCGTCAAAAAGTGCTTGATATGCTTGGTCATTGAGGGCCGCGTGAAGCGCTCGAAAATGCCGGCGTGATGGGCGGCGCCCGCCGTCAGGGCGAGCTGCAGCACGCCAGAGACCGTCAGTCCCCAGCTCGCCGCCAATCCGGGATTGGAGAAGAGGAAGGCGACGCTGAGGAAGACGATCATTGAAAGATTCATGACGACAGGTGTCATGGCCGCGGCGGTGAAACGCCCATGCGCATTCAAAGTACCCGATTGCAAGGTAACGAGGGTGATGAACAGGAGATAGGGAAAGGTGATGCGGGTCAGCGTGACAGTGAGCGCGAATTTCTCCGGATCGTCTCGAAAGCCGGGCGCCAAGAGATCGATCAGATAGGGCGTAAAGATCCAGGCGAGTGCCAGCAGGATAATTTGGGATGCGAGCAGCCCCAAAAATATCTGGCCGGAAAAGACTCGCGCTGCGGCAAGGCCCTCCGATTGGAGCACCCGCGCGTAACTTGGAACATAGGCGGAATTGAAAGCGCCTTCGCCAAAAATGGTACGAAAATGATTGGGGAGACGCTGAGCCACGACGAAAGCGTCTGCGAGCATCCCGGCCCCGAGGACCGCGCCGAGCAACACGTCGCGAAAAAAGCCGGCAGCGCGCGAGAGCAGGGTGAGGGCGCCGACAGAAACCAAGCTTTTGTACATGCAGACTTTCGAGTCAGTCAGGACGAACCGGATCATCCGGCAGGAGGGGCGCGATCCCGATGCGCTCCTCGATCAAATAGAGCGGCCGCCGCTTCACTTCGGCAAAGATACGCCCAATATATTCCCCGATGATACCCAGCGACAGCAATTGGACTCCGGCAAAAAATGTAATCGAAACGATCAGCGAGGCATAACCGGGAACGTCGACCCCTAAAATGAGGGTACGGATCAAGAAAAAGCTCGCAAGGGTCAGCGCCAGCAGCGATGTGGCCAGTCCGATATAGCTCCAAACTTTGAGGGGAATTGTTGAAAAGGACATCAGCCCGTCGAGGGCAAGATTTGTCAATTTGCGATAGCTGAATTTGGATACGCCGTGGGCGCGTGCCTCGACTTCGAAAGGCACGCCGATCGATTTGAAACCGATCCAGGCGTAAAGTCCTTTTGAGAAACGCGCGTGCTCGCGCATGACGCGGAGGGCGGCGACGGCTTGCGCATCGAGGAGGCGAAAATCGCCAGCGCCTTCGGGAAGCCGGATATCGCCGACCGAGCCAAACAGCTTGTAGAAGCGCTGCGTCAAGAGCCGCCGAATCGGATGGTAGACGGGGTCGACGCGCTGGGCGAAGACATTCTTGTATCCTTTGCGCCAGTGCGCGACAAAGCTCTCGATCAGTTCGGGCGGATGCTGCAGATCGGCATCCATGATGATGGTGGCCGCCCCGCTTGCGTAATCCAGGCCGGCCGCGATCGCGACCTCCTTGCCGAAGTTGCGGCTGAGCGAAAGCGCGCGGATCCGCCCGTCCGCCTGGTTAGCGGCGCGAACGACTTGCAGCGTCGGATCAGTCGAGCCATCGTCGACAAAGATGATTTCGAACGAGGTCGCACATTGCTCAAGGACCGGCACGAGCCGCTTCAGCAGAGCTTCAATGCTTCGCGCCTCGTTGTAGACCGGTGCAACGACCGAAAGCTCGGCCGCCTTCCTGGCTCCCGGCCCGGCGGCGGATTCAGTCATAATCATATGGCCTCAAGAATTCAAAACTGCCGCGACGTGGAGCAAACCATTTTCCGCTTAGGCTTTTGCGGCCGGTTGAGCAAGAAGCTTGCGCATGTGCCGGAAGCAGGACTATTCATTTCAGGAATAAGTTCGAGACATCTGGCTTGCAGCGAAGGTTTTGTCTTTGGGGAGTACGGAAGCATCTTTTTCATTCAGTCTCTGTGCTGACGATTTCGCCCTGTCGCCCGGCGTAAGTCGTGGCATCCTTGAGGCGCTTGGCGCGGGCCGTCTGAGCGCAACCAGCGTGATGACGACGCGCCCATTCTGGCCGAAGGGTGCAAAGGAACTGCGCCCATTCAAGGGCAGCGCCGATATCGGCCTTCACCTCAATTTGACGCTTGGACTGCCGCTGGGGGCCATGACGCACTTTGCTGTGTCCGGCGGGCGCCTTCCGGAAATCGGTCATGTTCTGGCAGCCTCTCAACGCGGACAGTTGCCGGAAGCAGAAATAAGCCAGGAAATAACCCGCCAGATCGACAGTTTTTGCGATCACTTTGGAGCTCCGCCCGATTTTGTCGACGGTCACCAGCACGTCCAGATTTTGCCCCAAATCCGCGCGTGCCTGTTTAAGTGTCTCGAAGCCAAGGGGCTTTCCGGCAAGATTTGGTTGCGGTCGAGCGCCGATCGGCCGTTTCGAATTTTGACGTGTGGCGTGGAATTGAAAAAAGCTCTTGGGATTGCCTGGCTCGCGAGAGGTTTTGCCAAGGAGGCCGCCGCCCGCGGATTTATCACCAACGACGGCTTTTCCGGTTTTTCCGCATTTGACCCAGCGCGCGACTACGCCGCCGACTTCGCCCGCTATCTTCGCGCGCCCGGACAGCGGCATCTGATCATGTGCCATCCGGGCTATTGCGACGAAGAACTCGTCGCAGTCGATCCGGTGACGCTGACCCGCGAACGTGAACTCAGCTTTCTTCTATCTCCTGCGTTTCCGCAATTGCTCGATCGCAAAGGCGCGCGGCTCGTTCGATTTGAACATCTTCTTGCTCCACCCCTCTAACCCGAGGCTCACCTGATGTATCGCGCACATCCGACAGACGGCATTGCCTGGGTTACGGGCGCAAGTTCCGGCATTGGGCGTGAGGTGGCGCTTGAACTTGCCCGGTGCGGTTACACAGTGGCGGTGACGGCCCGCCGGGTGGACGAACTGCAAGCCCTGGCGGCTCAGTCCCCAAATATCTTTGCCTTTCCCGGAGATACGACCGATCGCGCAGCAATCGCTGGGATCGTGGCTGAAATCGAGGCGGCGCACGGACCCATCGCCCTGGCTTTTCTCAACGCGGGCGTTTATTTCGTCGCCGAGCGCGACCGGTTTTCGGCCGATCTCATCCGGCGTACCTTTGAGATCAATCTCGACGGGACCGTCAATTGCCTCGATCCGATCCTCGTGGCGATGGAACGGCGTGGTAAAGGCCAGATCGCGATCACCTCCTCCTTGGCCGGCTATGGCGGCATTGAGGGGTCCTGCGCTTATGGTTCGACCAAGGCGGCCCTGATCTACATGGCGGAAGCCTTGAATCTCACCTATCGGCAAGCGGGCCTCACGGTCCAGGTTGTAAATCCCGGCTTTGTCCGCTCGGCCATGACGGCGCAAAATGATTTTTTCGAAATGCCTTTTCTCATGGATGCGGATAAAGCGGCGAAGATTATTTGCGACGGCTTCGAGCGTAGCGGCTTCGAAATTACCTTTCCGCGGCGTCTTGCTTATACGTTCAAGTTGCTTTGCCTGTTACCCTATTCCCTTTATTTCCCAGCTATGCGGCGGGCGGGACGCCGGGCACGGCGATAGCCGCAGCTGGTCAATTCCCGGCAACGGCTTGCGTCCTGGCTGACGATCGCCTAATCGGGCACTTTAGCGACGAGGATGGGCTTAAGTGGCGGAGGATATTCTGCATAGCGTCGTGACCTCGCATCACGACAAGGTTTTGATTGTCGATTTCGGCTCGCAGTTGACGCAATTGATCGCGCGGCGAGTCCGCGAGGCCGGTGTCTATTGTGAAATCACACCTTTCCAGAATGCCGCCAAGGCTTTTGCGGAGCTCGCGCCAAAAGCGGTGATCTTATCCGGCGGTCCAGCCTCCGTGCATGACCAGGGTGCGCCGCGCGCCGTCGATGCCCTCTTCAGCGCCGGTGTTCCGGTGCTCGGCATCTGCTACGGGCAGCAAGTGATGGCGACGCAATTGGGCGGCACCGTCGCGGCCGGACACAAACGCGAATTCGGCCGCGCCGAGGTGGAGGTGCTGCAACCAAGCGCGCTGTTTGACGGGGTGTGGGAAAAAGGCCAGCGCTATCCCGTCTGGATGAGCCACGGCGATGCGGTGACCGAATTGCCGCCTGGATTTTCCCGCATTGCGGCTTCTGAAAACGCGCCGATGGCGGCGGTCGCCGATGAGACGCGCGGCCTCTATGGCGTGCAGTTTCATCTCGAAGTCGCGCACACTCCGGACGGCGCGAGGCTGCTTTCGAATTTCGTTCACAAGGTTGCCGGGCTGCGTGCCGACTGGACCATGGGCGCGTTTCGGGCGGGAGGCTGTGGCGGCGATCCGCGCGCAGGTCGGCACGGGCCGGGTCTTGTGCGGTCTCTCTGGCGGCGTCGATTCCGCCGTGGCCGCGGTCCTGATCCATGAAGCGATCGGCGAGCGCCTGACCTGCGTCTTCGTCGACCATGGTCTGCTGCGCCTCGGGGAGGCCGAAGAGGTCGTCCGGCTGTTTCGCGATCATTATAATATTCCGCTCGTCCATGTTGAAGCCGAAGCCCTGTTTCTCGGGGCTTTGACGGGGATCAGGGACCCCGAAGAAAAGCGCAAGATTATCGGACGGCTGTTCATTGCGACCTTCGAGGCCGAGGCCAAGAAGATCGCCGCCGATGGGCGTGGACTGCCGGAGTTTTTAGGGCAGGGCACGCTTTATCCGGATGTGATCGAGAGCGTCTCGGCGAGCGGTGGACCTTCGGTCACCATCAAATCGCATCATAATGTCGGCGGCCTTCCCGAGCGGATGAAGATGAAGCTGGTTGAACCGTTGCGGGAATTGTTCAAGGACGAGGTGCGCGACCTCGGCCGGGAATTGGGCTTGCCCGAAAATTTCGTCAACCGGCATCCGTTTCCGGGGCCGGGACTGGCCATTCGCTGCCCCGGTGGGGTGACGCCGGAGAAGCTTGAAATCTTGCGGCGGGCCGATGCCATCTACCTCGAAGAAATTCGAAAGGCCGGCCTCTACGACAAAATATGGCAGGCCTTCGCGGTTTTGTTGCCGGTGCAAACCGTGGGTGTCATGGGCGATAGCCGCACTTATGATTTCGTCTGCGCGCTCCGTGCCGTGACGTCGGTCGACGGCATGACAGCGGATTTCTTTCCGTTCGACATGGCATTTCTCGGCCGCGCCGCGACGCGGATTATCAATGAAGTCAAAGGTATCAATCGGGTTGTTTATGACGTGACTTCAAGCCTCCCGGGACGATCGAGTGGGAGTGAGGGAGAGTGAATGGCCTCACAAAAATTAGCATTTTGTCCCACGAGCTAGAGTTGACCGTTGTCCCTCTGCCAATCGCGTGCTCGGCTATCGTGTAGGCATTTCGTCAAACGCATATTGTATCAAACGCTTATCATGAGATGAACAACAGAATGGCGGTAGCAGCCAGTTTCAGCTTTCAAAAAGCGGAAATTAATCCGAAAATAGGCCAAGCATCGCCTACGACATTTCAACAACGCACCTACCCTTATTCCTTGTAAATTGCGTCCAAGCGCACGTAGGTTCGGGACATCGATTTCGAGCACATCGCATCGTCGATGAAACAGGTGGGGTGGAAACATGTGGGCCCATGTGGTTTGGCTGGCACGGACGCTTTGGGCGTGCCGGGTCAGTGTCGTCAGCGCCTTTGGCGGACTTGCGCTTTTTTATGTAGCGCTTCCGGCTCAAAACCTTTTCGCTGATGTTAGTCTGAACGCAAATCTTCCGCTTGCGATCGGCTACTGGTTTCTCGTTTTCGCCGCGCTCTTCTTTTTTTGGGCCTTCCCGGTCCATTATGGTGCGCGCCGTACTCTGGAAAAGGACGCGTGGCTGATCAATTGGCGGCTGCGTCGCGAAATCCCCGCGGAGCAACGAGAGACGCTCACGACAAAATTGCGTTATGAGCATGCCGGCCTCATCAAATATGTCCCCCGGGTGCTCGGCCTCATTCCCTTCGTGGCGTTTGCTGTCGGAATTGGTTTTGCTCTGCGGACCCAATGGATCGGGCGCGGCTTGCCGATCGGCGAGAAAACTCTGGAGCAGCTTGTAATCCTTCTGGCGACCGACATTTTCGTCGCGCTGCTGTTTTGGGTTTTCATTGTCCGACGCAAGAAGATGACAGCGAATATGGGGCCTCTGTGGGAGTTCATCTTCGTCTGGGGCTCGCTTGTCGCAACCTTTTTGATTTTCGTCGTGGCTTATGCCGATCCGGTTCTCGCAGTCGCGTGGGTTCCCCGCGCGCTTATGATTTCATTTCTGTTCGGAAGTCTCGTCCTCATCTTAAGTTTTATTCAGCGACGCGCCAATTCCTGGGGCGTTCCTCTGCTTGCGTTGGCGTTGGGTGCCGCGTTGATTTTGACGGGCCTGAACAAGCATTTCAATGATCTGCGCACTGTTGCGGCGGTCCCGCAGAATTTGTCCAAGCGGCAAATCGATTTCAAGAGCGCTGTCGACCGATGGAAGGCCGCGAATGATTGCGCCGATAAGACCGACTGTCCGCCCGCCCTGATCATCGCAATCGATGGAGGCGCCAGCCGCGCCGCTTTTGCCGCTGCAACCTTTGTCGGCGAGATTCTTGATCGTATGCCCGCCGCCAACGGCCGGGGACGTTTTGATCCCGCACGGCGGATCTTTGCGATATCCGGAGTTTCTGGTGGAGCGCTCGGCGCCGCCGTGATCCGCGCGGCCTTGGCAGATGCGATCCAAGATCCCAAAGGGACTCCGCCCTGCCATACCGCGCATCCAACCTGGTTCAGGGCGGATGAGGCACAAGGCAAGCAAAGGAATTTCACTTGGCGGGACTGCCTTCAGACGCTCGTGACCGGCGATTATCTTTCGCCGGTTTTCATCGGGCTTGGCTTTCGCGACAATTTCTCATTGGCGCGGGAGGTGATCCGCGGACCGTCTCTGATCGATGACCGCGCCGTTCTTCTCGAACAGGCCTTCGAGCGGCATTATGATTATGTCGTTACTGAAAACCCACGCTGGCAGGACACCGGGCGGACGTGTGGGAAAGATCGCGACACAGGCCTTTGCCGTCGATTTGGCTATTTGCCGTTGCTCTATGCCGCGGCCGGGGACGACAAGAGCTGGCTACCGCTGCTGTTTCTCAACGCCACATCCGTTCAAACGGGTCGCAGGATTATCGCCGCCGACGTTCCTTCGACCTATCTGGATAAAACCGGCAAGCCTTTGGGACTCTACTCGCAAGCTTACGATCTGTTCGAGGTTATGTCTTCGAGCTGTGCCGCTCCCGACCTCAAGAAGCAGGCATGCCCCAACCGCAACACTCAAGCGGGCGGGCCGCAGGCCGAACTCGATGCACCGGACATTCTTTTGTCGACGGCGGCATTGACCAGCGCGCGCTTTCCAATCATTTCGCCGGCGGGGGCTTTTGAAGTCATGGACCGGCCCAAATTCGGCGATCGCCTGGTCGATGGCGGATATTTCGAAAACTCCGGAGATTCGACCGCGCTTGACGTCGCCCAAGCCTTGATGGCCCATTCCATTCAGCCCATCCTTCTCACGATTGCGAACGATCCCGAAAAACTGATCAAGGATGTCGTGATTCCGCGAAGGCCGGCGGTTACGCCTTATCTCGAACTCTCAACCAATGATTTCGCGGCGCGCGTTTTCGGCGTGTTGAAGGCACCCTTCGAAACGCTCCTTCACACAAGAGACGGCCATGGCGCCGAGGCCAAAGATTTGGCTGATCGTACCCTCGCGGTCCATTGCGACCCGGCGGCGGATCCCTCATGCCCCGAAGAGACCACCTCGAATTTTTTCAAATTGAGTGTGGCGGCGCAGCCGGACCTTCGGTATGAAAGCTCCGCCGGTCCGCGCGACCTGCGGGAGTGCAAAGACGTCTGGACCGAGGAGAGCGTCGACACAGGCCAGCTCTCCTTGAGCTGGTGGTTGGCGGCGGCGGTCCAGGCCGCAATCGATGTGCAGCGCTGCGACAAAGCCAACCGCCAGACCTTGATTGATCTGATGCAACGCCTGTCGCCGCCGGACAACGGCGCTCCTTGAAGCCGAATTTTCTCGATGATTTGACTGATCGCCTCCTTGAGCGGGATCGCGACTTGAGGCAAGTGTCGCTTGTCGTCCGATTTCGAGCTGGGGCAGGCAAAGTTAAATATGAACTCCGACCAACTCTCGCATCATATTCTTCCCAGTGCGTCGACAATGCTGGGCGTATGTCTGACCGGCATAGGGCTCGTTAAGATTGCCGAGGCTCACATCGGTCCCAGCCATGTCGATGAATATCTTGCTTTGAACAGCCTTTGCTTTTTAATCAGCTGCCTCTGCTCCTATTCATCCATCAGGCGCAACAATTACGCGCAAAAAGGACGAAACAGGCTTGAGCAGATTGCCGATGTATTCTTCATCATCGGACTCGTAGTCATGTCCGTTGTTTCCGTCACCTTCGCTTATGAATTTGTGCAGTAGTTGCCCTGTCGGAAGTTTTTACTAATTGCTAAGTCCTAGCTTCGAGCCTGGCTGCGCCCCGATCGAAGCTGAAGCTCGCAGGCGCGGTCACCAGTCTGCGCAGGGGGCTTCCCTCGGCACGCGGTTCGTGCGATGCCCTTTTTCCGTTGTTTTGTTCTCTGGGACTGCGATGACCGAATTTTTCCGCGAAGTCGATGAAGAAGTTCGCCGGGACCGTATCGTTCGGCTGTGGACCAAATATCAATATGTTCTCATCGCTCTGGCTGTTCTGATCGTGGCCGGGACGGGAGCCTATCGGCTCTACCAGCATTACCGCGATCAGGCGGCCGAGGCTGCCGGCGCCAAATATGAAGCCGCGCTGCAAATGTCCCGCGAGGGTAAATCCGCCGAGGCCGAAGCAGCGTTCGAAGACCTCGCCAAGACCGCTCCGAAGGGGTTCGCCACACTGGCGCGTCTTCGCGCCGCCGACGAACTGGCTCCGCACGACCCGGAAGCCGCGATCAATGCCTATGCCGCTTTGATCGCTGATCCGGGCTACGATCAGATCTTCAAGGATATTGCGCAAGTTCGGGCGGCGACGCTACGGGTCGATCGAGACGATCCCACGGAATTTGAACAAAAATACGCACCGCTTGCGGCAGATACATTTCCCTATCGCAATCAAATTCGGGAACTGCTCGGTCTTGCCGCGATGAAACGCAATTCTCTGGACGCCGCCGGCCGCTGGCTCGACGCCATCGTTTCGGACCATCAGGCGCCCCAGGGTGTGCGGATGCGCGCTGAAGCGCTGCTTGGCTTGGTTCAAGCTGCTGCGGCGCCGCCGACTGCGGGTGAGGCGTCCTCAAACGCGCCGCAGCTCGCAGATCAACCGCCGAAAACTCCCGAGCCCGGAAACGCCCCGGCCAAGTAAATTGAGACGATGTTCACCATCGCGATTATCGGCCGCCCGAACGTCGGCAAATCGACCCTGTTCAATCGGCTCGCTGGCAAAAAGCTCGCGCTTGTGGACGATCGTCCCGGGGTAACAAGGGACCGGCGCGAGGGCGACGCCAAGCTCGGCGATCTTTCCTTCAAGATTATCGATACGGCTGGGCTGGAAGAGGGCGATAGTGCGTCCCTGCCGGGCCGGATGCGGGCGCAAACGGAAGCGGCTCTAGAGCTCGCCGACGCGATCTTTTTCGTTTTCGATTCGCGCACCGGCTTGACGCCGGCCGATCGTTTCTTCGCAAATCTGGTGCGGCGCGCCGGGAAGCCCTTAATTCTGATCGCCAACAAGGCCGAGGGGCGGGTTGGCGCCTCGGGCGCGCTGGAAGGGTATGATTTGGGGCTTGGCGATCCCGGTGCCCCTTTCGGCTGAGCATGGCGATGGCCTGGCGGATCTTTATGTCGCAGTGCGTGAAGCGCTTCCAGACGCGACCGAATTGCCGGCGGAAACGGAGGAGGGCGTCGGCCGCCTGCGGCTGGGCGACGACGAGGATGGCTCCGAACTCGATGTCACAAAACCGCTGAGGATCGCGATCATCGGCCGTCCCAATGCGGGCAAGTCGACCCTGCTCAATCGAATTCTCGGCCAGGACCGGCTGTTGACCGGACCCGAGCCCGGACTGACCCGCGACACGATCGGCATTGATTTCGACGTGGGCACAATCGACACATCAAAATGTTCGATACCGCGGGATTGCGCAAACGCGCGCGGGTGGAGGATGGCCTTGAAAAGCTGGCGGGCGCCGACGCCTTGCGCGCGGCCAAGTTTGCCGAGGTTGTCGTGCTGCTCCTCGATGCTACGATTCCCTTCGAAAAACAGGATTTGACCCTCGCCGATCTGGCCGAGCGCGAGGGCAGGGCGCTTGTCATTGGCGTCAACAAATGGGATTTGATCGAGGCCAAGGGGAGCAAGCTTTCCGAGCTCCGCGAGGAGGCTGTCAGATTATTGCCGCAGGTCAAGGGTGCTCCGGTCATGCCGGTTTCAGGGGCAACGGGAGAGGGGATCGAAAAATTAATGGAGGCGATCTTCCGCGTCCATGAGGTCTGGAACAAACGAATTTCCACCGGGCGACTCAATCGTTGGCTCGAAGGGGCGCTTGAACAAACGCCGCCGCCGGCGGTGGCTGGCCGGCGCATCAAAATTCGCTACATCACGCAACTCCGCGCGCGACCGCCCTATTTCATTCTCTTCGGCAATCAGTTGGAGGCTCTGCCCGCGAGCTATGAACGATTTCTGGTTAACGGCCTCCGGCAGGCCTTCGATCTGCCGGGCGTACCCATTCGCATTTCAAAAAAGACCAGCGACAATCCCTATGCGGGGAAGCGATCCCGGCAAAGATAGGGCCGAGCTCGACGGCCGCAATGTCGTCGTTCGTCGCGTCAGTGTTGGCCTGTGCAGGTCGTGGCAAACCTTTTGAGAGGATCTCGTTTTGCCAGCATTGAACCAAGAGTCCGGATTGCGCCGCATCTTCATCTGGGTGGCAAAAGCCGTTGTCGTCCTTTACGTCGTTCTCGACGCCATCTTCACACCGCTGTTCTTGCCGCTGCTGCGTTGGGTGGCAAAGCTCCAGTTTGTCATCCGCCTGCAGGACATCGTCGCCGCGCTGCCGCCCTACGCCATTCTGGTCTTGCTCGCTATTCCCTTCGCAATCGCCGAACCGGCAAAAGTTTACGCCCTTTATTTAATGGGCGCGGGGCAGATCACGATGGGTCTCCTCACGATGGCCTTGGCTTATATTGTAAGCCTCGTCGTCGTTGAGCGAATTTATATGGCGGGACAGGCGAAACTCAGAACGATCAGCTGGTTCGCAAAGCTCCTGGATTGGCTTTTTGGCATTCGCGATCGACTTCTTGCCTTTGCGCGCTCGACAAAAATTTGGGCCTTTTCCGTCAGGCTGAAGCGGGAGGCGCGCGCCTTTCTAACTTGGATACGGCTGCGCCTGCGAGCCGGCAAAGTATAACCGGCGACCCGCCGGTCCAAGCCTCAGGTCGATTTCTCGCACTTCGACAGAAGTTTTTTTGATCGCCTAAGCCATAGGGCTTAGTGCTTGCCGTAGTCGAGGGCGACACCTTTGCGTTGCGCGAGAATATAGGCCTCAAGCGCCTTGAGCCGAGGATCGTCGTCAGCGAAGGGTTTGCCGCGTACCGGATTCTCGATGCACCAATTGATCATGTCGCGCAGCAGGACGACGCGACCCAATTGCACCTGGATACTTGGGATAGGTTTCCGGATGCGTATTGGAGCCGTCCGGATGGCACATGTCGCAGGAGACGGCATTGGTGCCGCCGAGCGCCTTGGCGTCGTGAAAAATGCGTTTGCCTTCCGCCACCAGACGTTCGGTCGAATCCTTCCAGATTTGCTGGTCGCGCTCGGTGAAGGCACCATAGGTCTGAAACTGATCCTTGTTACCGGATGGACCGGATTCGCTCAGCGGCTTCGGCTGCGGGTTGCTATATCGGCCGCCGCGACAACCCATTCGGCATCTGGATGCTTCGCTCCGCCATTCCTTCATGAGCGTGTCGGCGATTTGCTGGCCCTGCTCGCGCGTCAATCGGATCGCCGGGCTTGACGCCCTTGACCTCGATCGACGTTTCGCCGTCGCAGAGACCGACAACCAAATTGCCATCCGGCGAGGGCGGCAGACTGATGGCGCGGCGGATCGTTCACCGGCCAAGGCAGGTCCGGCGGCGAGCGAGAGAGCGAGGGCGAGACCATGGGAAAGGCGCATCATCGTCTCCCTCAGTAGCTGGAAAGCGTCGTCGCCGGCGGGCGATCCTTGGCGCCGTTCGACGAAAGATAGCTGTGCCCGCACGGTGACTGGATTGCGGTTCCAAAGATTATAGACCTTGTCGACCATGCCCGAGGCCAGCACATTGAGATGACCGTCGCCGCATCCGTCGAAAGCATTGAAAGGATCGGCGCGGTTCATCTGAACGGTGAGTTTCGGCAGACCCTCGGGCGCATAGGGCCACGGCCAGGCGGTCGAGAGCAGCCCATAGAAATTGATGTTGCCGATGTGGTTCAGCAGAATCTGATGGGTGTGGCCGTGAATGACGGACACCGTATCGAATTTAGAGAGGATCGCCTGAACTTCGTCGGCGTCGTCTGTCCAGAAATTCCAGTTGCGGTAATATTTGTAAAGCGGCGAATGGGAAAAGATGACGATCGGTGTCTTCTTGTCGACGGCCGCCAGATCGTTTTGCAGCCACTGGCGCCCTTCCGGCTCCGACTTCGAAGCGCGATTGAACGCCGTTGTCGAGCCCGGCGACCGTCTGCATCCGCTCTTCTGGCGTCATGCCACGCGCGGTCCAGAAATCCTTTTCCTGGACGCTCATCAGCGTCACGAAATGCACGCCCTTATGGTCGAACGAATATTGCGGAGGGCCGAACAGGGATCGCCAATGTTCGCCCATGTCGAGGAACCAGTCGTGCTCGCCGACCATCATCTTGAGCGGCGCCTTGATATCCTTCAAAATTTGCGGCGCCGAGATCGAGTTCCTCGCGGCGGCCGAGCTGCGCCAGATCGCCGCCGAAGAGCACAAAGTCGGGCTGCGGGTCGAGCGCGTTGACGTCTTCCACCGCTTTCACGGCGGACCTGTATGAAGCGGTCGTTCACATTGCGCGTGTAAAGATGGGTGTCGGACACATAGGCGATGGTGAAGGCGGGCGCTGCGGTCTCGGCTGCTTGCGCGATCTCGATGAGCTGAAAACTTTGCGGAACAATCAGTCCCTTCGCGGCGGCGATTCCGGCCGAAACGCCGGCGACATGGAGAAAGCCGCGCCTGGAAAGCTGACCCATCCGCGTGAGGTCCTCGAAGAATGAGGCGCGTTCCTCATAATGTTTGGTCTCGATGCTTTTGTGCGCCATGGCTTTGCTCCCCGGCGAAAATGTTTCAGCGTGAAACATTTCCGCTCTCTATCTTTTGTTTTACCGTGCGACCACTTGGGAAAATCCGATTTTCGAAGATCACGCATTAGAAGGCACCGATCGTGGCGGGATTGCGCAGATCCGGGTTGGTCCCGATATCTCCAAGATCGCCCTTCCTGCCTTCGGCGATTTCGGTTTCGCGCTGCGGCCGGTTGGTCTTGAGTGCCGTTTGCCGCGCCAGCTCCGCCTTGTTGAACTCGGCGAAGCGGTCGTCGGTGAGCGTGAAAAGGAATGCAACGAGATCGTCGATTTCCGCTTCGCTCAACGCAAGCCGCTGCATGCCGCCATCGAGATAGGGATTTGGAACGCCACCCTTATTGTAATGGTCCATCACGTCCCAAAGCGTGGCGAGAGAACCATCATGCATGTAGGGCGCGGTGATCCCGATATTGCGGAGCGTCTCGCTTTTGAAGGCGCCAATATCGGCCGGGTTTTTGGTCACAAGAAACCGGCCAAGTTCGGAATAGGAGGTCTGCAAAGCAAGTTCGTCGATCTGTTTCGTATCGCCGGTCTTCAGGATGCGCAAGCGCTTTGCGGGCCAGTTCGGCGAAGTTTTGCTTATGCGCGGCGATCCCGATGTTGTGAAATTTCTGATCCGAGAAAAGCGGCGAGACGACATTGAAGGCGTGACAGGAGCTGCAACGCCCCTTGCCTTGAAACAAGGCCCAGCCGCGTTTGGCCTGATCGCTGATGGCCTGATTGTTTCCCGCCAGGAAGTGATCGAATGGCGCGTTTCCGGAATATTGCGTCCGCTCGAAAGCCGCGATCGCGGCGGCGATGTCGTCGTAAGTGGGATCGCGCCCGAAAAGCGATTTGAACGCCTCCGAATATTCCGGGATCTTGGCAACTTTGGCGACGACATCGTCCGGCGTCTTTTGGCCCATTTCAACGGGATTCAGAATAGGAAGCTTGGCCTGATCCTCAAGGGTGGGCGCCCGGCCGTCCCAGAATTGCGAGGCCTGAAACATCGCGTTCAACACGTTGGGCGCATTGCGCTGGCCATGCTGGTTTTGGACGCCCGCGGAGGTCGGGCTGTTGTCGCGATGATCGGTAAATCCCTTGGCGGGATCGTGACAGGTCGCGCAGGCAACCGAGTCGTCGACCGAAAGCCGCTTGTCGTTGAACAATTTTTCGCCAAGCGCGGCAAGTTGCAGTGTCGGCTCGCGGCCGCGCGCCACAGCCAGGGCGTAGAGTTGCGGCGAAATGCCAAGGGGCAAGGCGGGTTTGAGGGGTGTCTTGCTTCTCGGCTGCCTTCAGCCCTTGGCCGGTTAAACCGGACTGACTTCACGACGGGCGCTGCGCGTTCGTCGTGGGAACCGAAAACAATCGCAATAAGAACGAGGGTGACGAGGCGCCACCGCCGCGAAGCTGGCGATCAATTTCCCGCGCGAAGTTTGCATTCCATCCTCCCAATGATTTTGCCGCGCCGCTGCAACATGCGGGCGGAACCTTTTTCTTCACAGCACCATAACCAGAAAAATGCCAGCGTGAACCCCAAAATTGCAAATTGCTTTATCAAACTGTCGTGACTTTATGCAGTGACAGAAAGCCGCCGCCAGCGCGGCCGACATGACGCTTCCCACAGCTTGCATGACGTTCGTATAAATTTGCTCGGCTTCTGTCCCTGTGGTTTATGGCAGCTACACTCTGGGTTTCCCTGCGGGCCCAGCGTTCATTTTTTATGAAGTCTCGGGAGCGCGCGTGAGCCGAGTTGCTTATGTCAATGGCCGCTATGTCTTGCACCGCGACGCCATGGTTCATATCGAAGACCGCGGCTACCAATTCGCCGATGGCGTCTATGAAGTGTGCGAAGTCTTTCGTGGCGCCCTAATCGACGAAAAACGTCATTTCGAGCGGCTCGCCTATTCGCTCGCGGAATTGCAAATCGATGCACCTCTCCGGCCCGAGGCGCTCGCCATGGTGGTTCGCGAAGTGATGGCCAGGAATAAGGATCGAGAATGGCTTCATCTATGTGCAGGTGACCCGCGGCGTGGCGCCGCGCGACCATGTCTTTCCGCCAAATCCGTGCGTCCGAGCCTGGTCGTGACGGCGCGTCATGTCGATCCGGAAAAGAGCGAAAGCACCGCGCGCAAGGGGATCAGCGTCGTCACTGACCCCGGACCTGCGCTGGAAGCGGGTTGACATCAAAGTCGATTTCTTTGCTGCCCAATGTTCTGGCGCGCCAGCTCGCGCGGGAGCGTGGGCGCCTATGAAGCCTGGTTCGTCGATCCGGAGGGTATGATTACCGAAGGGGCGGCGTCGAATGCCTGGATCATCAACAAGGCGGCAGCTATCGTCACGCATCAGATCGATCATTCCATCCTGCGCGGCATTACAAGGACGACGCTGATCGAAATCATCGCCGCCGAACGGTCTGAAGCTGGAGGAAAGAAGATTCAGCCTCGAAGAGGCTTTTGCCGCACGGAGGCCTTCGTCACCGGAGCGACAACTCTCGTTATGCCGGTGGTGCGCATCGATGGGCGGCAGATCGGGACGGGCGTTCCAGGCCCGGTCGCGATCGAAATTGCGCGCGATTTTTCATGACGCAGCCGCGCGCTCCTCGTAATCATGTGAAGGGAGTTTCGAATTAATTCTAAATCTTGATGACAATAATCAAAGTGGGGCTTGCGGCGACGCCTATTGCGTCTCATATGATTGGATGCCGGAGTTAGCGAAGGATTCACCGGCATTTCATTCGTCATACTTAGATCGTTCTTATAGAAGGCAATGTTTCCAGCGAGTTTGTTTCCACGCCACTTGAAGAGCCCCAACATAAGAGACCGTGTCGCAAGACATGGGTCATTGACGTAAAGTCAGCAAGACAGGGTCTTACTTATAAAAGGCGCGAAGTTCTTCAGAGGCGTTAAAGAAAGCGCGTAGACGCTCCGAGTGATGGCAACTGGAGCCGAACGGCACCGTTGGTTTTACATGAACGATATGCGCCGGGCGACGGCGCCAAGAACATAATAGGATTCTTAAGACAATGGGATCAGAGCGGCCACAAAATCTGCAGGACACTTTTCTCAATTTTGTCCGCAAAAACAAGGTTCCTCTGACGATCTTCCTGGTCAACGGCGTCAAACTGCAAGGTGTCGTCACCTGGTTCGACAATTTCTGCGTGCTGCTGCGCCGCGATGGCCATTCCCAGCTTGTCTATAAGCACGCAATATCGACGATCATGCCGGGTCAGCCCATTCAGATGTTCGAGCCCGGAGATGACGCCGGGCACAGCGGACCCTAGGATTTATGTCATGAGTCCTAGGAACCGCTTCATCGAGCGATTTAATTAGCCAGGTGCTGACGAACTTCAGATCTATCGGGAGGTCGGGCATCGGACACTCCTGCAGAACGGCGTAAAATCGGCACTGCAAATCCGGCCCGAATGGCGGCTCGCGGCAAACTCGAAAGCCGCACGCGGGCGCTGGTGGTCGGTCCTTATCTCGAGGCCGGCGCACGCCGTAAGAGCCGCCCGGCAATGGGTCCTTCCTGAGGCGCAGGGCCGCTACGCCCGAAGGCACGTCTTTTCGAGGCCCTCGGGCTTGCCGACGCGATCGGCCTTGAAGTTGTCGCGGCAACAAATCGTCCCGCTCACGCAAATTCGTCCAGCGAGCTTTCCTCGGCAAAGGTAATGTCACCGAGCTCGCGAGCTTTGTGCAGGCGGAAGAGATCGGCCTCGTCGTCATGGATTGCGCCTTGTCGCCGGTGCAGCAGCGCAATCTGAAAAGAGCGTTCTGCGGCCAAGGTTATCGATCGCACCGGGACTTATTCTCGAAATTTTTGGCCAGCCGGGCGCGCACGCGGGAAGGCGCGCTGCAGGTCGAACTCGCCCATCTCGCCTATCAAAAATCGCGGCTGGTCCGATCCTGGACCCATCTTGAACGTCAGCGCGGTGGTTTTGGATTTCTCGGCGGACCCGGCGAAACCCAGATCGAGGCCGACCGGCGTCTCATCGAGGAACGGATGACCCGCATCAAACGCGAACTCGAAGGCGTCAAGCGGACCCGTGGCCTGCACCGCAAGAGCCGCCGCGCGGTTCCTTATCCGGTCGTCGCCCTCGTCGGCTATACAAATGCCGGAAAATCCACGCTGTTCAACCGGCTGACGGAGGCCGAGGTTGTCGCCGAAGACATGCTGTTTCGCGACGCTCGATCCAACCTTGCGCCGGCGTTACGCTTCCGCATGGCGGTCAGAGTCATTCTGTCCGATACGGTTGGCTTTATCTCCGACTTGCCGACGATGCTGATCGAGGCCTTCCGCGCGACGCTTGAGGAAGTTCTTGAAGCCGACCTCATTTTGCATGTCCGCGATATCGCGCATGAAGATGCCGAGGCGCAGCGGCACGACGTCGAAGCCATTCTCGCAGGATCTTGGAATCGATCCCGCCGATGACCGCCGCCTCATGGAGGTTTGGAACAAATGCGATCTCTTGGACGACGACGCGCTTGCGGCCGCGCAGACAGCGCGCCCGGCGGGATTCATCAGGCCGCAAACCGGTCATTGTTTCGGCATTGACGGGGCAGGGACTTGACGATCTTCGTGCGGCGATCGAGGCTCGTCTGGCGAGTGGCCGGATCGTCTTCGATATCGCACTGGAGCCTGCCAATGGCGCCGGTCTCAATTGGCTGCATGAAAATGCCGAGGTCATGCGCAAGAATACGAGGCGGATGGCGCGTTCATGTGCGGGTGCGGGTCCCGCCGGAACGGGCGGAGCCGCTCCGCCGGAAGTTTCGCGCCGGTTCGGAAACGGCCGGGCAGAATGAGATGCTATGCGCGCAGACGAGCTGCGCAGAGGATCTCGAGATCTCACACGCTTGCTTCTACGCCAAGCGACTTGTCCATTTACCCGGAAGCAGGGCCGGGTTTTCCTGTGCTTCGCGCGCGTCCAGAGCGCTTCCATCTCCGCCAATGCCGCTGAGTGCCCATGCCGTTGCGCGCCAGCGCCTCCTCGATAAAGCGGAAACGCCGTTCGAACTTAGCGTTGGCGCGGCGGATTGCGGCCTCCGGATCGGCTTTTACATGGCGGGCGAGATTCGCGACGCTGAACAGAAGATCGCCGATTTCCTCCGTGATGGCGGTCGGCATCTCCCGGCAGTCGAGCGCGGCTTCGATTTCGTCGGTCTCCTCGCGAATTTTTTCGATGACCAGGCGTGCATCATTCCAGTCGAAACCCACGGTTGACGGCTTTGGCCTGCAATTTGACGGCACGGGTCAAGCCGGGCAGGGCAAGGGGAATATCGGCCAGGAGGCTCTCCCCCGATGGCGGGATCGGCACTTTGCCTTTGGCGGATTTTTCCTCCCGCTTGATCTTCTCCCAGCGTGCTTTGACCTCGTCCGGCGCAAGGCCGCGCACTCCGCCGAACACATGCGGATGGCGCCGAATCATCTTTTGGGTGATCGCCTCGACCACGCCGCCAAAATCGAAGAAGCCCTGCTCTTCGGCGATGCGGGACTGAAAAACAACCTGGAGGAGGAGATCGCCCAGTTCCTCCTTCAAATCGTCCATGTCGCCGCGCGCGACGGCGTCGGCGATCTCATAGGATTCCTCGATTGTATAGGGGACGATGGTCTCGAAGGTCTGTTCGAGGTCCCATGCGCAGCCCGTTCCGGGACTGCGCAGGGCCGCCATGATCTCGACAAGCCGGCCGACATCGCGGGATGGAAGCATCAGGCCGAAGCGCAAGCGAAAAGGAAACGAGGAAATCGCGATAACCCTTTATTTTTTCAACCAAGCCGAGTTTCCGATCCCTGCACGAAGGCCGACAGGCAGAGCCTGTCAATCGAGCGAAATCGACAAGGCCTCGCGGCCCTTTCGGTGTATCGACGACCCGCATCGTCACCGGCTGGCCTTCGGCAAGACTCTGGATACCCGACGGGCCGAGGATTGAAATATGGACAAAAACATCCTTGCCGCCATCATTGGATTGGACGAAACCGAAGCCCTTGTGATCATCGAACCATTTCACGACCCCGGTGAGCGAGACCGCCGTGGAGGGATCCGGGGCGCGGCGCTGTGGGCGTGGCGAATCGCCAAAGCCGCGCGATGGAGGCGCACGTTCCGCCGCCCCGGCCGTGTCAACCTCGAGGACCCGGGTGACCTGGGCGCCCTTTACGCCATTGCTGACATTGACCTTCAATTTCGCACCGGGCGGCACCGACTCATATCCGGCCGCCTGAAGCGCGCCGATATGCAAGAAAGCGTCGCCGGTTCCGTTGCCCAACTCGACGAAGCCAAAGCCCTTGTCGCCCTTGAACCATTTGACGACTGCGTCGATGCTCGGCCCGCTTGGCGCGGCGCGAGTCGGGGGCTCCGCCGCTACCTCGCCCCGAAGCTCGATCGCGGGGTTCGGCTTGGCCGCGGCGAATCATAGGGCGACGGCCCATCATCGTCGAAACCGCGCTTCTTGGGTCCCCGGAAATCTCTACCTTTGCTCATGATGTGCCTGCTCGTCTCAAACCTTTAGCGCCTCAACCTTTGCCATGACAAGGATATTCCGCGCCTTCCTATGCCCACACGGGCTCATCAGCAAGCAAAGAGGACCTGGCAGTGATCCCGCCAATTTTGAAAATGGCCATACGCCGAAAGTCGCGCAACTAGAGCTGCGCGCAAGCCAAAAGGCCAGCGCCGCAAGGTGCCAGCCGAGCAACACCGCGCCGATGGTCAATAGTCAAAATGCCGAAAATCCCGTGAGCAAAAAACATATCAACTGTTTGGCGTCTTGGCTACTCCAATCGCTGCGGTTTGGCAGGCGGCCGATAAAAACCTGTGCGCCAACGCGATTTGCATAATCTATATTATGGAACTAAACCGCGCTCTCGCGTCAGCCCCAAATCTGCATCCCGTCATAGGCGGGTTCGACATTCGGCGGCAGCTCGGCTCCGGAGCCGCGTCGAAGTCGAGGTCGGTATGAAGATTGGTGAGGATCGCCCGCCTGGGCTTGAGCTTGGCGATCCAATCGAGGGTCTCAGGCAAGCGAGAAATGGCTGGGATGAGGCGTGTAGCGTAGCGCGTCGACAATCCACAGGTCGAGATCTTCGAGAAAGCCGATGCTCTCTGAAGGAATGCCATTCAGATCAGGCGAATAGGCGACGTTCCCAAAGCGAAAACCGAGCGCATCTATTTCGCCATGACCAATTGGAACGGCAGGGCGTCCACGGTTCCGCCAGGGCCATCTATCGAGACGTTATAGGAGCTTATAATGCGATTTTCATTTAATAGAGCAGGATATTGGCTGCCTGTCGGGGTTTCGAAGATGTAGCCAAAGGCGGTCCGGACAATTCCGGAGGTCGCCGCATCCATATAGAGATCGATTTTTCGGCGGTTCAAGATGACGAGGGGCCGTATATCGTCGATCCCGTGAATATGGTCCGCATGCGAATGGGTGAGCAAAATGGCATCCAGTCGTGGAGACCCCTAGCCCCAATAATTGTTCCCGAAGATCCGGCGACATATCGACGAGCAGTTGCGTCTTGGCGCCATCTTGCCCGGTGCGCTCGACAAGAATCGAGCAGCGGCGGCGCCGGTTTTTCGGATTGTCGGGGTCGCACGCACCCCAACCTTGACCGACTCGGGGAACCCCGCCGGAGGAACCGCAGCCGAGGATCGTGAAGGACAGGCTCACGCGGCCTCCGCGTCCACAGCCGGCGGCGTCATTTTGTCGAACAGGCGCAGCGCATTGGCGCTGGTCGTGGCGGCAAGGGTCTCCGAGGAGACGCCCTTAACGTCGGCAAGCACCTGTGCGGTTGCCGCGACAAACGCCGGTTCATTGCGCTTTCCGCGATGAGGGACCGGCGCCAGATAGGGCGCATCCGTCTCCACCAGCAAGCGATCCATCGGGACCGTGCGGGCGATTTCGCGCAAGGATTGAGAATTCTTGAACGTCAAGATTCCTGAAAACGAAATGCAGAGCCCAAGCGACAATCCGGTTTCGGCCAGCATGGGTGACGAGGTGAAGCAATGGAGGAGGCCTTTGAACAGCCCCTTCCCCATTTCCTCCCGCAGGATCGCGGCAATATCGGCGTCGGCGTCGCGGGCATGAATGACAATCGGCAAACTGGTTTGACGGGCCGCCGCGATATGGGTGCGAAACACGCGTTCGGCAATGTCGCGGGGCGGCTTGTCATAATGATAGTCGAGCCCGGTTTCACCGATGCCGACGCATTTTGGATGACGCGCCAACTCGACCAAATGATCGGCGCTGACTTCGGCTTCTTCATGCGCATGGTGCGGATGCGTGCCGACGGTGCAAAACATCTTCGGATAGGTCTCCGCGATTTGACTAATGCTCGCAAACGCGTCTGTGCGCGTCGAGATCGTGATCATTCTCCTCAGTCCGGCGGCGCGTGCGCGCGCGATCACTGCGTCGCGCTCGGCCGCAAAATCAGGGAAATCGAGATGACAGTGACTGTCGATCAACATGGCTGGTTTCCGAAAATTGATTATGCTTCGGCCGGTTCCGGTTCGATATAGCGCGGGAAAATGGGTGACGGGGCGGGCAAAGCCGCTCCCGCCGCAAGACCTGGGGTCACTTCGGCGTCGGCGAAATTCCGTGCATGCTTTTGAAACGCTCAAAAGATCGAGAAGTTTTTCCATCGAAGCGGGCATGAAGGGTTGCGTCATGATCGCGACGATCCGCAGGACCTCGGCGGTCACATAAGAGAATGGTTTCCATCCGTGCTGGATCGCTCTTGCGTCTTGTCCAAGGTTCTTCACTGGCGAAATAGCGATTTGCCTCACCGACAACGCGCCAGATCTCGGTCAAGATCATATGCAAGGAATAGTCCTGGATTGCCGCGCGGGACTTGGCCGGCAGGGCGGCTGCCTGTGCGAGCGACGAACTCGTCGGCCTCGCTCAAATGCACCGGGTGCGGGCAGTTTCCCATCACAATTCTTGGCCAGCATCGACAGCGAGCGCTGCGCGAGATTGCCGAGATCATTGGCGAGATCGGCATTGATCCGGTTGACGATCGCTTCATGCGAATAATTGCCATCCTGACCAAACGGCACTTCGCGCAGCAAGAAATAGCGCAACTGGTCGACGCCATAGTGGTCGGCGAGCGCGAGCGGGTCGATCACATTGCCGACCGACTTCGACATTTTCTCGCCGCGGTTGAACAGAAATCCATGGACGACGATTTGCTTCGGCAAGCGCAACGCCGGCCGACATCAGGAAGGCCGGCCAATAGATGGCGTGAAATCGCGTAATGTCCTTGCCGATCACATGCGCGTCGGCCGGCCAGAATTTCGCGCGCGGCGCCGCCGGATCGGGAAAGCCCGTGCCGGTGAGGTAATTGGTCAAAGCATCGACCCAGACATACATGACATGCCGAGGATCGCCGGGCACGGGAATGCCCCAGTCGAACGTCGATCGGCTGATCGAAAGATCGGTCAACCCGCGTTCGACGAAGGCGATAATTTCATTGCGGTATTTTTCCGGCGTCACGAAATCCGGATGGTCGCGGTAAAGCTTGCAGCAGCCAGTCCTGGTAGGCGGAAAGCCTGAAAGTAGTAGCTCTCCTCCTCGACCCATTCGACCGGCGCGCCGGTCGGCGCGAGACGGGCTGCCGCCGGGCCCTTCGGTCAGTTCGGATTCGTCAAAAAAAGCTTCGTCGCGAACCGAGTACCAGCCCGGATATTTGGACAGATAAATGTCGCCCGCCGCGCGACCATCCGGTTCCAGAGTTCACTGGCGGCGGCATGGTGGCGTGGCTGGGTGGTGCGCACAATGTCGTCGGCTTTTGCTTCAAGGACGGCGCCCATCGTGCTCGAATTGCGCCGCGGTGCGGTCGGCGAGCTGCTTGCGGTGTCAGGCCTTCCTTGGCCGCCGTCTGCTGCATTTTCTGGCCGTGCTCGTCCATCCCGGTGACGAAGAGAACATCATAACCGTCAAGCTTCTTGAATCGCGCGATCGCGTCCGTCGCGATCCGCTCATAGGCGTGCCCGATATGCGGTGCGCCATTGGCGTAAGGGATCGCGGTCGTAATATAGAATGTGGGACGGTCACTCATGAACTGGCAATCTCAAAGCTTCGCGTGGCCGCCGAAAACGGCCCCGCTCCTGTCTTGTTCAGGATAGGAAAGCTCGCGTGGCCGCCGCCAAATCGGCGAAAAGGGAGAGAACGAGCGGCCGCTTGTCGAGATTGAACGTTTCGGTCTCACGCGCCGTCTCGGCCAGTTTTTCCCATACAAGCGCGTAGGGTGCAAGCCGGCGCGCAGGATCGACCTGCAATGGTCTCGCGCGCCGCCGCGAACCTGTGCATCGAGCCAGTCCTCGATCATGGCGAGCATGGTCTCGTAATCTTTGCTGTTGTTGCGCGCGCTGATCCGATCGGCCAACGCATGGACCTCGCCCCAATCGATCTGGGGCAAGATCGCAAGCATCCGGCGCAGATTTGTGTCGAGTTCCAGTCCCCGCTCGTCGAGGAGCCGCAGCACGTCATGCATCGAACCATGGCCGCGCGCGATCGCAGCCTGAAGTCTGGCCGGCTCGGCTCCGCCCAGGGAGGCCGAGCGCTGCCACGACCCGCTCGATGTCGGCTCCGCCCAACGGCTTCAAACTCAGCTTGCGGCAGCGCGAGCGCAGCGTTGCAAGCATCCGACCGGGCCGATGCGCGACAATGAGGAACAGCGAACGCGGCGGCGGTTCCTCGATCAGCTTCAAAAGTGCATTGGCGCTGGAAGGATTGAGGTCCTCGGCGCAGTCGATGATGCAGACCCGGTAGCCGCCGCGTCCTGCCGCCTGCTGAAACAGGTGGATGGCGCGGCGGACGTCTTCAACCGAAATTTGCGTGAAAGGCTTTTTCGTTTCGGTATTCCATTCGCGCCGCAGAACAATGAGATCAGGATGCGAGATAGCCACGATTTGGTGGGAAACGGGATGATCGCCGCGGTACAAAGAGCCCCGGCTCCTGTCCAGTGTCCAAGCGTGCCGGATCGGGGTTCGCCAAAAGAAACGGGCGAGCCGCCAAGCGAGCGGTGGCTTTACCGATGCCGAGCGGTCCGCCAAGGATGAGGGCCTGCGGCAAATGTCCGGACAGATAGGACTGGAAGCACCTCCTGCTCGAAGTCGTCATGGCCGAAAAAGGCGTAGTTTTCGCGCGGGTGCGGGGTGTCTTCAAAACGGTCCGTTTCCGGACTGGCCTCGATTGCCTTTTGGGCCGTTACCCTAGCCACGGCTGGCCTGTTTCAGCGCCGCCGGCGGCAGCAAACGGCGGGAAACGGCGTCGAAGATCGATCGCCCGACATCATCCTCGGATCCGGCCGCGTCGATCGACCATACAGCGCACCGGATCGGCCGCCGCAATCGCCAGATAGCCAGCACGCAGACCTTCGTGAAACTGCAAATCCTCGTTTTCGAACCGATCGGCATTTTCACCATCGCGTCGCCTCTGCCGCGGCGCGGGCCAGTCCTTCAGCGGCTGGAAGGTCGAGGATCAAGGTCAAGTCGGGCCGCACGCCGCCCAAGGTGACCCGTTCAAGCGCCCGCAGGAAACGAGGATCGAGCTGTCCGCGCGCCCCTTGATAGACCGTTGTCGAATCCGCGAACCGGTCGCAGACCACCAAAGTTCCGGCCGCGAGGGCGGGTTCAATCGTCTTGTCGATATGATCGATTCGCGCGGCCGAAAAAAGGATTGCTTCGGCGGCCGGACCAAGCGGCTCCACGCGGCCCGACAGCAGCACTTTGCGCAAAATTTCCGCGCCTGGCGAGCCGCCAGGCTCGCGGGTTCCGATGGCGCTCGATTCCCGCCTCCCGCAAACTGTTCAGGAGATGGCCGACCTGAGTCGATTTGCCCACGCCTTCGCCGCCCTCGAGGGTTATGAAACAGCCACGTTCCTTGGGAGCATGGGCTTGGGCGCACAATTCACTCATCTCTTGACGACATATTTACGAAAGACCACGGTCGCATATTCGATCCCGGCGTCCATCGCCCGGCGCGGCAGTGAACCCTGCTCGACCGCGGCGGCGGTCTTCAACGGAAGGTCGAGGATCTGCTCCGTTCCGCGAAATATCTTGAAGCGCGCAACCTCCTTGCCCGCTTCGATCGGTGCGATCAGAGGGCCCGTGTAAACGATCCGCCCGGTGAGTTTTTCGGTTGCGTTCCGGGGAACGAGAATTTTGACGTCTCGATCGGCGACGAGCGGCACGGAGGAAATGTCGCCGCCATAGACCTTGGCGCTGCCGATGACTTCGCCGGCTTGGAAAATCGTTTTGGAGTCAAACGAACGAAATCCCCAAAGAAAAATCTTTCGCGCTTCGTCGGCACGCTCCTTGGCAGTCGACGCGCCGTAAAGCGCCAGAATCAAGCGCTGGCCATTTTGAACCGCAGAGCCGACGAGGCCGTAGCCGCTTTCGTCGATGTTGCCGGTTTTCAGCCCATCCGCGCCGAAATCCATCGTCAGCAAAGGGTTGCGGTTTGTCTGCTTGATCTTGTTCCAGGTGAAGTCTTTTTCGCCGAAATATTTGTAAAGATCCGGGTAGGTCTCAATGACGTGATTGGCGAGAATCGCCATTTCCCGGGGACTTACTTTTTGTTCAGGATCACCCCTGCCCCATGAATTGGTAAAGGTCGAATGTTCCAATCCAAGCTCGCGCGCGCGCTTCGTCATCAGCGTGGCGAAGGCGCCTTCCGACCCGGCGATGCCCTCGGCAAGCGCGATCGCGGCATCATTGCCTGAGACAATCACGAGGCCCCGGATCAAATCCTCGACTCTGACCTGGCTGTTGAGGGCAGCAAACATGCTGGAGCCCCGCGACGGCGCGCCGCCGAAGCGCCAGGCGTTTTCACTGATCAGGAATTGATCGTCGAGCTTTAAGTGACCGAGGCTGAGTTCGTGAAATACGATTTCGGCGGTCATGACCTTTGCTGTGGAGGCCGGGGTGACGAGACCATCGGCATCCTTCTCGAACAGGACGCTATGCGTCGCCGAATTGAGCAAAATCGCGTGTGGGACACTTGTTTGAATGGTTTGGGCGAGGGCCGGCTCAAAGCGACCCGCGAGGATCAGAAGGACGGTCGCCAGCAGGGCCGCAAAGACGGCGCGGGAGCCGAAGACAAATCTGATAAATAAAAAACGAGCGTTCAAACCATTAATTTCCATTGCGCACCGCCAAGCGGGACTTCCGTTCCGGCTCAGCGCGCCCGGGTTTGGAAATCCACAGGAACCACGTCAAATTGAGCAGGTCAGCGGCCAGTTCCACCTTCCTCTCGCTTGATCGTCGTACCTTGCGGCGCAGAGGCGATCAATGCCCGATGCCAATCTGATGCTTAAAATGACCTGCGGCGCAGCAAATACTCGAATCCTCGCCAAGCACCAATCCAGTTTGCCGTTTCAGTGTCGTTGCGGCAGATCAATATTTGCCTAATTTTTAAAATAACTAGCGCATTGCGATGGGGACGCCCGCACCTGGAATGGTGCCGAGATCGAACGGGCGGGCCGGCGGCAAAGGTGTACCCTGAGCGAAACGGCGCCCAATTGCCTCAGGCTCTGGCGCGGGGGTCGAGGCGGCGTAGTCAGCCACTTTGCTCCGCTCGCGGCTATCGCCCGCAACCAAGGTGGCGGGGCCATCGGTTCGCAAGGTTGCGAGCAGTTTCTCATCGTTTGAACCGGCAAGGCCTGCCGCGCCAATATATTCAACCTTGACGCGCGATGTGCCGGAATGGCGGAAATCCAGAGCCTCGGCGGCTTTGCGCGAGACGTCCATGATGCGATCGGGACTGAAAGGACCGCGATCGTTCACGCGCACGATGAGAGAGTGATTATTGCGGAGATTTGTGACCCGCGCATAGCTTGGCAGCGGCATCGTCGGATGCGCCGCGGAAATCGAGTCGCAATCATAAACTTCGCCGTTGGCAGTGCGGCGGCCATGAAACGCAGTGCCGTACCAGGAGGCGAGGCCAATCTGCGCATAGTGCTTTTCGCTCGGATAATAGGTGTGGCCCGCAACCGAATAGGGCTTTCCGACCATATAAACTCCGCCGCCACGTGGGACGGGTTCGCCTTCGGCCACGACGCGGGGGCTCGCCCGCCCATAGACGGAGCTAGGAAAATACTCTTTGGAATTTGATCCTGAAGCTAAACGTTGGGGTTGCTGGGCACATCCCCCAAGGCTCAAGCCAACTATCGAAGCCAAGCCGGCGATCGCCAGACCGCGGGGTGCGCGGACCAAGGGCATAAGCCGCAGGGATTCAGCGCATATTTGTGTCGAAACACCCAAGAGTTGCCTCGCCCTCACTCGCATCCCCTTCGCTGACGACTTAGGACCGCGGGGCGGACCCTTGCCGATTTCGACGCAGGCAAACCAGCAGTTTTGCACCCTGGGGTTACCGAGGGCTTAAAGCTATGGCAAAGCCGAAGGATAGGAGAGAGGCCAAATCAGGCTGAATTCGGGCACCGACGCCCCGCAATTGCCGTTAAAATCGGGGTAAATGAAACATTAATATAAATAATATCAAGATGTTATACATTTTTGCAACAGTCGCTGTGAAATGGCGGCGAGGCCTCGATAGGGCGGTTCGTTGTGCTTGCGCCACAGGAATTAAGCCCCCTAGATCACGATGATTTTGGATTGAACTCAATCCAAAATCATGAACGTGATCGAAATTCCAAAAGTCTAGAGCGGGATGCGGGCGGAAAACCGGTTTCCACTTTTCCTCATCCTGCTCTAGGGGAAACACATTGCACTTTGAGTCGTGGGATGGCGACTCCGGCAGGGCTCGAACCTGCGACCTGCCGCTTAGAAGGCGGCTGCTCTATCCAGCTGAGCTACGGAGCCAATGTCCTTCGTCTCGAACCGACGAAACCAGCTAACTTTCAGTCTTTATAACGTCTGAGGGAGCTGCGGCGTCAGTGGGTCCATTGATCCAGACGGGTCGTTCTGAAATTGTCGGAATAGGAAACGAGCTGTCGCGTGGGCGATTGGGGTTCCTCGACACGGTAGCTGAGACCTTTGCGCTCGGCGTAGGCGATCGCTTCTTCCTTGGTGGCGAAACTCAGCCGAATCTGGCTATCCATGTCGCCTGAACTGGTCCAGCCCATCAATGGGTCAATTTGGCGAGGTTCGGCGGGTTCGAATTCCAAAACCCAATGTTTGGTGCGGGCAAAACCTGATTGGGTCGCGGTCCGGGACGGACGGTATATGCGTGCAGTCATGTGAACAATCCGATTTGAATGAAAACGGCTGGCCGGCGCCACCTCGTTCGTTCGACTGGGCCAGTCAGCCTAAGAGGTTTTCGAGGGGCGGACCGGCGGGTCATTGGTCGGGGCAGCAGGATTCGAACCTGCGACCTGAAGTACCCAAAACTTCCGCGCTACCAGACTGCGCTATACCCCGCATGGAGACGTTGCCCCTGCCCTCTCAACCGCGCCTTCGCTATCATGCGGCTCGGCCACGAACAAGGCCCCCGACCTAAACTCATCGCTTTTCCGCTGAGACCCAGCTTGCTCCGCCTTGGCTGTCTTGGAAAGCGGGATGTTTACGGGCTGAAAAGCGGGTGGCGTACGCTGTCGCCTATTTTGACGCCAATATTGGCAATTGTCCCGGCATTGACTTCTAGAACGCCGTAGGCGGGCGCGCCCGAGGGGATGATTTTTTCCGACAATGGTTCGGCGTTTTCGGCAAGCCCGACGACCTTGCCGGTGCGTCCAATGAAAATCATGTCGAGCGAAATGAAAGTGTTTTTCATCCACATCATGATCGGCCGCTCGGTTCCGAAATCGAACAGCATCCCGCGATCCGGTGGAAGAAAGCGGCGATACATGAGGCCGCGTTCACGTTGTCGATCCGTGCGCATGACTTCGACCGAAAAGCTGTGAGGTCCACTCGTCGTGACAATCTCAAGCTTTTCGAGGCCGCCTTGCTGCGGCGCCTTTCCAGTTTCGGCAAATGCCGTTGAAGGCGCGCCCAGAAAAAGCGCTGCCACGCAAATTGCGAGATTTAAAAAAAACTGGCGCACCAACTCGAGAGGGTCCATGCGCCATTGACTCCATACATTGTTGCTGATGCGCGGCGCTCAACCCTTGCGGCCGCGATAATTATTTTAGGCCAGCAAAGCCCCAACTCAAAGCCCAAATCAGGCAGTATTTAAATTCAATGTGGTGTGGGCAGAACTGCATCGAGGGGCCGCACCTCAGCGGCCATCAATCCCTTTGGACCATCGCCATATCGCACGAGGAGGCTTTCTCCCGGATGCAATTCCGCGATTCCATAGCGGCGCAAAGTTTCCATATGAACGAAAATGTCCTGCGTACCCTCGCCTTGGGTCAAAAAACCAAATCCGCGTGTGCGGTTGAACCATTTGACAATCGCAATCTGATAGCCGCTCGCCGAGACGACCGCGATACGTGCACGCGCCGGCCATTCGGCGGGATGCACCGCGTTCGACTCGTCAATGGAGACAATTTTGAGAACCTGTAGCCCTTTGGCCCGTCGAATAGCTTCGCAGACAAGGCGAGTTCCCTCATGCGCGATGCTGAAACCATCCTTACGTAGAGTCGTGATGTGCAGCAGAACATCTTCCGAGCCATCATCTGGCACGATGAATCCATATCCTTTCGCGACATCAAACCATTTTACTTGTCCGGAAATTTCGACCAAATCCGCCGCTTTGATCGGCGATAGCTCCGGTGTTGGGTCGAAATCAAACCGAAGCGATGCGGGATTCTTGCTTTCCAAGCCAACCTCCCCGATATCGCACACGTTGCCGAGCTTATGTGCCGCGAACGTGTGTACTCACTCAAATAACTGTCGATGTTAGAATCAATATCAGAATAGCATTCGCGTGCCGTTGCAAAAGCCCGCTCTTGAAGTAAATTGTGGATGACTTCAGAAAAAATTCATACGGCTTGGTCGCGCTCGTTGACCTGAGTTGCTTCAATTTCCTGCTTGGGATTTGGTTCCCAAAAATTTTTATTGGTCAAATACGAAGGCCGTAGGGACTCGCCCCGCAGTTCAGCGCGATGTCGGCGTCACAAGCCCAGGGGCTATAATTTACGGGAGTGCGCGACAAGCCAACGTGGAGGTCGAGGCCACCAGGGGCATTGTGCGAATTGGTCACTCGAAAGGGAGGGCTCTCACAGTCTCGACCCGTCAATTGAGCAAGAGAGGATTCTCAATCAAGCGTGGACTCAACTTGCTGGCGAGCAATCGTCTTGCACCTCGGCAGGTTGACCAAGGCGCACAACCCGGCGCGCCTTGGTAGCAAAATCAATCTCGCTCAGTTCTTGGCGACGAAGCAGCTGCCGCCGCCGCTTTGAATTTTTTGACAGAGAGAAGTTGCTTCATCACGCGATGACATGCCGACGACACGGACACGGTACACCGGCTTGCCGGCAACCTCCGCCTTGTGAATTGAGGGATGGAATCCCGCCAATTCCGCGCCGTACTTCTTCATGAGGCGGACCTGAATGTCACGAGCCTCCTGCTCAGATCCGGGGGCAGCGAGCTGCACGGCAAAACTACCAGATGCAGCCGTCGCCGTCTGTACCGCTTCCGTGCCAGCCGTGTCGGCCACTTGGGTGCGCTTGGCTTTGCTCGCAACCGGCGTCGGTTTGACCGGCTGCCCATTGGCGTCCACTTCCGGGGGCTTTGGCGTCGTCGCAACCCGCGCTGTCGACTTTGGCGTCACGACCTTGGTCGTGGGCGCCGCCGCGCGAGCCGCGGCCGGAGGAGCGGCGGCGGAACCGACCTGGGGCGGTGGCATGTCGTTTGGCAGGACGGTGCCGTCCGGCCTGACCGAAACTGTCTTCACCTTTTTGGGCTGAATCAGAGACGCGATCGAAGCCGGCTCTGCGGATGGCGGTTGCGGTTGGACATGTCCTGGAGGCAGCGGCACCGGAACGCTGGCAGCTCCACTGGGGAGACCGCTGATGACCCGCGCGGGGGGTTCCGTTTGCGCGGGAACCGAAGTTTGCACGGAGAGATCGGCCGGCTGCTCAACATGGCTGACCGCGGCGACCGGGGGCGGCTGCTGCGTTCCGCCCAGCACCGATGCGTCTTCGCTTTGAATTTCAGCGGCGGCTGTCGTTTCCGGATGTATCTTGGCCGGCCCTTCGGAAGCTCGAATGGTCGCGACTTCCGTGGGGGTGGAAACCGAACCCTTGAAGACGAAACTCGCGCCAATGCCAGCAATTCCGGCGACAATGATCGCGGCCATCACATAGAGGGGTCGGCGCGATCGGATTTCCTCCTCGGCCGGATCGGCCTGCGGGAAAGGCTCGGAAGCCTCGGCGTATTCCCAGTATCCGGTTTCCGCGAATTCCGTGGGTTGGGAATAGGACAGGCTTTCCAAATCTTCACGCCGGGTGGCGCCCAGCAAGCCGGCTTCGATGGCCGCGAAATCGCCGCCAACAAAAGGTTCACGCGCGGGGACTTCCTGGTCTTCCACCTGATCCCAGGAGCTGCGAAGAGGCGCGGCAGGACGCCGGCGCAGCGGTTCAAAAACCGATTTATAGGGATCTTCCTGCTCGCCAACGAGGCGGGCGAGCTCGGCTAGCGGATCGTCTTCCCTTTGGTGTGCGGCGAGCGGCTGCCGCAAACGTCTCTCGAACTCTTCCAGATCGATCATAGGCCGCCGTTTTACAACTGGCTCGCTCATTTACTCACCCTCCTGGCGCGATTTTCGTGGCGGCCAAACCCGGCTGGTCGTCGCCGTTGCAGTCGCGCATTCCCACGCGTTACAGGCTTACATGGCTTTGTTGCCTCGCCGGATTTCCAGCGAACTTCCCTTAGATCTTGCTCTGAATTGACTCCCGCGCCCTGAAGCAAACCAGTTCCGCGCGACAGGGCTCGTAATACAACCCTAAGTACCCGATCAAAATACCTAAGATGCGCCTATCGCATCTCCTCGGGAGCACGTGACCCCCAAAATCGCCAAGCCCCGACGCGAGAACCGTCGCCAGCGCGGTTACCAAAGCAAGCCTAGCGACTGTTAAATTTGTACTGTCTTCATTAAGAAATCGTAATTGTGGCCGATCTTTGCCGCGGGTCCAGTGGCCATGCAGGCTAGCATGCCAAATCGTGCAAATAAAAAGCGATCCTGTGCGGTTCATGGCATCTAGCGCGGCGGCTTCGACGATCCGGGGAAATTGCGCGATCAGCTTGATCAGTTGGATTTCCCCTTCGTCTTCAAGAGACCAAGGTCCGCAGCAGCCAGCGCCTGACTTGATACATCAATTCCAGAAATCGTTGTAACCCCCTGTCGTAGCACAGATTTTGCTCTTGCATGAGCATATTGGACATAAAAGACCGGATTGTCCTTGGATTGCTCGATCACTTTGCTCAAATCGAACTCCAAGGTCGCGTCGTTCTTCCGGAAAAGCATCATGAAACGCACCGCGTCCACGCCCACTTCATCGACGACATCGCGCAAGGTGATGAAATCCCCGGATCGCTTCGACATTTTGACCGGCTCGCCGTGGCGCATCAATCGCACCAACTGGCAGAGCTTGACGTCGAGGCTGACACGGCCTTCCGAGAGAGCCTCGACGGCGGCGCGCATCCGCTTGACATAGCCGCCATGATCGGCGCCCCAAACATCGATCAACAGTGCGTAGCCACGGTCGATTTTGGTCTTGTGATAGGCGATATCGGACGCAAAATAGGTGTAGGATCCGTCCGATTTCAGAAGCGGCCGGTCGACATCGTCGCCAAATTCCGTCGATTTGAACAAAGTCTGCTCGCGATCCTCCCAATCCTCGCTAGGCTGACCCTTCGGGCGGCGGCAAGCCGGCCTTCATAGACGAGACCGCGCCGACGCAGTTCGGCGATCGCGCCGGCCACCAAATCGCCGTCCGTCGCCGTGGGTCAGCGAGCGCTCCGAGAAAAAAACTTCATGCTCGATATTCAGGCAGCAAGATCGGCCCGGATCATCGCCATCATCGCCTCGATTGCGACGGCGCGCACATCATCCAGCCATTCGCCTTCCGGCCGTCCGAGCAATCGCGGCCATATTTCTTCGCGAGCGAGGCACGCCGATGCTTTTCAGGTAGTCGCCGGGGTAAAGACCCTCGGGGATTTCGCCGATGGCCTCGCCCAGCGCCTCGCGGTAGCGCAGATAGGCGGAACGGGCCAGGACATCGACCTGGGCGCCGGCGTCATTGATGTAATATTCGCGGGTGACCTCGTGACCGGCGAAAGCCAAGCAGATTGGCGAGCGCGTCGCCAAAGACGGCGCCGCGCCCATGGCCGACATGCATGGGACCGGTCGGGTTCGCCGAAACATATTCGACATTGATCTTGAGGATTTTCCGCCGCCGCTCGGTGCCGGGCGGCCAAATTGCGGTCCTTGTTCGAGAGCGGCGCGCAAGACTGGGCGCAAGCACCTCCGGCTTCACCCGGATGTTGATGAAGCCCGGTCCCGCCACTTCCGCCTCCGCGACACGTGGATCATCGGCCAAGGCCACGGCGATTTCGACGGCGAGCTGGCGCGGATTGGCGAAGGAGGACTGCGCCTCCTTGGCATAAACCATCGCCGCATTGGTGGCGAGGTCGCCATGCGCGGGGTCGCGCGGCGGCTCGACGATGAAACGCTGCAAATCGAGATCTGCGGGCAAGCGGCCCGCTCGCGGCGATCCGTTCGCAGAATCGAAGCAATCAAATCGTGGAACTCGGCAAAGAGGTTCATTGCTCACCAACTCTTAAACGAACGCGAAAGCTACAGGAACAACAAAATCTTAACGCATGTTTTGATGAGCTCCGCGGCTCTAGGCGCAAATTCGGCGTCTTCGTCAAAGAGCCGATCGATGCTCGGCAATGGCGTAGAGATCGGTCATGCCGGCGATATAATCGCAGACCAAGCCGCGCGCGGCGCATTTCGTCGGACCGCATCTTGGCCGCCGCTTCCGCCCATTCTGGCGGGCATCAAATTCGGGGCTCGTCAAAAACCGGGGAAATAGGTTCGCGGATGATCGGCACCGCCTGGTCACGGATGCGGATCAGCCGTTGATGCCGGTACATATTCTGAACAAGAAAGCGCGAGATCGACTTGTCGGTGCCGCGCCATGCTCTCGGAAAAGCCGATCAGCGGCGCGCCATGCGCCCGCACATCTTCCACGCTCGCGACCCCTGCACGCTGCGATCCGCCGCCGGCTCTCCGCGATGGCATCCTCGATAAAATAGGTAATGAGACGGCGCACCAGCTCATGAATGGCACGAACGGGTTCAAGGCCCGGATAGAGCGCCGCGATCTCGCCGCCAAGGTCACGCAGAAAATCGACCTCGCCCGATTTGGGCAAAATCGATGAGGCCCGAGCGCAAACCATCGTCGATGTCATGCGCATTATAGGCAATGCCGTCGGCAAGCGCCGCCGCCTGGGCCTCGCGCTGACGCGAAATGCGCGAGGTCGAGATCTTGAGACTGCATTATATTCGAGCGATCGCCACGGGAAGTCCGCGTTTGGCATAGCGCGGGGCCGGCCGTCCCGTCGGCCTGCAAAAGCGGGCCATTATGTTTGACGAGCCCTTCCAGGGTTTCCCAGGTCAAATTCAGCCCATCGAAGGCCGCATAGCGGCGTTCGAGCTTGGTGACGATTCGCAACGCCTGGGCATTGTGGTCGAAGCCGCCGTAAGGCGCCATGAGCTCGTCGAGGACCTCCTCGCCCGTGTGGCCGAACGGCGTGTGGCCAAGATCATGCGCGAGCGCAAGCGCTTCGGCGAGATCGTCATCGAGGCCGAGCGCCCGGGCCAGCGAACGCGCGATCTGACCGACTTCGAGCGAATGGGTGAGCCGGGTGCGGAAATGATCGCCCTCATGCGGGACGAAGACCTGGGTCTTATGGGCCAGCCTGCGGAAGGCCGTGCTATGGATGATACGGTCGCGATCGCGCTGGAATTCCGAGCGCGAGGGCGACGCCGGCTCCGGGACCAGCCGGCCGCGGCTTCGCGCCGGATCGGCCGCATAAGGGGCGCGCGCGGGTGCGAAAGCGGGAGCGGAAGATAAGGCAAAGCTGGCATGAAATTTAGTTGATCCGTACCCAGTGCAGTTGCGGGCGGTGCGCTTTGCGACATATGTTTTATCTCAAGGATGGCAAGCACATCCCATGCCAAGGCGATCTGCGGTTGCCGAAGAACCGCCACGTCCGTTCGAGGTGTTCAAAATGAGCGAAGTCCAGCCGAATGTCCTGTCGAACTCACCGAAAACGCGGCTCGTCGGATCGCTGAAATTTTGAAAAGCGAGCCGGCAGGAACCTTCCTGCGCGTCGGCGTTGATGGCGGCGGATGTTCTGGATTTACCTATACCTATAATCTTACGACCGAACAATCCGCCGATGATCTCGTGATCGAGCGAGACGGTGCGAGGGTCGCAATCGATCCAATTTCGCTCGATCTTTTGCGGGGATCAAAAATCGACTTTATCGACGATCTGATGGGCCGGATGTTCAAAATCGTCAATCCGGCGGCGACAGCGTCCTGCGGCTGCGGATCAAGCTTCGCCGTTTAACGGAAGACGATTTTCCCGCCCAGGACACGTGGATTCGATCAAGCGCCGCGCGGGATCGCTTAAGGCATGCGAGCCAAAACCGTAGCCCAAGCTCCTGGCTGCGGTTGCGGCTCTGTGCCTAAATAGAAGCCTCAAATGGAATGGAACATAGTGAGAGCATCCTCATCCAGCCCCGCCTTGTCCGGAGTGATGGCGCATGTATAAGACCCGGTCTTAAAGGTTACTTACGCAATCATGCCCTTGTCTGCTTCTCAAAAATCTCAGCAAGACTTGCCCTCGGCGCCGCTAACTTGGGGGCGTCTACGTCAAAATTTCCTGCTTTTTTTTATAGCTTCAGGTGGCGTCTGGCTCTTTCTTTATGGCGTTAATTCCGCCTTCCCCTTTGTCCGTAACGGTGCGGATGCGATTTCCGCAAGCAAAGTCCATTATCTCGAGACCCAACAAGTCTTTGCGCTAAACTCGAAGACACGGGTCTTAGCCTTTGGAAATAGCAGGATTTTGGCCGCCTTCAACCCGGCGATTTATAACCCCATCATCGCCCCTGGCGTCGAGAGCTTCAATGCCGCGCGCCCCGGCAATAGCCGCTTCATGGACCTTTTGAAAAACATCCTCGCCAACGGAACGAGGCCGACCCATGTTCTGCTGCAATTTCCCCCGCAGGACGACGATCAACAGGAGACATGGCGCGACTATTTCCTGCACGACAAGCTGATGGTCAATCTGCTCTTCCCCTTTCGCGAACTCCCCCGCGACCTGACTCTGTTTCTTTTATTGGCGAGAAACGAGGGCGGGATCGTCAACGCCTACAAGGAAAACGCGCTGACCGTGCGCCGGGTGATCACCGACAGAGGCTATTATTTCATCAAAGGACAAAGTCACTATCCCGGAGACCGTTTGCCCGATGATTACCATGTGCCGACGGATCAGATCCAAAGGGTGCCGCCGCGGCCGATCGATCCCGAAACGTCCGGTTTCCAGGAGCTGATCGGCCTCTCTTCCAAATTTGGCTTCAAGGTCATTTTCATCCCCAACGCTTACCGGTTGGGAGAAGTCGCACCGCCGGGCGCGTCGGACTACCCCGGCACAAGGCCCTTGGCCTCGGTCCCGGGATTTTATATCGCGGGCCCAAATTATTGGGTCTTTGAGCAACGCTATTTTTCCGATCCGATCCATTTGAACCGGGAAGGCGCACAAATCTATTCACGTCGCCTCGCCGAAATCACCGCCGCGGTGATCAACGGCCAGGATTGATTCGATGCTGTTTAACTCGTTCGAATATGTTTTTTCATCGCCGTCCTGCTCGTCTATTTCCGCCTTCCGGTTCGGCCGCGATGGCCGATCCTGCTGATTGCGAGCTATATTTTTTACATGGGGTGGCGGCCCCTGTTCGTTTTCCTTTTGATGTTCAGCACCCTGGTCGATTTCACCGGCGGATTGGTGATCGACACAGCGAAGCGCAAAATTATCCGCAAGCTGGCTCTGATCACGTCGGTGAGCATCAACCTCGGTCTGCTGGGGTTCTTCAAATATTTCAATTTCTTCGCGACCAACGTTCATTCGGCCGCGGCAAGCGCCGGATATGACTTCAACGTCTTTTACATCAATATTATTTTGCCGGTCGGCATTTCGTTTTACACATTCCAATCCCTGTCCTATGCGTTCGATGTCTACGCCGGCAAGATTGCCGCCGAACGCAATCTTCTGCGGTATGCGCTGTATGTCGCGTTCTTTCCTCAGCTTGAGGCCGGCCCGATCGAACGCGCGGCGAGACTGCTCCCGCAGGTTCAAAAGGACAAATTTGCCAATCCTCAACGCTTCTCGGATGGCTTATGGCTGATTGGCTATGGCCTCTTCAAGAAGATGTGCATTTCCGATCTCATAGCTCCGCTCGTCAACGGCGTTTACGCAGATCCGCATCTCTACAACGGGTCTTTTCTGTTGCTCGGGACGGTCTTGTTCGCGGTGCAAATCTATTGCGATTTCTCCGGCTATTCGGACATTGCGATCGGCAGCGCAAAGATGCTCGGCTTCGATCTCATGACGAATTTTAGGCAGCCCTATTTTTCCCGCAGCCTGACGGAGTTCTGGAGACGCTGGCACATTTCGCTGTCGACGTGGTTTCGCGATTACGTCTATTTTCCTCTTGGGGGCAGCCATTATTCCACGGGATTGGCGCTCCGCAACATTATGATCGTCTTTCTTCTGAGCGGCGTGTGGCATGGGGCGGCCTGGACGTTCATCATCTGGGGTGCCTGCATGGCTTTATTCTCTGCTGCGAACGCGGCGGCAGCGCTTTGCTTTCAGGGTCGCGGTTCTGGCACCGCATCATCGACGCGCCGCGGAGCAGCTTTCTCCTGGGCGTCGCCGGCTTCTTCTGGACCAACGCCATCGTGCTGATTGGCTGGACGTTTTTTCGCGCCCGCTCGCTCGACGACGCGATGTCGATCCTTGCGGGGATGTTCCATCTCGGCCGGTTGGATTTAGCAACCTTCAAGGCGCTGAACTTGACATCCTTCGAGCTGCCGCTGAGCGTATTCCAGATCTTGATCCTGCTCGGCGTGGATCTGCTGTTATTTGCGCGGCCGGATCTGGTGGCAAGGTTGCGCGCTAATCGGCTTGTCGCGATGACCGCTGCCGTTCTCCTGTTCTATGACATCATGCTGTTCGGCATTTTTGAGAAAGCCGACTTCATTTACTTTCAATTCTAGCGTGCGATCGCTGCCGGGCGGCCGCTAGAGCTCTTGACCTGAAAAGGCCGGCTACGACGCAAGTTCGCAAGCCGGCCCAAAGGTCTTCGTTTTATGCGACCTTATTTCAGTGGCAGCTCTTTGCAGTTCTCAACCACCGTCCATTTAGTATCCGGTGCGTTGCCTTTTACGAAAATCAGGCCTTCGGAAACGCTTTGAATATTGCCGCGGTCGTCAGTCCCCGTGTCATAGGCGAGGGCGAAGTTGAATTTGTTCTCGTCAGGCCCTTGGCTTGGGTTGTCGATGCCGATCGGGATAACGACGAATGTCTGGGGGTCGATTTTTTCTCCCGCCGGAACTGTCGCCCGCACAATCGGTGCAAAGCCAAGGTTTTGAGCGAACCTCGGATCGGGATTCACAAAGCGACGATTCCAACTGTAAACACCCTTGGCCATTTGCTCGGGGTTGGATTGGTTGACGTAGAGACGTGACGGATCGAGATTGAAAATATTATTATATTTCGTGTTGTCGATCGTTTCGATTTTGAAGATGGCAAAGCCTTCGTTACCCTTGGTGGTTTGAGGTCCGGTGGGGGTATCGTAAGTTTTGCAAATACCGATTTGTTTGTAGGAGATCACCGTCGGATTGGCGGTGCTGCGACCGCAGCCGGACAGCGTGATCGAACCTGCGATCGCCATCGGTATGGCGAAGAGGTATATTTTTGAGGTTTTCATGGCACTCTTCTCTGTTTGCAGATTGAAACCGGGCGAAAGCGAACTGCATCTTCGCTTCCGTGTCTGAGTGCCACCTCTTCGGTCGCGCCCCTCCCCGAAGATACCGCCCTAAAGCGGGCGGCAGGAAACAGCCGCACCTATCGGCTTCAATTTCCAACCGTCTACCTGAAAGCGTCGACAATCGCCTGACCCGTTGGGGTCAGCCAAGGCGACCGATGATCCACTTGTTGAGCGGACAATCGGTGTCTCGCCTTGACGCCTAAACCAAGGGCCACACGAAGTCCATATGGAAGGTCTGCCAGCGGACTTTGGCAGTTAAAATCTAAGTGATTTCAGCATGGCTAAAAAATATGCTCAAGCTTCGCCTTCGAACTCATTAGGATGAAGGTCATTTATGGCCGGCCTCCGGCGTTGCAAGTCCAAGCGTCGGGATAAGGCCGGCCAACTAAGCGAGCATTCTCTTTGGGTGTTTATTTCAGCGCGATTTCTTTGCAATTCTCGGCCAATTGCCAATTGCCAGTCGCGTTGCTCTTGATGAAGTTCACGCCTTCCGACACATGGTTTTCGCCCTTATCGGCCGAGCCTGCATCATAGAGCAAATCGAGCGCAAATTGCTTTGCTTCCGGTCCGCCCGAAGGATTATTCGTACCGATCGGCACAACAACGAAACTGTTAGCCTCGACCTTTCCGCCGCCCGGGACCGTCGCCATCGTAGAGGGCGTAATGCCTGTGCTCTGCACAAATCTCTTGTCGGTGGACACAAAGCGCCGGTTCCATTCCCAAACCTGCTTGGCCTTTTGCTCGGGCGTGGATTGGTCAATGTAGAGGAGGCCTGGATCAAACGTGAAGCTTTTGCCGGACTTCGAATTGTCGAGCAATTCTATTTTGAAGATCGCTAGACCTTCATCGACCCTCGGCGCCACGGGGCCTGCCGCCGTTTCATACACCTTACAGATGCCGACTTGACGATAGGAAATGTTGATCGGAGCCTCGTCACGATTGCATCCAGCGAGCGCGATCGACACTGCGACAGACATTGGAACGGACAAAAAGCACAATCTTGACGTTTTCATAACACTCTTTCTCATTACGTAGTTGATTGAGTGAAAGAGAATTGCATCTTCTCTTCCGTGCCTGGGTGCCTCCTCTTAGGACCACGCAATCGCGCCCACCATGACCGCACCTCCCTTGACGCATGGCTTTGACCAAGCTGCCTTTCGACAGCTTTCACTTCGCTCCCGCCCGGTTTTTCCGATTGGAACGTATATGAGCCATCAAACGCGCCAGAAGCTCGTCACCTTGTACCCAGGCTCTAGATCGTTTGAATGTGATCAGCCAATGCCGCGACTTACTCTCCCAGCGTGGGGAATGCAAAAGACTAAGCCTCGGTCGGAAACCCGTAACTGATAGGTCCTGCGAAGTCCAATTGAATGTGATCAGCGAACCGCATTCGCAATTGCGAAGAAATGGATCTTCAAGGCCAGTTCAACGCATGTTACTTGCAGGATCTTCGGCAATTGACGGCAAAATGCCGCAGATCAGCAGCGGACTATTGTGCACTGCAGTATGAGGCAACTTTGAGGGATGCTGATTGCGCCGGACTTCGCAAGATGAACGCCCGACCGAGGGCATCAAAATCGAACCAGAAGACCTATTTTACTTCCGACTTGCCTAACAAGATTCGCGCGACACGCCAAAGCGCAACGCTTCGAAATCCGCGCCGCACGGTTCGTCCTTTTGCCCATGGTAAGCTCACGCCGCCTTCTTCATCGCGATGGCGGCGAGCGCCCGCAAAATTTGCCGTGTACCTTCGAGCCTTGTCGGCAGCCCGTCTCGAAATCGCGGACGAACACGATTTTCATGTCCGGCCGCACCTTCGCGAACGATCCTTGTTCGGCGATATAGCGCACCAAGCCTTGCGGATTGGCGAAGGAATTGTCGCGAAACGCGACGATGACGCCTTTTGGCCCCGCGTCGACCTTTTCGATATGCGCCTTGCCGGCACAGAGCCTTGATCGCGACGAGCTGCAACAATTGTTCGACTTCGCCCGGCAACGGCCCGAAACGGTCGATCATCTCCGCCGCGAAACTCTCGATCTCGTCATCGGATTGCAGCGCCGCGAGACGCCGGTAAAGATTCAGGCGTAAGTGAGATCGCCGACATAATCTTCTGGAATCGTTACCGGCGTGCCAAGCGTGATCGAGGGCGACCAGGCCTCCTCCGCGGGCTCCTCGATGCCCGCCTTCAAGGCTTCGACCGCCTCGCGCAGCATGTCTTGATAGAGCTCATAGCCGACTTCCTTGATATGGCCGGATTGTTCATCGCCGAGCAGATTTCCGGCGCCGCGAATATCGAGATCGTGGCTTGCCAGCTCAAACCCGGCGCCGAGCGTGTCCAGAGAATGCAAGACTTTGAGGCGCCGTTCGGCTTGCGGCGTCAGGCTGCGGTTGGCGAGGCACCGTGAAGAGCGCATAGGCGCGGACTTTCGAGCGCCCGACTCGGCCGCGCAATTGATAGAGCTGGCCAAGACCGAACATATCGGCGCGATGCACGATGAGCGTATTGGCGGCGGGAATATCAAGACCGGATTCGACGATCGCGGTCGACAGCAGCACGTCATATTGGCCGTCGTAGAAGGCCGCCATCCGGGCTTCGAGCTCGGTTGCCGCCAGCTGGCCATGCGCGACAACGAATTTCACTTCCGGAACGTGCTGGCGAAGATAAGCGCTCGCCGTCCTCGATATCGTCGATGCGCGGGCACACATAAAAGCTCTGGCCGCCGCGATAGCGTTCGCGCAGCAGCGCTTCCCGCACGAGCAAATCGTCGAAGGGCGAAATGAAGGTCCGCACCGCCAAGCCGGTCGACCGGCGGCGTCGCGATGATCGAAAGTTCGCGCACGCCCGTCAGGGCAAGCTGCAGGGTGCGCGGAATAGGCGTCGCCGACAAGGGTCAAGCACATGGACTTCGGCGCGCAGCTCCTTCAGCCGTTCCTTATGCTTGACGCCGAAATGCTGTTCCTCGTCGATGACGACAAGACCGAGATCCTTGAAGCTCACGTCTTTGCCGAGCACCGCATGGGTGCCGATGACGATATCGATCTCGCCGGAGGCGGCACCGAGCTTGGCGGCTTTGAGATCGGCGGCGCTGACCATCCGCGACATTTGCGCGACCTTGACCGGCAGATGCGCGAAGCGGGTTGCGAAATTCTTATAATGCTGGCGGGCGAGAAGCGTCGTCGGCACGACCACCGCGACTTGCTTGGCCTTCGATCGCAGCGGCGAAGGCGGCCCGCAGCGCGACCTCGGTCTTGCCGAAGCCGACATCGCCGCAGACGAGGCGGTCCATCGGCCGGCCGGAGCGCCATGTCGTCCAAGACCGCGTCGATCGCGCCTTGCTGATCGTCGGTCTCCTCATAGGGAAAGCCCGCGCAGAATTCGGCATAAAGACCTTCCGGCGGCACCAGTTTTGGCGCGGCACTGGTTTGCCGCGCGGCGGCGATCTTGATAAGGCCCGCCGCCATTTCGAGAATGCGCTTGCGCATCCGCGCCTTGCGCTTCTGCCAGGCGACGCCGCCGAGTTTGTCGAGTTCGACTGCGGTCTCTTCCGAGCCATAGCGCGACAAAAGCTCGAGGTTTTCGACTGGCAGAAAAAGCTTGTCGCCATCGGCGTAATGCAGTTCGAGGCAATCATGCGGAGCGCCCGCCGCCTCAATCGCCTTCAGCCCGGCAAAACGCCCGATCCCATGATCGACGTGAACGACGATATCGCCAGCGGTGAGCGACCCGACCTCGGTCAGAAAATCCTGCGCTCGGCGCGCTTTGCGGCGGCCGCCGAGCAGCCGGTCGCCCAAAATATCCTGTTCGGCGACGAGCGCAAGATCGTCGCGCCTCGAAACCTTGCTCGATGCCGATGACCGCAAGGCGAACGGGCGGGCGCAAGCGCGAGAGCGGCTTGCAGCCAGCGAGCGACACGGGCAGCCGGCATGCTCGTGCAAGCCGTGATCGGCAAGCACATGGCCGAGCCGTTCGCGCGAGCCGTCTGACCAGCCCGCGAGGATCGACCCGCTTGCCGCTCCGCTTGCAGGGCCCGCATATGGTCGATCGGCGGCCGCAAAGACATTGGCGGCGGGTCGGCCCGCTCGGCGGCAAAGCCGCGGCCAGGTTTCGAATCCGACAATCGACGACGAGGCCTTTGCTGTTCTCCGGCTGCGCGAACGGCGTCACCGTGACGACGCTGGTCGCGTCCAGCGCGCCGATGCCATTCGGGCGCCGCCAGATAGAGGGCGTCGGGCGGCAGCGGCTTATAGGTCGAACGGGCCGGGGTCGGCGTCATGCGCGCTTTTGCGGGCGCCGTAATAATCCTCGATCTGCGCCAAGCGCTCGCTCGCGGCCTCTTCGGCGAGCGGATCGAAGATCAATGGGCGCGCCGGCGCAATAGTCGAACAGCGTGTCGAGCTTTTCGTAAAAAAGCGGCAGCCAATGTTCGAGACCCTGATGGCGGCGGCCTTCGCTGACGGCTTCATAGAGCGACATCGCCGCGCGTCTGCGCGCCGAAATGCGTCACATAGGCTTGGCGGAACCGGCGGATCGTCGTCGCGTCTTGAGTTGCACCTCGCTCATCGGCACGAGATCGAGAGCGCGGAGTTGTCCGGTCGTGCGCTGCGATTCGGGATCGAAGGCCCGGATCGATTCGAGCGTGTCGCCGAAAAAATCGAGCCGCACCGGCTGCGCCATGCCCGGCGCGAAAAGATCGAGGATGCCGCCGCGCACCGCATATTCGCCGGTATCGCGCACGCTCGAGGCCCGCGCGAACCCGTTGGTTTCGAGCCATCCGACGAGCGCGTCGCATATCGACCATATTGCCCGGGTGCTGCGGAAAATGTGTCGCCGGCGATGGTCGCAAGCGGCGCCACCCGCTGGAGCAGCGCGTTGACCGTGGTCGAGAGGATGCGCGGACGTTCCAAGCGAGGTGCGCGAGCGGGCAAGGCGCGAGAGGACCAGAATTCGCCGCGCCGAAATCGCGGCGTTCGGGAGAGACCCGGTCATAGGGCTGGCAATCCCAGGACGGAAAATCGAGAATTTCGATATCTGGCGCGGCAAGACCGAGAGCCTCGCCAAAGGCGCGGGCCCGCTGGCCGTCGCGCGCGACATGGACGAGCACGACGGCCCGGCTTTCGGCGTTTCGGGCGAGCGCGCGCGTCAGATCGGCGACGCAGACGGCGTCAAAACCATCGGCCACGGAGGAAAGCGTCAGCGAGCCGCCTTTGGCAAGCTCGGCCACGACGCGTTTGAGATCAATCACGAGACAAAGTCTGCGCTGAAACAAAAGGACGGGGATTCATCTATGGATTGGACCCATATGGGTATGGAAGGCGCGGATTTTTCGAAAAATCGGAGTGTCGTAGGCACTTGGCGTTTCCGTCTCGCCGGTCAGCCAGCTGAAAACGTCGCGGTCCTGCGCCTCGAGCAAGAGTTCGTAGTCTTCTATCTCGCTCGGGGAAAGCCTGTCTATCTCGGCCGAGACGAAGCGGCCAAGAATAAGATCCATTTCGCGCATTCCACGGTGCCAGGAGCGGAATAAAATGCGGCGGCGCCGAACGTCCAGCTCCAAATTCGTCGTTTCCGTCGCAGCCATGAGTTAAGGTCTCGATTCGAGGACAAGTCGCCGTCAAGCCGCGCGGCCTCGGAAGAAACCATTGAGCAGGCAGAGTATAACCTCGGTCAGAGCCGCTGTCAGCTCATGACCTTTACCACAATGATTTTTGATCAAGCCCATGACCATCGACGCATTGCGGCCCTCCCTGCTCAACCCCCTTTTCGCAAGCGCCGCGAACCTGCCTGGCGTCGGGCCCAAAACGGTCAAGCTTCTCGACCGGCTTTTGGCGGGCGCCTCGGGGCAGGCCCGCGTTCTCGATCTTTTGTTCCATTTGCCTCAGGCGACGATTGACCGGCGCAACCGGCCAAAAATCGCCGATGCGCCGCTTGATACCGTGGTGACGCTGGAAGCCAAAATTGTCGATCACATGCCGCCCGGCGCGCGCTCCAAGGCGCCTTACAAGGTTTTGGTCGAGGACGAAACGGGTGACGTTCTCCTCGTATTCTTCCTTGCCAATCATCATTGGATCGAAAGGAGCTTGCCGCTTGGCGCGACCCGCTGGATCTCCGGCAAACTGGAATTATGGGATGGGCATCGGCAGATGGTGCATCCCGACCGGGTGCTCGATGCCGAGGGCTTTACCAAAATGGCGGCCGGTCGAGCCCGTCTATCCTTTGACCGAAGGGCTGTTTCAAAAGACGCTTGCGAAGGCCATTGACGGTGCGCTCGCCAAAATCCCGGTCTTGCCGGAATGGCATGACCAGAGCGTGCTCAAGATGCGCGCATTTCCCTCCTTCGCCACGGCACTGAACGAGGTGCACAGGCCGGAAACCCCGGAGAGCCATCGCGCCGGACTCGCCGGGACGGATCCGGCTGGCGCTCGACGAATTATTCGCCGGCCAATTGGCGTTGGCGTTGATGCGTTCGAAGATCCGGCGGGCGCCTGGACGCGCCAGCCAGGGTGACGGCCGCATCCGGCAAAAAATCGCTCACCGCCCTGCCCTTCGCCCTCACCGGCTCGCAACGCACGGCGCTTGAGGAAATCTACGCGAGATCTTGCCGCCCCGACCCGCATGCTTCGGCTTCTGCAAGGCGACGTCGGGTCCGGCAAGACCATTGTCGCGCTCTTTGCCATGGCGGCCCTTGTCGAAGTCGGGCCGGCAGGCAGCGCTCATGGCACCTACCGAAATTCTCGCGCGCCAGCATCATCGGACGCTCACCCATTTTGGCGAAGCCGCCGGCCTAAAACTGGCGCTTCTCACGGGGCGCGACAAAGGTGCGGAGCGCGAAAAAATCCTTGCGGGTCTCGCCAATGGCACGATCGACATCGTGGTCGGCACCCATGCCTTGTTTCAGGAAAGCGTTGACCTTTCACGATCTCGGCCTCGCCGTGGTCGATGAGCAGCATCGCTTCGGTGTGCATCAACGGCTGGCCTTGGGCGACAAGGGCGACGCCGCCGATATTCTGGTGATGACCGCAACTCCTATTCCCGCGCACATTGGTGCTGACCTATTTCGGCGATATGGACGTTTCGAGCTTGCGGGAAAAGCCGGCCGGGCGCTTGCCGATCGAGACCCGCGCCTTGCCGCTGGAGCGCATGGACGAGTTGATCGTGCGGCTCAAGAGCGCGATCCTTGAGGGCGCCCGCGCCTTCTGGGTCTGCTCCTTGGTTGAAGAAAGCGAAGCGGTCGATGTGGCGGCCGCGCAGGAGCGTTTCACGCATCTGCAGGAGATTTTCGGGGATCGCGTCGGCCTCATCCACGGCAAGATGAAAAGCCGTGACAAGGACGCGGCGATGGCGGCTTTCGCGGCGGGCGCGACGCAAATCCTAGTCGCCACAACGGTGATCGAGGTCGGGGTCGATGTTCCGAGGCCACTATCATGGTGATCGAGCATGCCGAGCGGTTCGGGCTCGCCCAATTGCATCAATTGCGCGGGCGCGTCGGGCGCGCCGGCGCCAAATCTTCTTGCTTGCTGCTCTATCGAGCGCCGCTTGGAGAAACGGCCAAGGCGCGCATCGCAATCATGCGGGAGACCGAAGACGGATTTCGGATTGCCGAAGAAGATCTGCGCCTGCGCGGGGAAGGTGAAGTGCTCGGTACCCGACAATCAGGTCTGCCTGGTTTTCGCTTGGCTGATCTTTCTGTGCACGGGCCTTTGCTGACGCTCGCCCGCGACGAAGCGCGCAAGATCGTCAGTGAAAATCCCCGCCTTGAAGGCGCCAAGGGAGAAGCTCTCCGGCTGCTTCTCAATATTTTCGCGCGCGGTGAAGCGATCAGATTGTTGGGGGCCGGATAAAGCATAATCCCAAAAAGGGTCAGACATTTGGATAAGATCATGCGTCAAGAACAAGTAACGATGTATGTGTCAACGTCCCCGTAGGGCCATTGCGAAAAGGACCATGGCGCTGACCGTTCCGAACACCGCCAAGGCCGCTGCGGTTCCGCCATATCCGAAATGCGCGATGAGCAAGGTTTCCGGATATGGCATCGCGAAAGACCCGAGGTTGAACAGCGTATTGAGCAAGGCCTGCGGACCGGCGCGCCGGTCCGGTGCGATTCCCTCGCTCATCCAGGCTGAGAGGACGGGATAGACGACACTATAGCCCATCCCGAACAAAAGGCCGGCGACGACGATGAGCCAGGACTGTCCGGCAAAGGTGACAAGAAAAAAACTCAAGGCTTCCAGCACAAATCCCGTGCCGACCAGCAGCCGCTTGTCCGCTGCCCCGAACCGGCGCATGGCCAGGAAGCGGATCGCGAACATTGCGGTGGTCGAAGAGAAGAAGAAGGCGCCGATCGGCAGGGCGCGCGCTTCGAGGGCGGCGGCAAGATAGGCGCCGGTGAAGCCAACCAGGGTCCCGCTCACGAAGACGGCCGCCAGCGGAATGATGCGATTGCGCCGCCAGGCAGCGGAGAAATCGAGGCCCCGCTCGCCGCCGGGGTTGGGCAGCGAGCGCAACCCGATTGTCATGAGCAAGCCAAGGCACGCCGGAATGGTCCCTTCGAGAAACAGGGTCTGTGCGCCGAAACTGTTAAGAATGAACGCGCCGAAGGGCGGAGCGAAAGCCTGCGCCAAAGGCATCATGCTGGCGAATAAGCCGAGGAGATAGACAAACCGCGTCGGTGAAAGGCGGCTCTGCGCATAGGTGACGAAGGAAACAACAAACAAGCCTTGCCCGGCACCCTGCACGAAGCGCGAGGCGAGCGCCGGCCAGAATGCGCCCGCGGTGAACCGCAGACTGAAAAAACCAACGATCAGGAGGACGACCGAGAGTCGGCAGCACGCAAGAACCCCAATGCGCGCGGCAATGGCGCCGGAGAAAAAACTGACCGCAACCACCGGGATTGCATAGAGCGACAGCAGCAGACCGATCTGATGCAGGTCAAAGCCCTCGCGCGCAAAGACCACCGCGAACAGCGCGTTATGGGAATACATGAAGGACACGAGAAAGCCGGCGAAGCCGAGCTGGATGAATTCGCGGCGGGCGCCGCGATCGACGAAGCCGGACTCAAACGCGAGACGATCTCGAAGCTGAAGATCCCTCGCTTGACCACTATCTTTCGGGCGCAGCGGTTCACCCATCAAGATTGGGCTGGATCGCCGGCGCGGCCCATCACTGCGCGCCAATGCCGTCCCGAGAGCTTGGACGTCGCATAAATGTCTTCCAGCGCAAGAAGCTTCAGGCCCCGACGTTCGGCTTCCGTGAAGACAGAAGGCGGCAAAGGCCAAGGCGGCCCTGCGACTTCGCTGTCCTCGTCTCCGGCCCGCGCGACGACAAGGAGCTTTCCCCCCGGCGCCAACAGGGCTTCAAACGCAGCAAGCGCCTGCGGCACCAGTTCCGGGGAGAAGGCCTGCAAGGTATAGCATTCGTGGACGAGATCGAAAGCCTGCCGCCATGCCTCTGGCATGGAGAAGAGGTCGGCGACATGATAGGCGACCTTCGAGTTTGGAAAGCGGCGCTTTGCCCAATCGACGGCCTCGCCGACGAAGTCGAACGCTGTCACATGCGCGCCCGCCGCGCTCAGGCATTCGGCATTGTCGCCAAGACCGCAGCCGACATCAAGGGTACGCAGGCCCAAGATGCCGCGCACTTGCCCGTTGACCCACGCTTCGGTCAGGGGATGCGGCGAAAGATTTCCCCAGGGCACACGAGCTGGATCATTATCGGCGAGCCTATAGACGGCTTCGAACCATTCCTGCCGCAGCGGATCGGCCGATTGGATACCTCCGGTTCGGGCTGGATCGAGCGCATCGAGAATCTTGCGTGCCTCGGCGCGGCGCGCGGCGAACTCAGGCGAAGCGGGATCGAAGTTATTGTTCAAAACATGGTCTTTCGCAAATTGCGTCTTCAAGGTCAGGCAAAATAATCGTCCAAAATCGTCGCATAAATAGCCGTCAAAGCCTCGAGGTCTTTGATCGCAACATGCTCGTCCACCATATGCATGGTGGCGCCGACAAGGCCGAATTCGACGACCGGACAATAGGCGCGAATGAAGCGCGCGTCGGAGGTTCCGCCGGATGTCGAGAGTTTTGGCGCGCGGCCGGTGTGCTTTTCAATCGCACCGGCGACGAGCTTCGTGAAGGCATCCGGCTCGGTCAGGAAAGCCAGCGCATTGCAGGGCTCGAAGCTGAGCACATATCGCGAGCCTTCCGCCACGGAGTCGAGCCTGCGCCGCAATTCGGCTTCAAGCGACTGAGGTGTCCAGATATCGTTAAAGCGAATGTTGAAACGCGCGGTTGCTTGCGCGGGAATCACGTTGAACGCCGGATTGCCGACATCGACGGAGACAATTTCGAGATTTGAGGCATCGAAATGCGGCGTGCCCTTGTCGAGAGGCGCCGAGATCAAGGCGTCCAGAAGCCGCATGAGTTTTGGAATAGGGTTGTCCGCGCGCTCAGGGTAAGCGACATGACCTTGGCGGCCTTGGGCGCTGAGCGTCCCGCTGAGCGAACCTCGGCGGCCGATCTTGATCACGTCGCCCAGGCGTTCGACATTGGTTGGCTCGCCAACGAGGCAATGATCGAACCGCTCGCCTTGTTCAAAGGCCCAGCGCAGCAATTTGTCGGTGCCGTTGATCGCAGGCCCCTCCTCGTCGCCGGTGATCAGAAAGACGATCGAGCCTTTGCTTGATCCGTGTCGGGCGGCAAAGGCGCAGGCAGCGGCGGCAAATGCCGCGACGCCTCCTTTCATATCGGCGACGCCACGTCCCCAAATCGCGCCCTCGGCCACCTCCGCCGCGAAGGGATCGAATCGCCATTTCCCCGCTTCGCCCACAGGAACCACATCGGTATGTCCGGCAAAGACGAGGAACGGCGCTTTTGTCCCCAGCCGCGCATAGAGATTGTCAATGTCTGGCGTTCCCGGCTCCGAAAAACGCAGTTTTCGGGTCGTAAAGCCAGCCTGCTGCAGGGCTGTGGCCAGGACGCCGAGAGCACCGCCGTCATTTGGCGTCACGGAGGGACATTGGACCAGCGCGCGGCACAGGTCGAGGGCTGTCGCTGACATGCAATTTTCGGGTTGGTGTAAAAACACTGATTTCCCAGCTTTATCGCATGCCCCAGCGCTTTGTCGCAAATCTTTCCCCTTGGAATCGAAGCGCCGGCAGCGGCAAAAACGAAACCTTGTCGCCAGATAGGCTTTAAGAAGATAGCTTAGACGGCGGCTACGCGAGGTTCTCGCGGCGGCAGTCTTAGAAACCGTCCAGGAGAATCGCGATGCAAAATTCCGGTCTCGATTCCGAATTAAGCCCGGAGCTGGACCTGTTGCGCGAAACGGTTCGCGGTTTCGCTTCGAACGAAATTGCGCCTCGGGCTACGGATATCGATCGCGCCGATACATTTCCGCTCGATCTCTGGCCCCAAATGGGAGCGCTCGGACTGCATGGGATCACGGTGGAAGAAGAATACGGCGGCTCGGGCTTGGGTTATCTCGCGCATTGCCTCGCGATGGAGGAAATCAGCCGGGCTTCCGCCGCCGTTGGCCTATCCTATGGTGCCCATTCCAATCTGTGCGTCAATCAGATCCGCCGCAACGCCAGCGAAGAACAAAAGCGCCGCTATTTGCCAAAACTTCTGTCCGGCGAGCATGTCGGAGCCTTGGCCATGTCGGAGGCAAACTCCGGATCCGACGTCGTGTCGATGCGGCTCAGAGCCGACAGGAAAGGCGATCGTTATGTGCTGAATGGCGCCAAAATGTGGATCACGAACGGTCCCTTCGCCTCTGTGCTAGTTGTCTACGCCAAGACCGATCCCGGTGCCGGGGCACATGGAATCACGGCCTTTCTGATCGAGAGCGGGTTCAAGGGATTTGGCTTAGGCCAAAAGCTCGACAAGCTCGGCATGCGCGGCTCGCCTACCTGCGAACTTGTTTTTGAGGATTGCGAGGTCCCTCTGGAAAATGTCATGGGCGCGGTCGGGCATGGCGTCAATGTGCTGATGTCCGGCCTCGATTATGAGCGTGTGGTGCTCGCCGCTGGTCCGCTTGGGATCATGCAGGCCTGCCTTGATATTTGCCTTCCCTATGTACGGGAGCGCAAGCAGTTCGGGCAAGCGATCGGTGAATTCGAGCTTGTCCAAGGCAAGCTTGCCGACATGTATACGGGGCTCAATGCATGTCGGGCCTATGTTCATGCGGTGGCCCGCGCCTGCGATCTTGGCAAGACTTCGCGCAAGGATGCCGCCGGCGCCCTGCTCTTTGCGGCCGAGCGCGCCACGCAGACCACGCTCGACGCGATTCAGCTTCTCGGCGGAAACGGCTATATCAACGATTACCCGACCGGCCGTTTGCTGCGCGATGCCAAGCTCTATGAGATCGGTGCTGGTACGAGCGAGATCAGGCGCATGTTGATCGGCCGCGAATTATTTGACGGAAATTAGAACAATGACCGTTCTCAAATCCGGCATCGATCCGCATAGCCGGAACTTTGCCGCCAACAAAGCCGCCATGCAAAGCCTCGTCGAGGATTTGCGAAGCAAGGTCGCTCATATCACGCAAGGCGGGGGTGAGATCGCGCGCAAGAGGCACATGGGTCGCGGAAAGCTTCTGCCACGGGATCGCATCGCGGCCTTGATCGATCCTGGTGCGCCGTTTTTGGAGCTTTCCCAATTGGCAGCATACGAGGTTTATGCGGAGCCCATTCCGGCGGCGGGGATCATCTCTGGGATTGGCCGCATCCGTGGACAGGAATGCATCATTATCGCCAATGACGCCACGGTAAAGGGAGGAACCTATTATCCGTTAAGCGTGAAAAAGCATTTGCGCGCGCAGGAAATCGCCAGCGAAAACAATTTGCCTTGTGTGTACCTCGTCGATAGCGGGGGCGCCAATCTCCCCAATCAGGATGAAGTTTTTCCCGATCGCGATCACTTCGGCCGCATCTTTTACAATCAGGCGCGGATGTCGGCCGCAGGCATTCCGCAGATTGCGGTCGTCATGGGAAGCTGCACTGCCGGGGGCGCCTATGTCCCCGCGATGAGCGACGAGGCGATCATCGTTGCCGGCCAAGGGACGATTTTTTTGGCCGGCCCTCCGCTCGTCAAGGCGGCAACCGGCGAAATCGTCTCGGCGGAAGATCTGGGCGGCGCCGAGGTCCATTCGCGGGTTTCGGGCGTGACTGATCATTACGCCGTTAACGACGCCGATGCGCTGGCAATCGCCCGCCGGATTATGGGCACGCTGAACCGCACCAAACCACCGGGCCCCGCTCTGCTATCGCCGATCGAACCGCTCGGTGATCCGAAAGAGATTTATGGCATCGTTCCGGCCGATCCGCGCGAATCCTATGAAGTGCGCGAAATTATCGCCCGCATCGTAGACGGCAGCGTGCTGGACGAATTCAAGGCCCTCTACGGAACCACCCTGGTCTGCGGATTTGCGCATATCTTTGGGTGTCCGGTGGGCATCCTTGCCAATAATGGGATTTTGTTTTCTAAGTCGGCGCTCAAGGGCGCGCATTTCATCGAGCTCTGCGCCCAGCGCAAGATTCCGCTCGTCTTCTTGCAAAACGTCACCGGGTTCATGGTGGGCCAGAAATACGAAGCGCAAGGCATAGCCAAGGATGGCGCCAAACTCGTCACCGCAGTCGCCTGCGCCAAAGTGCCGAAGTTTACGGTTATCATTGGCGGCAGTTTCGGCGCTGGCAATTACGGCATGTGCGGGCGGGCCTTTGGTCCGCGCTTCCTCTGGATGTGGCCCAACGCCCGAATCTCGGTCATGGGCGGCGCGCAGGCCGCCAATGTGCTGGCGCAAGTGCGCCGTGACAATTTGGAAGCGGCCGGCAAGCAGTTGTCGGCCGAGGAAGAGGAAGCCTTCAAGGCGCCGATCCGCGATCAGTTCGAACGCCAAGCGCATCCCTATTACGCTAGCGCCCGGCTTTGGGACGACGGGATCATCGACCCGGCCGAGACTCGCATGGTTTTGGGTCTTTCGATCGCAGCCGCCTTGAACGCGCCGATTGAAGAGACGCACTTCGGCGTGTTCCGGCTGTGAAGCGGCCTAGTTTGGGATTTTTCTTCCCGCATGCGTCAAGGTAACCTTGATACAGCTGGGCTCTTTCAAAAAATTCAGCGTATTTCCGGCCGTTGGAAGACTCACGATAAGACGCTTGTTCAGATTGGATGGCCGCGATGTTTTCCAAAATCCTGATCGCCAATCGCGGCGAAATCGCCTGCCGGATCATACGCACGGCACGGCAGCTCGGTATTGCGACCGTGGCTGTCTATTCCGACGCCGACGAAGCGGCAATGCATGTCGCGCTTGCCGATGAAGCTGTTTTCATCGGACCGGCACCGGCGCGCGAAAGCTATCTCGATAGGGAGAAGATCTTGGCGGCGGCACGCCTTTGCGGCGCACAGGCAATCCACCCTGGCTATGGGTTTCTGTCGGAAAATGCGGAGTTCGCGGATGCCTGCCGCGCGGCTGGATTTACCTTTGTCGGCCCGCCAAGCGCGGCGATCCGGGCGATGGGCGACAAAGCGCAAGCCAAGGCCTTGATGGAAAAGGCCGAGGTTCCCCTGGTGCCCGGCTATCATCGGGACGGACAAGACCCCTCCCGGCTCGCCGAGGAAGCGTCGGCGATCGGCTATCCGGTCTTGCTCAAGCCTGCGGCGGGCGGCGGCGGCAAGGGTATGAAAATCGCTGGGAGCCCATCGGATTTCATGTCACAGCTTGAAAGCGCAAAACGCGAGGCCGCTTCTGCTTTCGGTGGCGATCGCATTCTCATTGAAAAATACCTGCCCCACGCACGTCATGTCGAAGTTCAGGTTTTCGCCGACAGCCAGCAGAATTTCGTTCACCTCTTCGACCGCGATTGTTCGATCCAGCGCCGGCATCAAAAGATTATCGAGGAGGCCCCGGCGCCCGGCCTTTCCGCTGAACTGCGCCGGGCGATGGCGGAAGCTGCGATATCGGCAGCCGGTGCGGTCGGCTATGTCGGCGCCGGTACGGTGGAGTTTTTACTGTCCCCTGATGGTGAATTCTATTTTCTTGAAATGAATACGCGGCTTCAGGTCGAGCATCCGGTCACGGAAATGATCACCGGGATCGATCTTGTCGCGTGGCAGATTCAAGTGGCGGCCGGCGCCCCGCTGCCGCTGTCCCAAGAGCAAATCTCGGTGAACGGCCATGCGATCGAGGCGCGCCTCTACGCTGAGGATCCGCGGCGCGATTTTTTGCCGCAAGCCGGACGTATCGAGCGGCTCGATTTCCCCGAGGCTGGGCCGCGCGTCCGGGTCGATGCCGGGGTCCGCGCGGGTGACACGATCCCGGTCGATTATGATCCCATGATCGCCAAATTGATCGTCTGGGGGAGCGACCGCGACACCGCCCTTTTTCGGCTGCAGGCGGCGCTCGCAGACATCCGCATCGTCGGGCTCGCGACCAATCTTTCGTTTCTGCGCTCGATTGCAGCGCATGCGGCCTTCAGGCGGGCTTTGCCGGACACAGCTTTTGTCGAGCGCTATCAAGACGATCTTCTGGCGCCACTAAAACCTGCGGAAGACCAGATTTTGGCGATGGCCGTCATCGGTCTTCTCCTTATGCGGGCCGCCGAGGCAAACGACGCGGCACAACGCACACGTGACCCCGCGAGTCCCTGGAACAGCCAGATTGGGTGGCGCCTGAACGAGGACGCACGGGAGAGCGTGCGTTTGCATGAGATTTCACTCAACGGCGCCGAACCGCGCACAATCGGAATTACCTATCTGCGGGAGGGGTGGCGGCTCGAATTTCAGCACACAGGCTCGATTCACGTGGCAGGCTCTCTGTCGCCCGACGGAACCCTCATCGTCGATTTGGAGGGTCATCGCCGCAAGGCGCTCTTTATCCGGTCTGGCCGAGAAATCATCGTTTTTTCAGGAGCTGAGCCCGAGCATCGGTTTTTATTGGAAGACAAGAGCGCAGAGACGAAGGGGCGCGATGAACGGCCGGGGCGGCTCACTTCTCCGATGCCGGGCCGAATTGCGGCGCTCCTGGTTGAAACGGGCGCCCGCGTGGAAGCAAACCAGCCGGTGATGGTTCTGGAGGCGATGAAAATGGAGCATATGCTACGGGCGCCGAAAAGCGGGATCGTCAAGGAATTCAGGTTCAAGCTGGGTGATCAGGTGGCCGAGGGCATAGAACTCGCTTTGTTCGAGGCCGACGTCCCCTCCGAGCCTTCTGGATGAATTCTGCGAAACAATGCCTACATACAGCCCGACGAGGCCGCGAGGCCACGCGAGGGGCTCCACTCTTGATTCTGTCCAATTGTATGCGACAGCGCAAACCAGGTCGCGCTCTGCCGAAAAATGCTTTAAGCAGAGGCGCCCTGGCTCAAGATTGGGCCAAACCCGTTAGTTCCTGCGATGGAATTTGAAAGAACATGCGAAAGGTCATTGGCGGCAAGCTTCATGGCATCCGTGTCACTGATGCAAACCTCGACTACCACGGCTCGATCACGCTCGATCCCGATCATTGCGAAGCTGCCGGCATTCTGCCGCTCGAATTCGTCGAGATCTGGAACAAGCACTCCGGCGCGCGGATTTCGACCTATGTGATTCTCGGCGAGCGGGGTTCGCGCTGCTGCATCGTCAATGGGGCGGCGGCACGCACGTGCCAGCCTGGCGACGAACTGATCATTTGCAGTTCAGTCTACTTGCCGAGCGAAAGCATCGTTGGGCTCGACCCGGCCGTGGTGACGTTGGACGAAGACAACAATATCGTTGAAACTTTGCGATACGCCGTCAGCCTTGACGATTTGGGGCGGTATCAGTTCGCGATTCTCGACGGGCAAGGAGCCAAGCTCAAGGTCCCCTTGAAGGCCGCCGCTGTTAAAGCAAAGGCGCGCTGAAAAAGCGGGGCGCAGCGAGCCAAAGGAATTGCAAATTTTCAAAAGCTCTTTAGCCTTGATCTTGATTGGACGGCGGAATCCGCCAGCTCGATCTTAGACTCCGCCTCCGGCAATCTCCCATATAACGAACATTATGTTCGCCATATCGAACGATCGGCACAATCGTGCATTTTGTTCCGGCCAGTAGAGCGACGGGTCTTCGCGAAGTCGATGCGCCGCACAGCCTCGTCGTGCATTTCGGCGCCGATCGTCCCCTGCAGACGGATGCAGGGATTGCGCTGAGCCCCTTGACGATCGCCTACCAAACCTATGGCACGCTCAATGCCAAGAAATCGAATGCGGTCCTGGTGTGTCATGCGCTCACCGGCGACCAGCATGTCGCCAATGAACATCCGATCACGGGCAAATCCGGCTGGTGGCATACCATGGTGGGGCCGGGCCGCCCCATCGACACCGACCGCTATTTCGTCATTTCTTCAAATGTCGTTGGCGGCTGCATGGGCACCACCGGGCCGGCTTCGCTCAATCCGGCGACAGGCCGGCCCTATGGCCTTGATCTTCCAATTGTCACCATCCGGGACATGGTCCGGGCGCAAGCCATGCTGATCGATCATCTGGGCATCGACATGCTGTTCTGCGTTGCCGGTGGCTCGATGGGCGGCATGCAGGTCTTGCAATGGGTCGCGAGCTATCCAGACCGCGTCTTTGCCGCGATGCCCGTCGCAACTGCGGCCCGCCACTCCTCCCAGAATATCGCTTTTCATGAGGTCGGACGGCAAGCCGTGATGGCCGATCCGGATTGGCGTCAGGGCCGCTATCTCGAAGAGGGTGTCATTCCGACCAAGGGGCTCGCGGTCGCCAGAATGGCGGCCCATATCACCTATCTGTCGGATGATGCTTTGCAGAGCAAGTTTGGCCGCAAATTGCAGGACCGCAGCGCACCAACTTTTTCGTTCGATGCGGATTTCCAAATCGAGAACTATCTCCGCTATCAAGGCACGAGTTTTGTCGACCGCTTCGATGCCAATTCCTACCTCTATGTGACCCGGGCCTGCGATTACTTCGATCTCGCTGCGGATTATGGCGGCTCTCTCGCCTTCGCCTTCAAGGGCGCCAAGACGCGGTTTTGCGTGGTGTCCTTCAATTCCGATTGGCTCTATCCGACGCAAGCCTCGCGCGCGATCGTTCACGCCTTGAATGCGGGGGGCGCCTCGGTTTCTTTCGTCGATATCGAGACCGACCGTGGCCATGATGCGTTTTTGTTGGATACGCCTGAGTTCATTGCGACCTCGCGCGGATTTCTCGAGGCCGCGGCACGGGCCATGGGCATCGCGCCAGCTAAACCCGGGTCGAGCTGAGCCGTGGCAACCAAGAAGGGGTCTAATGGGAACGGGGCGGCCCTCATGGCCTCGGCGCGCGTCGATCTTCTGCTCGTCGCGGATATGGTGGAAGTGAAGAGCCGCGTCCTCGACGTCGGCTGCGGCGACGGCACGCTGCTGCGGCTGCTCAGCGAAGACAAAGGGGTCGATGCCCGCGGGATCGAGCTATCTCAACGCGGCGTCAACGATTGCGTCGCCAAAGGTCTATCGGTCATTCAGGGCGACGCCGATACCGACCTTGCCGACTATCCGGATAATGCCTTCGATTATGTGATTCTGTCGCAAACCTTGCAGGCAACGCGCAACCCGCGCACCGTGTTGGAACACATGTTGCGCATTGGCCGGCATGCGATCGTGTCGTTTCCAAATTTCGGCCATTGGCGCATTCGCTATCAGGTGGCCATTGGCGGGCGCATGCCGCTCACCCGCAATCTGTCCTGTTCCTGGTATGAGACGCCAAATATCCATTTCTGCACCATTCGGGATTTCATCGCTTTGGTAAATGAAATCGATGCCAGGATCGAGCGCGGCGTGGCGCTCGATCGTTTCGGAGCGCCGCTTAAATATAGCGAGCCCTGGATCTGGAATTTTTTTGGCGAACAGGGCGTGTTCCGTCTCGCCCGCAAGAAAAAATAGATTCTCTTAAGCCTTATTTCCCAGCTGCCCTTTCAATGGATTTAAGAATGATCCGACGCGCCTCGTCGGCGTCACCCCAACGCTCGATCTTGACCCATTTGCCCGGCTCGAGATCCTTGTAATGGGCAAAGAAATGCTCGAATTGACTGAGCGTAATTTCCGGAAGATCCGTGAAGTTCTCGATATTCTGATAGCGTTTCGTCAGCTTCGCAGACGGAACAGCGATGATCTTTTCATCCTGCCCGGCCTCGTCCCGCATGAGGAGGACGCCGACCACCTTGCAACTCATAATGGCTCCCGGAACAATCGCACGGGTATTGGCGATGATCACATCGCAGGGATCTCCATCCTCCGACAAAGTATGTGGGATGAAGCCATAATTCCCCGGATACCGCATCGACGTATAGAGGAACCGATCCACGACCAGGACGCCCGCTTTCTTATCCAGTTCATATTTGATCGGCTCGCCGCCGATCGGCACTTCGATAAGAACATTGACTTCGTAAGGCGGATTAGTGCCGACGGAAATCTCATCGAGCTGCATATGCCTCTCCAAAGCCTTCGATTGTTTTGTGATGCCGGGTGTCTTGGCCAAGCAGCCTTAAACGCCTTAGACGGACATTTAGGCTAATCCTCAGCGGATTGAAGATTTTTCTTGAACCGCTTTAATCTCGTGGATTGTGCAACTGTTTCGACCAGGAGAGTTTACGCATTGGAAGCGCTCTAGTCGAACGCAAATGCGATGCGCGCGCGTGTCTCCGATCCAAATCGTTCATTGGCCTGCCGCACGTTCTTTCCCCCGAGCCGGGTGTAGAACTGCACCGCCCGATCATTGTCGGCCAAGGCCCAAACCAAAAACGAATCGTAGCCGTGTTCGGCGAGGTCCTTTCGGGCCAGGTCGAAAAGCCTTGTTCCGAATCCCAGTCCCTGAAATTCCGGCGCGATATAGAGTTCGAAAATTTCCCCGCCGTACTGCAGGGACGGCACGCGATTGCGCCCATAGCTCGCATAGCCGCCGATGGTTTCGTCGAAATCCAGTACCAAAAGGCGCGATCCCCGTTTGATGGCCAAGTGCCACCAATGCGGTCCGCGCCGGGCGATCATCCGTTCAAGCTCACGGCCGGGAATAATGCCGCGATAGGCATCGCGCCAAGCGGCGTCGTGCACCTCGGCGATCCCTTCGGCATCGCCTTCGCGCGCGTTTCTGATGGTGATGACTGCCTCAATCATGCAGTGATGTTAAGTCCGCTTGGGGCATCGCCGCAAGAGCTACTTCTGGTTGATCTGAAATTCATTGGCGTCTATGGCGCGCGGAACACGCTCGGCCGCCTCGCAAGAGCGTAAGCTTGCCGATTCGGCGCGCCTGATCACAAATTCGCGACTGTTAAGATGAAGCAGGAAACTGATCGGAAAGGCCGGCGCCGTTGTGTGACAATTCTTGCCGAGCTTCCGGCTCCATCGCCCGAATCGCCTGCACATCTGGCCGCTGCACATTGTAGACGCCCTTGACCAACAGGGCGAATGCAATCACCGCACAATCGAGAAGGGTCACCCACCAGATTTGGGCGGTGGCAATTCCCAGAAAGGCGATTGTCAAAACCGTGACGAGGCCGGCAAGCACGGCGGGGGCCGCTTGAGCCGCGACCCGTCCGGCCGCCGAAAAGGCTAGTGCGGTCAAAGTCGCAAAGCCGACGGCGCCGACGAGGCCGAAGTCGTACCAAATTACGAAGAGAAGGCTTTTTGGAGCCTGCTCTGGCAAATAGCCAAAGCTCATGCTGCGATAAGCAAAGTCGAGGCCATGTCCCGTGATCAGCCGAGGCCATTGCGAAGTGATCAGTTCGCTCCAGATCAGCAAGGGTATTGACCCAGGACCAACTTCCATCCCCGACACTTGTAAAATCAGGCGATAGAGCAAGGGAATCGCCGGCGCCAGGATGATCAGCGGCGCAAGTCCAAAGCCAAGAATACGTGCTGTCTTGGTCGGTCCCGACATGGCCATCGCGAAAACAAAAGCGCCTGCCCCCATTGCCAAAAGTGCGATCTGCGCAAATCCTGCGAGCGACACGGCTGCGATCAAAACAGCTAGAATCGCGGCCGCGATCCAATGCTCGCGCAACGAGAGGATTCCGAGCGCGGGCCAGATCAAGACGATCAACGTCACCATCGAACGCTCGAACAGCGTTTCGTCGAAGGCGAAGCTGCTCAAAAACCAGGGCGGACCAAAAAGCGCCAGGACCAGCGTCGCGACGCTCGCCAGCGCCAGGCCCACGGGCAGAAGGTAAAGATCCACGGTCTTGGTTCGCTCGGGAAGAAAGACGGCGACGAGGATCGCAAGACAAGTGGTGGCCGCCGATTTGAGATAGCGATCGCCGGCTTCCGCGGGAAACGGGGTCCAGATCAGGGAGAGCGCCGCCCAGAATGCCAGAAACAAGGCGGTGGCTCCTGTCGGCGAGACAAGCGCATCGCGCAGCCGACGGAACTTGTGTTCCGGCGAGGCGAGAGCCGCCCCGCCCAGGATCAAGACGCCGCCGACCGGAAGGAGCACATAAATCGCGCCGCGCCAAAAAACTCCGGTGCAAGGCAGGCCGACAAAGAGGATCGCCAAACCGAGCCGGATCAGGAGTTTTGCCGCATCCGCGGCCGGGGTATCACTTGATCGCACGGCGACGGACATTGCCCTCGCTTTATGAAAAGACCGGGATGGTCCAGGGAGTCGACCCAATCTTAGCTCAGGCAAGCCTTTCTTGCAGTCAATGTTTTGCAACACATAGGCGAGAAAAACCGGAAACCCTGAAAATACAATATTTTCTCGGTTTCGACAGTAATAATTAACGCAACTTAACAATTCTCGCTGAAAATTGTCGAAAATAAGATAAAGCCGTTGCGGTCAAATGGCGGAAACCTTGACGCCGGTCGCCTGCCCTCAAACCAAGCCGTGCGCAATCTTTCGTTCCGCTTCCTCGATCGCCTGCGGCGTACCGACATGCAGCCAGAGGCCGTCGAGCCTTTGCCCGAACAGCCGGCCCTTCTTGGCCGCCTCAAAAAAATACGGCGCCAACGGAAAGATCGCTCGCTTTTCGGTTTCGAAAAGGGCGGGTTTGATGATTCCGACGCCGGTATAGACGAAGGGCGCGATCTCGTGCTCCCCGCGTCGGACGAGGCGGCCGTCCGGCGCCATCTTGAAATCTCCGGAGGCTTCCGCGCCGACACTGGCGGTCACCGCGGCGACAAGCAGCATTATGTCCATCTGGTCCGGATTCCAGGCCGCAGCGAGACGCCGCAAATTGTCTGCTGGGCCCTCAATCCAGAACGCATCGGTGTTGGCAATGAAAAACGCCTCCCGCCCGAGCAGCGGCAGAGCTTTGGCAATTCCTCCGCCTTGATCGAGAAGCGTTTCGCTTTCGTCCGATATGACAATCTCGGGGACCTTGCGGTCGGCCAGATGCGCGATGATCTGGCGAGCCAGATGATGCACATTGACAATCGCGGTTTCAACCCCGGCGACGGCAAAACGGTCGAGCATGTGGTCGATCAGCGGCTTGCCCGCCACTTTGATCAATGGCTTCGGCGTCACGTCGCTCAAGGGCCGCATCCTTGTGCCGAGTCCCGCAGCGAAGACCATGGCCTTGGCAGGCAAATATGGGTGCATGTCGAAGCCTAAAGCGATTGTCGATCAAAGGCTGAGATCGAAAGGGCGCGAGAGCGGGATGAGGAAAAGTGGAAACCGATTTTTCGGCAGCATCCCGCTCTAAACTTTTGGAATCGATCACGATGATTTTGGATCGAGTTCAATCCAAAATCATCGCAATCAAAGGAAAAGTTGAAGCAGCTCCAGTTTCAATCGGCGCGCCAACTGTCTCCTACCCTACCACGCGATCGAAAAGACGGACCATGCAGCTTGGACGAATTTTCGCGCGTCTATTAGAACGCCTGACTAAATATTTGTGGCAGATGCGTCTCAAACCAGAGTTTGAGCTCGGCCAAAGCCGGATGGTTGAGATCCTTCGCGAGATATTTCTCCAGCCGCGGAAGATGCGCGAGATAGTGCGGTTTGTGGTCGCGCTCGTCCAGCCGGACGAAAATGCCCAGGATCTTCGTCGCACGCTGGGCACCCAAGATCGCATAGGCGCGGGCAAAGGAAGCCATATCGAAGCTCGGATCAGTCTCCCGCCTAAGCCGGGCGTAATGCACAAGCAGCCGCAGTTCGGCTTCCTCGGAAACGTCGACGCGGGCGTCCTGCAAAAGCGACACGACATCATAGGCTGCATGGCCTAGGACGCAGTCCTGAAAATCGAGGACGCCGACCCTGGCAATGCCTTCGCGTTCGGCGAGCCAAAGCAGATTGGGCGAGTGATAGTCCCGCAGCGTCCAGGTCGGCCGCGCCGCCAGGACATCTTGCACGGCCTGACGCCAAAGATTGATGAAGGTGGCTTTTGCGCCGGAGGCCAGTTGCTGGCAGGCGACGTAGGGGATGTACCAGTCAAGCAGCAGTTCGACTTCGATGGACAATGCATCGACATCGTAGATCGGAACCCGATAGGTCTCGCCGCCTTCGACGGGCAAGGTGTCGGGAAGGTGCGCAGCATGCAAATGGGCGAGCGCGGTCACCGCGACGGCGTAGCGTTCCTCGATGATACTGTCGTCGTCGACCAGGGGTTGATTGCCGAGGTCTTCGATGATGGCGAGACCGGACGCGACATCAAACGCAAAGTTTTCGGGCGCCGAGAGGCCTAAGTCCCGTAAGCCTTGGTCGATGGCGATAAAGGGCCGGATGTCTTCGGCGAGTTTCGCAATGGCGCTATAGGGCTTGCCATAGCGCAAGGGCGGACCATCCGCACGGGCCGGCGAGATCATCAGGATTGCGCTTTGCCCATCCGATTTGACCAGACGCTCATAGCTGCGGGTCGAAGCATCGGTTTGCATCGGCTCGCGTTCGGCGCCGTTCCAGCCGCTGCGCTCCAGAATGTCGTGAATCGCTTTTGCGCGCGCGAGACGCGGCGCAAAGGAGCCCATTCCGGTGAGGGTCACGGCGCGATAGCTTTGGCGGCGGTCCTTATCGAGCTTCAAACCGATGTCGAGCCTGTCGGCACCCAACAAGTCGCCGGCGCGTTCGGGCCATTCGACAAGAACGAGAGCGTCTTCGCAGCTCTCCTCGAATCCCAATTCCACAAGCTCCTGGGGTTTCTCGATGCGATAAAAGTCGGCATGGACGATCGTGAAATTCTCGCCCTCGTAAACCTGCATCAGGGTAAAGGCGGGGCTCGGCACTTCAAGGTCGGGTTCATCGGTCAGAAGTCGAATCAGGGCGCGCGCGAAAGCCGTTTTTCCGGCGCCGAGGTCGCCAGACAAGGTCACGAGATCGCCCGGACCGACTAACGCTGCGACATCGGCAGCAAGCACGACGATCTCTCCCTCTTCTTCGAGATCCCTCATCCAGATCGTCGTCTCGGAACCGGCTTCCCGGACCGTCTCAGCGGCCATTTTTGGGCTCCCTGTCTTAGTTCAGCTTGGCATCTTGTGCCGGAAAGATGCAAGTCACGGTCGTGCCTTCGCCTGGCGCCGTATCGATCTCGACTCGACCGCCATGCAGTTCGACGAAGGAGCGCACGATCGAAAGGCCCAATCCCACGCCGCGGTGACGCGTGCCCGTTGTATGGGTTTTGAATCGGTCGAAAACATGTTCGACGATCTCCGGGGGAATGCCGCGGCCCTTGTCGCTGACCCTGAAGAGGATTTCCCCATTTTGACGCGTTGCGGCAAGATCGATGGTTTGGCCAGGCGCCGAAAAGCCGATGGCGTTTGAAAGCAGGTTGAAAAGGATTTGCCGGATTCTCTTGCCGTCAGCAACCAGCGAGCCGATGCCCTCCGCGATCGCGACGTGAAGGTCGAGAGAGGAATCGGCGAGCCTGTCCTGGACGCCTTCCGCCGCGGCCTTCATGGTCTGCGCAATATCGATTTCTTCGCAGGAAAGCTCCATCGCATCCGCATCGATCGAGGCAAGATCGAGAATATCATTGATGATGGCCAATAGCGCCGAGGAGGAACTTTTTACATAGCCGGCATATTCGCGTTGCTTATCGTTGAGCGGGCCGGTTGATGGATCATCCAGAAGCTGAATGAAGCCGATGATATTGGTCAAAGGCGAACGCAGCTCGTAGGAAACATGATGGACGAAATCATTGCGCAGTTTTTCAGCGTCGATGAGAGCCTGGTTGCGTTCGATCAGCGCGCGTTCGACATTGACGCTCGCGGTCATGTCAATGAACGTTAGAAGCGTGGCGCCATCGGGAAGCGGCGCCGCCGCGCAATCGAGCACGGACCCATCCAAGCGTGCCAGCCGGCGTTCGAAACCAATCCGTCTGTCCGGTAAGCCAGCGACGACCGCGCGCAGCGCATCCCAAGCTTCCTGATCGGCAAATAGAGGTGCGCAGATCAAGGCCACGCGATCAATGTGCGGTCGGTCGTCGAGATCGCTGGGAGTGAGCGTCCACATGTTCGCGAAGGCGGGGTTGAACAATTTGAGACGGCCGTCGCTGCCGAACACGGCGACCCCTTCCTTCAAGGCATCGAGGGTTTCGCTTTGCACTCTGACCGAGGCATTGAACTGCGAAACGAGGTGATACCGCTCGGTGACATCGTCGAAGAGATAGGTCACCCCCCCTTGTGGATTGGGGCTGATGACGGTGCGCAGCGTCCGCCCGTCCGGCAAAAACCAGACCTGATCGTCGGTTTCGATCGATTGGTAGGCGGTCAGGAGGCCTTCTTTCCAGGCCCGGAAGTCCGCCTGTTCGGGCAACAGCCGCGCTGCCCTAAGCCGATCGAGAATTTCCGAATCGGTCGGCTTTTGGTCGAGCCAGACTTGATCGAGCGCCCAAAGCTGACGGTAGGCAGCATTGTGGAAAACCAGCTGTTTGGCGCCATCGAATATGGCAACCCCCGTTGAAAGCTGGTCGAGTGTGCGGGCATGCGCCTGCATCTGGCGATCGAGAGCCGCGCGCATGAATTCGATTTCGGACACATCTGCGGCCATTCCGACCGAACCGAAATCCGCCGGGGCGTCGACGATTTCGAGCATCCGGCGTTCTCCGGCGACGACGGCCGGTGCGCGTCCCCGCCAGACCTTGCCATTGCCGCGCGTCACCTCGCTTGCCTGGCGGGCTTCGCTTTCGATCAGTTCGATGCCGCCCGCAACGGCGCCATTTGGGTCCTTGGCCTCGACCGCGCGGGCATAAGCTGCGTTGACCCAGCTCAGCCTGTTCTCACTATCCCGAACCCACGCCGGATTGGGGATCGCATCGAGCATTGCCCGCAAGGCATTTAGTTCCTGGCTGGCGCGCGCCTGGAGCTCCTGAAGACGGATGACCTCGAGGCGATCGCTCGATACATCGCGGATCCGCAGGACGGCGAGGCCGCTCACGGGTCGCCCTTCAATTTCGAAATGCCGCCCGTTGAGGCTGGTCACAGTAAAGCGGAACAATTCTCCCCGGGCGCGCAGGCTTGCAAGGCAGCCTTCGAGGGTTTGCGCAGTCTCCGGCGCCAACCAGGATCCGAAGACGAGTACTTGTCCTGGATTCGATCTATCCGCGACAAGCCCGAGATCGCCTTCTATTTCGGGCTCCTCCCGCGAGCCCGCCCAGCTTATGATGGTCTGCGTTTCTGCCCCAAGAAACAGCTTGGCGCGGTCGAGCTTTTCGCGCAATTCGGAAAGCTCAAGATGGCCCTTGGCCTCTCGTTGAATCCAGCTGTGCTGGGCCGAAAGATACAAAAGTGCGGCGACCATCGAAATAAGAATGAGCCCGGCGATCAAGGCCAAGCCGACCACACCCGCATGGTCGCACAGACCGGCAACAAACCGGGTTTTGTCGAGGATCTGAGCGGCGGCGGGCGAAGCTATCAGGAAACCGAGGCAAAGTCCGACGGCAACGCTGCCCCCGCGCTGTGCCAATCCCGTCTTCCCCTGGCGCCAACGCCAATGCATCCACGCCTCTCGAAACGGCCCGACTCAAAGATCTAAAGAGCGAATCCGCCAACTTTATGCGAAAGCCAAGGGAATCGCGACCCAGTTGAATTGCTGGTTCCGACCGTCACAATTGCCGCAAAAGATTAATGCCAGCCGTTGGAAGATTTTGTCTGGCGAACTGGCAGGGTTGCTATTTTGCCAGAAATTGGCTGCATATTGTTAAGATGCGGCAAATTAAGCAGATCCTTTGCGTCCTGTGGATGATAACGCTTGCGCTTTGCGCGGCACCCTCCTCGGGCTTGGCGCTCGATCCGACGCGCACCGCGTCGGCCGGCTTGGAGGCCGGGTTTCGCGCATTTTTGCAAGCGCTCTGGCCCCTCGCTGAAGACAAAGGGGTCAAACGGGCAACTTTTGATCTGGCTGTGGTCGGGCTGACGCTGGACCCTTCAACACCTGCCGCCTCGAACCAGCAGGCAGAATTCGACAAGCCGCTGAAATCCTACCTCGACGAGGCTGTTTCTCTCCGCCGAATCGCGCGAGGCCGCGAATTATTCTTGGCATCGCAGGAGGCTTTGAAGCGGATCGAACAACGTTTCGGCGTGCCGGGCGAAATTCTTCTCTCGGCCTATGGCATCGAGACCGATTATGGGCGGGCGAAGGGCGGCAAGGATGTCATCCGCTCCTTGGCGACCCTGGCGTACCAGCGGCAAGACCGGCCGATCTTCCGGGATGAACTGATCGGCGCGCTGATCCTTCTCGACAAAGGCAGTGTGGGCCGCACGACAATGAAAGGATCCTGGGCCGGCGCGATGGGAGGCCCGCAATTTCTGCCGACGGCATACCTCAAATATGCGGTCAGTTATGATGGGGCGAGCTTCGCCGACATTTGGGAAAAGCCCCTCGACACTCTGACCTCGATAGCCAATTTCCTGGTCCAATCCGGATGGCAGCCAAATCTTCCCTGGGGGATGGAAGTCGTCCTGCCGGAAAATTTCAGCTTCGCTTCGCTGCATGGAAGTTTTGCGGCCTTTGCGGCGCAGGGCGTGCGAAGCGCCAATGGAATTCCGTTTCCGCAAGGAGAGGCAACTCTATTCCTGCCGTCCGGCGCGCTCGGCTCGACCTTCCTCCTGTCTTCCAATTATTGGATTCTGAAAGCTTACAATAATTCGGATTCCTACGCGCTTTCGCTGTCGTTGCTCGCCGATCGAATCAGGGGGCGACCCGCTCTGCATGGTCATTGGCCGCAGGGCGAGGTTTTTTTGAGTCGGACACAAAAAACCGAAATCCAAAAGCAACTCGAAAGACTTGGCTTTTATCGGGGGACATTGGATGGGCGGTTCGGCCAGGCCTCACGCGACGCCATCCATGATTTTCAGATCGCCGCCAAAGTCCATCCGGCGGACGGCCACGCAACACCGGAGCTATTGAATCAACTTGCAGCGGAAGTCAGTCGGCGGCCTGGCCAATGATTCCTGGCATCGCATTCTCGGCTGTTTCTTCCGTTTGCCATGCGGCTTTCGTCTTGGCGCAAAATGGCTCGAACCGCCCCGCGGCAATGGCGCCGCGCATGTCGGCCATCAGATCTTGATAATACGCAAGATTGATCTCGGTCAGCAGCATCATGGCGAGAATCTCGCCCGATTTCACGAGGTGATGCAAATAGGCGCGGGAGTAGGTTCGCGCGGCGGCACAAGAGGATAGCGGATCGACGGGGGCCGGATCCTCGGCGTGGCAGGCGTTGCGCAAATTGAGCCGCCCCGACCTCGTATAGGCAAGTCCGTGGCGACCCGCCCGCGTCGGCATCACGCAATCGAACATGTCGATGCCCGCGCCGCACGCTTTCCACAAGATCGTCCGGCGTTCCGACCCCCATGAGATAGCGGGGTGCGGCCGAAGGAAGCCAAGGCAAAACACAATCGAGCATGGCGAGCATGATCGCCTGCGGCTCGCCGACCGCGAGGCCGCCCACAGCGTAGCCATCGAACCCGATCTCGGTCAGCGCTTTGGCGCTATCCACCCGCAGGGGCTCTACGGCGCCGCCCTGAACGATACCAAACAAGGCCCTGCCGGGCTTGGCAACGAAAGCCGCCTTCGAGCGCTCCGCCCATCGCAGCGACAAGAGCATGGCCCGACGCGCTTCTGATTCGTCGCAGGGAAGCCTGACGCATTCGTCGAATTGCATCTGAATATCCGAGCCGAGCAGATCCTGAATTTCCATGGACCGTTCCGGCGTCAAAACATGTCGAGCGCCGTCGATGTGGGATTGGAACGTCACGCCGTTTTCGTCGAGCTTCCTGAGCTTGGCGAGCGACATGACCTGGAAGCCGCCGGAATCGGTCAGGATCGGCCAAGGCCAATTCATGAACTTATGCAGGCCGCCCAGCGCCGCGATCCGCTCGGCACCTGGCCGAAGCATCAGATGATAGGTGTTGGCGAGCACAATGTCGGCGCCGAGGTTTTTGACCGCCTCCGGATGCATCGCCTTGACGGTCGCGGCCGTCCCTACCGGCATGAAGGCTGGCGTGCGGATCTGACCGCGCGGCGTCGTGATCATCCCCGCGCGCGCATCGCCGTCCTGGCTTGTCGACCTTGAAATGAAAAGCCTCTGTCACCCGCTGATCCTCGCGCGCTCTGGAAAGAGAAGACAAGCATCGCCGTAGCTATAGAAGCGATAATTTTGCGCGATCGCATGGGCATAGGCCGCCCGCATGGTCTCGAGCCCGGAGAAGGCGGCGGCGAGCATGAACAGCGTCGAGCGTGGAAGATGGAAAGTTAGTCAGCAGCACATCAACTGCCTTGAACTCATATCCGGGGGTGATGAAGATCGCAGTTTCCCCCGAAAACGCTTCGATCCTGCCGTCCTGACGCGTTGCGGATTCAAAATCCGCAGGCTGGTCGTGCCCACCGCGACGATTCGTCCTCCCGAAGCGCGCGCCTTGTTCAGGACGGCGGCGGTTGCAGCGGAGACCTCGCCCCATTCGGAATGCATTTTGTGGCCGGTTGTATCCTCCGCCTTGACCGGCAAGAAAGTGCCCGCGCCCACATGCAGGGTCACGTTCTCAATTGCCACACCGCGCGCGGTCAGGGCCGAGAGGAGCCGCGGCGTGAAATGAAGGCTCGCCGTCGGCGCTGCGACCGCGCCTGGGCGGCGCGCAAACAAGGTCTGGTAATCCTGGCAATCTTTCGAATCGGTTGGCCGGCGCCCTGCGATGTAGGGGGGTAGGGGCATTTGTCCGATACGGCCGATGGCCTCGTCGAGCTCCGCGCCCGAGAGCGCGAAGCTCAGCAAAACTTCGCCCTCGTCCCCCTTCTCGGCGATCTCGGCATCAAGCGACGGACTGGCGCCGAGATTATCTCCGGGGGCCAAAAACCGGACCGTTTCACCGCGCTTCAGCTTTTTGGCCGGTCGGACGAACGCGCGCCATAGGGCGGGGCCCTCGCGCTTATGCAGGGTCGCCTCGACCCCGGCGGTGGCATCTCCGCGCGTCCGAAAGCCCTCAAGCCGCGCCGGAATCACCTGCGTATCGTTGACGACGAGGACGTCGCCTGGCACCAATAGCTCAGGCAAGGCGAGCATGCTGCTATCTTGAACTGAGGGCGAGTCCTGCGGCTGAACGATAAGGAGCCGCGCCGTGTCACGGGGGTCTGCGGGACGCAGGGCGATGCGATCAGGCGGCAGCTCGAAATCGAAGAGATTGACACGCATGAATGAATTCATTGCCGGCGTGCCGCCCGCAAGTCCGTGATCGTGTTGGGGGCGCAGTCACACCGCCGCGCCACCGATGCCCCGATTTAAGTCTTGCAACCGTCAGCTGAGCGTCGCGCTCAGGATCTTGTCGGGATCGCGCACCGGCTCTCCGCGTTTGATCTTGTCGACATTTTCCATGCCCGACGTGACCTTGCCCCACACCGTATATTGCTTGTCGAGAAAACGGGCGTCGTTGAAGCAAATGAAGAATTGCGAATTGGCGGAATTCGGATCCTGGGCGCGTGCCATGGAACAGGTGCCGCGCACATGCGGTTCGGCATTGAACTCAGCTTTGATATTGGGATATTTCGAACCGCCGGTTCCCGTTCCATGCGGACATCCCGTCTGGGCCATAAAACCGTCGATCACCCGATGAAAGACCACCCCATCGTAGAATTTTTCAGCAACGAGCTTCTTGATATGCTCGACATGGCCGGGCGCGAGATCCGGCCGCATTTCTATCACCACAGGTCCTTGCGTGGTTTCCAAGGTGAGGGTGTTACCCGTATTCGGCATTGAAAACTCCTGCCTGTGTTTTGATAAGCTTCGGCTCGCAAAGCGGTGAGGCTAGTTATTTGGTCGGGTTGCCATAGCCCATGCCCGCGCCGAGGTAAACAGCACGTCCGCCATTGCCTCTAAAATCGCGGAGCGACAGCGAGGCGACGCTAATATCGTGAAAAGCAAAATGTCCCTGCGCATCTACTGGCGGATGCGCAGGAACCTCGACAATGGGCTTGCTAACCGCAATTGCACTTAAGGCGTAAGTCCGCCAGCACCTCTAAGAACCACCGCTCGCGGCCGGGTCGGAGGCCTCCCCGGAGAGCCGCTTCGCACCCAAATCATGGCGCGACGGGCGACTCAAACCTACTCGAATCGATAGGCGGCTCGCAAGCATTGAGGAGGGCCCTCGTGGAAGCGTTGTTTGCTGCGCATATTCGAGAAACGAGCCTAGATCCAAGTCTAAAGCGGCAAGGGCAAAGCTGTTCGTCCGCCACTGGGCAAAGTTGCAAATTTTATGACGAAGCGTTGCGTTTCGTGATGGCGGAATCGCAACGCATTGGCGCTGAGCCCGAAGCTATTTTTTGCCGGCTGTCGCGTCGGGTGCCATTTGCATTTTTACGATTTTGTCGGGATTGGAGACCGAACCGTTGTCGTCCTTGGACCCCTTCTTGATCTTGTCGACGACATCCATGCCGGAGACGACCTGACCGACCACGGTATATTTATTGTTCAGGAACGACGCATCGCCAAAGCAGATGAAGAATTGCGAGTTGGCCGAATTCGGATCCTGTGAGCGCGCCATGCCGACAGTGCCGCGTTTAAAGGGCTCGCTCGAAAATTCGGCCGGAATGTTGGGGAGGTCTGACTTGCCCGTCCCGGTGCCTGTCGGATCTCCGGTTTGCGCCATGAATCCATCGATCACGCGATGGAAGACGATGCCATTATAGAAGCCGCGCTTCGTTAAGGCTTCGATCTGCGCGACGTGTTTGGGAGCGAGGTCGGGACGAAGCACGATGGTGATCCGACCGTCCTTGGTGTCGAGATAAATCGTGTTTAGCAGGTCTTGCGCCGGCGCGGCCGGGACAGCATTGGAAACCATGGCCAATCCCAACCCCAAGGTCAGGCCAATCATCATCCGGTAAATCGTCATTCGGTTGAATCCTTTGCAACAACGAGCCGAGCCATTCCAGTCACCCGCCGCTTGGCGAGCGCTCGCGCGACCACGGGAGGTACGAAAGCCGATACATCGCCGCCGAGGCCCGGCGATCTGCCGAACCAATGTCGCGCTAATGTGACGGACCGCGGGCGAAGCCACGAAAAACACCGTTTTGATCTCCGGCGCCATCACGGCGTTCGTCGCCGCCATCCGCATCTCATCGTCAAGGTCGGTCCCGTCCCGCAGGCCGCGCAGCGATCAGGCTGGCGCCGGCAGCGCGTGCGGCCTCCACCGCGAGGCCGGAGAAGGTCCTGCACCGAAAGCTTGCAGGACCGCGCCGCGAGAGCGCTGCCACATACGGTCTCGATCAGATGGAGCTCGCTCCTCCGGCGCTGAACATCGGCGTCTTGCCGGGATGGATGCCGATCGCCACGACGAGTTCGTCGCAAAAGATGCCGGCGTTTTCGATCACATCGACATGCCCATTGGTCAGGGGATCGAAGGATCCCGCATAGAGTGCGACGCGCATTCACTGTCCCTCCGGCTCGCCGAAGCTCGGCCTCTGGAGGCAACTCTTCAGTTCACGCCAAGCTTCTTCTGCAGGCTGGAGGACGAGGTCGTGTATTGGAATGTCAGCCGCTTGCCCGGATAGACATAGTGATAGACTTTCTGCGCCGCCAGCGCGCCCTCGTGAAAGCCGCAGAGAATGAGCTTCAGCTTGCCTGGATAATGATTGATGTCGCCGATCGCGAAAACGCCCGGGCATATTGGTCTCGAACGTTCCGGTATCGACCGGCACGAGATTTTCGTGGAGGTTGAGACCCCAATCGGCGACCGGGCCGAGTTTCATGGTGAGCCCGAAAAACGGGATCAGCCTTTGGCACGCGAATTTCATGCGTGGTCGCCGCTCGCATGTCCTTGAGACGTCACCGAGGTGAGTTCGCCGTCGTCGCCAGTGCAGCGCGGAAATCTGGCCAATGCTGCAAATCCATCCGTCCCGCCGGCGACCAGTTCGCGCATCGCATTGACCGAATGCGGCGCGCCGCGGAACTCGTCGCGCCGGTGGACCAAGGTCAGATGCTTGGCGACCGGCTGCAGATTGAGCGTCCAATCGAGCGCCGAATCGCCGCCGCCGACGATCACGACATGCTTGCCGCGAAAGTCTTCGATCTTGCGCACGGCGTAGAAGACGGATTTTCCTTCATAGGCCTCGATACCCGCGATCGGCGGCTTTTTCGGCTGGAACGAGCCACCGCCCGCCGCCACAATCACGACCTTGCATTCGAAGCTTTGGCCTCCGCTGGTCCGAACCCGAAACAAGGGCGCCTCGGCGGTCCCCAGAACTTCCAGGGCCTCGACCATTTCGCCATAATGGAAGGTCGGGTGAAACGGCTCGATTTGCTGCAGCAAAGCGTCGACGAGTTCCTGGCCCGAGATTTTCGGAAAGCCGGGAATGTCGTAGATCGGCTTTTCCGGATAAAGCTCGGCGCATTGGCCGCCGGGTTTCGGCAGAATGTCGACCAGATGGGCTTTGATGTCGAGCAGGCCCAAGCTCGAAGACCGCGAAGAGACCGGCCGGCCCCGCGCCGACAATGACGACGTCGGTCTTTATGCTTTCACTCATTCCTTGCTCCGGACATCTATCATAAGAATTGATCGGCCTGCGCCGATAGTCGTCGAATTGCGGATCATGGGCGTCGAAGGCTGCAAAGGCGCGAAATCTCTAGCCTTGCCGGTCCGGCGTGGTAACGACAAGCCCGTCGAGTTCCGGCGTGACCTTGATCTGGCAACAAAGCCGCGAATTGGGCTGAACCTTATAGGCAAAGTCCAGCATGTCTTCTTCCTGGTCGGACGCTTTGCCGGTCAGATCCAACCCATTTTTCGTCGACATAGACATGGCACGTCGCACAGGCGCAGCCGCCGCCGCATTCGGCGGTGATCTCGGGAATGTTGTTGCGGATGGCGTTTTCCATGACGGTCGCACCCTCTTGCGCCTCGATGGTCCGGGCTTCGCCGCTTGAAGTCGATGTAAGTGATTTTGACCATGGATCTCGCATATTCCTTCGCGGTGGCCGCGCAGAGCCAAACGAACGCAGTTTTCTTGGGTGAGGGCCTAAGTCTATATTTACGATAGTTTCACTAATCAAGTGCCTGGACAATGAACAGGGTCTTCGCTTCAGCCCGGCCAGCCTCCGCCGCACGCCGCCGTCATCGTTGGGAAATTGTTTGTCTTTTCAGGGCGAAGCGGGCCGAAAGTTGAGCTATTGATCCGGCAAGCCGCGGCATCGGACTTTGAGTTGAAACCTGTAAAATCCAGGCGAACTCCGCTGTTTGACCCTATATCAGCATGGTGCGATGCCCGCCTTCCACCGATCTCTTGCTGCCGGAGCGTTTTGCGCGCTGGTTTGCCGCGCGTGGCTGGGTGCCGCGCCAGCACCAGCTCGACCTCCTGCGCCTGGCCCGTAGCGGAAACAGCACCCTTCTCAAGTACGACCGGCGCCGGGAAGACCCTCGCCGGATTTCTTCCGACGCTGGTCGATCTCGAACAGAAGAATAACCAAAGCGGCCTTCATACGCTCTATATCTCGCCCCTGAAGGCGCTGGCCGTCGACGTCGAACGCAATCTTAAGATACCAGTGCAGGAAATGGGGCTATGGCCCCGCATTGAAACCAGAACCGGCGACACATCGGCTTCCAAGCGCCAGCGCCAGCGCCGGTCTCCGCCGGAAATCCTTCTGACCACCCCTGAGCAGCTTGCCCTGCTAGTCGCAAGTGCCGACGCGCGGCATCTCTTTGCCACGCTTCGCTATGTGATCTTCGATGAATTGCATGCGATCGCCGCTTCGAAACGGGGCGATCTCTTGAGCCTCGGCTTTGCCCGCCTGCGCGCGATCGCCCCCGCTCTCACCGCAATCGGCCTTTCCGCTACGGTTCGCGACCCGGACGAGTTGCGCGGCTGGCTGGTTTCCCAAACTTCAACCAACTCCCTCGCAAAGCTCGTCCTGGCCCCGCCGGGCGCGCCGGCTGAAATCTCGATCCTTGATACCGCCGAGCATTTGCCCTGGGCCGGACATAGCGCCCGCCATGCGCTCTTCGAAATTTACCAAAGGATCAAAGCTGCGCGGATGACGCTTATTTTCGTCAATACGCGCGCGCAGGCGGAGTTTGTGTTTCAGGAGCTCTGGCGGCGCAACGACGACGCATTGCCGATCGCGCTCCATCATGGCTCGCTTGATGTGGCGCAGCGCCGCCGCGTCGAAGCCGCCATGGCGGCGGGAAAGCTGAAAGCGGTGGTCTGCACCTCGACGCTCGATCTCGGCATTGATTGGGGCGATGTCGATCTCGTCGTCAATGTCGGCGCGCCGAAGGGCGCAAGCCGTCTCATGCAGCGGATCGGGCGCGCCAACCATCGCCTTGATGAGCCCTCGCGCGCGCTTCTGGTGCCGGCCAATCGTTTCGAAGTGCTCGAATGCCATGCCGCGGTGGAGGCCGAGCGCGGAAGGGCGCGCAGGACACCGCGCAAGCCCGCAGCGGCGCCCTTGACGTTTTATGCCAGCATATTTTGGGCATGGCCTGTGCCGAGCCCTTCGATGAAGATCATGG
>CAWAXL010000029.1:0-40123 GCA_963785995.1 uncultured Alphaproteobacteria bacterium
CCGTTGAAAGAACTCAAGCTAGCTTCCAGGATTTAAAATTTGGTATTGAGTGGCTCTACTTTCGTGCAATCGTAGGACCAGATAAGTGGGTCCTGTTTGCAGACGCTGATGAATTGATAGTCTACGATGGATGGCCAAAGCATCCGATAGCTGAAATAATCGATAAGGCCGAAACACTTGGATGTAATGCGTTTTTTGGCTTTATGCTTTACATGTACCCGGATGGACCGTTGGATTCCGCTCCCAGGCGATGCCTGCAAAAATCTATTTTCAATCGCACCCTGCTTTGACTCTGATTACGATTTTAAATTTCTACCAAGAAAACCTTGGAAAGCCCCATCTATCAATACGATTGTGGTTATAGGGGGACCAAGAGTCCGCTTTCTATCGACCATGGAACTCGGGGGTCCCCGTCATGGTTAGATTTTTTTATCCGTGCGCAAACTGACCGAGTCGCGCAATCTGCACTTCTGGCACTTTTTGTACAAACGATTGTGCGTCATTTACCCAAATGGATGCCGCGTTAACAAGACCCCTTTGACCAAGGACGCTAAATATTAATTGCTCAGCCCCGCGGTTGCAGCGTGCGGTTCAGGCAAGGTTCGGGAGGGGCCTTCCGTCCAGGGTGAGGCGGATGGCGTCGAGGACGCCGATGGCGCGGCGTCTGGCGGTTTCGAGGATGGAGCGGATATCGGCATAGAGTTTTGCGCCCCATTCGGTGCGAAAACCGTTAGTGATTTTCCGGAACACGGCGCAGGGACGCAACGCCCGCTCGGAGCCATTGTTGGTCGCCGGAATGTCGCGATTGGTGACGAAGACGAACAGATGCCGTCGGATCTTCTTGACGATGCGCTGGAGCTTGACGCCGGCCGCATGCGTCGGCGTGCGAGCCATGAGTTTGTCGAGGCGAGCCTCAAGACGTGCGGCATAAACCTTCAGGGTGGCGTCGGCGAGACGTTCTCGCCGTCGTCCGATGCGACAGGCGCGGCCGAGCAGGTGACGCAGTTCGGGCGCGAAGATGCTGTCGCCCGCATCGATGGCATATTGCACATCACGAATGAAATGGGCGAGGCAGACCTGATTTTCCTTTTCCGCCCAACCGAACTGGCCGCCGTAGCGGTCGGAGACCCAGAAATCAGGGCGGAAATCGCCGAGGAAGGTCGAAACAACGCTTTTGCCGCGCGAGGCATCGACGACGAAGACGGCGCTGTCCTTGTGATGAAACACCCATAGCCACCAGTTGCGTTTGCCGACCCGCACGCTGGTCTCGTCCGATTCCAGCGCGGTTCCAGACAGGAGCTGCGCGCGGATCAGGCTTGTCTGCGTGGCAAAGGGATCGCGGGCTGCCTCCAGCATGTTGACCAGCGCGCCTTCGCTGATGTCGAGCCCGAGAATATCCGACAAAAGCTTGGCAAGCCGCTCAAATGAGATGCCTTGCGTGAAGCGCAGATAGACGACGAATGCGCGCAGGTTCGGCCCGAAGGGCGAGCCGGGTTCCAGCCCTTGCGGCGGCGGGGCCTTGAACCTTTTCGCGCAACACGGGCAGGTTCCGCCAGACAGCGTGACGCGCGTGATATCGGGCTTGATCTCGGGGATCTCGACGTGATCGTAGGCCTCGCAGACGATCTGCGCCACGCCGGAAACGTCCGCGCCGCAATGCTGGCAGGCGGTCGCCATCATATCGCGCCGGGCGGTGGGATTTGGATGCAGCGGCCGATGCGCGCCAGCGTGCGGCTTGCCCTTGTTTGGCTTGCTCGCCGCTTCATCCGACGCCTTGCGCCCCTGCGAGGGCGGCGTACTCGAATTATCCGGCGTCTTCGGCGGCAGGCCGAGCTTGGCTTCAAGTTCGGCGACACGCGCACGAAGCGTGGCGTTCTCCACCTCAAAACCCGCCACCCGGACAACAATCTCGTTCAACCGCTCGATCGTCTCCGCCTGCGCCAGAACAAGCCCGATCAGTGTCTCACGGTCCAACGACTCAAGCGCCTCTTGATCCATCCATGGGTTGACTCACATCCGCCGCCGCGACGCCAGTCCGTTCACGCACCCCCGAGTCAATCGGCCGCACGCGGTTACATCTGGAAGGTAGGGGTGAGCAGTTACGAAGGTAGGGGTGAGCAGTTACCTAAATACTATAAGCAAAACGTTGTCTTGTGTCATTTTAAGTTTCTACACGATTTTGACCAACGTGTAAAAACCGAAGTTACGCGTAAAGAACATTACCGACACGGAGCCGAATACGTCATGTACGCTGATCTCATCAATAAAAATGGATGTCTGGACTTCAGATATGCCGGCACGCAGAAACTCGTCTCAGCGGAACAGCTCACCGCCTTAGGACTTATTCGAGAAATGGCATGGACTCGCATGGAAGGTTAGCGCCCTTGGCCCTTGGCCCTTGGCCCTTGGCCCTTGGCCTGCCTTGGCGCATCAAGAGACTGTTGGCCATTTGAAGATTGGGCACCCCTGGGTTCGCATGGTGGACGCCGGCGCGCCGAGCACGGAGCCAGCAGGGAAGAAGGGTGGGCCTTACCGACCTGCCGAGGCCATGGCCTGCGGATGTGTGTTCGTCGGCACCGATATCGGCGGCTTTCGGGATTACGCCACCGATCGGGATACGGCTCTCCTCAGCGCTCCAGGCGACCGCGCGAAAATGCTCGCAAACTTGATCGCTGTTACCGATGACGTCGAATTGCGGCGCGCCATTCAAGAGCGTGGGACGAACAACATACGCCAATTTACATGGGAACGCGCGGGCTCTTCCTTGGAAGAATATCTTCTGCGCCATGCGAAACCGCAGGCTAAGACAAGTACGGCCTGACTTATAATGGTTGTCACAAACTGAGCGTAGGGCCTGCCGCTGCCCATCGAGGTGCGGCAAATTTTGTCGTGTTATTGATATGCAGAGTAAAAGTGGTAGATTGGTTCTGTAATGCAACTGATGTGCGACGCGTTTCTCGCTGCATCTCCATCTGCTTCGAAAGGCTGTTGGCGCGGTCGTATGTGATATTCATTACCGCATAATGGCCGATGGCCCGGGGAAGCTGTTGCAAATGTCGTTGGAAGTGATAGCCCTTAAACTCGATGGTGTAGCCTTGCTTCAGCCAAAGAAGTTTAGCGACGAACGTGGATATTTCGTCGAAACTTTCAACGCGCAGACTTACGCTAAGGTCGGTATCGACGCTATTTTCATACAAGATAATCAGTCCCTTTCGCGCAAAGCCGGAACCGTGAGGGGCCTTCATTTTCAACGCCCTCCGGCGGCTCAAGCAAAATTGGTGCGCGTGCTGCACGGCGCGATTTTCGATGTGGCTGTGGATTTACGCCCGGCCAGTCCTAGTTATGGCCAATGGTGCTCGGCAACCTTGACCGCGGACGGAGGCGAGCAGCTCTTCGTGCCGCGCGGCTTTGCGCATGGATTTTGTACGCTTGAGCCAGATACGCAGGTCGCCTACAAAGTCGATAGTTATTACGCGCCTTCCTGCGATGCTGGCCTTCGCTGGGATGATCCGGATTTGGCGATCTCGTGGCCTGTCGAACCGGCAAATGTCGTGATCTCCAAAAAGGACGCCGATCTCCCCTTTTTCAAAGCCTTTGTTTCACCTTTTGATGTTTGATAAAAACATGAGCAGACGTTTTCTCGTCACAGGAGGTGCAGGCTTCATCGGCTCGGCGGTGGTCCGATATTTGATCACGGAAACGCCCCATGAGGTTTGCGTCGTCGATAAGCTAACATACGCCGGAAATCTCGATAATCTCACCAGCGTCGCCGCCGATCCGCGCTATGCGTTTGAACAGGCCGACATTTGCGATGCGCGGGCGATGCGGCAAATTTTCGAAAATTTTCGCCCTGACATCGTCCTGCATCTTGCCGCTGAAAGCCATGTCGATCGATCCATCGATGGGCCAGGCGCTTTTATCGAAACCAACGTCATGGGCACTTACGTGCTTCTTCAAACTGCACGCCACCATTGGCAGAACCTCAACCGGATCGAACAAGCGCGGTTTCGCTTTCATCATGTCTCCACCGACGAAGTGTTTGGCTCGCTTGGCGAGCAAGGCTTGTTTCTAGAAACAAGTCCTTATCAGCCGAACTCGCCCTATTCAGCCTCCAAGGCTGCCTCCGATCATTTGGTGCGGGCTTGGCATCATACCTATGGCATGCCTGTAGTCAGCTCCAATTGTTCCAACAACTATGGGCCCTATCATTTTCCTGAAAAGCTCATTCCGCTCGCAATTTTGAACGCGCTCGAGGGCAAGCCCATTCCCGTGTATGGCGATGGCGGCAATATCCGCGATTGGCTGTATGTCGAGGATCACGCCAGGGCTCTCGTTCAGATCGCCATGTCGGGAACGACCGGCGAAAGCTACAATGTCGGCGGAGCGAGCGAGAAAACCAATCTGGAGGTGGTGCGCCACATCTGCCGACTGATGGACGAATTGGCGCCGGCTTCCTCGGGCAAACCGCACGAAGAGCTGATTGAATTTGTTTCCGACCGGCCGGGGCATGATCGGCGTTACGCAATCGACGCGGGCAAGATCAAGCGCGAGCTCAATTGGGAGCCGCGCGAGTCTTTCGACACCGGCCTCCGCAAGACCGTTCAATGGTATCTCGACAATCCACACTGGTGGGACCGGATCCGCTCTGGCCTCTATCGGGGCGAACGGCTTGGAACCTTCGCATGAGCGGACCAATCCTCGTTTTCGGAGCTGGAGGTCAGCTCGGGCGCGAAGTGATGGCACTTGCGAAGACCAAAAAAATCGAGGTCGCCGGTCTTACGCGCGAGCAGGCCGATATAGCCAATGCCTCTGCGGTCGAGGCCGCGATCTCCTCGGTGAAGCCCCGTATCGTCCTCAATGCGGCCGCCTATACCGCAGTGGACAAAGCGGAATCCGAGCAAGAAGCAGCCTATGCCGCCAATGTCGTCGGCGCGGGAGTTGTCGCCCGCGCTGCCGCCGCGCAGCGTTTGCCCATCATCCATATTTCGACGGATTATGTTTTTGACGGGACGAAAGCTGGCCCTTACGTGGAAACGGATCCGATTGCTCCCATCAACATCTATGGAGCGACGAAGGCAGAGGGCGAGGCTCGGGTTCGCACCGAAAACGAACGCCACTTCATCCTGCGGACGGCCTGGGTTTACGGCCGCTTTGGGGCGAATTTTCTCAAAACAATCCTGCGACTCGCGCGCGAGCGCCCGGAACTGCGTATCGTCGCGGATCAACACGGCTGTCCCACTTCAACCCAAGATTTGGCGGAAGCTATCTTTGCCATCGACCGTGCCTGGGCGAGCGGAGCCCATACCCCCGGCACCTATCATTTCGCGGGCACAGGCGTTACCACGTGGTACGGGCTCGCGAACGTCATCGTCGAGGCTCAGGCGCAAGCGACGAGGAGCCGGCCGCAAGTGATACCGATTGCGAGCGTTGAATATCCGACCCCGGCCCGGCGCCCCGCCAATTCCGAACTCGATAGCCGCCTTTTCAATACGACCTTCGGCTATCGCGCGCTTGATTGGCAAACACGAGCGCAGGAAACGGTCGAAATGCTTCTCGAAGAAAGCCGGGCGGAAAGATGAAGGGAATTATATTGGCGGGCGGATCGGGCACACGGCTCTACCCGCTGACATTGGTCGTTTCAAAGCAATTATTGCCGGTCTACGACAAGCCGATGATCTATTATCCATTATCGACGCTGATGATGGCCGGTATTCGCGATATTCTGATCATCACGACGCCGCAGGACCAAGGTCTTTTCAGGCAACTGCTTGGCGACGGGAGCAATCTCGGAATCCATCTCAGTTTCGCGACGCAGGATCAGCCACGCGGGCTCGCGGAAGCCTTTACGATCGGCCGCGATTTTGTCGGCAATGATCACGTCGCATTGATCTTGGGCGACAATATCTTCTATGGCCATGGCTTGCCGGACCTTTTGCTGTCGGCCCAGGCAAGCCCCTTAGGCGCGACCGTTTTTGGTTATGTTGTCGCGGATCCGGAAAGATATGGCGTAGTCGAAATCGATGGGCGCGGGCGGGCGATTTCAATCGAGGAAAAGCCAGCAAAGCCGCGTTCGAGTTTAGCGGTGACCGGACTTTATTTTTACGACAACAACGTGCTGGACATCGCTGCCTCCTTGAAGCCCTCCGGGCGCGGCGAACTCGAAATCACGGATGTTAACCGGGTCTACATGGAACGCGGACAGCTCGCGGTCGAGATCATGGGCCGTGGCTTCGCATGGCTCGACACCGGTACCCACGATAGTTTGCTTGAAGCAGGCAAATATGTGGAGATTCTCGAGCGTCGTCAGGGCCTGAAGATCTCATGCCCGGAGGAGGTCGCCTACTATAAAGGTTTCATCGGCCGCGATCGTTTGATCGAGAACGCGAATCAATATGGCAAGTCGGGCTATGGAAAATATCTGATGCGTCTTGCGGGAGCCAATTGCAACGTCCCCACCTAGCCTACAGAGCCGCCCAACCTGTATTTTACCGGGGCCGAATTCGCTACAACGACATGGATCAAGTTGTCGCAGCCGCCCTTGCCTTAATCGAGAAACGGCTCGGGATTCCAGGGACTCATCCATCAACTTGACTTGATCCGAACGCGGCAGGGCGACCAATTCTTGCCCGGCTTTGCCATTTCGTGCTTAGTTCAAATCAAGAAATAACCTCATTAAGAAATGCTGGAGGAAACCCATGAGATTGTCGTTTTCCCTGTTTGCTTTCGTAACGGCCCTAGCAACCGCTGGGGCTATGCCTGCCTTGGCGCATCAAGAGACTGTTGGCCATTTGAAGATCGGGCACCCCTGGGTTCGCATGGTGGACGCCGGCGCGCCGAGCACTTACGCTTGCGTCATCGAAATCAAGAACGAAGGTGACGAGCCGGAGACATTGCTGGGTGCGACGCTCGACGGAGCGGGTGACGGCGTCATTTATCAAATCACCGAAAAAGACGGCAAATTCAGTTCCAAGGTCGTCGAGCACGGGCTTCTGATCAAACCGCATGGCAGCATCGAACTCAGCCCCAGCACCTATCAAATCAGGTTTAACAAAATTACCAAGGCATTGACCGAAGACTCGATGGTCGATGGCACTCTTATCTTCGAAAAGCTTCACAGCGTGCCGATCCACTTCATGGTCGAGCCGGATGATACCGCGCCCAAGGAAGACGCAGCACCGGAGGGAGCTTCCATGCATAACGACAAGCACGCGATGTAATTGAGCCGTAGAACTCAGCCATCCAGATATTGACGCAATCGGTATCGCGGACTCTGGCGCAATATTATCAGGACATTCTCATTGACGCGCCAGAGCATCGCCGCGGTTAGCACGGCAGACGACCAGGTCGAACGGCTTTTTTCCGGCCCGATCGGCCAAGAATATCAGCTGCTCGATCTGATCTGCCCTGCCGTGGTGGCGATGAGCCAATGCGTCGGAGATTATGTCGCGAGCTTGCCGCCCTCGAAGACGGGCGCGCTGAACGTGCTTGAGATCGGGTGCGGCACGGGCAGAACCACAGAGGCTCTGCTTCGATCCCGCGCGGATCTGATCATCACCGCCGTCGATAACGAGCCGACCATGCTGGACCAAGCCCGCGTCGCTTTGTCGGCATTCATGGATCGAGGGCGGGTGCGGCTGGTCGAAGCGGATGCGCTCGCGGCCCTCCAATTCCTTCCGGCAGAAAGTATCGATCTCGTCGCTTCGGCCTATTCGCTGCACAATTTCATCGAAGCCTATCGCGTCCGCGTCCTCGCCGAGATTTTTCGGGTGCTGCGGCCTGGCGGCATTTTTGTGAATGGGGACCGCTATGGCCTCGACGATACCGCCGAACACACGCGCCTGACCCAGGATGAAATACGCCATTATTTTCAAGTTTTTTCGGCCCTCAACCGGGTGGATCTGCTGGAGCAATGGATCATCCATCTCTTCAGCGATAAATCGCCCGATCACATCATGCGGTTGGGCCCCTCCCTCGCGCTGATGGAAAAACTCGGGTTCAAGCCGGTTGAGGTTCGTGGACGGGATGGAGTGAACACGCTGGTCACGGCGGCCAAGCCCGCCCTTTGATGTCGGCAAAGCCGAATTGTCTCGCAACCGCCCAAAAAAATGGCCGGCGGATAAGTTCGGCAAGCCGAGATCCATCACACGCCCTCAAAAAACCGAGCAATCTGCGGGCCCCCTGCTCCGCCCTGGCAAAATCATTGCTTGGGATATAGACTACGCCGGTTCCAACCCGATAAAAGCACTTCAGCTACCGCACCCCGGCCAGCGGTCGGAGAAGCGTGGTAAATGGCAGAGTTAAGTCCGGCCAGCGGGAATCGAGGGCCGCAGCGAGGTCGACCATGAATAAAGTTTTCCCCGATGGCAGAGCGGCCCTTGCCGATATCGTGAGGGACGGAATGGTCCTGATGTCCGGCGGGTTCGGCCTTTGCGGAATTCCCCATGTCCTGATCGAGGCCCTCCGCGATTTGGGGGTCAAGGATTTGACCGTGATCTCGAACAATGCCGGCGTCGACGGGGCGGGCCTGGGGCTTCTTCTCGAGACCCGGCAAATCAAAAAAATGGTTTCGTCTTATGTCGGCGAGAACAAGCTTTTCGAGCGCCAGTATCTCTCCGGTGAACTCGAACTGGAATTTAATCCGCAAGGAACGCTCGCCGAGCGGATTCGGGCCGGCGGCGCGGGCATTCCGGCTTTTTTCACGAAGACCGGCGTTGGAACCCTGATCGCGGACGGCAAGGAGCTGCGTGAATTCGATGGCGCCACTTATGTCATGGAGCGTGGCCTCGTCGCGGATATTGCGATCGTCCATGCCTATATGGGCGATACGGAAGGCAATCTCGTCTATCGCAAGACCGCGCGTAACTTTAACCCGATGATGGCAAGCGCCGGAAAAATAACCGTCGCGCAGGTCGAGAATCTCGTTGCGCCAGGGGAAATCGATCCCGATTGCATCCATACGCCGGGGATTTTCGTTCACCGCATCGTCCACACTCCCAACATCACCAAACTCATTGAAAAACACACGACGCGCCCGCGCGTCGCCGCCTGAGGAGAAGAGCAAATGGCCTGGAACAGGGATCAGATGGCGGAGCGCGCGGCCAAGGAATTGCACGACGGTTTCTACGTCAATCTGGGGATCGGCATTCCCACGCTTGTGTCGAATTTTATTCCGGCTGGAATGCATGTGCAGCTGCAGAGCGAAAACGGCATGCTCGGCATGGGGCCGTTTCCGTTCGAGGGAGAAGAGGACGCAGACCTTATCAACGCGGGCAAACAGACCGTCACCGAACTCCCGACCACGAGCTATTTCTCTTCGGCCGATAGTTTCAGCATGATCCGCGGCGGTCATATCGATCTCGCCATTTTGGGCGCGATGGAGGTCTCCGAGCGCGGAGATCTCGCCAATTGGATGATCCCGGGCAAGATGGTGAAGGGGATGGGCGGCGCAATGGATCTCGTCGCCGGCGTCAAGCGGGTCGTGGTCGTCATGGAACACACCGCGAAAGGCCAGCCGAAATTGCTGCATCACTGCAGCCTGCCGCTCACCGGCACCGCCGTGGTCGACCTTGTCATCACCGATCTGGCGGTGTTTTCGATCGACAAGGAAGGACACGGCGGCATGACTCTGATCGAACTTGCCGACGGGGTGACCTTGGACGAGATCAAGGCGAAAACTGAAGCGACTTTCAAGGTGGCGCCCGGACCTGGCTGCCAGAGCTGCCTGAGCTATTTTCCGAATCGCCGCCAAGCGATTTTGACGCGGCGCGCCAGAGATGTTGGGAAGTCAGATGGGACGATAACCTCAACCTTCGTCGATCGGGCGGGGTCGAACGAACGGGGTTGAGGACGAGCCCAGGCCCGCCTCTGCATCGTCCTCATCAATCGCCTATTTTTTGAGCACAAAACCTTTAAAATCAGAACCTTGAACAAAGAACCCACTGGGGATTCCTGACGATTATTTTAAAAGAGTTCTGATCTGGATCAGTGGATTTTGAAGATTCTATGAAAGCGCAAAATTCTCTGCTAGGATGTGTGACCATGCCCCGTAGCATGGACCCCGTGAGCTACTAACCCTGCAGGGAGCGGTCGGCTGACTGCGTAGATGCATACGCAGAGAGTTTTGGCTCAGGGAGGGGGGCCGACTGAAACCAATAAGCGGGAAAAAAGGGAGTGGACGATGGCTATTGTGAATCCCATTGGAACCGGTCAGATCGATAGAGTAGAGGGCAGCGGCGCCAGCCTTGTCATTTTGATTGCGATGATCATCCTTTTCGGCGCAGCGGCGTATTTTACGGGTCGCCTGTATGGAAAGGCCGGAATGATCGCCATTATCGCTGGCTTTTTTGTTGTTCTTGTCGGGCTATTGGCGCTCGGCGGCATAAGCTTTAGCTGACCGACAGACCGGCATATCTTCCGCGTGGCGCGCCCCCGCGCGCCACGCTTCTGTTAGGGCTGGCCCTTCCCGCGGTCGCTAAACCGCGCGGGCAAAAACCAACACATCGACATGTTTGGCGCCACTGCGAAGGAGCGCGCGAGAAGCCGCGTTGACGGTCGCGCCCGAAGTCATGACATCGTCAATCAGGACAATGCGCCGCCCTTCGACCCGCGCGGTGTGCGCCTCCGACACCCGAAAAGCGCCCTGCATGTTGAGCGCCCGTTGAGAGCGCGACAGTCCCACCTGCGAAGGGGTCGGCTTCACCCGGGCAAGGACGAAAGGATCGACCGGCACGCCCGATTCGACCGGAGATCGCCTGCGCCAAGGCATTCGCCTGATTGAAGCGGCGGGCGGCAAGACGACGGCGATGCAAGGGAACCGGCACAAGGAATCCGCCTCGGTCAAAAGTTCCTGGCCCGCGCGCGCCATCCAAGCCCCAAGCGGCTTGGCGAGTTCCATCCGATCGCCGTATTTCAGCCGATGCACCAATTGGCGCGCCGGGCCGTCCTCGAAAAGCGCCACGGCCCGGGCACGCCCATAAACCGGAGGATCGGCAACTGCCTCGGGCGAGATAAGCCCGTCATGGCCGAAATCAGCCGCGAAAGGCGTGCCGAGCCGATCGCAAAAAGGCCGCTCGATAAAGCGCATTTGCGCCCAACACGCGGCGCAGAGCCCGCCTGCCCTATCCGTGGATTGGCGGCAGTTGAGACAGGCCGGCGGGAACACAACATCGGTCGCAATACGGCCAATGCTTCGCAAGAATGGCAAAGCACGGGCGCTGACGGGGCCGTGAAGCAGCTTCGACAAACTCCGCAAACTGGTCTGCGCGCCGGCCATCGCGTTTCCTATACGGAAGGGCTCACGGCGGGCCAAAAGCCAGGGTTTCGCGGGTGTAAATCTCGTTCACTTCCGAAAACGGCCGATGCGCGCTATCGTAGACGAGGGCGCGATGCTGAAATAACTGCCAAGGTATAGTCAGGCTCTCATGCGGCCGGTCCGCTGCGCTCGGCCCCAGCTCCCACCCGTCGGGAAGCGGCTTCCACAGGATTTCGACCGCAAAATTCTGGCGAATTGGCTTTACCGCCTGGACCGCGCGGCCAAACGGCGTGTCGGTGGTTTCGAGGACATGATTGATTTCCAGGCTGAGCCGGCTCGGCACATACCAATTATCCGCCTCGACCAGGACATGGTCTCCGCAGGTGAGTTCAACCCGCCGATAGGCGACTTTCTCGTCGGCACCGATTTGAAGCCTCTCGCGTTGTTCCGCCGAGACCGGCTTTTTGGCGCCCGCAACAATCCGCGCCCGAACCGCGGGATCGCTCGCCATTTTGTGATCGGCGCACCATTTATCGAGAACTTCCGTCGCGGTATGGGCGCCAAGAAGCTTCGCGTTCAGGGTCTCGATCAAGGCGAGCGCCTCGACCCGCGCGAGCAATGTGTCCGGCCACGGGGTGCCGGTCGGTCGCACGGCGGGGTCGGCCGAAATCGCTGAAGCGCAGAGATTCAACGTCACTATTGTTCCAATCCAGAGAAGGCGCACGCCGGCGTTTCCATAGGGCAAATTGCGGTTTGCTGGCAAATGAACACTTGGCTGTCATAGCACAACTGATTGATTTCAGCCTACTGGCGCACCGGCAAACAAGTGCGCCGGCGCACCCCCCTGTTAATGATCCGGCTAACTCATGGATGCCCCACGCACATCGATCCTTCCGGCAAAACAGCCATTGTCACCGGCTCGACCGCCGGCATCGGCCTGGCGACATGAAGAAGTAGCCAATATGATCGCCTATGTTTGCTCGCCCCATGCCTCCGCTACGAGGGACGTGGCCCTTCGCGTTGACGGTGGCGTCATTGACACCATCATCTGGGCACCGGATCGGGACCGAAAAGCAGCCCACGCTTCCGCCACTTTCAATTGTGGTCTACTCGGGTATAAGCAGGGGCCATCTTCCCTTTTGCGCTGCATTCGCACCCAGCCGATGCCTGACCCGGTGAATGACCGACTATGTTTCAAAAGCTTTATCGTTGGACCCTGAGCCTCGCGGAAAGCTCGCAAGCGCCATGGGCGCTGGGCATCATCGCATTTGCCGAGAGCTCGTTTTTTCCGGTGCCGCCCGATGCTATTCTCATCCCGATGTCGCTCGCCAGGCCGTCACGCGCCTGGATCTATGCGCTGATCTGCACGGTCGGCTCGGTTGCAGGAGCGGTGCTCGGCTATGCGATTGGGGCGCTTCTTGTTCGAGACCGTCGGCAAGTGGCTTATCACTGTTTACGGTTACGGCGCGCGGGTCGATGAATTACGCGCACTCTATGCGCATTGGGGCTGGGCCGTCATCCTGTTCAAGGGATTGACGCCGATTCCCTTCAAGATCGTGACCATCACAAGCGGCCTTTTGGCCTACAGCCTGCCGCTGTTCATTGCCTTGTCTTTCGTGACGCGCGGCGCGCGGTTTTTTCTGATCGCCGTGCTGCTCAACCATTATGGCGAACCGATCAAGCGGCTTGCTCGACAAATATTTCGGCTGGTTCCTGGTTATTCTTGCGCGCTGCCGTCGTCGTGGGCTTCTGGATCGCTGCAAAGGTGATTTGACGCACCGATGCGGCTCAAATCTCCCTTCGCCATCTGCGCTCGCGATTCTTGCGATCGCGGTTTTGTCGATCGTCGGTGCGCTTCATCTTCGAAGCGCTCGGCTATGCCCCTTGCGAGCTTTGCCTCAAGGAACGCATTCCCTATTATGTTGCAATTCCAATCGCGGGCCTCGCCGTCCTGTTCGCGGCGGCGGGACCAAAAATTCCGCTGATCGCGGCTTTTGCCACGCTCGCGCTGATTTTCGCCGGGAGCGCGATGTTCGGAGCCTATCACTCGGGCGTCGAATGGGGATTTTGGCCGGGACCCAAAGAATGCACCGGGTCGCTCGACCGTGCTGCCTCGGTCGGCGGATTTTTTGAAGCAATTGCAAACCGTCAAGGTCGCGCGCTGCGATGCCGCGGCGCTGCACATTTTCGGGCTGTCGCTCGCGGCCTGGAACGCCTTGATTTCTGTGGGACTGACGGGGCTCGCCTGCTGGGACTGCGAATCAAGAGCTAGAGTGACAATCCCGAGACGGTCTATCCACCGCGAGCCGCGCCCTCGCCCGCAGCTTTTCCGTTTCGCTCTTCAACTGGCCGCAGGCCGCCAGAATGTCGCGCCCGCGCGGCGTGCGCACCGGGCTTGCATAGCCGGCATTGAACACAATATCGGAAAATTTTTCGATCCGCTCCCAGTCCGAACATTCATAAGGCGCGCCCGGCCAGGGATTGAACGGAATGAGATTGATCTTGGCCGGGATGCCTTTCAGAAGCCGCACCAGTTCGCGCGCGTCGGCAGGTGAATCATTGATGTCCTTCAGCATCACATATTCAAACGTGATGCGCCGCGCATTGGAGGCGCCGGGATAGGTCCGGCAGGCCGCAAGCAAATCCTTGATCGGATATTTCTTGTTGAGCGGGACGAGCTTATCGCGCAAGTCGTCGCGCACGGCATGAAGGGAAATCGCGAGCATCGCGCCCGTTTCGCGACCAAGCTCCTCCATACGCGGCACGACACCGGCCGTCGAAATCGTGATCCGGCGTTTCGACAAGCGCCAGCCCGTCGCCGTCGGACATTACCGCGACGGCATCTCGCACATGGTCGAAATTATAGAGAGGCTCCCCCATGCCCATGAAAACAATATTCGACACCGCGCGCAGACCATCGCCAGGGACGAAACCATCATCCGGCGGCGGCAGTCCCGGAAAATCGCCAAGTCTTTCCCGCGCGATCAGGAGCTGGGCGATGATTTCCGCCGTGGTCAGATTGCGGACCAGCTTCTGGGTTCCGGTATGGCAGAATCAGCAGCTCAGCGTGCAGCCGACCTGGCTCGAAACGCAGAGGGTGCCACGGTCGCTTTCCGGGATATAGACGCATTCGACCTCGGCGCCTTTGTCCGGGCGATCGCCGGATCGAGCCTGCATCAGCCATTTCCGGGTGCCATCGCTGGACATTTGTTCAGCGACGATTTTGGGCCGCGCAAGCGTAAATCGTTCGGCAGAGCTTGCCGCGCATCACCTTGCTGACATTGCGCCATCGGAATCGAAGGACGTCGCGCCGGAATGATAAATCCAATGCCAGAGCTGCGCCACGCGCATGCGGATTTCGCGCTCCGGCACCCCTACGTCGGCAAGCGCCACAGCAAGCTCTCGCCGGGTCGCGCCCGCGAGCGAAAGGGAGCGGCCTGGAGCGGCCTCGATGAGGGTTGGAAGCGGTTCGGCAAGATGGGACATGATCATTATAGGATTAGCATGACCTTTTGGATTTCTCCAGGATTGCGATTCGTTATCCTGGCAAGTCCGAATAAAGTCCGGATTGCGCCCTCACGGATCCTTGGATAGTTTCGTAAAGCTGAAGTTGGTTTTTGGGCGTTCTGGCGCCGCGCTCCGCTCATCGTCCCGAGCGATGTGGTTGCCCTCGCCGCTAAAAATTCTACCCGTACGCGCGGGCCAATTATTGATCAGGCTGCCGGTCGACAGATTTGCTTGCGCCTGCAGTCAAACAAGGGGGGATTTGAAATGCCGGAAGCAGGCAAGAACATCGCCATCTTCTGCGACGGAACCTGGCAACATCTCAACCAGCGAAATCCGACGAATGTCGGTAGGCTCGCCCGGGCGGTCCGTGCCACAACGGCCGGCGGAAACACCCAATTCGTCTATTATGACGACGGCGTCGGCGTAGGCCAAGGCGTCGCCGAGGTCACGACCCGTTTGGTCGGCGGCGTGACGGGTAAGGGGCTCGATCGGAAGATCGCCCGTGCCTACGAGATTTTAAGTCTCAACTATAACCCCGGCGATCGCGTTTTCATCTTTGGTTTCAGTCGAGGCGCATATACGGCCCGAAGCCTGGCAGGACTCCTGCGGAACCTTTCGATCCTCAAGAGAAACGATGCGAACCTTGTCCATGAGGCAACCGCTCTTTACCGGAACCGTCCGCACGAGGGAGCCTCCGAAGCAACCAAAGCCGCGTTCCAAACTACTTTGACGCAGTTTCGGGCAGATCATTGCCACCCGGAAACACCGTTCGTCGAAGGAAAGACCTACGACCCAGCGAATTCCAACTCTTTAAGTCCCACAAACAGATGCGCCTGGATTCAATATCTGGGGGTGTGGGATACGGTCGGGTCTCTTGGAGTGCCCCGCAAAGTGCCTTTCGCGGCCCTATGGGACGCCAAATATCAATTCCACGATACGACCTTGTCGCGCTTCGTCCGCTCGGCCCGTCATGCTGTGTCCATCGACGAACGCCGCAACAGCTTCGCGCCTGCACTTTGGGACAATATCGGGGCGCTCAATCAAAATGCGCATGCCAATGACCTCGCCTATACCAACCGCCCTTACCAGCAGGTCTGGTTTCCGGGCGGCCATGGCTGCGTGGGCGGCGGCAGCGCGGACGGCGGCGTATCGCTGCCTGCCTTGTTATGGATCGCGGAAGGGGCGGCGCGCGCTGGACTGGCCTTCGATGAGGTCGAGCTCGAGCGCTATAGTCAGGAAGCGTGTCCTGATGCGGACTTCCCTAAAGATAAATTTGGAATTGGCGACCTTGTCATCAAGCTCAATGGTTCAACCGACCGACCGGGACCGGACACCGCCGACGAGGTTTCATTGTCGGCTCGATTGAGATGGGCACGCCTTTCGAACTATCGGCCCCATCCGCTCCGCCGGTTGGCCGGCGATCTCGAAGCATGGCGCCCGCCCGGCGAACCGCATGTCTATTATGCGCCGTGATGCCGCGAGCCTCCACCAATGACGGCGAGCCTTTTCCTGTTGGCTATCGAGGGTTTTTCCATGCAGAAGATTTTACCCTCGCCATGGGCCGGCGTTGCTGTCGTTTTTATTCTGGCGATCGGGACGCATTGCGCCTCGGCGCAGGACGTGTCCTTAAAAAATTCGGTCCCCTCCATCACCACGAGCGGGGGAGCTAATGCCGAGGTGGTCCCGAATATTGCGATCATATCGCTCGGAGTTGAAACCGAACGGCCCAACGCGGCCGACGCGGCGCATGACAATGCCCGCGCCGCGCAGGTGATCATCGGCGAGATCAAGGCGCAAGGGATCGACGCCCGGGACGTCGCAACAGTGTCTGTGACCCTCTCGCCGGTCTATGATGAGACTCGCGATTCAAATGGCCGCCTGACCAAAAGAAGTCTGCGCGGGTACATCGCCCGCAATGGCTTGAACATCCGGGTCAAAGACATTTCGAAGGCCGGCACTCTGGCGCGACAATTGATCGACAAGGGCGCGAATAATTTCGAGGGCATTGAATTCGACTTTGCTGAAAAAGAGCAGAAATACGATCTACTGCGTGGCGACGCCGTCCGCGACGCGCTACGGAAAGCCAATAGCTATGCCGAAGGGCTAGGCCTCAAGCTCGGGCGGGTGCTCGAAATCGGCACGCAGCCGCTCTACCCCGTCGCCGCAGCGATGGCCCCGAAAATGATGGCCGCCGCACCGCGCGAGGCATCTGCAGTTATTCCCATCGAGCCCGGTGTCTTGACGTTACATATCGAAGTCCAGGTCACCTGGGAGCTTGCTCAGTAGGCTCGTGTCGCGCTATGATCTTCGCGCGGTTCATTTCGCTGGGTTCGTCTTACGCTCGAGCGCATCGGCGAGCCGCATCTTGGCGGATCCCGGTGCCAAAGGCTTTTGCTGACTCTCGTGCGGCGCCCAGCCCGAGACGAAGATCAGCTCAAAAGTCGCCCTTATGCGTCCATCCGGATCGGAGAAACGCTCCGCATACGCGGCTGCGGCGCGCAAAAACATTTCACGCCGCGCCGGCCTGCGCAATCGCGCTTCGAGCGCGTTGGTGACTCCCATGGCGCGCAGTTCCGCCATCAAAGCGAACATGCTCTCATATCGCACGGTCAGCGGTTCGCTATCGGCCACCGGCAGCGCAAAACCGGCTCTTTGCAGCAGGCTGCCCATATCGCGCACATCGGCAAAGGGCGCAACGCGCGGGCTGACGCCACCGCTCATCTCGGTTTCGGCCATGGCCAAGGACATTCGCAGTTCCTGCAAGCTGCGTGCCGCCGAGAAGGCAGCCAAGAAACAAACCGTCCGGCTTCAACGCGCGGCGGATCTGCAGAAGTCCGCCGGGAAGATCGTTGAGACTTTGCAGCGAGAGGGCGGATACCGCCAGATCGAAACATTCCGGCGCGAGCGGCAAGTTTTCTTCGTCGCCCACCAAGCGCAACAAATTCTCGTCGCCGGCCGTCGCGGCCAGCGGCGACATCCTGACGAGGAGATGGGGTCGAAACTCATCCTTAAGCCATGCGGCAAGCCGGGACGACGGCGTACCCACGTCGAGAATGAAGTTGAACTCCCGCTTGATGGTTCGGAAGCGCTCACCGAAATCCTCGATCGCGCGGACCAGAAGAAACTCCTCCAAGCCTGATTTCACGGCGCGGGCAAGTCTTTGCCTGACCAAGCGGCGGTCGAAGATTGGCGGCGGAGACGGCATCAGAAGCCAGTTGAAGAAAGAGCGAGCTTTCGTCGAGAAGACACTCGGCCAGCGATGAGTTTTGGCCGATTGCCGATCGGGGGCAAGCCTCGGCAGCTTACCATTTTTCGACGTAGACAATGCTTGCGATGGTTTTATCCCCATCCTTGCGAAGCATGATCCGATGCACAAAAATCCCGCCGTGGTCGTCGATCCATTTCGTGGCTGCGACGGTCGCCTCCTCGGCGTTGGCTCCCTCCACCGTGACGGTCTTTTCTTCTTCTGGCGGTTTGTTGTCGGTCGCGGCCAGCGGCGCGTGCGGGGTCAGGACGGTCAGTCCCACCGCGAGCGCGACAGCGTACTTAAACATGCTTCTCTCCCTAACTTTGGCCCCGAACCTTACGATTTTTTCCGACGGAGTCGAAGCAGAAATCAGGCTTCCGGCGAAACATCCTCAAGCGAACCACACCCCTTCAAGGCTGTTGCGCGCCCGGGACGTCCTTGCCTTCGCCGAGGATCAGCTCATCGCCCGGGCGGAGATCGCCCGCGATGATTTCCGTGTCTGGTTCCAGCGTCGAGACCCGGCTTGACCAGGATCGCCGATCGGCTTTCCGGCGCGCAGGATCAACAGCGGCGACCAGCCTTCCCTTGGGCGCGCCGGCGCCGCTTTCGGCCGCTGACATCAGCGCATAGCGCAGCGCCTGATTGGGCACGTGGACAACGTCCTCGCGCCGCGCAAGCTCGATCTCGATCCTTGCCGTCATGCCGGGTTTCAGCAAAAGTTCCGGATTGGGCACATGGATCGCGACATTATAATCGGCGGCAGGTTCGGACGTCGGCGGCGCAGGATCAATCTGCGCCACCTCTCCGGCAAAGCCTCGGTCCCCCGAAGCCTCGACGGTCAAGCGCGCCGGCTGACCGGGCTTGAGTCGCGCCGATGTCCTTCTCGTCGACCTTGGTCATGAGCTGTAGGGTTGACGAGATCCGCGACCATGAAACAGCCTATCCGAGGGGGTCACTTTCTGGCCGACTTCGACGCTGCGCGAGACGATGGATTCCCTCGATCGGTGAAACAAGATCGGTCGAACCGAGAGCGATCTCGGCGGCACGGAGCGCGGCCTGACGCGCGGCGAGCGCCGCCTCGTCACGCTTGACCTGCGACTGCGCCCGCGTCAAAGCCTCGCGCGATTGAGCGAGTGCCTTGCGGGCCCGGCGCTTTGGCAGCTTCTCGTCGCGCGCGACGGCGGCCTTCGCAGCGGTGAGGGCGGTTGTGTCGTTCGCGAGCGTGGCTTTTGCCGCCGACAGTTCCGCCTTGGCCCGATCGATGGCCTCTTGAAGGGCACGCGGATCGAGTTTCCCGCAGAGCTGGCCGGCCTTCACTTGCATATTGGCGTCACAGGAAAGCGACTGGATCGCGCCGGTCCTGCGGGCGAAGACCGGGACCGTCGCGGCGACCACCAGAACGCCGCTCGCTTTCACGCTGCGGACGAGTGCGCCGCGTTCGAGTGTCTGGGTGCGGTACTGGATTGGTGTGTCCCGATACAGCGAGGACAGGATCCAGCCGCCCCCGAACGCGAGCATAACGACGACGAATGTCACAACCGCCGTGCGCCACCCTGAGCCGCGCTTGCCCGCGTTTTGGAATTTATCTTGGGACGTATTTTTTGCTTTCCCGTCACGCGCGCCCGGCGCGCGCAAAGAGCCGGCCGTTGAAGAGGAGCCTTCGGCACTCCAATCGACGGCCTCCTCGTAAATGTCCTCTTCCTGCGCATTGTGGAGACGCACGAGAGATTCGATGGACTCGATGATGCGTTGCGCGTCCCGGATCAAATATCTATCCGATTCATTTGGAGAAAGCCCCTCCGACAGGCGAGCCAAGAGCCTTGCGAGATGAAGGATCTCGCGATGCGCGCGACTCATGGCATTGAGGCCATGCGCCTCGGATAGGATATTTGCCAACCGTGGATAAACGCTGCCCACGTCTTCGCGTTCGTGCGCGACAATCTCCTTGCCCACAATTCGATTGGCCTCAAGGATGAATTCGACCGCCATCTCGGGCTTAGCATCGTCCAGCGCATCCACGATCTGGCGCAGCCGGTCCAGGCTTGCCTCAAGTTTTTCGTGATCCTCATGGAGATCCTGCACGGTCCCCGCCGGCATCGAGAGCCGGTGGCGCGCGCGCGCCGGTCCGAGGGCCCTCAGAGCATTGAGGATCACCGCGACATCGATGACCTCTTGTGTCAACGCTCCGGCGACCGGCGTCAGCCAGCCGAATGCCGCGGCTCCCATGGCAAGCGCCGAAAGCGACATGCCAGCAATGATGCTTTGCATGGCGATGCGCCGCGTGCGCCGCGCGATGACAACCGCGTCCGAAACGCGGTCGAGTTGATCGACAAGGATGACGACATCGGCCGCCTCCGAGGACGCGCTCGCGCCACGCGCGCCCATGGCGATGCCGACGTCCGCCGCCGCCAAGGCCGGAGCATCATTGATGCCATCGCCGACCATCACGGTCGGATGTAGCCGCTGCTCGGTTGCAACCGCCTCGACCTTGTCGGAGGGAACGCGATCGGCAAGCACGGCGTCGAGATCCAGCGCGGCGCCGATCGTCTCGGCCGCGTCGGCCCGGTCGCCGGTCACCATGACGATGCGCGCGACGCCCGCGGCACGCAGAGCCTGGACCGCCCGAGGCGTTTCGCGCCGCAGTTCATCGGCGAGAAGCAAAGCGGCAATCGTGCGGCCATCGACCGAAACAAAGACGCTGAGGGCGGAACGCCAGGAAGCGCGCCGCAGAGCGCGAAACGCCCATTCTTCCGGCCGCGTTCCTCCATAGACAAGCTGATGCGAACCGACACGAATCATTCGGTCGTCCACGAGCCCCTCGAGCCCGGATCCCATGGTCTCGCGTATCTTTCGCGGCATTTGCAGCGACAGGCCCTTGGCCAAGGCGGCGGAGACAATGGCGGCGGCGACGACGTGATGCGAGGCTTGCTCAAGAGAGGCAGCAAACCGCAGCGCTTCGTCGGGGTCTTCGCCCGGAGCCGTTTCGACCGCGACCAGTCGTGCCCCACCAACGGTCAAAGTGCCCGTCTTGTCGAACATCACCGTGTGCGCGCGGGCCAACGCTTCGAGCGGTCCGCCGCCCTTGATCAGAATGCCGCGGCGAGCGGCCTGCGCGGCCCCGGCGATAAAGGCCACCGGCGCAGCCAGGATCAGCGGACACGGAGTTGCCGCGACGAGCACCGCCAGTGCCCGAATGGGATCGTGAGAAAATGCCCAGGCGGCTCCGGCCAAGCAAAGCGTCACGGGCAGAAGAAGAAGCGCAAAGCGGTCCGCCATCCGGACGAACGGGGCCTTGGCTGTTTGCGCCGCCGTGACCAATCTTACAATGCCGGCGTAGGTGCTCTCGCCGGCGGTCGTCGACGCCCGCATTTCGAATGTCTCGCCGGCGTTGATCGTACCGCTCCGCGCCAATTGCCCTGCCCGCCTCGTGACCGGAATTGGCTCCCCGGTTACGGCCGACTCATCGAGGGAAGCATTCGCACTGGTGATCTGGCCGTCGACGGGAACGACTTCGCCCGCGCGCACGAGAAGGGCATCGCCGATCGATATCTGTTCGATCGGCACATCCTCGAACGATGCATTGCGTTTTCGATGCGCCACGCGCGGCGCGCGGTCCACCAGAGCCTTCAAGTCCCGCTCGGCGCGCCGAATTGCAATATCCTCCAGAGCATTGCCGCCGGCATACATGATGGCGACCACAACTCCAGCCAGGGACTGGCCAAGCGCCAAGGCGGCCGCCATGGACAGGAACGCCACAGCGTCGACGCCAAGCCGTCCCGCTAAGAGATTGCGAACGATCGAGATGGCGAGGCTTGCGGCGACAGGAATTGTACCCGCCGCCCAAATCCATTCCGCAAGTTCCTTGCGTCCGGCGAGGGCGAGTGCAATACCGACAGCAAGCGCCAATATTGCGAGCGCGATGAGAGCGCGTCGCACCATGCGCTCGTTGATGAACGAGACTACGCTGAATGCCGGTTCAAACATCCTGGCGCCGTGCCTTTATTTAGGTGAGTTTGGCGCTCCCTTCCAACGATGGAAGGAGCGTCGCAACCAGCGGAATATGATCCTCAATTTTCGGAGAAGGCGACCCGCAAGCGGAAAGTCAACCGCCAGTATTGCCAGCCCGACCGGCACCATCCAAAAGCCGACAATGGGAAGAAAACCGACGAGCCCCAGAAGAACGAACATCCCACCGGCTGGAATGCGAACGAAGCGCCATTTTGGCTCTCTTAAACGACGCAGCATCCGCCCGCTTCGTTTCTCCATTGGATTGCTGGGAAGGTTCATGTCAACCAGCCGAAGTATTTCGGATCGGCCATCGCCTACGCCGATGGCATGGACTCCCCAGCAAAGGCTCGGACTCAGTAGGAAAGAAGAACTGGCAGCTCCGCTTCTGACAGCATACCACTTGTAACACCGCCGAGCACCATCTGAAGCAGCTTGGGATGCGCATAGGCGCCAATGACCATCAGATCCATTTTCCCCATCGCCGCATGACTTGCCAAGGCTTTGGCAATATTGCCATGCTGCACTGGAATCTCCGTGACCGTCACGCTTTTGCAGTGTCGCGCGAGATGAGCCGCCAGATCGGCCCCACGCATGCTCTTTTCCGAGTCGGGTGAAACACAAACGATCTCGACTTTTTCCGCGCGCAAAAGAAAAGGCATGGCATCCCCGACGGCTCGCGCCGCCCGAGCGCCGCCATCCCAGCCAATCATGATATTTCGAACCTCGGCCCCGCGCGCCCAGTTTGCCGGGATCACAAGGACCGGCCGCCCCGAAGCGAACAGCATGGCCTCCGTCAGGTCCCGGTCGAGGGAAAAGCCTTCCGTCGGTTGGGAAACGATGACGATGTCGCTCGTTCTTGCCGCCACAGCGAGGCATTGGTTTGTTTCGGTGTAGGATTGCTGCACGATTTGAAATTCGACGGTGACACCCGCAATCGCTGCGGCGTTTGTGATTTTTTTTGGGCTTCTTCGGCATGGGTGTACCGCTCGGCGTTGATCTCATCGACCAGCGCATGCGTGAGCGGAACAAATCCGGCGCTCGGGAGGCGAAGATTTGGTGCCGCCATGAAGACCGAAAGATGGGCTCGCTCCCGCGCGCAGAAGGAAATGGCATAGTTTTCTGCGGTAAAGCTTGGTTCCTTGGGCTCCGGGATCAATTCACCGAAGCTCAGGGCGAGACAGACACTCTTGAATTGCATGCGGGTTTTCCATTGTTGATATGCCTAATCCTAGTCTGCATACAGCGGCATGTCCTTGAGCTTGCTCAAGGGTTTGCCACTTTCAGCGAACGGGCCGATGCTTCTTTAGGTAGCTACGGAAAGCGCCCAGTGTCGCATCGCTGACATGATGCTCGATTCCCTCGGCATCAATGTCCGCCGTCTCAGGATCGACGCCGAGCGCGACAAGAAACTCCCGGACCACGTGATGGCGCTCACGCGACGTGTCGGCTAACTCCTTGCCCTGCACTGTCAGGAAGATCGAGCGGTAGGGTTTGCTTGTCACCAGACCATCGCGCTGGAGCCGCTGGATCGTGTTGTTGACGGTCGCATTGGTCACACCCAGGCGCCCCGCTAAATCCACGACGCGCGCCTCTCCTCTTTGGTCGATGAGATCGGCGATCAGCTCAACATAATCTTCGGCCAATTCCCGTTGATGAGCGTCGCGCACCCGCCCGAACCGTTCGGCGTGACGAGCGGTCTCCTGCTTTTCATTGTCAGCGCTGGTCATCGCAGGCTCCTCATATTGCCGATCGGTCCATCTCAGAGCGTAACCCGAACACGTTGTTCAGTTCGCCGAAAGAGCACTCCTAACCAAAACTCCCCGCCTGACCAAGAGCTAGAACGGGTTCGGGACCGCCAATCGACGGCCAGCTCTACTTTGCCGTTGACACAATTATTAGCCTTAGCTAACTTTATGCACCGCACCTAAAGATCGCTTCTGCGACTTCTAAATGCGTCCATGGAGGGAAATACATGGTGCACACGAGGATAGTCGCCTGTGCAATGGTGCTTTTTTTGCTGGCCTTAGCCAAGCCCGCACTGTCACAAACCGAGGCCCAGAGTGACAGAGGCCATTCCGGGCCGCATTTCGACACCGAGCACATCTTCGGGTTTGGTGAGGGATCGGATATTGGCGCTCAGGGAGAATGGGAGATCGAGAGCTTTACGATGGGAAGCTTCGGGGCGGTCGGACGCGATTTCAACATCGCCAATGACACTTCGATTCGGTACACCATCACCGATGAGCTTCGATTCTCGGTTGGCACTCTCACCGATTATCTCAACATCCACGACCCCCGCCTCAGCATCCGAAACGGGGCGAATCTCAGCGGGATTGTCGCGGAAATTCGGTGGAATATCCTCAATCGGCTGACGTCGCCCTTTGGGATGACCTTCACCTTCGACCCGGAATGGCGTCGCACCGATCCCGGGTTCGGAAGATATAACGACAATGCTGCCATTACAGCGGCCTTGCTCATCGACAAAGAGGTGATCCCCAACCAACTCTTTATGGAACTCAACCTCGCTTATGCGCCATTATGGAGGCCGTTGGCTGGCCAGTGGTTGCGCGACGATTTCTTCACGGTCCTGGTCGGTGGCTCTTATGTGATCACCCCGAATTTTCTCGTCGGCGCGGAGGTCCGCCATGAGAATTTCGCGCCCAACGGTTTCCCTAGGTCTCACGCGCTGTTCGTGGGCCCGCACGTATTTCTGCAATTGGACAAGAGCTTAACGGCATCATTCGCCTGGGCATTCCAGGTTCCGGATTTCGGAGCCCGCCATGCCGATCTCGTGAATTTTGAGCGCTATGAAGCCGGCCTGAGGCTCGTCTATGGTTTTTAGGGCTTTGCAATCGTCGACGCGAGCGTCAACACGAACACCGGCGCGTGGCAAAACCCAAGGCGGTGCCGAGGCGGTTGAGTTCAAACCAGGCACATCGAGCTAGCCGGAATCCTTGGGTCGTCCCATGACCGTGTCCTTCAGAGCTTGCCCCATCTTGGCGATGCGGCCGGCGCCCTGCCGAGGCGCATCCTGCACCGTGTTCACCACCGCCCCGGCCTGTCTCTGGGCCAAGGCAAGCAGCTCGCCGGGCGAAAGCGTTATCTCGATCTTTTTGGTGACTTTGACTTCCACATATTCATAGTCGAAGTCCTTGTTATCGGACATCTGCCCACTCCTTCAAGCGATGGAGACTTGTGGAACCGAAATCGTGTCAATCCCGAGCTGCGCCAAGGTGAGGTTCAATAACTCATAGGGCGCCACAACATCGCGCAATTCGATTTTGCCGATGGACGTGCTCGCGGAAACATTGTGGATCAGCAATTGGTCGATGTGCGCCGCCGCCTTGGGATTGACCTTGATCGTGAGATCGAGGCAGCCCAAGTCGATATGAAAGGCTTTGGGCCTCGGCACGGCACTCACATCAACGCCTTGGCTGGCAATATCGGCAATCGAAGCGCTGGGAAGCGAGAGATTGCCGATCGACATCTGGCCGAGCGGAAATGCATCGCCCTTCAACCGGCCGATCTTAAACGAATCGAGGTTTGCGGCCGGAACGCCAACGCCACCGACTTTCAAGGCGCCAAGTCCAAGCCCGGCCAGAGTGAATCCTTGCGTCGGCAGTTTGACGTTCTGAATCTTGATCTGTTCTGCGACAGCCTTCCCCAACTCGAGATTGGTGATTGGCGCAGCGGCCGCGGCAATGTTATCGACGTTCAGACTGTCGATCTTGATCTTGAGATTCTCAAGCCCCGGCAGCTTGAGATCGCCAAACCCCACTTCGAAATTTTGAATGCCCAATTCCACAGTGCCGCTGTCCTCTGCCGCAACTCCCGGAACTTCAAGGCGAAGGCGCCACTCGATACTCATGTCGTATGAGATGATGACTCGAAAGTTACGAAGTACGGCACCGTCGCCAGCTGCATTAAGCTCGAAGTCGCTGACGACAAGATGGCCGATCTTGATCGGGCCAATTCCCACTTGCCCTACGCTGATGGCGCCGATCCCAAGTTGCTTGATGTCGGCTTCCGCGATCGTCGTGAACATGCGCCCCACCCTTCCGCTCGCTTGACGTCTCGGCGCACCCTTGCGCGCACTTTACAAAGATCACTCGGTCGTCGATCGCCTCTGTGTCTGCGGGGTCAGCAGAGCGGGATGGATCTCATTGATCTGCCCGACAACCTCCTTTAGCTGCCTGGCGAGATCGCTTAATTTTTGGAGGTGCGGCTCCAATTGGGTCATTTGGATCCCGGTCGCGGTCGGGACTTGCCGGTTGCTGATTTCCACGAGCGGAGTGAGAATTTCGTCAAGTGTCACGTTGACGTCGTATCTCTTCACCGGAACCATCGTAACTTCGGGAGTTTCGTCGTCGGCCATTGGGGCCTCCTCTACGCGACGGTAAACGCCGGGATCTCGATCGTATTGATCCCGATCTGAGATAACGTAAGATTCAGAGCATCAAAGGGTAGCACAACATTATGCAGCACGATCTGACCAACGGTGGCGCTCGCGTTTGCGTTGGATATTTCCAGATGATCGATGTGCGATAATGCCGAGGGCTTGACCTTGATCGAGATCCGCAAAATGCCGGCGTCGAAGCCCACCGATCTCGTCTGCAGATTGGCCGGAATATCGAGCGGCGCCGAACTGCTGACGTGCGGGATCTGCGCGGCGGGAAGATGCAGATTGCCGAGCGTGAACGCAGGAATTTTGATCGGATCGGCATGGACATGGCGGATCGTCGCCTGATCCACCTTTGCGGCGGGCACGCTGACCGCCTCGCCTTCCACGGAGGCCAGCGCCAAGCCTGCAATTGTGAAGCCTGCCGAAGGCAGCGTCGCATGGTCGATATGGATTTGATCGGCGGTCGTGTTCTGGAGCTGAAGGCTCAAGGGGTTGGCCGACACCGACAGATTTTGCGCGTTCAACGTCGGGATGTTGATGTGGACGTTGTTCAACGCGGGAATTGCGATATCGCCGACCGGCATCGGGAAGCTGAGTGAGCCGAGATCATAGGTATCGCCAACGTCGATGTCCGGAATCCCATCCGGTAATCCAACATGAACATGCCATTCGACGGAAATTTTCACCGTGACCGTCACATTCACATTCTTGAGAAGGCCCTGCGCCCCTGTGAGGGCAAAATCAGTGTTGTTCAAGACGAGATCGCCGACCGTGATCGGCCCGATCGCAACCTGACCAACCGAAATGGTGGTGAGGCCCGCCTGCTGAATATCCAGCTTGGGGACATTTACTTGCAAATTTTCCCCCTTCGACCCCGAACCGGTCACGCCTTGCGCGGCGCATTGGCCGCGAACACGTCCCGACCGGCGTTCTCCGCGTGTCGGCTTTTGCATGGTTGACGCTAGTGCTCACACTGCAATTCGTCAATACAATATGGATGAACCCGGAGGTGTCCATCGACCGAGGACGGCGCTCCACACGCAGAACGCGAAACCGCTCCGCGAACTCGCCGTCGATTTCGCTCGACGGCCCGGAGCACCAATGTACTTATATTCATTGAGCACCGCATTTTTTTGACTTGGGAAAAGCTGGCCGTTTGCTGCCATTCGAGAGTGAGAAGCGTTTCGATGGGGTTCTTTTTGCACAAAGTCACGCGTTTCGCCGCCATAATGGGACCGATCCTGGCTGCGCTCGCGGCTTCACCCCCATGTGTTGCCGCAGCCAACAGAAACGGCCTGTGGGTGGTTGTCCACGACATTTGCCTGCCCGCCTATCGCGGCTTCGGCGTCGCGTTTCCCTGCACGGAAGTCAACATTGCCAAAGGTCTCGACCAAGGCTTTGCCGTGCTGCAGAAGCCCTCGAGTACCGCCCATATCATCGTTGTTCCGACCACGCCCATTTCCGGCATTGAAAGCCCGGCGTTGCAGGAAGATGCCACGCCCAATTATTGGGAGGCGGCCTGGGACGCCCGCCGCTTCGTCGAGGAAGGCTCGCACCGCCAGCTGCCGCGTGACAAGATCGGGATGGCAATCAATTCGGCGGCCAGTCGCAGCCAGGATCAGCTGCATATTCACGTTGCCTGCATTGCCCCGCCGGTCGCCAATTTCCTGCGCCGCCACCAAGCGGAGATTCACGGAGCCTGGTCTTCGCTGCGTTCAGGACTTCTCGGGCACAGATTCGTGGCGATGAAAGTCGAAACGGACAGCCTGGATCAAGTCGATCCCTTTAAATTACTGGCGCACGGGCTTCCGTCAGGCAAGTTTTCCATGGGGAACCAAACCCTCGCTGTATTCGGAGCGACCTTCAATGACGGGAAGCCCGGATTTTATCTTTTGGCCAATGACTCGGGTGCTTCACCGAAGGATATCGTCAGCGCGGAAGCATTGCTTGATGACAATTGCGCGAATTGAGCTGGACCGAGGCAAAATTCGTTCCCGATCTCGATAGGCCGCATTGACAAATAGACCCCGCTAAAGTGACAAGGCTGGACGAGAGCGAACGCGCCGTTACCTAAACCCGTTAAATAAAGAAGCATCCTATCGAGGAAGTCCGACATGCTGTTCGTCGAATCAACGCTCAAGGGTTACGCGGTCGAGGCCGCCGACGGTAAGATCGGCGTCGTCAGCGACTTTCTGTTCGACGACCAGAGCTGGAAGATTAGATGGCTTGTCCTCGATCCCGGAGACTGGCTGCCCCATCGGCGAATTCTGCTGCATCCCTCGGCGCTCGAAGTACCGGATCCCGTGCGGCAATCGATTGGGGTGAAGCTGACCAAGGCGGAAGTCGTGGGAAGCCCCGATTTGCGGGATCATGAGCCGGTGTCGAGTCAGATGCAATCTCATCTCTATGACTACTATGGCTGGGATCCGATGTGGGGCGACAGTTATTTCGGGGTTGGTGCGATTGCGACGCCCTTTTCGCCACCGCCCCTTATCAAGACTGCTCCGGTGGAGGAAGAAGTGGCGGAGGAGTCAGCCTCTTCCGAGGAGGCCGATCCGCATCTTCGCAGCGTCACCGAGGTCACCGGCTATCGCCTCCATGCGACCGATGGTGAAATTGGCCATATCGAAAACTTTGTCTTCGATCACGCCAATTGGGACATCCGCTACCTCGGCGTCGACACCCGCAACTGGTGGCCGGGGCAGCATGTCCTGATCTCGCCTTATGCCGTGCGCGAGATTGATTGGGCGGACCGCCATGTCGAGCTGAACATTACCCGCGCGCAAGTGAAAGCCAGCCCGCCGTGGGACTCGGTCGCCATGGTCGATCATGCTTATGAGCAGCAATTGCACACCCATTACGATTGGCCGGGCTACTGGTTCTACCGCGACGAACGCGATCAGCATTGAGTATGTCGGGCGCGGGCCGCTCACGGCGAAGACTAATGTTGGAACGACCAAACTTTAATCGCGTGGCCGGGTGTGCGATGCGCTCATCCACCGGACATCGATTTGAGAAAACTGTGGACTTGCGCGACTGCAGCCGCGCCCTCGCCGATGGCGCCGCCAACCCGCTTCACCGAGCCGGCCCGCGCATCGCCGACGGCGAACACGCCCGGAACATTCGATTCGAGCGGGAGCGGTTTGCGATGTGGCCCCTCCGTTGAGGCATCGGCCGTCGCCGCTTGAGGACCGGTTCTGACGAATCCCTTTTCGTCGAGCCCAACGCCGCAGGCCCGCAGCCAATTGGTCGCCGGGTCGGCGCCGATAAACAAAAACACATTGCGGATTGGACGCTCTGTTTCCGCACCAGTCGGCGCATGCCGCCAGCGCACGCGTTCGAGCCGCCCTTCGCTTGAGCCTGCGAGCGCCACGATTTCGGTGTTGCACGAAAGCTCAATATTCGCCTGCGCCGCGATCCGGTCGATCAAATAGCGCGACATGGTCGATGTGAGGCTAGCTGCGCGCACGAGCATTGATATTTTGGCGGCGAAGCCGGAGAGAAAAACGGCTGCCTGGCCGGCTGAATTGCCTCCGCCGAGCAACACGACCTCCTCCTGCCGGCACATGCGGGCTTCAATGGGGGACGCCCAGTACCAAATGCCACGGCCCTCGAACTCCTCAAGACGGGGAATAGAAGGGCGCCGGTAGCGCGCACCGGCAGCCACCACAACCGCTGTCGCCTTCACTTGCCGGCCATCGGCCAAGGCCAAGGAAAACGGGGCGCCGCTGCAATCAAGCCCGGTGACTTCTATTGGAATTGCCATCTCCGCCCCGAATTTCTGGGCTTGTACAAAGGCGCGTCCGGTGAGTGCTTGGCCCGAGATCCCTGTCGGGAATCCGAGATAATTCTCGATGCGGGCACTCGCGCCGGCCTGCCCGCCAAAGGCGCAGGCGTCGAACACGATGACCGATAGACCTTCCGAGGCGGCATAAACAGCGGTCGCAAGACCCGCCGGCCCGGCGCCGACGATCGCGACATCATAAGTTCGGTCCGGCGAATCGCAGCTCACCATACCGAGACAGCGCGCGAGTTCCGTGGGGCTCGGATTCTTGAGCACGGTTCCATCGGGGCAAATGGCAAGAAGCAGATTCTGAAGGGTTCGATGTGTAACGTTGCAGTAGCTCCCGCGCGTCGGCATCCTCGGCCGGGTCGAGCGCCTGATGCGGGTAGCCGTTGCGGGCGAGAAAACCCTGCAGGCGAACCATGTCGGGGTTCCATGCGGGCCCGATGAGGATCGGGCCGCCGGCGCCATTCTCGATCAAGGCGACCCGGCGCAGGATAAGCGCGCGCATGATCTTTTCGCCGAGTTCGGCTTCGGCGACGATGAGGCTACGCAGCTGCTCGGAAGAAATGAGAAGCGCTTTGACGTCGGTTTTGGCACGCGCGTCGATGAGCGCCGGCCGCCCCGACAATTGTCCGACTTCGGCAAGGAACTCGCCCGGTCCTTCTTCGACAATCGGGATCACATGGCCCAAACCGTCCCGCGAGCTGACCGCCACGGTCCCGGCGATGAGGACGAACATGCCGGGGCTCGGTTGGCCCAAGACCAATAAGAGATCACCTGGAGCGTAGCGCCGGACCTCGCCGAAACGGCGGAGACGGTCGATCTCCTCCTGCCGGAGTTTTGGAAACATCTGGTCGCGGCGAGTCTCAATCGTGGACATGACCCAGCCGAGTAAAGTGGGGGTTGGCGCGCGGATGCATGATTTCGAAAGCAGGGCGGCCCTGAGTTAATTAGCGCCGCTCTGGTCGCATGATAATCGTAATATGCCAATTGGCGATTGCAAGAGCTGGCGGGGCGGACCTTGCATAGAAGCGCAGCGTTGATTGGAGGATCGAACTTTATGATCGCTGTGGAGACGCCCTATTACGCAATCCAGGAGCAAGCGGGATCCTGGGCCTTGACCCGAACGACGGTCGATGCCAGTGCCCGCTGGCCGACGACAAAATCTCGCTCTATAGGATCAACCTCGATTATATGTACACCGATTCCTTTCGCAATTTCGTCATGAATCGAACGCCTTCACTTGCCGGGAGTTGAATCGCCTTCCGATCATCCAAGGTTGGCTCGGATCCCCCTGGTCAAGCCGGGGCAAGCCGGCATCCGCGAAGCGGGCGGCAATTCCCAACCGGATCGGTGGTTCGGATGGAAACGGAAGCGGCCGGTTCAACGGCCGAGGCCGCGGCTGGTTGTTGGTTCGCCAATTGCTTCAGAAACGGCTGTTCCGCGTCTCCGCGGCCGACGTGTTCAACTTTGTCCAAAAGGGATCCGCTGATGAATGAGCTTTTTGCGATATGTCGGACATTCGAGATCGACGACGGGCAAGTAAGAGGATTTGTTCTGATGCGGGCGGGGGACGCCAATGTGGCCAAGCCGTGGCCGATTTTGATCACGCGCAAGGCCAACCAATTCTTCGGCTTCGAAAATTCCTGCCCGCATCAAGGCTTGCGCCTGGATACGAGGCCGGGCGAATTTCTGGACGAGGAAGGCAATTTCATTACCTGTGGCAATCATCGTGCCCGATTCGATCCGGATACGGGCCATTGCTTCATCGGGCCCTGCCAGGGCCAAAGCCTGACGCCCATCACGCTGGTGATCGACGATGGAGATGTGTGCCTGACGGGAGTTGAACTGGCGGAAGAGGATGGGCTCGATATCCCCGATCCGGAGGAGATCCCGGAAGTCATGATCACGGGAGATTGACCTTGTTTCGGCGGCCGCCGGGACATTTTCTTGATATTCTGAACATGTGATTATCCCTTCACAATGGCTCGCAAATTGACCCCTTTTCCTGCGGACTTGGTGCAAACGCATCCCGGACTCGGCATCCTGCGTTTGGCAGCCTTGCTCGCCGAAGGGAATGACGCGCTTGATGAAGACGCGCTCGACGCCATGTTCGAACAAGTGGAGGCCGGTGAACTGGTTGACACGGCGCCCGCCAAAATGTGGCCGGAGCTCGTTCGTGGCCTGATGGCGCGTTCACCCGCCAAGATGATCCAGGCTTTGCGCCAATGCGGTGCGCTCCGAGAAGTGCTGCCGGAGGTGGCAGCCCTGTTCGGGGTCCCCCAAATCGCGGATGATCCAGCGGAGGTCGACCTCGGCGATCATTTGCTGAATAGCCTTGCCGAGGCAGCGGCGTGCGACGCGCCTTTGGCGGTGCGTTTCTCCTTGCTGGTGATGAATGTCGGCAAGGCGGATTCGCCACGCGAGCACTTGCCGGTCCATTATCGGCATATTGAGCGCGGCCGCCCGCGGATCGAAGCGATCTGCAGCCGCTTCGAGGTCCCGGCGGACTGCCGTAATCTTGCTCTCCTCGCACTTGCCGAATGCGAGCGCGTGCACCGGGTATCGGAGGTGCGCGCCGGACCTGTTGCCTTGATGCTGGACCGGGCGGGGGCATTTGCCGCCCCGGACCTTTTCAAGCGGTTGATGATGGTTTGCGCTTGTGATTACCGCGCTTACGGGGGCCGCTCCGGACAGGATTATCCCAAGGCCACGTTGTTGGATACCGCGCTGAGGGCCTGCGCCGAAGTCGTTGAAACGGAATTCGCCGATGACGAAAGCGCCGCGAAATCACTGGATTCCGTGCAGACAGCGCGTGCCGTGGCGATCGCGCAGGCTTTCCGCTCGCAACGCTGGTCCGATGACCTGACGTAGTCGATGTGTGCGATGCAGGAGGGGTGACCAAGCGCGCCGCTCCGCAACAATCTTTGAAAATACTGGCGCACCCGAAGGGATTCGAACCCCTGGCCTCTGCCTTCGGAGGGCAGCGCTCTATCCAGCTGAGCTACGGGTGCTGTGTGGAGCCGCCGGCATCCTAGCGATGTCGAGGCGGCACGCCAAGCGCCGTCTCGCCTTAGGCGGCTTTTAGCGGGAAAATCCGGGAGAAACTAAGGAAAGTCTGTCGAAGGCGGGCGACCCACAGCACAGGATCGCCTGCCTCGGGCTCTCGCCCGGAGTTCGAGCTTACCGGGTCCTTCCCATGCCGGGAGGGTCGGAAAAGCGGATTTGGAAAATTGTTAATGCAATGTGGGGGAAGGCGCGCCTTGCAATCGGGCGATCTCATCCTTAAGCTGCAGCTTTCGCCGTTTCAATTCGGCCAGTTTCAGCTCGTCCTTGGCGGGGTGGACCAATTCTTTCGATATTTCCTTGTCGAGCGCCTCATGACGCTGACCGAGCGCGGCCAAATGAGTCTCACGTGACATGCAGAACTCCTTTTTAAAGCTCACACATAATTGGAATTCTGCCATAGAATTTGGAATTCGCGAAGCCTGTTTACAGGCCGTCCAGATGAATTTTTGTGACTCCCCGGACCTTAACAAAGGCGGGAAAAGCCTTGCAGGCTGGCTGGGCCAAAGCTGCGCAATGGGTGGCGCTGGGTGCAAAGGACATAACGCCCCAGCCGTCGTCCCTCCAGCAAAACTTCCCAGTATTATTCGCCGCGTTCTTTAGCCACTCCCACCTTTACGCTAAAATAGACCCCACAGCCTTACACCAATTGGAGAGCGGCCGTTCATGACAGGCTTGAGCGAGGAAGAACGCGCGATGTTGCAGGCCGAACTCGAACACCTGCGTCAGGAGCACCGCGACCTCGATTCCGCGATCGAAGCACTGCTTCACCTCGGCACTTCCGACCGGCTGCAAATCCAGAGGCTTAAAAAGCGCAAGCTTGTTCTCCGCGACCGACTGGCTTTCCTGGAGGATCAGCTCACGCCCGACATCATTGCCTGAGGCTTTCCTCCACCGCTCTCCGGCGCAAAGGGCGGGAACCTTAAGTGCGGGAACCTCAAGCGTTGAGTTGGCGTTTCATTTCGGGCATCAAAATTCAGGCCGGGAGTTCGCTTCAGGCTTAAGGCTTCCAGCCGCGCCGGAGTCAAAGCTATGGGTCGTGGCCGATAATTCAACTCTCACGGATCGGCGATGAGCAATATCCTTCAGGACCCTGTCGCCGAAGCGAACCGCGGCTATCCAAATTCCCATTCGCTCGAAATTCTGTCCAGGTCGGTCGTGCTGGCGCTGGTTGTTTGCGCCCTTTATTTCGGCCGCGACATCTTCGTGCCGATCGCCATCGCAATCGTTCTCAGTTTTGTTTTATCCCCACCCATTCTCCTGCTGCGACGCTGGGGCGTCAATCGTGTCATATCGGTGTTGGCGATTGTGTTGGCGGCGCTTGTCATTGCTTTCACGGTCAGCGCGGTTTTGACACGGCAAGTGTCCGAGTTGGCGATCGACCTTCCCAAATATCAGGCGACGGTCACCACAAAGATTGCCAAATTGCGGGATGCGACTGCCGGCAATGCGCTGTTCGAGAAGGCCGCGGCCGCCCTCAAATCCCTGGGTGATGCCAACCCGATGCGACCCCCTAAAGAGGTTATGCCCGCAAAGCGCCAAGACTCCGCCCCGGCGAAGGTGGAAGAAGAGCAGCGTCCGATTCCGGTCGAGGTCCATCAGCCCTCCCCTGGACCTTTCACGATTTTGCAGACCATCGCGGGAACGGCGCTGTCGCCTCTTGAGACAATCGGCATTGTCGTCGTCTTCGTTGTGTTCGTCCTTTTGCAGCGCGAAGATCTCCGCAATCGGTTCATACGTCTGGTCGGCTCTGACGATCTGCAGCGGACGACCTTGGCGATGAATGATGCCGCGGGACGGCTGAGCCGGTTTTTCTTGGTTCAAACACTCGTCAACGCGTCCTTTGGCGCCGTTGTCGCGGCAGGCCTCTATCTGATCGGGGTCCCAAGTCCAATTCTTTTTGGCATCATGGGATTTCTCCTGCGCTTCGTCCCCTACATCGGCGCCTTCATCGCCGCGGGTTTCCCGATCGCGTTGGCTGCGGCGGTCGATCCGGGCTGGGCGATGGCGCTCGAAACTTTCGCGCTTTTTCTGATCGTCGAAGGTTTGGTCGGACAGGTCATCGAGCCTTGGCTCTATGGTCACAACACCGGCATTTCACCCATAGCTGTCGTGGTTTCGGCAACATTCTGGACCTGGCTTTGGGGGCCGGTCGGACTGGTTCTGTCGACGCCGCTCACAGTCTGTCTCGTCGTGCTCGGACGACATGTGGAGCAGTTGAACTTTTTGGACGTCATTTTGGGTGATGCCCCGGCTTTAACTCCGGTGGAAAGCTTTTACCAACGCATGCTGGTCGGGGATGCCTCGGAAGTTGCCGATCACGCCGAAGAGTTTTTAAAGAAAAATTCGCTGATCGCTTACTACGACGAGGTCGCCCTTCCGGCTCTGAGGATGGCGCAGACCGATCTCCGACGCGGCGTGCTCGATGAAGGACGGCAACGGCGAATTAAAGACACTATCGATGAGGTTATCGAGGATTTGTCGGACCATGTCGATGAACAACCCGCCGCCGATACGAGCGAACCTCACCCTTATGCTTTGCGGAGTTCCGAAGCGGAATCCTTGCCGAACGCCGAAACGCCGCCCGACGTCCTACCGGGCAAGGTAACCAGCGCCCTGGACCAAAAGCCTGTCCTCTGTATAGCGGGCCGTAGCCCCATCGATGAAGCCGCCGGCGCATTGCTCGCGCAGATTCTTGAAAAACACGGTATTGGCGCCAAGATCGAGCCGCCGGGCGCGCTTACGGTTGGCCGAATTTCGCGCCTATCCGGCGAGGGCGCAAAAATCATCTGCCTCTCTTATCTCGATGCCGATGTGAGCCCGGCAAGTGCGCGCTACGCCATTCGCAGGCTGCGCCGCCGCCTGCCGGGAATTAAAATTCTTGGCGGATTCTGGCAAAGCGACCCGACCAAAACCGGCGAGCTATGTGCGGAGACCAATGCCGATTTCTGCGCGGTCAAGCTCGCCGAAGCCGTGACATTTTGCGTCAAGGAAACCAAAGCCGAGGTTCACCCGGCCGATGCGGCGCCGTGCGCCGTCGCCGGAGCTGCGTAAGTCCCCGGCATCAGCCGATGGGTCCAAGTCCCAAAACCTCCGGGTCGTTCAGCCCATGCAGGCGATGGGCGGCCGCATGGGCAAACCGCATGAGAACCGCACGCCGCGTTGCCGCCGCGATTCGATGCTCTGGAGCCGCCCGCACGATTTCGGCGCCATAGGCGTCGGCCATGATCAGGCCCGCATCTTCGGGCATGATTTCGACGGGCACCGACTCGGGAATGGCGAAATAAAGCCGGTCGCAATGGGCGCGATAGTCGCGCCATTTCATGTCGGTGCGAAAGTCGGCGATCGAGGATTTGATTTCCACGATATGAATTGTCGCATCGGATGCCAAGGCGACGATATCGGCGCGGCGCCCGGAAAGCAGCGGCAATTCCGTAATGGTCGAAAAGTTAAGGCGCCGCAGCAGCCGCCGCGTACCCCGCGCGACAAAGAGCGCCGTCTCGGATTGGCGTCCGTCTTGCGGGGCGATGGGCTGAAGCAGTTTCGGCATGAAGCGGCAAGCCTAATGGAACGGATGAAGTTTTTAAAGCAGTTTGGGCTCGCGCGGGCCTGACCATCTCCGTTTTGACATCAATTCGCGGGTTCACCGGGCCGCACCGCTTTGGCGAGCCTTTGCAACGCCATTTTATCGGCCGGAGTGAGCAGATCGAAGACCGGGCATTTTTTACCATCGAGGATAAGATTGACCAGATTGTCCACTTTCGCGCCGGTCGCGGCGATCCGCCCATTCTCGATGAGGCCGCGCAGAATATAGGCGGCATCGGGATCGCCGCCACAAACCAGCCCGTTCAATTCCAGAAACAGGGCTTGCTCGAAGCCCTGCGGCTTGACCGTCGCGCGTCCGATTTCTCCGTCCGAGTTTTCAAATTTGGCTTTGCTTTGGACGGGCGTTTTCAAGACTTCGATTTGCCTCTCGGCCGCGTCACGACCACCCCCTTCGGGCACGTTGGCAATCGCTCTTTCGAGGGCCAGATAATTCGCCTCCGTCCAAGGGCGCAGCCACGGAAATCGAGAAATAGGCGTGGCTGGTTTGGCTCCGCCACTTAGATCCGGCTTTAGGATGTTTTCGAACAAGGCCCCTCTGAGATTGGCGCGCCAAAGATTCCGCACCGGTCAGTCGTGTCGCTTTGAAAACCGCATTTTCCAACCATGCGCCCTGCATCCGCGTGCCCAAAAGCGACGCGCCCTGAAACTGCGGCCCCGCAACGCCGGAGACTTGAAGCCGCGTTTGTTTGAACCAGATGGCGCTGGCGCCTTCTTGGCTCGGTTGCACGCCCTCGAGCTGGCCGAGGGTTTGCTTGAACCCCTGCGGCGGAACGGCGCCCTGTAGATTGGCTCGATCCAACACTGCGCCCCGAAAATCGGCGCCCGCAAGCGAAGCCCCTTGTAGCCGCGCTCCGACCAGCGACGCACCCTGAAGCGCACCGCCTGCCAGCGACGCCGCCTGCAGCTTGGTGTTCTCTAGCGACGCGCCTTGCAGCTGTGCATTTTCAAGCACAGTGCCCTCTAGCCCTGCCCGGTCAAGAGAAGCCCCCTGGAGCTCGCTTTCGTCGAGCCATGCGTTGGCAAGCTCGGCATCGTCCAGCGTCGCCTCCTGAAGATGCGCTCCATGAAGCGAGGCGCCCTGAAGATTGGCCTGGGTCAGATCGGCGCCGCGCAAATTGCTCCCGATAAAAATTGCACCCACAAGATTGCGGCCATGCAGGACCAGGGGCTTTTGCGGCCCGGCCTCCTTTTCAAAAGCATCGAACAGTACCAGCGTCGTCGAAAAGGGGCTCAACCGCCGGCGGCGGGCTTGATCGGCCCTGCCGTTGAACAGGAGATTGTGAACCGAGGTCCAGCCGTCCTGTCCGAGCGCTTTGGTCAGGCGATTGGGCGGGATCAGCGGCCAATCACCCGTCCATTTGTGCATCCCCTCTCCCGGAAATGTTGCGGTCGTGAACGCAAGCCCGACGCAAGCGACGCTAAAGAGCGCCATGCTTTTATATCGCCAAAGGTGGGGCCAGGTCAGTCTGCTTCGCTTGTCGAGCACGGCTGGCCAAAGCAGCCAAAGCAGAATGATGTCGGCAAGCACGGCAAGGCGATGGACCCAGGTGATCGTCTCCCGATGGTAGGGCAAGAATTGCGCCTGAAGCAGCAGCAGCAAAAGAACTGGTCCGACCATCAGACTGCTCCAGACGATAGTCTTCACCAGCAGCCGCAAACCTCCTTCGCGGATCTCCTTCGGCCCAGCGAGGAATTGCACAAAAATATTGGTCGGCAACTGCCGCCTCAGCTTTTCGCTTAGCTCTGGCGACGGCGGAAGCTTCTGCTCAAACTCGCCGGCTTTTTGTCCAAGAATAACAAAATGCAGCAAGGTATAGGCGTGGGAAACAATGAACAGGATTGGCGCCAAAAAGAAGAAAGCGAGAAGCGGCAGTTCGACACCGAGAAACGGCAGTTTGACCGGGTTTTCCAGCAGCAGATCGCGATGGCTGACGCCGCCGGCGGCGATGCCGATATAAAACAGCGCAAATAAATAACTCAGCCACAGTCCGGTGCCGACGGAGGCCGCGTCGTCGATGCTCTTGCGGAGAGCTTCGAGTTCCTTCGCCTGTTCGGCTGAGAGTTCGCCTTTTTCGGGCGCGCCGGGAGCACCGTCCGCACGCTGCGCTCGCGCACGGGAAAGCCGCATCTCCCGAAGCCGCCTCGACATCTGGTTCCCCTTCCCCACACATCTTGTCACAAGGCCGGGAGCGCTTCCAGAGGATTCTCAGAACTGGTAGCGAAGACCCGCAACGAGAGCATAACCGGTGAGATGGTCGCCGAAACGGTAATCGCCGCGCACGAAACCGAGGAAACCCGACTGCAGGACTTGACCCGAGATACCGACTCCCGCCTGACCAAATGTTCCCACGCGGGAAATCGACAGCGGAACCGAGGTCTCGGCGGTTGTAAAAAAGGAACGGGTATTGCCGGCAAATTCGCGCCACACGCTGGCGGTGACGAATGGCTGGAGGGCGAGTTGAAACGAATTGACCACAAAGCTTGTCCCGGCCCTCACCCCAAGACGCCCGAGAATGCTGGTGAATGGATCGAAAACCAGATTGGCGGAGGACGTGCCGGTCTCGTCGAGTCCGACGCGCAACGTATCGACCTTGAGCTTCGAATGCATGAAGGCGCCGGACGGCTCAAGGAACCACGAGGACGGGAGGTCGATCCGGTATCCAGCCGACGCATCGACCGCGATCGCTCGCCCGTCGAGACTGTTGCCCTGCAGAAACGCGCCAGGGTTGATCAGATTCATCCGATACAAATCTTCGCGGACCAGAATATCGGCGAAGAAATTATGGCCTGTCACCGCGGCGTAGAGCCCAAGGTAGGGCACCTGAACATCGCTGCTGATATTGGTGGTCAAAAGATCGTTGGTCCGCAAGACGACCTGACCGGTGGTCACGCCCAGATGCGTGTTCCAGCCTGTCCCCTCTATATTTGCCACGCCAAGGTCGAGGCCGGTTTGAAACCCGTTGAAATTGGTGCGGACTTTTGAGGGAGCGGTCGAGACAGCGGTCGGATTTTGGGCGCTGGTCAAGGCGCTGACGTCATTTTGCCCGTCGGCGACCCGAATCCAAGGGCCGCCATTGATCTGATTGGTGACGGGATTTGGCGGCTCGGCGAGGAAAGCGCTGGCGGCCTGGAAAAATCCGGTGTTAAGCGCGGTGACGACGGCGGTGATTCCCGCGGGCGTTGCCGAGGCCTTGCTGGTGTTGACCGTCGAGATCAGACTGAACGTATCGCCGGTTTGAATAATACTAT
>CAWAXL010000030.1:0-90629 GCA_963785995.1 uncultured Alphaproteobacteria bacterium
CGGAGAGTCAGAACCCAGTCTCGGCGGGTGGCTTACCTAACCCGCGTCCAAACAACCCGGCTGCGATTGGTTCTTCCTTGACACCATTCCTCGTTCATTGGGCTTGAAAAAGTGTGAGCTCCCAGCACCTTCCCGAACCCACACCAGAGTGAGTGAGTCGGTGGTCTCCATCAACGCTACGAGCGGCGGGCAGCCTGAAGAACTCGAGAACATCAGTCCCGCCGCCGCAATGAAGGGGCAGGTGTGCCAAAACTGTGCCAAAACACTTCGTCCGGCGACTGCTTGAGGATACCGTCGAGCGAAAAGCAGATTCCCCAAGTTAATGAAAAGCCTGAAAAATCAGACCAAGGAATAGAAGCTCTGGAATCCCATCGCCTGCTTCACACGCAGGAGGTCACAGGTTCGAGTCCTGTCGCGCCCACCATTTCTATCAATCGCTTGCACTGCAGCCAGCTGTGAGCCAGGGGTTCCATTAGGGGTTCCAATAAGGGTTCCCGTTTCACTGTTTCACCTCGGTTGCCAGCTTCGGCCAAGCGTACTGCTCGATCATGGCAGCTTCGCCGGATCGGTCCTGAGCATGGCTGTACACGTCCAAGGTCATCAGCACGGATGAATGCCCGAGCTGATCCCGCATGGTCTCGGCCTTCATCCCTGCCAATCGGCCCCAGGTGGTGTAGGTGTGCCTCAGATCGTGCCAGGATACGGCAGGCAGCCCCAAGGTCTTGCAGGCTGGCTTGACGTGACGTGCTACAGCATTGTGCAGGTCAATCGGAGTGTTGGTCCGAATCCCGAACATGAAATCATCCGGCCCAGTGAACCGCGCTTGCCTGCTCCACTCTTCGATGCGCTTTGAGCCATGGGACCGATGGATACTTCACGCCTGGACTTCGGCGTCTTGGGACTTCCGAGCTTGCCCCGATAGACCGCTTCATCTATCGCCAGCTGTGCCCGGCTTCAGTTGTGCCGCCAGCGGAGCGCCGCCAGCTCTCCCCGCCTTAGGCCAGCCAGCACAGCCAGAATCACCAAGGTGCTGTAGGGTTGCTTCAAGGTTGAGATCAGCCGATGGAACTCCTCCGGCCAGATCACCCGCTTCGGTCTGACGTGATCCCGTGGAGGTAGCCTGAGCGCCCCTTCGCCGGATTCGCTCCGGTCTTGATCCATCCCCACTCTTCGGCACACGTAAATAGACCTGAGAGACGGCCTCTCAGGTCGCGTACCGATTCCCCTGCAAGCTGCTTTGACGCATCGGTGAGGAAAGCCTGAACGTCCGCCTTGCCGATCACTGAGAGCGGAGCGCCGCTTGAACGCCGGCTGTATCCGCTTGAAAGCCCACTCATAGGAAAGCTGAGTCGAGAGCTTTCAGTGTCGGCTTGATCGATTCTGTCCAAGCTGTGATCAACTGCCGCCATCGTCTTCTGCTTCGGTGCTCGCTGCCCTCCACTACATCGTTGATCGGTTCCAGGAATCGCCACACTTCCTTGCGTGCCTCTGTCAGAGTTATCGTTCGACACGGCCCAAGCACTTGGTCTTCCTGACTCGCACCCGTGAGCCGTCCTCTCGTGCTTCGTCCGTCCAATAGCGGATCTTCCATTGCCCTCTTTCCTGCTTGGGTTCGGGAAATTGTCCCCTTCGTCTGCGGGCCATCATTCGCCATCCTCCTTTTGTGGATGGCCCGCTTGACTGAACGGTATGGAGTATATCAGACACGAGAGTGACGGCGGATTCCCGCTCCAGATCGGAAAGTGCACGGCCACACTGGTCCTCCAGGGCGTCACGAGCATCACGCTCGCGACGGCCCGGATCATCCGCTTCTGGGACCGTTCCAGTCGCCGCCTGCACAGCCTGAGCATATGTCAAGTTTCTGAAACGCCGACTGCGTTGGAGAATGCGGAAACGATCTGGAAACGCCGTGTGAAAGGGCCTCCGGAGACCTTCCCAAATCCAAGAGAATCGTGGTCAACGCAGGGCGCGAGACTTCATCTGGAAACGGGTTCGGGAACAAGAGAGGGCTTGACAGGGTTTAGAGCATCGCTCGTTGTTTTGAAAAAAGTTGCGCAACATTCCGCTGTAACTGCTCATCCTCCCAGCCCTTCACCCAGCGATGGATCCCATGCCGCTGGATATGTATTTGCTCGCTCCAAAGCATCTGCCGCATTGCGTCAATTGCGGCAGAGTTCCTTTTAAAATAAAAGCACGTTGCCGCCGGAAGGGCGCCGATTGCGATGCGCACCATCAATCCGGGCTCTCACCCACGACCTCGCCGGAAGCGAGTTTTTAAAAGGCAGCTACCGATGAAAATTTCCGCTCGCAATGTTCTCAAAGGAACGGTCAAGGAAATCCATATGGGCGCCACCACAGCCCATGTGGAAGTCGAGCTTAAGGGGGGCGAAACCGTCATGTCTTCGATCACGAATGAAGCCATCCAAGAGCTTGCCCTGGCCAAAGGAAGGGAAGTCTACGTCGTGATTAAAGCGTCCGACGTGATGATTGGCGTCCATTAGACGTGTGAGGCATCGGGCGCCTCAGGATTTGGGCGTGTGGCCAATCCGCAGCGAATCCTCTGCGTTGGATTTCAGAATTCCCTGTATTTTTCCGGCGAGACTGGCGAGAATCCAAGGAAGCTGGACCTCAATGCGTAGGGAATCGTTCATGACGTCGAGTTTCCCGGTCGCCGTCTGTCCGAAGGCCACAACCCGCAAATCGGCCTTGTCGCCATTCCACTTGGCTTCGCTATAAGCCAATTTGTCGATGTAATCGCGCCGTAGCACTTCTATTCGTTCGGCAATCCGCTTTTTCGCTTCTTCGGCACCGAGGCGATGCGGCACAGTGATGACGATTGAATTCGACATGGCTTCCTCCAATGCCTGTCATTTAAGCCTTCCAGGCACGCATCGCCAGCGCGTCGGTTTGCCGGTGGGCACAGCAGTATGTGCCACCCCTGCCCCGGACAATTTGTCGCTGCCTCATAGAACCTTAGCTTACGCTTGTTTCCGGGCGATTTGATGCCGCCTGCCCAACCCAGGAATTTGAGGATCCGTCGTTTCGACGATAGGCGTTGCCGGCGGCGCGTGTTAACAGCCTGTTCAAACGCCATCATCCGCTTCTCAAAAGCCGCAAGCCGATCCCATGCCGAGCGACCTTCGCCGCGTCACGCGCGCGCTAATCTCCGTTTCCGACAAGACCGGGCTCCTGGATTTCGCACGCAGCCTCATTGCGTCGGACGTCGAGCTGATTTCGACCGGTGGAACACGGAAACAGCTTGCCGAGGCCGGCCTGCCGGTTCGCGACATCTCCGATCTGACCGGGTTTCCCGAACTCCTCGACGGACGGGTCAAAACCCTTCACCCAAAGGTTCACGGTGGACTTCTGGCGATCCGGGAAAATCCGGAACATGAGGCGGCGATGCTGGCGCATGGCATCGCGCCGATCGATCTCCTGGTCGTCAATCTTTATCCGTTCGAAGCGACGATCGGCAAAGGCGCCGCATTTGCCGAATGCATCGAAAACATCGACATCGGCGGACCGGCGATGATTCGTGCCGCTGCCAAAAATTATGACGATGTCGCCGTCGTGGTGGACGTCGACGATTATGCCAAAATCGTCGACGAGTTGGCGAAGCATAGCGGCTCGACCACAAGGGCTCTGCGTCAATGGCTTGCGCAAAAGGCCTTTGCGCGCACCGCAACCTATGATGCCACGATCTCGAATTGGCTGGCCAATGCCATCAACGTCGAGACGCCGACTTATCGCGCGTTCGGCGGCAAGCTCGCTTTGAGCCTGCGGTATGGCGAGAATCCACATCAGGCGGCGGCCTTTTATGCGACGGCCGATCGGCGCCCCGGCGTCGCCACCGCCCGTCAGCTTCAGGGCAAGGATCTTTCGTATAATAACGTTAACGATACCGATGCCGCGTTCGAACTCATCAGCGAATTCGATCCGGCACAAACGGCGGCCGTCGCGATCATCAAACATGCAAACCCCTGCGGCGTCGCGGAGGCTACCAATGTCGCGCTCGCCTATGAGCGCGCCCTCCGCTGCGATCCGGTCTCGGCGTTTGGCGGGATCGTCGCGATAAACCGCAAGCTCGACGCGGCTGCGGCCGCGGAGATCGTCAAGATTTTTACGGAAGTCATCATAGCCCCTGATGCCGACGACGAAGCCATCAAACTTATTGCGACCAAAAAAAACTTGCGTCTGCTGATCACGGGCGGTCTTCCGGATCCCCGCGCGCCGGGGCTGAACTTTCGCCCGATTGCCGGCGGCCTTCTGGTTCAGACCCGCGACAATGCAAATGTCGATGACATGGAATTGCGTGTGGTGACCAAACGGGCTCCGAACGCGGCGGAACTCCGCGATCTCAAATTTGCCTTTCGCGTTGCCAAGCATGTGAAATCCAATGCCATCGTCTACGCCAAGGAGGGCGCGACCGTCGGCATTGGCGCCGGCCAAATGAGCCGGATCGATTCCTCAAGAATTGCGGCGCTGAAAGCGGCCGAAGCCGCCAAGGCCTTGGGTCTGCAAGACAGTCTAGCCAAAGGTTCGGTTGTTGCTTCCGATGCCTTTTTCCCCTTCGCCGATGGCCTGCTCGCGGCCGCCGAGGCCGGCGCTACCGCGATTATTCAGCCCGGCGGATCGATGCGGGATGGGGAAGTCATCGAAGCCGCCGACGCCGCCGGTTTGGCCATGGTATTCACCGGGGTCCGGCATTTTCGGCATTAGCGCGCCTCCGGTGTGCGGCGGCACAGCTTGAAGCGCTCCGAACTGCAATTATACGTCTCGAAATGGCCGCTTTGCTCACGCATTAAGGCAAGAGAAACCTCTGCTCATTAGAGATGATCTGCTCATTGATGGTGAAGTGATTACGGAGACTAAGCTTATGCGTATCAGCTCGACCGGTGCCATCGAAGGAGGACGTGTTCTCTACACGATCGGCAAGATCGAGGCTGCCTCCACTTGGCACCCGGCGCACGGCTCCCCTTTGCAACAGAATTGGCGCGAACTCATTCTGCGTGAACTCATCCGCAAAGCGGAAGACATCGATGCCGACGCCATCATCCGGGTGGATTATCAAAACGACGACGTGATCCGGATCGACGAGACCGGAATGAAACTCAAGCGCGTGCTCGCCATCGGCTTTGCCGTGAAGCTTTCCTGCGCCGCCTGAGACTGACCGGCGCTGTTGCGACGAACCAAATCCCCTTTTTAAGCCAGTTGAGCGCGGCTGACCTGTTGCGGGCGGCGCGGTGGATCAACCGAAGGGCTTGTCTGTGCGAAGGGCCAATGCGTGGCATTGGCCGCCAAATCTCTCACCTCCGAACGACCATGGTCAGTCAGCGCAAGCGAGTTCCACAAGCTCCCGCCCTAACTTGCCAGCCTCGGCGATTGCTACGCGAAAACCGGCGTCCGCGATCATCTTTCGCGTAGGCTCTCCTGCTTGTATTTGAGCAAGGGCGACAACAGGTAGTCTATGATCCGACGCGTGCCGGTCTTGATTTCCACGGTGGTCGCCATTCCCGGCGAGAGATTGACGAGGTTTTCGTCGACCTGCATCTGGGTGCGGTCGAGCGCGATCCGGGCGGCATAGACGAGCTCCTGGCCCTTTGGTTCGCTGGTTTCGTTTTCATTCCCGACATTCTGGCCGTCGGCTTTGTCCTGTGGTTTGCTGCGTGAGATGGCGTCTTGCGACACGCTCAGGACGCGGCCGTGAATGAGGCCATATTTGGTGAAGTTGAAAGTATCGATCTTGATCTCGGCGTCCTGGCCGGCGTGAACAAAACCGATATCGCGGTTCGTAACCATTGCTTCGATTTCGATATGGTTGTCTTCCGGTGCCACCGCCAGCAGCGCCTGCCCCGGCGTGACAACGCCCCCGATCGTATGCACCGCAAGCTGTTGCACCGCGCCGTCAACCGGTGCCGTCAGAACCTGGAGCTTGGTTTTTTGCTCCGCCTTGATCAGATCCTCGCGCAGCCCGGCGGCCTTGCGCTGCGCCTCGGCCAACTCGCCGAAAAGGGTGCGGCGGTATTCGGCGTCGGCCTGCGCGCGCGCCTGGGCAATCGCTGCGACGGCCGCTTCTGATTCCTGGATCTTGTTTTTCTCCACAGCCAGCTCCTGCTCGGTCTCCACCAGGCTTTGATAGAGTTCGAGATAATTGGCTTTCGAGCCGATCTGACGCGAGAATAGAATCTGCCGGATCTCGACCCGGTCGCGGAGGACAGGAAGGACAGTCTCGAGCTTTTTCACCGACGATGTGACGGTCACGAGTTCGGCTTCTTTTTGGGTCTTTTGTCGATCGAGGGCGGCGAGCTTGGCGCGATGCTCATCGAGCTCATGCATGAGAAATTGCCGCTGCGTCGAGATTTGGGTCTCGCTGGCACCTTCCGGGGGTTGAAACGCCGCCGCGGGATCCGGCCCCTCGCCAAGCGCCGCGGTGAGCCGCGCGAGATCGAGTTCGGCGGCGAGGAGATCGCCATGAAGATGCCGGCCATCCGCCAGGTTGATGGTCGGATCGAGTTCGATTAGAACATCGCCAGCCTTGACATATTGTCCATCGTGGACGCGGATTTCGCGAACCACCCCGGTCTCAAAGGGCTGAATAATTTTTGTCCGACCGTTCGATACGATCTTACCTTGCGCCGAGGCGATGATGTCGATGCGCGCCAGGCAAGCCCAGGCGAGCGCTAGGCAGAACAGCGCGATGATCGTTCCGCTCATCAAGCCGACGAGCGGCGGTGCCGGCGTCTCGACGATCTCGAGGGCGGCCGGAAGGAAGGCGAGCTCATCGCGCCGGCGTGATTTGGCCGATGAGAAAGGGAGGATGTTCTCAGCGTACTTCATGGAGACCTGCCTGTAGACGGTGGAGAGACGCGTAGCGTCCGTTGGTCCTGATCAGCTCGTCATGGCCGCCGTCCTCGGTCAGCCGGCCGTGGTCGATGGTAATGATGCGGTCGGCCCGCCGCACGGTGGAGAGCCGGTGGGCGACGATGAACACGGTGCGGCCGCGGACGATTTGCGCCATGTTGTCCTGGATCACGCGCTCGCTCTCATAATCGAGTGCGCTGGTCGCTTCGTCGAAAATCAGAATGCGCGGGTTCATCACCAGCGCGCGGGCGATGGCAAGGCGCTGGCGCTGGCCGCCCGAGAGGCTGCCGCCACGTTCGCCGACGATCGTGTCATAGGCTTTGGGAAGCTCCAGCACGAAATCATGGGCGCCCGCGAGCTTCGCCGCGGCGATCACCCGCTCGATCGGCATCGCCGGATCGGCAAGCGCGATATTGTCGCGCACCGAGCAGTTGAACAGCACATTTTCCTGAAGCACGACGCCGATCTGACGGCGCAGCCAGGCAGGGTCGACCATGGCGAGATCGACGCCGTCGACGAGAACACGCCCGCTCTCCGGAACGTAGAGCCGCTGGATCAGCTTGGCGAGCGTGCTCTTGCCCGAACCCGAGGGACCGACGATCCCGATGACCTGTCCGGCCGGCACGTTGAAGCTGAGGTCGTGCAGGGTTTCCGGGCCATCGATCCGGTAGCGGAAGGTGACATGCTCGAATGCGATATCGCCCCGGATGGCCGGCAAGGCCGTCTGGCCCGGATTGAAGGTTGGCTCCGGGACGGCGTTCAAAATATCACCGAGCCGCGTCACCGACAGCCGGGCCTGATGGAAATCCTGCCACAGCTGGGCGAGGCGCAACACAGGCGCGCTGACCCGCCCGGCCAGAATATTGAAGGCGACAAGCTCCCCGATCGTCAGGCTTCCATCGATGACCAGCCGCGCCCCAAAATAGAGCACCGCGGCGGTGACGATCTTGCTGATCAGCTGAACCAGCTGGCTCGCGGTGTTGCCGAGGCTGAGCACGCGGAAGCTTGCACCGACATAGGCGGCAAGCTGCTCCTCCCATTTGCGCTGCATTTGCGGCTCGACCGCCATCGCCTTGAGGGTTTCAACGCCCGCGACCCGCTCAACCAGAAAGGCCTGATTTTCGGCACCCCGTTCGAATTTCTCATTGAGACGGCGTCGGAACAGGGGCGTCGCGGTCGCAGATATGGCGATGTAAAACGGAAACGATGCGATCACGATGAAGGTCAGCAGCGGCGAATAGAGAAACATCACCCCGAGAAACACGAAGGTGAAAAAAAGATCGATGATGAGCGTGAGCGCAGAGCTCGTCAGAAACTGGCGGATGTTTTCCAGCTCACGCACGCGCGCGACCGAATCGCCGACACGCCGGGCCTGAAAATACGCAGTCGGCAACGCCAGCAGATGGCGGAACAATCGCGCCCCGAGTTCCACGTCGATGCGGTTGGTGGTGTGTGCGAAGAGATAGGTCCGCGCGCCGCCCAGTATCGTCTCAAACACCGCGATACCGACGAGGCCGACCATCAGAACATCGAGCGTGCCGAGGCTACGATGGGCCAGCACCTTGTCGATGACAACCTGGAAGAACAGCGGCGACACGAGCCCGAACAGCTGCAAAAAGAAGGAGGCGACGAGGACACTCCCGAGCACACGGCGGTATTTGTGGATCGCACCGAGGAACCAGCTGATGTCGAAACGGCGTGACAGCTCGACGAGCCCGGCCCGCCGCGTCATCAGAACCCGTCGGCCATCCCACGCCGCCTCGAGTTCGGCCCGCGACATCAAGGTTGGGCGAGGCGAATGCGGCGATTGAACAATTGCTTCTTCGTCGCCGACCTTGCCGAGCAAGAGAAAGCCGCCGTCGCGGAGCACGGCGATGCCCGGCAGCGTAATCGCCGCGAGCCTCGACCAGTTCGATTTGATCGCCCGCGCCTTGAGACCGAATTCTCGGGCGCAGCGCAGCATGTCGGAAACCCCGACCGATGCCCCGCCAAACCGATGCCGCAACTGACCCGCGGCAACACCGACGCCCTGAAATTGCAAAAGCGTCACCAGGACGGATAGACCCTGATCCAAAGGCTCCGCATTGTTCTGTTCAGTGGTCACAGCAGCCTCCAACAGGAATTTTAAAGCGACGCGGAAACCGGTTCGCGTCGAGACCACATATTAGAGATGGAATCGGAGCGAAGGTCCGAAGCCGTGATAAGTCGTTTGCCGACCGGGCGCGCCTCATCGGTATCGAGCGCGGCGCGATCATGCTTCGATCGCGACGCGCCCTTCGTCATCGCATCAGGCAGTTTGTGGATGCGCAATGAGCGGGGCCTGGCTCATTTGCGGCTCGGTGATTTGTGTGCCGCCGTGGCCATCCCCCGAGGCGACGAAAGTCGACGCCAGATAATTGCCAAGAAGCGCGATCTTCGCCAAATGGCCGCCGTCGCCGACCGACAATGTTCCGCCAGTGGCGTCGCCGGAGAAGCCGACGGTCGTGTTCGCCCCGAAAGCAATGTCCTTCAGGTCGAGTTTGTCGGTCGCCTCGAACCCGGAAACCTTGCCGGAGAACTCTGTCGAATGATCGAGCGTCAGAGTTCCAGCCGCGCCGGGTGCAAAGGTGACGCTCGCCGCCGAGGCGTTCTGGATTTCGAGGTTTTCATGGCCATTGATGGTTTGTCCCGGTCCCGCCTGGTTAAGGCTGGAAAGCGACAAATTGGATCCGCTGCCGCCCGTTTGCGTGGACGCCAGAGCCGGCGGCGCCGACGACGGGATCTCGATATTGTCGCCAGGACCACCGTTCAGAACGTCGTTGGTGTTTCCTCCCAACAACACATCATCGCCGTCACCGCCGAGCAAAGTGGCGGGGCTGCCGCCACCAAGCAAGACGTCGTTGCCGGCGCCGCCATCCAGCGTCAGTTTCGGGGCGCCTGCGCCAAGCCCCGAGGCGTCGATGACGTCATCACCACCGAGGCCGGCGATATGGATCGTGTCGTTCGGATCGAAGTCCTTGATCACCACTCTGGACGAAAGCCCGTCGACTACCAGCGCGCCATTTTCGATCGACAGCTTGATGATGTCGTCTCCACTGGTCCCGTTGATCGTCACCGTATCCGGCTGCCCGTCGCCGGCGCCTCCAGGCGTTGCGCCGAGATCGATGTTGACTTGCTTCACATCGGTGCCGCTGAGATCATTGACGACGATGTTATCGGCGCCACCAAGCGCAATGAAGTCGATGTTTTCAACACCGTTAAGGTCCATCGTGATGTTTGCGACATCGCGGAAGAACCGCGCCCGCCCGCCATTGGCGGAAATGTCGATGTTCTCGCCGACGTTTGCACCGCGGAAATCGAGCGTGTCCGTGCCACCCTGACCCTCAACCACGTCGCTGCCGTCGCCGGGGTTCCAGATGAACCGGTCGTTGCCCGCACCAAGGAAGGCGACATCATTGCCGCGGCCGCCAGCCACGACATCGTCACCCGCGCCCCCCTTGATAGTGTCATTGCCGTCGCCGCCATTGATGTTCAGATGCGGTGACGTCGCGAGCAAGGCGGAGCCGTCGATCGTATCATTGCCGGCCAGACCGTTGATATTGAGCACGTCGCCCTGCTCGACGTGACTGATGGTCACTTTTGCCGCAAGGCCATTGACGATAATGTCCGAGCCCAAGCGCTGCAGGCTGACCACATCATCTCCGGCGCTCCCATTGACGGTCACCGTATCGACCTGGCCGTCGCCGGTGTTTCCGCCGGGGGTCCCGGCAAGATCAATCTTAACCTGCTTCACATCGGTGCCGGTGAGATCGTTGACGACGATGTTGTCGACGCCGCCGAACGCCGCAAAGTTGATGTTTTCAACGCCGTTAACGTCCATTGTGATGGCGCCGACATCGCGGAAGAAGCGTACGCGCGAGCCGTTAGCGGAGATGTCGATGTTCTCGCTGGCGTTCGAGCCGTTGAAAACGAGGCTGTCCGTGCCGTCCTGACCCTCGACCACGTCGCTGCCGTCGCCGGGGTTCCAAATGAACCGGTCGTTGCCCGCGCCGAGGAAGGCGACGTCGTTGCCGCGGCCGCCCGTCACGACATCGTTGCCGTCGCCGCCGATGAGGACATCATTGCCATCGCCGCCGGTGATGGTGTCGTTGCCGGCGCCGCCGTCGATCTGCAATTGCACTGACGTCGCAGGCACGGTTGAGGCGTCGATCGTGTCGTTTCCAGCCAAACCGTTGATGATCAGCAGGTCGGCCACTTCCGCGCCGGTGATCGCCACTTGTGCCGCGACGCCCGCGATGCCGACATTGCCGCCGCTGGCCGCGACGTTGATCACGTCATTTCCGGCGCGGCCATTGACTGTGACCGTATCAGCCTGCCCGTCGCCGGCACCTCCAGGCGTTGCGCCGAGATCGATGTTGACTTGCTTCACATTGGTGCCGCTGAGATCGCCCACGATAATGTTATCGGCCCCACCAAGGGCGGTGAAGTCGATGGTTTCAACGCCGTTGAGATCCATCGTGATGTTTGCGACATTGCGGAAGAACCGCGCGCGCGAGCCATTGGCGGAAATGTCGATATTCTCGCTGACGTTTGCACCGCGGAAATCGAGCGTGTCCGTACCGCCTTGGCCTTCGACCACGTCGCTGCCGTCGCCGGGGTTCCAGATGAACCGATCGTCGCCTGAACCGAGGGAAGCGACATCATTGCCGCGCCCGCCGGTGACGATATCATTACCATCCCCGCCGATGAGAGTATCAGCACCATCACCGCCAGTGATCGTGTCGTTGCCGGCGCCGCCATCGAGCGTCAGATTGGTCAGAGGCGCGAGGCCATTGCCTGCGGTAATGACATCGTCACCGCCATTAGCCCTCAGCACAATGTTCTCGGTGGTCCCGATGTCGATGCTGAAGGGCGCTGGGGCGACTCGATCGAACCGCACACGACCGCCGTTCGCCGTCATGGTGAAGACCTCGGCACCATTGCCACCATTGACTTCCAGCGTGTCGGTGCCGGAGCCGCCCTCCACCACATCGCTGCCCTCGCCAGGGTTCCAGACGAAGCGGTCATCACCGGCTTCGCCAAACATCCGATCCGATCCGGTTCCGCCCGTCAGGACATCATTGCCGGCGCCACCGAACAGCAAGTCGTCGCCGCCTTTGCCGTTGAGTATGTCGTTGCCGGCACCGCCAAAGAGCTGGTCATTGCCGGAGCCCCCGATGAGCGTGTCATTGCCGGCGCCGCCGAACAGGTTTGCCTTCGGCAAAGCCCCGTTGGTTTCATCGACGCTGATCGTGTCGTTTCCGTCCGCGCCAAACACTTCGACGAGGCTGGTGTTGATGACCGACGGGTTGCCGGGTAGCGGCACCGCGCCGCCGTTGGCGAGGATTTTCCCCGCAGCGTCGCGGCTGACTCTAACGGTATTGCCGGTGTTGTCGCCGAAAAGAGAAAGGATTCCGTTCGCGTTTTTGCTGGTAATGGCCATAGATGTTGTCCTTCGGTGTTTGACCCGAATAGGGAGTGCCACGTCGAGGCTCGTCAGGGGGCCATGACGTCGGGCAAACTCCTTTCGGCGTCTAATGCGCCGCAACTATTTGCCTTTTGCCTGCCGTTCGCTGTTCCCTGGGGAACAACACGGACAAAAACCTGCGAAATTTGCCAGAGATTGGTGTCTGTGGGAGGAAAGCGCCCGAGGCCATGGCGCATAGGACGCTCGCCGACTATGGAGCATCGGCGCGCATATGCGCGCGCAAGCTCGACGGGCGACCCAAAGTTGCCGCGAAGACTTGACGATGCTAGAGATGCGCGATTCTTGGCGACAGCGTAGTCCTATGCACCAACAGCCTGCCAACCGTGAGTTGATCTTTCCGCTTTTCGGCCCGCTTGACGCAGCCGACAGCGCGGCGCTGGCTCCGCTTCTGCACTTGCGGCGTTACGAGGTTGGGCGCGTCGTTTTTCAGCGGGGCGATGCCGCTGACGAGGTGTTTCAGATCCGCAGCGGCCAATTGCGTATTTCCGTGTGCTCATTGGACGGGCGCGAACTCGCGTTCCGCATCGCCGGTCCCGGCGCCATCGTCGGTGAGATCTGTGTGATCGATGGCGGTCGTCGCAGCGCCGACGTGACCGCCGCGCGCGCTTCCGAGGTGCTGACCTTGGCGCGGGACGATTTGCTGCGATTGATTGCGAGTCGGCCGACGATGGCGATCGGCATGAGCCGATTTTTTTGTAGCCGCCTGCGTGAGACGAGCGAGCAACTTGAAGCGCAGGCGTTGTATTGCGTGGAGGCGCGGTTGGCGCACTTCTTGTTGCGCGAGCTGAATCTCACCGGAGCAGCGAAGGGCCAAATGGAGCTTACACTGTGTGTTTCGCAATCCGAGATCGCAGCTTTGATCGGGGCTAGCCGGCCGAAAGTGAATGTCGCTTTCAGCGCGCTTGAGGAACGGGGTGCTATCCGCCGCCGCGGCAAGATGCTGGTCTGTCGCCTCGATGCTTTGAACGAGATCGCAGACGCGATTGGCGCCTGCTAATGGGCGCTCTTCAATGCGGCGGCGAGCCTGCCAGCGCCGCTGCGACGACGATCCGGTTCGCCACGGGCGTCGGCTGGATTTCGGGATTGCGCCAAAGCCCTTGGCTCTGGCAATCGGGCCGTCCCTTGCGGTACGACCGCGACGCTGGCATTGAAAGGGCATGAAACGGAAGCTGTTTGCGTCCGGTGCGTGGAGCGTTGGCGTTTTATCCTTCCTCGCCATCGGTTTTCTGTGGAGCATCGACGCCGGCGGGATGCGGGGCTTCCTGCGCGAAAACGCCCTGGACATTGAACTATCGGCGTCGCGCGCAACAAACTCCCCGCCAATTGTCGTCGTGGACGTCGACAGCGAAGCCCTGCGTCGGTATGGCCCTTGGCCGTGGAGCCGCCTACAGTTGGCGCGCCTCGTCGACATGCTCGTGGACGCCGAGCCGGCCGTCGTCGGCCTCGACATGCTGCTGACGGGCGAGGATAGGCTTTCCCCGGCTGCGGTCGCCCGCCGGCTCGCCATTCAAACTGGACGCGCCGACCTCGGATCGATCGCCAGCGAGCTCACTGATGGGGACACCGAACTCAGCCGCGCCCTCGGGCGAACGCAAACGGTCCTCGGCGCGGTGCTGGCCCAGGAGCCGGGCACGGCGATCCGGCCTTCCGCGCCCATTCTCGTGCGGGGCGCGCCGCGCTTGCCTGGCATGTGGGGTGCCGAAGCGGCGATTTGGCCGATACCCGATCTTGCGCGGGCCGCGGCCGGCGTCGGTCTTATCGTCTTCGAAAACGACTCCGACGGCGTCGCGCGCAGAACCCCGCTGCTGGCGCTCGCTGGGGGGGAGATCATTCCGGGCTTCGCGGTGGAAACGGTCCGCCTCGCCCAGGAGGCCTCCACGCTGATCATCGACGGCGCGCCCTCGCGTCTTCGGATTGGCGATCGCGTGGCGCCGCTCGGGCTGGATGCGAGCTTGCGTTTTCGCGCCTCGCCCCCCGACGTCTGGGCGCGGCGCACGATCTCGGCCGTCAGCGTTCTCGATCGTCGTTTTGACGTGACGGCAATCAAGAACAATATAGTTCTCATCGGCAGCAGCGCGCCTGAAGTCGGGATACTTCGTCGCACCGCCCAGGCTGAATCGGCCTCCACTGTGCAGATCGAAGCAGATGCGATCGCCACGCTGCTGTCGGGTCAAATCCCAACACGGCCTTCATTTCTGTCGCCGCTCGAGACGGCTGGCGCGCTGACGCTCGGCCTCTTGGCTTTGGGAGCGGGGAACTCGGTTACGGCCCGCGCGTGGCTTGCTCGTCATCGCCCTTTTTGCGTTTGGCTGGGCCGTCATGGCCGGGCTGCTGCTACAGTGGCGCAATCTTCTGGTGGATCCAGTGGGCCCGCCGACGGTAGCCGTGGTGATATTTACGCTTAGCGCTTTGATGGCCGCGATCAATACCGAGCGCCGCGAGCGGCAACTCCGTCACCGCTTCGAACAGCATCTCGCGCCGGCCATTGTCGCGCGCATTCTCGCGCGTCCAGGCGAAGTGCGTCTTGAAGGCGAGACGCGCGAAGTGACCGCTTTATTCACCGACATCGAGGGCTTTACCGCGATGACGGAGCGCTCCGAGCCGCGCGAACTCATCGCCCTGCTCGACGCATACTTCCAATTGTTCGCCGACATCGTCGTCGCGCACGGCGGCATGGTCGACAAGATCGTCGGCGATGCAATTCATGCGCTGTTCAACGCGCCCCTTGACCTGCCCGATCATCCCCTGCGAGCCTTCGAATGTGCGGTTGCGCTCCACGAAGCCAGTGTGGCGTTTTGCGAGCGCCCGCTGGCGCGAGCACTCCGCCTTGGCCGCACGCGGATCGGTCTGGAAACCGGCGCTGCGATCATCGGCGACGTCGGGGGTAAGCGTAAACTCGATTACACCGCCCACGGAATGGTGATCAATACCGCGGCACGGCTCGAAGCGGCCAACAAGGAGCTTGGAACCACCATCTGCATAGGTCCGGTGGCGGCGGCGAGGCTCCCTCCAGGGCTCGTGCGATCCGTTGGCAAGCTGACGGTGCGGGGTCGCAGCGATGTGCTTGAGGTATTTGAACCCAAACCTCAATAAACACTCGCAAGCGCGTCAACGACCCGTTCGGATCCCCACCGGCTCGGTTGCGTCGGTTTGTCTCCGGGGCGCCGCACATCGGATCCTTCGCCCGCCGTCAATCGCACCGTCGTGCCGCCAGCCGTAAAGTCCACGATTCCACGCTGGACGAAGACGCCAAAGACGCCTTTGCTAGGTCCAGCAAAGACACGGGTGCCACGCAAGGCAATCGTGCCAAACGGAGAGCGCAGGCGCAAATCCATGCCGGGCGACCCCTCGTCCCGATCAATCAGCACGGGACCGGAATCGAACCGAAGTTCGCCGCGAGTCTCAGCCAGAAACTTGTCGATGCGCAATCTCGTGTTGCCGCCCATATGAACCCGCGTTGCCGCGCCGAGCAGCATGATGAGACGCGCTTCATGGGTGCTGATGAGGTCGCCAACGAAGATATCGGATCCTTTGGCGAGCGAGCGCACGGCGCCATGCGCTTCTGCGTCGGCGACGCCGACGCAGCTTTCAACCAAACCAGCCGGATTTGCGGCGAAAGAAGAGGATGCGAACGCCGCCGCGCAAGCCATCCCGCCGAGCAGGCTGCGTCTGTCCGCCAAAAATAGGGCTGAAGTTTTCGGCGTTTGGCGCATTGAAATCCTTCATCTCTCAGGTCGCGGCGTTGTGAGGTTTGAGCGGAAATCCAAAGCTCTCGCACCAATGCGCGCGTTGAACCCGAATTGCCGGGCCAAGCCCAACAGACAGCGTTGCCGGCTTGCCGCCGGGGCAGCGCATGGCGGCTTCAAAAGGACTGTCTTTTAAGCGAGTGTCAAGGCAGGCATGGTTGCAAGATTATGCAAGCTACACGCGCAATACCCGGGCCGACCAACCTTTAGGGGGGCGCCGCGGCGTTCTCGACTGAACGGCCAAATGCGTCGATCTGATCGCCAAAGTTCTCTCGCGTCGTCGGATCAACGATGGTCAGCGGGGCCGAGACGACGAGGCCTGCGGCATGGCCGACGGATGCTGCCGCGCCGGCCGTCGTCGCCATGATTCTTTCGCCGACTCCAACTCTCGAGTCGGTCAAAATCTGCCCGCTGGCGAGGCTTCGGCCGATAAGTTGCACGGCCATCGGATTTTCCGCAAATTTTCCGTGATGGAAGCGGTCCGGTGAGATCTCGGAGGTCAGATTGACCACTTCGATTTTTTCGCTTTCGAGCTCGCTCTTATAGGGCTCGATGTCGGGATTGATCGCGCCAAGCCTGGCGCCGCCCCACAGCTTCCGAGAGATCGCGAGGGCGCGGTCGTCCTCGGACACGAACAAGATAAAATTGGGTCGCTTCGGCCCCAAGGTTGCAATTTCCTGGCGGGCCACATCGACATCGACATCAGGCGCAGCGAGCAAAACTGTACGGATCTTATCCGCGACCTTGCCATCGCGAATGGCCATCTGGCGCAAGGCTTCGAGCGTCACCCAATTGCCCATCGAATGGGCCAGCACGGAGACTTGGCCAACCTCTGGATCCTTCGCAAGCGCGCGCAGAACCGCTTCAAGCGCATCACGGGAATAATTGGCGCTCTCCCGGTCATAGCCGTAGGCGAGAGCACTTCCCTTAGAGGGCCATGTGAACAGGACGGGGGCAACGTCGGCGCCTGAATCGTGGACGATCTGCGCGAAGCGGACAACCGCGTCTTCGAAGCGGTTGTTGAAATCCATGGACGAAGACAAGCGCCTGCCGCTTGGGCACTTTCTGCACAAGCCTGTGGAACGCGGAAAGGGCCTGGGGCTTATCGATGATATCGGCCTTCAAGGTCACGAAATCCGTTGCCGGGTTGCCGGGGATTTGCTGCGGCCATTGAACCTCGCCGATTTGGCGGACGCTGTCCGGCGGGATCGAGACGGTGATGTCGGCAAAGGCCGCAGAAGGCGCTCGCAGGCCAGAAAACATTTCGGCGGGAACGGTCCTCATGCGCGTCGTTGCGACGACCATTTCGACCTGGCTTGTCCCGGGCGCTGTGTAAGCCACCGGTTCAAGAATGCCCCTGATCTTTCCGGCGCAACCTCCAAGACTTCAACATTATGACCGGAACGAGCAGCAGGCGACCGCTCGAACCGATCCTTTTCTGTCGAGTCGCTGTCTCGCTTCGCAAGGAAATAAACCGACGCATGTGTTCGAGCCGCCATGCCGCGCGTGGACCTCGCTCGATTGAGCAAGGATGCGCACGGGAACTCGAACAGGCTGAGGCTACAAGCCTCGGGTGGTCAAGATAAAGGCAGGGGATCGGAACGCGGAGGCTATCCCGCGAATTCGTTGCAGATTCATTTAAGCTTTTGAAATACCAGCGCTTTATGAGCTACGCCGCAAAACTGCCCCGCAGATTTTATCTGCGAGGGTGGCCAAAAGACCACAGCGACAATGCATATTTCGCCCTCAGGCGATCCGTCGGGTCAAGGTGCCCGCGAGCGCCGCATCGACTTTCTCTGTCCAAACTTTAAAGGTCTTCAGAATATGCGGTCCGAATGACGTCGCGAGCGGAATATCGGTGGCATCGCGGCCGCGAGAGACCGTGATACGTCCGATCCGTGGCATGTTGTGGCGGGCATCGAAGATGAACCAGCGTCCATCGAGAAATACTTCGAACCAAGCATTGTAATCCATGGGTGCCGGGTCCGGCGGCACACCAATGTCGCCCAAAAATCCATTGGCATAACGTGCCGGAATATTCATGCAGCGGCAGAGCGCCACTGCAAGATGTGCGAAGTCACGGCACACGCCGATGCGCTCCTGATAGGCCTCGTATGCGGTTCGTGTCGAGCGGGCAAATGGATAGCCAAACGTCAAATGGCCGCAAACAAAATCACAAATCGCCTGGACCCGGCGCCAGCCCGGAGGCGTCGACCCGAACAATTGCCAAGCGATATCGGAGAGCTTGTCGGTTTCGCAATAACGGCTGCCGAGTAGAAAAACCAAGGTATCATCTGGTAATCGTTCGACGGAAATCTCCTGGGCATCGCGTTCAACCGGGTCCGGCAGACCGCTATCCTCGATGATGGCGTCGCGGGAAATGGTAAGATCGCCGGACGGCGCGACGAATTTCCGCACACAATTGCCGAATGTGTCGAGGTAGGTCGACGAGGCTATTTGCGGCGTGGTGGTGAAGGGGGTTTGAAAGCGGATGTTCTGCGCGTGGTCATGATGCGCATCGAGCAGGCAAACCATCAAGGTTGGGGCGGTGCAACTGAACGTCAATTCATAGCCGTGACGAATGAGCATATTTCAAAATCCCGCTGAGGCGCGACCGGTCGCCGAAATTCCCTTTCTTCCCTGAAGGGATGGCGCAAAGGTCAGCGTGGTCTGTTGATATCGGGTTTGCCGGTGGCAGCTTCGCAAACCCGCTTGTGCCACAATTGGTTCCAAAGCCCACGGCTCGCCGGCAGAGACTGACCTCAGCTGCGATAGACGACCAAGAGCGCGCCACACCCGATCAAAATGATCCCGAGCCAATTGATGGGGGAGAGGCGCTCACCCAAAAATGCGACGCCGAACAGAGCAACGAGGATGATCGAAAGCTTGTCGATCGGCGCCACGCGCACAGCGTCTCCTAGCTTCAAGGCCCGGAAGTAACAAAGCCATGACGCGCCGGTCGCAAGCCCCGAGAGCGTAAGAAAAACATAGCTGCGCCGTGAAATTGCGCCAAGCGGTTGAAATTGATTGGTGAAAACAAGGATCGTGGCAGTCACCGCGACAATGATGATTGTTCGAAAGAAGGTCGCGAAATCCGAACTCACATTCTCGACGCCGACTTTGGCGAAAATCGCCGTCAAGGCTGCAAAACTCGCCGACAATAGGGCCCAAAACAGCCATGACGTTAGCCAAGGCGCCATTGGGCTTATCCTTCGCTCGCCGCGAGCAATCCGGCCTGATGTTCTGTGATAAGGGCGTCGATCACTTCGTCCAAGGCTTCCCCGGCGATGACTTTGTCGAGTTTATAAAGTGTGAGGTGGATGCGGTGATCGGTGAGCCTGCCTTGCGGGAAATTATAGGTGCGGATGCGTTCCGAACGATCCCCCGAGCCCACCTGCGCCCGCCGGTCGGCCGCCCGCTCGGCATCGAGCTTCTGGCGTTGGGTGTCGTAAATCCGAGAGCGCAGCAAGGTCATGGCCCGCGCGCGGTTTTTGTGCTGTGAACGTTCGTCTTGCACGAAGATGATCGTGCCGGTCGGAATGTGGGTAATGCGGACGGCGGATTCGGTCTTGTTGACATGCTGGCCACCCGCGCCCTGCGCACGCATCGTATCGATCTTCAAATCGGCTTCATTGATATCGACGTCCACGTCCTCCGCCTCCGGCAGAACGGCGACGGTCGCCGCCGAGGTATGGACGCGGCCTTGTGTTTCAGTGTCCGGCACGCGCTGCACCCGGTGGACTCCCGATTCAAATTTCAAACGCGCGAAGACACCGCGCCCGGCAATTTCAGCGATGATTTCCTTATATCCCCCCGATGTTCCCTCGCTCGCCGACAAGATGCTGACGTTCCAGCCCTTCAATTCGGCATAGCGCTGATACATTCGGAAAAGATCGCCTGCAAATAAGGCCGCTTCGTCGCCGCCGGTGCCGGCACGAATTTCGAGGATCGCGCTTTTCTCGTCTGCCGCGTCTTTCGGCAGCAACGCGATTCTCAATCCCTGTTCGAGGTCCAAAAGCCTGGCTCGTGCCGCCTTGAGCTCTTCTTCGGCGAGGCCGCGCATTTCCGCATCGGTCTTTGGATCATTCAGCATGGCTTCTAGCCCAGCCGCCTCTTCCACTTGGCCGCGATAGTCGCGGATGGCTCTGGCAACGTCCTCCATGCCGGCCAGCTCCCGCGACAAGGCGACAATCACAGACGGTTCAGGGGCTTCTGCGAGGCGAGCCGAGATCTCCGCGTGGCGGCGCAAGATGAGATCGAGCTTATCTGAGGGCAACATGGCTTCTTGCGTCCCGACCAATACAACAAAGAACACTAGACCAACTTTAAAAAAAGTTGACCGCCTTTTTCGAGAAGGGCCTGCTCGACCTTAGCGTTTTTGCTGGAATCGCAGGGCAGAGCGCCCAAAGGTTTGAAGCAAGGAAGGCCGGTACCTAAACCGGAATGCCCTGTGCTTTCGCGAATTTGCGCAATTTATCGCGCAGGGAATGGCCGCCCTTCGCCTCATCGACAAGCGTCTCGACGAAAGCTTTCGCCTCAGCGACATGGGTGGCGAGCACCGCCGCCTTGACGGGGCCGATCGAGGCGGCAGACATCGAAAGGCCGCGAAAGCCGAGCGCCAACAGGACAATGGCTTCCAGCGGCTTACCGCCAATTTCACCGCAAAGTGTCAGCGGCGTTGCCGTTGCATTGGCTTTGTCGGCGATGCGCTTAAATACGCGAAGGATTGGCGCCGACAACACGTCGAAGCGAGTGGCGACCCTTTTGTTGTCGCGATCGGCAGCAAAAAGATATTGCACCAGATCGTTCGACCCGACCGAGAGGAAATCGACGCGTTCGCAGATTTCGTCGAGTTGCCAGAGCAGCGACGGGACCTCGAGCATGATGCCAAGCTTGAGATCGCACGGAGGCTTACGGTTATGGCGCTCCAATTGGACGAGCTCGCGCTCGACCATGGATTTCGCAATTTCAAATTCCTCCAGCGTTGCGATCATCGGGAACATGATCCGCATTTCACGCCCGGCCCCGGCGCGCAGCAGGCCGCGCAACTGCGCCCGCAAAAGCCCGGGCCGATCGAGACCGATCCGGATGGCACGCCACCCCAGCGCCGGATTTTCCTCCTCGACTTGGGTCATGTACGGCAAGACCTTGTCGGAGCCGATATCCAGGGTGCGGAAGGTGATCGGCTTGCCGCCGGCCAAATCGAGGGCGGTCCGGTAAAGAACCTCCTGTTCGCTCATCCGTGGAAATTGCGAGGCGAGCATGAACTGAATTTCGGTCCGAAACAGCCCGACGGAGATCGCACCTGTCTCGGCCAGGTGCTGCAGATCGACCAGCATGCCGGCGTTCATATGAAGATCGATCGGCACGCCGTCCTTGGTGATCGCCGGAACCTCACGCAATTTGTGATATTGTTCCTGCTTCCGTGCCCGCAGCCTTGCTCTTTCAGCATAGGTATTTTCGACGTCGGGCGACGGGCGCACATGCACATCGCCGGTGGCGCCATCGACAATCAAAGCGTCGCCAGGCTCAACAAAATCGATGATATTGGCAACCTCGCCTACCGCGGCAATGCCGAGCGCGCGGGCGACGATGGCAACATGGCTGCCGGCGCCGCCATCCTCCAGCACGAGGCCGCGAATTTTGGCGCGATCATATTCGAGCAGCGCCGCCGGCCCCATGGTGCGCGCGACAATGACCGAATTATTCGGCAAATTCTTGTGAGCGGCGGCGAAGCTTTGTCCCGTCAGCTGATGCAGGAGCCGATTGGCGAGATCATCGAGATCATGCAGCCGATCGCGCATGAATGGTTCGGTCCGGCGCTGCAATTTGGCGCGCGCGTCGTTTTGCACACGTTCGACAGCCGCTTCGGCCGTGAGACCGGTCGTCACGGCTTCGCGCAAACGGCGCAGCCAACCGCGGTCATGCGCGAACATGCGAAAGGTTTCCAGAACATCGCGATGTTCGCCCGGCCCCATGTTGCCGTTCTCGATCAAGAGATCGATCGATTGGCGCATGGCGCCGATCGCGGTGTCGAGCCGCTCCATCTCCAGCTTGATGTCCTCGGCAACGAGCTGCTTCACGACGATGCGGGGCTCATGCAAAACGACGTGGCCAAGACCAACGCCATCGGCGATGGGCGTTCCCTTCAAGGCCAGCGGCCGGCGCAGGGCAATGTCGCGACCGGGTGCCGCAAGCGACTGCAGCTCTCCGGACGCGATCATTTCGGCGAGCAGCATGGCGGTCGTCTGGAGTGCCTCGATCTCCTCCTCGGAATAGGCGCGACGCGCTTTGTTTTGGACGACCAGCACGCCGAGCGTATTGCCGCCCCGCAGGATCGGCACGCCGAGGAAGGACGAATAAATTTCTTCGCCCGTTTCCGGCCTGTACAAGAACGAGGGATGAAGCTGGGCGTCGGCGAGCGCCAGCGGTTCGGCCGTCTCCGCGATCAAGCCGACGAGGCCTTCGCCCGTCCGCAACGTCGTCAAGTGAACCGCTTCCCGGTTCAAGCCTTCGGTTGCATAAAGTTCGAGCCGGCCGTCAGCGCGCAGAACGTAGACAGAACACACTTCCGCGACCATATTCGCGGCGATATGGACGACGATCTTATCGAGCCGAGCTTGCGGGCTTACCGGCTCCGCCATGACCTCGCGAAGGCGGCGCAGCAGCAGGCGGGGGCCGCCGAGCGTGCCATACATGGGTGTTTCCTGTTCAGCCCTCAAAGTTTCACTGCGTTTTTTGCCGGCCCCGCATCAGCCAACGGCAAACCAGGTCGTCCAGCAATATTCCGTGGAAGCCAAAGTTCCTTCCGGCGCCAGCCGCGCTCAATGCGGCAAGCCAGTCAGTTCAAGGCAGGATGCTTGGTGGTCCTAGTTGTGCGTTCGCGCGGTGTCCGTCTAACTAGCAAACTTCGGACCAGAAAAATATCCAAAAGCATAACGTAAAAAAATAGTTGCGGATCAAGCTTTATCTAAGCCGTAAAGGGCATGTAATGTTCTCACGGCCAATTCCGTATAGGCCGCTTCGATCAGCACGGACAATTTGATTTCGGAGGTCGTGATCGCTCTGATATTAATACCTTTTTCGGCAAGAGCCTTAAATGCGAGGGCGGCGACACCGGCATGGCTGCGCATGCCGACGCCAATTGCTGAAACTTTAACAACGTCGTTTGCTCCGTGTAGGCTGGAGAAGCCAATCTGCGGTTGCTCCTTATAAAAATCGTGCGGGCCCGCGTGAAATCAGCCGCCGAAACCGTAAAAGTCATATCGGTGAAGCCAAAATCCTCGGACGCCACCTGAATGATCATGTCCACGTTAATATTGGCTTCGGCCAGTGGCATGAATATGGCTGCGGCGATGCCGGGACGGTCGGCGACCTGCCGCAATGTGATTTGCGCCTCGTCTCTCGAAAAAGCGATGCCGGTGACGACTGGACTTTCCACAATATCCTCCTCGGCGCAAATCAATGTCCCTTGTTTCGGGTATTTTGGATCGTCGAACGACGACCGGACGTAGGTCTTGACCTTGTGCGCCATAGCCAGTTCGACCGAGCGCACCTGAAGCACCTTGGCGCCGAGCGAGGCCATTTCAAGCATTTCCTCAAAAGCGATCCGGTCGAGCCGCCGCGCCTTGGGAACGATCCGGGGATCGGTCGTATAAACACCATCGACATCCGTATAAATATCGCAGCGGCTGGCATTGATCGCCGCTGCGATGGCAACCGCGCTCGTATCCGAACCGCCACGGCCGAGCGTCACGATTCGGCCGGTGGCCCGGTGGTAGCCTTGAAAGCCGGAAATCACCGCGACCTCCCGATGGGCCAGAAACCCATCGAGAATTGCCGTCGGATCGATCTCCTCGATCCGCCCCGACCCATGCGAGTCCGACGTCAGGATCGGAACCTGCCAACCCTGCCAGGAGCGCGCGGGAATTCCCTGTTCCTGCAGGACAATGGCCAGGAGACCTGCGGTTACCTGCTCGCCGGAGGCTAAAACGGCGTCATATTCGCGCGGATCGTAAAGCGGCGAGGCTTCCTCGCACCAGCCGACCAGCTCATTGGTCTTTCCGGCCATCGCCGAGACGACCACAGCGATCTCATGGCCGGCCTCGCGTTCCCGCGCCACATGCCTTGCAACATTGCGAATGCGCTCTATGTTTGCGACCGAGGTGCCGCCGAATTTCATGACAAGACGGGACATCGGGTCGAAAAACGCCTCCTTGGGCCCTCATCGGACGTTAAGCCGGCACGGGCGGCCTCGATCGCGCCGCGCATACATGCAAACCGCGGCACATCAAGTCAATGGGAATTCAGCTGTGACTCCGCAGGAAAAGCTCCGCCGTACCGCCACGATCGACCCCGCCGAGGTCGCCCAATTCGACCGGCTGGGGACGGAATGGTGGGATCCGACCGGGGCGATGCAGGCGCTGCACCGGTTCAATCCGGTCCGCGTCGGCTATTTGCGGGAGCTGCTCTGCCGGCGCTTCCCCTTGGATGGAAAGCCTCGCGATAGACACGCGACGGAACCACTCCGGGGCATTAGAATCCTCGATATTGGGTGCGGCGGCGGGATTCTTTCAGAACCGCTCGCGCGGCTCGGGGCACAAATGACTTCGATCGATCCGGCACCGCGCAATATCGAAATCGCCAAGGATCATGCGGCGGCCACAGGCCTTACCATCGATTATCGCTGCATGTCCGCGCAGGACCTTCTGGTCGAGGGCGCTGTCTTCGATGTGGTCCTCACCATGGAAGTCATCGAACATGTACGTAACGTCGCCGGCTTCATCAATCAAGCCGCCGCGATGGTCCGGCCCGGCGGCATTCTAGTCGCCGCCACGCTCAACCGCACCTTGAAGAGCTTTGCTTTTGCAATTGTCGGCGCCGAATATGTGCTGCGCTGGGTGCCGCGCGGAACCCATAGCTGGAACCAATTCGTCACACCTCAGGAACTCGCCAAGGCGCTGCGCGCCGCGGGGCTGCACATCCGCGATGAGACCGGCGTCGTCTACGATCCTTTGACTGGTCGGTGGCGGCTGTCGAAAGACATGGACATCAATTACATCATAAGCGCCGACCGCCCAAGCTGAGTGCTGGGGTTGCGGCGGCTCCGCGGCGCTTGTCTTCTGAAAATTTCGCAGCACCTCGGCGACCTGAGCGACAACACCAGTCCAATCGCCGCGCTGCTTTTGCCGAAACAGGCGCATGGACGGATACCACGGGCAGTCCGGACGCTCGAGCAGCCAGCGCCAGTCCGGAATCTGTTTCAAAAGAACAAAAACGGGCCGACCGAGCGCACCGGCGAGATGGGCGATCGATGTGTCGCAGGTAATGATCAAATCGAGATTTTGCATCACCGCGGCGGTATCGACGAAGGCATCCGGGCCGGCATCAAAATCCTCGCCGAGCCTCTCGATTTTGAAATCGGCTCCCCGGCCTTCGAGCTCGTCCAAGCCGTGGACTTTCTGAATACTGATCAGGCGGACGCCATCGATTGCCGCCAGCGGAGCGAAAGCGCTCAGCGGAATTGACCGATTTGGATCGGCCTTAAAGTCAGGACTACCATGCCAGCAAAGACCGACGCGAACGCCTTGCTGGCCGATGCGCGCGGCCCATTTGTTGACGAGGGACGCCTCGGCACGGAGGTAGGACGTCCGTGCCGGGATTGATTCCAGCCGCGTCTTAAACGTGCGCGGCAGGCTGGAAAGAGCGATTTGCGCGTCGAATTGTTGGTCGTCGGGGATATCGTCCACCAGCCGGATCGACCGCGACAGGCCAGCGAGAAGTCTATGCAGTTTCTTGCGGCAAAAGAAGGTCACCTCCGCTCCAGCGTCCGCGAGCAGCGGTAAAAATCTCGAAAACTGGATCGCATCGCCAAGCCCCTGCTCATCAAAGACGATGATCTTTTCCCCGTGCCGGATGGTGCCGCTCCATTCCGGAATTGGGAGCTTGAGTTCAGATTTTGGTGTTTGACCCGCAATCCAGCGAAATTCATAAGCGTCCAGGCCGCGTTCGAAATCGCCCAGGAGCAACAGCAACGCAGCCTTGTTATTCTTGGCGTGCGCCGATTGGCTATTGTGGTGCAGGGCGAGATCGAAAGCACGGAGCGCTTCATCCATCCGTCCGAGATATTTCAGCGCCACCGCCCGGCTGCACAAAGCCTCCCCATAGTCGGGCCGAAGCGCGAGGGCCGCCTCAAAACTTGCGAGCGCCGCCTCCGGTCGATCGAGGCGAATGAGGACATTGCCTCGGTTGAACCAAGCTTGAGGAAACTCCCGACGAAGTACGATGGCTGCGTCAAAATCCTTAAGCGCCCTTGCAAGCTCTCCGGACAGGTGAAGGGCGACGCCCCGGTTATTGCAAAGATCGGGATTGCCCTTATGCGTCTCGATGGCCGCATCATAGCTGGCAATGGCCGCGCCCGATTGCCCAAGGCCTTGCAAAATATTGCCCCGATCGAGAGCGGCTTCCAAATAATCCGGCCGCAGCCGCAAGGCCTCGTCGAGAAACTTCAGCGCGCTTTCAAAATAGCCCTGCTCCGCAAGCAAAGTCCCCCCGGCACGCAAGGCCTCGGGGTAAGCCGGGTCGAGCTTCAGAGCCATGTCGTAGGAGGCAATCGCCTCCTCAAGCCGTCCCATCTCACGCAAGAGATTACCGCGATTGTAAAACAGAGCCGGCTTCGCACAGCCAGAGCGGACAGCCTCATCATACGAAGCAAGGGCCGCCGCCGTCTGGCCAAGCTCCATCAGCGCCATGCCTCGGTTCGAATAAGCTTCCGGATCGGCGGGATCCAGCGACACCGCGCGATCGAACCAATTGAGCGCCGGCGGATTTTGCCTGGCGCTCAGATAGATCAAACCCACAAGATTGCATCTGACAGCGCTCGTCTCGCTTTCTGCATTGACGTTACGCAGGCACCCGAGGGCCTCTTTGACCTTTCCAGACCCCAGAAGACCAATAGCCCGGCTGATTTCGGCATCGATTGCCGGACGCAAAGCCTGATGCGGCACAGCGCGGTGCTTCTGTCTCAGACGTTTCCGCGCATTGAATGTTTTGGCGTTCGCTTGCATGGTCCCTATAAGAACCGCCTCGGCTTGCACGGGGCTGGAGCCAGCGTCCCGGCCGGTGACAACGCAGGTCCCTTGCGCCTATAACCTTGCGATCGGAGCCATGCAGAAGCGTGTCGGCCATGTTCGATAAATTCCGACAAAGCGTGCTTGGATCGCCTAGATGCTCCAGGTGATTAGATTATTTTCGGCGGGGCGCTCCCGCATCTTGCAATGACGAGCCATGGCGGATCTGTCCCTTACGTCTCAGCCCCCAGACGCCCGCTGATCTCGCGGCCATCGAAAAGCTCGACGAACGGGCTTTTGGGCCGGGCCGTTTCGCGCGCTCGGCCTACCGGCTAAGGGAAGGTGTGGATCCGGATTTCAGCCTGTCCTTCGTCGCACGGGTCGGCACTTTAATGGTCGGCGCCAATCGAATGACGCCGGTTTTGTGTGGCGAGCAGCCGGCGCTTGCTGCTTGGCCCGCTGACCGTCGATCCCCCGTTTCGTTCGGGCGGAATCGGTGAAGAGCTGGTGATGAAATCGCTCGATGCCGCAAGAGCCGCCGGGCACAAATTGGTGCTGCTCGTGGGCGATATGTCCTATTACGGCAAGATGGGTTTTTCGCCTGTCCCGCCGGGCCGGCTGGTTTTCTCCGGACCCGTCGACCCCAAACGCTTGCTGTATTGCGAACTGGTCGAAGGCGCTTTTGAGGGCGTGAAAGGGAAGGTCCGGCGAGCCCGGCCATCGGCAGCGCCGACGCTGGAACGGTCAGACACCTAGGGTCTAGGCCCGCCCGCCGCGCCCTTCGAAAACCCACGCGGCCAGGATGCTTCCCAACAGGGCAAGAAGGCCCAAGAAGCCGATCGGCCAGCGGCAGCACCCCAACACCCTTCACTTCGCTCGCGCCAATCCGCTTGATCGCGGCATAATCGGCGCCGCCATAGACCGGGCTCTCACCAATCGCGACGAGACGCGGCAGGGAGACGTCGCTATTGCCGAAGTTGCCGATCCGGCGCACGGTGCCGCCCGTCGCCTCCGCGAGCGGTTTCAGCTTGTCCGGCGTCGAGACAACTTCCTGGAATTCGCGCGGATTTTCCGGGCCGACATTGGCGAGGATCGATAGATTTCCATCGCTCAGGCGATAAAGACCGAGTTCGCCGCACTCACTGTCGCCCGGGAAATGCCCGGCTCGCCCGGCGTCAGGGTCACGTTTTCCTGCCGCGCCCGAGGGCGTCGTGACAATGACGGGCGGCACTTCCGGCTTTAAGGCTTTGCCGCTCGATTTCGATGACATGGCCGCGCACATTGGCCCGCAAGGCTTCCTCTTCCAGTTCCGGTTCCTTCATCAGCCAATGCGCGAGACGGCGCAAAAGATCAAGATGCGGACCGCCGCCCTCGAATCCGCGCGCCCAGAGCCACATCTGATCGGTGAGCAGAAGCGCAACCCGGCCCTTGCCTTCCCGCGAGAGAACGAGCAGCGGTTTTCCGCTTGGCGCCGGATAGAATGCTGGTGCCATGCGTGACTTCGGCGTTGACCTGACGGAACCATTCGCTCCACGCGGGCGGATCTTGATTGGCGCCCGGCAAGACCGCGGGTCACCGGATGTTTGACACCATCCCCGGTGATCGCGGCGCGGAACGCGTGTTCGGTCAGGGTCCCGTCCGGGCGCGCCGGCGCGATGCGCCCCAGGGGAGAATAAATAGAGCCCCTCCGGCCGGGCGAAATCAGGGCCGGCCGCAAGCAGCAGAGCGCCGCCTTCGCGGACATAGCGAACGATGTTGTCGAAATAGATCAGGGGCAGCACACTCTGATTCGAATAGCGGTCGAAGACGATGAGGTCGAATTCCTTGATCTTACGGCCGAAGAGATCGCTGGTCGGAAAGCGATCAGCGACAATTCGTTGATCGGCGTCCCATCCTGTTTTTCGGGCGGACGCAGAATCGTGAAATGCACGAGATCGACATTGGCGTCGGACTTCAAAAGATTGCGCCACATGCGCTCGCCCGCGTGCGGCTCGCCGGAAACCAGCAGAACCTTCAATTTGTCGCGCACGCCCTCGATCGTCAGCACCGCCTTGTTGTTGATCGCGGTCAATTCGTCCGGCAGGGCCTCGACCTCGATCTCAATGACATTTTGGCCGCCATGGTCGATCTTGACCGGAACACGAAGGCGTTCCCCGGGCGTCGCGACGATGGTCGCGACGGGATTGCCGTCGCGGCGAACCTTGAGCAGCGACGGGATCCGGCTGTGCCGGCGGTGTCAGTCACCCGCAACTCGATCGTTTGATCCTTGCCGACGATGCCGAAGCGCGGCGCTTCCAGAAGTTCAATTCGCCGGTCGCGTTCGCCTTCATGGCCGGTGATGAGCGCATGCAGTGGCGCCTTGAAGCCGAGCGCTTCCGCGCTCGGCTGGAATATCGTCGACGACCCCGTCGGTGATCATGAAGACGCCGCCGACACGTTCCAAGGGCACGTCGGCGAGCCCAGCGTTCAAGCGCCGCGAAGAGCCTTGTGCCGTCGGCTTCGTTGTCCGCTCGGCCGCTCTCGATCACACGCACATCGACATTGCCGAGCGCCTTGAGGCTCTTCTCGAGTTCCGCGCGGGCTTTTTCGGTCTGCGCGGGGCGTTCGCCAATCGTCTGGCTGCCGCTTTGGTCGACGACGACCGCCACGACTTCCTTCAACGGGTTGCGGTCCTCGCGCACCAGCGAGGGGCCGGTCATGGCCAAAAGCAGCAAGCCGAGGCCGAGCGCGCGCAGAAATGTCCCGCTTCGGCGCGCATAAAAGCCCAAACCGACAATGCCAAGCGCAATCACACCCAGACCGAGCAAGACCGGGCAAGGCAGCAGCGGCGCAAAGGATAAATTGAACTCGTTCATTCAGCGCGATGCTTTCACTGGTTCTCGATCAAGCCAAGAGAACGCATGCCGGAGACCGCCTTACCTTCGGCCGGGCCAGGAGGGCCATTTCATCTCGTTCAGTTGTTTCTTCGTTACACTTATCAATTTTTTCTCCTTGGCAAAGACTCTTTCCCAGTCACGATTATTTGTCCTTAAAATTTCTAACAGTCCATACTCGCCGATCGCGGCAGCACTTAACGCTGAAGCCTGTAGATACTGCTTAGAATTCAGCATATATATAAGACTTTTCGATTTATCGGCAATATTTATAAATGTATTGTCTATGTAAACAACATCTATGCTATTTACATCGAGGCCACTGCTTGCAACATTAAGCAAATTATTCGCCCCGCGTGCGACGTCACTATAAATCAGCTGCTCTTGCGTCAAATCCTCGCCCTTTTTAACGCCCTTTACGAGGGCCACGATTTCCTGCTTGGCGGCAGTGAGCTGATTAAACTTAGTACGAACCGATGGCGGCAGCGGGTCATCGACGCAGCAAAACAACATAATTTTTGGGGCGGCAAACCATATGAGAACAAAAACAACAGCAAGACTGCCCACCCCGATCAGGATTTTTTTCATGGTGACGTTACCCCCCGATTGAAAATTGATCGCTCGCTTTGTTGGTATCGATTAAAGCAAGGGCATGTTGCAGCTTCCGCTAGCCCTCCGACCCTACGTCATCATCGCCAAAAGCTTCGCCCGGGTCTAAAAAGACCCCAAAGGTTCATTGATGCCCCTCTCGCTTCCCAATACCCAGGCCGACATTCTTGTCGCGGGCGCCGGAGCTGCCGGTCTTTCGGCGGCGATCGCCCTCGCCCAGGCAGGTTTTTCGGTTGTCTGTGTCGGTGCGATCGATCGCCGCGCCAATGGCCGGACCGTCGCTCTGTTTGAAGCCTCCCTGCGCTTTTACAAATCGCTCGGCGTTTGGCCAAGGTTTCGCGGCAAGACGGCGCCCCTTGAAAAGATCGCCATGATCGATGCCACCGGAGCGCGGTTCCCGGTGCCCTCCGTTTCCTTCGCCGCCAGCGAGATCGGCCTGGCCGCGTTCGGCGAGAATATTGAAAATAATGTGCTGGTCGAGGGCCTCGCGGAAATTGCCGCTGCAAGCGCAAATCTAGTTCTGCACCAAGGCATGATCAGCGACATTCGCTTCGAGGCGGACGCTGTCCAGGCTACTCTGGCGGATGGTCAGACGATCTCCGCTCAACTCCTCGTCGCCGCAGACGGCCGTTCCTCGCTTGCCCGCAGCAAGGCCTCCATCGGCACCCGCGGCTGGGCCTATCCGCAGATCGCCTTCACCGCGCTTTTGTCGCATGCAAAACCGCATCGCAACATTTCGACCGAGTTCCATACCAGGTCGGGTCCCTGCACGCTGGTGCCGCTGCGCGCGCTCGAAGGCAAGCCGAACCGGTCGAGCTTGGTTTGGCTGATGTCCGCCGAGATGGCGGAACGCCGACGCGCGCTTTCCGAGGCCGAGCTCGCGGAGGAGATCGAGGATCAAGTTGGATCTCTGCTTGGCAAAATGGAAATCGATGGCCCCGGCGGATTTTTTCCGATGGCAGGGATGAGCGCCAATCGTCTTTTCGGCCATCGGGTCGCGCTCGTGGGCGAAGCCGCCCATATTTTCCCGCCGCTGGCCGCGCAAGGACTAAACCTTAGTCTTCGGGACAGTGCCGCGCTCGTCGAAGTTCTAGAGGACGCCCATGAACTCGGCCGGGATATCGGCGCTGTGGCGACGCTCGCCGCTTATGCGAAAGCGCGTCGGAGCGATATTTTTCTGCGGACCAATGGCGTCGACATCCTCAACCGCTCTTTGCTTTCGGATTTCTTTCCGGTGGACTTCCTGCGCGGCGCCGGGCTGTTTGCCTTTTCGGCGATCGGTCCGCTCCGCCGCGCCTTGATGCGCGAAGGCGTCCTGACGCATGGCACCCTGCCCCGTCTGATGCGGCCGCCGCCACCCCGGCGATTGAGGGTTTCCTCACGCGAGGCAAGGTCACTTCCAGGGCTCGACGGGAATGAGCGCGTCGGGGACGGTCGGTGAAGATCGCGACCTGGAATGTCAATTCGGTTCGCCAACGCACCGAGCATCTGTTGCGCTATTTGCGCGAAGTCTCGCCAGACGTCCTGTGCCTCCAGGAACTCAAATGCGTCGACGCGGCCTTCCCCAATATGGAAGTCGAGGCCCTTGGCTATAACGTCGCCGTGCACGGCCAAAAAGGCTTTAACGGCGTGGCGCTTCTCTCGAAGACGCCGATCGAAATCGCGCGGGGGCTGCCCGGCGATCCTGAGGATGCGCAGGCCCGCTACATCGAGGCCATCGTTCCCGACGCCAAGGGAATTGTCCGCGTTGCCTCGATCTATTTACCGAACGGAAATCCGCCTCTCACCGAAAAATATACCTACAAGCTCGCGTTCATGGACCGCCTGATCGCGCACGCCAGAAGCCTTCTGGCGCTCGAGGAAGCGCTTGTGCTCGCCGGCGACTTTAACGTCATCCCAACACCGCAGGACTGCGCCGATCCGGCCGCCTGGGCAAACGATGCGTTGTTTCTGCCAGCAACGCGCGACCGTTTTCGTGCCCTTATCAATCTCGGCTTGACCGACGCCCTGCGAGCAACCACGGACGAACCCGGACTCTATACGTTCTGGGACTATCAGGCTGGCGCTTGGCAACGCAACAATGGCATTCGCATCGATCATCTCCTGCTTTCGCCGCGGGCGGCGGATCGGTTGACCGAGGTTGCAATCGACAAGGAGAGGCGCGGTGACGACAAGCCCTCCGATCATGTGCCGGTTCGGATTGAACTTTCGTAGGCGGTAGCCCCTCCCAAAGCTCCAGTTTCGCTATCCTTACTCCAATCGCTCAAGGAGCGCGCAAGCCGCGGCCGGATTGCGTTCCTTTGCGCCTGAGATAAAAAAGACAAAGCTGTCGCGCTCCTTCAGCTTTTTGGCTCCCGGCGTTGCAAAATGCTGAAGGTCTTTCGGGTCCCCGCCCTTGGCCCATAGTTGGACACGTTCAGACCAGGACTCGATCTCGCTTCCCGCATAGCCGGCCTCGTGCGAGGCTTTGCTTCTTTGCAGGCGGGCATAAATGAAATCGGCGCTGATATCTGCGATCTGCGGATATTTGTCAGAATCGGCAATACAGATCGCGGTGTTGTAGCGCCGAGCCAAAGCGACGAAGTCCGGGTCGCAAAAACTTGCGTGGCGTACTTCGACGACATGGCGCAGCTGCGGGCCTTTTTCGGCCAGGGCCGCAAGGAAGGCCTCGAAGTCCTCCGGCTCGAATTTTTTCGTCGCAGCAAATTGCCAAAGCACAGGACCGAGCTTGGAGGCAAGCTCCAGCAGCCCGCTTGACAGAAAATGCTCGATCGCGGGCCCGGAGTCCGCAAGCAGCTTACGATGGGTGCTCAGTCGATGCGCTTTGACCGCAAAGACGAAATCATCCGGGGTTTCGGCCGCCCAACGGCGAAAGCTTTGAGCGGTTTGGGTGCGGTAAAAGGTTGCGTTGATTTCGATTGCCGTAACGTGGCGGCTCGCATAGTGCAGTTCTTGCGCTTGGGGCAGCCCGCGTGGATAGAAGTTGTCACGCCAAGGGGCGAAATTCCATCCGCCAATTCCGACCCTTATCCGCGCCATGGCCCCTATCCCGCTGGATCTATTGAAAAGACGCCCACAGAAATAGCACTGTCGCGGTCGCTCCAGGCCCGCTTCGCACCGCATGCAGTCGACCGAATTTCTCGATCAGCGTTCCGAGGCGTTGATATAGACGGCCGCACCGGTCAAGAGGGAAACGCAATGAGCGCACGCAAGCCCGCGAGCATGGTAGGTGCTCCTTCGCCGCGCCACTTCCCGGCAGTCTAAACCGCCACGACTAGGCAATGCGCACAAAGGCGCGGGCAACCTACCCCGCGGCTTCTGGCGCAGCTTCTGCCGGGATCGGTTAATTACGGCGCTTCAGATAGGCTTCGAGGAAATTGAGTGCGTTTTGACGATCGGCGTCATTCGCGGAAGCCACAGCCGTGTCGTAAAGATCGATGATCCATTTATCCTTTTTGGAATCGACCGCCGCTTCCCGCGCCAGGGTGAGCCACATCAGACCCTGGGCACGCTGGGGCTGGATGCCTTCGCGGCCTGCAAAAAGCATCTGCCCGAGAAGAGCCTCCGCCTGAAGATGGCCTTTGTCGGCAGCAAGGAAAAGCCAGCGGGCTGCCTCGCGACCATCCTTCTCGACGCCGGCGCCGTCCAGATGCATTCGGGCCAGATTATATTGGGCATTGGCATCGCCAAAATTGGTGGCAGCGAAGCGAAACATTTCAAGCGCGCGTGACGGATCCGGCTTCACCTTGGAGCTGGCAATCCCATTCAAATTATACACGCCGACCGCGACAATGGCGCTCGACACGATCGAGACGTCCCGCCGGCTCGGGTCGTCCTCGTCGTAACTGGCGACGATTTGTGAGAAATATTCATAGGCCTTGAGGTCATCGCGCGGTACGCCGTCGCCGTTGGCGTACATTTTGGCGAGCTTCCATCGTGCCAGCGTTTCGCCGCCGGCCGCCGCATATTTCAAAGCTTCAAGCGCCGAGTCGGAATCGCCGGAGCGGAAGCCTTCGAGGCCCGCCTTCAGCGCCGATTTCGGGGACTGGAAGCTTTGCAGCGGAGATTTGTCCACGCCAGCCCCGTCGGCGCGCTCGAAGGCGCCGATACGAGACCCCGGCAGCGTGACTGCCAAGCCAAAAAGCGCAATCCCGACTATGCGGCTAGATGTCAGCATAAACATTTATTTCACTCAACGCCCCCGGATGCGTTACCGCTCCGGTGACAGCCGGACCAACCAGCTGTGCATATTTCCATAACGCGCCGGAACCGAAATTGGTTTTACGCGGTTGCCATTCTTTTTTTCTTTTTTCGAATTCCGCATCCTCTATTTGGAGGACGATGGTTCCCTTGATCGCGTCGATCTCGATCATGTCGCCGTCGCGCACGAGGGCGATCGGGCCGCCGAGGGCCGCTTCCGGCCCAACATGTCCGATGCAAAAGCCGCGGGTCGCGCCCGAGAAACGGCCATCCGTCACAAGAGCCACTTTCGATCCCATGCCTTGGCCATAGAGGGCCGCCGTCGTCGCCAGCATTTCCCGCATGCCCGGCCCGCCCCGGGGTCCTTCGTATCGGATGACGAAAACACAGCCTTCTTGGTAGCGGCGATGGGTCACCGCCTCGAAGCAATCCTCTTCATTGTCGAAGCAAAGAGCCGGCCCCCGGAAGGTGAGCTCGGACTGCGCCATACCGGCGACTTTCACGATCGCGCCCTCTGGAGCGAGGTTTCCCTTCAGGCCGACAACGCCACCCGTCGGCGCGATCGGCTTGTCGGCCGGCCAGATAACGTCCTGGTCCGGATTCCAGGCAACTTTCGCCAAATTTTCAGCGATGGTCCGACCTGTGACGGTGAGACAGTCGCCATGCAAAAAGCCGTTATCCAGAAGCGTCTTCATGAGCAGCGGAACGCCGCCAGCCTCGAACATGTCTTTCGCGACATATTTGCCGCCGGGCTTGAGGTCGGCGATGTACGGCGTCTTGTGGAAGATTTCGGCGACGTCGAACAGATCGAACTTGATGCCGCATTCATTGGCAATTGCCGGCAGATGCAGCGCAGCATTGGTGGACCCGCCGGACGCAGCCACGACCGTCGCGGCATTTTCGAGCGCCTTCCGGGTGACGATGTCGCGGGGGCGCAGATTCCGGGCCACCAGCTCCATCACCATTTCGCCGGCGGTCGAGCAGAAGCGGTCCCGGATTTCGTAGGGCGCGGGCGCGCCGGCGGAATAAGGCAACGCGAGCCCGATCGCTTCGGAAACCGTTGCCATCGTATTGGCGGTGAACTGGGCGCCGCAGGCGCCGGCCGAGGGACAGGCCACGGTTTCGAGCGTGTCGAGATCCTCATCCGACATCTCGCCAACCGAATATTTCCCGACCGCCTCGAAAAGGTCCTGCACGGTGACCGGCCGGCCCTTGAAGGTGCCAGGCAGGATCGATCCGCCATAGATGAAAATCGAAGGGACGTTAAGACGAAGCATAGCCATCATCATGCCGGGCAGCGACTTGTCGCAGCCGGCAAGGCCCACGAGCGCATCATAGCAATGTCCGCGCATGGTGAGCTCGACGGAGTCGGCAATCACGTCCCGCGAAACCAGCGATGATTTCATCCCCTCGTGCCCCATGGCGATCCCGTCAGTTACCGTGATCGTACAGAATTCGCGCGGCGTACCCCCCGCCGCGGAAACCCCCGTTTTGACCGCCTGGGCCTGCCGCATCAATGAGATGTTGCAGGGCGCCGCCTCATTCCAACAAGACGCCACGCCGACCAAGGGCTGGTGAATTTGCTCGCGCGTCAGCCCCATCGCGTACAAATATGAACGGTGCGGCGCACGAGATGTGCCTTCCGTCACATGGCGGCTGGGTAGCTTGCTTTTGTCGAACACACGCAAGTCCATTAAAAATGGCTCCGGACGAAATGGCCGTATTGATGAATGGGAACGAAATTTTAGGAAGTCGAGGTAGCCCGGGTGCCGCGCTGGGAAGCTGGCGATCAATCCTGTTTGCGAGAACTCGGCTAACCCAAAGCCCCGCCGATGGGGTGGTGTTCCAAGCAACAGTAGCAAGTTGTTCAAGAGCAAAAAAGAAACTTCTTCTTGAACCGCCAAGTTGAAGTAAACGCGCTGTGCTCTGTGACTTCAAAGCCACAAATTTTCTACGCCCTTTTTTACGCACCGGAACCACTGCCTTCCGGTCCCCCTTGAGGCTGCGCGGCACCGGGATATTGGCGGCAGCCAGAACTTGAGTCGGCAAGCGCTGCCTTCGCAGCGGTATGATTAAATGTTCATTAAATTAAAGATTGATTAAAGTTTCCGGGCTTCCCACGTGCCAATCTTTCCGCGGCTCACGGCTGCCCTGCCGGGCGCTTGAGAAAACGCGCAAAAGCCGCCAGCGCGACGTCGGAAACATGGTGCTCAATTCCCTCGGCGTCGAGCTCGGCACATTGCTCCGGAACGCCCACCGCCCGCAGCAGCTCGACGACCAGGCGATGGCGGGCGCGGACACGGTCGGCAAGCCCGTGCCCCTCCTCTGTCAGGAAAACGCCTCTATAGAGTCGAGAGGTGGCGAGGCCTTCCCGCTTGAGGCGGGAAATGGTTTTGATTGCGGTGGCATGCGTCACGCCGAGACGACGTGCGATGTCCGTCGGGCGGGCCTCGCCGCCGCTCGCCAAGAGATCGTCGATCAGCTCGACGTAATCCTCCAGGACCGCCATCGCTTGAGCGGAGCGGGCCTTTTCAAAACGTTGTGCCTGGGTTGCTGCCGCCGGCAACTCGACCGGTGCCGCCAGGTCCATTTTTTTTAAGCGCATTTGACGTTGGACCTCTCCCCCGGGGCCAATTCCGTACCCTCACTCCAAAGTCGAAGAAAAAATATCGGAGTCAACTTTTTTAGTTTTGATTAGTTTTGTAGCCGATGCTACACCTTGAGGGTAGAGACGCGGTGAGGAGGGGTAGCCGGCCGCAATTGGGAATGCCTCATTTTCATCGCTTCCCGACGCAGAGCGATAATTGGGCCGTTGCACGAAAGGAACATCATGCCGCCGTCCGCCGCCGACACGCTCCCAAAGGAGGCCGCGCGCTCACTGGGGGCAGCGCATGGCAGCGTGCGCGTGCCCAAAGGCGGATCGCCCTTTCGTCGTTTTCTGGGTTTTGCGGGGCCCGGCTATCTCGTCGCCACCGGATATATGGATCCCGGCAATTGGGCGACGGCGCTGGCTGGTGGCTCCAGCTTCGGTACCGCGTTGCTTTATGTTGCCGTTCTGTCGAGCCTCATGGCCATCGTCCTTCAGGCCCTGTCGGCGCGCCTCGCCTTTGCGACGGGGCGCGATCTTGCGCAGAACTGCCGCGATGCTTTTCCTCGGCTGGTTAGCATCGGGGTCTGGCTGGTCGTGGAGACGGCGATCGTTGCAACCGACCTCGCCGAGGTCATCGGCACTGCGATCGGCCTCGAACTGCTGACCGGCTTACCGTTGGGCGCAGGGGTTGTTTTGACGACGCTCGATGCCTTGCTCATCCTCGCCTTCATGCGGTTCGGGTTCCGCAAACTCGAAGCCTTTGTCGTTTCGCTTTTGATCCTGATCGCATCCTGCTTCGCGATCGAACTTTTCCTTGCGCGCCCCGACATGGCGGAAGTGGCCAAGGGCCTTCTGCCCAGCCGCGAACTCTTCACCAACCCGGCGATGCTATACATCGCGCTTGGGATTTTAGGCGCGACGGTCATGCCGCATAATCTCTATCTGCACTCGGGCATCGTCCTGACGCGAGCGGTCGGCCCGAGCCATCTCCGAAAGGGCGTCCGCAATCCGGTTCGCCATTCTCAATTCGACGATCGCGCTGTCTCTTCGCGCTTCTGATCAATGGTTCGATCTTGATTCTCGCGGCCGCGGCGTTCCACGCCCATGGCCATCCGGAGGTGGCCGTGCTGCCGGACGCCTATCGTTTGATCGCGCCCTTGCTGGGAAGCGCGCTCGCCGCCAAGCTCTTCGCGATTGCCCTGATCGCCTGCGGCTTGAACTCGACTCTGACGGCGACGCTTGCCGGTCAGATCGTCATGGAGGGTTTCGTCAATATCAGACTGAATCCGGTGGCACGGCGGCTTTTGACCCGGCTCATCGCCATCGTCCCGGCGGTTGCCGCCATCCTTATCGGGGGCGCGAGTGCGACCAACGGATTGCTGGTTCTGAGCCAAGTGGTGCTGAGCCTCACTTTGCCCTTCGCGGTCGTCCCGCTGGTCTGGTTTACCGCCTCGCGCAAGCGGATGGGCAGCCTCGATGGCGCCCTGGCTGACGACCGCGGTCGCCGCCGTGATCGCCATCGCGATCATTGCGCTGAACAGCGAAGCTCGTCTTCGACGCCATCGCCGGTTGATGGAGCTGGTTTAAGCGCCGCTCAGTCGTGTCCAGCGCGCGCTCTCAAGCTTTTCCGCTCGTGGAGAGCGCTTCCGCCAGCCTGTTCGCGGTTTTCCTCGACGACTTCTTCCGGCGCGCGGGCGACGAAATCGGCATTGTTGAGCTTTGCTTCGATCTTGCCCGCCTCACCTGTCAATTTGGCGATTTCCTTGGCAAGCCTTGCCTTTTCCGCCGTCCAAATCCACGATGCCTTGAAGCGGCAAGGCGGCGAGGGTTTTGCGCACGATCATCTGCACGGATTTTTCCGGCGCCTCAGCCGCGAAGGAAATCTCCGACAGCCGGGCAAGACGCTTGAGGGTTTCGTCCCAAGTTTCCGCGCAGGATCTTGCCGCTCTGGCAGCGGCGTTGACGAGCACCAGAGGGATTTGCGCGGCGGCGGGCACATTCATTTCCGCGCGCACCGAACGGATTTCCGAAACAAGTTCGACGATAAAGCCGATCTCGGCTTCCGCCGCCGGATTTTCGTAGCCCTCCAGCCGGGGCCATTCGGCAAGCGCCAGAAGACTCGTGCGGGGCAGTTCGCTTCGTGCGCCGTTGATCGCCCAAAGCTCCTCGGTCATGAATGGCATGAACGGATGCAGGAGCTTGATGATTTCTTCGAGTACGAAGGCGGTCGTGGCGCGGGTCTCTTCCTTCGGCGGGCCATCGGCGCCTTGCAGCAGCGGCTTGGCGAGTTCGAGATACCAGTCGCAAAAAATGTTCCAGACGAAGCGATAGGCGGCGTTGGCGGCGTCGTTGAAACGATAGGCTTCGATCGCCGCGGTCACCTCGGCGACGGCCTTCGCGGTCTCGCCGATGATCCAGCTGTTGAGCGTGATTTGGACTTGCCGCGGATCGAACGCGGCTTGTCGCACGCAGCCGTTCATTTCGGCGAAACGCGCCGCGTTCCAGAGTTTTGTTCCGAAATTCCGATAGCCTTCGATCCGTTGCGTCGAGAGTTTGATGTCGCGGCCCTGCGCCGCCATGGCAGCGAGAGTGAAGCGCAGGGCATCCGCGCCATAGGTTTCGATGAGGTTTAAGGGATCGACGACATTGCCCTTCGATTTCGACATCTTCGCGCCCTTCTCGTCGCGGACGAGGGCGTGGATATAGACGTCGCGAAACGGGACTTCGTGCATGAAATGCAGCCCCATCATCATCATCCGAGCGACCCAGAAGAAGATGATGTCGAAGCCGGTGACGAGCACGCTCGTCGGATAGCGGCGTTTCAGGTCTTCCGTCTCGTCCGGCCAGCCGAGGGTGGAGAAGGGCCAGAGCGCGGAGGAAAACCAGGTGTCGAGGACGTCGGGATCGCGCCTGAAGCAGCCTCGACAGGCTACCTGAGGAATGCATGTCATCAGCAGTTTCCTGAGTCATGGCTTCCATTTGAAACGTACCGGCTCATGGCAGTCAAAATGGCAGCCTCGTTCTGTCTCTTCGAACGTACAAGTCGGTAGAGATCGTTCTGGCTAATTTCGGTCCATACCAGACCGGGATTTGATGGCCCCACCAGAGTTGGCGCGAGATGCACCAGGGCTGGATGTTATCCAGCCATTGAAAATAGGTCTTTTCCCAATTCTCCGGGACGAACTTGGTCTTGCCTTCGCGCACGGCAGCAAGCGCTGGCTCCGCCAAGACCTTCGCATTGACATACCATTGATCGGTGAGTCGCGGCTCGAGCACGACGCCCGAACGATCGCCATGCGGAACCATGTGCTGATGTGGCCTCGACCTTGTCGAGAAGTCCGTGGGCCTCCATCATATCGACCACGATCTTACGCGCTATCTCGCGCGGTTTCGTATCGAGCGCGGCAATCGTCTCCTTATAAGCGATCGGAGTTCCTGGCAAACCGTCGAGAAAATCGACATTGCCTCGCAGCGTAATGGCAGCTTCCGAATCGAGCACATTGATGAGCGGCAGCCCATGCCTTTTGCCCACCTCGAAATCATTAAAATCATGCGCGGGGGTGATCTTCACCGCGCCGGTGCCCTTTTCGGGATCCGAATATTCATCGGCGACGATCGGAATCAGCCGACCGACCAGCGGCAGCCGCACGCGTCTTGCCGTGGAGATGCAGATAGCGCTCATCGTCCGGATGCACCGCGACCGCCGTATCGCCGAGCATGGTTTCCGGCCGCGTCGTCGCGACCACGATAAATTCGCCGGTCTCGCGCGCCGTCGTCATCGACGACCGGATATTTGAAATGCCAGAGATGACCCTTGGTCTCGACCTGCACGACTTCGAGGTCGGAGATCGCGGTCTGAAGCTTCGGGTCCCAATTGACGAGGCGCTTGTCCTTGTAGATCAGGCCTTCCTTATAGAGCTCGACGAAAACCTTTGACGACCGCGCGGGAGAGCCCCTCGTCCATGGTAAAGCGCTCGCGCGGCCAGTCGCAGGAGGCGCCGAGCCGTTTCAATTGATCGATGATCGCGCCGCCCGATTGGGCCTTCCATTCCCAGACGCGCTTCAAAAACTTTTCGCGGCCCAAGGCGAGCCGGCCGGGCTGCTGACGCTCCATCAATTGCCGCTCGACCACCATTTGCGTCGCGATGCCGGCATGATCGGTGCCCGGCTGCCACAGCACGTCCTTGCCGCGCATCCGCTCGAACCGGCAGAGAATGTCCTGCAAGGTCGTGTTGAGCGCGTGGCCCATATGCAGGGAGCCGGTAACATTCGGCGGCGGAATGACGATCGTGAAGGGCGCCGCCCCTGCCCGCTCGGGACGGTCCGGCCTGGAAAGCGCCCGCCTCTTCCCATGCCGCCGCAATACGGCCTTCGACCGCCGTGGGGATCGAAAGTCTTTTCCATCATGGGATCATTCCGCGTGTCGCCTGCGCGCTCATGCGAGCTCGGCGTGCAGGCCAGCCGCATCATCCGTGAGCGATGGCAAACAAGCGAGCAAAAAGCAAGAGCGCTCTCGCAGACGGGTGGACCCCGCGCCAAATATTGCTGTGAGCCGTGCGGGGGAGCTTTCCTTAGTCTCGCCGCGCGCGACCCGCTCGATCTCGGCGCTGACAAGACGCTCGACAATGACCGGCAGATTGTCGTCGAGCCACGTTTTGAGCATGGGACGCAGCATCTCGCGGGTCAGACCAATGACCACATCGCTCTGCTGAACGGCCGACTGGCGAGAAGAGTGTTGAACGCCGTGACGACGGAACTTTCGGTGGCTGTCGAGAGAAGCGGCTGTTCTGGGTCGGAGCTTGCGAGCCCCTCGGTCTGGTCGAGCCCAAGCGGCTCGGCCGTGACGCTCCCCGCCTTTGCGGGTAGGCACCGGCAAAACCGTCGGAATGATCCTCGGCAATGATCCGGCGGATCGAGGCCAGGATTTCTTCCATCGAAGGTTCGTGCGCCCTGGCTGCGGCAAAGGACCGTCTTTCAACAGGGGATTAAGGCTGCGTTCATGGGCTCTTCGCTTTCAAATCAGGTAGATGCGCAGCAACAGAGGCTAGTCTAGCCAACAAGTAACTCGCGCCGATCCGTCGATTCAATGAAGTTAAAACGCTTTATACGCGAAACTTGTCACTTTAGACTGGACCGCACGTCGATCAAATGCAGTGTAATCTTTGTATCGAAGGCCGGAGGATCTCTTTACAATCGCTCAACTTAAAAAAAGCCAGCGCCTCGGCGTTTCTCATATGATCCGAAAGACGCGCCATGACCGATCCAAAAAGAGCCGACGACGCAGGATTGTGCAGCGAACAGGTTCAACCAACCTAAACCTTGCTTAACTTCAATGGCAAGATGAAGTATCGGCGTTTCACAGACTTTGATGTCGGAGGTCAAGGTTTTCGGCGCGGCGAAGGTCAATCGCGCCTAGAACGCCCATGATGGCGAAGACGGCTTGTGCGAAACTTTCGCTCGCCGAGCTAGCGTCCGTCCGGGGTGCGCAGGCCGATCCATTTGTCCTTGACCTGATCGAAATGGATGGTCGGATCATACTGCGCAACGTTCAGGTTGAGGTTGGCGGCGGAAAGCCGGCCGATGGCGCGCCATGACCACAGTAGGACGCGACGACGCGGTCGCGCTGCGCGACGACAAGACTGACCCTGGTGTTCAGCAAGACCTGCTGCGCAAACAGAATATCGAAAGTGGTGCGCTGACCGACTTCGGCCTCCTGCCGGATGCCGTCGAGCGCGATCTCGGCCGACTTGACCGCCGCCTTTGGACGATTGGATGACCGCACGCGCGCTATCGAGCTGGCCCCAGGCGGAAACCACGGCCGCGCGCACCAAATCGCGCTGCAGATCGGCCTGCAGCCGGGCTTGACCGAGGGTTTCCTTGGCTTGGCGCACGCGCGCATAGACCTCGCCCTCCTTCATAGATCGGCACCGAAACCTGAGCCAGCGATCGATCCATTGAAGAAACGTTCTCCCGGAATCGCCGGTATAGGTTATAATTTTGCTGAACATTGCCGACACGATTGAGCGTCGGATAGAGTTCGCCTTCGACCAGCTTGACCTGCAAGGCGGCCGCGTCCGACCTGCATGCAGCGCCGCTTGTATCGCCCGGATGCTCGGCAAGCGCAAGCTCTACCGCGCTGCCGAGAGCGAGCGCGGCAGCAGACTCTCAATCGTGCGCGCCGGTTCGAGCCGGGTCGGCTCGACGCCGATCACCTGGCGGTAATTGGCGATACTGGTTTGCAGATTGGCTTGCGCGGTAAAGTAATCGGAGCGCGCCGTACGCAAGGCTCGACTCGGCCTGGGCGACGTCGGTCCGGGTCACCTCGCCGACGATGAAGCGATCGCGGGTCTGACGCAGCTGCTCTTCGAGAACAATGATATTGTTCTTGCGCAGATCGAGGATCGCCGTATCGCGCAGCACGTTCATATAGGCGGTGGCGCCATTCAGCAGCACGCTCTGCTCCGTGTTGCGCAAGGATCTCGCGCGCGCCGAAAATATTCGATTCTGCCTGACGCACGCCGTTCAGCGTGCGGTTGCCGTTGAAGAGATTTTGGGTGACGGTGAGCCCGAACCCGCCGGGGTCGGTTCCGGCCCTTTGCCGAATGCGGCCCTGTTCCAGCGTGTTGTTCAGACCGGTGGATGTCGCACCATTGGTTGTGACGTCGAAATAATTATATCCGAATTGCGCGTTCGCGTAGGCTTGTGGCCGCCATCCTGAACTCGCGCGCGGTAGGTCTTCGTCGGTTGCACGTACGCCCGCCCGCTGCTGGTTGAGATCCGGGTTTCCGCCATAGGCTCGTGTCAACGCGCTTGACATGGTTTCTGCGGTGCCGGTCGTGACACTCGGCGGCAACACGATCACGATCAAGGCGCCGGCAACGCCCGCCAAAGCGGACCGCAAACCTAAATGGATACGAGTTAAAATGGCGCCGCGCATTCCAGAAAACCAATCTCTAATTCGAAACTAACCGGCGCGGGCCAAAGCGACCAACTATGGCGCCAGCTATCAATGCCGCGAGCTAGAATCGAAACGAACGGCCTGTGTTTACGTAAGCTTTATCCGCATACTAAGGCGGGCAGCCTATGTTCGCGGCACGCTTCCTAGAATTCCCAACTTCGTCGCAAAAATGTGACACTCAGCCCCGATCCTCAGACAATTGCAGGAGGAAAGCGACGCACGCCGATCAAATCGAAGAGAACTCATTGGGGAGAAAATGTGAATTCCTCAGCCTTCCGGAAGGTCTCGAGGACCGGTGCGGACGCATCGAACAAAACGCGAAATCCGGTCTGGCCGTCGATCTTTTCATAGCGGACTGCTTTGCCAGCGCGCCCACCCGAATCACCTGGGAGGCAAGTCAGGGCCAGCAGACGCCCCCCCTCCTTCAATTGCGCAAATAAAGTCGCAAGATTGGTCTCCACCGCACCATTGACGAAAATGACATCGAAGGGCCCTTCGGAGGCCACGCCATCCGCAAGCGGCCCCAACACGGTCTTCACCTCCGAAAGTCCGAACGACTCTAAATTGGACTTCAAATGACCAAACAACGAAGGGTCGGATTCGAGCGCGACTACGCTTCCCCCGAGTCCGGCGAGAATGGCCGCCGAATAGCCGGTTCCCGATGCGACATCGAGGACACGATCGGTCGCGGCCAAGGTGGCTCCCTGGATCAGCCGAGCCAGGACGAGCGGAGGCAACAAGGTCCGTGGCTTTTCGCCGGGATTGCTGGTCTTCAGTTGAAGGGCGAGGTCGGAATAGGCAAGCGAGGCCAGTTCCGCCGGCAGGAAATCCTCGCGGGGAACCTCCAGCAAACGCGCCAAAAGCAGTTGATCGGTGACGTCAAAAGTGCGGATCTGGCAGTCGACCATGGTCCGCCGATGAAGCGCCGATTGAGAGTGGACGTCCGCAATAGTGCGGTCTTGTACGCTGGTATCCTGCATGATGTGTTCAAAGTCCTATATCCGAGGGAAATTCCCGCGTCGGTGCCCGTGACGGGGCAGTTTATAGGTCGCTCGATTCTCCCTGTCCATTAAAAGCCGCTGCATTTATGAGCGCCAAATGGACGCTTGCGACGCGAATCAGCGATGAGAAGGCTCCAGGCTCCTGTGAAGCCGAGCTTCCCCGCGGGTTCGGCGCTCCAGCAGGCCAACAATATCCATCCTCGAGTGAACAAACCTCCATGCCCGAATCTCCGGTCGAGCATTTTGAGCACGCCGAACATGCACAGCATGCCGCCTTCTTGGGCGATCCGTTTCTCACGCAAGTCTCGATCACGATAGCGATCCTTGCCGTCGTTGCCGCGACCGTCGGCAGTCTTGAGACGCTCGAAACAGCAGCGGCCATAGGCGCCAAGAACGCCGCCGTGCTTTTTGAAAATAAGGCGACCGACACTTGGAATTTTTATCAGGCGAAAAGCATCAAGAAGAACTTGTATGCCATTGCCGTGGCAAATGGCGGCCCCTCAGCCGACAGCTTCAAAAAGCAAAGCAGCGGGACAGTGAACGTCACGAAGCGCACCACCACGTTCTCACGATTGCGGTGACGCTACTTCATGTTGCCATAGCCATTTCGACGATTGCGACCATCATCCGAGGACAGCGCTGGCCGTGGTACGCGTCCCTAGGGCTCGGAGCATTAGGGACGGCGGGGGCCGCTTACGCCTAGCTTGGCTAGAGCGGGATGAGGAAAAGTGGAGACCGGTTTTCCGCCGGCATCCCGCTCTAAACTTTTGAAATCGATCACGTTCATGATTTCGGATTGAGTCAATCCAAAATCATCGTGATCTAGACGACGCGTCCGCAAGACGCGGGGGCAGAAATTGGCGCTTTCGCGTCAACCCTTCAGCCGCTTATTGCATTCGCTCCAATAGCCGCCGCCTTTTTGGATCCATTTTAGGCCGCCATTGGCATTGGTTGCTTTGTTCGCCTGAAATTGTTTGGAACAGGTCTTGAGGCGCGCCTTGGCGGGCTTTTCGCTCGCAAAGTCAGGCGAAATCGCAGTCGGAAACACGGCGCTGCCGTCGTCGGGGCCACAGGCGCGGCCGGCGCAACAGGCTTCGCCGACGGGGCCGGCTTGAGCGGATTGACGGCGGGCGCGGGCGCCGGTGCGGGTGTCGCGACCACCGTCGGCGCGGGCGTGTGAACCGGGGCGGGGGCGCGGCGACAACAGGAGCGGCGGGCGGCTCGGCGGCCGGCGGCTCAGGTGCAGCAACGACGGGCGCGGGAGCCGGCTCCCTACAGGCGGTTCGGGTGCCGCGACAACGGGCGGGGCGACAGCCACCGCCTCAGGTGCCGGAGAAGCAGGTTCGGCAGCCGGCGGATTGGCTTTGGTTTCACTCGTGCAACGGCTGTAGAATTGCGGCCAGGTCGCGCCTTCCAAGGCCCCTGCTGCTTTGGCAGCCTGGTATTTCTCGCTGCAGATTTGGCGAATGTCGAGGGTCGGCGCGGCCGCCTCGGTGGCAACGGCACCCGCCTTAATCTCGATTGTGCAGCGGCTGTAGAATTGGGGCCACGCCTCGCCGTTCAATGACGCCCGCCGCTTTGGCGGCCTGATATTTTTCGCTGCAGATCTGGCGTGCATCCTGCGCTGAACTTTGCCCCGTAAACGCGAGAGCAAACAAAATTGACGATGCGGAGAATCCGACAAGCGACCAAGATCCACGAACCAGCATTTGGTATTCTCCTTGGGATTTTCTCCCGAATACTTCGATTTTCGGCGCATGAACCCATGCACGCAGACAATTGCGAAACTCCTGCGAAATTCTCGAGAAGTCAAATTTAAACGTTAGGCAAGCCGATAGGAAAACGGGCATTGCTTAGATCGAGGGGCCAAACCGGCTCTAAAGCACGTCGGCAGATCCTGCTTCCCTGTCCTTCCGGAAGATGTCTTAGACTTGGCCCCCTGCCGCCGCGACTTCAGCCGCGAAATCAGTTTCCTGCTTTTCAATGCCTTCGCCGAGCGCATAGCGCACGAAAGCTTTCAGGCTGACGGGCGCCCCTGCCGTACCTTCCGCCTCTTTGACCACCTGACCGATTGTCTTATCTGCCGTGTTCGGCATGGATCGAAGGCTGGTCGAGAAGGCAAACCTCCTTGTAATAGGTTTTCAGTCCCGACTCGACGATCTTTTCCAGCACATGCGCAGGCTTGCCGGCGTTCTTGTCCGCAAGCACGGCTTTTTCCCGCGCGACGATCGCCGGATCCAGAGCGGAGGGCTCAAGGGCCAGCGGATTGGCCGCCGCGACATGCAGGGCGATCAAACGGGCGAGCGGCGCCAAAGCCGCAGCGTCACCGTTCGATTCCAGGGCAACAAGCACGCCGATCTTGCCGAGGCCGTCTGCGACCGCGTTATGGACATATTGACCAATGAAACCCTTCGTCACATGCACGGCGGCGGCACGCCGCAAGCGTCATGTTCTCGCCGATCGTGGCAATAGCATTGGCGATTGCTTCGGCGACCGTCCCGCCGCCCGGATAGGCGGCAGCCTTCAAAGCTTCGACATCGGTCATGCCGGTTTCATTGCAACGCCGCGCGATATTCCTCGCAAGCGTTTGAAAATCCTCGTTCCGGGCGACGAAATCGGTTTCGGAATTGACTTCGACGACAACGCCATCGTTCCGCGGACACGCGATCGCGACGAGGCCTTCGGCGGCGATCCGGCCGGATTTCTTGGCGGCCTTGGATAGACCTTTCTTGCGCAGCCAATCGATGGCCGCCTCGATGTCTCCCTCGGTTTCACCGAGGGCGTTCTTGCAATCCATCATGCCGGCGCCGGTCTTCTCGCGAAGATCCTTCACCATCGCCGCGGTGACGTTTGCCATATGGTGTTCCTTCATGGTTTCCGGCAGGCTCGTGGTGGAAACATCGACCGCCGACGCGTTCCCATGAGCCTGCGAATTACGACATCATCATTGCAGTTTCCCGCAGCCTATGCGGGGCGCAACTCAAGCGGCAACGAAAGCGCGCGCCAGATCGATCCAGCCGTCGCGTTCGATACGGCCACCCAGTTTGAGGTCGTGATCGACCTTGGTGGCAATCTTCCGGCGTCATGGCGGCGATCTGCCAATAATGATAGATGCCGGCATCGTTGAGTTTCTTGACGATTTGAGGCCCGATCCCCGGCAATTTGGCGAGATCGTCCGGTGCACCGCGCGGTGCCGTGAGAAGCTCGAAAACTTCACCAGGCGTCTCGGAAACATCGCCCAAGACCGTCCCGCTCTGCGGCAAAACTTCCTCGGCGGGGGCTTTCCATTTCGCCGAGGTCGACACCGGTCGAACCCTGAGCGCGCGAAATTCCATCGATCGCCGCGCGGGCGATAAGATCGCAATAGAGACACAATGGCGCGTCCCGCATCGTCGTTGCCGGGAATCGGATAGGTGATGCCGTCCGGATCACAATTGGTGTCGAGGATCGCGACGACCGGAATACTTCAGCCGCACCGCTTCCTTGATCGCCAATTGCTCTTTGTTGGTGTCGATCACGAAGATTAGATCAGGGACGCCACCCATGTCCTTGATGCCGCCGAGCGCCTTTTCGAGCTTGTCGCGTTCCCGCGACATCATGAGGCGCTCTTTCTTGGTCAGTCCGACCGCGCCGCCATTCAGCAGTTCGTCCACCTTGCGAAGACGTTGAATCGACGCTGAAATCGTCTTCCAGTTCGTCAACATGCCGCCGAGCCAGCGGGAATTGATATAATATTGCGCCGAACGTTTCGCCGCATCGGCGATTGCGTCCTGAGCTTGCCGCTTGGTACCGACCAACAAAACCCGGCCGCCTCTCGCGACGGTATCGGATATCGTCTTCAGGGCCTGATGCAGCAAAGGCACCGTCTGAGCGAGGTCGATGATATGGATATTGTTGCGGGTGCCGAAAATAAACGGAGCCATTTTCGGGTTCCAGCGGTGCGACTGGTGGCCGAAATGAGCTCCCAGACTCGAGCAAGCCGCGCATAGTGAATTCAGGTAAAGCCATGGTGGTACATTCTCCGGTTAGGAGCCGCCGCGGATCGTTATGGACCCCCTCCTCTCGGGATTTCCCAAGGGAGGGAGCCACCGGGAGCGACCCTTCAATCAGGGCCGCGCGATCCGCGTGTGGAATGGGTGGGCTTATAGGGCGGCGGGCGCGGGAAGGCAAGGTCGTGCGGAAGACTCCTTTATATAGGCCTGCGGAGGTATATTTGAGCCTCAAGTCGGGTTTCCGGCATTTGCCGGGCGGCCCGCGGGCGCCCGGTCACGAGGTTGAGCCGAAATGAAGCCGATCGACGTCGATGAAACCATTGTCGCCCGGCGGGCCAAGATCATCGCGGCGTTGCGAAAGATCGTGCCCGGCGAGGGCGTCATCGAGCCGGAGGCCGGCCGGCGCGTCTACGAGAGCGATGGCCTCACCGCCTACCGGACCCTTCCCTTGGTCGTCGTCCTGCCGGAGACCGTCGAGCAGGTCAGCGCCGTGCTCGCCTATTGCCACGAAAATAACGTGAAGGTCGTTCCCCGCGGCGCCGGAACCTCCTTGTCGGGGGGAGCCTTGCCGCTCGAAGACGGCATTTTGCTTTCAATGATGAAATTCAACAGGGTGAAGGACATCGATTTCGACAATCGCTGCGCGACGGTCGAGCCCGGCGTGACCAATCTCGCGATCACCCGCGCGGTCGAGCACCGAGGCTTTTACTACGCGCCGGACCCATCATCGCAAATTGCCTGTTCGATCGGCGGCAACGTGGCCGAAAACTCCGGCGGCGTGCATTGTCTGAAATATGGCCTCACCACCAATAATGTGCTGGGCGTCGAGATGGTTTTGATGACCGGCGAGATCATCCGGCTCGGTGGCTGCCATCTTGGCGAGGCCGGCTACGATCTCCTGGCCCTTGTCATCGGTTCGGAAGGGATGCTGGGCGTCGTCACCGAGGTGACAGTGCGTATCCTCCGCGCACCGGAATCAGCCCGCGCGCTGCTGATCGCCTTCGCATCGAGCGAATCGGCGGGCGCTTGTGTGGCCGACATTATCGCCGCGGGGATCATTCCCGGCGGCATGGAGATGATGGACCGGCCGGCCATCGCGGCGGCGGAAGATTTTGTGCATGCCGGCTATCCGCGCGATGCGGAAGCCTTGCTGATCGTCGAGCTGGACGGGCCGCCGGTGGAGGTCGACCACCTCGTCGGCCTTGTCGAGAAAATCGCGCACGCGCGAGGCTCCACCCAGTGCCGGATTTCGAACTCCGATGCCGAGCGTCTCACCTTTTGGGCGGGACGCAAGGCGGCCTTCCCGGCGGTCGGACGGCTGTCGCCCGATTATTTCTGCATGGACGGGACGATCCCCCGCAAGGAACTGCCGAATGTTCTCGCCGGAATGCGCACATTATCGGAGCATCATGGGCTGCGCGTCGTCAATGTTTTCCATGCCGGCGACGGCAATTTGCATCCGCTCATTCTCTATGATGCGAATAAGCCGGGTGAGCTTTTACGCGCGGAAGAGTTCGGTGCGGATATTTTGCGCCTCTGCGTCGCGCATGGCGGCGTGCTGACGGGCGAACATGGCGTCGGCGTGGAGAAGCGCGATTTGATGCCCGCGATGTTCAACGACATCGATCTTGCCCAGCAGATCAGGATCAAATGCGCTTTTGACGCAAAGCAACTGCTGAACCCCGGCAAGGTATTTCCGCTCCTGCATCGCTGCGCGGAGTTGGGGCGGATGCATGTGCATGGCGGAAAGCTGGCGTTCCCGGATATCCCCAGGTTTTAGGGTGAGGGGCTGGAGCCCAGTATAAGGCGCGACATAATTTCCTACATGGCAATCCAATAAGATATCGACGTCTCAGGCTCCTGCCGCATCGATGCCCAGGGCGCGTTCCGTTGCGGGTTCGCGAGGCAACACCCCACATAGCCATTGGCCGCGCACGAGAGCGCGAAGCAAGGCGACGATGACATGGTTTTTCCATTCGTCGTCCTGTCATGGAAATGTCGATACATGCGCCGCAGCGGGCCGCAGCGGACGCCTTCGCTTTGGCATTGCAAACCTCTTTGGGAGTTCCAAATGGCCCTCGACCTTCGCTCCGCCGCCCCCCTTTTGGCGCTTCTTCTGGCGACGACCGGGACATGCGCCGAGTCGCTGTCCGAGCGGCGCGCCGCCAAGGAGAAGGTCGAGACGATCGAGGTCGAGGTCGCCTGCGGCAAGCTGGACAAGGAAAACTGCGCCATCGTGGTTCCGGAAATCAACTCGAAGACTGTGTCGCAGGACATTCGACTGAAGCCGCTCGAGTCCAAGGGCAGCGTCGAATCTCTGAACGGTTTATGCGACGGCGACATCGCAGTGGCTGTCGTGCAGGCGGATGTTCTGGCTGCGCGGGTGGGGAAGCCGGACTGCACCGGAAAGATCGTCACGCTCGGGCCGCCGCTCTACCCTTATGAAGGATTCATGGTCGTCCGCGCCGACGTGCGGGAAGACAAGCTGGGCGACATGATCAATAATCTGAAGCCCGGCACTGTTCTGCGCGTTGCCGCCGGAGGCTCGGGGTCGGGCGGCGAGCTGACGCTCCGCAACATCCTCGCCAACGCACCGGAATGGAAGCAGATCATCGACATCCAGCCGGACGGCTCGGCGACCGCGCTCAATAAATTACGCGATCGTCAGCTCGACGCCTTCTTTGTCATGGACGGCCCCCAGTCGCCGCTTCTGCAGGAGGTACGGGAAACCGTCGATCCGAGGACCAAGCAGAGGGTGTTCAAATTCATCGACGTTCGTCCGAGCGGCAAGCTGTTGGGGCTGCAATTCAACGGCCGCAGCCTCTATGCCACGGCGACAATCGAAGCCGGCTGGTTCAGCGCCCTCAAATCCATTTCAACCCCCGCCGTGATCGCCATTCGCGACGATTTTTATAAAAGCCAGCCTGCGGTAGCGGCTAAGATCAGACAATCCGCTGAAGACGCCTTGCCCGCGATCGCCGTCCGGGCCGGGGCGCGTCCCGATTGGCGACAGGATTTTGATCGTCCCTGAGTCGATCTGCTCGATTTTGACCGGCTCAAGCTCCGGCCGCATCGATTGCCATGGCGCGTTCCATCGCCGGACGCGCGAGGCAGCGAGCCACATAGGCTTCGAGCGGTGCGCGCGACGGCACGATCTTGAAGCGTTGAAGCCCAAAATAAAGATCGCTGCCGACCATCACATCCGCGGCCGAAAACCGATCGCCGAGGAGCCACGGACCAGCGCTGACCGCGGCCTCCAGAACATCAATCACCCGTTCGAAACTGCCAAAGCCGGCTGATTGAGTCGACACCGAATAACCGGTGAATTTCTGCATGTAGGCCGCCTCGATGTTGCCGACTGCAAAGAACAGCCATTGCAGATAGCGGCCACGCGCGGGATCGCCGACCGGAGGAGCGAGGTTCGCCTGTGGGACCGTGTCCGCCACATAGGCGCAGATCGCGCCAGATTCGGCGACCGTGGCCGCCCCATCGGTCAAGGCCGGCACTTTCCCCATTGGGTTGATCTTGAGAAAAGCCGGCGTCCGTTGCACGCCAGCCGACAGGTCCACGAACTCGCGGTCATAAGGCAGGCCGGCTTCTTCGAGAACCCAAAGAGCGCGGAGCGATCGTGTATGCGGCGCCCAATAGAGTTTCATCGGCATTGTTTGCCTCCCACAATCTTAAACATGCTCGACCGCGACGATTCCCGGTATGGCTTTGAGGGCGCCCGCGACTTGCGGTGAAACCGAAAACTTGCCGGGAAGTTTCACTTCGACTTCGCCGCTGGGGGTCAGGAGAATAAGCGACACTTCGCCCTCGCCTTGCGACGTCAACTTCCGGGCGATCTGGCTCAGCGGATTTTCGTCGCGTAGAAAAACCCGCAGCCCTTTGCCGATCCGGCTGGCCGCTTGATCCAAAGGTTCGACGGAAACAATGCGCGCCCGCACGTCCTCACCTTCGACATTGCCTTGCAAGCCAACGAGGACGCCGGCGCCTTTTTCCAGAAGATCGCGGTATTGGTTGAGGCCTTCCTGAAAAAGGATCGCTTCATATTGGCCAGAGGGATCCGAGAGCTGAACGATGCCCATTTTCGAGCCCGATTTGGTTCGGCGCTCGTATCGATCAAGCACAGTTGCGGCGAGCCGGCCGGCGGAGGCCCCCTGCTTGACGGCGTGCGCGAAATCCACCCAGCGCTGTACCCGCAATCGCGCGAGAATTGCCGCATAGGCATCGAGCGGATGGCCGGATAGAAAAAATCCGACCGCATCGAACTCGCGCCGCAGCCGTTCGGCAAGCGACCAGGACTCCACTTTCGGCAAGACGATGGTTTCGCGGATTTCGCCGCCGAACAACACGCTTTGTCCGGCCAGTCGCTCCTCCTGGCGCCGATGGGCCGAGGCAAGGATCGCTTCGGCGCCAGCAACAACCCGCGCCCGGTCGGGCTCGAGCTCGTCAAAGGCGCCAGCCGAGGCGAGACTTTCCAACATCCGCTTGTTGACATCGCGCGAGTCGAGTTTCATCGCGAAATCGTTCAGATCGCAAAAGCCGCGGCCGTTTTGATCTTGCGTCCCGACGCCATTGATTCTTGCAACCGCCAGCGCTTGCGCCTCGCCAACACCCTTGATCGCCGAAAGCGCATATCTGATGGCGGGTCGGCCATCGATCTGGGCGGGCTCGAAATCGGCGCCCGACGTTTGCACCGAAGGCGGCAGGACTTTAATCCCCAACCGCCGCGCCTCGTTGCAGAATTCGGCCAGCTTGTCGGTATTCGATTTGTCGAGCGTCATGGAAGCGGCGAGAAATTCGACCGGATAATTCGCCTTGAGCCAGGCCGTCTGATAGGAAAGCAAGGCGTAGGGAGCCGAATGAGACTTATTGAACCCGTATTCGGCAAATTTCGCACAGGCATCAAAAATAGCATCGGCAGTCGGCTTGGCGATCTTTCTTTCGATCGCGCCAGACACGAAGCGTTCGCGCTGCGCATCCATCTCGGCCTTGATCTTCTTGCCCATGGCACGCCGCAAGAGATCGGCCTGGGCAAGGCTGTAGCCGGCAAGATCGCGGGCGATCTGCTGGACCTGTTCCTGATACGTGATCACTCCGAACGTCTCACGCAGGATGGGCTCAAGTTCGGGAAGCGCGTATTCGATAGGCTCTTCGCCATTCTTCCGAGCGCAATAGACCGGAATATTGGCCATCGGGCCGGGCCGGTAAAGCGCCACCAGCGCGATGAGGTCCTCGAAACGGTCGGCCCGCATATCGGTCACGGCCTTGCGCATGCCCGCGCTTTCCAGCTGGAACACGCCGACGGTTTCGCCACGCTCCAGCATGGCGAAGGTTTTCTTATCGTCCAAAGGGATTGTTAATAGATCAATCGCGACACCGCGCTTTTTTAGAAGTTTGAGACAGTAGGACAGGACGGTCAGCGTCTTGAGGCCAAGAAAGTCGAACTTTACCAGGCCCGCCTGCTCCACCCATTTCATATTGAATTGGGTTGCTGGCATATCCGATTTCGGATCGCGATAGAGCGGCACTAGCTCTTCCAGCGGCCGGTCGCCGATGACAATGCCCGCCGCATGCGTCGAGGCGTTGGAGTAAAGCCCTTCCAGCGTTTGCGCGATCTGCAGCATTTTGGCGACGCGTGGCTCTGTCTCGGCTGCTTCCCTCAGCCGCGGCTCCAGCTCGATCGCCTGCTTAAGGCTTACGGGAGCAGCCGGATTTTGCGGCACCATCTTGGCCAGCTTATCGACCTGGCCGAGCGGCATTTCGAGGACGCGGCCGACATTGCGCATGACACCGCGCGCCAGAAACGATCCGAAGGTGATGATTTGCGCAACCTTGTCGTCGCCGTATCGACGCCGGACATAGGCGATCACCTCATCGCGCCGTTCCTGACAGAAATCGATATCGAAATCCGGCATCGACACGCGTTCGGGGTTGAGAAAGCGCTCGAACAGGAGCCCGAAACGGATCGGATCGAGATCGGTGATCGTGAGTGCATAGGCTACCAGCGAACCAGCTCCTGATCCGCGCCCGGGTCCGACCGGAATCTGCTGGGCCTTGGCATATTTGATGAAATCCGCGACGATCAAGAAATAGCCGGGGAAGTGCATTTTGATGATGACGTCGAGTTCGAACGCCAGCCGCTCATCATAGTCAGCGATGGAAAAGCCGTCCGCCGGCCCATGCGCCGCAAGACGCGCCGCCAATCCGGCCTCTGCCTCGATGCGGAGTTCCTCCGCTTCGTCCTCCAGGGCACCGCTGGCTGCATAACGTGGCAAGATCGGTTTGCGGGTCAACGGCCGATAGGCACACCGCAGGGCGATCTCCACGCTGTTGCGCGCGGCCTCAGGAAGATCGGCAAAAAGCGCAACCATCTCGGACCGGCTCTTGAACCGATGGTCGGGAGAAAGCTGGCGGCGGTTTTGATCGCCGATGACCGTGCCTTCGGCAATGCAAATCAGCGCATCATGCGCTTCGTAATCGGAGGCCGCCGCGAAGAACACCTCGTTGGTGGCCACAAGCGGAAGCGACGAGCGATAGGCGAGATCAAGGAGACGCGGTTCGATGGCATGTTCGGAGCTTAAGCCATGACGCTGAATCTCGACATAAAGGCGGCCTCCGAATAGCTCTTGAAGCGCGGCCATGCGGGCATGGGCCAGTTCGGGACGATTATGCGCGAAGGCCAAATCGAGGGGACCGTTCGGACCTCCTGTCAGAGCGATCAGCCCTTGCGTCCGCGCTTCGAGCCGCGCGATGTCGACGTGCGGCAGATCTCCCGGCTCGAGATCGAGCCAAGCGCGGGAAGCAACATGCATGAGGTTCAAATATCCCGCCGCGTCCTGGGCAAGGAGAACGATGTTGGCATGGCCGGCCGTATTGACCCCGGCGCGCGGCGCCATCGCCGCCCCATCCCCGAAATCGAGGGCAATTTGCAAGCCGATGATCGGCTGCACGCCTTCCTTGGCGAGCTTTTCGGAGAATTCCAAGGCGCCAAAAAGATTGTTAGTGTCTGTAATGGCAAGCGCAGGCATCCCATCCGCGACCGCGAGCTTGGCCAATCTGCCGATCGGCATGGCTCCTTCCCGCAACGAGCAGGAGCTGTGCACATGAAGATGAACGAAGCCAACGTCGTTCATTGAAAGGCCTTGCTGACTTGGATCTGGCGCGTGCCTATCCGGCGTTGCAACGGTCGCATGGGGTCCTTTGCGAAATCTTGGTTGACGGATTGACGCATATCGACAAAGGACATTTGTGGCGACTCAAATCGGCCGCCTCGACAGTGCAAATCGGCACTTCCAACCCGTATGAAATTGCAGTTTATTCCGATTCCCGCTAAACATGAAGTTCCAGGGCTGGAACTTGTGAATTATTGACCGAGAGGGACTGATGCACACGCAGATCTCGCCCCCGCTGGACTCGGCCGATCCAGTTGCCGTCGATCGTCCAACCCCGAATCGAAGCGCCGATCACGCCGGTTCGCCATTTGCCGCGCATGGATGGAGAACGGTCGACTCGCTCGAGGACTGTCGCCAGGCGCTCCACAAGAAACCATTTCAGGTGCATCATCCACTTGCCGAGCATCCGCTGTTTAAGATCGATGCTCTGATCCCTGTGGCGCGCGAAGCCGCCAAACGCCATAATGATCTCTATGTCGATGTGGGTGATTTGAAGATCACCGACAAATGGGGCACGATCCCTGCCCCGACCATGCCGATCCCCGAGATCATCGACCGCATTGAGACGGCCGGCGCGTGGATTGTTATGAAGCATGTCGAGGTGGATCCGAGGTACAAGGCCCTGCTTGATGACTATGCCGATTTTGTGCGCGGCATCGCCGGCCCCGAAGGCGCGAAGATGTTGCGCAATCCGGAGATGCTGATCTTCATTACGTCGCCAAATCGGAAGACGCCCTATCATTTCGATGCGGAAGTGAACTTCCTTGTTCAGGTGCATGGGACAAAGGATCTTTGGGTATGCGATCCGCTCGACCGGAGCATTACCCCTGAAGAGGAGATCGAGCGTTATTACGGCGTGTCGAACAACGCCGGAACTTTCAAACCGCATGCCCTGGAGCGGGCGACCAAATTCTCCCTCGGGCCGGGCGATGCTGTCCATATTCCGACGCATGGCGCGCACTGGGTGCAGAACCACGATTCCATTTCGGTTTCGCTCAGCCTCAATATGGAATTTCCCATCTGGTTGCAGGCGGACGTGTATCGGGCCAACTATTACCTTCGGCGCCTGGGTTTCACGCCGCACCCCCCAGGCCATTCGATCATTGCCGACCGCTCGAAAGCGGCGGTCACCGCCGCGATGCGGACCGCGAAGCGGCTCATTCGTCGTCAACGACCGTTTTAGGCGTTTGCCGGCGCGCGATCTCCCCTCGTATAAATTGCGAGGGGCGTTCGCCTGTCTAGCTTGCCGGAATAATGTCCAGAAGCGCGGCGATCGGAGCCGGCGAGACGGCGAGCGGCGGCTGAAAAGGCGCTTCGTGAATTGCAATCAGATTGAGCACGATCAAGACGCTGGTCGTATAGATGAACAAGGCTGCAATTTGCGGGCGGATCGCGTCGAGATGCACGGCGGCGAGGCTGATCTGAGCCATCAAGGCCATTAAGAGGACCCACATCCATTTGGCGCTTTCGGAATAATCCGAACTCAGCGCAAGCCTCTCGGCCCGAGCCTCCCTCACCTTCATGGCAGTGTCGAGCAACAGACGACCGAACTCCCCGGATCTCCATTCCGATTGCGCAATCGTTTTCAACAATTGATCTTGCGCCGTTTCGGCTTCGGCGGAGGCATTGCCATCTTCCATGCTCCGCCATTCCTTATTCACGACAGCAATGACATAGGCGCGAATGGCATCGTCGATTTCATCGCCCGACAGGCCGTTGGCGGCCACCAAATCATGCAACGAGACGAGATGGGCTCCTTCCGCCCGCACCGTTGCCGCCGCGCGCCGGCTTCGATCCCAAACGTCGGTCGCGAGAAAGCCAACCAAAATCCCAAAAATGAGGACGATAGCGCCAAAAAATGGCCCGACGACACCCCTGAAGCTTTGGACCCGTGGCCCGATGACGGGGCCGAAGGAAACGCCGATCAAGAGAAGCGCAGAAGTGGCGAAACAGCCGATCAAGGCAAAAATCAACGCGGGGAGCGGTAGCGAAAGCCAAGCGTCGACCAAGATTAGATTCCCAGCAAAGGACGATGCAATTCCGGAGGGTGGAGAGGAGGCGTGTCGAGAGAAGAAAATTCTCACGCCATCACGGGTAAAACGTCAAGCGCCAAGATTTCATTTCAATCAAGTGCCGCTTTCGGGCGGGCGTCCATGAAACGGCGCACCCCGGCGTGCGGTCGCGCCGGGGTGCGCTTTTCTGATTTGCCGAGCGGGAGGCCGCCCGGCTGCCCGAACGATATTTCAAATGACTTACGCAGGACTGATGCTTCGATCAGTCTTCGCATGTAGCAACATTTACCAATAATATGGGCGCCGCCAACCGCGATAATAGCCATAAGGCCCCCAGCGCCTTGGGGCCCAGTAGCCATACGGCCGCCAGTAAGGATAACGGGGTCCCCAATAGCGCCAACCGGGTACCCAACGGCAACCACCATAGGGACCGCAAATCCAGCGGGCTTTATCAACGCCCGTCGCCTGATCCGCCGGTCGCGCGACCGCGGGATCAAGACCGCTCATCGGCAGGGCCGAGGCGGAATCCAAAGCCGATCCCGGAAAGACCAAGGCCTGCAGCCAGCACAAACTTCAGACTTGTCTTCATGACTTCGCTCCATCCAATTGGATGTCTTGCTCCACGAAAAGGCCGAACATCGGCTATCCGGAGCCTACATCGCGCATAGTGCGAAGCGCGTGCTGAAGCTCACATGAAAAACATGTTCATGCTCGATTTATCCAGAGAAGCCGCTTGCCTTACCGCGGAACGGCAATGGGTCTTATGGGAGAGGCTCAGCGAATAGGCGGAGAGTAGAGCAGGCCACCTTTCGTCCAAAGCGCGTTCAGGCCTCTCTTGATCTTCAGTTTTGAACCTTCGCCGAGGTTGCGGTCGAACATTTCTCCATAATTGCCGACTAGCTTTACAACGCGATAGGCCCAATCCAACTCAAGACCCATCGCTGCGCCGAAGTTGCCTTCAAAGCCGAGCAGCCGTTTGATGTCCGGGCTTTCGGATTTGGCCATTTCATCGACGTTCTTCGAGGTCACTCCGAGTTCCTCGGCATCGATCAGGGCGAAGTTCACCCATTTCACGAGATTAAACCAACGATCATCGCCTTGCCGCACGACAGGTCCGAGCGGTTCCTTGGAGATGATTTCAGGAAGAACCACACTGTCTTCCGGATCGGCGAGCCTCGAGCGTTCGGCGTAAAGACCCGAAGCATCTGTCGTAAAGACGCCGCAACGGCCATTGTCATAGGCCCTGAGCGCTTCCTCGGCGCTCGGGAAAGCTACCGCTTCATATTTCATGTTGTTGGCGCGAAAGAAATCGGCGAGGTTCAACTCGGTCGTGGTGCCTTGCTCGACGCAGACCGAAGCGCCCGACAGTTCAAGCGCCGACGAATAGTTGAACTTCTTGCGCGCCATAAAGCCCTGACCGTCGAAATAATTGATCCCGGCAAAGAGAAAGCCCTGCCCTGTTTCTCGCGAAAGGGTCCAGGTCGTATTATGGGACAGCACATCTATTTCGCCGTTTTCCAAGGCTGTGAAACGATTCTTACCGCTCAGCGGAATGAACTTCACTTTGCCGGCGTCATAAAAGACCGCAGCTGCCACGGCACGACAGAAGTCGATATCAAAGCCGTTCCAATGGCCATGATCGTCCGGGATCCCAAATCCGGCGAGCCTCGGATTGGCGCCACAGGTCAAATACCCCCTCTTTTTGACTTGGTCGAGCGTGTCTGCCTGTGCCGCGGTCGCAGAAACCAGAAAAGCGGCTACAATGTTTAAGACAGCCATTTTGCGCATAGAAAAATTCCAAATAATCCGCAGGATGCTGCGGAATGTGGCAGGTATAATTGGTGGGAGGGAAGGCTTCAGCAACTTTGACTGGGAGTTCAATTATGCAACCGCGAAGTTCATTTTTCAGGCACCGACTTGACGAGGAAAGGATCAAAACCGCAGTTTGCGGCGCACATACGGCAGAACGGACGCAAAAATGACCGAGACAACCCCGCACGACCGCAGCCGCCTGAAAAGCCGGACGAAATTGATTCATGCCGGGCGCAGCCCCAGCGAACAATATGGGTTCGTCAACACGCCGATTTATCGCGGTTCGACCGTGCTCTTTCCTACCTTCGCGGATCTGGCCGCGCGCAAGACGCGATTTTCCTACGGAACGCAAGGCACCCCCACAACCGAGGCGCTCGAAAGCGCTTGGACCGAATTGTCGGGAGCGGCCGGAACCGTGCTCGCGCCGACCGGCCTTGCCGCGATCAGTCTCGCCCTGCTGACCGCCGTGAAGGCGGGCGATCACATTCTCGTAACCGACTCGGTCTACCGTCCCTCTCGTATTTTTTGTGACACGATCTTGGCCCGCATGGGCGTCGAAACGACCTATTACGATCCCTTGATGGGGGCCTCCGTCGAAAGTTTGATCCGACCGAATACAAGCGCGATCTTTATAGAAACGCCCGGCTCGCAGACCTTCGAAGTCCAGGATGTCCCGGCGATCTCGGCTCTTGCGCGGACCAAGGGTATTTGTACGATCCTCGATAATACCTGGGCGACGCCACTGTTTTTTCCGCCGCATGAACGCGGCATGGACATGGCGGTCGAGGCCGGCACGAAATATCTTTCCGGCCATTCCGATCTTCTCCTCGGTCTGGTATCCGCGAATGAACATTGGTATCCAAGGCTTCGGGCAACCTTCGATGCCTTTGCGATGTGCGCCGGACCCGAGGATGTCTTTCTGGCTTTGCGCGGTCTCCGCACCCTCGATCTGAGACTGCGGGAAGCACAGCGCCAGGCACTCGATCTCGCGCAATGGCTGAGCGGCCGCAAGGAGGTCGTCAAGGTCCTTCATCCGGCCTTCCCGTCGTGCCCCGGCCATCCGCTTTGGAAACGGGATTTCTTGGGCTCGTCGGGACTTTTTTCCGTCATTCTCGCACCCTGTTCGCCGGTTGCGCTCGCCGCCATGCTGGACGGTCTCAAACTGTTCGGCATGGGTTATTCTTGGGGAGGATTCGAAAGTCTCGTGATCCCTTTCGATTGCCGCGCCTACCGAAGCGCGACCGCATGGAATCCGCCGGGCCCCTCGTTACGGTTTTCCGTCGGACTCGAAGACATCGAGGACTTGAAGGCGGATCTCGACGCGGGGTTCGGACGGTTGCGCGCTACTGTTTGAGGCTGAAGCGGGCGTCACAAAATAGCGCCACTGGGCACGCTCGCGGACTTGCACGGGACGATAGGGACGAACGCCCTTGGTGGCTCTTGGCCCATCGGCGCCGCGCATCCCAACCGCCGGAACCGATCTACGCGCAGCCATCAACATAGCGATGCAATTGTCCAGCGATTTACCCAACGCCTCGATGTCGCTGTCGGAAGACGCTATGGCCTCCGCCAAACTATTTAGATCTCCGGCGATATATCGCAGATTAATTGTCACCCGGTTCAAGAGTTCGGCTTCTTCGGAAGGGTCGTCCTCAATGTTCACTGCCATATCAAGGCTGCCTATCGATCCGCATATATTAGGATTATTCATCGAGCCACTTTAAAAGCCGCGTCGATGCGTGGCTGGTCCACCCCCATCTGACTCGTAAATACCCAGTCGCGGCCGTTGCCAGAGCTTAACCTTGACTATAACTAATATTATATAATGTCACTCATCTCTCCATGACCCAAATACGTCATGGCAGCCCCAGCTGTCGAGAGATATTCCCGCGTTTTCGGATCACGGCGCCTGCCCCCCACGGCCGAAGGAAACAGGGCCCTCCAACCTCGATTTTGCTGACGCTCTGGGAGAGGGAACGGCAGAGCGTTGAAACGGGCCAAGTGAAATGCAGCGGACTTGCCGGCTTTCGCCGATTTGGGCAAGGTCAACGTTCGAGTTTGGCTACTCTGGCGGGGAGTCCGCGTGTGAACATTTTGCGGCTCGTGCTCCTTGGCCTCGCGGCCCTTGCCGGGATCATCGTCGGCGCGGCGCTTCTGCACAAGGCGATTTATCCGGAGACCTCGCCCCGAACCGTGAAGGCAAATGTCTCTCCCGAAGCGATCGAGGCCACCCGGCGAGCGTTGGAGCGCAAGCTTTTTGCGGTGCCCGAATACGCGGCCTTTTTCGAACGGCTGAAAAGCGTCTTTCCGCAGGAATATGAATCTTTCTTCTCGACGGTTTCGCGGCGTGCGGCCCTATCCGGAAATTTAGGGAGTGAAGATTCGTTGTTTTCGGAAGCGACGCGGACCTTGCGCCTGTCGCGCGGAATTTTAGCGGCCAAGGCCGACAAGCCGGCGCTGGACCATATTTTTGAAATGCAACTTGCGGTTCTGCATGCGCTCGCAGCCAAGGATCGGCATCTTTGCGTCGATTTTCTTTACGGTGGCGAGGACGCCGGCTTTTTCGAATTCTCGGCCCAAAACCGCGGTCTCATAGCCGCAATGGCCATTGCCGGCATTGACGCCATTCACGATGGAGAAATAAAGCGGGTCGAGCGGCCGGCGCCAACCGACGCGGACTTTGAAACGCTCGAAAAAGCGCTGTTCGCCCAAGGCCTCAACACGTCCGAAATCGAGGCGCTCCTCGACGGCAAGGCCAGCGATCCACCGATCGACGATGCGGAAATGTGCCGCGCCGGCCAGGTCTATCTGGAAACCCTCGCGGCCATGCCCGAAGAGGAACGGATGCGGATTTATGGCCTCGCCGTGGAACTCATGGCCCGATCATGACGGGAACCGATTTCCAGACGCCGTGACGTCAGGCAGACCCGTTTCCAAAATCGAGCCGAAAACAGCGTTGCCGTACTGCCGCCGCAACTTCATTGTCCAATGGAAACGCTGGGTTTGCCGATGGCAACGGCCACGGGGATGGGCTGTTGATAACTCTTTTTCGCACCGCTAGCCGGTCCGCGAAAATGGAGGCTTGCACTATGGGGTCGTTGTCGAGGCGGCCGCACATGGCATGGATTGGCGGCCCGAGCGGATCTTGGGGGGAGAAATCCGCATGCCGCATAAACAAAAATTACGCCGGCGAGAAATGGAGGCTCGCGTCGAGCTCGCCGAAAAAACGCTTTGCGAAGCAAGGAGTTCTGCCGCGCGCGGGGGCCACAGCCGAGCAATCCTGCTGCAACTCGAACGCAAAATTCATGCGATCAAGAGGGATTTGGCTTTGCTCGACCTGCAATTTGCCGAATCGGACGACGTGAATTCTGAGATCGAAGAGAAATCCTGACGCCGCGATCGCTCAAGGCGGCCTCGCAGGATCGCACCGGGATCGGTGATTTCAGGTCCTTATTGGAAGATTTTTGCGGCACCCTCGATCGTCTTCCAAATCCCCCAAGCGAGCGGAATACCGACTGTCGCCCAGGCGAAAAACGCCGTCACATCCAGGCCGCCACCGCCGATTCCGTGAGTTTTGGATGAAATGGCGAGCGTCGCATCCGCCAGGACTTTAGGCTTGTCTTCGGTCATGTACCATTTGGGAGAGACGGGACGGATGAGCAGGTTGCAAATAAAGCCAATAACCAGCATCCCCGCGAGAATATAGAAGATCAGATCGTAAACATGATCGCGCGGCATGCCCTCGGCTACGCGGGTATCGTGCAGATAATTGACAATCACCGGTCCGACAATGCCCGCGGTCGACCACGCCGTCAGCAAGCGACCGTGAATCGCGCCGACAAATCGCGTCCCGAACATGTCCGCAAGATAGGCAGGTATGGTTGCAAAGCCGCCGCCATACATTGAAGCAATCAGGCAAAACGAGGCCGCAAACACGCCAAGCAGCCTCAGGCTGGCAAGTGTCGGTGCCAGCGCGTAACAGACCGTGCCCAGAACAAAAAAGGCGAAATAGGTCGCCTTGCGGCCGATCTTGTCGGACAGCGTCGCCCAAAAAAACCGGCCCGCGATATTGAACAAGGAGAACAGGCCGACGAACCCCCCGCCAATCGCGGCCGCCAGGGTCTTTTGCGCATCGGTGAACTGCACGAAACCGACCGAGGGATCGCGAAACAGAGTGCCGCCAAAAGTTTCCTGCAGCATCGGCGACGCGGCGCCGATAATGCCAATGCCGGCGGAGACGTTAAGACACAGCACCCCCCAGATCAGCCAGAACTGCGGCGTCTTATGCGCATCCTTCAGATCCACATTATGGGTCGTAATCATGGCCTTCTGGACCGCCGAGGGCGTCCAGCCTTCGGGGCTCCAGCCCTCCGGCGGCACCCGGTATCCAAAGGCGCCCGCGATCATGTAAACGAAATAGCCAAGGCCAAGTACAACAAAGGTTTGCCAGACGCCGACCGAGGTTTCGGTTTTGAAATAGCTCATGAGCAAAGTGGCCAGCGGCGAACCGATCATCGCACCGCCACCGAACCCCATGATCGCCATGCCGGTGGCCATGCCCCGCCGGTCTGGAAACCATTTGATCAGCGTCGAAACCGGCGAAATATAGCCAAGGCCAAGCCCGATGCCGCCGATAACGCCGGACCCGATCCAAAGCATCCAGAGCTGATGCATGTTGACCCCGACCGCCGAGATCATCAAGCCGCCGGACCAGCAAAGGGCTGCGTAGACGCCCGCCTTGCGGGGCCCCGCGCGTTCCAGCCAGCCGCCCCAAATGGCTGCCGAAGAGCCAAGCAGAACAAAGAAAAGCGTGAACATCCAGCCGAGATCGAATTGCGTCCATTCGCAATCCGTCGCGGTCAGTGCATGGATAGTGCCAAGGGTCTTTTCCCAAAACGTCGTCGCGGCGCCCGCGCAGGCTGGGACTTTAACGCCGGTCGCGGTTCCGACCGCGCGGGACAAAGGCAGCCAAAAGACGCTGAAACCATAGGCCATGCCAATGCAGAGATGAATGGCGAGGGCCGCGGGCGGAACCAGCCAACGGTTGAATCCGGGCTTGGCAACAATCCGTTCGCGTCCGAGAATTCCGCCCTTTGCGATAGCGCGGTCCGTCATATTCGCCTCGTTCATGATTATCTGTCCCGAAGCGGCGACGTTATCGGGGAAAACCACTTCGGCCAACGCTGATTTTCGCCCGACATTTGGATACCCCCGTCCCGGTGCACATTGACGTAAACGTGGGCGTCACGTTAGCCAAGGTTCAAGACAAGAACAACCAGCGTCTCGTCGCAATCGCCGGACTGGGAGGCACCCTGAACGCCGGCGCGATACCTAACTCCCTTGGGTCTTGGTGGTGGATCCATATTGAACCACCTGGACCTTCTCGAGCGTAACGAGGCCACTGGTCATCATGCCGTCGAGGACGGGCAGAAAAGCGTTGATCTTGTCCTCGCTGTCGACGATTTCGATCACAAACGGCAAATCCTCCGACAGTCGGAGAATTTTCGTGGTGTGCAGTCGGCTCGAATGGCCAAATCCCATCGGTCCGCGCAGCACCGTCGCACCGGCAAGGTGCAATTCGCGCGCTTTCATCACGATCGCTTCATAGAGAGGTTGATGGTCGTAGCGATCGTCCTCACCAACGAAGATCCGCAGCAGCAGGGCATCGCGGGGGATTTGCATTCTTCAAACTCCCTTCAATTGATTGAGCATGCTGGCGGCGATGTGACCTAGCCAGACCGCGACGAAGCAAAGGACCACCGAAAGGCCGACATTGGCGGCGGCGCGTGCCCATTCGCCATCTTGAACCAGAGTAAGCGTTTGCAGGCTAAACGAGGAAAATGTGGTGTAGCCGCCGCAGAGACCGACCATCACGAATTGCCTCGCGGTGGTGCCAACCAGCAGGCGGCCATCGGGGCCGGTCAGCGTGGCGAAGAACCCAATCACGAAGCAGCCGGAAATATTCACAAAAATTGTGCCCCAGGGAAAGGTTTCCCCAATGCGATTTGCGACGAATCCGGAAAACCAGTAACGCCCGGCACCGCCCAGAGCGCTTCCCAGCATGATCCACAGATAGAGCATCGACGACGTTTTCTCCTCTTGGCCTCCGGCTTGTTGCCAGTGCAGATGTCCCAGTATGCGGCATGCGGGTCAGCCGCACGGCTCAACGGAACCAAGGGCTATCTGATCAGCCGATAGTCAATATAGGCCACCTTCTCACCCGGCGTCACGACAGTGACGGCCTCCGGCAATTCGACAAAACCATGCGTGCGGGTGAGAGATGTTAGAACTCCCGACCCTTCGACGGGGTATTTTTCAGCGATCATGTGGTCGGCGGCATTGCCCCGCAAGGAGACCCTGACGTACTCGCGGCGTCCGGCTTTCTTTTCGTAAGCAAAGCCAGAGACGACCGAAAGAGGGCGCACCGGTTCGAACAAGGCTCCCGAGAGGGCCGCAACCAAAGGCCGCACGACATAGGCGAAGGTCACAAAGGCGGCGACGGGATTGCCGGGCAGACCGACAAATGGCGTGCCCTCGATCACCCCCATCGCAGCCGGGCGTCCCGGCTTGATCGCGAGACGCCAAAAAACCAGAGAGCCATGTTGGGCAACCGCCGCCTTGACGTGGTCTTCCTCGCCAACCGAGACGCCGCCGGAGGTCAAGACAAGATCGTGAGTTTTCGCCGCCGCGTGCAGCGCCGGTGCAATGATCTGTTGGTCGTCCGCAAGGATTCCGAGATCGGTCACCTCGACACCGAGGCGGCGCAACAATCCATGCAAAATGAATCGATTGGCGTCATAGACGGCGGCCGAACGGAGCGGCTGTCCCGGCGAAACAATCTCATTGCCGGTCGAAAAAATCGCCGCTCTCAATCTCCGCCGGACGACGAGCGACGCGAGGCCGAGCGCCGCGGCGAGCCCCAGATCCTCTGGCTGCAACAGCCGGCCGTTCTGCAGCGCTGCGTCGCCACGCCGAATATCTTCACCGCGCAAACGGCGGTTGGCACCTTTCGCGAGTCCGGCCGGGAAGACCACGGAGCCATCGGAGAGGACCCGGCAATCCTCTTGCATGAAAACCGTGTCCATTCCCTCCGGGATGGGGGCGCCGGTAAAAATGCGCACGGTCTTGCAATCGGTCTTTGCAGCAAGCGACGAGCCAGCAGCTACGCGGCCCGAGACCGCAAGTGTGGTTTCGACATTCACGGCGAGATCTTGAAACCGCACCGCATAGCCATCGACCGCGGAATTGTCGAAGGGCGGCAAGTCGATCGGGGCCAAGACAGGCTTCGCGAGCACCCGGCCGACGGCTTCGGCGAGAGGGATTTCTTCGGTGCCTTCGACGCAGGGCACCCGCGCCAAAAGTAGCTCGGCAGCTTCCTCCAATGGCTATGCCTTGTCTTTGTCGCCGTCGGCGAGAGTGCGAATTGTTTCTTCCAATGGGCGCGCACGCGAGAGGATCAGGCCCATGATGGTCTCGATGTCGTCAAGATGGGCGCACGGCAGATCGAGCGGCGGATTTTCTTTGGCGTCGGTCGCAAGCGCGACAATGGTCGGGTCGTCGGGATACAGCAAAGGCTTGGCATTTGCCGTGCGGTGAACTTCGATTTTTGCATGGGCGTCGCGCTTATACCCCTCGACGAGCACGAGATCGACCGGGGCGAGGCGGCACAAGAGCTGAGCCAGATTGGGTTCTTCGGCCCCGCGTATTTCATGCATCAAGGCGAACCGCCGGGTGGAGGCGACGAGCACCTCGGTTGCTCCGGCCTCGCGATGGAGATAGGAATCCTTGCCCGGCTGGTCGACATCGAACGCGTGATGCGCGTGCTTGAGCGTCGAGACGGTCAGGCCGCGTTCCCGCAAGCGCGGGATCAGCTTGACGATCAGCGTCGTCTTGCCCGCGCCGCTCCAACCGACCACGCCTATCACCCGCATCGCTTGCCCCTCTCCAAGCCGAATTTGGCAGCGTCGCCCAGCATGGATTTTGGTTTGTCTTCGATTTATCTCGATCTTCGCGGATTGCAATGTCCCCTGCCGGTGCTACGAACGCGCAAGGCACTTCGAAGGCTGGTCTCGGGTGACCTTATCATTGTGGAATGCACCGATCGGCTGGCCGTCATTGATATTCCGCATCTTGTCCGGGAGACCGGTGATACGCTGGAGCGCGAGGAGGTAGCAAATGGGCTCTACATATTCCACATCCGGCGGGGAAGAAATGCATGAGGCCAAGACGAACTGCGCCCGCGCGTTCGAAACTATAGGCCAGCGGCCGATTCATCAGATGGCCCACGCGAAAATTGGAAAGCCTGGGCTGCCTTACACTCCATAGCTATCGAGGATAGGATCACGTGCCGGAACAACAAGATAACAAAGCGACGGCGTTTCTGCCCCATTCCCAGCGTGGCCGCGTTCTGGCGGAAGTGCACGCCCGGCCTTTTGCCGAATTGGACGGCCCCAGACGCATCCTGCATTTCGCCTTCATGACCGATCAGGCCGCCGCAACGAAAGCACGGGCAGCGCTCGATTCTTTTTGCCTCGCACGCGCTTGTCCCGCTCCCCCGTCCGAGGCCAGGCAGTATCTGGTTGAACTCTCGCAGGTCGTCTTGCGCTGGGAGCATCATGGCGAGTTCATGACCTATTCCTGGGAGTTTCTTCAAGCCTCTTCCAAGGCGGACGCGAACGGCATTGCGCATACCGCGTTTCAGCCAAGCGCCGGCGATCTTTCCAACTATATGCGGCTCCTGCCGCAGCCAGGGCCGTTGATCGTCGCAGCCGACCTTCATTTTCTACCGGAAGCTCCCTGGGATGCGGACTGGCAATCGCTGTTCGAACCGAACCGGCTTGCCGCTTCGGAAGTTGCGGGCGGCGCTGCCATTGTCGCCACCGATTTTCATCCGGATGCGTTCGGCTTCGTCCGAATGCTCGTGCTCGACCGCCGTTTGACCCCCGTCGAAGCCGGCGCGCTGGTGCGGCGCCTTCTCGAGGTCGAGACCTACCGGACCTTGGCCTTGCTCGGCCTTCCGGAAGCGGAAAGCGCGAGCCCGGTGATTCGACGCATCGAAAACGAGTTGCCGCTGCTCGTGCAAAAGATGCGTGCGAGCGAGGGGCTGGAGGCGAGCCGCGAACTGCTCGATCATCTGACCGCTCTGGCCGCGGAACTCGAGGCCAGCGCGGCGCAATGTCTTTACCGATTTGGCGCGACGCGCGCCTATCAGGAACTTGTGAGTGTGCGGCTCGAAGCGATTGGCGAAGAGGCGTTGCCGAATATCCCGACTTTGGCCGCTTTTCTGGCACGGCGCCTGACCCCGGCCATTCGGACCTGCGCCTCGACCGAGGAGCGCCAGGAAAACCTCTCGCGTAAGCTTGCCCGCGCGGCGCAGCTTTTGCGCACCCGCGTTGACATCGAACTCGAAAGTCAGAACAAGGATTCTTTTGAGCAATATGAACGACCGGTTCCAGTTACAGTTGAAATTGCAGCAAGCGGTCAAGGGCGTTTCCATCGCCGCCATCACCTATTATCTTCTTTCGATCTTGCATCTGCTTTTCGAGGGATTGCATCGAAAGATAGAAATATTCGATCCGGTTGTCGCAACCGCGCTCGCCGTCCCCTTCGTCCTTGCTCTTATCCTGTGGATTTTCCGTCGGCGCGGGAAACACACAGTGGAGTGACGAAAGCGCGGGAACATCCCGCACCCTTGGTCTTTCAGATGGGCCCCAATTGCCCCCTTCCGACCGTCATTCGCCAAGAAGCGCCGAAGATACACGGGCCATCTCTTCGACACGTTCACGCCGGACCACGAGCCAACCAAAGAGCAGCATGTCTGCCAGCACCATGAGCGAACCAATCGACGCGAAGGGCACGCCAATCTGATGGCCCGTGTGAAGGAGCGCGACCCCAAAAGTCATGATCAGGGTGCCGGTGATCCACAAGCAGACTTGCAGCAAGGCGATGCGGCCGCGATCGAGCGCCGGATGAAGCTTATAAAAAATGCCGAACAGAAATAAGGATACCCATCCCAGCAAAACGAGATGGGCATGCGCGGGCATGGTGGAATGATCCCCGGAAATGGCCATTCCAAGACCCCATGCCATTCCCAAGACTGCCAACCCCACGGCGGACTGGAAACACAAGGAAGCTGCTTTCATCCTATTCCCCCAAAATCGAACTGATCGCGCCAAAGAGGCGCGGTTGCCGCCAAAAGCAATATGCGCCAAGCCCAGGCTGTGTGATAGCGCACCGACTTCATTCTGGGGCGTTTGGTCTCGACTTTTGTTTGTTGATTTCTTTCAGGCGCAGCGACCTCTTGATCGCATGTCTTTCCTCGGCGCGCCCAGCCACAGGACGCAAAATGTTTCGGAATTCGTCGCGTTTGCCATGGATCGAGGCAATGACCTTCCCCATCGGAATGCCCATGTCCACGAGCACGGCCTCCGACAATTGCAGACTTGCCTCAATCGTCTCGGGGACCGCATCGCTCACCCCGAGGCCGTAGAGAACGGTGGCATGCTGAGCATCGCGCGCCCGGGCGACGATGGTGAGCTTTGGAAAGGCCGCGCGCGAATTGGCCACGATCTCTTCTGCGTCGGCGGGTCTGTCCATCGTGATAATCAGGGCCTTGGCCTTGCCTAATCCGCACCGGGCAAGAAAATCCGGCCGCGAGGCATTGCCCCAGTAAATGTCGATTTCCAATGCCCGGAATCGCTTCACCATGGTCGCGTCGGTCTCTACCGCCAAAAAGCGCATGCCATGCTCGCGAAGCATTTCGCCGACAAGCTGTCCGACCCGCCCGAAGCCGACGATGATCGCATCGGGCGCCTGATCGCGTCCCTCTGGAGGCAATATCTCCTCGGGTTCCATGCCTGCGCGCCGACCGGTTATGGTCCGCGCGAGCGCACCCAAGGACGGAACAGGAACATCGAAAGGGTCACCGCGATCATCACATCCGCGCCAATGGCGGAGGGTAAGGCCTTGGCTGCGACGGCGGCCGTGATGATCACGAAAGCAAATTCGCCGCCTGGTGCGAGCAATGAGCGCGGCTTCGGTGGCGACGCGCGAGGACAGCCGGAAAATCCGGGCCGCCAACCAAGTGGTGCAAGATTTTGACGAGGATCAGCCCAAGCGCGAGGCCGAAAGATTTTGAATGGGTCCGAAATCACCGCCGAAACGTCGAGACTGGCGCCGATCGAGACGAAGAAAAGCCCGAGCAGCAAGCCTTTGAAGGGCTCGATCGTCACTTCGATCTCGCGGCGGTATTCGGTTTCGGCGAGGAGAATGCCAGCGATAAACGCGCCAAGTCCCATCGACATGCCAAACATTGCTGTGACGACGCCGGTTCCGATCACCACCAGGAGGCAAGCCGCCATGAAAAACTCGGTCGATCCGGCCGCGGCGACGTGATGAAAAAGGGGCCGCATGACGAGCCGGCCGCCGAGCACGATGACGCTGAGGCCGGTCAATGCGGGAACCAAGGTGCCGACGATCAGGCGGTGCCGAGACCACCTCCGCGAATGCCAAGCATTGTCACCATGAACAGGAGCGGCGCCACCATGACATCTTGAAAAAGCAGAGACGGCAAAAGTGGTCCGGCCGGCCGTCGTTCCGAGCCGTTTGGCTTCGGCAAGGACAGGGATTACAATGGCGGTCGAGGACAGGGCCAGGGCAAAGCCCAGAGACCGCGGCCGAGTTTGGCGGCTCTTTCAAGAGCAAGGCGATGCCGCCGAGCGCCGCGGCCGAGCCGAACACCTGCAGGGCGCCAAGCCCGAAGACCAGCTTGCGCATGATCGCCAGACGCTGCCAGGACAGTTCAAGACCGATCATGAACAGGAGAAAAACGACGCCAAATTCCGCGACCGGCGCGATATCCTCGACGTTGCCCAAGAGCAAAAAGGGAGAGCCAGCGGATATGTTGCGCGAGCGCCCCGAGGCCATAGGGGCCGAGCAAGACGCCGGCGCCGAGAAAACCCAGGATCGGACTGATCTTCAGGCGCCGGAACAGCGGCACAACGACGCCTGCCGTCGTGAGAAAGATCAGTGTTTCCTTCTATTGCTCTGGCGCGAAGGTGGTCATGGAATTCCCGATGGTCAAATAACGCGGGCCGATCAAATACCGCCATGTTCCCGCCAAGCCATGCGGCATTCAAGAAATGCCGAATTGCCAAGCAACGCTACCGCTCAACGCGCGTCAGCGCCACGGTTGTTGCGGGCCTTATCATGCAGCCCGCCGCATAGCATAAATGCCGCAGGAAATCCGATTTTGAACCGCTCTTTCCTGCGACGCCGAAATCCGGCATGTTCGCGCCATGTCCGATCAGCCCCAAAGCAACGCGCCCGAACTCACCGTCAGCGAATTGTCAGCCGCCTTGAAGCGGACGGTCGAGGATCGTTTTGGCTTCGTGCGGGTGCGGGGCGAAATCTCAAACTATCGAGGGCCGCATTCGTCCGGCCACGCCTATTTCTGCCTCAAGGATCAGTCTGCCCGCATCGATGCGGTGATCTGGAAGGGGGTCTTCTCCAAATTGAAGACTAAGCCGCAGGAAGGGCTGGAAGTCATTGCGACTGGAAAAGTCACGACTTTTCCCGGCAAATCCACCTATCAGATTATTATCGAAGCGTTGGAGCCTGCCGGGATCGGCGCTCTCATGGCGCTCTTCGAGGAGCGCCGCCGTAAACTCGCGGCGGAAGGGCTTTTCGATGAGGCGCGCAAACGGCCCTTGCCGTTTCTGCCGGGATGCATCGCGGTCGTGACCTCGCCAACCGGAGCGGTCATTCGCGACATTCTGCATCGGATCGCCGACCGGTTTCCGCGCCACGTCCTGGTCTGGCCCGTGCGGGTCCAGGGGAAATCTGCGGCAGCCGAGATCGCCGCTGCCATCGACGGGCTTCAACGCCCTGCCCGAACAGGGTCGGCTGCGGCGGCCGGATTTGATTATCGTCGCGCGGGGCGGCGGGTCCCTTGAGGATCTCTGGAGCTTCAACGAAGAAATCGTCGTGCGCGCGGCAGCCCGCAGCCATGTTCCTCTTATTGCGGCGGTCGGCCATGAGACGGACTGGACCTTGATCGACTACGCCGCCGATCTCCGCGCGCCGACCCCGACCGCTGCGGCTGAAAAGGCCGTGCCTGTGCGCAGTGAACTTGCCGCCGGCCTCGCCGACCTTGGCCGCCGCCACATCAACGCCTCGTCGCGGGGTCTCGAGCGCCGCCGCAATGAGTTCCGGGCCCTGGTCCGCGCCCTGCCGCAGAGCGACACGATTGTCGCCCTGCCCCGTCAACGGCTCGACAATCTCGAAAGCCGCCTGATCGGCGCGCGTTCAAGGGCCTATGACGGATGGCACCTCGGCTTGGCGCGCCTGTCGCATCGCCTCGCGCAACAGTCTCCGCAGGCAAGAATGGCGCGCGAAGCGGGACACCTCAAGGCGCTCGGACAAAGGTTGCTACGCTATCGGACCACCGGCAATGAGCGAAGAGCGCAAGCGCTTGCGTATCTCGCGGCGAGACTTGCGGCGGCGCGCGTCACGAGGGTCAAGCTTGAAAAGGAACGAGCGGAGGCCGCGCTCCATGCCTTGCGTAACCGCCTAAAGCGCGGCTTTCAATCCTGCATTAGTCTCCGCCAGACGCGCGTCGACACGCTGGGACAATTGCTCGGCAGCCTTGGCTATAAGCAAGTCCTGGCGCGCGGTTTCGCGCTCGTCCGAGACGAGAACGATAAACCGCTGCGCAGCGCGGCCGAGATAATGGACGGCGCCCTGCTTGATATTGAATTTACAGATGGCCGCCGTGCCGCGCGGGCCGGCTCCGACAAACAGGTCCCACCTATCGAACGCGCGGCCAGCAAGGGCAAGCGGAAGCCAAACCAGGGCTCCCTGTTTTGATCGGGCTGCGTTCGAGCTAGCTAGTGGCACGAATCTAACGCTTGATGCCCGCGTGTGACGGCACTATCGGATTTAATCGTCAGATTTCATCCACTGGTACAGTAACAAATTCTAGATTAATTGTTCGCTGATCTTGTAGCAGGCCTCCAACACTTGCTGAGATAAACCGTCATCGTTCAACGCGCGCGCAACGGCCACCCCACCGATCATCAAGGCACTCACCGCTAGCGCCGATTTCGGATTCTTGAACATCGGTAACGCCATGACCCGACCGATCATATTCCTGAAGACCTGTGTATATTAATCAGTACATAAGTAATTAGACATTCAGGCGGCGTATCTGAGCGTGTCTTTTGCGAAGAAAGAGCGGATTTTTTTGGTGTTGCGCTGCAAGGAATGCATCGATGATTTCACTTTCCCTTTGAAGTCCGCGTAGCTCTGAATTGCGCTGCGGCCAACCGTATCGGCCTTGAGATGCTTCCAAACCAATTCATCTGGATTTCTATCCGGCGAATAGGGAGGTAGAAAAAACAGCCGTAGTTTTCCGCCCAGAGTTTCAACGAACGCCTTGGTCTTCTTCGCGCGATGCGCCGGGCCGCGATCGACGATCAGGAATATCGGGTGCGTGGCTCCAACCATCAGACGTTTGAGAAACTCGATGAAGACATCGGCGTTGACGCCGCCTTTTTCCTTGATCATGAAACGCATGTGACCGCGCGCCGTGACCGCCGAGATCAGGCTCATGCCGTAGCGGGCTCCGGTTGCTTGGACGACTGGCGTTTCGCCTCGTCTGCCCCAAGTCCGGCCGGCGTGATGATCCGAGCGGATATGCGCTGCGTCGCCAAAATGAACTTCGGCTTTCTCCCTCTGCGCCAGGGCCTTGATTTGCGGGTACTCTTTCTTCAGCCATTGCTGGACCAGGGCTTCGTCGCGCTCCAAGGCGCGATGCAGAGGCTTCTGGCAGGTGATGCCGAGTTGGGCCAGAAGCCGCCCCACCGAGACAAGGCTCAAGGCGATCTTGAACTTGTCCTTTATCAATTTGGCGACCATCTCGCGGGTCCACAGCGCGAAGGCGAACTTCATCTGCAGCGGATTCTTTTGCGTCACGGCGTCAAAGATCCACCTCAGAGACCGCCCATCCAGTTTCGGCGGACGCCCGAACAAAGGCTTCGCCTTCAAGGCGCCCCAGCCGCCGCGCCGATACTGCGCCAACCATCCATATACCGTCGACCGGTTCAGCCCGAGAACGCGGGCGACGACCTCCGGGCTTTCGCCTTCCTGGACCTTACGCACCGCGCGTTCACGCAACGCTTCCAGCGTATGATGATCCAATCGGCGCGCATCATTTTCTTGCATACAGGGAGTGAATCACTCAACACCTGCACAGTCAACAAAAGTCGACATACTTATGAACTGTTTATAGACTTCACGTATTTCGCTTTCCTGATTGGCAACATCGGTTACCAAAAACGCTAGCGGGCATATAGGTCCAAGCTGTTTGACGTGGGCCATATCAAGATAGCCTCGAACCATCGCTTTCAGCGCTGTCTCATCGGTCTCCTCGTTAAGGGCAGCAATCGGGCCATGAACAGCCGCGTGTAAAATCGTTTCTATACCCTGTTCATATGTGGACGGCCCCGATTGGCAAGCGGTTTTTCTCGACGTTCTGAACGGTTGGCGGCTAGCGGTCATATGTCCGGCCTGTTTGTGCGGACACGTCCGCTGGCCCTGATGAAGTTCGACGACAGAGGTCCCTATCACGTCAGCGAGCTTCGCGCTCTGAACAGGGTTCAGGGTGTCCTTCGTCTTCGATCGCCGTCATGTCGTTCATCACGCTTTGTTTCGCCCTCGCCAAACTCTTTGTCTCGAAGATTACGCTTGCATCGTCAGCGGCTCACGCGCGTTCGAACGTCTCCATGCGGAACGCCTCGCCGGTCGTCATCATCGCCCAGATGATCCGCGCAAGCTTGTTGGCCAGCGCCACCGTGACCAGCCGTGCTGGCTTCTTGGCCAGAAGCTGAGCGAGCCAATCGCGCAGGACGCCTTTGCGCTTGCCTGCCACGCGCAGCACCGATGTCGCGCCCAGCACGAGCAGCTTTCTGATGTATTGATTGCCCTGCTTGGTGATAGAGCCGAGCTTTTCCTTGCCGCCGCTGGAGTTTTGCCTCGGCGTGAGACCGAGCCAGGCGGCGAAGCCGCGGGCGGATTTGAAGACCAGCGGATCGGGGACACTGGCGACGATCGCCGAGGCGATGATCTTGCCAACGCCCGGAACGCTCGCCAGCAATTTGCTCGTCTCACTTTGCGCATGAGCCTTCGAAATCTCTTTTTCGAGCGAGCCGATGGAGGCGTCGATTGCTTCCAGTTGCTCGGCGAAAACCTTTACGACCGCGTTGGCTGTTGCAGAAAGCGTTGCGTCTTCCTTGGCCATTTCTATCAGCTCGCCGGCGCGTCCGATTCCCTTGGCGACGACCAAGCCGAATTCCGACAAATGCCCGCGCAGAGCGTTGACGCACATCGTGCGTTGCTTGACCAGCAGTTCGCGCGTCTTGTGGAGCGTCAATGTCGCTTGTTGCTCGGCACCCTTGACCGGAACAAAGCGCATGTCAGGTCGCGACACGGCCTCGCACACAGCCGCCGCATCGACAGCGTCGTTCTTGCCGCGTTTGACATAGGGCTTGACGTAAATCGGCGGGATCAGCCGAACCTCGTGGCCCATCGTCCGCAGTTCACGCGCCCAATAATGCGCCGAGCCGCAAGCCTCCATGCCAATGAGACAAGGAGCGACATCGGCGAAAAACGCCAAAAATTGCGAACGCGGCAGCTTGCGCGTCACCGCTTGGCCCTTCTCGTCGACCAGCGCGTGAATCTGAAAATACCGCTTGCCAAGATCGACGCCGATTCTGATAAACTCTTTCATGGGCGGTTCCCCTCTTTGTGGCGCTCCGGCGGCCACGCTTTGGCACTCTGATGCCGTCGAGGTGGGGCCGTCCACACCATCACGTCACAATCCGAAAATCCTTTGGGTTGATGACGCGGAAATTATCGGTCACCACATCACGGCATCTTCGCCAGTTCTTGGGGACTTTCTCGCGCAAGAAATCGAGCGTGGCGTCCGCGAATTGTCCGCATGTGGCGTAGCATCTGTTGTGCGTGACGTTCTTGTGCATGAGGCCCCATAACCGTTCGATGGGGTTCAAGTGTGGGCAATAGGACGGAATGAAATGCAGCTTGATCCGGCGCCCCGGCTGAGCAAGCCATTCCTGCACGAGCTTGGCATGATGATAAGGCGCGTTGTCGAGAAAGACATGGATAAGCGCGAGCAGCGGATAGAGCGCCTCGATCGAATCCAGGAGACGGATCGTCGAAGCGGCGTCGACGGTCAGGACCTCGATCATCCGGGTTTGCCCGGTCTCCAGATTGATCGCGCCGTGAATGTTGATGCGCTGACGCCCGCTCGTTTGTCCGATCGCGAGCTTCTCTTGTTTTGGCGCCCAGCAGCCGACAGGCTGCGCGGCATGGGTCGGATGCGACCGCGTCGACGAACAACACAGCTTCGTTATCCGGCAAGGAATTCAAGAGATTATTGTAGCTCTCGATGAACGCCTTTTGCTTCTCTATGTCGAGCTTGCGCGGGATGACGTCCGGCTTGTGATATTCGAGCCCCAGACGATGCAACAGCGCGACCAGCCCCGAGCGGCTTTCATAAACGAGGCCGAATTCCGTCTCGATCCAGGCGCCGATTTGGCGTGTCGAACGCGGAAGCGCCGCGCCTACCCACGCCTTCAAATCGTCTTCTTGCTTGGCGGTCAGATAGCTTGCGCTCCCGCCCACATTGAAGCTGGTCAGGCCTTCGATCCCGCGTTGCTCGAAGAGCCTGCGCCAGCCGCGCACGGTGTCGTCGTCGAGCAAAAACGCATTAGCGACTTGCTGACAGCTCCACCCGGCGTCCAAAAGCACCAAGGCGTTCGCACGCCGCGTCACCCGGCAAGGCGAAGACGCATCGCGCGCCAAGGCCGTCAGCGCCTTGCGATCTTCTTCGCTGAGGAAACCAGACTGAATCATGTGCGCAGCAGAATCCGCCTAATCGCAAAACGCAAGAATTTGTCCCGGATCTTCAATGAGTTGGGGTATACATATATTTTTCGTTTGGAATTGAAATGGCCATAGAACGCGCCACGGGTGAGCTTGGCGCCTAACATAATCTCGTCCAGCGTAACGCCATCATATCCATGTTGGGAAAAGAGTTGCACTGCGCTGTCGAGAATGCGGCGTCTGGCGTTCTGCGTGTGGTCCTTCGAATAGGGCATGGTCCTGGCTCCCGCTCCTAAATATGTTCTTGATCATAAATTGGTCGAGGCTAGCTATGCAAATCGATGAATTAACGTCAGGGCTAGCCGAGGAACGCCGATGCCAAATCCAAGCATTTTTGAAAGTACAGAGGTCCAAAGAGGATGTAATACTACACTATATTACTCCCCGGGAGCTTGCTCTCTGGCCCCTCAAATTCTCCTTGAGGAGCTGAACATCCCATACCAGTTGAAACTGACATCGGTTGCGGAGGGAAAAACAGCGGCACCTGAGTTTCTAATCATTAATCCCAAAGGCCGCGTCCCAGTCTTGGAGGTCAATCGGTCAATTTTGACCGAAGCACCGGCAATCCTCGTCTATCTGGCACAGCTTCGACCAGAGGCGTCCTTTTTGCCATCCGAACCACTCGACCATTTTCGCTGTTTGGAATGGCTCAATTGGCTATCGAGCACCATTCACGCGGTTGGCTATGGCCAGATGTGGCGGCCTGCACGCTTCACCAACGACAATGCACAATTTGACAAGATTTCCGCCAAAGGCAGGGAAAACGTCATTGAAGCCTATCATCATATCGAAAGGCTTCTGGGCCGCGTGACGTGGAGCGTGAACAACTCCTATTCCTGCGTAGATCCATATCTTCTGGTCTTCTATTTGTGGGGCAAAGCAACTGGTTTCGACATGCAGACAGAATATCCCTCGTGGTCAGCGCATGCTGCGCGGGTTCTCGCCCGTGAGGCAGTTCAGCGCGCCATTGAACAGGAGGGGCTGATCCTTTTGCCCGCATGATGGTGTTCGACTTGACCTCCGGATTCATCTCGTCAGCAGCCTCGGCGCCAGCGCTGGAAACTGTGGCCAGATCTCGTACTGGCGAGGCAGATTCTGCGGCGGGCTGCGATCTTTGATGAGAGCCTGAAGCCGATCCCAGATCGGCGGGAGTGATCGAAAGGGAGACGCCAGTTCGTATGTCGCAGACCCGGAGGGGACTCCTCAATCGGACTCAATCGGCAGATTTCATTCTCTAGAGCGCTTGCGGCCCGAGAATATGTTCTTTGTGGTGAGGCATTTTCGCCATCACGGCATTCGCAATGCCGCGAAGGCGCAAGGCGGCCAAAAGCTGCGCCCCTGGCTCCGCTTCCCCAGTAAAGATTGCATAATTAGGCAGCGAAGACGGATATGGCGCGAGGGAGAATCCGACTTCGCGCAAAACATGATCGGTGCGCCTCGCAATGGCCGAGGCAGGATCGATCCATTCGACCTTCCACGGTGCCAACCGTTCGAAATGCTCCAGAAGCAACGGATAATGGGTGCAAGCCAGCACGATGCAATCGGTACGGCGATGTTCGTCCGATACGAAGGCAGGCAGAATTTCCTCGGCGATGGCGGCGTCCGCAATATGGCTCCCTTGCATGAACGCTTCGGCAAGGCTTGCGAGCACGCTCGATCCCACCAGATTGACCACGCAATGCGCCGCATAGGTGCGCACCAGATCATGGGTATAGTCGCGTGCGACGGTTCCCGGAGTTGCGAGCACCGAAATCAAACCCGAGCGCGAGAGACCCGCCGCCGGCTTGATCGCCGGCACGGTGCCGATGAACGGCATCTGGGAAAACCGGGCCCGCAAATGCGGCAACGCCAAGGTTGAGGCCGTGTTGCAGGCAATGACGACGGCATCCGGACCGCAGCGGTCAATCAAACGCTCCATCACCGACATGACCCGCGCGATCAGAACGTCGGCACTTAGATCCCCATAGGGAAAGGCTGCGTCATCGGCGGCATAGATCAAATGGGCGTCCGGCCGCAGACGCGCGATCTCCGCGTGAACGGTCAATCCGCCGAGGCCGGAATCGAAGACCAGGATTTTTGGGGCGCGCGACATAGCTAAAGCCAAACGAAAACACTTAATTCGACGACCGGTTCCGGCATCAGGACGGTTGGCATGACCGACGATCAAGGCAGATTTTGGTTAAAAACAATTGAAATCTAATTCGTTTCCTCCCCACCCGACAGCCATCTCCGCTCAAAGCAGTCAAACAATGGCCGCACGGCTTATTAACATGCGATCGGACGAGTGGTGAAGGACGGTCATGAAGGGCGAGATTCTCGAAACCCGTGTTCCGGCGCGTCTCGACCGCCTCCCCTGGGGCAGATTTCATACGCTGGTGGTGGTCGCTCTCGGAATCACCTGGGTGCTCGATGGTCTTGAAGTCACGCTTGCAGGATCCGTCGCTGGCGCGCTCGAAGCCAGCCCGGTCCTCCATTTTACCGCGACCGACATTGGCCTGGCCTCGAGCTTTTACTTGGCGGGAGCGGTGATTGGCGCTCTTGTCTTTGGATGGATGACCGATCGGCTCGGCCGCAGGCTGCTGTTCTTCATCACATTGGGCCTCTACCTTGTCTCCTCGACCGCGACGGCATTTGCCTGGAATTTGGAAAGCTTTTGCCTTTTCAGAATGTTGACCGGGGCCGGAATCGGTGGCGAATATAGCGCGGTCAATTCGACCATTCAGGAAATGATCCCGGCGCGCTATCGCGGATGGACCGATCTTGCGATCAACGGATCCTTTTGGATCGGCGGCGCGCTTGGCGCGGCGGCTTCGATTTACGTCCTCGATCCGACCCGGTTTGATCCCGACATCGGCTGGCGTGTTGCTTTTTTTATTGGGGCCGCCCTCGGCCTCGTCATTCTTTTCCTCCGAACCTGGATCCCTGAAAGTCCACGCTGGCTCGTCATTCATGGCAGGGAACTGGAAGCGGAAAAAGTGGTCGATAACATCGAGGCCGGATTTCGCCTGCATGGAACAAATTTGCCGGATCAATCGATCCTCGCTCCCATGCGCTTGCGTCCACGCACGCACACGCCGCTGCGGGAGGTCTTTCAAACGCTTTTCGTCACTTTGAGAATCCGAACCCTTCTCGCGTTGACCCTCATGATGGCCCAAGCCTTTTTTTATAATGCGATCTTTTTCACCTATGCGCTGATCCTCACGAATTTCTATGATGTCCCGTCCTTCAATGTGGGCTGGTACATTCTTCCCTTCGCACTTGGCAATGTGCTTGGGCCATTGGTGCTTGGCTCGTTGTTCGACTCCATCGGCCGCAAGCGAATGATCGTCTTTACCTATGCAATTTCCGGTTTGCTGCTTGCTGCAAGCGGCTGGGCGTTTGTGCATCATCTCCTCGATGCCACGCAGCAGACGATCGCCTGGTCGGTCATCTTCTTTTTTGCATCCTCGGCGGCCGGAGCCGCCTATTTGACGGCGTCTGAAATCTTCCCCGTCGAAATGCGCGCGCTCGCCATCGCCTTTTTCTACGCGGCGGGAACGGCGGTGGGCGGAGTGGGCGCGCCATTGCTGTTTGGGAGCCTGATTGCAACCGGCTCACGGGCCAGTGTTTTCAACGGCTATCTGCTGGCTTCAGCGCTCATGGGTCTGGCCGCCGTCGTCGAGTTGTTCTGGGGCATCGCGGCGGAGCGCAAGCCATTGGAGGAAGTCGCGCGGCCTTTGTCCTCGCTGAAGAAATGAGTCTTCAGAAATATGCGCAAAAACCGCTCAGCGCATCGAGGCCATGGCGGCCTTTTAAGAGGGTTTTCCAGGCAAAGTCCGCACATGGTAGCTGTCCACATTGTGCTCGGCCTGGGTAATCAGTTCCTTTGAATATTCAAGGATCGGCTCATTGAGCCGGCGATCGGCATCCGTAGTGGACAGGTCCCATTTGAGCAAAGCCCACAACACTTCGTTCACGAAGCGCGGGGGTTTCGACCGTTGCCCGCTAACCTTGTTGCACTCCACAAATCGAAAAAACGATTTTCTGGCGTTTGCCGTGTGGCGCGCATCTATAAAGAGCTTTGCCATCTCTGCGTAACAAACACTGTAGCCACGCTGCGCGCCTTTCTTGTAATAGTCCAAGGCGATCAGGGTGTCTTTGCCAACGCGATCTCTCTCCAACAGATCGCTGACTCCATCGTCAGTTTCGGTACTGAACTCGTCCGCGCCGGCGCGCGAGCCACACAGCTTCAAGGGCGGGCTGATCGAAGCGATGGTTTTTAAGACATCGGATACCGAGGTTCGAAAAAACTGTTTCGTGTTGGAGACGCGCAGACCTTTATTTGTCAGCGCCGAATGGATCACCGCCTCGGCAGCGCGGCCATTGTCGAAATAATCTTCGAATACGACCTTGAATGGCGTTATCAGCTTGCCTTCAACCGACAACTCATTGGGTCCATCGGGCAGAGGCGTGGTTGTCATCCCCACATTCACCAGCCAGGGCAATGAACCGTTCGCCAACACGTAGATATATCCGGCAGCCATAGGTGCCTCGCTGTAATCGGCTTAACAATAGCAAAGTATCAAATTTCGACAAATGATAATTAATAACTTTCATGTCCTTTGTTTGGTCATTCGGCCAATCAAAACGGCAAAACTCAGCCTTTGTCGTCGGTCACTTGTTCGGGCTCGGTCTCCGACGCCGATCCATCGCGCCGGCCTTCGACCAAGCGCACAACCATTCCACGAAGCGTCCGGACATCCTGTTCATTTAGTTGCATGCGGTGAAAGATGTTGCGCAGATTTCCGCCGCATCACCGGTTGCTTACCGATGGGCCGGAAGAACCCCGCGCGTTCGAGCTCCGATTCCAGATAATCGAAAAAAGATAACACCATTAATAAGGGCGCGGCCGGCGAGCCTTGAGAAACGGCGAAGGGAGCCGCAGCGTCAGTTGCCGCGCGCATCCACTCATAGCCGACGAGGAGCACAGCCTGCGCCAGATTGAGCGACGCGTAAGCCGGGTTCACTGGAAACGTTATGATCGCATTGGCCAATGCGACGTCGTCATTTGCGAGCCCGGTGCGTTCGGGGCCAAACAATACGCCGTGTTTTTCGCCCAAGGCGATTTTCCCGGCGCATTCCGGCATGGCTTCCGCGGGCGTGAGAATTCGCTTGTGTTGGCCTCGCTCGCGCGCCGTGGTTGCCCAAACGAAATTGAGATCGGCAACGGCTTCCTCAAGGGTCTCGAACAGGGAAGCGGCTTCGAGCAAATGCACGGCGCCCGCAGCCGCGGCATGCGCCCCTTTTCGCAAAACGCCGGTCCGCGGCCAGCCCCCCTTGGGCGCCACGAGACGCAGGTCGACCAAGCCGAAATTGGCCATCGCCCGCGCGCACATTCCGATGTTTACCGCAAGTTGCGGACGAACCAGAATGATCGCCGGGCCCCCTTCATGACTGGGCTTGGTTCGGTCGGTCCCAGCGCCGGTCATTGGAACGCCCCCATGCTAACAACCTGACTTTTGGCTCCGATGCGGGCTCGGCCGGTTTCAGTCCACAAACGATCGGCGCACGCGGCGCCGATGGAAAGGCGACATCCCTTCTCCCGACTGTGGCGATAAGATCACAGCGCACTTCCGCAGGTCTCGGACCAGCTTGTTCGTTAACCTGATTCATGGCATATATAATGGGAATTACTCTCGAAATACTGGAATTCTGAAATGATGTTCAGGAAGCTTCGTGCGGCGACCTTCGGCGCGTGCCTGGGCATTATGGCCCTTCCGGTTGCCGCCGACGCCAGGCCCGTCGGGACCGTTGAGGGCATGCCGTTCTTTGGCGCTCCCTACCCCTACGGGTACATTTATCATCGGCCGAATCTGGATTGTTTCGCGGTTCAACAACTTGATACGCCGACAGGCCCTCGCCTTGTCGAGGTCTATATCTGCGACACGCCCGTCAGCGCGCGGTATTGAACCTGCCGCCTTTTGGCCCAGACAATTGATTCTCCCGTCGCATGGGCCGGTTCCGGCCAAGGGACTTTGATCTGTCACGCGCACTGATGGGCAGACGCCGGGCCGTTCCGCGTGTCTTGTGTCATTTAATAACACTTTGTCTGCATTGTTGAATAAGGCTTTGTCTGGTATTGCTCGCTCAGTTGACCCCTTGGCTAGCGCCAATGGAAGGGGCAAAACCTCTGCAGTATTCTCTTCGTCAGCGAATTTTAATGTCGCGGCAATGAGCGAAGAACCGAGAGAGGGCTGTATTCAGTTCATCCCTTGGGCTCCCGGACTGTGCTAAACTGCATGCATGCTCCGATTTCCCGGGTGTATGCAGAGCCTGGCGGATACTGCCCCGGTCGAGAGCTGGGCCATAATTATGAGCAGTTTATCGCTTAAGCTTATCGTTAACTGGGTCATGACGTGACCGGGATCGCCGCGGCAAGCTTTTAATCCAGACCTATGGTGACCGAAAAAGATGCTGCAGATTAACAAGCGCTCCCCTCATTCAGACGACGGTTCAGGGCAGCCAGATAAGCCTTTCCTCCATTCCTTAAATAATTCACTCAAAATTCTTAAGCGGCAACGCCCTCTCGTGAGTTTGATCTTTCTCTGCTGCCTCGCGCTCGGGTTCCTTTACTATTTCATCACGCCGTCGAGCTTTACGGCTGACGGAACAATCGTCATCGACAAGCGTAAAGTTCAACTGTTCCAGCAAGAATCGGTTCTGAGCAATGTCGATGTCGACACCGCGACCGTCCAAACGGAAGTCGAAGTTCTCAAATCGGACAGCATAAGCCTCGCGGTCATCCGAAAACTGCATCTGACCGAAGACCCTGAATTCGTGGGCCCCTCGAAGGGGCTGATTGGCGCGACGGTGTCATTCGCAACGAAGCTGTTCAGTAAGCAGGAACCGGAGACTGAGTTTGAGCGCGAAAGCGCGGCTTTGCTCAAGTTCAACAGGCAGCGCACGGTCAGCCGGCTTGGTCTGACCTATGTCATGAATATTGGGTTCACCTCCCAAGATGCGGCCAAGGCCGCGCTGATCGTCAACACTTTGGCCGACGCCTATATCGACGATCAATTGAACTCCAAATATCAGGCCGCGCGCCGGGCGAGCCGGTGGCTGCAGGAACGCATCTCCGAGCTGCGCACCCAGGCGACCGCGGCCGAGCGCGCCGTCGTCGATTTCAAAAGCAAGAATAATATCGTCGATGCCGGCGGCGGAAGGTTGATGAGCGAACAGCAGCTGGCCGAGGTCAACAGCCAGCTCATCCTGGCCCGCGCGGCGACCGCGGAAGCCAAGGCCCGTCTCGATCGCATCACGACCGTCATGGACCAGGACGTCGGCGATGCATCGATGGCAGACGCTTTAAAAAGCGAAGTGATCATCAAATTGAGGGGCCAGTATCTCGAAATTGCCCAACGTGAAGCAATCTGGGCGAAGCGCTATGGCGAGAACCATCTGGCGGCCATCAATCTCCGCACGCAAATGCAGGAACTGCGGCGAAGCATCAAGGATGAAATGCGGAAGATCGCCGAAAGCTACAAGAGCGATTATGAAATCGCCCGCACAAGGGAGAAGAGCCTCGAAAACAGTCTCGCCAATGTCGTAAGCATTTCACAGACGACCGGTCAGGCTCACATTCAGCTTCGCGAGTTGGAAAGCAACGCCGAAACCTCCCGCACCCTTTATGACAGCTTTCTCCAGCGGTACATGGAGGCGGTCCAGCAGCAAACCGTACCGATCAGCGAAGCCCGCCTGATCAGTCCCGCGATGCGGCCTTTGAAGAAGAGCGCGCCCAGACTGACGATTGTCCTGCTCGTCACCATCGTCAGCGGCGCGCTCCTGAGCTTTGGTGTCGCTTAACTTCGCGAGGCTTCGGATGGCACCTTGCGCACGACCGACCAAGTGGAGGAGGTGCTGCAAGTCGACTGTTTAGCGATGGTCCCCGTTTTAAGACCCCCCACCCCACGAACCACCAACAGAAGCGATGAGGCACAACGCGGCAGACCCAATCCGAGACTGCAGACGGCGAACCCGGATTGGCTTCGATATGTGGTCGATGCCCCGTTTTCCCGTTATGCCGAAGCCATCCGGTCGGTGAAGATCGCCGCCGATCTCAGCGGGGTTTTGAAGTCGACAAAGATCATCGGCATGACATCGACATTGCCAAATGAAGGCAAGTCCACGATCGCTTGCAATCTCGCGCATCTTGTCGCCGACGCGGGAGGAAGCGTGATTTTGGTCGATGCCGATCTGCGCAACCCGACCTTGAGCCAAAAATTTGCTCCAGACGCCCTGGGATCGATCGGTGTCGTCATGGGCAATATTCCGCTCGAAGACGCAATCACCATGATCCCCTTCACGAATTTGCATTTTCTGCCGGCGGGACCGACCTCACGCCTTCCGCATACCAATGAAATTCTCGCCTCGGCTGCCATGAAGAAGGTCTTTGACCTTTTGCGATTGAGGTATGATTACATCATTGTCGATCTTTCGCCTGTTGCTCCGATCGTGGATGTGCGCGCGACCGGCCATTTCATCGACACCTATGTCTATGTCATTGAATGGGGAAAGACGAAGGTCGAAATTATCGAACGCGGCTTGGCGGAGGCTGGAAATATTTCGGACCGCCTCCTGGGTGTGGTGCTCAACAAGGTGGATACTTCCGCCCAGAGCCGTTACGAGCGCTATCACGGCAATACGTACCACCAGAAATATTACGCCAAATACGGCTACGTCGACTGATTGCGCAGCCAATTGGCCGAGAGCGCGCTAATAGGGTGTGCCCTTCGCGCGTTCGGCCTGAAACGCGCGCGCATACCACTCCAGCTCGCTTAGAAAGCGAGCCGTCGCGGACGCAAACGCCGAAGGATCTTGCAAAACGCCGTCTTCGGTGAAGGTGGTTCCGACGCGGCCAAACGGCAAGAGCGAAGGAATGCTCGGCATGCCAAGTTCGCTCAGCGTGGCCCGCAGCTGCATCGCCGCGCGGACCCCGCCAAACATGCCGGCGGAATAGCAGACAATCGCGGATGGCCGCCAAAAATATTCTTCGAGAAAATGGTCGAGCAGGTTCTTCAGCGCCGGCGGAATGCCGTGGTTATACTCGCCGCTCACGATCACGAAGCCGTCTGCCTTCCGGTAGAGGCCCGCAAGTTCTTCGAGCGGGGCCGGCGCGGCGCCCTTGTATTCCTTGTACATACGTTCCAGCAGCGGCAAGCGATAAATCATGGGATCGATCAAGGTGGTCGAATGTCCGCGGCCGCGGATCTGGCCATCGATGAAACGTGCAACCCTGATCCCTTGTCGTTCGGGCCGGACCGAGCCGTAGAGAATGACGAAATTCAGCGGCATCTGCCCTTCCCTTTAGCAAGTGTGTGGATTTGGTTCGCAAGCGCGGGGAGCCGCCCCCTCGCGTTGGCGCAGGCATCAAAGGAGTTCCGCTTAAGGCCGCGAACCGGAAATCAATTCATGGACGCTGAAAAGATTGTCGTCGTCGATCCAAACTTGTGCGGGGTTCCAACCCGCCGAACGGGCGAGCTCCTGAAATTGATGTACGGAATATTTGTAGGAATTTTCGGTGTGAATGGTTTCGCCGGCAAAGAATTTGAACCATTGGCCGAGAACGCTCACCGTTTGATCCCTCACGCTGACAAGATGCATCTCGACCCGCCCCTCGCGCGGGTCGTAGATGGCCTTGTGCCGAAAGCCGTCGAGATCAAATGAACCTTCGAGCTCGCGGTTGATCCGCGTCAACAAATTGAGATTGAACGCGGCGGTGACGCCGGCCGCGTCATTATAGGCGCAGACAAGCTTGCGGGCGTCCTTCTTCAGGTCCACCCCAACGATAAGGCGGCCACCGGGCGATAACACCTCGCGCATGGTGGAAAGGAGCCGGCCCGCTGCGACCGCATTCAGATTGCCGATGGTCGATCCCGGAAAAAAACCTGTCTTGGGCGCCTCAGTGAGGTCGCTCGGAAAAGCGACCGGGTTTGAAAAGTCGCCGACGACCAGGCGCATGTCGAGCGATGGGAAGCGCTCCAACAGACGCTGTTTTGCATCGTTGAGAGCGCTGGCCGATACATCGATTGGCACATAGGCGCGCAATCGCGGCAGGCTGGAGAGCAGGATTTCTGTCTTGCGGCTCGAACCGGAGCCAAACTCGACGAGCACCGCGCCGTCGCAAATGTCCGCGACGATGTTGGACACTTGGGACTTCGAGAATGGCAACCTCGGTGCGGGTCGGATAATATTCGGGCAGACCGGTAATCTGCTCAAACAATTCGCTGCCCCGCGCATCGTAGAAGAAGCGGCACGGCAGGCTCTTGTGCGGTCGCGAAAGACCCTCGATCACGCCCGCCGCGAACTCGTCATCGGGCCCGGGAACAGCGTCCGTGGCGCGGAGAACCTTATTGATCGTCGACATCAAGCGATCTCCGAGGCAAGGCGCAGGCCCATGAACTGCCAGCGCTGATGAGGATAGAAGAAATTGCGATAGGTCGCGCGCGCATGACCTTCCGGCGTCGCGCATGAACCGCCGCGCAAGACCTGCTGGCTGACCATGAACTTGCCGTTGTATTCGCCAAGCGCCCCAAGGGGCGCGCGATAGCCAGGATAGGGCAGATAGGCGTTCTGCGGTCCATTCCCAGACGTCGCCAAACAATTGGCGCGGCCGACCGTCCTGATTCCGATCCTGCCGGCAGGGGCCGCAGAGCCTTGGAGGCCAGCGTGTTACCGCTTGCCGGAACATCCTTGGCCGCAAGCTCCCATTCGAATTCAGTTGGAAGCCGCCGGCCAGCCCAGCGCGCGAAGGCATCGGCTTCATAATAGCTCACATGCGCAACGGGAGCGGCGCGATCGAGCGGCCGCAGGCCTTCGAGCGACATCGCGAGCCATTGCCCCTCGCGCTCCTCCCAATAGAGCGGAGCGTGCCAGCCTTCGCGATTGACCATCGTCCAGCCATCGGCAAGCCAGAGGCTGAAATTTCGATAGCCCCCGTCCTCGATGAAATCGAGCCATTCCGCATTGGTGATCAGCCGATCGGTGATTTTGAACGGATGGATCAATTCGCGGTGACGCGGTGTCTCATTGTCCCACGCAAAGCCATTCCCGGCGTGCCCCATTTCGTGGATTCCGCCAGGATATTCGATCCAACGAAGCGCTTCCGGCTCACCTTGATCCACGCGCGGGCGGGGCGCCCGATACACAGGTCGCAACGGATTTGCGGCAAAAAGAGCCAAAATGTCGGTGAGCAGCAATTCCTGATGCTGCTGCTCATGATTGATGCCGACCTCGATGACGCGCGCCAGTTCCGACCCTGGCTCGACCCCGCCCGCGACAAGTTTATCGAATCCATCGTCCACATAGGCGCGGTAGGCGAAGATGCGGTCGCAGGACGGCCGGCGTGAGAAGTCCGCGCTTGGCCCGCGGCTGGCGTGCCCCATGCGTTCATAATAGGAGTTGAAGCAATAGTTGAAGGTCTCGGATCGAACAGCTCATAGCCCTTACGATGCGATCGAAAGGACGAAAGTCTCGAAGAACCAATTCGTATGCGCCAGATGCCATTTCGTCGGGCTGGCATCGTCCATCGCCTGAACGGTCATGTCCTCGGCACTGAGCCCCTGCACGAGGTCCAGCGTCAGCTGCCGGGTTTCGAAAAGGCGATCGCCGAGGGATACGGGCTCCCCTCGCATGGCCGGTGAGGAAGAAACCATGGGTTGCGCCATATTGGACTCCTACGCCGAACCTCGATGGGAACAGTCCCTGCCTATTTTAGCCGAAACTTAGCAATCAAACACAACCGCTAGATTGCAAGACTGGGGCGGGTCCGCCAGGCAAGCCGAGCGGCCCCACAAAACAAGCATGGCCACGTAACCGTGCGATTTCGCTGAGATTTTGAATTGAGGGGGGAGGCTGTGAACACAAACTTGTGTTGGATTGGCCACGAGAGGTCTTTCCACCCTGATGCGAAGTGTCCCTCATAACGCGCGGGCGGCGTTTCGGTTCGTGGCGGCAGATTAGCTAAAGCTTTGTAATAGCGGCGATCTTACCAAAATGTTTCACGTGAAACATTTTGGTCCGATTCGAGGGCTGAACCTTACAACGCTTCATAGGTCAGGCGAGCTTTGGATAAGTGGGATCGCGCGGAAATTTGGTACTTTAGTCGGCTTTTTGATGTATCCTCTCCGCGGTGGCTTTCTTTGCCCTGTTATTTGATTCGTACGCCGTTGCGAGCTAGGTCTTTTCCGATGAAGGATGTTTTCGAGAAATATTTGGGTTTGCTCA
>CAWAXL010000031.1:0-107157 GCA_963785995.1 uncultured Alphaproteobacteria bacterium
TGTTTGTCACCGAAGTAATTACCATCTTTGGATCCATGGTCGGTCAAGCAGAGAAAGCTATTCCGAAAATGTCAGGTTCTCCTCCGTTACCGCTTTCACTACCTTTAATGTCGAGGGATTGGGGATTTTACATTCGCTGGTTCTACCTCTGGTGATAATATTTACCATCGCCAATGCTTTAGCGCCTACGATCGCAGACGGTGGCAGCTGGCTTAAAGGGTTCTTTAATCTGGCCATCGTCTCGGCTATATCGGGAATATGTATGGTGTTTTTACCGCAGATAGCTGCGGCGCTATTTCAATCTGTTAAGTTGTAGAAAAAATCAGGGCTGAATAATTTTGAATTGCAGGTTGGGAATTTATTGAGATATGGAAACAGAAGAGAGACTGAAAGCCTTAGAGGATGAGTTTTCAAAAAACCAAAAATGAAACTAAACAATTGATGCTGGATATCAGGGCGCTTCTGATGGAAGCTAGCTAGCCAATAAAGAGCAATGGGAAAAGTTCGGACCAAGCCGAAAATTGATTCCGTTGAAGAGCCGATATGGGTAGTATCATCCTGGATATTCTCAAAACCGGGGAGAAGCGAAATCAGGAAGGATAGAAGAAATGCCGATCGAAGATCAAGTCAGGGTTCTGGAAAGTGAATTCAAATTAATCAAAAGTGAGTTACGGCAGACACTCGTCAGTGTCCGGGATTTTTTGCTTGACCTTAAGCTCCCCCCAACACAGGATGACCCTCTTTTGGCCGAACAACCCCACGCATCTCAACCTCAATCTCCATCCCCAGCACTGCCTCCGAGGAGCCAGGAGAACCGGCGCCGGACAATGGTGTCAGTCAGGAGAGCTACAGTGACCCTGAACCTATGGGAATGCAGAATCCTGGTATTTCTCCACCGCAGACTTTCCGATCCCGGTCAGGGGCCAGGCGCCATATTCGATGCCAGAAGGTGCATCGCCGCCGGCTTCATCTTTCTCTCAGCCGGACGATGAATTTCGTTTCGATGATGAAAATACCGGGGTTACGGCTGGTGAGATTCACGGGAAAATCAGCACGCCAGGAAAACCGCCATTGACCGGCAATGGAGGAGATGAAAAATGGGCAAACGAAGCGGAGCACAATTACTACGGTATCTCCGGGTCAATTTTCTGCTGGCGAATTTAATTCGCTGGGTGGCTGTGGCCAGGCAAGAGATTGGCAAGGAACAGTTGCCGGTGTTTCTGGATTTTATGCGGTCTGCGGCAATTTACTTCCGGAAACCTGAGAGAATATTACTTCATCTGGCTGAGGTGGCCACTAATGCATTATCTGAAACCAAGAATCCGGATCAAAACCGGTTAATAAATGAACAATTAGCTCTTTTTATGGAAATTAGTGGATTAATGGGCCGGTGCCTGCCGAACTAAAGGAAAATCTTCGTCGTTTGACTGAAATGCTGATACAGCAATCTCATTCGACCAGCAGGTCGAATATTTGGAGTCAGTTGCTACTGGAGTTGCACGGAATTCTGGTCGGGTAAGGATGAATCTGCGTCCTCTGGCGTCAAGGATATTAGGAGCGGAAACTGGTTCTGTTGCTGATGCTTCCGGAAGACGTCCGCCCCCGGAGCCTCCGCCTAAAAATCATCTGTAGAATCAAAGTCACCCCCTAATCGCGAAAATCATGAAACCGGCGAGGTTGAGATTCGTCTTTCCCGTTAACGATGGCTCGGAACAGGAATTGGATTTGGGGAATTTGTTTATTAGCTCAGAAGCTTCGAGAAGACGATAAAGAAGGGGCATCAAGATGGATATGGTCGTAACCGTTTTTCTATTGTTTTTGGGGTGATAGATGGTAACTGGTAACAGCACAAAAAAAACAGTAATTTTAACCGGCATCACGAGAAGTGGATGAAAAACTAGGCGGCGGTATTCCGGTCGGCTCTCTGGGACTGATCGAAGGTCATTCGGATGCCGGCAAAAGTGTGCTTATGCCAGCATTTGACCTACGGCGCCCTGAGCGTCTCGGACATTGTCGGTGGCCTATTACACCACCGAAAACACAGTCAAAAGCCTGGTTGCCCAGATGGACTCTCTTGAATCTGTTTACAATCGATCACTTTTTGATGGACCGTTTGCGCATCTTATCCTTTATCAATGCGGGGAGATGACGAAGACACCGAAGGCCGCGTTTCAGGCTTTGCTCAACCATTTCGATACAGCTGCCCGGCTATTACAAGTTGATTATCGTTGATTCGATCACCTTGCTGGTGGCGCATAGCGACCAGGTGGCCAATGTAGATTTCTTTTCGGCCTGTAAAAACTTGTGTGATCAGGGCAGGACCATTATTCTGGTGGCCCATTCATATGCCTTTGATGAAGAAGTACTATCGCGCAGCCGTTCTCTATGCGATGCCCATTTCAGGATCAGACTGGAGCAGATGGGCGACCGGCTGGTAAAAATACTGGAAGTATTGAAAGTTCGAGGAGCAGACCGGCCTACCGGAGATGTTGTGACCTTTGAAGTGGAACCTAAGGTAGGGATGCGCATCATCCCGATGTCCAAAGCCAGAGTCTAGGAGACACTTAATGCTCAGTCTGCCGTTTAAATTAAAAGAGTGCCCGCATGAATGCGGAGCTGAGTGCGGAGCCAAGTATAACCAGTTGTCCTGTCTATGGCGAACTGCCGCCGGAGTTGCAGGAACAGTGCCAGACCAAAACTACACCTGTTGCAATATCTGCATTCTCTTCCGCTGGATGAAATCGGTATGCCGCAATTTTATCACAAGCTTAACCGCAGCTTGAAAAGCGCTGAAAAACCGCAATCTGATCTATCATGGTGGATGATGAGATATTTATCCATATACTGGCTAATACCGAGGATATCCGGGACTACTATATTCCGATCGAGCCCTGTCTCTTCGGCAACGTAGAGAGCTTGATGGAAAAAATTGAACACCGCCTGGTCAATTTTGTGGAAGAACTGGAAGATCGTCGACGACAGTGTCCAGCGCGCTTGAAGGTCATTCTGGAAATCGTGGACAGACTGGTGATGGTCATGAGGAACGGCAAGAAAATAAGCCGATCTGGACCTGAAAAAGAAAAAGGATGCCGGCGCGAAAAGTCAATCCAAGGGAACAATGCCAAGGCGCCGAAAGAGCCGCAGTCTGGTATGCCTTGCTAACCAGGGAACAACGGCGGCGGAGAAAAACTGGTCATCAGCCCCAGTCCAATATCAGGCCTTAGGTATGCGCATCAAACGCAAACTGCTGGGTATGGGCATTCTGGAACCGGTTATCCGCGATCCCAATATCGAGGATATTTCCTGCTCCGGCGTGGGCAATATCTTCGTCGAGCACAAGATTTTCGGCGGTCTGCGCACAGGCATCTCATTCGATACACCGAGGACGAACTGGATAAATATGTCATCCAGCTGGCCGACGGCATCAAACATCCGGTCACGTTCCGCAACCCGGTGCGTGGATGCTACCTTGCCGGACGGTTCTCGTATCAATATGGTCTACGGTACGGATGTCTCCAAAAGAGGCAGCAACTTTACCATCAGGAAATTCTCCGGTACTCCGATCAGCATCCTGGAGCTGATCCAGTTCGGATCTTTAAGCTATGAAATGGCAGCTTATCTTTCTATCATGCTCCAGGAACAGATGAACTGTCTTTATCTCGGGAGAAACCGCTTCCGGTAAAACCACCTTGATGAACGCCCTGACCACCTTCATCATCTCCGGAGGCCAAGATCGTCAGTATCGAAGATACTCCTGAGTTGCAGGTCCCTCATCCCAACTGGATCCGCGGCTGCACGCGGGAGGGCGGTAAAAACGCCGAAGCCTCCGGAGTGACCATGTTCGATCTGCTGAAAGCTGCCCTGCGCCAAAGACCCAACTATCATCATCATCGGTGAAATCCGCGGTGCGGAAGGCGCCATCGCTTTCCAGGCTATGCAGACCGGCCATGCCTGTATGAGCACTTTCCATGCTTCGTCGGTTACCAAGCTGATACAGCGTCTTACGGGTAATCCGATCAACGTTCCCAAATCTTATGTGGATAATCTGAACCTGGTGGTTATTGCCCAGCAGGTCCGCCTGCCCAACGGTCAGAATGCCAGACGGGTAACCAGCATCAATGAAATCGTCGGTTATGATTCGGTCAATGATTCCTTCTCCTTCATGGAAGTCTTCCGCTGGAAACCGATCGATGATAGTTTTGATGCCAGGGGCAGTTAACCAGTCCTATTTACTGGAAGAAAAAGTCGCCACCCGGCGGGGCATTCCTTATGAAAAAAGACAGCAGATATATTCAGTACTTAAACAGAGGGCCGAGGTATTGAAAAGGATTCAGGAACAAAAAATGTCCGGATTTTATGAACTATACAGCGTTCTTTCCAAGGCTTACCGAGAAGGTTATTTCCGATAGGAAGGAGAGAGTATGGTATCTCTGAATAAAGTGATGAAAGTGGCGGCTGCGGTGGTGTTAGGTATTCAGACCAAGGAACCAAGGCAGTCTAAGGAATCTTCCAAAAAGAAGAAAAAACCGGCCAAGGAGGCTGCGTCTCGGTCGGGGGGGCAGGCAGATTTGCCCAAGCAATCTCCGAGTCAATCTGACGTAAGCTCGGATCAGCTGGCCGGGGTGAAATCTGAAGCTGTGACGCCAATTATATCGAAGGATCAAGAGGTAAAATCTAATACCGATAAGGCAATATCTCCTGTTGATGAGATTTTAAAGTCTGGGTTACCGCCAGTAACCAGGCCAATCCCAATTCCGCTGGAGGTCGTGAAAGACGATCCTGGAGAAAATGCCGGTCCTTTGCCAGTCATCCCGACCGAGACTAAAAAACCTGAGGAAATATCTGATTCTGCTCCTGAACCCAATGTTAAGAAGGTCGAAGACATTAGCGAAATCAAGCCTAAAAAGATGGCCGGGACTGATACTGCGGCCGTCCAGGCGGAGTCTAAAGGTCCGGTACCGGAAAATCAGGGGGGTACCACCTCCAGACACCGGTGAGAAAAAGGCGCCGAAAATAGATTTTTCGGAAAAACCGGCAGAAGCTCAGAAACAACCGGATGGGCCGCCGACGTCTGACAAGAAAGACTCTGAAGGGGCAGGAGACAAGAATCTATTCAACAACCTTTTTGGTAAAGCTGAGGAGAAAGAAGAAACTGCCTTAGACCGGCTTATGAAATCGTTACCGGAAATCAGTATTGAAGAAGTAGTAAGTGAAGCCGAAGAGGTAAAAGGTTTAATAACTGAATGGAATTCATCACAAGACCAGCATCACTAAAGAAAAAATTCTATTTTAATATTTATTTCATCGTTGGAGTGGATGTGGGAAAAGACGGATAAAGGGGGTGATGTGTATGTTCTGAAAAAAACACTAATGCAGGGATAAAAATAACTTTATAAACACTTAACTATGGGAGGGGAAATGAAATTAAATATTAGAGTAAAATTGATCCTTGGTTTCGGGGCTGTAGTAGTACTGCTACTGGGGGTGTTCGCCTTTGGATTTATGGGATTAACCCAGGTCAATAATGCATCCAGTAACCTGTATTCGGCATCTCATGAAGGTGATTTGTGGCAGCAGTGGAAAGGCTTTGTAGCAAGCTCGACAAGTGATTATCTTTCGGCGGTAATAACTAAAAATAACGATAAAGTGACTGACGCCAGAAAAAAGGCAGAACAAGCCAAGGTAGTCAAAGCTGAATTGGAAACTACCATCCCTCCTGAGCGAAAAGAGCATCTGGACGCTATTGTTGCAGGAACGGATCAGCTGAATACAATTGCCGAAGCCGCAGTGGCGGCCAATATTATCGGCGATACAGCTACTTTCGGGAGATTGATGGATTCCTGGGGTCCGATTGAAAATACAATCGTGAGCAATTTCGATCAGGTAATCGAAAAATCCAGCAAGTCTACCGAGGATGCCTTAGCTGCCTCTACCAATACGAAAAATATGACTTCTTTACAGATGATAGCTATTGCTGGAGCAGGGGTGATTTTAGCAGTCATCCTGGCAATTTTCCTGTCTCGAGCAATATCTAATGGTATCAATAAAGTAAAGAAAGCACTACAGAGAATGGCTACAGGAGATCTTACTGAGAAAGTTAACATAAAGTCCAAAGATGAAATCGGGGCTATGGCCCAGGCATATGACGAAATGCGCAATAATTTAGGTACTCTGGTAGCGCAACTCAGGGAGAATGCCAGTCAACTTACATCAGCCAGCGATCAATTAGCTTTGTCTGCCCGGCAATCCGGCGAATCTACCAAACAAGTTGCTTCCAGCAGTCAACAAATGGCCAAAGGGGCTCAGGAACAATCCCTCAGCGCCCAGGAAACGGCTAAATCTTTGGAACAGCTATCAGGTGTAATCGATCAGGTGGCCAAAGGGGCGAAGGAGCAGGCATCGGAGTACAGAAAGACAGTATCCTCAATTACCACTATCTCGGATACTTTGTCCCAGGTAGCCCAGAATGCCAATTCGGCAGCTCAGGGAACGAAGCAAGCCGCTGAGTCGGCTGCTTTAGGGTCTGAAAAATCCAAGCAGACCTTGTCCGGAATGGAAAAAATAAAAGACGCTTCCATTAATACCGCTAAGAAGATAGAAGAACTGGGAACTCGGTCGACCGAAATCGGTAAAATTGTAGCTGTGATTGATGACATCGCTGCCCAGACAAACCTGCTGGCGTTGAATGCTGCAATTGAGGCTGCCCGTGCGGGTGAACAGGGACGCGGATTTGCAGTCGTGTCAGATGAGGTAAGAAAACTGGCAGAGCGTACAGCTACTGCAACCAAAGAAATCGCCGACCTTATCGGTAATGTTCAGAAAGGCGTGGATGAGGCCACCAGGGTCATCACCGGCGCCAATGAGGCTGTAGGAGAAGGTTATACCCTGGCTATACAAGCTGGTCAGGCACTGGACCACATCCTCAAAACCTCAATCGAAGTCAACACTCAGGTTGAGCAGATATCTCGTAAATCTCAGGAGGTGAATACTGCTACCAACGATCTGGTGAAGGTTATCGATAGTGTTGGTAGTGTAACTGAACAACAGCAGTGGCTACAGAACAAATGTCATCCAGCGCTTCCAAGGTCAGCCGGTCTGTGGAAACTGTAGCCGGGATTGCGGAAGAGAACAGTGCAGCCACCGAAGAGGTATCAGCTACAGCTCAGGAAATGAACGCTCAGGCAGAACAAATCGTGGCTTCTTCGCAATCGCTAAAAGAAATGGCTATAGCCCTTCAAAACAGCATTGCCATGTTCAAAGTGAATGAGGATGCAGAAGAAGCTAACGACACGAATCAGGCCGCTAACATTAAAAAGAACGTGACAACAGCGGACTGTAAAAACGGCGGAAAGTCTGCCGGGTTAAACATCCGGTAGTTTCAGCTGATAAAGGAGATATGGTAATGGCCAGTGAAAAAACAGCAATTGAGAAACAACTGGTAGTTTTCAACCTCGGAGGTGAAGTTTATGGTGTGGATATCGCCGTAGTGCGTGAAATAATCCATATACAACCCATAACGAGAGTACCGGGTACTCCGCATTCTGTTGAAGGTGTAATCAACCTTAGAGGTTCGATAATTCCGGTAGTGGATTTACGCAAGCGCTTTCAATTGGATATAGTACAGCGCGGTAAAGATACCCGGATAGTCGTTGTGAGTTGTCGGGACCAGGATATTGGTGTAATTGTAGATTCCGTGGCCCAGGTCTTACGCATTTCCGGTTAATTCCATTCAGCCACCCTCCACCGTGGTTACAGGAGGGCACATGGAGCATCTATTAGGTATTGTTAAATTGCCTGATAGATTGATGATTCTACTGGATATGAACCAGGTATTATCTCGTCAAGATATCGCGGCTATAAATTCCGCCGATTTGCTGCGCGATGAGAATGGGGCTAAACCCCAGCATAGTCAGCCCAGGGATGTCTCTAAAGAGGCAACTCCGGTATAGATGAAGGGTCCGACAGGAGTCTGTCAAATGGCAGACTCCTGTCGGACAGCGAACTACTGTTTGGAGGCGAGTTATGTACATATCGGATGATATCAGTCAGGAAGAATTAAAAGTATTTTTGGAAGAAGCTGATGAGCAATTAAAACTGCTCGATGAGGATTTCGTTCTTCTAGAGAAATCCGGTGGAAATTCACAGCTATTGCAGGAGATTTTTCGAGCATCTCACACCTTAAAGGGATCTTCCGGTATGCTGGGGTATGAAAAAATGTCCCAGGTCGCACATGCTATGGAGACAGTTCTGGATAAACTGCGTAACGCATCTCTGGAAATCAATACCGGACTGGTGGACGTGTCTCTTCTGCAAGGGCTCGATACTCTGAAGTTATTAAGAGATAAGCTGGTTTCTGATGACAAAAGCGAGGTAGATATTTCCGGCGCAGTCACTAATTTGGGAGAAGTAGCCGAAGGCAAATGCCAGGCTGCATCGAGACCCGATGAGAGAGAATAAAGATGCATCCCTGGAGAATATTATTCTTCAGCTGAACAGGGATGAAAACGACAAGCTGGCCCAGCAGGTACTGGAAACTCGGGAAAAGGGATACAACATATATAAAGTTAAGGTTACGATAGACCCTCAGAGTTCCTGGACTGCGGTACGTTGTTTCCAGGTATTATCTGAATTATCTCAAATAGGTAATATATTGCAATCCATTCCCTCTAAAGAAGATATTGAGAATGGAAAAGCCCAGGATATGATCGAATTGCTGGTGGCTTCTTCTCAGATTCGCACTATCAATAAGGCTATCAATACAGTTCCTGAGATTAAAGATTCACGAATAGAAGCATATGATCCTCAAGAAGAAAACAACACCAGGATTCCTACGAATATCTTAACCTCCAAAAATATTTCCGTTGCAAATTCGTCTGTCAGTTCCAGTAGTCCGGCAGTACAAGATAGTCAACCAACCGGTGATGCTACCAGCCGGAAATCACTCACGGCGGATACTGTGAGAGTGGATGTCAGGCTTTTAGATAATTTGATGAATCTTATTGGTGAAATGGTGATCGACCGAAATCGGATCAGGCAAATAAGCCGCGATCTGGATGCTAAATATGCCGATGATAACACTATTAAGGTCCTCGGAGAAACTTCGGCGCATGTCATGAAGCTGGTTAATGATCTGCAGGAAAATATTCTCAAAGCCAGGATGCTGCATATCGGGACTATTTTGAACGGTTTTCCCAGAATGGTCAGAGACCTGGCGCAAAAGGCTAACAAAAACATTGAATTCATTATTGAAGGGCAAGAGACTGAACTCGATCGCAGCATTATCGAACAAATTAGAGACCCGCTCTTGCACCTTTTGAGAAACGCGGTAGACCATGGTATTGAAAGCGCGGAACAACGCAGGTTATCCGGAAAGCCAGAAAAGGGGACTATTCGTTTATCTGCTCGCCAGGAGCAAAGCTATATTCTTATCAGCGTTAGCGATGATGGAGGTGGTATCGATGTAGAAAAAGTAAAACAAAAAGCCCTGGCGCGGGGTTTTATTTCAGCCGATGAGGCGGCCCGTTTGAGTCAGGTAGAGGCCTTAAATCTAATATTATTATCAGGCTTATCGACTTCAGACGTAGTGACCGAGATTTCAGGCCGGGGCGTGGGAATGGATGTGGTAAGAACCAATGTCGAAGGTTTGACGGGCTCCTTATGATAGAAAGTCAAAAGGGAGAAGGGACTACTTTCAATATTCGTTTACCCTTAACCCTGGCCACTATTGACGGCATTCTGGTATCTTCCGGGGATTGATCTATGTCGTGCCTATTTCGGTTATCAGTGAAATAATAAGCCTAAAATCGGAACAGATAAAGACCGTAATGGGCAAAGAAGTAGTTCAACTCAGGGAAAACGTGATACCTCTGCTGCGACTGAACCAAATGTTTCATCATGAATTGTCACATTCCGAAAAAACAGATGAAATCGTGGTCGTAGTAACTCGGGTTGGCAAGACACTGACTGGTTTAGTAGTCGATACCGTAATTGAGCCTCAGGAGAGCGTGGTAAAGTCGCTGGAAAATATATTGGCAGTGTACGGGGTCTATCCGGGGCTACCATCCTGGGAGAGGGAAGGTCGCTCTGATACTGGATGCCGCGACTTTAATGCGTTAGAAGTCAGGGACCAGGAAAAATATTATAGCGAAATAGCTATTCACAAGAGAAAGGGAGAGGAATCAAGAATCAGGACATCGTTCCGGGGTCCTTTCCCAAGCAAGGAAAATATCTGAAAAAGGAGAAATACTTTGACGACACAAAAATAAAAGCTGCCCTTTGACCTGGCTAACTGGACAAAGTTGGCCAAAATTGGCAGCACCACGGCTGTATCCGGCCTCTCTCAAATGGTCAATAAAGAATTTAAAATTACGGCCTTAAGTATTGAGGAGGTTTCCACCAGGAATGCCACCGGTTTGATCGGTAAAGCCGATGACATGGTAATTGGTATCTATTTACTATTTTCGGGGAATGCCAACGGCCATATCCTGTTAGCCTTCAAACCGGAAACGGCTTTCGAACTGGTGGATATGGCGATGGGAGCAACTTGCGGGTCAACCAATAGCCTTGGAGAGATGGAGCGTTCGGTTTCTGCAAATGGTATATCATCATTCTTTCTGAATGGAGTAGCCGATAGCGTCGGACTGCGGCTTATGCCTTCTCCTCCGGCGGTAGTGGAGGATATGGCGGGTGCGCTTATAGGATCAGTTCTGGTAGAAGCTTTCCGAGAAAGTGATTCTTTATTTGCCATTAAACTCTTATTCAGCTCGCCTTCCAAAGAGATAGAAGGCAAGTTCCTGGTATTACCTTCTTTTGAATTGTCCATGGAGGAAGCCGCCGGTGTTATACATGTAATAGGTTTGGAAGGTCGGCTGACCAGCCCAAGACACCGTGAGCGACATCATGCCGTAATTTTCCGGTTGCGTTATATACAGACAATATTGCCTCAAAAAGCAAATGCATATCGCCAAAAATGACGGTTCTACCGACGGCGGACAAGACCTCTCGCTGCGCTCTGGCATTTTTGAGCGTCGAAGAGCTACGCCGCCAGCGGGGTTGCTCCCGAGTAAGCGCGGCGAGGAGCATGGCCATCTCAATGTTGGCGCGAGATGCATTGCTAGATTTTCCCAATAAGAGCCGCTGATTCCTGTTTACTTCGAGTCCTTTTATTAAAGCAGCAACGCTTTCCTTTGTGGTAGCGGAGCAAAAGGCTGGCGAGTCATGGCATGTGATCCGGTAGCAAGGATGGCACGAAGAGTCGCAGATAGAGAGACATGGAGGTTGATTTTAGCGCGCTGTTGATGCTGCGGTCAAGAGCGGGCCTAAACATAGGAAACGTGACCCCGCCGTAAAGCATGCGCCAAAACCATTGGCGAAGGCGAAAGAGCGCCCAACATCAAAGGGTAGGGTTCACAAAGGCAAAACACGGACCTAGTGATGTGGTTTAGTTGGTCCTGATTGCCCGGGTCTGCTAATCGACTATCTTTCCGCCTGTACCTCCTGCGCGTAAGGTAAAGGCTCTGTTAGGAATTGAGGCAATGGTAGAACAGCCCGTTGAAGGCGAAATAGAATTTTATTTGAGAAACGTCCTGCAAACGCCTAGGCCGGGGCGGGATGGACCGCACGTCAATTAACGCAAAGCAAGAGCCACTGGTACGCTCTCTGGCTGGTAATACATTGGGGATACAGGCACTCTTGTACCCTGTAGCAACTCGTTGTAATTCAATGGGTTGTGTGGGACCTTCGGGAGCCTAACGCCTGCTCAGGGAGCCAGCTGGCTCGCTATCCCATTGATGCCACTAACTTACGATCGAGAGCATCGGGCGGCCCCTAAGCTCGGCCCCATTCTACGCGGCAGCGCCGCCCCTTCAGCCCCAAAACGAGGCGTGCCCTCCCTGCCCGCTCGCACCGCGATAGCTGGCACCGAGGCCGGGTTATTTGCCCAGGCCAACCTTTGTTGGTCCTCCCCCGCCAGGCGGCAGCGGTTGCGTCCGCAGGGTCGGATCTGGAAGCCTGCCGTCCGTCTGAATTTTCAGCTTTGATCAATCAGTCCTTCCTCGGCTTTTAGAAGTCCCCGTGCTAGATTTTCGAAAAAAACGGGAGGGACAAAAATGACTTTGAACAACAGGACTAAACTCGGAATAGCCCTGGCGGCTGTGGTTCTTGCGGTACTCGTATCCATTTGGCTCTCCGTGTTGCTGTTGGTGTTGGCGGGGTTCTTTATTGCGTGGGGTCAAGTACCGGAGCGGACGGAGGAAATCGTGGGCAACTTGCCCTACGGCAATCACTTGCTCAGAGGGTTGGCTCGAGTTGATGCGGTTCTCTGGCCCGGTCAGTTGAGTCAGACGGGCTGGGCCCCAGAGGAACAAGAGGATTTTGGACAAGGAGAATTGGTAAAAGAAGAATATTTCAGGGTCATTCTGCGCGGCTACACTCCTTTGGCGCGACGAGGCTTGCGCCAACTCAAGAGTACAGGCGACCCAAAGTCTGTCCTTGATGAGGAATGGGTGCAGTACTTTCACGATGGACTTGTCGAAACGACATTTGCCGGCCGAGGTGGAATTCGACCGGAGCTGCAGGAAATGATCGGTCGATTACTGGACGAATTTAGCGATGGCCCTGAGGCGCTCCCGTAAGCGGGCACTATAAGTTCGATTGGTTCGCGCCACCGGCAGCTGTTGTTCCCAAATATTGACCCCCAGGACCGCTCGCTGCAATCGCGCCGCCGCGGTCCATTCTCTCTGAGACGTCCGAACTCTACGCCGAACGCGAAATTCAAAGGCAAGATTGGCAAGGCGCCCCGGCCTGGCCACCGGAAACGTTTTGGCAGCCGTTGTGGCAGCAAAACCCCTCATCTATAATGGGATGGCTGCTAACAAGCGTGGACGTCGCTCTGGCCGGCTATTAATGTTCCACCGTGGCCTCGAAATTAGGGAAGTGCTGACATGACAAAAAGCCCCTACGAAATCCCCGCCGAGATCCGTGATATGACCGCGAAAAGCGTCGAGGAAGCGCGCAAGGCCTTTGAAGGTTTTATCGAGGCCGCGCACAAGGCAACTGCCCAGGCTGAAGGCACCGCAAATGCCCTGCAAACGAGCGCCAAGGAGGCGACCACAAAGGCTCTCAGCTTCACCGAAGCAAATGTAAAGGCCGCGTTCGACCACGCCCAAAAACTCATCCACGCGAAAGATCCGCAGGAATTCCTCGCTCATCAATCCGAATATGTGAAGAAGCAACTCGCCAGCATCGAGGAACATGCCAAGGAGATCGGCGCCGCCGTTCTCAAGAAAGTGACGCCAAACAAATAGGCGCAATTTCTTCATAAAGTGCGACGGCTTCTGCTCGATTTCGATCCATTCCGAGCGGAGGAGGTCGGAGATTCGCGCCTGGGTTAACTCCTTCGCGCACGCCGGACCTAATCTAGGAAAGGTGCGGGCCGCAAGTCGCCTCCGCGATGCGGTATTTCTGAAGTCGACCTTAAAGCCGCGCCAATGGCCACGGCGAGGCGCAGCTTCGCTTTCAGCGGGTTCAAAATCCAAACTTATTTTTCGCCGAGTTCGAGGGGCCGCGCTGATTCGTGCCGGCTCAATCGTCCGGTCAGGTTTAAGCCGTCGCGAATGTTGAGCGACATGAGCATGAGGTTCACCGCGCCCGCCGTAAGCTCAATGGTCTGGACGATATAAAACGCGGTCCCAAACTCGCCATGCGACGCTAGGATTGCAAGATAGAGCGCGGCTGGAATCAGAATGAAGAGGCCATTGCCCGCAATGATGGGCATTCGGCGCTTCTTTCTCGCGATCAAAACATCGGTCGAGGCTCCGGCCATTCGGAAACCGGATGCGCCGGTAATCGCGAGCGCCGGACCAAGGATCAAGAAGCCCCACGGGATGGCTCGCTTGACGGCGACGACCATGTCCCTCGATCCTAACAGTTCAACCCCCAGGGTCGAACTCCAAAACGTCAGGATCATCAGAAAGCCGATGAGACCCGCGATCGGATGAATGCGCTTAAGCATCTGCATCTCCCTTTTCTCGGTCGTCTTCCAGACGTTGTCGGATGGCGCGCAACGTCGCGGCGGCCGCTTCAATCTGCTTACTGCCGAGACCCTCCGCGAGACGGCTCGCCCAGGGGCCTTGGCGCTTCATGGCTGCTTCATAGGCCGACTGCCCCCGAGGGGTCCGACGCACCAGCTTGGCGCGCTGATGGTGGGGGTTCGTTTCGAAACACACGAGACCATCGCGTTCCATTTCGTTCACCAGGCGTTGGACGGCCTGACGGGTCAGTCCCATGTTGCGCGCGATGTGAGCGACGGGCAGCGGGACGGGAGACAGAGCCATGGCACCGAGGACCTGCCAGCGTGCGCTCGTCAAACCCACGTCCGCAACGAGGGCATCGCCAGCTGCAAGGAGACGACCGTTCAGGCGGAACGTCTCCAAAATAAGCTCTGTGAGGACGTCTACTTTATTCATGCTATATATTGTCATTTAGACATTATGTTGTCAATTGTACGGGAATCCGCGAAAAGGGCATTTCAAGCCGGCTTCGGTTATTGGTTGTCCTGTCATCTGCCACGTTCATGATGAGTCTCGGGCAGAGTCGAAGCAGCAGGGATTGGAAGCAATAGGGATTGGAGGACGTCTCATGTCCGAACACAAAGTCAGCATTCGGTGGGCACGCAACGGCTCGGACTTCGGCTATAAAAGCTACCCGCGCGATCACGTCTGGCGGTTCGACAATGGCGTCGAGGTACCGGCTTCGGCGGCTCCCGCCTATCTGGGCAATCCCGAGCGGGTTGATCCCGAAGCGGCATTTGTCGCGGCCTTATCGAGCTGCCACATGCTGACGTTTCTTGCCGTGGCCTCGCACAAGGGCTTTGTGGTCGACAGCTATCAAGACAATGCCGTGGGCCGTCTGGAGAAAAATGAAGACGGGCGGCTCGCCATTACTTTCGTCGAGCTGCATCCAAACATTGTCTATGGGGGAGCCAACCAGCCGACACAGGCCGACATCGACGGGCTGCATGAAAAGGCGCACCACGAATGCTTTATTGCCAATTCGGTGACGACCAAGATCAGTATCGGCGCGGCGAAATCGCCGAACCCAAGTGCGGCTTAATACCGCGGCCGTCTGGATTCAGGCTTTATCAGGAAATCAATAATTTACGGACGGCCCACACGCGCCCGGCGACCTCCGGGATTCTACGTATGGAAAACAACGTAGGGGATCGACCCAAATGGCTGTTTCGAGCGATTGGTGGCTAGGCTCCAGCAACAAAAAAGGAGACGCCAATGCTTGATCATCCGACCCCGACGATATTAGAGCAACCGATCATAGATTGGCGGGATTTCGCTCCCTGCACGACTGTTCCGCTTTTTGCCTGCGCCCCGGAGGTTTTGGGAACCAGCTTCAATTATGGCCGCGACGAAGAGATCTACGGCGAGGGGGAGGACACCGAGTTTATTTACAAGGTCGTTTCGGGAGCCGTCCGCACCTATAAAATCATGCGCGACGGACGCCGGCAGATCGGCGGATTTCATCTCCCCGGCGACTTCTTCGGCCTTGAAACAGACAACCGGCATCATCTGACCGCCGAGTTCGATCACCCAGAGCAAGGTTTTGCTCTTTACCCGCCGCCAGGTTGAAAGTCTGGTCCATCGCAATATCGATGCCGCGCGCGAGCTTTGGCTGATGACGGCCCAGCATTTGCGCCACGCTGAAAATCATATGCTGCTGCTCGGCCGGAAGACGGCGCTGGAACGGCTGGCGGCCTTTTTGATCGAGATGGATGCACGACATGGCAACACCGGGCTGATCGAGCTGCCCATGTTACGCCGCGATATCGCCGATTATCTCGGCCTTACTTTGGAGACGGTGTCGCGAAGCTTCTCCGAGCTTCAAAGTCAGCGCGCCGTGGAGCTTGACGGAGCGCGCCATGTGGCTTTGCGCAAGCGCGCCATGCTCGAGGAGATGGGTGCCTAGACGCTTGATGTGATCAAGCCGGTTGAGCAAACTCTGTTTGTGTGTTGAAATTGGTAAGGCCATGGACCGAAGCGTATCCGCCAAGGAAAACCGCAAGGTCGAGGCCTAGCCGGGACGACATGACCGGATTTGACCCCGAGCAACCTCAAAGCCTGCCGCAGCAGGCGCCCGACCACGATTGGCAGGCCGACCAGCTGCCGCCGGTCGCGGCCACGGCTTTGGTTCCGGTCCGCGAAACTCTGCCTGTTCCGATCGGCGATCAAACCGACCTCGGAAAGCCGAAAAAGAAAATCATTCTGCGCCTTTTGCTTGTTCTGGCCCTGGCTGGCGGGGCTGCGGCAGGCGGCTTTGTTTACTGGCGCTCGCATCTATCGCCTGTGCCGCCAGGGATTGCTTGGAGCAATGGACGAATCGAGGCCGATGAAATCGATATCAGCACAAAATTTGCCGGGCGTATCGCAGAGCTGTTTGTTGACGAAGGCGATCTGGTGACGGCCGGCCAGACCGTCGCGCGCATGGATACAAGAGATCTCGAGGCCTCGCTGAGAAAGGCGAGTTCGCAAGTCCTCCAATTTCGGCAGAGCCTCGAGGAAGCCCAAGCCAACGTCACTTCGCGCGAAACTTCCGTCACGCTGGCAAAGGCAGAGTTTGAAAGGGCCAATACGCTTCTCAAACGTGGATTCACGACGCGGGAGAATTACGACCAGCGTCTGCAAGCCCTCGACGGCGCCAACGCGGCTCTGGCCGCGGCGACAGCAAGGGTCGGCCAGGCCGAACATGCCCTCCATGCCGCGCAGAATGATGTCGAGCTTTACGAGGTCAATATCGCCGACAATACGCTTGTCGCACCACGCGCAGGGCGCATTCAATATCGCATCGCCAATGTTGGCGAGGTTTTGCCGGCCGGCGGAAAAGTCTTCACCCTTCTCGACGCCGCCTATGTTTATATGAATATCTATCTGCCAACGGCCGATGCGGGCCGTACCCGGGTTGGATCGGAGGCGCGCATTGTGCTCGACGCCTATCCAAACTTCGCCATCCCGGCTCATGTGTCCTTTGTTGCGGAGCAGGCGCAATTCACTCCCAAGACCGTTGAAACCAAAAGCGAGCGTGACAAGCTTATGTTTCGAGTGAAGGTGCGGGTCGATGCGGATTTTCTGCGCCGGCACGCCGGCGATGTCAGCTCCGGACTGCCTGGTCTTGCCTATGTGCGGCTTGATCCGAATGTGGATTGGCCGGCCAGGCTCAAAGGTCCAGCATCCGATGATCAACATCGGCAATAGTGTCGGAGAGCTTCGTTGCGTCTCGCTGCGCTACGGCTCGAGGATTGCGCTCGACCGGATCGATTTGCGGATTCCGGCCGGGCGAATGACCGGTATCATCGGCCCCGACGGGGTCGGAAAATCCTCGCTCCTGAGTCTGATCGCCGGCGCGCGCCGCATCCAAACCGGAAGCGTTGTGGTCCTTGACGGCGATTTGGCGGACCCCTCGCATCGCGCCGCCGTCTGCCCGCGAATTGCCTACATGCCGCAAGGACTGGGCAAGAATTTTTACCCCGATCTCAGCGTACGGGAAAATATCGACTTCTTCGGTCGGTTGTTCGGCCAGAGCGGCGCCGCGCGAGAACAATGGGTGAAAGAACTCCTTCGGAGTACCGGACTCGAACCCTTTCAGAGCCGTCCGGCGAAGGAGCTTTCCGGCGGCATGAAACAGAAACTCGGGCTTTGTTGCGCTCTGATTCATGATCCGGATCTGTTGATCCTGGATGAGCCGACGACGGGCGTCGATCCACTCTCGCGGCGGCAATTTTGGGATTTGATTGCGCGGCTGCACCGACGCCGTCCCTGGATGAGCATCCTGGTCGCCACCGCCTACATGGAGGAAGCCGAGCGTTTCGACTGGCTCGTCGTGATGGATGCCGGACGCATACTTGCCACGGACACACCGAAGAACCTGAAGGCAACGACGGAATCGAACACTTTGGAGGACACGTTCATCGCTCTATTGCCTGAAGCACGCAGGCGTGGGCAAAAGCAGGTGATGGCGGCGCCGCAACTCAGCGAGAATGAAGATGTCGTCATCCTGACGCACGGCCTGACCCGCCGCTTTGGCAACTTCACCGCCGTCGACCATGTGGAATTTTCCATCAAGCGCGGCGAAATCTTCGGCTTCTTAGGGTCGAACGGCTGCGGCAAAACAACCACAATGAAAATGCTGACCGGACTTTTGCCCGCGACCTCGGGGGACGCCTGGTTGTTTGGCAAGCGGGCCGACGCGTCCGATCTCCAGTCCCGGACACGGGTCGGCTATATGTCCCAATCGTTTTCGCTCTACACCGAGCTGACGGTTCAGCAAAATCTGACCCTTCACGCCCGTTTGTTCGACATTGCCCATGCCAAGGCGCGAATCCGCGAACTCGTGCAGCAGTTCGAGCTTACCGCCTATCTGGATCAGCACGCCTCCGATCTTCCGCTCGGCATTCGGCAGCGTCTCTCGCTTGCCGTCGCGATCGTGCATCAGCCCGAGCTCCTCATCCTGGACGAACCCACCTCGGGGGTCGATCCGATCGCTCGCGACCAATTCTGGTCTTTGCTTTTCGATCTCTCCCGCAACCAAGGCGTGACGATCTTCATCTCCACGCATTTCATGAACGAGGCGGAACGCTGCGATCGGATTGCGCTGATGGATGCCGGCCGTGTCCTCGCCATGGGCGCGCCTCTGGCCCTCGTCAAGCAACGCAAGGCCGCCAATCTGGAAGAAGCCTTTATTGGTTTTCTCGAAGAAGCCGCAACGGCGCGCGGACAAAATGATGGGGCTGAGCCTGCACGAGATTTTGCCATGAGCCACGCTGGCGCCACGGCTCAAGCGACCGTGCGGCGCTGGTTCAGCTGGCGCCGTCTCTTCGCCTACACCATTCGCGAGAAGTCTCGAATTGATCCGCGACCCGATTAGGCTCGGATTTGCCTTGTTTGGCACCGTCTTTTTGATGGGCATCTTCGGAACCGGCATATCGACCGACGTGGATAATCTGACATTCGCCGTTCTCGACCGGGACAATACGACCGAAAGCCGCGCCTATCTCGAAGAACTGCGAGGATCGCGCTATTTTCTGGAGCGGCCGCCGCTTCAAAATCAGGCGGAATTGGAGCGGCGTCTGCAATCGGGAGACATAAAGGCAGGGGTCGAATCCCCCCGCGTTTCGGGCAAGACATAAAAAAAGGTCTGCCCGTCGTAATCGGAGCCTGGATCGACGGCGCCATGCCGTTTCGCGCCGAAACGATCCGGGGCTATCTGCAAGGCGTCCACCAGCAGGCTCTTGTTGATCTCGCGCGGCGGAACGGCCAGTCGGCGGCCGCCATCCAGCCCGCGACCATTGAAGTCCGGTTTCGTTACAATCAGGACTTCGACAGTGTCTATGCCATTGTTCCCGGGACCATGGCTCTTTTGCTCGCCCTCATTCCGGCCATTCTCATGGCTCTTGCCATCGTCCGGGAAAAGGAACTCGGCTCGATTACCAATCTTTATGTGACGCCTGTCACGCGGATCGAATTTCTCCTTGGCAAGCAAGTACCCTATGTCCTCACGGCGATGGTAAACTTCGCGCTGCTTTGTCTGCTGGCGATATTTTTCTTCGGCGTGCCCTTGAAGGGCAGCTTCCCAACTTTTCTGTTGGGCACTTTGATTTACGTAATTGCGACAACAGGATTTGGGATGCTGATTTCGACATTTTGCCGAACCCAAATTGCGGCCCTGTTCGGGACCGCGATTCTCACCGTTCTCCCGGCCACCCAATTCTCCGGCATGCTCGCCCCGGTGTCGTCCCTGTCCGGCCTGCCTGCCCTCATGGGCCGCAGTTTCCCGATGACCTACTATTTAAAAATCAGCGTTGGCACATTCACCAAAGCGCTTGGATTTTGGGACTTGAGTTCCAGCTTCGTCGCTTTGTTGATTTTCATTCCCGTTCTTACCGTCTTCAGCGTCGCTCTTTTACGGAAACAAGAAAATCCTGAGGCCGAGGCAACATGCGAAAACTTCGCAACATTTTTTGGCTTGGAACGAAAGAGCTCCGCAGTTTCTTTCACGACTTTGTCCTGCTCGGCCTTGTCATTTACTCGTTTTCCGTAGCCGTCTACGCCCAGGCTCGCAGCAGTGCGCAAGAAGTCCACAATGCCTCGGTCGGTTTCGTCGATGACGATCACTCGATGCTTTCGCGCCAACTCATTACGGCGATCCTGCCGCCGCTGTTCAACAAGCCCGTTGCGATCCTCAATCAGGACATCGACCATGCAATGGATATTGCCACCTACACTTTTGTTGTCGTCATTCCTCCCCATTTTCAGCGCGATGTCTTGGCGGGACGCACCCCGGCCTTGCAAATCAACGTCGATGCGACCGCGATGGCTCAAGCAGGATTGGGCGCCGGTTATCTTCAGCAGATTTTTACGACGGAAATCAATAATTACGTTTCCCGCACCTCCGAGACAAAAACTGCTCCAAGGTCCTCGGTCAACCTGGCTGTGCGCGTTGCCTTTAATCCAAATGTGACGACCGGGTGGTTCATGAGCGTGATGGGTATCATCAACAATGTGACCATGCTCGCGATCATACTTGCCGGGGCCGCGGTGGTCCGCGAGCGCGAGCATGGGACGATGGACCATTTGCTTGTCATGCCGCTCACGGCATTTGAAATCGCGATGTCGAAGATCTGGGCAAATGGGCTGGTCATTACCGGCGCCGTCGGACTTTCGCTGACGATCGTTGTGCGTTACCTTCTAGGGGTGCCGATCGCCGGGTCGATTCCGCTGTTTATGTGCGGGGTCGCCCTCTATTTGTTTTTCGCAACCGCGGTCGGACTGTTCCTCGCCACCGTCGCGCGCTCAATGCCGCAGCTGGGCCTGCTCTATCTTTTGGTCGCGATGCCCATGAACCTGTTATCTGGGACCAATACGCCGCTTGAGAGCATGCCCCAGGCGCTGCGGTTGGTGATGCAAGCCTCGCCCTCTACCCATTTCGTTTCCTTCGCGCAGGCCATTCTTTATCGAGGCGCTGGCTTCACGGTGGTATGGCCGCAATATCTTGCCGTCGCCCTTATAGGAGGCCTATTTCTTGCGCTTGCCCTGCTCCGATTCCGCACCAACGTTGTTCAGACCATGTAACCGCACCGTTGGCCGGCTTGACGCATGTCAAGCAGGGTTCTTGGATCTGCAGCTATACTGCCCGAACAGAAGATCAATCCCCGCCACGGATCACATCAAAGGAGACCCGAAATGGAGGACAGAATTCTACGTCAATTCATTATTGACGAGCTCGATTTCGAACCGAGCATTGACGCGGCCAATATTGGCGTCGCGGTCGAAAAAGGGGTCGTCACGCTCACAGGACACGTCGAAAGTTACATCCAGAAGATTGCGGCTGAACGCGCGGTCCAGCGCATTAAAGGCGTCAAGGCGATCGCCGAGGAGATCGAGGTGCGCTATCCGGAGCAGAAGAAGCGCTCCGACGACGAGATCGCACAGCGCGCCGTCAGCATTCTGAGTTGGAGCGTGCAGGTTCCACCAGACAGCATCCATCTCACGGTTCAAAAGGGTTGGATCACCCTCACCGGTACCGTAGAATGGCAATTTCAAAAGCTCGCGGCCGAATCCGCTGTTCGCAGACTTTCCGGAATCATCGGGGTAACCAATCTCATCCAAGTCAAACCGCATGTGGTGGCGGCCGACATTCACCGGAAGATCATGGATTCATTACATCGCCATGCCGAAGTGGAAGCAGAGTCCATTCGTGTGATTGTCGACAATGACAAGGTAACGCTCGAAGGCAAGGTCAGGGCTTGGTACGAACGTAAGCTCGCCGAGCGAGCGGCATGGTCCGCTCCGGGCGTCAAGGCGGTCGAAGACCGGCTGACCCTCGGCTGAGAAGCGCAGGTCCGTCAGAACGGCAAATGCGGGGCGGCGATTCAACGTCAACCGCATTTCGTCCTGAGCGACAGGCCTTGCGGTAATTCCTATTCCGCCGCCTTATGACGCGGCTTCTCCAGCGTCTTTAAATAGGCAATCAGATTGTTGACCTGATCGGGATCGAAACGAAACACCGGCATCGTGGGGTGGCCGACAAGAATCCCTTCTGCCAGAGACTCCTGCAGATCTTCCACATTGTAGCGTTTATGCAATTCGCGGAACGGAGGCGCGATCGCAAGGGGGCTCGCGTCGAATGGCCCAATCGCATGACATTTTCCGCACCATTCCTGCGCCAGTCTGCGGCCAGCACTGGCACTGCCGCCTTCGGCGTTGGCTTGCACAGCCAGCAGAGAGAAAAATGACACCGCAACGACAAAGCGAATTGAATGGAGCATGGTCAACCGAGCCGGAATGGAGGGTGAAAACGGTGAGTTGGTGCCAGCTGGCACCCCTACAATAAAACGCATATAGCAGTTTACGTGGTTGATTGACATCAATGCAGCAAAACTATCAACATGGTTGATTCGATTTCATGCCGGCTCCAAGTCATGCGGCAGATGGAGATCGAACAATGTCTTTCAATCTACCCCTCCCCTTCGGCAAGCGTACGCCAAGCTCCGATCCGTTCGCCCAGATCCAAGGCGAGATTGATCGGCTTTTCGACGATTTGGGGCGCGGCTTCTATCAGAATCGCTCTGGCGATCTCGTGCCGCGCATTGACGTAACCGAGACCGAGAGTGCAATCGAAGTCTCGGCTGAGCTTCCGGGCCTCGAACAAAAGGATGTCCAGATCGATTTTACGGATGATCTGCTCACCATAAAGGGCGAAAAGAAATCTGAAAAAGAAGAGAAAGGGAAGGATCGGCATATTACGGAACGGCGCTATGGTTCATTTTACCGGGCGATCCGACTTCCCCCGGGGACCGATCCTGCTAAAATCGAAGCCAGCATCGCCAATGGCGTTCTCACGGTCAAGGCGCCTAAGCCCGCGCCGAGCGTAACGAAGAAGATCGAGATCAAGCCAGCTGGTTGAGTTCTGGGCGGATGCATCGCGCCGCCGGCGATGCATCCGCTTTTTTTGACGATGGAGAATAAAGAATGACTAAAACGAAAATCGGGGCCGGCGACTGGATCATCGTGTCGGATGGCCGCAAGGCACTCCTGCTTGAAAATGAAGGCGATGAGGTTTTTCCCAATCTGAAAACGCGAGAAGTCCGTGAACACGAAGATGCCCCAAATCGCGATTTGAACAGTGATAAACCGGGACGGGTCCGCCAATCGGCGGCGAGTTTCCACAGTTCGGTCGAACAGACCGACCGCCATCAGGAAGAAGAAGAAAAATTTATCGTTGGCCTGACCACCAGGCTGAACGAGTTGGTTTCCAATGGCACGACAAAACATCTGATTGTCGTCGCCCCCGCGCGCGTGCTCGGCTTGATCAGAAAAAATTGTTCGGCACCGGTGAAATCAGCAATCCATGCTGAGTTCGGCCATGATCTGACGCATTTGCCGGTCTATGAAATCGAACAACATCTGGTGAAGGAAATGGCCCGCGAGGGATAATCGATCATCGGGAGTCAGCCGGCAAGGCGCCCGCCTTGATCGCGAAACGCACCAATTCGGAAATGCTGCTGGCCTGCATCTTGGTCATCAGCTTGGCGCGATAAACCTCGACCGTGCGCGGGCTGAGGTCAAATTCTCGGGCAATCTCTTTGTTGGTCTGGCCGCTGATAAGTCCTTGGAGAACTTGCGACTCGCGCTGGCTCAGCGAAGCCACCCGGGACGCGAGCTCTTCATCGCAGTTGCCGCACGTCGCTGTAGCTGCGACGAACGTCGACCGTACCACCGCGACCATGGCATCGCCATCGAACGGCTTTTCCAGAAAATCCGTGGCGCCCAGTTTCATGGCCTTGACGGCGAGGGGCACGTCGCCGTGTCCGGTCATGACGATCACCGGAATATTATGTCCGGCTTGACGAAGTTTGCAGAGAAGCTCGATCCCATCCAACGGCTGCATGCGGATATCAGTGACCACACAGCCACTGGTCAACGACGGGGGAGTTGCGAGGAAGGCCTCGGCCGAGTTGAAGAGTTGAACCGAGAAACCCGCGGAATCGAGCAAGAACTGAAGCGAGTCGCGCAGCGCCGCATCGTCGTCGATGACGTATACGATATCGTTGGAGTTCACCCCTCACTCCTCGTTGACAGCCGGAATCGTGAACCGAAATATTGTTCCCCCCACGGGGTTTGCCTCCATCCAGAGAAGACCGCCATGGGCCTCGATGATCGCCTTGCTGATCGAGAGGCCGACGCCCATGCCGGCTTTTTTGGTCGTCACAAATGGTTCGAAAAGCTTCGGCAGAAACTCTTCAGAAACGCCATGACCGGTATCGGATATCATGATTTCCACCATCGAGTTTGCCGTGAGCGTCGCCTCAACGTTTAGCTCACGCTGAGGCGACTCCTGCATGGCTTCCAGCGCATTGCGCAGCAGATTGACGAGGACCTGCTGAATTTGCACGGCATCGACAAGGACGCAGTCAACGCCCGGGGCAATCTGAAACCGCACCATGACGCCCAGCTCGCGGGAGCCCACGAGGGCGAGAGCGCTTGTTTCCTCAAGGAGCCGCGTGATGCGCACAATGGTTTTATCACTCTCCCGGCGCGTGACGAAATCGCGAAGCCGGCGGATGATTTCTCCGGCCCGAATCGCCTGATGCGCGGCTTTATCGAGTGCGTCACGAATCGTGGCCGCGCGCGGATCTGGACTATCGAGGAGCAGGCGCTGCGATCCTTTGATGTAATTGTTGATGGCGGCGAGCGGCTGGTTCAACTCATGCGCGAGACTGGAAGCCATCTCTCCCAGCGCGCTGAGTCTCGAAACGTGGAAAAGATCCGTTTGTAGTTCCTGCAGCTTGGCCTGCGTTTCCTGCCGTTCCGTGAGATCGCGAATAAAGCCGGTAAAATGCCGGCGATCACCGTCACGCATTTCGCCAACCGAGAGATGCATGGGAAATGTCGAGCCATCCTTGCGCCGGCCGGTGACCACGCGTCCGCGACCGATGATGTGCGCTTCACCGGTCTTTTTGTAGCGCTCGATGAAACCATCATGGCGGCTGCGATCAGGCTCGGGGATCAGGATTTTTACGTTTTGGCCGATCGCCTCGCTCGCGGAATAATCAAACAGCCGTTCTGCGGCGACGCTGAAGGATTGCATGACTCCATCCTCATCGATGACAATCATGGCATCCGGTACAGTGTCGAGGATCGACTGCAGATGTTGCTTGTGGGAACGCAGCTCCTGTTCGGTCCGCTTCCGCTGGTCGATGTCAACGACGACGCCGCTCATCATCCTCGGAAAGCTTTTCCGATCCGGCAAAAACTGGCCTCGGGCGTGCAACCATTGCGTGATATCTTTGGTGTGAACAACTCTGTACTCGACGTCGAGAACGCCGCTCGAAATGGCGGCGGAGAAGGCAGCCTCAACGCGTTCGCGATCATCTTCGTGCAGAAGATCATTGAAATCTTGATGCTTTAGCTCTTGGCGATTTTCATCGCCATGCAAGCGGGCGCAGGTTTTGGAGCAGGTGATGACATCGCGATCGAGGTCCCAGTCCCATGTTCCAATCTCCGCCGCATCGGTCGCAAACCTTACACGATCCGTATCATCAAGCTGCACAGTAGCAACGTCTCCCCAGCGATTTAGGGTTGATACCGTACTCTTGGGGTTGGAGTCACTCCGCCAAATAATCGAGCCAAGCGGGACTGTGTAGAATTATGACGTGCAAGACTTCTGATTGCGCAGTTGATTGAGATCAACATAGTGTGTCACTACCATGGTACAATTAACATTCAAAAAGCTTCGCGAGAAAAGCCCATTTCAAACAACCCTTCGCGCTTGGGGCCGACGTCTATCGAACTGTAGTTCAAGGCCATAGCGTTTACACAGTGAGAGATAGTCAAGAGGGATAAGAATGAAACAATTTGATCCAATCGCGAAGCTTGCATGGGCAGAACTTCCGGTTTCTTTTCGACGCATACGCTTGGAGTTGGCGCGCGAAAAAGGTCACCCGGAAGGCAGCGCTTCGATCGGATACATTCTTGTTGCGCCCATCGATCCACTGGGCCGGATTGATGTCGATGTCTGGCGCCAATTTCACCAATTCTGTCGCGTGGTTCGTTTTCGCCCCGGCGAAGCAGATGAAATCGGCCATCTCGTCCGCAAGCCAGGCGGAGCCTGGGCATTTCGCTACGACGTTGTGGGAGATCACGAAGACGAGACCGGATACCATTTCAGTACCGATCAGTTCGTCATTGGCGACTATGTCTCTATTCGCGAGGACAAGAACCTGCATACGTTTCAAGTTGCCTCGATCGAGCCGATCTGATCGCGGCGCTATCGGTAAAGTTGGGTAGGACATGCATCGAAATTTGGCTAAGCAGCACGCGGCGGAGTTCTCCATGTCCTACTCAAGTTTGATGGTCTATTACGACCTGAACGTCGACAATAGCCTTCTCCTCAATACCGCAGCAGGTCTGGCGGAGCGCTTTCAAGCCCGACTGATCGGAATTGCCGCGCAGGCAGAGACTGTCCCCTTGTATTTCGCAGAGGGTTATGCGGCGGCAAATATCGAGGAGCAGGAAAGGTCCAATATTCAAAATCGCCTGCAACGGGCCGAGCAAGCCTTTCGCGATGCTTTCAAACTCCGCTCCGTAAAAATCGATTGGCGGTGTGGGATCGATGCCCCCGCATCCTTCGTTGCCAATGAGTGCCGTGCGGCCGATCTCGTCGTCCTCGGGGAGAGCCGAAACGAAGCGACGCTCAATCCCGGCGATCTGGTGATGCGCACGGGACGCCCTCTGCTGATCGTCCCCGGGGCGGTCGAAGCGCTAAAAGCCGAGCGAATCCTGATTGCCTGGAAAGACACCCGTGAAGCGCGCCGAGCGGTTCTTGATGCCCTGCCCCTGTTGCAGCTTTGCCAAAAAGCGATCGTCGCAGAGATCGACGAGGATCAGGATGCCGCGGCCGCGGATCGACGCGTCCAGGATGTTGTCGGATGGCTGGTCGGTCATGACGTGAATGCTTCAGGCGGGAGCGCGCCTTTACAGACTGATGCAGCCGCGCAAATCGACGCGCTCGCGCGCGACGAGGGCGTTGATCTCGTTGTGGCCGGCGCCTATGGTCGCGGCAAATTCAGCGAATGGATTTTTGGCGGCGTGACTCGCAGTCTCTTGCACCAGACGTCACGTTGTCATTTCCTTTCGCATTGATCACGGCCCGCCGCCTGATTGACCGCTAGCGCTGTTGGAGAGCCGGTAATGTTCGGCATGGTCCTGCATGAAATCGGCGCACCTCTGGTCTTGGAGGAAATGCCAGATCCCATTCCGGGCCCCGGAGAAGTTCGGGTTCGCGTGCATGCGTGCGGCGTCTGCCGAACCGATCTCCATGTCGTCGATGGCGAGCTGCCGGATTTGTCGCTTCCGATTATTCCCGGACATGAAATCGTCGGACGGATCGACGCGCTCGGCTCTCATGTCGAGGGCTTTGAGTTCGGTGAGAGGGTCGGCATTCCGTGGCTAGGGGCCACCTGTGGCGTTTGCCCCTATTGCGTGAGCAAGAGAGAAAATCTTTGCGATCGGCCCGTCTTCACCGGCTATACCCGAAACGGCGGTTATGCGACTCATGCCATCGCCGATGCACGTTACACCTTCCACCTGGGCGAAAAATGTAGCGACGCGTCGCTCGCGCCTCTGCTCTGCGCCGGCTTGATCGGCTGGCGTTCGCTCTGTTTTACGGGCGAGGCCAAGACGCTCGGTCTTTATGGTTTTGGTGCGGCCGCCCACATCATCGTTCAGGTCGCGCGCAAACAGGGGCGACGCGTTTTTGGCTTCACCCGGCCCGGCGACACGACTGCACAAGCCTTTGCTTTGCGGCTTGGCGCGGAATGGGCGGGAGGCTCAGATGAAAAGCCGCCCGAGCCGCTTGATGCCGCGATTATTTATGCGCCTGTTGGAGAACTTGTGCCGATCGCGCTCGCGTCCGTGCGCAAGGGCGGCATTGTCGTATGCGCGGGAATTCACATGAGCGACATCCCGAGGTTCCCCTATCGTCTGCTTTGGCAAGAACGCCGGATCGTCTCTGTCGCCAATCTCACGCGCCAGGATGGCATCGATTTCCTGACTTTTGCCGCGCAAGAGGGGATCGACACCTGGACCACAACCTATCCGCTCGAAATGGCAAATACCGCACTGACGGATTTACGCGCCGGACGGCTGGAAGGCGCGGCGGTGCTGTTACCGCCTTCCCTGGATTAAGAAGTCTCACGGATTGCAACTGTGGCCCGCTCGACCAATCGGCCGAGCGGACCCGAAGCCTCGATGACTTGCCAGTCCATCGGTCCGATCGGCTCCTGGGCCTGAGCCTCCACAACCTCGCCTGTCGCGTCCGACGCATCCCTCTTGCGGTTGGCTACGCGGTCCTTGAGGACCTTGACCGGAGCTTCAAGCCAAAGGCCGGTGAAATGGGCGTCGAACCGATTTGCGACGTCCTTGACCGCCAACCGCTCGTCAAGCCGCAAATGGACCGCATCGATCACGACGCTCTGGCCGGACCCTAATGCGAGGGTCGCCAAATCCCGGAGGCGTTGATAGGTCTTAAAAGTGTGTTCCGCGCGATAAGCCTCACTCGGCAAGCGGTCCAATTCATGGACCTGAAACAACCGCTTGCGCTCAATATCGCTGCGCAGATGGACGGCTCCGGGCGCACGTCCGATCGAAGCTGCCAGCTGGGCAGCCAACGAACTCTTGCCCGTGCCGGACAGGCCGCCAATGGCGACGAGTTCAAGACGCTCGGGCGCGAGAAACGAACAGGCGGCCTCAAAATAGCGACGCGCCTCGCGGGCGTTCTCTTCAGGGTTCCCAGGCTGCAGAATAATCACCTTGGCACGAATGGCCGCGCGCAAGGACAGGAACAGAGGGACGAGCGCGAGGCCTTGCAGCTGGCCTTCTCGGGACTCGCAAATCTGCAAATATCGGTTCAACAGCAGATTGGCGTGACGGCACAGGTCACGGGTCCAGAAATCCATGAGCAGAAAAGCAAGATCGTACAGCACGTCGCAGGTCGCAATCGTATCGTCGAATTCAATGGCGTCGAACAAGATCGGCTGCTTCTCAATCAGAACAATGTTGCGCAAATGCAGATCGCCATGGCACCGCCGGACTTGACCTTGCCTCTCGCGGTCAATGAGCAAGGGCCGAAGGCGGGAGAAGGATTGCCGCATCGCGCGGCGAAGGGCGACCAGAATCTTCTGCTGCAAAAACGCCGAGGGCGGCTTCAAGGGAAGTTAGAGTTTCTTCAATGTGCCGTTGCAATGCTGCCGTCGAGTCCTTTTCTCTGACGATCGGCGCGCGCCGATGCGAGGCGGCGACCACATTTGCAAGTTCATGAATAATTTCGAGACCAATTTCATTGCGGGCTACCAGACGGTCCAACGTCCGAAGTCTCGTCGAACCTGCGCATATGAACGGCCCATTCGACGATCGCACCGTGGCCGAAGCTCAGCCCGGAACGATCTTTGGAAATCGGCACCACGCCGAGGTAAAGATTGGGAGCATTTTCCTTGTTGACAGCCAGCTCATTCTCGCACGCGAGGCGGCGCTTTTCGAGCGTGGAGAAATCCATGAACGGAAGCCGAACGGCTCGCTTGACTTTGTAGACGTCAGCTCCTGCGAGGAACACCGCGGCGCCATGCGTATTGATCCGAGTCACAGGTTCGTGCAATCCATGCGTCGCGGGGTCGCTAAGGAAGGCAAAGACTTCGCTTTGATCGGTAACGGCTTGCTGCTCCACGTCGTGCCACCTCAAGCGCGCTCCTTGCATAGAGCGGTTTGACCGAATGGACGCGCTCAAACTCAACGCGCGGGAGCGGAAGAAAGCCCTTCGCAGTTTAGCAAAGTTCCGCGTCAGACCCAAGCCAAAGCTTGGTTGACTGCCTACAATGGCTGGCCTGCATGCGGATCGAATGACATGGATCAATGCGGAAAATCCTCGATGTGGCGAAAATCAACATTAGACCATCATCGTCGCCCGAGATTTGAATGGCAGCTTCAGTTCCCGACTTTTTGCCTCTCTGCCACACATCGGAGTCGGCCAAGGTCGTACTTGTGGACGACGACCTTGCAGTTCTGGGTTCGCTGCGGTTCTTTTTAGAATTGGAAGGATTCGACGTTATAGCGTTTGAAAGCGCAAAAGCCCTTCTTTCGCAGCCGGCTCTGCCCAGCCGAGGTTGCTTTGTCATCGATTATTGCATGCCTTTAATGAATGGCTTGGAACTGCTCACGCAGCTGCGCGCGCGTCGATCCACCCTCCCCGCCATCCTCATTACAGGGCAAACCGACCGATCGATCGATCAGCGGGCGGCACGCGCGGGGGTGCTGCAGGTATTACGCAAGCCGCAACTGAACGATGGACTCGTCAAATATATCCAGGAAGCGCTTTCAATATATTAGGATCTTCCACAATTTGGCGTAAGCTTGGATATGTTTTTGCGACTTTGCTGCTATAAGCGGACTAATCGCCAGATTTTTGTCCCTTCGCGGCCTGTCGTGATGAACGTTTCATCACAAAATTTCGGCGCAGATCCTGCGAAATCGCAGATGTTATCTCCCCGTCATATAGATCCTCTTTAAAAAAGCTGGCTTACATCTTTGGTACTCGGTCAAACGCGGCACGGCCACACCGCCTTTGACGAAGAATTTCTTGAAGGCCCGGATTTTGGCAATGAACCAAGAAGTGGTTGGACCGACGCGGCCGCAACTGAAACTCGGGGGCGTCCCAAAAAGCACCAGTCAAGACAAGGATGGCGCGGCCTTCGATCTGGCCAGTCTCGATCGGATGCTGCATGCGGCGCAAGGGCGGATAACTTTCGGTCTTTCGCCGCTTGCCCAGGGACTAGCCTTTCTGGATTGGGCCGCGCATGCCGGCAATGCTCCCTTCGCATGTCTCGGCCTTGCGCAGACGGCGATGCGTCAATGGCAGCGGCTTTTCGCGGCAGCCGCTGATGGCCCGGCGATCGTTCCGCCGCTGGGGGATCATCGGTTTCAGGATCCCGCGTGGCAAGAGCGTCCGTTCAATCTCATGCATCAGTCTTTTCTTCTCGCCGAGGAATGGTGGGCGGAGGCTTCAACCGCATTTCCCGGAGTCAGCCGGTCAAATCAAAAGATCCTTTCCTTTACGATTCGGCAGCTGGTCGACATCTATTCTCCCTCCAACATTCCGTGGCTCAATCCGGAAGTTCTCGAGGCGACGATTGCCAAGGGTGGGCGTAATTTTCTGACCGGATCGGCACATCTCCTCACCGACCTCCAGGAAGTTCTGGGTGGGCGTCCTTGCGGACCGGAAGAATTTCGGGTCGGCCGGGACGTGGCCGCGACGCCCGGCAAGGTTACGCTACGCAATGAATTGATCGAGCTCATCCAATACGAGCCCATTTCGCCCCGTGTGAAGCGCGAGCCGATCCTGATTATTCCGGCCTGGATCATGAAATATTATATTCTCGATCTCTCGCCGCATAATTCCCTGATTCGATATTTGGTCTCTCAAGGCCACACTGTTTTCACGATCTCCTGGCGCAACCCAGGCTCGGACCTCGCGAATACCAGCATGGACGATTACCGCGTCAAGGGTGTCATGGCTGCGCTCGACGCGATCACCGACATCTGCGGCGGGGCCAGGATCCATGCCTGTGGCTATTGCCTCGGCGGCACCCTGCTTGCCATCGCCGCCTCCACGATGGCCCGCGACGGCGACGACAGGCTGGCGAGCGTCTCCCTCTTCTGCGCTCAGACCGATTTTAACGAGGCCGGTGAACTCCAGCTGTTCATCACAGAGGATCAAATCGCCTTTCTCACGGACGTCATGTCCACCAAAGGCTATCTCGACAAACGGCAGATGGCCGGCGCATTCCAGTTCTTGCGCTCCAATGACCTGATCTGGTCTCGCCTCATCAAGACCTATCTCCTGGGCGAGCGGGAACATCCCAATGATCTGATGGCCTGGAATGCGGACGGAACGCGGCTGCCGGCGCGCATGCAGGGGGACTATTTGCACCGCCTGTTCTTGGAGGATGAGCTTGCCGAGGGGCATTTCCTGGTCGAAGGCCGACCGATCGTGCTCAGTGACGTTCATGTGCCTTTGTTCGTTGTTGCCACCGAGACGGATCATATTGCACCCTGGCGTTCTGTTTATAAGATTCACTTGTTGAATGGCGCCGACCTCACCTTCATCCTGACTTCAGGGGGCCACAACGCGGGCGTGGTGAACGAGCCGAACCATCCGCATCGGCATTTCCGTCTCGGACATCGGCCGCCGGACGACCTCTACCTCGGGCCAGACGAATGGCTGGCGCTGACCGCGGTCCAAAACGGATCCTGGTGGCCATCCTTTGCTGAATGGCTCGACGCGCGCTGCGCCGAATCCGCCGATCCGCCGCCGTTAGGCTCGAAGAATTATCCGCCGCTCATGAATGCGCCGGGCAGCTATGTCTTGGAAGATTGAGGAGAACCTGGAATGAGCGGTTCTCTCGCCACCGAAGCCATGATCGAAAATCGCACCTTCGATGAAATCGAAGTGGGCGAGCATGCCAGCGTTTCGCGGATCGTGACCCAACAGGATATCGATCTGTTCGCCGTGATTTCCGGCGACGTCAACCCCGCGCATATGGATCCGGCCTATGCCAAGACCGACATGTTCCATAAGGTCATCGCGCATGGCATGCTCGGCGCCGGACTGATCTCGAACGTGCTTGGCACAAAACTTCCCGGACCAGGAACGATCTATCTCTCCCAGGACCTGCGGTTTGTCTATCCGGTGTCTATCGGAGATACGATCACGGCGACACTGACAGTCACCCATAAACATGCCGATAAGAATGAACTGACATTCGATTGCCGCTGCGCCAACCAGAACGGCCGCGAGGTAATCACCGGCACCGCTCACGTAAGGGCGCCGAGGGAAAAAATCCGCCGGCCACGGGTGGAACTGCCAGATGTTCAGCTGAGCCGGCATGAAAGCCTCCGCGCGATTCTGGTTCGCGCAGCGGGTCAGACCCCGATGTCGACGGCGATCGTGCATCCCTGCGACGCTCATTCCGTGAGCACGGCCGCGGAAGCCGCGCGCGCCGGCCTGATCGCGCCCATCCTCGTCGGACCCAAAGCCAGGATTCAAAAGGCGGCCGAGGAGGCCCATGTCGATATCTCCAAGTTCCGCTTGGTCGAAGCGCCGCATAGTGAGGCGGCAGCCGTCCAGGCCGTGGCCCTGGTGCGTTCGGGCGAAGCGGAACTTCTGATGAAGGGCTCCTTGCATACGGACGAATTGCTGCATGCGGTTCTGTCCGGCGACGCCGGGCTCCGGACCGGACGCCGGCTCAGCCATGTCTATCTCATGGATGTGCCGAGCTATCCGCGTCCGCTGTTGATTACCGATGCGGCAATCAACATCGCGCCGGACCTCGAACAGAAGCGGGATATCGTCCAGAACGCCATCGATATGGCACACGTCATGGGCATTGCGACACCGAGGGTGGCCTTGCTTTCGGCGATCGAGACCGTCAATCCAAAACTTCGCTCGACGCTGGACGCGGCGGCACTTTGCAAAATGGCCGAACGCGGCCAGATCACGGGTGGCTTGCTTGACGGACCGCTAGCCTTCGACAATGCGGTCAGCCCCCAGGCCGCCGCCGACAAGAACATTATTTCTCCAGTCGCCGGACAGGCGGACATATTGGTTGTGCCGGATCTCGAAGCTGGTAATATTTTGGCCAAGCAGCTGACGTTCCTGGCGGGGGCCGATGCCGCCGGCGTCGTCTTGGGTGCGCGGGTTCCGATCATCCTGACCAGCCGCGCCGACACCGAGCGGACGCGCCTCGCCTCCTGTGCCGTTGCTGTGCTGCTTGCCCGTGGTGAGCCGCCGCGCCCGCCAAAAGCGGTTGGAGATTGAGCCTTGCCGGACGCCGTGTTGACGCTCAATGCCGGTTCTTCCAGCATCAAATTCGCTCTGTTTGAAATCGACGCGGGTTTGGATCTGCGCCTCACGGCCCATGGCGAGGTGGAAAGCATTGAGTCAGCCCCGTACTTCATCGCGAAGGATCCATCCGGCGAGAGGCTCGCCGAACGGCGTTGGCCGAACCAGTCTTATGAAACCTTGCTTGCAGAAGTTCTGGATTGGATCGAGGCGCATTTGGGCGATGACCGGCTCGTCGGCATAGGTCATCGCGTCGTTCATGGCGGCCCCGATCATTATTTGCCAACCCGGGTGACGAAGGCTCTGTTGACGGCGCTTGATCAGCTCACGCCGCTTGCGCTTCTGCACCAGCCGCATAATCTCGCTGCCATCCGCGCGATCGCCGCGGTTCGGCCCAATCTGCCGCAAATCGCGTGTTTCGACACGGCCTTTCACCATTCCATGGCCCCGGTCGCGACAAGGTTCGCGCTACCTCGCGAATATGAAGATGCCGGTATCCGCCGCTATGGATTTCACGGCCTTTCATACGAATACATTGCCAAACAGCTGCAAACAATTGCGCCTGACCTGGCCAGCGGCCGCGTTATCGTCGCCCATCTTGGCAATGGGGCGAGCTTGTGCGCGATGTACGACGGCCGCAGCGTCGATACCACGATGGGATTTACCGTTCTCGATGGGCTGGTGATGGGCACGCGCTGCGGCGCGCTCGATCCCGGCGTGATCTTGTATCTCGAACAGCAACGCGGCCTATCCCCGCAAGCGGTGCAAGACTTATTATACCGGCACTCCGGCTTGCTGGGAGTCTCGGGCGGCATTTCGAGCGATATGCGGACGCTGCTTGCCAGCCAGGATGCTCGAGCCGAGGAGGCCATCGACCTCTTCGTGTACCGCATCGCAAGAGAAATCGGCGCGCTGGCAAGTTCGCTTGAAGGTTTGGATGGGCTTGTCTTTACGGCAGGGATCGGCGCGAACGCGCCCGAAATCCGCGCCAGAGTTCTGCCATCGCCTCGGCTGGCTCGGGGTCGTGCTCGACACTCATGCCAATGCCTATAATACGCCCCTGATCAGCACCCCGGAAAGCAAGGTCGAAATCCGCGTGATTCAGACCGATGAGGAAATCATGATCGCGCGCCATGTGCTGGAGGTGCTGCAATTGGCGGCTTGAGGCGGCCAATTGCGATAATTTGGGCGAATGTCCACCCTCGGGGGGAGATCCTCTGGTGTCGTATTATGACGAGCTCCAAGGCATAATCGGCACGGTGCTGATGGCGTTGGCCGGCGAACCGTTAATGATCTTGGAGCTGATGGCGAGATAAACAAGCGTGTTATGCTTCTTATCCAAGACCCTATAGATGCGCGTCGCCTTGAAGAAGATACTCGTCTTTTCGCTGAACACCTGCTCATTGTCCTCTAATTTGGACATGTCGACGCTGATCGGTCCTGTTTGACGGCAAGCGACGGAGAAATTCGACGGGTCCTCGTTGAGCCCGAACGGCTGTCCCCATCCGCCCTTGCGCGCTTGAGAAATGTGGCAAGTGACGCCCTGGACCTTCGGATCCTCAAAATCCGTGACACACACTTTGTCGTTGGGCGAGAGCAAATTGAATGTCGTGCTGATGCAGCTCAAATCATCGGCCCATGCAACAGCCGATGTTGCAACGAAGACGATCGTCGCCATAAATAACAGCTTCACTTCTGACCTCCATTTGTAGAACATCGGGTACGCCTTCGTTCAATTCCTGCCGTGAGGGGTTCATTGATACAAGTTGGACTGGCAATGCTTCAGTTCGACTAAAAGTTCCTTTACACCGTTGACAGCACAGTCTCGTGAACCTTGAACAGCCGCAAGAAACAGGCGATGGCGGTGAGACTCCGCCCTTGCTGCTGTCGGCTACTCTCCGGCTGCGCCTCCCCTACTTAGTATTGAGCTGGGCAATCGACAAACAGTTTACATTTTATCCGCGCGCGGTTGGGCGACAGGCTGACATCGAGTTCCAGGCCCGAAGGCAGATCGCACGCAAATTGCCACGTCCCTTTGCTAAAACTCCGGCAGATCGAACGATTGTTCCCAGCCTGTTCGGCAGGCGCGCGGAAAGGAGAAGGCCGCGCTACGGAAATCTCCAACTGGCGCCCATACGGCATATCGCAAACGAGGTCGGCCGGACGAAAAACGCCCCGATAGCTGCTGCAGGCATCATTGATGAACCAACCCGCGAGAAAAACCGCGGCGAGACAAAGACCAATCGTAACGATCAGATTTTTCAGGATAAGTACCCAGGCATTAGCTTGGCTATATAGGACGAACCCTTGCACCTCCAAGAAAAACCGGCTGCAGGGCCGGTCGACCCGTTGCCTATTCCGCCAACGCGCTCATATGTCTCTTGGGCCATTTAATCTTGTTCAAAACCTCGCCAGTGACATGAGGCGGCAACGATGAATCCGCAAGATTTACCGCAAGCAGATAAGGAGGCTCGCGATTCCTACTTGCGGAACCGTTGGGAATTGCTCTCGAACAAGCTCTCCGCCTTGCCGGTCGCCGAATGGAAGGGGGAAATTCTTGAACTCCACAAGTACATGGGGAATTGGTTCGCGGAAAAGAAGTTTGATGCCTTCAAGACAGCGCCCTCAAACCCCTCCCCTCAAATAATTCTACAATATCGACACGAACTTATCGAGCTTACTAAATCCATTCCTGCGATCAACGTCCATCTGGACCGGTATGATCCCGAGTTCGACGCGCAATGCGTCGCCGCGATGATACGGGCTTTCGAGACCCGCATGGATGAATTGATCGCAGCCAAGAACGCTCATGCAAAACCATAGGATAAGTGAACGTGAAAAAATATCATATTCTCGAAATTACCGTTGTCATCCTTTTCATCGCTGTTGCTTTCACGATTTACACGCGCGTCCGTGACAACAATCTACTCGAGCCTGCCGCGCCATCCGCACCCGTGCGGTCCACGCCATGATCCTTCCCCAATCATTTCCCCAAACTTCCATTCGGCACAATTAAGAACATCTCGGCACCTCTCAATCTCGCTGTCTCATGCGCTGGCCGGTATCAGACATGAAGCACAAGGCCGGTGATCGCTTTGTGCGCCGGTCCGTCTTATAGAGCGGTAGCGGCCGCCAAACCGGCGATACGCCGGAGGAGACCTTGATGGGAACATTTGACGGAAAAGTTGCGCTCGTGACCGGCGCGGCGCGCGGGATGGGGCGGATTACGGCGTTGGCTTTTGCCCGCGCGGGGGCCAAGGTGGTCTTGACCGACATTGACACGAGCGGCGGTCAGGAAACCTTGGACCTGCTCCACGCTTCGGGAGGAGATGGCTTATTTTTGCGCTCGGACGTGCGGATCGAATCCGATGTCGAGTCGATGGTCGCAAAAACCGTGGAAGCCTATGGACGCCTTGATTGCGCGGTGAACAACGCCGGCGTCGTGCGCTTCGCGCCGATCGTCGAGGAAACATGCGAACTCCTTCGACTTTCACATCGACACGAATTTGCGGGGCGTCTTCTACTGCATGAAGCATGAAATCCGCCAAATGCTGAAGAATGGCGGCGGCGCGATCGTCAACCAATCGTCGATAACTGGCAGCCTCACCGGCAATCCCAACGAGAGCATCTATGCGGCGACCAAAGGCGGCGTCGACGGGCTCACCAAGTCGGCGGCACTTGAAGTCGCAAAAGACAATATCAGCATCAACGCAATCGCCGCCTGCGGTATCGACGCGCCAGGCGACGTTTTCCACCAATGGATGGAAAAGGAGAAGATCTCGCCAGAACAGGCAGGTCAACTGTTTCCCATCGGCCGGATGGGCAAGGCCGAAGAATTGACGGCGGCTGTGCTATTCCTATGTTCGGATCAGGCCCGCTTCATCGTCGGCCATCTTCTCGTCGTCGACGGCGGCTGGATCGCGCGGTAGTTTGGATTTCCTTTCCGAAGCTTATAGGCCGATCATATTCAGCGGCGGCCCCGGAAAGCTGGCGAAAGCTGGCGCGCCCGGGACGGGTCCCAGCAACTCTGTGACTGCCCGCGCCGCCTGATCGATCGAGGAATTGGCATAGGCATAGGCGCCGGCATCGGCATTGGCGATCGCAATCCGTCCCCAGCCTTTGCGCGAGACGTCGATCGGCATCGATCCTGCCGGCCAATAGGCATCCCATGGCCGCATATATTCGTAGGTATATCCATGCGACCAGCGATTGACGGTGATGGCTTCGACATCGGCGGCCGGATCGAAGCCCCCTGGCCCGAGGGCTCTGGCCAGCAAGTTCCGGATTTCGCGCTCGTAATCCTCAAATGAAATCCCCAGGAGTCCCCTCCGTCCCTCCAAGCTCTGCTCGCGCGGGGCGCCATTGCCGACGACCGCGATCTTGGGCAGATGCAGGAGTATGGGTTCGGACGGGTCCTCCGGAAAACGATAGGCCCCGACCGATACGGGGTAATCTAGGAAGGCGCCATCCCAGAAACCGGTCGGATCGGTGAAGCCGGAGAGTCCGAGCTTGCTGAAGGCCGACCAATTGCGGATCAGCACATTGGCATAGACAAGCGGCACCTTTTGCTGATCGTCGAGCGCAGTCTTCTGCGCCGCGCCAATCTCATTGCACATGAGGTGAATTTCGCGGTGCCAACACGCAATCACACTTCGGCCGGCTGTCGCTGTTTTGAGGCGGCCGCCCTGAAGATAGGTCACCTCGACCGTCTCCGCGGTGGCCGGGGCGCCGAGATGGCGGAGCTTGACACAAGGGGCCTGAAGACGAATGCAAATCTTGCCCGATGCCTCATCAAGGCGGCCATACTCCGTTTTATTGAGGACGAGATCTTCCATGGTGGCCCCCGCGACCGCGGCTGGAATCAGCGCCCGCACGATCGCGCGCGCCAGCGAGGCGTTGCCGTCCGGAAAATGGTAAATATAATTATCCGCGGCTTTGAAAAGCAAACGGCCCGAGGGGCTCATCGCGGGATCGACCGCTTCGCCAAGGTCCATCTTGTCGAAGCCGGGAAGGCCCGCTGCCCAAGCGTCGAGGCAGGACGCAGCATCGATGCCAACCCCGAAATATTCGGCCGTCGACTTCTTGAAATAAGCAACGACCTCCGGGTCTGCACCGACGATTTTGGCGAGAAAATCGGCGTAGGTGGTCGCGGCCAGAATCTCGCGTTTCTCCGCGCGGCTCTTGCCGGCAAAATAATCGAGGGGTATGTCGGTGAGCGCGATGAGGTCTTGCTTCGCCTTTTCGTTCATCGGCGCATTTGAAACCCAGCCAGCCGCCTTTTCGGTGAGGCGCAAGGTTGCGTCCCGAGCGAAGTGCTCCTTGCGGAAGAAGACGCCTGCCGCAAGTTCGTGCCGCGTGGCCCAATCGCGATCGTACCAGGTGTTGAACCGCTCGAGATCGATGTTGAGATCGGCGATCAGCTTGGCAACCGCCGGTGAGAAGAAACTCGGCGACTGCAGCGACTGCGAGCCGCCATAGCCGATGATCAATCGCCCGTTCGACGCGGTGAACTCGTTGCGCTTGGCATGGCCGCCGAAATCGTCGGTGTTATCGAGGATGAGAATACGGGCGTCTCCTCCCATCCGCTGACGGAATAGAAAAGCCGCGGCGAGCCCGCTGATCCCCGCGCCGATAACGATGAGATCGTAATGTTCGCCGGTCGATTCCGGCGTGCCGGCATTGACCCAGAAATCGCCGCTGCGGATCGCGTGCATGGCATTAAAATCGGCGTCGGTTTGGCCCCGAAGGCCCATCAAGGCCGGCGGATAGACCGGCGCTTGTGCAAAGGCATTTCCAAGACCGCCATCAATGGCCGCCGCGCCCGCAGCGACCGCGAGGCCATCCAGAAAATCACGCCGCGTGATCGAGCGGTGCATGCCGAGCCGTCGATCATCTGAACGTTCGACCATGTTCCGTTCCCCTGGAGATTCAAGATAACGGCGAGCCTATCACCGTCCATTCAGCCCGATGCGCTGAGCATGCCGTTAACGACCCGCATTTGTTCGGTTGAATTGGTTTGAGATGGCACGCTCAAGGCGTCACAGTGATGCATATATTTTTAATGAATTTATATCGTTCAAAACACAAACCTACATACTCGTTATTACATATCACGACGGCGATCACCCTCGGGCGCGGTTAGCTCTCCAAATCTAAAGCATGACGGCCGGCCAGCGCGAGCATGGCGAGCAACAGACATAAGCGGCGCAGGCAAAACTTGTCTTGATCCCGTATCGGGCTCGGCGGGGGAGACGAAACGCATCGAAAAGCCTATAATCCTTTTTGAGTATCGGTCCCGGTTTCGTGTGACCCCCCTCTCATAAAACGGAGTTGCCCTAACCCGTTGGCCGCGTGTTGCTGGTTCCAGAGGAGCGCGCTCATGACGGATTTCCATGCAGTTCAAGGCGCAAACGCGACGGAATATCCAAGCGTACGGAAGATCGGGCCCGCGGACCTCAAAGAGGCTCTGGCGAAGGGTATCGGCGACTTTTTGGCGATGCCGACATCTCTTATTTTCTTCGGCCTTGTTTACCCGCTCTACCCGATCATTGCCATTTGCCTTGCCGGCAATTCTGTCGAGCTGCTGTTCCCGATCATGTCCGGCTTCGCGATGCTCGGCTCCTTCGCGGTGATTGGCTTGTACGAGGTGAGCAGAAGACTGGAACTCGGACTACCGATTTCCTGGACCCAAATGTTCGACCTGCGCCATGCGCCCTCCTTCCCCTCGATCCTCGCGCTCGGCTTCTTGCTCCTCGTCCTGTTCATCTGCTGGCAGGCCGCGGCGGAAGCGCTTTATGTGTCGCTCTTCGGTTCGGTGCCACCCCCGTCCATTAGAGCCTTTCTTTACGAGGTTCTGACCACTGGCCGGGGCTGGAGCCTGATCCTGTTCGGCAGTGCGCTCGGCTTTATCTTTGCCGTTGTGACGCTAAGTGTCAGCGTCGTGTCTTTCCCCTTACTGCTCGACCGCAACGTGGGCGTAGCAGTGGCCGTCCTCACATCTATTCGGGCCGTGTTGCTCAATCCATCGACGATGGCGCTCTGGGGTTTGATCGTTGCGGTGTCCCTCACGATTGGCTTTTTGCTGCTGCTGATCGGCCTCGCCTTCGTTGTGCCGATCCTCGCCCATGCCACCTGGCACCTCTATCGCCTTGTGGTGGTCGCAAGCCCCAGCGGCGGCGTTGGAGTTCCCGTTTAGGCGAAGCCCCAAGCATGACGTAATGCGGCCGCTCCTTGCCGCATTGCGCAATTTGGCGACCGCAGTCCGATACGGTGTGCATCCCTTCGCCGTGCAACCATCCCTGTTCGATGCGGTTTAAGATGACCCTCCCGACCGATGACAGCGCTGGGAGGTTGGGTCAATGTTTGAAGGAGGATTTGCTTATGTCCCGCAGAATTTTTTTCGCCATGTTGTGCGTTGGCGTCGCTCTATTCCTTACGCCGCAAGTTTCCCTAAGCGCCGAAGACCATATCGCGGAGGCCATCACACACACCAAACAAGCCATTGAACATGGCAAACAGGGGCATGCCGATGTCCTGGTTACGCACGCCGAAGCGGCACTCACCCATGCGGAAGCCGGAGAGGCCGTCAAGGCCAATCCGCACACGGAAGAAGGCATCAAGCATTTGAAGGAATCGATCGCGGAAGGCAAAAAGGGCAACGCGCCTGCGGCCACAACCCATGCGGAAGCGGCATTGACGCATCTCGAACAGGCCAAATAAAGCGGCCGCCCTTGCGAGTGCTCAGTCGGCGTAGTCGTCTCGCATTTCTAAGCTACGCCGGCTCGAAAGTTGATTTGCTTTATGTCATGCGGAGACGAACACATCGCCCAATTCTCGGACAGCCGCATAGGCATAATCAGCATCTGTACCGGTTTGACGGTTTGCGGCGTGATTTTCGTTGTCTTCACGAGCCGCTATGAACTCAGCGTGTTCATCGTCGCTGCTCTCTTGCCGTGGGTGGAGCATTGGTTCAAACGTCGCAAATGATGTTTGAAGAATGGGCGTTCCTTCGGCGAAGGCGCTCGTTCAATCGCGCGCCCTCCAATGCGGCGCAACCTAATGGCAGGAGAAGGAGATGAAGCTTTTCTATATGCCCGGGGCCTGTTCCTTGTCGCCCCACATCGTTGCGCGCGAAGCTGGACTCCCCTTGGAACTGGAGCGCGTTGACTATGGCACCAAACGTACCGAGACCGGAGCTGATTTCATGGCCGTCAATCCGAAGGGCTATGTACCGGCGCTGCGCCTCGACGATGGAGAGACCCTGACCGAAGGGCTTGCCATCGTGCAATATCTCGCCGATTTGGCGCCGGAGTCCAGACTCGCACCCCCCAATGGTTCGCTGCCGCGCTATCGTCTGCAGGAATGGCTCGCCTTTATTGCCACCGAACTTCACAAGGGCTTCGGACCGCTGTTTGCGGAGACCACACCTCCCGCGACGAAACAGGCAGCGAAGGATGCGCTCGCCCGCCGGTTTACCTATCTCGATCAGCGCCTGGCCGGGCGGGATTATCTGATGGGCTCAACCTTCACAGTTGCCGATGCCTATGCCTTTACTGTTTTGAACTGGACCCAAAGGTTCGGCATCGACTTGGAGCCCTACCCGAATTTACGGAATTTCATGGCGCGCGTGGCCGGCCGTCCGGCCGTCCGCGAAGCGATGAAGGCCGAAGGAATTTTGGAAAACGCGGCGTAGTTGCGATTTGTAAGGAAAATGGCGCCGCTGTTTATGAGGGGCGGAACCTGCAGGTGCCGGCAGCGTTGGTTTTGTACAGGCAAAAGCGGAGTCGCGAGCCAGCGTTTAGCAACGCCCCTCCCAGGTGACTCGCGGCTCCGCGAACGACTTATCTCCCGCCATGGTTTCGGAAGCAAGCGAAGCTGGAACTTGGCTCTCTTTTTTCGCGATCTTTCTCTTCCGCCACTGCAAGCCCCGGCAGGAACCATCAAAGTTATGCCGCGTTCGACCGGGCCGATCGCCCGTAATTTTCCACTCTCGGAGTTCGGTGGACCGCGCGGCTTCCCTGCGCGACAACTCAGCCGCGCGGTCCAATCACCGTCTTGCCCCCAAGCATAGGACATGGGCGTACCGCTTACAGGCCGAATTGGAAATCCCGAGCACCTATCGTTCGGAAACAAGATGAGTCTGGCAACTATTACGGGCGGCTTGGTTGAAATCTGAATCCAAAAAAATATTTCAAGCCATGACAAGGCGAAGGGAGAACATTATGAAGCGTCGTAATTTCATTGCCGCGTTGGGAGCCGCCACGGCGGCTTCGTCGGTCACACGGGCTTTTGCTCAGACCGGCAGCGGAGCCCCTCAGACGGTCAATACGGCGCTTTACGTCGCGCTCGAGGCCAAACCCGGAAAAGAAGAGGCGGTCGCCGAATTCCTGCGCCAGGGCAAGCCATTGGTCGACGCAGAACCGGCAACGATAGCTTGGTTCGGCATTCGACTCGGGCTTTCGACCTTCGCCATTTTCGACGCTTTTCCAGACGAAGCGGGTCGGCAAGCGCATTTGGCCGGGAAAGTCGCCGCTGCCCTGATGGAGAAAGCCGGAGATTTGCTGACCCAACCGCCGGTGATCCAAAAGGCTGACGTTCTGGCTTCGAAATTGCCTGGTTAACTCACTGTCCCTATTGGCGGCACGAGGTTGCAGTCCCAGCTCAACCTCGATCGCGTAGTCCCACGGTAACGCCACGACGCCAATCGGGACTGGGACGGAAGCTCGGTTCGACTTTTTGTGTCCAGCAATGCCCTTCAGCGAATGTAATGAATTCCTTGAGATCTTTTTCTCTTTCCCGTGACCAAAGAAGTCCGAAAGTTCTGAAGAAACCCATGTCTGCCACCTCCACCAGTTTCACGGCTGGCGTCGCGACGTGGGCGGGAACAAACGACAGGCCTATTCCGGCGGCGACGAGGGCCATTGTCCGGTCGAGTTGCGCGGTCTTATAAACAACGCGGATCTTTATGCCATGCGAGGCCAGCGACTCGCTTGCATCCTGAAACCTATCGCATCCCGTCCGAACTATGAAAGGTTCCTCGTTAAGATCAGCGAGCTTCACACTCTGGCATCCGGCGAACCGATGCCCTTCCGGAACAGCCAGCACATATGGCTCCGTGAAGAGAACACGACTGGCAAACTGCGCGTTGCCCCCGTCGAGGTTGGTGAGCGCCACGTCCAACTGCCGTTCAGAAAGCAATTCTACCAATTGTTCGTTGCGCCCATCTAACATTTCAACGGCTACTTGGGGGTTCGCACGCCGGAAAGAACTCAGCAGATTGGACACTTGGTGACTGGAGAGAGATTGGAGAATTCCGATTCTCAGAAGCTTTGGTTTGGCGATCGCTTCGATTTCGCCCTTAACCCTGTTGCAGATATGGAGAATGGACTTGCCCGCTTCGAGCAATCGTTCCCCGGCGCTGGTCGGAACGATCGGGGAGCGCCGGCGGTCCAACAATTGAACGTCAAATTCGGCTTCGAGCCTCGCGATGCTGGCCGAGACCGCGGGCTGAGAGACCGCCGCGCGGTCGGCGCCCTTGGTGAAACTGCCGGTCTCGACGACCGCGATGAAGTGCATGATCTGGTAGATTTCCATCGTCAATCTCTATTGATGGGCCCATTGAACCTTAGCATTATAGAACTATCGGCCATGACCCGCGCCGCCAGAAAAAGTTACCCGTCCTCCCCCGGTAATTAGTCGCGCTTGCTTGGTTGAGTAGCCGTCGGCGGTGCCTTCTGGGACTTTTTGACAACAGCGCTCCGCCGCCGCACTTGTCCATCGGGGAGCTTCATATGTCAGAACGTCATGATCAACACGAATCGCGGAAATCACGAGCATCATCACGGGAATGCGTTTCACAATAGGATTTACGGAACGAATGGCGATGATGACATTCTCGGGACGAACCGCGACGACACCATCTTCGGATTTCGGGGAAACGACGCTATTTTCGCCGGCCGCGGCAACGACACTGTCCATGGCGGTCGTGGCGATGATCTGATCGACGGCGGCGAGGGCAACGATCGGCTGTTTGGCGATCAAGGCAATGACGCGCTTGTGGGCGGTGAAGGCAACGACGAGCTTCACGGCGGCCAGGTCAGGGATTTGCTCTACGGGGGCGCCGGACGCGACCAACTCGATGGCGGCGAAGGAAATGATAAGTTCCTGTTCCGCAAAGGGATGGGCACCGATACCATCGAGCATCTCCAAGCCGGTGATCGGCTGGATATCCGCGATTTCCATGTCGCGTCGTTTCAGTCGCTCCTCAGTTCCGCGCATCAGGTGGGACATGATGTCTTGATCAACCTCGGCGGAGGCGACAAGATCGTCATAGAGGACACCCGCGTTTCAAACCTTCATGCCAACCAGTTCGTCATTTCGAACGAGGTCAAGGGGCCCTCCAGTTCGCAGACGCCATATCTGCTCGGCAGCAATTCGCATGTCTATACCGAATCCTTGCTCACGGCGGGCGACAGCGTCAACGGCTACAAAATGGCCGGCATTCCCGACGGTCTCGGCGCTTTCGACAATGGCGATGGCACCTTTACCGTTCTGATAAATCATGAAATCGGCACTTCGGGTTCAACGCCGCTTGGTGCCGTTCGTGCGCATGGCGCGGCAGGCGCGTTCGTTTCCGAGTGGGTGTTTGACAAGACAACGCTTGAAGCAAAATCTGGCCACGATCTCATCCAGCACGTCTTCACATATGATGCGGCCACCGACGGCTATCTCGATCACAGCGCCGCCCTCGGCAATGGCGTCGCATTCAGCCGCTTCTGTTCGGCTGATCTGGCGGACCCCAGCGCATTTTACAACGCCGACACCGGACTGGGTTTCAATGGGGGCCGCTTGCTTCCTCAACGGCGAGGAATCGGGCGTCGAAGGTCGAGCGATGGCTCACATCGTGGGCGGCGCGCAGGATGGCAACAGCTACGAACTCGCCTGGCTCGGCAACATGGCCTATGAGAACGTGGTCGCCAACGGGCACACAGGCGACAAGACCGTGGTCGCTATGATGGACGATGGCCAGAATGGCCAAGTCTACTTCTATGCCGGTGACAAACAGGCGACCGGCAACGCGATTGACCAGGCGGGCCTGACCGGCGGCCACCTGTTCGGCATCCACGTTACCGAACTGGAAGGAGCGACGCTTAATAACGAGCCGAACACCCCTTCCCCGTTCGGCGCGGACGAAAAGTCCGCCTTCACCATGCTCGATCTCGGCGACGTGAGCGGTCTGAACGGTGCGCAAATCGACGCGGCGAGCGAGGCGGCAGGCGTAACCAGCTTCCTTCGTCCGGAAGACGGCGCATGGGATACGATCAATCCGAACCGCTTCTACTTCGTGACGACCGACGCCTTCAACGCGCCGAGCCGGCTCTGGGCGGCGGACTTCAACGACGCCAGCAACCCGGCGGCCGGCGGCAGCATCAAGCTGCTGCTCAATGGTACCGAAGGGCAGCAGATGTTCGACAACATCACTGTGGATGCGCAGGGCAAGGTCGCGCTTTGCGAGGACGTGGGAAACAACCCCCATCTTGGCAAGGTTTGGCAATATGATCCCGCAACGGACCAGCTTTCGCAACTCGCGGAACATGATGCGAGCCGCTTCCAGACGGGGGGTGCGAACTTTCTGACCCAGGACGAGGAATTATCCGGTATCGTCGACGTGTCGCATATCCTCGGCAACGCAGGCGAAAACGTCTATCTGGTCGATACACAAGCCCACTTCACCGCCGGCGTCCCTGCCGAGCAGGTCGAGGGCAGCCAGCTCCAACTGATCCATCATTATCTCGTGTAACGGTAAATCGTTGATCGAGCCGAACTATCGGCTCGGCGGGGATGGGACGTGACTTCGAAGGTGCCGGCTTACCGCCGGCACCCTCATGTCAGGAGTATGAGCCCATTTGCCGAACTGTCATTTCGGCCTTTAGCAACGACGCCTTGGTGGAGCATCGACGTGAATGCTTCTTCTCCGAGCGGTTCATCGCTGTTCCGCTTTAACAATCGAAACCTTCATTCCCGGAGACAGCGTTCGTGACGAGGCCCGCCCAGGCAGCTAGACCCTCCGCAACCGATAATGCAAAATCGGAGCTGAGCGGCGCGCTTGGATCTTGCCGTTCCGCCTTGATTGGCATCGCCATATTCAGCGGACTCATCAATCTGTTGACCCTGACCGGCTCGCTTTTCATGCTGGAGGTCTATGACCGCGTTTTGCCGAGCCGCAGCGTTCCGACCCTGGTCGGTCTGGCGATCATTACCGCTGCGCTGTTTGTCTTCCAGGGCGTCCTGGAGATCACGCGCGGGCGCATGCTGGTTCGCATAGGCAATCAGATAGACTGGCGCCTGAGCGACCGCATTTATGATCTGGTGGTGCGCCTGCCGCTTCGAACCCGTGGCAGCGGAGACGGATTGCAGCCGATCCGCGATCTCGATACGATTCGCTCGGTACTCTCCGGTTCAGGTCCGGCCGCTCTGTTCGATCTGCCATGGCTGCCGATTTACCTTGCGATTTGTTTCGCGTTCCATCCGTTGATTGGCTTGACCGCGCTCGCCGGGGTGTTTGTCCTGGTCATATTGACGCTGCTGACCGACCGATTGTCGCGGCAATCGGTACAAAAGGCATCGGCCTATGCGGCTGCCCGCAACCGGCTGGCGGATGCCAGCCGGCGCAATGCGGAAGTTCTGGTGTCGATGGCGATGTCGGCGCATTTGCTGGCCCGTTGGAGCACGCTTGGAAGCGCGTACCGGGAGCAGCAGAAGATTGCCAGTGACGTATCGGGAGGGTTCGGCGTCACCGGCCGCGTACTGCGCATGATCCTGCAGTCCGCTGTCCTCGCGGTTGGCGCCTATCTCGTTATTCATCAAGAGGCTACCGGCGAAATCATCATCGCCAGTTCCATTCTGACCGGCCGCGCCCTGGCGCCGGTGGATCTTGCTATCGGGAACTGGAAAAACTTTATCGCTACCCGACAGAGCTGGCAGCGCCTCGAGAAACTACTTGCACTTCTACCGGCTCCTGCGGCTCAGCTCCAATTGCCGGCGCCGGTCGGATCCCTTGCGGTCGAGAAATTGTCGTGACGGCACCGGCCACCGAAAAAGTGCTGGTTGCGGAAGTCAGCTTCTCTTTGCAGGCCGGCAGCGCGCTGGGCATCATCGGTGCCAGCGCGTCGGGAAAATCATCTCTGATTCGCGCGCTGGTGGGCGCATGGCGTTCCTCGCGCGGTGTCGTGCGTCTGGATGGGGCAGCCATCGAACAATGGTCACCGGAGAACTCTTGGCAAACACATTGGATATTTGCCTCAGGACGTCGAACTGTTTGAAGGGACCATCGCCGAGAACATCGCGCGATTTGCACCGGATCCGCCGATGGAGGCGGTTCTGGCGGCCACGCATGCGGCGGGCGTTCACCCTATGATCGTCAATCTTCCGGAGGGATACAACACGCAGATCGGTGAGCAGGGCGCTTTGCTTTCGGCCGGCCAGAAACAGCGCGTGGCGCTTGCCCGCGCACTCTACGGCGATCCCTTCCTGGATGAACCCAATTCGAATCTGGACGCGGAAGGCGAAGAAGCTCTGACGCGGGCGATCATGGGAGTCCGTTCGAGAGGCGGGATCATTGTGGTTGTTGCACACCGCTCAAGCGCCCTCGTCGCTGTGGACTATGTGATGACCATGCTCAATGGAAGACAGCAGGCGTTTGGCCCCAAAGAGGAGGTGCTTGCGCGGCTGGCGCGACGGGAGGCGGCTCCCTCGGCGCCTTTGAAAGTGGTTCCGCAAAATGTAGCCTCGACATGACCAGCAATTCAGCGAATGGCGAGAGCCGCTCCCTCCGCAATCATCTTGTCGGAGGCACGGTCATTGCCCTCGTCTTGACGGTTGGGATTGGCGGATGGGCAGCGACGACTGAACTGTCGGGAGCCGTCACCGCTTCGGGATTTGTCGTTGTGGATTCCAACATCAAAAAGGTGCAGCATCTCACAGGCGGGATCGTCGGAGAGCTGTTCGTTCATGAGGGCGACCGCGTCCACAGTGGAGACACGCTCGTACGACTGGACGAGACCGTTCTTCAGGCTGGCTTGGCAATTGTTACCAAGGGTCTCGACGAGATGCGCGCCCGCAAAGCCAGGCTCGCCAGCGAGCGCGATGGAACGGACGAACTTGTTGTTCCTCGCGAATTGACCAACGGCGTACCATCGATTGAGCTTGCGGCCGCAATCGATAGCGAGCGCAAGCTGTTTGATCTGCGACGTGCCGCTCGGCAGGGACAAAAATCTCAACTCCGCCAGCGAATCGCTCAGCTCGATGATGAAGTGCGTGGCTACCACGCCTTGCAACAAGCAAAAACCGACGAAATCGAGCTGATCCAACGCGAGCTGGTCGGTGTCCGGGTTCTTTGGGGAAAGAATCTCGTTCAGCTCAACAGGCTGACGATTTTGGAGCGCGAGGCCGCTCGGCTCAAAGGGGAACTCGCCCAGTCCATCGCCTCGGCTGCACAAGCGCAGGGGAAAATTTCCGAAACCGAACTGCAAATCATCCAGATCGATCAGGATTTGAGCAGTGAGGTTGCAAAGGAACTTCGGGAGGTGGACGGTAAGATCGGTGAATTCATCGAGCGCAAGGTGACAGCCCAAGATCAGCTCAAGCATGTCGATATACGCGCCCCGCAAGATGGGATCGTCCATCAACTCGGGATTCACACGATCGGTGAGGTGGTGACCGCTGCAGATCCGGTCATGATGATCGTGCCTGAATCCGATCTACTCTCGGTGGAAGCAAAGATTTCGCCGCAAGACATCGACCAGCTTTACATTGGACAGGCTGCAAGCCTGCGGTTCTCGGCTTTCAATCAACGCACAACCCCTGAAATCCAAGGCACAATCAGCCGCATCTCGGCTGATGTGATCGCAGATCAGCGAACCGGCCAGAATTTCTACACGGTTCGGGTTTCAATCACGCCGAACGAAGTGGCACGCCTTGGCAATGTCAAACTGCTGCCCGGTATGCCGGCGGAAATATTTGCAAAAACCTACGATCGAAATGTGCTGTCCTATTTTACCAAGCCATTGACCGACCAGATCGTCCGCGCGTTTCGCGAGCGCTAGAGCATGTTCCGAAAAAGTTGACCGACTTTTTCGGAACATGCTCCAACTCGTTGAACTTGAGCGTTTCCTTTTCGATCAGATGATTCCACAGCAGCTGGCGGTATTTGTAGCAATTTTTTTATGCAGTTCGACGGCTTCAAAGAGCCAAGCCGCAGTCTGCAATTCAGCTTTAGCCAAAGCACAATTCCGGGCAAATCCGCGGAAGGGTCAGCTTGTATCCAAGTGTCGGCTCCTGACATACCCCCTTGACCCCGAGTTTTACTGTGTCGATCGCGTGCGTAGTTGTTGCGGTCCATTGGCAGCGCATCTCATGGGATTGCATCTTTCCGCCACCGGCGGATTGCGCAAAGGCTTGTGATAGGATCGGTTCCTCGTAAACGCTAGGGAGGGAGGAACGGCATGAAAGACATTCGCGGTTCGCACGCCATCGTCACCGGCGCCTCGCGGGGCATCGGCACCTTCATTGCAAAGACGCTGGCAGCGCAGGACGTCAATCTCACCCTTGCCGCGCGCGATGCCGCGAAGCTCGAAGAAACGCGGCGAGCGTGTGAGGCTCTCGGCGTACGTGCGATCGCTGTCCCGACGGACGTGACCTCGCGTGAAGATCTGCGCAAGCTGGTCGAAACCGCGCAGCGCGAACTCGGTCCGATCGATATCCTTGTGAACAACGCCGGTATCGAAATCACCAAGAGCCTGCAGGACACCTCCTTCGAGGAGGTTGACGCGGTTATCCGCACGAACCTCAGCGCGCCTATCTGGCTCATCAAGATAGTGCTGCCGCTCATGGTGGAGCGCCGGCGCGGCGCGATCGTCAACGTTTCCTCGCTGGCCGGAAAATCCTGTGCGCCGTACGACGCGATTTATTCCGCGACCAAGGCAGGCCTCGTGGCTCTCGGCCTGTCGGTCGACCTCGAGCTCGATGGGACCGGCGTGACCCTCGGTACCGTATGTCCGGGTTTCGTGAGTGACACCGGTATGTGGGCGAATGCGGGCCTGAAGGCGCCGTGGATGCTCAAGGAGGTCTCGCCGCAAAAGTGCGCGAATGCCGTGCTCAAGGTAATCAAGACGGGCTCGTCGGAGCAGCTTGTTTCATCGGGTCCAATACGGCCGTTGCTCGCACTCGTGGAGCTTGCACCCGGTTTGCACAAGCCGATTTTAAAGCGGTTAGGTGTGCTCAAGGCATTCCGGGAACGCGCTGAGAAGTTCGCGTCCGATATGCCAACATGACAAAGCCGGGAGGTTTTTGTTTTCAGACGCTGCCGGACAGAGAATTCGACAAGCCCGGTTCTGAAAAGGACATCAGCCTGGCCCGACGCCATCCGACAGGGCGCCTTGGCACTTCGGAATTGCGCACCAAGCGAATGTGGCGCAGTGTAAGGCCGCGTCCGACAATGCCGGAGAGTGCCCGCAGCGATTGATGGAGCAGAAGATGAGCGCACCGGCGAGAACGATTTTCTTTTACGGCCTTTTCGTCATGATGCCGCTCGGCGCCTGGGCTCTTCTCGCCCAAGGCTTGTTTCTTCACGCGTTCGCGCTGCCCCCCACGCAAGAGCCATGGGTTCGGGTGGCCGGGGGATTCATCCTCGGCATAGGTTTTTACTACGTCTACTGCGCCCAGCATGAGCAGCTCGCCTTCGCCTGGATTTCGGCGTTCGGCCGCGTTGCGGCCCTGTTATTGTTTTCGGTCCTCGCTCTAGCCTACGGGCTCCCAACGCTGGTTATCTTCGGATTGCTGGATCTTGCCAGCGCAATTTGGACCTTCTGGGCGTTTTATCGTGCCGCCCGCTTGGCAGCTCCTAAAGCCGCCAATTGAGTTCGTTGATCCAGCCAATTTGTGATTTCGCAGCGGTGTCTGATCAATCAACGGCGCGAGGCGTGGCGGAAGCGCTTTGTCGTTGCAAATGATTTGAGCAGAATTGCGCCGTCTGGCTTGCGAGCGACGCAATATTCCCTGCTGTCCGAACTTCAGCGCCGGTCGAAAGAAGCCATCGACCATGCACGAACTGGCGGATGCGACGGTCATGGCCCAGTCAGCGTCGGGGCACAATTTGCGACCGCTGGAGAGGGACGGACCGATTGCCCTTGAAGAGAGCAAAGAAGATCGGCGCCGGCGCCATGTGGAGTCCTGCGGACGCCTGACACAGCCGAGTTGTCCAATATTTGAAGCGGCATTTCAGATGGCTACCATCAAAACTCTTTCGTGGCACGCTATATCTGGACGGGCGTAGAGGCTTGCGGCACAGCCGTATCGACTAACTTTTCGGGCATCTCACAAGGAATATTCACATGAGTCCCCCCGTCGTTCTGATCACCGGCGCCCTTACCGGCATCGGACGCGCCAGCGCCCTCGCCTTCGCCCACGAAGGCGCCCGCATCGTCATCTCCGGTCGCGGCGACGAAGCCGGTAAGACGTTCGCGACTGAGTTGCGCACGTCGGCGCGGAAGCCGAGTTTATCCGCGCCGACGTGCGTCACGAGGACGAGGTCCGCTTCCTGGTCGATCAGACCGTCAAGCGCTTTGGTCGCCTGGACGTGGCTGTCAACAATGCTGGAACCGAAGGCAAATCCGGGCCGGTGATCGAGCAGTCCGCCGAAAGCTACGCGGCCACGTTCGAGACAAACCTGCTCGGCACGGTGCTGGGCATGAAGCATGAGCTGCGCGTGATGCAGGCCCAAAGGCACGGCAGCATCATTAACCTTTCATCGACCTTGGGCCATAAGGCTGCGCCTGGCGTATCCCTCTACGCGGCCAGCAAGCATGCGGTCGAAGGACTGACAAAGGCGGCGGCGCTTGAAAGCGCGGAGTTCGGCGTACGCGTGAACGCCGTCGCTCCCGGTCCGGTTGAAACCGAAATGCTGAACCGCGTCGCCGGCAGCGCCGACAGGAAGGCCGGCTTGATTGCGGGCGTGCCGCTCAAACGCGCAGGGACACCAGACGAGATCGCCCAAGTCATTGTGTTTCTCGCGTCCGCCAAGGCATCTTTCCTCACGGGTCAAATCGTGTCCGTCGACGGCGGCAAATCGGCCTCGTAAGTCACAAAATTCGAAACCAGCCTGCGCCCGTCCTTTATCGCAGCTGCGCGTGCTCTCAGCAGTTGAAGGAATCCAAAACCATGACAGCCAAGCCGACTAAATTCCGACAACATAACCGCGATGAGCGGACGCTTCACCCAAAGCCACACGTGGCGCGAGTTGATCGGTATCGGCTTAAACAGCCCATAATTTGCGCCCAATGAGCGGGAATGCATGGTCTTGTCCAAAAGGATACTCACCGGATCGTGGGAAGCCATATAAGATGACTCCGTTCTACAAGGCGTTCGTGCATTATCGGGCTCTTGAACATGATGGTTGACCCCACAGATGGCAAACAGGCCGCGCAGGCCGAACAGTGGCTTGCGGCGATCGTCGAGTGCTCCGATGACGCGATCATAAGCAAGAACGTCGACGGCATTATCACCACGTGGAATCTCGGCGCGGAACGCCTCTTCGGCTATACCGCGGAAGAAATCATCGGCAAGCCGATCACAATCCTCATCCCGCCCGAGCGCATTGATGAGGAACCCGGAATCCTCAATCGCATCCGGCGTGGCGAGCGTATCGATCATTATGAAACTGTTCGCCGGTGCAAGGACGGCAGTCTGGTCGATATTTCACTGACAGTATCGCCGGTTAAGGACGCCGACGGCAGGATCATTGGCGCATCAAAAATAGCCCGTGACATTACCGAGCGCAGACGTGCTCAAGAGCTACAGAGTCTTCTTCTCAATGAAATGAGGCATCGGATCAAGAACACTTTGGCCATCGTACAGGCTATCGCAATGCGGACATTGCGCAGTTCCTCCGCCGATGAACGTGCGGCATTTACAGCCCGGCTACAGGCGCTCGCGAGTGCTCACGATCTGCTGACCCCCGAGAGTTGGAATCGAACATCGTTGCGCTCTTTGGTGGATAGCGTGCTTGAGCCGTTCAATGAAACGCATCGCCAACAATTCCTTATCGAAGGCCCGGACGATGTTTGGCTGCCTACAACCAAATCGCTGCCGCTTGCGTTGGCTTTGCATGAACTTGCGACAAATGCGGTCAAATATGGTTCCCTTTCCAAAACGACTGGACCCGTGCATATTGGTTGGGGACGAATTCCAAGCAGCCCATCGGATCGGCTGACATTCCGTTGGCAGGAGTCGGGAGGCCCTTCGGTCAAGGCGCCGGGGCATCAAGGGTTTGGCACGCTTTTGATCGAACGCGCGCTTCAAGCCGAGTTGGGCGCAGCCTGCCTCGAGTTCACGCCCCAGGGTCTTATTTGTACTTTGGAAATATCGCTTTAATCCACGGGCACGGGCGTCGCGCCTATGCTTCAATTTGCCGTGCCGGCGGATGGTGCGATTTGTGGCGCTCCCGGCTCTCGTCCGCCGCCGCTTTCTCGGCCTGCCGCCCGCGGGGCGCGCGCCTTTGGCTGTGAACATGCATGGACGCACGGAAGGTCCAGCTGTCGCGAACCCTTTCGTACAAAAAGACGGGGTCGCGGCGCCGGCTCATGCATGAAAGCGCGGGGCATGACGGACAAAGAGGAATGGGTCGTCTGGAACGGCTCGATGGGAATCCTCGATATGGCGACGATCGGCCATATCGAGGATGGCGAGGGCGGCAGGAGCGCCTTTCTGGCACCGCCCTATGGGGTCGTGGGGCCGTTCAGTCTTGACGAACTTGAAACGCGGGGCCGGATCGCCTTTGGCGAATGTCTTGTCATGTCGCGCCAGAGATGGCAGGAGGATCAGGTTGATCTGCGCCTCGAGGCGCGAGAAAAACGCCGGGCCTTCCTGTTTCAGCCGGATTTCGACGACGACGATCAGGAGCACCGCGAGGTCCTGAACCTGCCGATGGAGGGTGCGCTCAAGCCGTCGGAGATCAATGCCGCCTTCCGGCGGCTGGCCAAGACCGCGCATCCCGACGCAGGCGGCAGCAACGAACATTACCGTCGCATCGCGGAGGCGCGCGACGCGCTGCTCGAGCAATTCGCGAGCGCCTCGTAGGCTTGTGTCCCTAAAATCTGCGGATTGATCATCTCAACTTCGGTCACCTTACCTCCAAAAGCCGCGCGGCGTAGCGGGCCATCAGGTCGACTTCGAGGTTGATCTCATCTCCGACAGATCGCTCGCCCCATGTCGTGACCTTCAGAGTGTGCGGAATCGAGCAGGACTGAAAAAACATCGCCCGCGACGCGATTGACCGTCAGCGATGTGCCATCGAGCGCGACCGAGCCTTTTTCGGCGATAAATCTTGCAAGCTCGTGCGGCACCTCAATCTCGATCTGCCGCATCCCGTTGAAGTCTTCAACGGCAAGGATCTTTGCAACCGCATCGATATGCCCGGTCACGATATGCCCACCCAGCTCGTCGCCAATTCTGAGCGAGCGTTCCAGATTCAACCGGATGCCGGGCTTCCACTGGCGAGCTGTCGTCCGCGAAAGTGTCTCGGCTGCGACATCGACCTCGAACCAGCTGCGATCGTTTTTTGCACCGCTCGCGACCACGGTCAGACAAGGGCCGCCGCAGGCAATCGAGGCGCCAAGCGCGATCGTGTCCACCGGATAGGAGCAGGCAATGCGCAGACGATTCAATTTGGCGCCCGCATCGATCGCCACAACCTCGCCGACATCGCTTACGAGTTCCCGTAAACATCAAACTGCCTTTTCGTAGCGGGTCAGCCGGTCGGCCCCGATCAGTCTTGCTTCCGCCAAGCGATAATGCGCGGGATCGGCAAGTCGATCCGCCGACTTCTCGTCGAGCCCCAACACCCCTTGCAGACCGAGCGGCTTCGGCGCCTTGAAAATCAGCACTTCGTCGGCGAGCCCTTGGCCGATCAAGCCCGCCGCCACGCGAGGCCCCCCCTCGCTGAAAATCCGCGTCAAGCCTCGCTTCGCAAGCAGCTCCAGTGCCGCCTCGAGGCTGACATGACCCGCCCCATCTCGGCGAACATGCGCGACCTCGATCTGTAACATGCGCAGACTTTCGGCACGCTCTTCGCTCGCGCCCTCGCCGGCGATGATCAGCGTCGGGATTTTGGCCGCCGTCGCAGCGAGCCGCGTCGAAGGCGGCAGACGCAGATCGCTGTCGAGGACGATGCGCAAGGGCGTTCGGCTTGCAAGGCCCGGGAGGCGCACGCTTAGGAGGGAGTCGTCCGCCACGATCGTGCCCACGCCCACCATGATCGCATCATGCATGGCGCGCATCATATGGATGAGACCATTGGCCGGAACGCCGGTAATGACGAGGCGCCGATCATGCGCCGACCCCGCGGCATAGCCGTCCGCGGTCAAAGCGAGCTTCAAGGTGATGGCGGGCCGGTTCTCGGTCACCCGCATAATATGCCCGAGATGGGCATAACGCGCCGCTTCCGCGAGCACGCCCTTCGTAACTTCTATGCCTGCGTCAGCCAAAACCTGTGCGCCGCGTCCGCAGGCGCGGGGATCGGGATCATCCGTCGTGTAGACGACGCGCGCCACGCCGGAAGCGATGATCGCGTCGGTGCATGGCGGCGTCTACTCCATGATGACTGCAAGGTTCCAATGTCACATAGAGCGTTGCGCCGGCCGCGCGTTCTCCCGCTTCACGCAGGGCTTCGGTTTCCGCATGCGGGCGTCCGCCCGGCTTGGTGGTCAGCCACGCGCCAAAATGACGTCCCTCCTTGACAAGGAGGGCGCCGACCGCCGGGTTGGGCGCGCAAAGCCCGAGCCCGCGCCGGCCGAGCGCCAGCGCAGCCGCCATGAAACGCGCGTCGTCTGAGGACTCATTCATGCCCGGCTCGGCGAATGCGCTTTCGGCGGAGGAGACGCGGATGGCTCGTCCTCTTTGGCAGCTTCCGCGACGCCAGCAGAGTTCGTCGATCAGCGCGTTGAAGTCGCGCGCCTCGCGAAAATTGCGATAGACCGATGCGAAACGCACGTAAGCGACACTGTCGAGTGCGCGCAGACCTTCCATGACAAGTTCGCCAATTCTGCTCGCTCGGAATTTCGTTCTCGCCCTGACTTTCGAGCTGGCGAACGATGCCGTTCACCATCCGTTCGACACGTTCAGGATCGACGGGGCGTTTTCGCAGGGCGATTTCGAGCGAACGCATCAGCTTTTCGCGGTCGAAGGGAACCCGCCGGCCAGATTTCTTCAGAACCGTCAAGTCGCGCAATTGAACGCGCTCGAAGGTCGTGAAGCGGCCGCCGCAATCGGGACAGACGCGGCGACGGCGAATGGCCGAGCCATCGTCCGTCGGGCGGGAGTCCTTCACCTGAGTTTCGAGACTGCCGCAGTAAGGGCACCGCATGGCGGACTTGCCTTAGAGCCTGGTGAGCGAAATCAAAATTCGGTTTCGCGAATGGCCATCGCGCCAATCGGATATTCAAGAGCATGATCCGATGCCGGTCTCTGCGGACCATGCTCTTCAAGATGTTAAGTCGCGCCGTTCAACCGTTCAATACACCGGGAAAGCGCTGGGTCAGTTCGCTCGCGCTTGCCTTGACTTTGGCTTCGACGCTCGCGTTGCCCGCGTCGCCGTTCTTGGCCAAGCCGTCCAAGGTGTCGGCGATGAGTTCGCCAACCTTCTTGAATTCGGCGATGCCAAAGCCGCGCGAGGTCGCGGCGGGCGTGCCGAGGCGAATGCCCGAGGTGACCATGGGGCTTGCGGTATCGAACGGAACGCCATTCTTGTTGCAGGTGATCCCGGCGCGCCCAAGCGCCGCTTCCGCCGCCTTGCCGGTGAGTTGCTTCGGCCGCAGATCGACCAGCATGAGATGATTGTCGGTGCCGCCCGACGCGAGCGCAAAGCCGCGCTCGACGAGCGTCGCGGCAAGCGCCTTGGCATTGTCGGCGACCTGCTTCGCATAAATCTTGAATTCCGGCCGCAAGCGCTTCGCCAAAGGCAACCGCCTTGGCCGGCGATGACATGCATCAAGGGGCCACCCTGCAGACCCGGAAACACCGCCGAATTGATCTTCTTGGCGATCGCCTCGTCATTGGTGAGGACCAATCCGCCGCGCGGACCGCGCAAGGTCTTGTGGGTCGTCGATGTGACGACATGGGCATGCGGGAATGGCGATGGATGCACGCCGCCCGCGACGAGACCGGCGAAATGCGCCATGTCGACGAAGAAATAGGCGCCGACGCTTATCGGCGATCGCGCGGAACTCGGCAAAATCCCAATGCCGGGGATAGCCGGAACCGCCGGCGATGATCAGCTTCGGCTTATGCTCCTCGGCAAGCCGCGCGACGGCTTCCATGTCGATTCGGTGATCGTCCCGGCGGACCCCATAGGGAACGGGCTTGAACCATCGTGCCGGAGAGATTGACCGGCGAGCCATGGGTCAGATGACCGCCCGCGGCGAGATCGAGTCCCATGAAGGTGTCACCTGGCTGCAACAGAGCGAGAAACACCGCCTGGTTCGCCTGGCTGCCCGAATTCGGCTGCACATTGGCGAATTTGCAATCGAACAAGCGGGTGACGCGCTCGATGGCCAGGTTCTCGGCGATATCGACGAATTGGCAGCCGCCATAATAGCGCCGGCCCGGATAGCCTTCGGCATATTTGTTGGTCAGCACCGAACCCTGAGCTTCGAGCACGGCTTTCGAAACGATGTTCTCGGAGGCGATGAGTTCGATCTCGTGCCGCTGACGGCCGAGCTCCAGCTCGATCGCCTTGGCGATCTCGGGATCGGCATTCGGCAAGCCCAGCCGCAAAAAAGGAATTTGGCATGGTGCGGCGGCAACGGATTGGCTCATGCTGCGAGCTCCTACAATAAAGGTCGGGTGCACACGCAAGGAAGGGCGCGGAAGCTGAAACCCGACACAGGGACAAAGGAATTTATTCGGATAGCATGGCGCGCCGCCCGCGTGAAGGCGCGAGGCGCAGGTTTCGCGGCGATGGTTTGTCGCGCAATTTTGGCTGACTGCACACCAGTGAGACGAGGCAAAGGCCCGCCATTTGCGCGCGTTTGGCTGACGAGTCCCAGGTTGTCCTGACTAAAAATCCGTAAGCCGCTTGAAAAACAGCCCTTTACAGAAATATCTTTAACTTTTTTTTAACTAAACAAAAATGCTGTCCGGCGACGCTTTCGACGCAACTCTAGCCAACGCCAGGAATTATTAGAGATTGGAGAAAAGAGCGTAATCTGTGCAGATGGGCTTTTCCCAAAAGGAACCGGAAATGGCCAGCTTCGACCAACTCATTCAAGAAATCGGCGCACGATATCATCTCGGTCCCAAGGCCCGCCCGTTGATGCACGAGGCGTTGCGTCTGATTGCCGATGAACCCGGCGGAATCAGCAATTTTCTCAATAATTTCAAGGTCGCAGGCTTCGGGTCAGACGTTGCGTCCTGGTCTAGTGAATCGGGTGCCATCCCGCTTTCTGCACGCCAGGTGGAGCTCTCGCTGGGATCCGGCGTCGTCTATGAGATCGCCCATAAGGTCGGGATGAGCCAAAGCTTTACGGGAACGGTTTTGGGCTACACGATTCCTAGGATCATCGGCTTTTTGGCACCGAGCGGCGTAATCCCGTCCACGCTGCCTCCTTCCGTATCGAGATTTCTGGTTGCCGCCCTTCCCCGCGACGAAACCGCGCGCGAAAGAGCCGATCACATTCCATCGCGGAGGATGGAGGGTCGGGAACCACCGCGGCTCGACTGGATGCTGATTCCCGGAGCTGCTCTTCTGGTAACCCTGGGACTCCTCGGATTTTTCATTGCATCGGGCAAGACCAACGGTCCCGCACTGCCGGTCGAGGCGACGCCGGTCGTCGTTCAAAATACACCGGCCCCGACAACGTCCCCACGCACGCCGACGATGCCGGCCCGCCTGTCGCTCAGAAACCAGGACGGCCATATTTTCTATTCCGGTCGGGTGGAAGACAACGCCGCCCGTACCGCGGTTTTGGACGCCCTCAAAACCGTTTTCGAACCCAATCGGCTCAGAGGGGAAATCACCGTCGACCCCCAAGCGGCCCTTGCTGAATGGGCTGGAACGCTCAGGACCACGCTGGAAAATTTCAAGGCGCCCGGTTCACTCGCTTTGTTCGAAGGCAATACGGTTCGCGTCGGGGGAGCCATTCCTTCTGCGGACCGCGACAGAATTTTGGCTTCCCTGAAATCAGATCTTGGGACCCAATTCACCGTGGCGGCCATCGAAGGAGGCTCGACTAAGATGGCGGCAGCGACGCCGAGACCCGGTCCGAGCGATGTCAGCCTTCCCTATCAGCCGACCCTCCAAAATAAGCCGACCGTAAACTTCCCGACCATCTATTTCCCGCCGAATGCCACCGAGCTGCCAAGGCGGGGTACACCGGTTGTGCGGCGGGTGGCCGGTCTGATCAAACAATTGCCGGCTGGCACGGTGGTTGAGATCGGCGGCTTTACGAATGGTGCAGCCAATCTCACCGTTAATATGCAGCTGTCGCAAGAGCGTGCCGATGCCGTTCGCCGGGCGCTTGTGCGTGAGGGGGTCGATCCCGCCATGCTGAGCGCCAAGGGCTATGGCAGTGCCAACTCCATGGCTGACAACGCCGGCACCCTAGAAGGGCGCAGCAACCGCCTCCGCAATCAAAGGCGCGTCGAATTCCGGATCCTTCAGCCATAGGGACCAATGCGAAAGTCACCGATCGATGACTTTCGCCGATCACTAACTATTCGTCCTCGTTCATCGGTTCGAGGGTCGGACTGCGCGCGCTCACCGCGCGAGCTTCCGGCTGCCGCTGGACCTGAGGGAGCGGGCTCGACGAAGCTTCCGTGACAGCCGGGCTGAACCCGTCCCGCTGATAGATGTCCTCGCGGAATTCCGCGAGACCGTCGGGCGTGGCCCAGGCGGTTATATAGACCCAATAAACCGGAATTGGGCTGGCGATCTTGGCATCGATTCGCTCGACCGGACCGGATCGCTTCATCGATATGTTCACGGTCCCAACCGGGGGTATCCTTGAGAAGCCAGGCAACATAGTCGCGGACATTCTGGACGCGGATGCAGCCTGACGACACGAATCGGTCGTCATCGCCGAAAATTCCCTTTTCCGGCGTGTCATGCATGTAGACGCCATAGGGATTGTTGATGTTGATTCGTACGACGCCAAGCGAATTGAGATCGCCACCCGGATCCTGACGGAACTTGTAATTGACCGCGTCAAGAGAATTCCAGTTGATTTGGCCAGGTGAAAGCTCCTGACCGTCTTTGTTGAAAATGCGGATCTTGTGGTCGCTTAGATAGTTTGCATCCTTTTGCATGCGCGGGATCAAATCCTTGCGGATGATTGAAGCGGGCACTGTCCAATAAGGATTGAAATTAATGTCGATCGCCCTCGTCATCATGACCGGCGATTGGCGGTCGATCTTGCCAACGCCCGCGGCGTGATGGGTGGCAACGACGCCATTATCGACGGTCTCGACGGCCATCGCCGGAATATTGGCCATGACGAACCGATCACCGAGATTGCCGGAATAAGAGCGGAGGCGTACCAGATTCACCTCGAGCTGGTGCAGGCGCACATCGGCCGGGACATTCAGCGCGGCAAAAGTTTCCTTCGAAACCACACCGCTTTGAAGCAGACCGTGGCGGGCTTGGAAATGCTTGACCGCGGCATCGACATAGGAATCGAAGATCGGCGACGTTCCGGCCGAAGGATCGAGGTCGTTGGAGGCTGCAAGACGCTTGCGGAGAGCGACTACCGCAGGTCCGTTGGAACTGAGCTTGAGGGGCTGCCCCGACGGAACCATTGTCCAGCCGCCATTGGCGACGATCTGACGATAGGTTTCGATCGCCTGTTCGGTGGCGGTGAAGGTTTGCACAGAAAGAACAGGCGTGTTCGACCGACTGACCGCGAGGTGGGGATCTGCATCGTAACGCTGCGCCCATTCGGCTTGTTCGCTGAACAGCGCGTCGCCGGCGGCAGCGCCGCCCTGCGTTTCGCACAAAGCGAACCCGCTGATGAGACCCGCAAGGGCGGCGGCGCGCGTGAAAGGAGTAATATGACAGAAATACAGTGAAACTTTTTCAGTCTTGAACCTCAATGCCTCGACCTCCCATGCCTTTGGCTCATCCGACCGGGTGCCCGCGATACAGCACGTGCAATTCGATACGATGAATAAAGCGCGACCGGAGCGCAGGGCCGGTGGCGGCGTTCAGGAATGCACCTAGAAAGACCAATCTCAGCGTTTCACAGAAAGCGTCGTGATGACCTCACCTTTGAACTGGCGCGATAATGGTTAAAATGGCACAAACAGGGCGGCAAATTTGTGGCGTTTGAGGCGAATTATCTCCTTCTGCAACATTAGGCAGCCACAAGCTCTATCTTCACCTTGGCGCCGCTACAGCCTGAACCTTATCTGATCAGTCCAGAATCGCTCGAGACGCGCCAAAGACTGGTTGAGATTCGCAAATTCATCGCAGCTGATGCCGCCGATCTGTTCGACCGTGGTCACATGTTTGGTGTAGAGACCGGAAACAATATCGTGAACCTCACGGCCTTTGTCGGTCAAACTGATCCGAACCGCGCGGCGGTCGATGCGTGAGCGCGCATGATGCAGATACCCCTCATCGACCAGTTTCTTGACGTTGTAAGACACATTCGAGCCCAAATAGAACCCGCGCGTGCGCAATTCCCCCGCCGTCATTTCCTTATCGCTGATATTATAAAGCAGGAGGGCCTGCACCGCGTTTACGTCGCTACGACCGCGCCGGTCGAATTCATCTTTGATCACGTCGAGAAGCCGTCGGTGCAGCCGTTCCACCAACGTCAAGGCCGCGAGATAGGCCGGGCGAACCTCGGCGATCCGGGCGGCGCGAGCCTGCGAAACATCGCTCTTTTGAGCATTGATCATGTCCAACCTCATCTTTGCAATGCGGCGACTATCGCCGTCCATGCATCGAAAATTATGCGACACAAATGAAAACCAGTTTAAGCAACAAACTGAATCTCGCGTTTATATGTTGCGGTCAATGAGATATGAATTAAAGACTTTCTTACGATTAAACTTTCTTAACTTGCTTTGCTTCGGACTAAACGCGCCGCTCAACTTCAAATATTAACAAGCAACAAAGAAGTCGAATCGATGCGCCCCCGCAGATTGGAGGGTGCAGTTCCGCGATGGCGCAAAAGGCCTCGAGCGTGTTTGTTCCCGTCCGCTCGCAAGCCGCGAATATCCACTGTCTGGTGAGGCAGCCTGACAAATTAAAGCTGCTACAATAATCGCAAATCGACCGCTTTCGGTCCTTTGCCCTTCTTGTCGGCCTCGATCTCATACGCGAGGCGCTGCCCTTCGTTCAGCGATTGCAATCCCGCACTCTCGACCGCGCTGATATGAACGAAAATATCGCGCCCGCCATCATCGGGCTTTATAAAGCCGTAGCCCTTCTCCGCGTTAAAAAATTTGATGGTTCCCTGCTGCGACATAGGACGTATTCCTTCCAATCAATTTTCTTTCAATCAAGGAGCCGCGGTCTTAACGCCACGCCAATCGAGCTCGCAAAAAACGAACTCGATCCCCCACAAACTGGGGCTGCCGTGAGCTTTGGCAAGCTCGCTATTCGCCGCTTAACCAATCGATCGAATAGGCCGCGAGCCCCACACCGAGGCAGTCGGCCAGCCAAGGCAAAATGACGTCTGCTTCGATGTCAAGGCGAAACGGCGGATTGACAATGATGAGCCCTGACCGGACCAAGGATTCCAGCGGCTTAGGCTCGTCAATTTGGAACTCCAGGCGCAACACGCGCTTGACCCCCCGTAGGACCAGGATTTGCGTCATTGAGGCAACCGCCTCGATGTCCTTGACCGGATACCAAAGCATAAAAATGCCGGTCGCCCATTTCCGCCAAGCCGCGGTCATTGCATCCAAGGCCTTTGTGAGTTCATGCATGTCCTCGAATGGAGGATCGATCAAAACAAGCCCTCGCCGTTCGATCGGCGGGATGAAGGCGGAAAGTCCTTTATATCCGTCCATATTGAAAAGCTTAGCTCTCGCATCTCCGTGGAGATTGGCGCTTAATCTGGCGAAGGCCCGCGGATGCAGTTCGCACAAAATCATCCGGTCCTGACGTCGCAGCATGGCCCTGGCGATCCAAGGCGAACCCGAATAGCGAAGAAAGTCCGAACGAAGAAGAGGCGTCGCGATTCGCAAATAGGGTGCGACGAGCAGTTGCACCTCAGGGGAGAGTTTGGCCGCGACGAGTTTACCGATACCGCGGCGCCATTCGGTCGTCCTTCCGGCTTCCAGACTCAAAAGATCGTAAAGCGCGCTCCCCGCATGGGTTTCGATGTATCGAAAAGCGGTCGGCTTCATTTCCAGGTGAAACAAAATACGCGTGAGAAAAATATGCTTGAAAACATCGGCGAAATTGCCAGCATGAAAATCGTGACGGTAATTCATTCAGGCAACCTATCGCGTCTGCGCGTTCATTAACGTCTGCTTAAACTGTTCATTGAAAGCTTTGCTGCTCCTTCGCGGCGAAACTGCTTGATTTGCCTCGGGACCCCATTGCGGCAAGTTCGGCACATCTTCGCCGCAATGCTAAGAAAATGCTTGGGCTGCAGGAGATGGATTCAGTTCAGTTGGCGATCAGATTGCTACAGACGAGTGATCATCGGTCACTGACCTTTTATTGCCTCGACTAGATGTAACAGCTGTTTTAATCCCAGCCGTGGAGAAGTTTTATGCGGAAGACCTTGGGTAAATCCATCAGAATAAGCGTCGCTGTAAGCGTCACAATTGCAGCTTTGGCGTCGGTCTCTATTCCGGCCCAAGCCGGTGATGGCGGCGCGATTGCCGCCGGTGTGATCGGAGGCGTCGCCCTCGGCGCCCTTGCTGGAGCCGCGATCGCAGGTTCCGCGCCGCCCCCGCCTCCGCCGCCGGTCTATTATGCGCCCGTTTATGCCCCGCCCCCGCCGCGCTGCTGGTGGGAGCCGCAGCAGGTGTGGAATGGCTATGCCTATATCGTGCAGCGGGTCCGTGTCTGTAACTGATCAATTCGCTAAAATCGGCAATGTAGGCCCAACCTCCCTCCATCGGCGCGTCGCGTGCCGGTGGATGTTTGCGACGAGTGTCACAAAATCGGCGGGACGGACACTTCGCGCGTGTGACAGCCTTGATGGCTGATGTCCGGGCACGACCGGAATTCACGCAAATCCTTGCCAAAGCAGATTCTAACCTCCTGCAGGACGCCATTCTTGCAAGCAACGCCCAGCATCCCCGGATGCAGCCGGGGATTAGCCGCGATAAACGCCCGAGTGATGTCGATGGGCGTCCAAAGCTGCTTTTCCTTGGCGGCGACAAACGGGGGCGGAATGATTAGAGAGTCACGCGCGCGGCGCACATCGGCAAAATAATCGGTGGGACTTTTTCCCGAGCATGTGCCGTGCTTCAGCCATTCATGGCGGGCGAGACCTTCGTCGGGATAAAGACCCTGCGCGCTTTGCAACGCGATACGCGAGGGAAACCGGGCGGCGGGACTGCACTCCGACGGAAACCCGTGTTCATATTGCGGCCAGAGTCCATGGACGACAAACCCCTGATTGGCGCCGGCATCGCACTGGCCATGCGCGCGCGCGGCCGCAGCCGTCTCGCAAAAGCTCGAAGACCAGGAAAGGGAGAGGACGTAAAAATCGAATTCGCCCGGTGTGTTCGACTCGGCCCGCGCGGGGGTGAGCCACAAAAGAAACGCCGCAACGATGGCAGCCACCAAACAGCCGGCAGAGGCCGCGGGGCGTGGAGCAGAAAGCATCTGCGAGCCGGACCTGCTCATGGCCGGGCCATTTTGCAATTGGGAGCATAGGCGTCGTTTCGATCGAGTCCGCCGACACACCATTCGACGCCAAAGCCGAACCATCCGATGATTCCGAGATCCTGGTCGATCGAATAGGAAATCTCGCGAATTTTTCCGTCGTTCATATCGGCAAGAGCCACGCAGTAGCGGCGGGGAATATAATCGAGCCCGTTGGTGCGGTAGCCGATCTCCTGAATCCGCTCAAAGCCGAGAATTCTCAAGCCCGGTGTTCCAAAACTCGGCCTCGCGAGCATGGAAGCGCGATTGGATCCGCTCGAAGACATTGAGATCGTTACAGGGAGGCAAAACGCCATTGTAGGGACTATACCGCCGCTCGGCCGGAACGAGGGGTCGTCCAATCGCCGGAGGTGAAAAGGACCCCACAGCCCCGGCCAGAATCGCCGCAAACAAGGCCCCTGGAAGCGCAGCCGAAAGCGCGCGCAGAATTTTTGGTTGCATCATGGAAAAAGGACTCTCCCCGATTAGCCCCTTGCGGTGATCTCAGCCGCGATTGTAGACGTCCTGCAGCCGAATAATATCATCTTCGCCAAGGTAAGAGCCAGTTTGAACCTCGATCAACTCCAGATCGATCCGGCCAGGATTTGCCATCCTGTGCACGCACCCGATCGGCAGATAGATCGACTCGTTTTCATGCACCAGATGGATCTCGTTGTCGCGGGTGACCTCCGCCGTCCCTTTGACGACAATCCAATGCTCGGCGCGATGGAAATGTTTCTGCAAGGATAGCCGCTCGCCCGGTTTCACGACAATCCGCTTGACTTGGTAACGCGCGCCTGAATCCACCGATTGGTAATAGCCCCACGGCCGATAGGAACGCTTATGTTCCAGCGCTTCGGGATGGTTCTCGGACTTCAAAAGATCGACCAGTTGCTTGACATCGTTCCCATACGCCTGATTGAGCACCAGCACGGCATCCTGGGTGGTGACAACGATGACATCGTCGACACCGACGACGGTGGTTAGATGATCGTCGGAGCGGACGTGAACGTTTGACGCGTTCATGACGACGCCCCGCCCCCGGATCGAATTGCCCTTGTCATCACGATCCGACAATTGCCAAACCGCCTGCCAATTGCCGACATCCGACCAGCCTATGTCGGCGGGGACGACCGCCGCCTTGCTTGTGCGCTCCATGACGGCATAATCAATCGACTTTTTCGGCGCCTGAGCGAAGGCCTCCGCATCGAGAATCAGGAAATTCAAATCCTGTTTTGCCTTCGCCACGGCAGCGGCCGCCGCCTCTGCCATGACCGGCTCGAACTTGCGCAGCTCATCCTGCATCACATCGGCGCGAAAAATGAAATTGCCGGAGTTCCAGTAATAATTTTCAGCCACATATTTTTCCGCGGTGGAGGCATCGGGCTTTTCGACGAACCCCGCTACCTTGAAGACGCCGCCATCCGCATCCACGGTCTTTCCTGGCTTGATATAGCCATAGCCCGTGGCCGGCTCGCTCGGCTTGACGCCGAGGGTCACGATATAGCCCTGCGCCGCCGCTTGGGCCGCCTTTTTGCAGAGCGCGACAAAACCCTCCTGATCGCGCACCACGTGATCGGCGGCGAGGACTGCGACGATCGTGTCGGGGCCGGCCTGCGCGGCAAGTTCAGCGGCAACCGCGACAGCCGGGCCGGAATCCCGGCGGATCGGCTCAAGAACGATGCGAGCCTCACGCTTGATTTTCTGCAATTGCTCGGTAACGAGAAAACGATAATCATGGTTGGAAATCACGACCGGCGTCTCAAAGATCTCATTGTCGAGGATTTGAGCCACCATTTGAAACGTCGAGAGTGTGCCGACCAGGGAGATGAACTGCTTCGGCAGGCTTTCCCGAGATTCCGGCCAAACCCGCGTTCCCGAACCGCCGCACATGATGACCGGAAGGATTTTCACGCTTTTTTGCTCCTCGCAGAGACGATCGACCACATTGGCGGGTCACCAGGATCCGAGATCGGGCCTCATCCAATGCATTGCCCAACAATAAACGGTTGCGCCGGAAATGTCGCCTGTTTCTAAGATTTGACCGGTTTTATCAATCATGTCCGGTGAGATTTCTCACTTGCTGGCCACCCTACGCAATTCGATCGATTTGCGGTACTAGGGAGATGAGGCCGTCAATCGGGCAAGGGCAAGCGGACCTGAGGATATTTGTCGCATGGGGGAGCCTGACTTTCGCGTCGAAAGAAAACTGTTGAAACGCGATATTTGGCCGGTGGCGGGGATTGATGAAGCCGGCCGTGGCCCGCTGGCGGGACCGGTTGCGGCCGCTGCGGTCGTGCTCGATCCGCGCAAGCTGCCGCGTGGCGTGAATGACTCCAAGCAGCTTGACCCTGAAGAACGCGAACGACTTTATGAAGAAATCATGTTGCGCGCGGTCGCGGTGACGGTCGCATTCGCGACGGCTGCCGATATCGACCGGATCAACATCCGGCAAGCAACATTTTCAGCTATGCGGCGGGCGCTTAGGGCGCTTTCGGTCACGCCCCGCCATGTACTGATCGACGGGAACGATTTGCCGCCCGATCTTTGCTGCCCGAGCGAGGCGATCATCAAGGGCGACGCCGCCGTATTGTCGATCGCCGCAGCCTCCATCGTCGCCAAAGTCTCGCGCGACCGCTTGATGCGCCGCCTCTGCGGTCATTATCCCGCCTATCGGTTCAGCGAGCATTACGGATACGCCACGCAAAAACATCTGGCCGCGATCGCCGAGCATGGGCCCTGCCCTTTCCATCGCCGCAGTTTCCGGCCCTTCGCGGGAACCTAGCCGCCCTGACAGCTTTGTGAGCATGGTCGGCCGTTGCGCGCCTCCTTCCGAAACGTGCGAAAAAGAGACAGACCCGAAATCGCCACTTAACGCCGTCTTTACCGAACGCGACGCAAGCTCATTTCGGTCCAACGACGTCATCGGGAAATAAACGTTGGCCCATTGCTGCTTTTCGTCTCGACGAGACGAAAGTCTGAGGAGGCCCACGGTTGCGTTGCGCGACCCGTCCCTCCATAGCTTATCGGTTTCGAGTTCATGCGTAGCGAACGTGCCGGGGCGGCCGGCCCGAAATCTCAGATCAAGGTCATGCGTACTGGGATTTCGGCGGCGCGCTCCGCCACGCCCCGCCTTGAGAATAGGGCAGACGCACTCCCGCTGAATAAAATCATTGTCGGCGACTGCATGGATGAGCTGGCCAGGCTTCCGCCGGAGTCCGTTGATCTCGTGTTTGCCGACCCGCCCTATAATCTGCAACTTGAATCTGCGCTGTCGCGTCCTGACCAGAGTCTCGTCGATGCGGTCGACGATGATTGGGACAAGTTCTCAAGCTTCTCGGACTACGACAATTTTACACGATCTTGGCTTGCTGCCGTGCGCCGTGTCATGAAGAAGGACGCAACGATTTTCGTCATCGGCTCCTATCATAATATTTTCCGGGTCGGCTCGATTTTGCAGGATCAGGGATTTTGGATCCTGAACGATATCATCTGGCGCAAGGCCAACCCCATGCCGAATTTTCGGGGGCGGCGCTTTACCAATGCACATGAGACGTTGATCTGGGCAGCCAAAAGCGCGGGCGCCAAAAACTACAGCTTCAATTATGAATTGCTGAAGGCCGGTAACGAGGATTGCCAGGTCCGCTCCGATTGGTTTCTGCCGATCTGCACCGGAGGGGAGCGCCTGAAAGATTCTGCCGGCCGCAAATGTCATCCGACGCAGAAGCCGGAGGCCTTGCTCTCGCGCGTCCTGCTCGCCGCCTCGAACGAGGGCGACGTGGTTCTCGATCCCTTCTTCGGTTCGGGAACGACCGGCGCCGCCGCCAAAAAACTTGGCCGGCGTTTCATCGGCATCGAACGCGATGCAGGCTACGCGCAAGCGGCCAGAGGCCGGATCGCCGGCGTGGAAACGCTGCCATCGGACGCCATCGCGGCGGTCCCCAACAAACGCTCGGAGCCGCGCGTCGCTTTTTCCGCCATCGTCGAGGCTGGATTGCTCCAACCGGGTGAATTTCTGGTCGATGAGAAAAAACGCCATTCGGCGGTCGTACGGGCGGATGGAACCGTTTCGATCGGCACGGTCGCCGGCTCGATTCATAAGATCGGCGCGCTGACGCAGGGCCTACCCGCCTGCAACGGCTGGACGTTTTGGCGGTTCGAACGCAAGGGAAAATTCGAGCCGATCGATGTCCTGCGCTCCATGGTGCGCGCGAGCCTTCAGGCAGCAGAATAGGCCCGCCGGCGGCTGCGCTTTTTCCTATCCGTGGTCATGCCGGTGATGCAGGTCCGGGTAGTGCGGATGCGAGTGACGCAACAGCTCATGGCGATGCCAATGGGAGTGCGGCTCGCTCACCGGCCCCTCATGAGCATGCCGATGATGCGCATCGTGCACATGGATATGTTCATGTTCGAGCCCGCCGTGGTCATGTTCGTGTTTGTGCCATTCGACAACATGCAGCCATAGGCCGAGCCCCATCAAGCCGCCCGCGATGAGCAGCTTCGCGGTTACCGGATCGCCAAGCAGCACAATCGCGATCATCGCTCCGATGAACGGCGCCAGCGAGAAGTAAGCCCCCGTTCGCGCCGCGCCGAGATGGCGCAGAGCCAACACGAAGGCGACAAGACTGACGCCGATACCAAGAAAGCCGACGCCAGCCGAAGCCGCCAGCATCCCGGGCGATGGCCAAGTGGTGCCCAACCCAATAGCGAGGGCCGTGTTCACCGCCCCCGCCGTCAGTCCCTTGATCATGGCAATCAGCACGGGATCGGCGCTGGAGAGCTTGCGGGTGAGATTGTTGTCGATGCCCCAAGCCAGACATGCCGCCGCGATCAACACCGCGCCGCTGTTCAGGCTGATCGCCTGCCCGCCCCAGGAAAGCACGACCGCGCCCGCGAGAATTGAGAAAGCGCCGAGCAAGAGGCGCCGGTCGACATTTTCCCGGAATGCCAGCCACGCGATTGCCATCGTTGCAAGGGATTCAAGGTTAAGCAACAGCGCGCCCGATGCTGCGTCCGTGCGGGCAAGCCCGAGCATCAGCAAAAGCGGACCGGCGAGCCCCCCGAAGACGATCACCACACAAAGCCAAGGGAGATCGCCACGCCGCAAGGGAGCATCTGCGGATGGGATGCCCAGCGCCGCGCGGCCGAAGTGAACCGCGGCGAGACCAACTCCGGCCCCGAGGTAAAGCACGCCGGCGAGCAGTTGCGGGCTGAGCGATCCAAGGAGAAGTTTTGACAGCGGCGTTGAGGCGCCAAACAGTACTGCCGAACCCAATGCCAAGGGAACGCCGGGCCACAGGTGGGCAAGCTTTCTTTGTGTCATAGCGTGCCCTCGATATGGTTCAACGCAGGATCCAATCCAAAAACTCTGCGCCTTTTTTGGAGCGTGCGTTATTCGAACTCGACCTTCAGCCCAAGCCGCTCGAACTCCTCCTCGATCGCATGCACAATGTGGCCGAGCTCCTCGATTTCAATTTCGATCGCTTGGTGCGGCGCGTCCCAACAAAGAATGCCATCCAGATCGACAATGAAATCGGGTGGATCCTCCGCGTTGGGAAAATTGGGAAGCGGCAGCAGCGTTAAAATTTTTTCGCCACGCCGAACGCGTACCGATCCCTCGGTCAGCGTAATCTTCGGTTCCGGGTCGCGCCGCTTGGCCATGTTGAGCAGGTGGTTTCGCAAGGACATGCTTGGCGAGAGGCGGGAATTTGGGCGCCTTGAGCTGATCAAAGCGCAACAACTCTCGTCCCGATTGCCGTTCCGGTCTGGAGTTACGGCTCTATGCTTTTGTTTTGCCTTATTTTTGCGTCGGGTGCCAGTGCCAGCTCTGGTGCCATTGGATGATGCGCGGCATTTTGCCGTACCTCGGCAATTACTTTGCGCATCACGCTCGGAAAAGCCTCCTTATCCAGGCCAGGACCTGACACGAAGCGGTGGCCCGCGGGCGGGCGCTCCGCGCCGCCGACCTCAGCCACGTAAATATCGAGCTCAAGGGCAAAATGGGTGAAGACGTGGGTGATCCTACGATCAAGCTTCCGATACGTGCCGGCCATCGGCGCCTGCGCCACCGCCAACGCCGGGTCGAAACCGGTTTCCCAAACGGTCCCCGGCAGTTCGCTCATACCGCCGAGCAACCCCTTCGGCGGCCGCGTGCGGACAAGAACCGATCCATCCTCGCGCTGCACAAAAAACGCGGCGCCGAGGCGCACGGGCCGCTCCGCCCGGGCCGCCTTGAACGGCAGACGTTCCGGCTGTTCCGACGCGTAGCCGCGACAAATCCTCTGCAATGGACATAGAGAGCAGGATGGACGCTTAGGGGTGCAGATCGTGGCGCCTAAATCCATCATCGCCTGGGCAAAGTCGCCGGCCCGTTCCAGCGGGGTTATCTCCCCGGTCATGGTCTTGATCGCGGGTTTTGCCGCCGGGAGCGGAGTTTCGATCGCAAACAGCCGGGCGACGACTCGCTCGATATTGCCGTCGACGACGACGGCGGGGCGCCCGAAAGCGATCGCCGCCATTGCCGCCGCCGTGTAAGGCCCAATTCCGGGCAACTCCCGCAATTGCATTTCCGTGTCCGGGAACTTGCCACCCAACCGCTCGGAGACAATTTGTGCGCAGGCATGAAGATTGCGCGCGCGAGAATAATATCCGAGCCCGGCCCATTGCTGCATCACCGCATCGAGGGGAGCCTGGGCCAAAAGGTCAACATCCGGCCAGCACGCCAAAAAGGCTGCGAAATAGGGTTTCACGGCCGTGACAGTCGTCTGTTGCAGCATGATTTCCGAAAGCCAAACCCGATAGGGATCAATGGGCTCTCCGGGTCGTGCCCGCCAAGGCAAATCGCGGCGATGGGCATCGTACCAGGCGAGGACCGCGGCGGCAGGAGCGGCCGCCTCTGCGTCAAGGCGTATCGGGAAGGCCATAGATGTGCCTCGTTTTGTCGATCTTTTTACCGACCTATGAACACGGGGCCAAGCGAGGGGACGAAAATGAGTGGGACGGTCAAGCCGATACCCGAAGGGCATCACGGCGCAATACCCTATCTTAGCGTGGGCAACGCCAGTGAAGCGATCACTTTCTACAAGAGAGCCTTCGGCGCCACCGAAACGCTCTGCATTGCGCATGAAGGTAAGGTCGGACACGCCGAACTTGAAATCGGCGAGGCCCGGATCATGCTCTGCGACGAGTTTCCGGACCACGACGCGTTGAGCCCGCAAACGATCGGCGGGACCCCCGTCATGATCCACCTCTATGTCGAGGACGTCGATGCCTTCACAAGCCGTGCGGTTGGGGCGGGCCTCAAGGTTCTTCGCCCGGTCATGGACCAGTTTTACGGGGACCGCGGCGGCAAATTCGAGGACCCTTACGGGCATCGGTGGTGGATCGCGACCCACGTCGAGGACATTTCACCTCAGGAACTGAAGAAGCGCGCGGAACAATTGTTTGGCGTGAGCGCAGCCTGAGGGCGGGCTTCAACACGGGGGACAAGGCGTGTTAGGGTCGAGCCGCGATGAAATTTTCGTGGCTGGATGACACAGGCAAATGGCAAGATTTCCTGGCCGCAAAATCCCTTGGTCCCGACCGCTCGCCGACCTCGTCGGGCCTGCGATTAATCCGCTTCTGACACGGCAAGGCTTCGGTCAGTCGGATCTGATTTTATTTTGGGACGATATTGTCGGTGAAAGACTGGGCACAATGTCGCAGCCCATAAAACTGCTGTGGCCACCCCGCGACCACGGGCGCGCCGGACAAGATTGCGCCAACTCGGCGGTCCTGGTCGTGCGCGTCGAGTCGGGATTTGCGCTGGAACTGCAACATTTGGCGCCCATCGTCATTGAACGCGTCAATGCCCATTTCGGCTGGCGCTGCGTTTCCCGTCTTACCCTGAAACAGGGACCGGTCGCGGCGCGCGCGGTGTCCACACGGATCAAATCCCCCCCGGATGCGGCGGCGATAGAGGCTGCGGAAAAACTCGTCGGCGATGTTACGGATGAATCCTTGCGGAGCGCCTTGTCGCGACTAGGGGCTCGCATCCTCGGCCCGCGCTAAGGCCTTTTAGAATGGGTTAATAACGCCGATTGGAAAAAAGCTCTCCGCAAAAATTGACTTGCCTTCGTGCTAGGTAATCAGGCAAATCTGCGCCCCACTGTCGATGGAGCACTTATTCATGCATTCGCCAAAAACCGGCCAGTCCGGCTTGAGAAGCCATCGCGGTGTTCTTGAGGTCATGGCTGCGGCCGGTCTGACCATCGCGGGATTTTTCGGTGTGCTTGGCGATCTCCCGGCCCCGGTGAGGGCCGAAAGCGCCGCCCTTCCGATGGATCAGCTGATGGCCGTTCAGGCTTTGGCCGACGTCGCTTTGGGCAAAAGCGACGCGCCGGTCACGATCGTCGAATATGCCTCCATGACATGCGGGCATTGCGCGGCGTTTTACGGCCACCTTTCCGGAACTGAAAAGCAAATATATCGATACCGGCAAGGTCCGTTTCATCTTGCGCGAGTTTCCGCTCGACCCCTTGGCAACGGCCGGTTTCATGCTCGCCCGCTGCGCCGGCGACGACAAGCGCAATGCGATCGTCGATCTCCTCTTCACCCAACAGAAGAACTGGGCTTTTTCCGGACAAACCAGTTGAAGCCTTGACCAGTCTTCTCAAGCAGACCGGGATGAGCCAAAGCCAGTTTCGAGGCCTGCCTCAAGGACCAGGATCTCTTACGACAAGATCACCAAGGTCCATGATCAAGCGGCCGAGAAATTCGGGGTCACCGCGACGCCAACCTTCTTCATCAACGGCAAGAAGGAAAATGGCGAGATACCTCCAGACGGGCTTGCGAAACTGATCGATCCGTTGCTGAAAGGCTGATCCATCGGCCGGTCCCGGCGGCACGAAACATCAAAACATGTCGAGCGACACGCGCGCTTCGTCCGACATGCGTCCCTGGTCCCACGGCGGATCGAAATACCACTGCGACATTGACGCCGAGCACGCCTGGAACCGCGCCCACCGCCGTTTCGATCGATCGTGTGAGTTCGCCGGCCACCGGGCAGCCCGGCGCGGTCAAGGTCATGTCGATCTTGACCAGGCGATCTTCGCCGATGTCGACTTTGTAGATCAGTCCGAGCTCGTAGATGTCGCACGGGATTTCAGGATCGATACACGGTCTTCAGGGCCGCGACGATATCGTCGCTAGAGCGTCCGCGTTCGGCCTCCGGCATCGATTGTCGAAAAGCCATCGCGGCTCGTTCGGCATGACGTCCTGCGCCTCGGCAACTTCCTGGCCATCGGCGATTTGCGTTTCGGCATGCTTGGCTCGGCCATATCCTTCTCAAGTCATTTTCACCTGCGCTCACGCAAACAGGCCTTCGCCTTTGATCAGGGCCTCGGCGAGAACATCGACTTCCTCAAGCGTGTTGTAGAGCGCGAAGGAGGCCCGGCAGGTCGCCGTAACGCCGAAACGCGCGAGAAGCGGTTGGGCACAATGGGTTCCGGCGCGCACCGCGACGCCGGTACGGTCGAGGACGGTGCGCAATGTCATGGGCGTGGGCATTTTTCATGTTGAAGGAAATGATGGCGCCCTTGCCCTTCGCGCGGCCGTAGATGCGCAACGAGTTGATTTGCGACAAACGTGCGTGCGCATAGTCGCTCAGGGCCATTTCATGCGCATGAATGCGATCGCGGCCGATCGCTCGCATATAATTCATGGCGGCGCCGAGGCCGACGCCTGGATGATGGGCGGGGTGCCCGCTTCGAAGCGATGCGGCGGCTCGTTATAGGTAACGTTATCCGTGGTCACTTCATCGATCATCTCGCCGCCGCCGAGAAAGGGCGGCAATCTTCTCGAGCCACTCCTTTTTTCCGAAGAGCGCGCCGACGCCGGTCGGCCCATAGAGCTTATGGCCGGTGAGGCGATAGAAATCGACGTCGAGATCGATCACATCGACGTCGAGATGCACCGCGGCTTGCGAACCATCGATCAATACGGGGATGCCGCGCTCATGCGCGATTCTGACGATCTCCTTGACCGGGGTCACCGTGCCGAGCACGTTCGACATATGCGTTAGGGCGACGATCTTGGTCTTCGGCGTCAACGCCTGTTCGAACGCGTCAAGCGAGAAATTTCCCTCGTCGTCGACATCCACCCATTTCAGGACGGCGCCCTTGCGCTCGCGCAGAAAATGCCAGGGCACGATATTGGCGTGGTGCTCCATGATCGAAAGGACGATCTCGTCGCCTTCCTGGATGAAGGCCTCGCCAAATGACGCCGCGACCAGGTTGATCGCTTCGGTCGCCGATTTCGTGAAGATGATCTCGCTCGACGGAGCCGGCGTTGAGAAAGGCGCGCACGTTTTCCCGCGCCGCCTCATAGGCGTCCGTCGCGGCATTGGCGAGATAATGCAGACCGCGATGAACATTGGCATATTCGTGGTAGGTCGCATGGACCATCCGGTCGACGACCTCCCTCGGCTTTTGCGCCGAAGCGGCATTGTCGAGATAGACCAGCGGCTTGCCATAGACCTCGGTCGAAAGGATCGGAAAATCCGCGCGCAGGAGGCGACATCGAGCGGCGCGTCCAGCGGCGATATGCTTGTTCATGCCTTGCTCCTCAGCTGGCGAGGCGTAACGAGCGCCACAATTTTGGTACGGCGCGGGAACTGCATAGGCCTAAACTCCCGTTTTAGGCGAGGCGCGCCGCTCCGCAGGTCGTTGGCGATTGAAGCTACCGGCATCGGCAGGCGCCGCGCCGAAAGCCAAGCACCACCTGCGCGCCGGAATCATTTCGATCAATCCGTCATGTCCGATTTCGTCGATCAACTTCGCCCGCGAAGGCTTCCAACAGAAGCGCCTCGGCCTCGGGCGAGGGGTAACCCTCTCGTTTGCAGATAGAACAATTGGTCGATGATCAAGGCCGCCGCAGGTCGCGCCATGGCCGCAAACAACATCGTCGGCGAAGATCTCAAGCTCCGGCTTATTGTTCATCGCGGCCGTATCGGACAAGAAGCAGCGCTCTGCACAGCATCTTGCCGTCGGTCTTTTGGGCGTCCTGGCGCGACATGGATCTTGCCTTGGAAATACGCCGGTCGCTTCCTCGTCGAGAATATATTTGAAGGTCTCGCGGCTGACGCAGCCTTGGCGCCACATGCTCGACCTGCAAGGTCGTATCGGCATGTTCGCGGCCGCCAAGAAGCGAGACGCCGCTCAGAGAGGCCTTGCGCTCCGCCGCCTTCGAAGCGCAGAAAGATCTGGCGGCGGAGAAGGCCGATGCCGGAGACGAGCGCGAAACTGTCGAACGTTCGCCCCGGCGCCGATCCGCGCCATGCATGCTTTCGAGCCGCATGCCGCCGGGGCCGCGCCCGTCACCATGTCGGTATGAGCGAGGCGCGCTCCATCGCCGAGCAAGACGATCAGACAGTCATTGGCTTGGCTAGCGCTGGCCGGTTTCCGACATGGCTGTTGCGGCATGGCACGATTCGGCGAGACGGAATCGAAGCGCCGGCTCCGACGATCAGGGCCGAGCGCGAGAAATGCGCCGCGGCGAGCAGGCGACGAGGTGCGCATGAATGAGGTTGATGCGGTTCGGCAATCACGGTTCCAGGCGCCACCTCGATGACGACGCCATCCTGCATCAAAGCCGCGTTCAAGGCGACACGATCGGGTCGAGCGTACCAAGATTTTGCGACGCGAACAGCGCGATCAGATCGGACCGTCCTTCGGACAAGACGGAGGCGAGCGAGCGGACTCTTTAGTCCTTCGGCAAGCCGCTCGGACAATTCCGGCACGAAAAAGCCATCGACCAGAACGAGCACGCGAGCGGGCGTGCCGGCCTTGGTCGAGGTCGATTTCGCAAGGCCATGAGTAGATGCCGCGTCCGGGCGCCGCTGCGATCGGCAAGGCCTCGCGCATGAGCGCGCGCAAATCGGTGTAATGCCACGCCTCGATGCGGCGATGCGGCAGCCCCGATGCAGCGAAGGCTTCGAAAGCTTTCTTCGCGCCATCGTGGCGACGCCGGCGGTGCCGGGCAGCAGGGCCTTGGTCGCGCTCGAAGATGCGGCCAAGAAGGCTTCGGCGGGCGTTCGCTGGAGATGATTTCAATGCTCATTTCGACTTCTCCCTAGGCGGCCGCTGGTTCGGTGACATAATCGCGGTAGCCGCTTTTTTCGAGTTCGAGCGCCAGTTCCTTGCCGCCGCTTCGCACGATCCGGCCCTGCGCCATGACGTGCACCGTGTCCGGCACCACATAGTCGAGCAAACGCTGATAGTGGGTAATGACGAGAAAACCGCGGCTCGGCGCGCGCAGCGCATTCACGCCATCGGCAACCACGCGCAAAGCGTCGATGTCGAGGTCCTGAATCGGTTTCGTCAAGAATGCCGAAGGATGGTTCCAGAAGCGCCATTTGCAGGATATCCATGCGCTTTTTCTCGCCGCCGGAAAAACCGACATTGAGCCCACGCTTCAGCATGTCCGGCTGATGTTGAGCTTATCCGCCGGCAGCCTTGACCTTCTTCATGAAGTCTGGGGTCGAAAGCTCTTCCTCGCCCTCGCAGCGCGCGCTGCGCATTCAACGCCGCCTTGAGAAAGGTCAAGGTCGCGACGCCAGGAATTTCGATCGGATATTGGAAGGCCAGGAAAAGTCCCTTCGCGGCGCGGACATCGGGCTCGAGGTCCAAGAGGCTCTCGCCGTTCAGCAATACCTCGCCGCTCTCCACGTCGTAGTCCTTGCGGCCGGCGATGACATAGGACAATGTCGACTTGCCGCTGCCGTTCGGCCCCATGAGTGCGGCAACCTCGCCGTCTCGCACGGTGAGATTGAGATCATCGAGGATCTTGCGTCCGTCGATGGAGACGTTGAGGTTCTTCACTTCGAGCACGATTTCGATCCTTGATTAGCGATTTTTTCTTGGCGCGCCAATCTTCAGCGCGTGACGCTTCAGCGAGAATTCGTCGCCTCGGATGGAAGCGGTCAGCCGACGCTGCCTTCCAGCGAAATCGCGATCAATTTCTGCGCTTCCACCGCGAATTCCATCGGCAGCTGCTGCAAGACATCGCGAACGAAGCCATTGACGATCAGAGCCGTCGCTGCCTCGCCCGAAAGCCCGCGCTGCATGCAATAGAACAATTGATCCTCGGAAATTTTCGAGGTCGTCGCCTCATGCTCGAATTGCGCGCTTGGATTTTTCGACTCGATATAAGGCACCGTATGGGCGCCGCAGGAATTGCCGATCAGCAGCGAATCGCAATTGGTGAAATTGCGCGCGCCCATCGCCTTGCGGTGCGCCGAAATCAGACCGCGATAGGTGTTTTGCGACCGGCCCGCCGGAAATTCCCTTCGAAATGACACGGCTCGTCGTGTTCTTGCCGAGATGGATCATCTTGGTGCCGGAATCGACCTGCTGGCGGCCATTGGAAATGGCGATCGAATAGAATTCGCCGCGCGAATTGTCGCCGCGCAGGATGCAGGACGGATATTTCCAGGTGATCGCGGAACCGGTCTCGACCTGGGTCCAGGAGATCTTGGAATTCACGCCGCGGCAATCGCCGCGCTTGGTGACGAAATTATAGATCCCACCCTTGCCGTCCGCGTCGCCCGGATACCAGTTCTGCACGGTCGAATATTTGATCTCGGCATCATCAAGGGCGATCAGCTCGACGACCGCCGCATGCAGCTGATTTTCGTCCCGCTTGGGCGCCGTGCAGCCCTCGAGATAGGAAACATAGCTGCCCTTGTCGGCAATGATCAGGGTCCGCTCGAACTGCCCGGTATTTTGTTCGTTGATCCGAAAATAGGTGGACAGTTCCATCGGGCAGCGAACGCCCGGGGGCACATAGACGAAAGATCCGTCCGAGAACACCGCACTGTTGAGCGTCGCGTAATAATTGTCGGTCGAGGGCACGACCGATCCCAGATATTTCCGGACAAGTTCGGGATGGGTATGAACGGCTTCCGAAATCGGACAGAAAATCACGCCGGCCTTGGCGAGTTCTTCCTTGAAGGTCGTGACAACCGATACGGAGTTGAAGACAGCGTCGACCGCCATTCTGCGTTCCGGGCTGATGCCCGCAAGCGCCTCCTGTTCGCGCAGCGGAATTCCGAGCTTGGCATAGACCTTAAGAAGTTCCGGATCGACCTCATCGAGCGACTTCGGGCCGGCCGCGGTCTTGGGCGCCGAATAATAGTAAATGCTCCTGATAATCGATCTTGGGGAAATCGACCCGGGCCCAGTGCGGCTCACGCATGCGTCAGCCAACGCCGATAGGCGCTCAAGCCTCCACTCGGTCAGCCAGTCCGGCTCGTCCTTTTTGCCTGAAATGAACCGGACAATCTCTTCATTGAGGCCCTTTGGGGCTTTGTCGGATTCAATATCGGAAAAATATCCATACTTATATTCGCTGACGTCGATCGCCTTGACGCGATCGACGGTCTCCTGGACCGCAGCCATACCATTCTCCTCACCTCGGCGGTTTCAAGGACCGCTGGTTCAGACACTTTAAAGATGTCATCATCTCTTAACCTGGAAAACCGGTGATTCTAACTGTCGGCGGATATGCAGCTCCGCCTCGCCTTGATCGTGCCCACCGTCCTTTCAAGCGCCTTTACGAACGAAGCGCACTCTTCAGGCTGCGAATTCCATCCAAGACTAACCCGGATTGCCCCTCTTGCCAGGTCCGGCTCCACGCCCATCGCGGTCAAGACGTGCGAGCGCTTCACCTTTCCGGACGAACAGGCCGAACCCGATGATACCGCAATACCCTCCATATCCAAAGACATAAGCAAGAGGTGCGCCTCAATCGCCGGGAGGGCAAAGCAAGATGTATTCGGCAACCGCGCCGTGCCAGCACCAAAAAAAACCGCGCCAGCTGCGATTCGCTGAAATTTCCGCCTCCAGGCTCGTCCCGCAAAGGCCGCCAGTTCCGCGGCCTGCTCTTTCACCCGCGCCTTCGCCGCGCGAAAGGCCGCCGCCATTCCCGCAATCCCGGCAATGTTTTCCGTTCCCGCCGCGGAGGCCGCGCTCCTGGCCCCCTCCCCGCAGGAGCACATCTCTTATGTGGGTGGCGTCGGAGACAAAGCAAAGCGGCGCCAGCGCCTTTCGGCCCACCAAATTTATGCGCCGAAAGCACAATTGCGTCGGCTCCCAAGGCTCTGGAATCGACAAGCGGACTTCCCGGCCGCCTGAACCGCATCGCAAATGAGATAGCCGCCGGCGGCGTGGATTATCTCCGCCGCGGCCGGCACCGGCTGGAGAACGCCCGTCTCATTGTTGGCGGCCTGAAGGGCAAGCATGACATGGCTGCGAGGCAGCGAGAGCGCGGGCGAGCGCATCACCAAGGGCCTCGATGTCGAGTGAGCCGTGCGGGCGTCAAACCGACAAGTTCAAGCTGAGCCGGCGCGCGAACCGATGTCCGCTCAGGACCGCGGCATGTTCTCCGGCCGCCGCGCCAAGAGCAGATTGAACGGCTCTGTCTCTGGCCCGGACGCATCGATATGCGGCGTCAGCGCCAGGTTCAGCGCCTCGGTTCCGCCGGAGGTGAAGACCACATTTTCGGGCGGCGACACCGACGAAGCTCGCCGATTTCGCCACGAGCGGTTTCGATCAAGGCCCGCGCGGCACGCCCTTCGGCATGAATGGACGAGGCGTTGCCACAAAGGTCAAACGCCGCGCCCATGGCCTCTCGCGCCGCCGGATGGAGGGGCGTCGTGGCGTTGTGGTCGAGATAGACACGAGTCCGCGACACAACGGAAACTCACCAATTCAAGGAACGAAGCAACTGGCCGGACGCGCCCGCGGGAAACGGATTGCAATCCAAAAGCTCTTGCAATCCAAGGGGGCATACGTGCTAGAAGGTCCCATGGATTTATCAGGATCGTCAGGATGTTGCGGAGCCAACAAGAGCCCGCTTCTCTCAATCCGAACCGCCGCATGGACGCTAAACTTCTCTTAGGCGCCGATCAGCGCGCAAGTCAAGGCAACGGGCCCCAATCCGGTCAGCGTATGCCAATTGGAAAATGCCAAGATACAAGGACTAATCCACGCGTCAAACCGGAAACTATGGCCCAGATCGCGCCAAAACTCCGTCTGTCGCATTTCTGGATCATTTAAGGCCGCTGCAAATGTGGCTATAACAGTGGAGTAAGAATGCCCGAGGTGATGTTCAACGGTCCCTCCGGCCGCATTGAAGGCCGGTTTCACCCTTCCACGATGCGCGGAGCGCCGCTCGCGATCATCTTGCACCCGCATCCGCAATTCGGCGGGACGATGAACAATCAGATCGTCTACAATCTCTATTACACATTCGCGGAGCGCGGCTTTTCCGTGCTGCGCTTCAATTTTCGCGGCGTCGGCCGCTCGCAAGGCGGTTTCGATCACGGCCAAGGCGAGTTGTCGGACGCGGCGGCCGCGCTCGATTGGGCGCAGGCCATCAATCCGGAAGCGCGCAGCCTGCTGGATCGCAGGAATTTCGTTTGGCGCCTGGATCGGCATGCAGCTGTTGATGCGGCGGCCGGAAATCGAAGGCTTCGTCGCGATTGCCCCGCCGGCCAACCGGTTCGATTTCTCGTTTCTCGCGCCCTGTCCTTCGTCCGGGCTGTTCGTGCATGGCGATCAGGATCGCGTCGCGCCCTTAAAGGAAGTCACCGGACTGATCGAAAAGCTCAAGACCCAGAAAGGCATTTCGATCGAGCATGCGGTCATACCCGGCGCCAATCATTTTTTCGAGAATTGCATCGAACCCTTGATCGAGGAGGTCGGACTTTATCTCGACCGCCGCCTCGGCAATCCGCCAAAACTTCCGACGCCGACCCGCAGCGAACCGGCCGAACGCCGATAGGTTCGATTTCGCCAAATAAAAATAAGATGGGGGGAACAATGCGAAAAATACTGCTCTCGATCGCGGTGTTCTTGGCTGGGATCGCTCCGGCTTTGTCCGTGGAACAAGCGCGCTTCGTGAGCGCCGCCACGCTGGTTTGGTCCGAGGCGCCGGCCATGTTTCCGAAGGGCGCGAACGCTGCCCTGGTGGCTGGAAACCCGGAAACGGAGGGGCTGTTTGTCGTGCGCCTGCAATTCCCCGCCAATTACAAGATTCCAGCGCACTCCCATCCTTTGGCTGAGTCGATCACCGTCCTGATGGGCAACCTTCATATCGGCATGGGGAACAAGCTCGATATGAGCAAAGGCACAGAAGTTGCCTCCGGCGGTTTTGTTGAAATTCCCGCCGGTATGAATCATTACGCCTGGACGACGGAGCAGACCGTCATTCAGGTCCACGGACAAGGCCCGTTTGAAATAACCTACTCCGACGTCGCCGACGATCCGAGCAGATAGCGTCCCAATATCCTCTGATCTAAGCGAATTACGACAGTGCGCCGAAGTTTGCGGACTTTGGCGCGCCAGACCAAATACCGCCGGGTAAGGGCTTTTCGACGCCGGTGGTCGTCGGAAAGGTAAGGGGCAGCTTCTTCAAACTGCGCACCGCCAGATAGGCGAAGGCTTGCGCTTCCATCGCGTCGCTTGACCAGCCTATGGCCGTTGCCGAAACGACAGGGCATGGCAAACGGTCCGACAATTCCCGCATCAATGTCTTGTTGTGCGCACCGCCGCCGCAAACGATCGCAAGCGAAGGAGACCCCGGCAAATGCGGCAGGACGCTCGCAACGCTCGCGGCGGTAAAAGCGGTGAGTGTTGCCGCCGCGTCTTCGGTTGCAGAGCCCATCGACGAGAACGCCCGAGAAATCGTTCCGGTCGAGCGATTTTGGCGGCGGGAGGGCGAAAAACGGATGGGCGAGAAGTTCGCGCAAGATCGCAGTGTCGACTTTCCCTTTGTCGGCAGTGGCCCCTTCCCGATCGAGCGCCACTCCGAACCGCTTGAACATAAGATCGTCAAGCAAGGCATTTCCAGGACCCGTGTCGCACGCGATCGGCGGCTGGCCGGGCGCTATATAACTGAGATTGGCGACACCGCCGATATTGATCACCGCGACGGGTTTGGCAAACCCGGCCATCGCCGCGAGCGCGCGGTGGAAGATGGGAACAAGCGGCGCTCCCTGCCCTCCTTGCGCGACATCGGCGGCACGAAAATCATGGACAACTTCGATGCCCAATCGTTCGGCGAGCACCGCGCCATCGCCGATCTGAACGGTGAGGCGCCGCTCCGGCCGGTGCAAAACCGTTTGGCCATGAAAGCCGATCAGATCGATCTGCCCACGGTCGATGTTCTCGGCGCTGAGAAAGCTTTCAACCGCACGCACATGACGGTCCGTGACCATGGTATCTGCGCGCGCCAAGGCGCCGGGTCTCGATTGCCTATCGTCAAGTGAGGCTGCCGCTTCGATGGCTTGGCGCAACAGAACGCGATCTTCCTCGGCATAAGGGAAAAAACCGGTGCTCCCGAGCCGGACTGTCTCTTGCCCGTCCGTTTCAATCAACGCAACGTCAACGCCATCCATCGACGTGCCGCTCATAAGCCCTATCGCGCGGGTAAGTGAAATGGTTATAACTCCGTCATTTTAAGGTGTCAGACGGCGTGGACCATGAGACAATCGCCGTGGAGCTTTCTTACAGTTCCATGTCATTTCCATGACTGATTAAGCGCAATTCGCCACCGCAAATTATTGGCTAAACTGGTTTAAGATTCGGTATCATCCCCGCCCCAAAGAGATCTTGGACATGACTGGTAAGACCGGAATTGCCGAAAGGCTCGGCGAACGCGGCGTTCTTCTGCCCTCCCTGCTGAGCGAAGCCCTTCAAGCAAACGATCGAATAAAACTTCGTTTCAGCATGCTGCAGGAAGCGATGTCTCAGGCACGCAACCCGCGCGAGCATCCTTCCACATTTGGGGCCGAACGCCAACAAGCAGGCCTCGTCGAGCCACAGTTCGACACTCTTATTTCGGGCGCCCATGCGGCGGGCGCGAACAAGGCCGTGATTCCTGGAGCGGCCACGCTGCTCGCAGCTTTACACACCGACCTTGCCGCCATGCTTGCGCCCATCGAGACGGCTGAACCCAATGATGCGAAGCTGTTTTCAAGCCGCTTGAACACATTAAGCAAAGCGGTGCCGGTGGCCGATGGAGATACGGTCAGCGCTGCCGAGATCGGGGCGATAACCTCGGCGCGCCGGGAAGCTGGCGACAGCCTGCATCTGCTGGTGATGGACATGCATAAGGCCATCAACCGGATCTCGGCGGCCACAGCACCCGAGACCATCGATGGTGCCAAGGCCCATTGCGTCACGGCGGAGGATCGCTCCCGCATCAAAGCCTTTATGCAAGGCCTCAATCGCACCAAAGCGCTTGCATTCGGGCATCCAGGTCTCGGAACAACGGCTGTTCGCACCGGCACATCCCTCACGATCCAAAACGATATTGGGACGACCGATGCGCATGTTCTCGTCGCGCATGTCGATGGCCAGACTGTGACCGTGACCTACACCGACGTGCATCGACCCCGGGCGAAATTTTTCGTCGCTCTTTTCGCGGGCCAAGGCATGGAATTTGGACCGCTGACGGAGCATGATTCGGAAGGCCTCGGCACAGACGATGTGTTTTATCTGCTGACGGGGCGCTTTACGGGCAGCGATGAGGCATCACTGACGGAATTCCTAAAATTCCTCGGCTCCCGGATTGTATTTCTCATCGACTGGAACAAGGCCCGCAAAGCGTTGCAGATCTTTACCGGAAAAGACGCAGCGGTGGACCTGCTTACTTATGCCGCCGTAAACGATCTGGGCCACCGGGCCTTCCTCGAACTCGGCGGTGCCGATCTTGTCTTCGAAGCCATCCGGCGCGTGGCGGAAGGTCGAATTCCCTATGGCGCGCGCCTCGATGACGTCCTTGGGCACGAAGCGACGCAAGATTTCCTTCGCAACGTGCTGCGGCAGACCAGCGTCGGCCTTGCGGCTGGCCGGTCGGGCCGTCTTATCCGCGATGAAATCCAGGCCGATCTTTCCCAAAGATTTGAGACTGCCGAAGCCACTCTTCTCATGCTGATCGTGCGGCATCTCGGTCTTTCCCGGATGCTGGCCGGCTGGCTCAATGAAACATTGTCGAACGGCGGCATCGCTCGCGCCGTGGACCGCGAACATCTTGCGGCTTGCGCGACGAAACTTGAGAAAAAGGCCGATCACCTGACCCTTTCCGCGCGCGAGATCGCGGTCCGGTTGAGCGACAACGGCAACCTGCTTCGTCTCATCGACGCGGTGGAAAACACCATGGACACTTTGGACGAATGCGCCTTCTTCATCAGCCTCGCACCGGAAACCGAAGGCGCAGACGCGGTTGCCCCGCCTCTTTCAAATCTCGCCCGGCTTACGCTCGAAGCCGTCAGTCATCTGGTGCGCGCCATGGAAGCCGCGGTGCAATTGCCATTGGGGCGGCGCGTCGACGCCATGGATTCCCTGCAATCCATAGATGCCGTTCTTGACGCGGAGCATCGCGCCGACGCGGCCGAACGTGACGCGATGCGTGCCTGCGTCGGTGCGGCCCGCCTTGACGCGCGGAGTCTGGTGCTTGGGCTTGAAGTCGCGCGAACACTTGAAACCGCGACAGATCATTTGGCCCATGCGGCACTGTCTCTCCGCGATCGCGTTTTGGAGGAATTATCTGCATGATTCATCTCAACTTCGAACCTATCTTCATTGGTCCCGGCGGGACCGGAGTCGAGGTCACCGCGGAAGCCGCGGGTTCGAAGGCCGCCATGCTTTGGCGCATGCACCAGCTTGGCCTCGAAGTGCCACCGGCCTTCGTCATGCCCACGGCACTCTGTGCGCCGGCGAACGGCGGCGCGAAACCCGCGCTTGAGGCCATCGACCGGGGATTGCGAAAGGGAATTGCCTATCTAGAGGAGGTCACAGGCCGCCGCTTCGGCGATTCCCGTCGGCCTCTCCTCGTTTCGGTACGGTCCGGTGCCGAACGATCGATGCCGGGAATGCTCGAAACGGTTCTCGATGTGGGGCTCAATGACGAAACGGTTCGCGGGCTGATCCGGTTCTCCGGAAATCCTCGGTTGGCCTGGGACAGCTATCGGCGTTTCATCCAGAGCTATTCGGAAGTCGTCGGGCAGATCGTGCTGCCGGAATTAGACAAGCGCCTCCTCGAAATGATGCGAGCAGAGGACGCAGCCACCGAAGCGGAGCTCGATTGTGAGGCGTTGGAGCGCCTCACCAAGGATTTTCAGGAAATGGCCGCACGGGGAAGCGGCCACGCCATCCCACATGATCCGGTCGCGCAATTGGCCGCCGCCACCCGCGCCGTCTACCTTTCCTGGGAAAGCGCAAAAGCCCGAGATTACCGGCGGCTGAACGCGCTGGAAGGGCTAAGGGGAACCGCCGTGACGGTTCAAGCCATGGTGTTTGGCAATGCCGGCGGCCAGTCCGGCGCAGGCGTTGCTTTTTCGCGCAATCCCTCCACGGGCGCCAAAGAACTTTACGTCGATTTTCTGTTCGATGCGCAAGGCGAAGATGTCGTATCGGGGCGTCGGACGCCGGGCGATGCGGAACTCCTCAAAACACGCTTGCCTGCCATCGCAACGGAACTAGCCGCGGCGACGAGCAAACTCGAAGGGGGTTTGAAGGACATCCAGGATATCGAATTCACGGTCGAGGAAGGCAAACTCTATTTTTTGCAGACCCGTCCCGCGAAGCGTTCCCCCCTTGCGGCGATCCGGATCGCCGTCGATCTCGTCCGGGAAGGTTTGATCGACCCCAAGACAGCCTTGGCCCGGATCGCCGGGATTGATCTCAGCCGGATCGGCAAGCTTCGATTCAATGGCGATGCGCAGGTAATCGCCACGGCGATTTCAGCGTCGCCCGGCGTGGCGAGCGGACGCGTCGTGTTTCAAAGCGAACGGGCCAAAGAGTTTGCAACGCGCGGTGACCCGATCATTCTCGTGCGGCCTGATGTATCGACCGACGATATTGCGGGTTTTGCCGTCGCGGCGGGAATCCTGACCGCCACCGGAGGACGGACCGCTCATGCCGCGGTCGTCGCCCGCCAGATGGGGAAGATTTGTCTCGTCGGCTGCAAGACGCTTTGTGTGGACGCCGACCTCCGCCACGCTTCGCTCGGCGACAAAAAGATCGTCGAAGGCGATTGGATTTCTCTCGAAGGGACGACAGGAGAAATTTTTCTCGGACAGCGGGACATTATCGCGGAGCGTCCGGAGGCCGAATTGGCCGAGATCGAGGGGTGGAGTTCCGGCCGCTTGGAAGAGGAAAAACCTTCGCGTCCGGCCCCCGTGTCTTAGGCGCGTCCCCCTTAGTCCAGCCCCAGCTTGCGCGAGGACTCGCGAGTGGCTCGCAAACGGACTCGGCTGACAATGGCGTCATTCTCTTTCGACGAGCGCGGCGAGTTTTGCAAGCGCCAGCCGCCAGCCAAGCTCGTTATCGGCAGTCGAAACGCCGGGAGGTAATCCGTCATGGACGGCGAGGAGATCGGTGCCGCCGCCATCTGTGTCGACGAGGGTGATGGTGATCGTCATCTCGCCGCGCAAAGCGGGATCCGTTGTCTCGAACTCATCCACCTCGACCACCTGCTCGTTCGGCACCAGCTTCACGAAGCGGCCATGATAGGTGTCGGTGCGCGCGCTCGTCTTGCCCATCTCTGTCGGCGCGTCATAGGTAAGCGAAATCCGCAGCGAGCCGCCTTCGCGGGCGTCGAACGCATGCACATGGCTGGTCATGCCGGTCGGCACCTTCCATGTTCCGACCGCATGCCGATCGAGCAGCGCACGATAGACGGCCGCGCGGGGCGCGTTGATATGACGACTGATGCGGGTTGAACGCATGCGACAACACTAGCATGAGCGGCATGACGAACAATCCCACGATCAACCGCAGACCGCATCTGAGCCAAAAAACACCGGCTGCCGGCGTCAAGTTTAAAGCGTTCGGCAGGGCTTCCGCCTTTGCTTAAGATCGCTGCTTAATAAAGATCCTCAGCTCTCCTCTCGGCTCGAACCATTTAACGGCTGGCACCGTTCGGGTCGCTGAGAAGTGGCAATTACGTAAGCGTAATCTGGCGCCAACGGAACACCGCATTGGCGCGCCGCGTCAGCGCGGCGTTCCTGCCTCCAGGGTCATTAGATCACGATGATTTTGGATTGACTCAATCCAAAATCATGAACGTGATCGATTCCAAAAGTTTAGAGCGGGATGCGGGCGGAAAACCGGTTTCCACTTTTCCTCATCCCGCTTTAGGCGCAGGGCACGGAACTTTCTGAGCACTCGAGCGATGACAAAATAATCAGCTCTGTTCAGAAAGGGATACGCTTATGACGGTTCCCGATATTTTGGCCAGCCTTTTCCCCGGTTGGACACCGCAAGAGATCATGAGAAGCATCGATGCGGGATTCACAGGCATCGTTCTTTATGGCGTGGCTGTGTTTCACGCATTAATGTAAGCGATCGGCCGTACGGTTCGTCATCCGGCGGTGCCGTACGGTAGACAAAAAAGAGATCATGAGCGCTTTAAGGCGGTCCTCCGTGATCGCGGCCACGGCCTCCTCCGGCGTAAACCAATTCGTCTTTCGCTGGTGGGATTCGGGCCAAGTCTTATCCTGTCGCCTCACGAGCATCGGGAAGACCTTTACCTCGCATGGAATAATAATTCCGCTTTCGTCCTGGCTTTTTTCGTATGAAAAAACTCCAATGGCGCGCGCTTTGATAGAGCCACGCACGCCAGCTTCCTCATACGCCTCACGCGCAGCCGCCTTCGCGGGCTTCAACCCTTTAATCGGCCAGCCTTTGGGAATCATCCAACGCTTCGTCCTACGGGTTGTGACAAGCAGGAACTCAAGCGCACCTTCTTTCGTGACGCGATAGGGTAGCGCGCCAAATTGGAGGCGGACGGCGTGTTTGTTTTTGGAGGTGCTTTTGATACGAGAAATCGGTCTATTTTCCGGTTCTAAAGTTTCCCCTGCAAATTAATAACAAGGGACCCGACATTTCCACCTACCGCTATATTGCTACGCGGCTTCAATCCATAAGGGGCGTGGCTTTGCCCCTTTTTTGGAGTGCCACCGCTATAAAGTCGAATGACGAGCTGGCTTGAACCGCGGTTGCCTTCCTGCAATATGGGGGTGCCAGAGGGAAATGTCTCGCTTCAGTGTAGCTGAAGGAAAACTTCCCAGGTTTTGATCTTCGGGTCGGCCCGTGGCGCGGCACGGGCGCGGCCATTGCATTGGCGCACGCTTGCCCCTAAATCTCGCGGTCCGTAAGTCCTGACCGCCGCAGCGCTTCTTCGCTGTAACGGCAAGCCCCTATTGCCCATGAAAGTTTCCTTGTGACCGACGATTTTTGCCCCACGTCCGACTTTCTCAGCGTCTTGATCGCGCGTGGTTTTTTGCACCAGTGCTCCGACCTTGCCGGGCTCGATCAGAAAGCCAAGAGCGGCGAACTTGTCGGCTATATCGGATTTGACTGCACGGCCCCCTCGCTCCACGCCGGCTCGCTGGTCCAGATCATGCTCCTGCGCTGGCTGCAAAAGACCGGCGGCAAGCCCATCGCGCTGATGGGCGGCGGCACGACGCGGGTCGGCGATCCCTCCGGCAAGGACGAAAGCCGCCAACTGCTTCCGATCGAAACGATCGCCGCCAACAAGGAGGGGATCAAGCGCGTCTTTGCGAAATTTCTGAACTTCGGCGATGGCAAGCATGACGCGATCATGCAGGACAACGCGGAGTGGCTCGCATCGCTCAACTATATCGATTTTCTGCGCGACGCCGGCCGCCATTTCTCGGTCAATCGCATGCTGGCGATGGATTCGGTGAAACTCAGGCTCGAACGCGATCAGGAACTATCGTTTCTCGAATTCAACTATATGTGCCTTCAGGCCTATGATTTCGTCGAGCTTTACAAGCGCCACGGCTGCATCCTGCAGATGGGCGGCTCGGATCAATGGGGCAACATCGTCACCGGGATCGATCTCGGCCGCCGTATGGGCACGCGGCCAGCTCTATGGCCTGACTTCGCCGCTGCTCACGACTGCGTCCGGCGCCAAAATGGGCAAGACGGCACAAGGCGCTGTTTGGCTCGACGAAAGCCTGCTTGCCGGTTTTCGAATATTGGCAATATTGGCGCAATTGCGAGGATCGGGATATTGGGCGGTTTCTCAAACTCTTCACCGAGTTGCCGCTTGAGCGAAATTGCCCGGCTCGAAGCCCTGGGCGGCGCCGAAATCAACGAGGCGAAGAAAATTCTCGCCACCGAGGCAACCGCCATGGTGCATGGACGCGAGGCGGCGCTGCAGGCGGCGGAGACGGCGCGGAAGACCTTTGAGGAAGGACGCTGGCGGAAAACCTTCCTTCCGTCGAAATCGGCGCGACGAGATCGACGCCGGGCTTGGCGTGCTGGCTGCTTTCGTCAAAGCCGGGCTCGTCACATCGACCGGCGAGGCACGACGTCAGATCAAGGGCGGCGCCTTAAGGTCAACGATCAAACCCATCACCGACGAACGTGCCATGATCGGACCGGCGAGACCTGTCGGGAGACGTTGTCAAACTCTCGCTCGGCAAAAAGCGACATGTGCTCCTGAAGATCGCCAAAACCTCTTGAGCGCATGCGGCCGCATCGGATCGCTGTCGACGCGACTCCGAAAATCTGTCGAAAAATTCCCGGTGCAATCGCCGACAGGGGATTGATGTTGAGCGTCGGGGCGCTGGCCAAGCCGGTGATCCGGTAGTTGACGCCGATCAAGCCTTCATTCGTGCCGCCGGCAAGGATAAGCCCGAAGACAGGTATTTTGGCGAACAAATTGTTAAAGGCATAGACGGGAACGAAGGTGCCGCTCATGTCGACCTGGTCATGCACGAAATCGAGGCTGCCTTCGACCGTCAGCCCAATCGACCTCGCCATGCATGGTTCCTTCGCTGAGATCGAGACGGCTGCCATCGCGGTGGAAGCGCACCTGCAATTTGTTGAAGGCCATCACGTCGGCATCGATCTTTTGCGCCCGGCCCGCGGTATCGACCGGCGGAGCGCCCTCGAGCACGAGCCTGCGCAAGGCAGGTTCGTCGCGTAAGACGAAATCGTCGATCACAAGCACAGCCAGCGAGCGCTATCATGACCCAAGGCGCATGCCGACGGTCAGCCGTCCACGCTCCATATGCTTGTAGAGGTCGAGGAACGACAGAAGCGAACCGGCGTCCTCGCTGACGAGATTAAGCTTTGGGGACAGCACCGCCATCGGTGAGATTGCACGATATCGGTGCTTGGCTCCGAAGGTTCCCGAAAAGCTGAACTGCTGGATCTGATCGCCGCGCTTCGCGAAGATCAATTCCGTGCCGGTGATGATCTCCTTGTTGTAGCCGCTGAGAATAGCGGATTTGACATCAACTCGATCTCTTTGACCGGACCGACGTCCTTGCGATCGTCACCAGTGCTTCCAGCCGCACTGATGCTCGCCGCGACGTTGGTGCTTGCCGTGGCGCTACTGCTCGGGGAGGCTAGAAAATCAATGATTTCAGGAATGGCCGTGCGTCAATCGTGGTCCCCTGCACGACCACTTTCACGGTTTCGCCGGCTCTCGTCGCGTCGATTTTCATGTCGTCGCCAGGGGAAAATTTCACCTGCGGAAACCTTGCCGCGATGAGCGAAAAGTCTTGCCAAGCTCCGCACTGCCACGCGCTTGAATCGTTCCGGACATCGACATTGATTTGATCGAGCAGAGTTCCCGTGTCATTGACGGCCAGCGACAGATCGATCTTTCCAGGGCGCCCGGCGGGTTTTGAAACTCCGGAAATCTCGATCGCAGCGCCGTTCAAATCGAGTTCGACCCGCGCTTTCGGCTTTTCTCGCCGTCCGATCGGCGCGGTGAGTTTTGGCGCCGATCGGGCCGCTCAACCCCGGAACGGAACCAAAACCATGCTTCGCGCGCGATCGGCATCGTCCAAGGTCAAGACAATCGAAGCTTCGGCAGGCTTGTCCGGTCAGTTTCGTCCATGTCGATCGCGACCGGAACGCCGAACATCATGCCCTGCCCGCTCGCCCTGAGGCCCGAAGGATCCACGCTGACGTTCAGGGTCGCGTCGTCGAGCTTCTCGTTGCCGATCAGCTGCTCGGCGGTGAAATTGGTGACCGCCGCATTGATCTTGAGCGTCGTGTCCGCCGGGCCCGTATCCGGGCCGAGCTTCATGTCGATTTCGAGATTGCCATCGGTCTGTCCCGCAAGGTCGCGGGATCGAGCGGCAGGCTGGCATAGGGCTTCAGCGCGTCATACGACAGAAGCTCTCCAATCGCCTCGACGCTGCCCGTGACCTTCGCTGCCATCACGGCCGGCGCCGGTTTCAACCCGGTATCGGGAACCTGGAAGCTACCGTCGGTCAGGGTCAGCACGTGGTCGTGACCGGCATCGATCTCGGCATTCGCGACCGGGAAAGCCGCAGTCCGGCCGGTGATATGGCCGACCCCGTTGATGCCGCGCAAAGGCGGCACGCCGGGCAAAAACTCAAGGCTCGCATTGGCGATCGTGAAATCAACCGCAGCCTTTTCGTCGGGCGCGCGGAAGCTCCGCCCACATCGCCCGCAAATCGGCGGCATCGAAATCAATCTGCATCGTCCCTATTCGACGGTTCCTTCGCTGGCGCGGGACAGGAGATAGGATCTGACCGGCGCGCGAGATAAAGGATGGCCACAGCCGCATGATGACTTGACCGGCGTCGGCGAGATCGATGCTCCAAGCCGAATGTGGGGCCCATTGATCCAATCAACTCCGCCGGCCATGGCGAAGCCGCATTCCGGGCCACTGAACGAAAGCCGGTCGATGACGAGCTTTTTATCCGTCAGAAAAAGCCGCGCCGCCAACTGCCGTGATCGATCACGACAGGCTCTGTCGCCGGCCGCTCGGCGCCCGACACATCCGGCTCCGCCATCGATAAGCCCGATCGACCAAGGGTCTCCTTCGTGTACGGGAGGCGTCACCGACCCTGAAATCGCGAAATGGGTCGTGCCCGCCGACAGCCGCGATCGATCGACCACAATGCGCCGCGCCGCCGCATCCCAATGAAATCCGCCATCGATCTTGTCGACCATCATGGGTTCATCGTTGATATCGTCGAACCGCAGATAGCCGGACCCAAGCTCGAATTGGCCAACCGCTTCCGACAGCATCCCATCGGGACGCAAACCGATGTTGAGCCTGCCTGAGAGCGGCATATCGAAATCAGCACCCATTCCGCGCGTGCCGGTCGCAAGCAGGATTTCGTCGAGGGAGAGATTGGCAAACGAAAGCTTGAGTCCGCGTTCGGCCCCAGGCGTCCCATCGGCAACCCCCGAAACCGACCAGCGGCCGTTGGGTCCTTCGACGGAAAGTTTGAATTTGGTGGCACCGGATGTCTTGTCGAAAGCGAGATTGACGCCATTGAAGACCATCGTTTGGTCCGTGGTCTGGTCGTCGATGATGATCTGACCTCGGGTTATCCCGACGCGATCGATCGCCGCGACCGGACTTTCCGGATTGGTCAGCGTGTCGATGACGAGCCGGATCGATCCGGCCATCTGCTTGACCAATAAGGCCCGTGGCTTCAGGCCAGCGGCGCCCGAGGCCAAAGTCCCTGACGTGTCCGGGGGCAGCACACTGCCGTTTTGGGCGAGCGCGTCGGCTAGCGGCGGCGTCAGGGGAACCGCTTCCTTGAAATTAGGCGAGACGGGCCAAGCCAGGGAACCGTCCGGCAACAAAGCCAAGTGCAATTCGACGTCGAAGATTTCGAGGCGCCGCGGCGTCACGCGGCCAACGAAGAGCGCGAAAGGATCGATCGAGACTTCGGCGCGAGGGGCCGTCAGGATCGTGCGGCCGGTGCGTTCCTTCATCGACAATTTATCGATGCTCAGGGCCGGTGCATAACCGTTCCTGACGATCGCGGTTTCCCCCAGACTGAATTCGTAGCCGCGGCCGAAACGCTCGTCGAGAGCCTTGGCGATTTGCGGCCCGAGGCCGCTGATCGTGAGGGGTCCGAAGGCTAGGCGCGCGATGAGAATACTGCCTATGACGACCGCCACCAGCGTCAACCCGAAAGCGACCCGGCAGGTGTTCCAAGCGAACTTCGTAGCGCCGTGGCGTCGGCTCGCCATTTGCTTAATGTCAGCCACGACGCTCACCGCCTGCCTGAACCAGCGGACGACCTTACCCAGCCACATGCTGAACTGGGCCGGAGTTTTTTGAACATGTCCGACCAACCGCCCGAGGCCTTTCAAGAGCAAGCTAAAAACTGGAGACTTTTGATTTCTACGCCTATACGAACTTTGTCGAATTGCCGCGCGGTGCCAAGGGGCGAAAGCTTGGATTTTACCGTTTGCAAATCAATCTGACGAAAGGAAAGCCCCATGCCTAAAAACCCGTCAACAAATCAGGCTGCCAAACTGGGCGACAACTTAGGCAAGAAATTGTCTCCTGGCGATAAAGCGCCGGATTTCGACCTGCCGGACGATACTGGGGCGACGATCTCGCTCGCAAGCTTTGCCGGCAAGAACCTCGTTCTCTATTTTTACCCGAAAGACGATACTTCCGGTTGTACCCAGGAGGCAATCGACCTTAGCGGGTTGCGGTCGGACTTCAAAAAGGCCGGCGCGGCAATCCTTGGCGTATCGCCCGATTCGGTCGCGAGCCATGTGAAGTTCAAGACGAAGCACAAGCTTGAGATTGCGCTCGCCTCCGACGAGATGAAGAAAATGCTCACCGCCTACGGTGTCTGGGTGGAAAAAAGCATGTATGGACGCAAATACATGGGCGTGGAGCGCACGACCTTCCTTATTGGCAAGGATCGCAAAATCGCGGCGGTCTGGAACAAGGTCAAGGTCGCGGGACACGCGGCGGCGGTCCTTGCCGCAGTCAAGGCTTTGGCCTGAACCAATTGCAAGCTTGATCTCTACTGGAAAGCTCGCAACGCTTTTACGACTTTATGAAAGCAGTCGATGTTTTAATAAAGGAATGTATTTAACAAACTTCTATTGGCTAACGGCTGATCATAATGGAATATGTTTCGGAGTTGAAGAGATGGACTATAGCTAGAACAAACCAAATACCTATTTTGAACATGGCGCCTGCATCGCCAAACTGGCGCCACGCGGCGCAGGTCTCCGCTTGGAATACGGTTTGATCCCCATCCGTCATAGCCGCGCTGGACCGTATACTCTGCAATAGGCCTAGTATTAATTCAGCAAATACTTGTTTACCTCTGAAATCAGAGAGTAACAAAATTTTTCGCGCGGGCTTGCGGAACGCAGCGGGAACGGATACTGTACGTTCACTATTTGTGCAAGGCTAGGTATTAATTTTGCGCATGGTTGAGGGGCCAAACCAATGTTGACAAAAAAGCAGAGCGAATTGCTGCGCTTCATCCACGAGCGTTTGAAGGAAACCGGAGTTCCCCCGTCCTTCGACGAGATGAAGGACGCGTTGGATCTGCGATCCAAATCGGGCATCCACCGCCTCATCATCGCGCTTGAGGAACGAGGCTTCATCCGTCGCCTGCCCAATCGCGCCCGCGCGCTTGAGGTTCTTCGGTTACCGGATTCCTCAACCCCTGCCGAAGGTGGCCGAAGCAGGCGATTCGCGCCAAGCGTCATCGAGGGCAATCTCGGCCGTGTGCGAAGCCTGGCATCGAATGCTGCGGACGAAGAATTGGAGCGCTTCACTGTTTCGATTCCGGTGATGGGCCGTATTGCTGCCGGCACGCCGATCACAGCTTTGCAGAACCGCAGCCACACCATTAGCTTGCCGCCGGACATGTTGCCCCCGGGGGAATATTACGCGCTCGAAGTCCGCGGCGATTCGATGATCGAGGCCGGCATATTCGACAATGATACGGTCGTCATTCGAAAGCAGGATACGGCGGAGACGGGGGACATCGTCGTTGCTTTGATCGATGACGAAGAAGCGACCCTGAAACGGCTGCGTCGCCGTGGCGCCTCGATCGCGCTCGAAGCCGCCAATCCCGCCTATGAGACGCGTATTTTCGGACCCGATCGCGTCCGCATTCAGGGCAAGCTTGTGAACCTCGTGCGCAAATATTGAAGCGACGGCGCATTAACCTTCGCTGTCGGCGAAATCCAATTGCGATCAAAAAATCCTTATTCCAACGGCGAAGCATCCCCACCAAGGCTCTCGATCGTATCGTCACAGGGTCCGCCGCTTGGCTAGGCGCGCGCGGGCCTTGGTCTTTAGGCGCAAACGTCGGCGCCCCGGTTCGAACTCCAGCCACGTTTTGGCGCCAGCGACCAAGGCCGGTCTTCATCCGCCGCGCGGGCGCTCCGCACCTGCATGCCATGCTCGCCAATGTCGATGGTGACCGCGCCTGTTTGTCTTAGCTTATCGCGATCGATGATGAGACCCGCGGCGCAGCCGGAAGGCGCGAAAAGCGGAGTGACGATAATCGCCGCGCGCGCGCAATCCTCGGCAAAGGCCGGCGTCTCCATAACAAGCGCGATCGCCCGCCCATCGGCAAGATGGCCCACACAGCCTAGTTTATCGCAAGCCGATTTGGTCAAGGCATCGCCGGCGGGGCGCCCATCGGCGTCAGCACGCAGCCATTGTTCGGTTGCAAACGCATTGCGACCGCGCCCCATCACAGAAAGCCGTCCGTCTGTCGCGCGAAACGCCACCGCGTCTCCATTGGGTGAAACGGCAATATCGAAAGCCGGGCCGGCGGCCGCGCCAATCAGCCCGATCAGGGCCAGCGGAATTGCCGTCGCGCGGAATATTGCAGTCCGCCACAGAACCGAAGACAGCACGGCGAGGCTCAGAAAAACAATTGCCCAAGGCGCAAAGGCCGGCAGATGGATCGTCGCGCCGGGCCAGCTGCCGACGGTTCGCGCCGCCCACATCACAGCGTCAATGCCAAGGCCGACATAGCGCCAGATCCAGGCATCGAGACCCAGCGGATAAAGCACGGCACCTATCAGCGCACCCGGCACGGCAAAAATCTCGATCAAAGCGAGGGTCAACGGATTGCCGATCAGCACATAGGGACTGAGTTCATGAAAATTATAGGCCATGAAGGAGGCTGTGGCCGACGTCGCGCAAAACGTCGCAAATAGCAGGCCGAGCGGGCCGTGGTGCAAATGCTGCTGTATAAATTCCCGGGCTATTCGCTTGCGCTCGCCCTCCACCGGACGCGAAGCCTGCCGCATGGGCGGCGCGCGACGGCGTTCGTTGGCCGCCATGCGCGCTTCGTAAACCGCGATCAGGGCGGCCACTGCGGCGAACGACAGCTGAAAGCTCGCCCCCATGATCGCTTCCGGCTCGACCAAGATGACCAAGGCCGCGGCCATCGCGAGATTGCGCATTGTCAATGCTTGCCGGTCCATCAGGACCGAACCCAGCATGATGAGGGTCATAAACAAAGCGCGTTCGGTGCCGACACGCGATCCGGTCGCGATATCATAAAAGATCGCGCCAATGATCGCGAACACGGCGGCCCATTTCTTGATCGGGTAACGCAAGGCGAGAGTTTGGTTCAAGGCCAGAACTCGACGCAAACCGATGAAGAAGATTCCGGCCACCAGCGTCATCTGGACACCGGAAATCGTAATAATATGAAATATCCCAGCCTCGCGGATCACCTCCTTGGCTTCGTCCGACAAGAGATCGCGCTTGCCGGTCACCATCGCCGCCGCGATTGCGCCGAAGTCGCCACCAACGATCGCATCGACGCGGCGCGCAAGGGCATTGCGGCCGCGGTCGATCGCCATCATTGCCGCGGCCAAGAGGTCGGGGGGATGGAGAACTGGCACGACTTCGATCCGCCCCAGCACGTTACCGACCGCGCCAATCCGCGCGAACCACGCATCCCTGGCGAAATCATAGCCTCCCGGGAGGCTGGGGCGCGCCGGAGGCAACAGCCGCGCCTTGAGTTTGACATGGGCTCCGGCTTCCAAAGGTGGCGCGCGGCGCGTTGAAAGACGCACACGAAAAGGGGTCTGTTCAGCGGAAAGCCCATCGGCGGATTGAAGCCTCAGGATGAAGCGCGCACCGGTGCGACGAAAATTCATTTCCTCGATAAAGCCTTCGAGCGTGGCAATTCTCACCCTGTCGAGAACTGGGGCCGCAATCCGCGCGGCCCGCAAGGAGGCCGACAGCCCGCCCGCAAAAACCGCGCAGAAACCGCAAAGCACGAAAAACGCGACGCGGTTTCCGCGCACCAGGAACGCCAATATTCCCAATAAAATGGTCGAAGGCGCAATAAACCACAGGGACGGTTCTCGGTCGGCACAAAGATAAAGGACGACGCCCGTTCCGGCGGCAACCGGCAGCCAGAGAAACGGCCGCCGAAGCGCGGCTTCCGTTTCGAAGGAACGCATAAACAGAGCCCGAAGGCCGGAAAAATGCGCGCCAACTCGGCTGGCAAAGCCGCCCGCCTTGGCAAAGTTGCTATTGCCGATTGCCGTCTGAGAGGTGCCCGCCATATGCCCAGTTTAAGACGCTTTCAGCATTTATGGAATTACGAAAACATTCAATTATCACCCTGTGCCTCCTGCCTTAAAGTCGCGCCGGAGACGGGTTTTCAGGCGGCGCCCCAGTTAAATCCATCCGCAAAGGCCGGTTTCGTTTCGGTTTTTTCGTGTTAAACGAGCGGGCGCGGCGGTCAGGCCGTATGCGCCCACCCCGCCCGAACTTCCATAAATCTTTCGAGCCGCAGGACTCATCCCATGCCCGACGCGGTCATCACCCGTTTCGCCCCCTCCCCGACCGGATTTCTGCATATCGGCGGCGCGCGCACGGCATTGTTCAATTGGCTCTATGCGCGCCACGCCGGCGGCAAAATGCTGCTGCGGGTCGAGGATACAGACCGCGAGCGCTCAACCGACGCGGCGATTGCCGCCATTCTGGATGGACTTTCCTGGCTGGGACTGAATTGGGACGGCGATGTCATTCATCAATTCCAACATGCCGCGCGCCACCGCGAAATCGCGGAAAGCATGCTCGCGTCCGGCAATGCCTATCATTGCTACGCGACACCCCAGGAACTCGACGAGATGCGGGAGAAGGCCCGCGCCGAGGGGCGGCCACCGCGCTATGACGGGCGCTGGCGGGAGCGATCCGCCGCGGAAGCGCCGGCCGGCGTGAAGCCCGTCATCCGGCTCAAGGCACCGCAGGAGGGAGAAACCGTTCTCAATGATCAAGTCCAGGGCCGGGTCGCCTGGGCCAACAAAGATCTCGACGATCTTGTGCTTCTGCGCTCGGACGGTACCCCGACCTATATGCTTGCGGTGGTCGTCGACGATCACGACATGGGCGTCACTCACATCATTCGGGGCGACGACCATCTCACCAATGCTGCGCGCCAGATGCAAATCTATCAGGCGCTCGGATGGCCGGTTCCGATCATGGCCCATATTCCGCTCATCCATGGCGCCGACGGAGCCAAATTGTCGAAGCGACATGGAGCGCTGGGCGTCGATGCCTATCGCGCCATGGGCTATCTGCCCGAGGCGCTTCGCAACTACCTCGTCCGGCTTGGCTGGAGCCAGGGCGACAAGGAGTTTTTCTCGACGCAGGAAATGATCGATGCGTTCGATCTCGCCCACGTCGGCCGCTCGGCTGCGCGGTTCGATTTCGCGAAGCTCGAAAGCATGAACGCCCATTACATCCGGGCAAGCCGCGATGAGGATCTCGTTGCCGCGATCGCGGCCAATTTCGCCCATCTGCCGAATGGCGCCGAGGCGTACAAAAAATTCGACGCTGCGATGCGCGAAAAACTCACCGCTGCGATGCCAGGCCTCAAGGAGCGCGCCAGAACTTTGGTCGAACTGCTGGACGGTGCCCATTATTTATTTGCCGACCGCCCGATCGTCCTCGACGCCAAAGCTGCCGAAATCCTTGAAGCCGGCGGACGGACGCATCTTGCGGGATTGGTCCCACGTTTTGCGGCGCTCCAGAACTGGACCGCCGCCGGCCTCGAAGCCGTGGTCCGCGACTATGCGGGAGAGACAGAGATCAAGCTTGGGCAGGCGGCGCAACCTTTGCGCGCCGGGCTTACGGGCCGTTCGACGTCGCCCGGAATTTTCGATGTGTTGGAAGTGCTGGGCCGCGAGGAAAGCCTCGCCCGTCTGCGAGATCAGATTTTATGAAGCCGCGTCGGTTTACCTTCGGGACGGCGGAGGAATGTTCCCAATGGTCATGTTCTTGCATTCTCGCTATCGAGTTGACGCAATCATGGTGTTCCAAAGCCGTGCGGAAAGCCGATTTTCCCGCGCTTGAAAGGGCGCCGCGCATAAGCTAGTGTTTTTGCACCGCATCATTCTTGTTTGCAAGAGAGCCTGGCGGTTCGGCGCGTGAGGCTCAACTCAAAAATCGTCAAGGAAGGCAGCCTCTATGAGCGCGACAACCGGCTCCGTTCAGTATCGGCGAAACCACCGTCAAAATGCCCGTCAAGACCGGATCGATCGGTCCCGTCGGTTGTCGATATCGGCAAACTTTATGCCGAGACCGGGATGTTCACCTATGATCCCGGATTTACTTCTACGGCGAGCTGCGAATCGCAAATCACTTATATCGACGGTGACGAAGGCATCTTGCTTTATCGCGGCTATCCGATCGACCAGCTCGCCGAACACGGCGATTTTCTCGAAACCTGCTATCTCTTGCTCTATGGGCAATTGCCGAACGCCGACCCAGAAAAAGGATTTCGACTACCGGATCACCCGCCACACGATGGTACACGAGCAGATGGCCAGGTTCTTTCAAGGCCTGCGCCGCGACTCTCATCCGATGGCCGTGCTGGTCGCGAGCGTTGGCGCTCTGTCGGCCTTCTATCACGATTCGACCGATATTTCGGATCCGCAGGCAGCGCATGGTCGCGTCGTTGCGCCTGATCGGCAAGATGCCGACGATCGCGGCGATGGCCTATAAATATTCGCTTGGCCAGCCCTTCATCTATCCAAAGAACGAGCTCGACTATTCCTCGAATTTCTTGCGCATGTGCTTTGCGGTGCCGTGCGAGGATTATAAGATCAATCCGGTTTTTGCCCGCGCGCTCGACCGGATCTTCATTCTCCATGCCGATCATGAGCAGAATGCCTCGACGTCGACGGTGAGGCTTGCCGGCTCCTCCGGCGCAAATCCGTTTGCCTGCATCGCCGCGGGGGTCGCTTGCCTATGGGGACCGGCGCATGGCGGCGCCAATGAAGCGGCGCTCAAAATGCTGATGGAAATCGGCACGGTCGAGAATATTCCGAAGTTCATCGCCAGCGCCAAGGACAAGAACGATCCGTTCCGGCTCATGGGGTTTGGCCATCGCGTTTACAAGAACTATGACCCTCGCGCCAAGATCATGCAGAGGACCTGTCACGATGTCCTGAACGAACTCGGCATCAAGGATAATCCGCTGCTCGAAGTCGCGATGGCACTTGAGAAGAATCGCGCTCAGCGACGAATATTTCATCGAGAAGAAGCTTTATCCGAATATCGATTTCTATTCCGGGATCACGCTGAAGGCGATGGGCTTCCCGGTCTCCATGTTCACCGTGCTGTTCGCGGTGGCGCGCACCGCCGGCTGGATCGCGCAATGGAAGGAAATGATCGAGGATCCAAGTCAGAAGATTGGGCGTCCGCGCCAGCTCTATATCGGCGCGCCGAGACGCGACTACGTCCCGATCGACAAGCGCCAGGCTTGAACCGAGCGCGAGATGCCCTTCGCGGGAATTCGATCCATCCCTCGAATTGGATCGACCAAAGGGTTTGACGATGGGTGACGCTTCTGGCGGGCGGGGTTTCCAGCCTCGCCTTCCACCGCGGTCGTCCGCAGCCAAGACAGAGCCGGTGGAGGCGATGTTGGGTCCGCCAAACGGGACGGTTGCATGCTGGCGAGGACGCTGCTAGCGAAAGCTGGGTGCGCCTTTTTAAAAAGCCGGTTTAGCTCAGTTGGTAGAGCAACTGATTTGTAATCAGTAGGTCGCGGGTTCAACTCCTGCAACCGGCACCAAACTTAAATCCAAGATCATCCCTGTTCGTCATGTAATCATTGAAAATATAAGTGTTTTGCCGGAATAGCATCCAAGCCCGTCTTCGTTCGTCTGTTGACATCCGCTTAGTTTGTTGGCCTTACTGTTGGCCTCAGCGAAGCCAGCACGAGGGCGAGGCCAACAATGGCTCTCACAGACGCCAGGATTCGGGCCGCGAAACCCCTTGCGGAGCGTACAATCAAGCTCTCGGACGGAGGCGGCCTTCAATTATGGCTCACGCCATCAGGCTCGAAGCTCTGGAACGTCGCCTACCGGTTCGGCTGCAAGCAGCTGAAGCTCAGCCTCGGTGCTTATCCGGCAATTGGCCTCAAGGAGGCGCGTGAGCAGCGGGACGCGGCCAAGCGGCTCTTGGCGGCTGGCGTCGATCCAGGCCAACAAAAGAAGACCGCTGCGCTGACAAAGGCCAACGCCGAGGCCAACACTTTCGCCGTCATCGCTGACGAATTGCTGGCCAAGAAGATGCGAGAAGGCTTAGCTCCCAAAACGCTCCAGAAGGCTCAATGGCTCCTCGACTTCGCCCGGCCTGCTTTGGGCACTCGTCCCATAGCCGACATCACGGCGCCGGAAATCCTTGCGGTGCTCCGGGGCGTCGAAAGACGCGGACGACATGAAACCGCCAAGCGCCTCCGGGCAACTATTGGCGAGTGTTTTCGCTACGCGGTCGCCAGCGGGCGAGCGGAAACCGATCCGACTTCCGCGCTCAAAGGAGCCTTGACGGCGCCGCAAGTCCGCCATCGGGCTGCGCTCACTGAACCCAAGGCCTTCGGGGGGCTGCTCCGTGCTATCAGCGCCTATGAGGGCTCACCAGAGGTTCGCGCGGCGTTGCACTTGCTGGCTTTGACGTTCGTTCGGCCGGGCGAGCTGCGGTTTGCTGAGTGGAGCGAGTTTGCCTTCGAAAAAGCGGAATGGGCGATCCCTCATGCGCGCATGAAAATGCGGCGCCCCCATCGCGTGCCGCTCGCCCCGCAAGCCATTGTGGTCCTGAAAGAACTCCATGCCATCACTGGGCAGGGAAAACTCCTGTTCCCGTCCGTCCGCTCGCCTTCCCGCTGCATCAGTGAAAACACGCTCAACGCCGCCCTTCGGCGCATGGGCTTTACGAAAGACGAGATGAGCGGCCACGGTTTCCGTGCCGTCGCGAGCACTCTATTGAATGAAAGCGGCAAATGGAACGCGGATGCGATTGAGGCGCAACTAGCGCACGTGGAAAACGACGCTGTGCGCCGCGCCTATCACCGCGCAGATTATTGGATCGAGCGGGTTTCGATGATGAGATTTTGGGCCGATCACCTGGATGAGCTTCGCATCGGCGGAGAGGTTATTGTTCTTCGTGCGTGATGAGGCCGGCGCGGCGTCGCTTACCCAATTCTTCCGTCCGAATAACGGGAACCGCCAGAACCAATTGTCTAAAGTCAACGTGGCTGCTCTTTTTCTCTGGTCGGCCTGTCAACTTTGAGGAAAACCGATTTAGAAGACTGATTCACATGGCAAATGAAAATTTTTGTTCCTGTGGATAGCTGGGACTGTGAGAGTATCGGGGCACTTGGAGGGCCTGACCCTTGTTGTGATTGACCCCGTGTCATTGCGTTGACCTGTCGGTTTTCCAGGTGCGCCTGACGGTCGGCCGAGACGTGACTTGATAGGAGCTTGAGGGGAACCCGTCCCATCACAGTCCTGTCCGCTCGCTGCACGCCGTCAGGTTCTCATTCCCGGAGAGCCTTCGACATGAGCGAAACCAACAAAATCATCATCGGCGTTGATACCACAAAGACATCCACGTCGCTGTCGCAATCAATAGGATCGGGGCCCATCTTGGGACGCTGACAATCCCCGTAAGCCCTAAAGGTTATCAGAATCTCAGAAACCTGGGCGCGAGCGTTCGGTGTGATCCATGCGCTGTTGATTTCCGCTTCGAACTGACCCGGGATTTTCATCGAGAATTGACCCGGGTGGATGATGTGTCCCGCGTTGCGGGCGGTGGGTCAAGTGGAGGATTTTTCCTTTCGTGTTTTGGGAGCTGCGGCGCTTGCCTTGAACCGGAAGCTGTCGTTGCCTGTCTCAAGGATGTGGCAATGGTGGGTAAGCCGGTCCAGCAGTGCGGTGGTCATCTTGGCATCGCCGAACACCCCGGCCCACTCGCTGAAGCTGAGATTGGTGGTGATGATGACGCTGGTGCGCTCGTAAAGTTTGCTGAGCAGGTGGAACAGGAGGGCGCCGCCTGACGGGCTGAACGGCAGATAGCCGAGCTCGTCGAGGATGATGAGGTCGAGACGCAGCAGGCGTTCGGCCAACTGGCCTGCCTTGTTCATGGCTTTTTCCTGCTCGAGCGCATTGACGAGGTCGACCGTGGCGAAGAAGCGGACCTTTTTGCGGTGATGTTCGGCGGCCTGGACGCCAAGGGCGGTGGCTATGTGAGATTTGCCGGTTCCGGGCCCACCGATCAGCACGACATTGTCGGCGCCGCCCATAAACTCGCCGCGGTGCAGTTGCCGGACCAGAGCTTCATTCACCTCGCTGGCGGCGAAGTCGAAGCCGGCGAGGTCCTTGTAGGCCGGGAACCGGGCCGACTTGATCTGATAGGCAATGGACCTGACCTCGCGCTCGGCCATTTCCGCCTTGAGCAACTGGGCGAGCATCGGCACGGCGGCCTCGAAGGCCGGGGCTCCTTGCTCGATCAGGTCGCTTACGGCCTGCGCCATGCCATACATCTTGAGGCCGCGCAGCATGACCACGACGGCGGCGCTGGCGGGATCATGACGCATGGCGCAGCCCCCTGTCACGAAGGGCGTCATAGCGCTCGACATTGGCAAGCGGCTCCCGCTTCAGGCCCAGAGCCTGGGGCGCGTCGATCGGGGATGCCGGAGGCGCCTTGCCGTCGGTCAGGCGGTGCAGCAGATTGAGGACATGGGTCTTGGTGGCGACGCCAGCCTCGATCGCCAGTTCGACCGCGCAGAGCACGGCCTGCTCATCATGGTGTAGAACAAGGGCAAGGATCTCGGCCATTTCCCTGTCCCCGCCGGGACGCTTGAGGAGCTGGCTCTGCAACTGCCTGAAGGCTTCCGGCAGTTCGGTAAAGGGGGCGCCATTACGCAGGGCGCCGGGCTTGCGCTGGATCACCGCCAGATAGTGACGCCAGTCATAGGCCGTCCGCCCCGGCTGATGATGGGATCGATCGATGATCCGCGCGTGTTCGCACAGGATTTGCCCTTCAGCGGCCACCACGATCCGTTCCGGGTAGATGCGCAAACTGACGGGCCGATTGGCGAAGGAGGCCGGCACACTGTAACGATTGCGTTCGAAGTTCACGAGGCATGTCGGCGATACGCGCTTGGTATGTTCCACGAAGCCATCGAAGGGGCGCCCCAGCGGCATCATGCGCCCGACTTCCTCGGCATGCACATCGGCGATCGTGCCGGGCAGGACGCCATGCTGGATCTGCCCCCATTGCTCGATGCAGCGCTCCTCGAGCCAGGCGTTCAGCGCCTCCAGATCGGGAAAGCTGGGCATCGGCTGCCATAGCCGGCGCCTTGCATCCTGCACGTTCTTCTCGACTTGCCCTTTCTCCCAGCCAGAGGCCGGATTGCAAAAATCCGTCTCGAACAGGTAATGGCTGGCCATGGCGGCGAACCGGGCATTGACCTGCCGGGCTTTGCCCGACCCGATGCGATCGACCGCGGTCTTCATATTATCGAATATCCCGCGCTGAGGAACGCCGCCCAGCACCCGGAATGCCTGGGCCAGCGCGTCAAACAGCATCTCGTGGGTCTGAAGCAAATAGGCCCGTACGATAAACGCCCGGCTGTGCGACAGTTTGGTATGGGCAACCTGCAGCTTGGTTCGCTCGCCGGCGACAATGGCCCAGTCCTCGCTCCAATCGAACTGAAACGCTTCACCAGGCTGGAAGACCAGCGGCACGAATGTTCCTCGACCGCTGGTCTGCTGCTCGCGCTGTCGGTCGGCCTTCCAGCGACGAACAAAGGCGGCTACGCGGCCATAGGAGCCGTCATAGCCCAGCGCGACAAGGTCGGCGTGCAGGTGCTTCGTGGTCCGCTTCTGCTTGCGCGATTTGCCTGCTTCCTGCCGCAGCCAACCCACCAGCTTCTCGGCAAATGGGTCCAGTTTGCTTGGCCGATCGGGAACCTTGAACTTTGGCTCCACCGTGTCCGCCCGCAGGTATTTGCGGATCGTGTTCCGTGACAATCCCGTCCGCCGCTCGATCTCCCGGATCGGGACGTGCTGCCGGAAATGCCAGCGCCGGATTACGCTCAATAACGCCATGTCGATCACTCCTGGATCCCCCGACCAATCAGCCAGGGGGAGGTCAAAACATGGGTCAGTTCTCAGTGAAAACTTCTGGCCTTCCAGGGTCACATCTCAGCGGAA
>CAWAXL010000032.1:0-25351 GCA_963785995.1 uncultured Alphaproteobacteria bacterium
TTGGCAGATTTTTAGCGACGAGCGAGTTTTTGGGATTCCCAAGAGAGGGTTTGCGTGATTCATGAGAGGTCGGCTTATGGAGGGCCGATCAATGGACGTTGACTGGCAAGCCGATCTCGATCGCTGGCTTGCGCCGTTTGTCGCGGCGCTACGGCACAAGACGAGGGCGCGGATGTGTCCGGCCTATATCGCCGGGCTGATTGGTCCAGGAGACCGCAAGAGCGTTCAGCCGATGGCGGCGCGCGCTGGCGAGGTCGGCTACGATCAGCTTCATCATTTCGTCGCTGCCGGAGTTTGGGACAGTGCTCCACTCGAGGCTGCCCTGCTGAAGGAGGCAGATGGCCTGGTTGGCGATGAGGCGGGGTTTCTTGTCATCGATGACACAGCGTTGCCCAAGAAGGGACGTCACTCGGTGGGCGTCGCGCCACAATATGCCTCGTCGCTCGGAAAGACTGCCAACTGTCAGTCGCTGGTCTCGGTAACGTTGGCGTCGCGCGAGGTGCCGGTGATGGTGGGCCTGCGGCTATTCCTGCCCGAGAACTGGACAGATGATCCTGAGCGCATGGTACGGGCCCGTGTGCCGAAGGATAGACAGACTGCTCTGACAAAGCCGGAGATTGCGATCGAGGAGATTGACCGCGTCATCGCCTCCGGTGCGCGTTTCGGCTGTGTGCTTGCCAATTCAGGGTACGGCTCCAGCGGGCCTTTCCGTCAGGCTTTGAGCGAGCGCGGTCTGCTGTGGGCGGTGGGTCTGTCGCGACGCCAGAACGTCTATCCCGCCGAAGTTGCCCTGATCTTCCCCATCGCGAAGGCCGGAAAGCTCCGCAAATACCACATCCCTGATCAGCCCCCGGTCTCTGCTGAAGCGTTGTTGGCCGGAGGGAAATGGCAAAGGGTCAGCTGGCGGCGGGGCACCAAAGGTCGGCTGACATGTCTCTTCGCGGCTTGCCGTGTCCGCGTTGCGGATGGCCATAAGCACCGCATGCTCGATAATCGTATGCAGTGCATGCCGGGCGACGAGGTCTGGCTTGTCGGCGAACGCCGGTCGACTGGCGAGCAAAAATACTATGTGTCGAACTTACCGGCCGATGCGAGCCTCAAGATGCTCGCCGCCACGATCAAAGCCAGATGGGTCTGTGAGCAGGCGCATCAGCAGCTCAAGGAGGAGCTCGGCCTCGACCACTTCGAAGGTAGATCCTGGACCGGGTTACACCGACACGCCTTGATGACCATGATCGCCTACGCCTTCCTCCAATCCCGCCGCCTCAAAGCAGCAGGACGGAAAAAAAAGAGTCGGGGGACCGCCGCCACAACCGAGCATGCCGGCCATCAGGCAAGCTATCCTCGACCTCTTCGCACGGCCTCCACCCAGGCGATGCCCCCACTGTGAGAAACTCCTCGCCGACGCCGTCGAACCTAATCTGCCAAAGTAGTGCTTCTGTAATGGGCCTTCGTTCGTCAAGTCCCCTCTGAATGATTCTCGTCGCCAGGAACATGCTTCTGTCCGTGGTCAGCGCGAGGCCGCCACATCATGCCATCAGATCCAGAGCCGGCAGGTCAATCTAGGACGCGTGATCTGCCGCAGCATTCACAGCACTACGCACGACCTTGCCAAGCCCTCGTCCCGGCGACGGGACCTCGGGAGAGCGGTGCAGTTTCTGGCTCGCTCCGAACCTCTCTATCTCCTATGCGGCCGCCGCGGCCTTGCTCCAGCGGAACTCGGTCGCATCCACCCACATGCGATGGAGGACAACTCCCAGTTTACGTGCAAGAGCGACTTTAGCGCGCTTCATGCCACGCCGTTGCGCCACCTCGAGCGCCCAGCGCTTCAAGCTCGAAAAACGGATCGCACGCGTCAGCATGATATGGGCTGCTTCAAAGAGCGCAGTTCGCACCATGGTATCGCCGACTTTGCTGACCCCACCATCTCGGTCTGTCTCGCCTGATTGATATTTTTTGGGCGTGAGCCCGAAATAGGCGCCGACCGTATTGGATTTTCCGAACCGCGACGGATCATCCACCGCCGAGCGATATGTCAAGGCAACCAGAGCGCCGACGCCGGGTGTGCTCATCAACCTCCGGCAAATCTTGTCGGCCCGCGCGATCTTTAGCATTTCACGATGGAGCTTGGTGAACTCATTCCACAACGCCATCCGTGCGGCCAGCATCGAACCAATCACCGTCTCCAGCGTGACGTGCCCAGCTATCAGCTCCTGGATACGCATCTCAAACCTTCCACGACTGACTTCGCCGACCTTTAGCCCGTAGCCGCGCAGGATTCCGCGGATGCTGAGCTCGACGTCGAGAAGCTTGCCTTGCAGGAGCTTGCGCCCAACAAGAAGGGCGCGGCTATCCTTGCAAGGCACTGATTTCGCGTGAACCGGGCGATACCATCCCATCCGCAGCAGCTGGGCGATCCCGCGTGCATCTTTTCGGTCCGTCTTCACCGTCATAGCCGAGAGCGCCGCCTTTACGTGCCGCGTCTCCAGCAAAACCGCATCGCGTCCGGACGCCACAAGCCCGGCTTGCAGCCATTGCGATAACGGGCCGGCCTCAAGCCCAATGCGGCTGACAGGCAAATCCAGCTCGTTAAAATAACGAATAAGCTCCTCCGGCTCGCTGGCGACCTTGACCTCGCGCAGGACCTTCCCCGTCGCGTCCACAATGCACAAACTGCTCTCTTCCAGAGAGACATCGATTCCCGCATAATGTTCCATGGTTGTTCCTCACGTGATGCTTAGAGCCGATCGCTCGGACTCCGTTTTCAACATCATCATTCTGAGGGACAGCCACCTAACTTGGCTATTCTCGCGAAGGCCGGCCCATTACGGCATCTAGAGGCCCGAACTCACGGCTCGGGAATATATCCGGCCTTGGCCGCGCGATCCGACCAGTCCTGTTCACAATCCGGCTTCAACTTGCCTTCGCGCCGATGACACATGCCGCTGAGGGCGGACATGGCTTCCGCAACGCCACTCGCCGCCGCCTTCTCAAACCAGTAGCGGGCGCTCTCGTAATCCTTGCGAACGCCACCGAAGCCTTGGTGATACATCACGCCAAGTTTGGATTGCGCCATGCCGTAACCTTCGTGGGCGGCCTTTGAGAAATAATAAAAGGCTTGCTGCTGGTCGGAAGGCACCCCGTTGCCGCGAAAATAGAGCAGACCCAATCCATAGGCGCCGGCCGGATCGCCGCTCTTATCCATGCCTTTGGCGATGGTGTAGGCCTCCGGATAGTTCCCTTGTTTCTCGGCCGTTTCAAAATCCGCAAACTTCGGTTTGTCGGTCTCCGGCGCATTGGAGGCCTCCATTCGGAGCGGAGGCTGTTGTTCGATTGGCTGTGGCTGGACCTGGGTTTTGCCGGCGGTCCTGCCGCAATCTGGAAAGCTCGTATTGCAACCTTCCGACACCGGCAGTTTTTCCTGCGTCATATTGGTCGGGGCCATCCGCGAGGATTGATCGAGTGGGCCTCCAGCAGCTCGCGATTTGAAATCCGTCGCGGTCTGCGACGGGCCCGAAGTTCCGTACGAGGGGGATGGCTCGGGGCCAGCCCGCAACAGAAAAGCGCCGGCTACAATGGCCACGGCAAAGGCGCCTGCCAGAACACCTTGAACGGCCGGATGAAGGCCCTTGAACCGGCGCACCACGGTCGCCGCCCGGCTCCGCGCCAAGGCCAGCGCGACCGTATGCAAGGCGGGCGGCTTCGCGGTTTCCTGGGTGGCCGTTGCCCCCTGGATGAGGCTGGTGTGGTTATGAATGATCGCCGTCGCATCGCCCCGCAGCGCCGTCGCGCCGATCGCATCGCTGAAGGCGCGCATCGTCGGGAAACGTTGCTCCGGTCGCTTGGAAAGGGCGATCATGATGGCTGATTCGAGCGAAGGGTCGATTCCAGATATGCGGGGGATGAGCGGCGGCGGAAGCGTGCCTATGTGAGCGCGGGTCAGCTCATAGTCGGTGTCTCCCTTGAAGGGCGGGCTTCCGGCCAACAGCTCATAAAGGACGACGGCGAGCGAATAGATGTCGCTGCGTTCGTCGCCTTCCAAACCGCGGCATTGTTCCGGCGACATATAAAGCGGCGTGCCGACCGCGCTGCCCATGCGGGTCATGCGATCGCTGCCGCGCACCCGCGCAATGCCAAAATCCATGATCTTCACGCGGCCGGACTCGGTGACCATCAAATTCGAGGGTTTGATGTCGCGATGGATCACGCCCTGCTCGTGGGCGTAGGCCAAGCCGTCGGTGACCTGGGCCAGGATCGCGAGACTTTCCCTTACCGCAAGAGGCCGCCGACGTTCCTGAATGATCTGCTCGACGGTGCGGCCGCGGACGAGCTCCATGATCATGCAGACGTGATCATCCTCGTGCGGCAGGGCATAGAGTGTCGCAATGTTGGGATGGTTGAGGCGTCCCAGACTTTTCGCCTCGGCGAGGAAACGGTCGACATAGCTGGAATCGCCGGCCAGTTCCGGGCGCAGGAATTTGATCGCGACTTCGCGTCCAACTTTCGTGTCGATTCCGGCGTACACCTCACCGGCGCCACCTGTCGCTAGTCGCTCCGTGATCTGATAGGGACCAATCATCCGGGGCAGGCTCATGCTAGACCCTCCGGCACTTTGATGATGCGGGTTGTGGCCGCCTCGAAGGCCGCATTTTCCGCGTCCATCTCAGCGATATCGATACGCCGTGTTGCCGTTTGCGTGCCCGTGGCTTGACCATTCTTGGCGCGCACCGCGAAGATGCCGACCGATACATTGTCGTATCCGCCGGCCTTGAGCGCCGCTTCGACGAGATTTGAGCAGGCCTCCTGCGGCGCCGCCCGTGCGGCGGCCTCCGCGATCGCCTTGTCGGGCACCATGTTTGTAAGGCCGTCCGAACACAGGATGAGAATGTCCCCGTCGGCCAATGAAATGCCTTCGCCCCACACGGCGGGCTCGACGTCCGGACGCGTGCCAAGCGCCTGCAGCACAATGTTGCCGCCGGCGCTGTCTTTGGCTTCTTCGGCCGTCACCAAGCCGTCGCGGATCATCTGCGCGTGGAGCGTTTGATCTTCACTCAATTGAGTCAATTTGCCGTTGCGCAAAAGATAGGCGCGGCTGTCGCCCACATGCGCGAGCCAGACGCGGCCGTCATGGATGGCGAGCGCCGTGCAGGTCGTGCCCATGCCTTTGCAATCGGGGTTGCTTTTGCTGTGATCGAGAATGGCGCGATTGGCTGCCTCGAAGGCGGTCAGGAGGGAATCCGGAACGGGCGCGTCGAGCAGAAAATAGACGCGGCGCACGACTTCCACGGCGAGGGCGCTCGCGACTTCCCCCGCCGCATGTCCGCCCATCCCGTCGGCAACCAGCAGCAGGCTGCCACGCCGTGCGCTGGGCTCATTGTTGGACGGGATGACGAAGGCGACGGAGTCCTCGTTCGAGCTCCGCACGCGGCCGACATCGGTCAGCATCGCGCCAACGATTTGGAATTCAGCTGCGGGTTCTGACGCAAGCGCCATGGCGGGGCGCCTTCCTGTTTAAGGATGTTGCGACTGCAGAAGATCGCGGCCGTATTTGATCGGGACGGCCCCGGACGTGTTCGCCCCTCCGCGGCTGATGCCGTAAGTGAACAAGCCAATGACTTTCCCGGCTTTGTTGAATACGGGGCCGCCGCTATTGCCCGCGCCCGTCGAGTTGATGCTCAGCTGGATCATGTCGCCCGAAAGGCCCACCATGGTGATCCCGTTCTCGGTCTTGGCCGCGGGGCTGACCAGGGCCACAATTCCCTCGCTGACGAAAGGCAGCGGCACGATATCCTCGTTTTTCCGGATCTGGCCATTTTCGATGGTGGAATTAAAGGCAATCGCCGAACGCGCCACCGACGGATAACCGAGGGCGATGACTTTCTCGCCGACGGTCACATCGTCATCGCTGGCGATTTCCAATTTGTTGAGGAGCTGCGGCGTGTCGACCTTGATAAGGGCCGCGTCACTTTCACTGGAAACACGCGCGAGATTGGCCGCGGCGCTCACCCGGCTGTTGGCAAAGCGAACTTCGAGCACATCGTCGCGCCCGAAAAACGTATGGGTCCCGCCTTTGGACGGATCGGGGATGTTTCCTTCCACGCCGTTCGGAAACAACGCCATATTCTTCACGAAGACCAGGCCGCCGGAGGCCGGAGCCCAGGCTTTGAGGGAGCTGTAATCTTCGTCCGCCAAATCGATCCGTGTCGGATAGCGCAGTTTGGGATCCTTGGCGCCGGGACCGCCGCCGATCTCATACAGCCAACCGAATCTTGAATCATTGGCGGGATCGGATTGGCCGAAGGCGAGGTTCCAGGGCGCCGCGACATGCTTGTTGGTCAGGATGAAGCCATGTTCGCTGACCACGAAGCCGGTGCCCTGCAGCCGTTCGCCGATCGGAATATTGGTCCGGTTGTCGTCTTCGAGCGTGAGCCAGCGGACGACCACATTGTTCGGCATGCGCACATAGGCCGGGTAGGTGTAGAGGTCCTTGCTGCGTCTCTCATGGTCCCGGAACGTCTGATGAAACACGGGCTTGCCGGTGGTCTGGTCGTAGAGGCGCCAGGAGGTGCTGATCTGGGCCGTCGCGTTCCCGAATTGCTTGACGATGTCTTGCGAACTCAAGCCGAACTGCTCGTCAGTCTTTGATTCGAGCCCGGCCTGCCGTCGGGACAGATCATCCTTCAGCCGCTGGTTTTGGGTCTGCAGCTCCTGCTGATCATGGGCGTGCTTCCAATAGAAGAATGCACCACCTAATGCGACGAAAGCGGCGAGACCGGCGAGCGAAGCAATCCAGATGCGGCTGGTCGCCCGGCGCTCTTCACCGAGCAAATGGAGCACGGTCTCTTTGCCGACGCCGGTTTTGGGCGGGGGTTCGAACTTGCCGGTCCCCGTGTCAGCGCCGATATTGGTCTTGGTGACCGCATCATTGGCGGCCGTCGAAGCCGCGATTTCGGCGGTTTTGATGACGCGCGTTGCCGCCGCGTCGCCGACGTCGATCAGGCGGGTCCGCGACGCCAGGCTGGATGGCCGCGGCTGCACGTCGAAGATGAGCTTTACTCCGTTCTTGCCCAATCCGATGGCATCGTCCGGCAGAAGCTCCAGCTCGTCCGTGATCCGCTCGCCATTCAGAAACGTCCCATTGCTGCTGCCGAGATCGGCGAGACGGAACGAAATATGCGGCTCCCGAACCACGCGGATTACGGCATGGCGCCGGCTCACAACGTCATCGCGGGGAGAATCGAACGCGATCGTCGACGATGGGTCGCGTCCGATCGTGATTTCGGTCAAATCGCCAAGAGAAATTTGTTCAATCTGGTTAGCCTTCGAGCCATTTACATGACGGATGATGATCCGTTCGATACCGTCATTACTCATTGGCGATGTCTCCCCACAATATTAAAAACTACTTGCATAACTACTTTTTTAGCATCATGCGCAGACGCAAAAAGACCCAATTGCTTCTTCTACCATTTTTTGGACACATTGGCCAGACCGTTGCCTGATGAGAGACCTGTTATCCTTCGAATTACAAAGGTAAAACGCGTCTTTACGTGCATTATCAAGTTTTGATAATCTTCACTCTCCAGTAAAGGCCGGCGGCCGGTCTTACGAAATGCGGGCGCGTGCTGGGCGGAGATTTCCCGCCGACCTTTTCCAAAGCCGGCACCGACGTCTTGCGGCGTGCGGTTCAAAAATCGGTTCCGATCCGTTACACTGCGCTGCAATTTCAAGCGGGCGGAAGGTTTTGCATGGCGGAAGAGACAAAGCGCGCGGCCATTATCGGGGTCGTCACTGCTTCCGACCGCGCCAGCGCCGGGCTTTATGACGATCAAAGCGGACCTGCCATCGTCGCCTACCTGTCCAAGAATTCTGACGAGCCCGTTTCATATCGTCCAAAAAATAATTCCGGATGGGTTCGAATCCGTGCGTGATACGCTTATCGAACTCGCCGATAAGGAGAAGTGCGATTTGATCCTGACCACCGGCGGCACCGGGCCCTCGCCCCGCGATTTGACACCGGAAGCCACGGAGGCCGCCGCCCCCCGGGTGTTGCCCGGCTTCGGCGAACTCATGCGTCAGGAAAGCTTGAAGCAGGTCCCGACCGCAATTCTGTCGCGCCAGATCGCGGCGCATCGCGGTCCCTGTCTGATCATTAACCTGCCCGGCAAACCGGCATCGATCGAAACCTGCCTGAATGCGATCTTTCCCGCTGTGCCTTACTGTCTCGACCTCATCGGCGCCGCCAGCCTCCAGACCAACGCGGCGATCCTGAAATCTTTTCGGCCCAAGCCATAAGCAATAGATGAGCCTCAGCGCGTCGGACCAGACTAACCCCCATATCGAAGCGGCCGAGCGGCTCGCGAAGCTGGCAGCCGGTTACAAGCCGCTGCCCGGAATCCCAGATGAATTCATCGGCAAGGATGGGCGCCCCCGGCCGCATTGGCTGCGCTTTCTCGGCTCGCTCATGGATTTGGGAGCCGAGGACATTCCGCGCCGCTTCGCCACCGCGGACCGGCACATTCGGGACACGGGCGTCTCCTATCGCGCCTATGGCGATACGAGCGAACGGGCCTGGCCGCTTTCCCATGTCCCTCTCCTCATCAATGATGATGAATGGCGCGACATCGCGCAGGGCATTGAGCAGCGTGCGCGGCTCATGGAAATGGTCGTTGCGGATATTTACGGCGAAGGCCGATTGGTCACCGCCGGCGATTTACCCGCGGCCGTCGTCACGGGCAGTCCGGATTTCTTGCATCCCCTGCATGGGGTGAGCCCTCCCGGCGGCAAATTTCTGCAAATTTACGCTGCGGATCTCGGACGTGGGCCGGACGGCCGCTGGTGGGTGATCGGCGACCGTACCCAGGCGCCGTCTGGCGCCGGTTACGCGCTCGCCAACCGCCTTGTCCTGTCGCGTGCGTTTCCGACCCTCTATCGCGACATGAATGTCGAGCGGCTCGCCCCCTTCTTCGAGGCATTCCGCCTGGGTTTGACCTCGATGGCGCAGCGGTCCAATCCGCGCATCTGCCTCCTCACACCCGGTCCATTCAACGAGACCTATTTCGAGCAGGCCTATCTTGCCCGCTATCTCGGCCTGCTGTTGGTCGAAGGCGGCGATCTGACGATGCGCGACGGGAAGGTGCATGTGCGGACCATCGCCGGCTTGAAGCGCGCCGATGTGATCTGGCGCCGGATCGATAGTGATTTCGCCGATCCGCTGGAACTCAATGCGCGCTCGCGCCTGGGCGTGCCGGGACTGGTCGATGCCTTGCGCCAGGGCGGCGTTGTGATCGCCAATGCGCTTGGGTCGGGGGTGCTCGAAGCGCCGGCGATGATGAGTTTCATGCCGAAGCTCTGCCGCAAGCTGCTGGGCGAAGATCTTCGCCTGCCGAACATCGCGACCTGGTGGTGCGGCCAGGAGCAGGCCCGAAAGTCGGTCATCGAGGACATGGACGATCTCGCGATCGCGGGCGCCTATGGCAATCCGGTGCTCGGCTTTCCGCGTAATCAGCCGGTTGTCGGCGCCGCTCTGACCGCACAAGAAAAAGAACGTCTCAAGGCCGCCATTTCCGAGCGGGGCATTGATTTCGTCGGCCAGGAAGTCGTCAATTTGTCCACGACCCCGGTGTGGCACGACGGTCTGCTCATTCCGCGACCCTTCGTTCTGCGGGTCTATGCCGCGCATACGCCCGATGGATGGAAAATCATGCCGGGCGGATTTTGCCGCATTTCGGGCCGCACCGACGCACGCGCCGTTTCGATGGGGGAGGGGGTTCAGTCGGCCGATGTCTGGGTGCTCGCAGACAAGCCGGTCGCCATGGTCAGCCTGCTGCCGACGGACGAGACCGTTCGTATTCGCCGGATCATGGGCACCCTGCCGAGCCGAGCCGCCGATAATCTGTTCTGGCTCGGTCGCTATCTCGAACGTTCCGAAGCGACCCTGCGCTTGATCCGGTGTTTGGCTGGCCGGATGATCGAGACCGATGCCGGGACAGCCAATGTCGGTTGGGCGGCTTGCAAGCTCACGGGCCTGCTGGTGTCCTGGCATGCGGCCCCCGTGGCCGCCGTCACCGACACCATGAAGATGGCGGCGATTGCCCTGCATGGGGACGAAGACTATGGTTCTGCGCTATCCCTTGTCCGTGATGCGCGCCGCGCCGCCTCGTTCATCCGAGAGCGCCTTTCGCCTGACACTTGGCGGCTGATCGGCGATCTCAATCAGAACCTTGCCGTGCCATCGCGGGGGCCTCTCAGCGAAGCCGAGGCTTTCGAGCGTGCCGACACGGCCCTGCGGACAATCGCGGCGATCTCGGGTCTGGCCCAGGAAAACATGAATCGCGGCGCGGGATGGCGCATCTTCGACGCGGGCCGCCGTATTGAGCGGGGCATCAATACCTGCCGCTTCGCGCGCCATTTTGCCAGCAGCGACGCGCCGGCCGACGATCTCGACGTCCTGCTCGATCTCGTCGATTCACAAATCACTTATCGTTCGCGCTATCTGATGGGCGTCGCGCTCAATCCGGTTCGGGACATGGTCGTGCTCGATCCCTTCAATCCGCGCTCGGTTGCCTTTCAGATCGAACGGCTCGACGAACATCTCGAAAATCTTCCTTTGTTGAGCGATGACGGAATGCTCGAGACGCCGCGTCGATTGATCCTGCAACTCGCGGCCGAGGTTACGACGGCCATTGCTCCAAGCCTTAACAATGAAAAGATACTTGGCTTCGAGCAAAATCTTCTCGGCCTCGCCGACGCGATCGCCGCGCGGTATTTCCTGCAAGGTCCGCATGTTGCGCGGGCCGATAAATCGAGTGGCCTCGCGTGATCTACGATATCCGCCACCAGACCCTGTATGAATACGGCTCGACGGTGACGTTTTCGAACTGCGCCCTGCGGCTGCTGCCGAAGGACGGGCCGGGCCAGACGGTGCTCGCGAGCGAACTTCTGATCACGCCGGAACCGGCGCAAATGATCGAACGGATTTGTTTTTTTGGCAATCGCCTCACGTTCCTGACGATCGAAACCGCACATCGCAAATTGATCGTCGAAGCCAGGACAAGTGTTGAGGTCGACCGCCCGGAGCCTCCGATTTTAAGCGCTACACCCGCTTTCGAGACGGTTCGCGAGGAGGCCTTTGGCAGCGACTCTCTTGATAAAGAGTCGCCCGCGCATTTTTTGCACCCGAGCCGGCTTGCGCCACGGTTCGAGCCGGCCTCGGACTATGCGCGGGCAAGCTTTCCGGCCGGCCGACCAATCCTCGAAGGCGCCAATGAATTGATGCGGCGGATCAAAGCCGATTTCAAATACGACACCAAAGCAACGGTGGTTTCGACGCCGATTTCGGAGGCTTTCGAGAAGCGCCACGGCGTTTGCCAGGATTTCGCCCATATCATGATTGCGGGCCTGCGCGGCATCGGCCTGCCGGCGGCCTATATCTCAGGGTATATCCGGACAATTCCGCCCCCGGGCAAGGAACGTCTTGAAGGCGCCGATGCCATGCATGCCTGGGTTTCGGTTTGGTGCGGCGCGACGCATGGCTGGGTCGATCTCGACCCCACCAATTCGATCATGATCGGCAATGATTTTATCGTCTTGGCGAAGGGCCGCGATTACGCCGACATTTCCCCGGTGGCGGGGATCATCCTGGGATCGCGCGAACAGGATGTCGATGCGCGTGTCGATGTCGTGCCACGGGCGTAGCTTTTTTATTTACAGATTTCAAAATTGGCATAACAATATTTTTTCTTAAAGTATTTGAATTTTCTTCCAGTTATTTGGACGGGTTTTGATGACCCTCGGTTTTTTCTCAAAGAGCTGCCTCGCGGCCGTGGGATTTGCGCTCTGCCTTGCAAATGGCGCCTGGGCGCAGCAGTGTTCCTCGGCTTCCTCGCAAGAGCTTTTGGCGGCCATTAAACTCGCACCGGAGAAGTCGGCGGCGGCCTATGCGGATTGGGCTCCCTGGGGTTCACGCATGAGCGTGGCAATTCGACCTCTGGCTTTTGCACAGGGCGGCGAGGTTGACTCCGAAAACGTGAAGGAAATGGTCCGTTTACGCTATCGGGTCTTGGTGGAAACGGCAAAAGGTTCGCAGCAGTTCGTCCCACTCATATCGGTGAACGCGCTTCCCAAGGATCATCCTCTGGTCGAGAAGGGGAAGGCGGCCGAGAACGACATCTTGTTGACCTTTCTTCTGCCGGAGAATTCTGCGGCTTGGGGGTGGGGACGCGGCAATATTACCGCTATAGCCTGTCAAGACAATCAACTGCAGTTTTTTGCAAACACGCAGACCAATTTTTCAAGTCCAAAAACAACAGGGCTCGTAAGTTTAGTGGTCGCTTTAGCCATATACATATTCCTGTCCCAAGGGGTACGTATGTGGGAGATTAGACATGAATTGCGGAAGCTAAACTGGTATAAATATCTGGACCCGGTGATCTTGACTTCTGGTCCTAACGGCGATGGCAGCATATCGCGGTTGCAAATCCTCTATTTTTCCTTTCTCGTCTTTGCGCTCGTCTTAAATTTCTTTCTTAAATACGGCCAACTCAGCGGTTTATCCGATAGTATTCTAGTTTTATTGGGTATCTCCGGCGGTGCCGCGGCATTCGCCAAGATCGCGGACGGACAAAAGGAAAGACTGAGCTTAGAGAATTGGGCTTGGCTGATCGAGCAAAAATGGTTGCCCGAAAAGGGCGTCGCCGCCACCAAGGTCGCGAAATGGACCGATCTCGTGACCTCCGCCGATGGCGTCGATGTCTATCGCGTCCAAATGCTCATCTTCAGCCTTATCGTCGGTATGAGCCTGACCAAAAATGGCCTCACCGACCTGACGGATTTTTCTATCCCTCAGTCCATGCTGGAATTGATGGGCCTTAGTCAGGTGGTCTATTTGGGCGGCAAACTGGTTGCTTCGCCAGGCTACAAGGAACTCGACAATGCCCTGACAGAACTTCGTAAAATGAATCCTTCCGATTACGCCAAACAGGTGCCGGTTGTGAGAAAAATGTTTGAAACCGTGTTTGGCGCAATTGCCCCCGAGGCCATTCTCCCGTCGCCGCCCCAAAAAAGTGGGCTCACAGCGGATGCGCGCGAAGTAGATGCGAGTGGAAGCCGGGCAGGAGGAGCGACTGTTGTCGCCAGCGCGCCCGAGCAAGCCAAGGGCTGAAAGCGGCATAACTGGCTGGGCCCAATTCCCCGCCTGAGGGCGCGGGCGATTCGGCGTGCCAACCGTTCGTCAAGCTCAGCTTCTTGACCTCAAACTTTACAAAGTCTTTACCTTAACTTGGGATGTCTCCCTCACCCGGCGCATCTTCCTCCGCCGACGACCATTGTTTTGCCTAAACTTTTAGGCTCATAAGTCCGTCCATACCGGGCATTCCGATTGCCTCAGAACTTGGAGCCGAATGGTCACGCTCTTTCATCATCCGCTTTGCCCGCATTCGCGTTTCGTGAGGGTGCTGCTGGGCGAATACGCCATCAAGCCCGACCTCATCGAGGAAAAGCCCTATGAACGGCGGCGCGATTTCCTGGCACTCGATCCTGCCGGGCAAACCCCGGTTCTTGTGGAAGAATCGGGGATTGTAATTTCAGGCCCGGGTCCGATCGCCGAATATTTCGACGAAACCCATGGCCTTGCCTTGGGACGCCACCGGCTGCTGCCCGAGGATCCGGCTTCGCGGGCCGAGGTGCGGCGGCTTTTCGAATGGTTCAGCCAGAAATTCTACAACGAAGTGTCCAATTGGCTCGTCAACGAAAAGGTTTATAAGCGGTTTATGTCGCGGGAGCAGGGCGGCGGCGGGCCCGACATGAACCTCGTACATGCGGCGCGGGTCAATATCCGCACCCATCTGCGCTATATCGGTTACCTGGCCGGCCATCGGAATTGGCTCGCGGGCGACCGGCTATCCCATGCCGATCTGGCCGCGGCGGCGCATCTCTCCTGCGTGGATTTTCTAGGCGACGTGCCATGGGACGAGGACGAGACGGCAAAAGTCTGGTATGCGCGGATAAAATCGCGTCCGGCGTTCCGCTCGCTGCTCGCGGACCGGCTGCCGGGCCTCTCCCCGAATCCCATCTATGCGGACCTCGATTTCTAAGCTCCGATTTTGGATCGCAGCTGCGGGCGAAGGCCCAATCGCTGGGCTTCGACATTTGCCGGGTCACCGATCCGGATTCTATTCCCGACGCACCGGAAAGACTGGCCGCCTGGCTGGCCTCCGGCGCGTCCGGCTCGATGGACTGGCTGGCCGAGACGCAAGCGCGACGGGCCAATCCGCGACTCCTGTGGCCGGAGACCGCGAGCATTATTCTCGTTGGCATGAATTATGGGCCGGCGGACGATCCGCTCGCCGCATTGGCCCAAAGATCGACGGGGAATATTTCCGTTTACGCGCGAAACCGCGACTATCACGACCTTATCAAGGGGCGTCTCAAGCTGCTGGCCGCATGGCTCGTCGCCCAGGCCAAAGGGACTGAGCTTAAGGTTTTCGTCGATACCGCGCCGGTGATGGAGAAGCCGCTGGCCCAGGCCGCGGGCCTTGGCTGGGCCGGCAAACACAGCAATCTGGTGTCGCGGGACTTCGGCTCCTGGCTGTTTCTCGGCTCGATTTTCACCAATCTGCCGCTCGCGCCCGATCCGCCGGAAACGGACCATTGCGGCCATTGCCGGGCCTGCCTCGATATCTGCCCGACGCGGGCGTTTCCGCGCCCCTATATGCTCGATGCCAGACGTTGCATTTCCTATCTGACCATCGAGCATAAGGGCCATATCGACGTCGAATTCCGGCCGCTGATGGGAAACCGGATCTATGGCTGCGATGATTGTCTGGCCGTCTGCCCCTGGAACAAATTTGCGGCCGTGGCCCGGGAAGCGAAATTGCAGCCGCGCGAAGAGTTGTGTGCACCGCCTCTGGCCGAATTGCTTCGCCTTGACGATGCCGCCTTTCGGGGTTTCTTTGCCGGAAGCCCGATCAAGCGAATCGGGGTCGACCGTTTCCTGCGCAATGTCTTGATCGCGGCCGGCAATTCGGGCGATGGGGCGATCGCCGGCGCGGTTGAAGAGAAACTTGCGAGTGCGTCTCCCCTCGTACGGGCGATGGCGGTTTGGGCGCTGAGTCGGCTCGTTGCGTTCGATCGCTTTATTGAACTCGAACGGCGCTGGCATCCGGTCGAGACCGACGAAGCGGTCAAGGCGGAATGGGCGATGGCGAAGGACACGCCGGCGCTGCTTTTAAAGCCGTGACGGAGACCGATTGATTTGAAAAAAGGCCGTCCTTCATGAAGCTCTTTGCATTCGGTCTTGGCTATTGCGCGCGCCATTTCATTGCCCGCTCGGGAAATGCCTATGAATCCGTCGCAGGCACGGTTCGGAGCGCCGCCAAAGCCGAGGAGCTGAAAGCCGAAAATATCGAGGTCTTGGTGTTCGGCCCCGAGCATGAGGATCCTTCCATCGCCGAGAAGGTTGCCGCCGCCGACGTTCTCCTCGTTTCGGTCCCGCCGGGCATTTCGGTCGATCCTGTGTTGGCGCGGTTCGGTCACCGCATCGCCAGCCTCAGGCGCCCGCAGACGATCGTCTATCTCTCGACCATCGGCGTTTATGGCGATAGACGCGGTGAATGGGTGGATGAAATCGGCGACCCCCGTACCGTCCTCTGCGCGTTCGGTCGCGCGGCTCCAGGTTGAAAAATCCTGGGCTGCCATTGGCAAGGAAATCGACAAGAAGGTTCATATTCTGCGGCTTGCCGGAATTTACGGTCCCGGCCGCAATGCGCTCGCCAATCTGAAGTCCGGCACCGCGAAGCGGATCGTGAAACGGGGGCAGGTCTTCAACCGGATCCATGTGGAGGATATCAGCCGGGCGATCGAGGCCGCCGTGGCCTACACTGGCCCGAGCGGCATTTGGAATGTGAGCGACGATGCGCCATCGCCGCCGCAGGATGTGATTACGTTCGCGGCCATGCTGATGGGCATCGATCCGCCGCCCGAGCAACAGGTCGAGACCGCCGAAATGTCGCCGATGACGCGAAGCTTTTACGCCGAGAACAAGCGCGCCTCGAATTGGAAATTGAAGGACGAACTTGGCGTCAAACTCGCCTTTCCGACCTATCGCGTGGGCCTGGAAGCGCTCTGGGAAGCCGGTGAGGGGCGCAGCTGACGGCTTTCAAAAGTGCCAGCAGGTCCTCAGACGGATCATGCCATCATGAAAGTGGAAACCGGGTGCAATGAAGCCCCTATCGCGCGAAGGATCCTTCTCCTGTATGCTTGCCGAACGCAACAAGAGGTTTCTTCATGGCATACGGACTATGCTTCCTGACCGAAAGCGGCACCGGGAAAAGCATCGCGATTAACCCACAACTTGTCCGTCTCATAATCCAAATTGACGAGAACAAGGTCGCGATCGTGTTCGACAACGATCTACGAGTTACAATTGACGGAACTGTGGCCTCGATTTCTGGTAGTCTCCGAAAAGCAATGTGGTAATCGCGTCATGTCCGGGTGCCCGAAGATGAGAAGCGCCGGAGTCAATACTAGGTTCCGTTGCATAAATGCCCCCACGTTTGCTATGAAGAGGCACTTCCTCAAAAATCGGACGCCCTACCATGGACCAAGAGAACCCGCGCGACAAAAATCCGCTTCTTGAACCATGGACGGGGCCTTTCGAAATTCCCCCGTTCGATCAGCTGAAGCCGGAGCAATTCCGGCATGCGTTTGAGGTTGCCCTGGGGGCGGCGCGCGGAGAAATCCAGTCGATCGCGAATAATCCCGAGCCGCCGACCTTCGAAAATACGATCGAGGCGCTGGAACAAAGCGGCCGCGATATTGACCCGCGTTGCGTCGGTGTTTCTTCAATCTCGCGGCCGCCGACACCAATGACGAGCTCGAAGCGATCGAGCGCGAAGATCGACGCCTGTGCTCGCGCGCCATCACAGCGAACTTTATCTCAACGAGGCGCTGTTTCAGCGGATCGCTGCGCTGCAGGCGCAGAGGGACACGAACTCGATCTCGATGCCGAACAGCTGCGCGTTCTCGATCGCTATCATATCGCCTTCCTGCGCAATGGCGGCGGCCTGCCGGACGCAACCAAGGCGCGGCTCGCCGAGATCAACGAGCGGTTCGCGACGCTCGGCACGCAAGTTCGGGCAAAATGTTCTCGCCGATGAACGGGCCTATATGCTGGTTCTTTCGACGCCAGGACGGATCTCGCCGGGACTTCCCGACTTCGCTGATCTACGCCGCGGCGCAGACCGCGGCCGACCGGGGTCTTCCCGGCAAATATGGCATCACGCTTTCGCGTTCGAGCATCGAACCGTTTTTGCAATTTTCGACGCGTCGCGATCTTCGTGAAAAAGCGTTTACCGCCTGGACGCAGGCGCGGCGAAAGCGGCGGGGTGACGGACAATCGCGCCATTGCCGCCGAAATGGTGCAATTGCGGGCCGAGCGCGCGCAGCTTCTCGGTTTTGAAAGCTTCGCGCATTTTCAGCTTGCCGATACGATGGCGAAAACCCCGCAGGCGGCGCTTGATCTTTTGCATCGGTGTGGGCGCCCGCGCGGGCAGGCGCAGCGCGAGGAGGAGGCCTTGCAGGAGATCGTCGCCGAGCGAGGGTGGCAATTTCGAGGTCGCGCCTTGGGATTGGCGCTATTACGCTGAAAACCGCCGCAAGGCGGAGTTCGATCTCGACGAAGGCCGAAATCAAGCCCTATCTGCAACTCGACAAAATGATCGAGGCGGCGTTTTTCACCGCCAACCGGCTGTTCGGCCTATCTTTCATCGAAGCGCAAAGACGTGCCGCTTTACCACCCGGACGCGCGGTCTTGGACGGTGGCCGGACGCGACGGCCAAGAGCTCGCGCTTTTCGTCGGCGATTATTTCGCACGGCCCTCAAAACGCAGCGGCGCCTGGATGAGTTCGTTCCGGGAACAGCACAAGCTCGAAGGCGACGTCCGGCCGATCGTCGTTAATGTGCTGAATTTTGCCAAGGCCGCCGAGGGGCAGGCCAGCCTTCTGAGTTTCGACGATGCACGGACCTTGTTTCATGAGTTCGGTCATGCCTTGCACGGCATGTTGTCCGATGTCACCTATCCGATGATCTCAGGCACCAATGTCGCCCGCGACTTTGTCGAATTCCCATCGCAGCTTTACGAGCATTGGCTGGAGCAGCCGGAAATTCTGCGCCGCTTCGCCGTGCATCACGAGACCGGCGAACCGATGCCGGAAGCGCTGGTCCAAAGACTGCTTGTCGGCGCGTCAATTCAACCAGGGTTTTGCGACCGTCGAATATGCCTCATCGGCTCTGATCGATCTTAATCTTCATCTTGAGCCGAAGCCGGAAGCGATCGACATCGTCGAATTTGAAAAGCAGCAACTCGACAAGCTCGGCATGCCCGGTTCGATTGTCATGCGCCACCGCACACCGCATTTCCAGCACATCTTCTCCGGCGATTCCTATTCGGCGGGCTATTACAGCTATCTCTGGTCGGAAGTGCTGGACGCCGATGGTTTTGGAGCTTTCGAGGAGAGCGGCGATATTTTCGATCCCGAGACCGCCAGCAGGCTGGAGACTTACGTTTATTCCGCAGGCTATAGCCGCGATCCGGAGGAGGCCTATAAGCGGTTTCGCGGCAGCGCGGCGCGGCCCGAGCCGCTCTTGCGCAAGCGCGGGCTGATGGAGGCGCCGCGCGGGGCTTGAGGGCGCCCCGCGGCGGGCAACGCACGTGGAAAAATCTCGTGTTATCCCAAGAGTTTAGTGCGCTTTTTGGGGCTCAATAGGCACCCCAATCGGGGACGCCCCTTGCGAAATCCCCGCAGCCATGCGCCATAGGTGCAAGATGTCACCGCGCCTCCGCGAGAAGTTTCCATGTCCTTGAATGTCGCCGTCCAAATGGACCCGATCGACAAGATCAACATTGCCGGCGATTCGACCTTCGCTCTGATGCTCGAGGCGCGCGCCCGCGGCCACAAACTCTTCTACTACACCCCCGACAAGCTTTCGCTGCAGGATGGGCGGGTGGTGGCCGTGGCAGCGCCGATCGAAGTGCGGGATGTCGAAGGCGATCATTTCAGCCTGGGCGCGGCCGCCCGAATCGACCTTGCCTCGCTGGACACCGTGCTGCTGCGCCAGGATCCACCGTTCGATCTGGCCTATATCACCTCGACCCATCTCCTCGAGCATCTGCAGCCCAAGGTTCTGATCGTCAATGATCCGGCCGCCGTGCGCAACGCGCCGGAAAAGCTTTTTGTGATGCGTTTTCCGCAGCTTATGCCGCCAACCTTGATCACCCGGGACAAACAGGCGATCGAGGCGTTCCGGCAGGAGCATGGTGAGGTCGTCATGAAGCCCCTGCATGGGCATGGCGGCGCGGCCGTGTTCAAAATCGCCCGCAAAGATCCGAATTTTGGTTCGCTTTACGATCTTTTCGCCACCATTTTTCGCGAACCCTGGGTTGTCCAGCGCTTTTTGCCCAAGGTGGCGGAAGGCGACAAGCGCATCATTCTCGATTGACGGCGTAGCGGCCGGCGCGGTCAACCGGGTGCCGGCCGAGAATGATATTCGCTCCAATCTTGGTGCGGGGCGGTGCCGCCGCCGCCACGGAGTTCACGCCGCGGGAGCGGGAAATCTGCGCGACCATCGGACCGGAACTCAAGCGGCTGCGGATTGCTTTTCACCGGTATAGACGTCATCGACGGTAATTTGACCGAGATCAATGTGACCTCGCCGACGGGGATCCGGGCGATCAAACGGCTTGGCGGACCAGATCTCGCGGCTCCGATCTGGGATGCGATCGAAGCAAAAATGCTGCCCAAATCGGCCTTGCCATTGATGGAGAAGGGCCCCAAATCAGATAGGATAGGGGTCAAGGTCGGCGGCGCTTCCCCCTCGCCCGACAGCGGAATCCATGAACGTCTTGCTCGAGACAGTGTCGCCGGGCCGCCCCCGGCGCAACAGGATGAACTTGCCGCATGGAGCTTATTTCCATCGGGCGAACCTGTGCGCCGAGCTTGTGGCCCTTCATTCCGGAGGTGAGCCGCCGCATGTGATCCGCAAAGAGGTGGTCACGCTTTTCCGCAATGCGCTGAACCACGGACGCACGCTTGCCCGCAAGAGTTCCATGGCTAATGGTGGCGGTCTCGCTTGTGCCGGACATCTTGCCCATATCGAGGATGAATTGATCCGGGCGATCTTCGGATATGTGACGACCTATGTTCATCCCTGTGAAGGCGAGGCTGCTGACAAAGCGCTCGTGATCGCCGCGGTGGGCGGCTATGGCCGCGCCACCCTGGCGCCAGGTTCGGACATCGATTTGCTGTTCCTGCTGCCTTCAGGCAACCGGCTTCGCGCCGAACGGATCGTCGAAGCGATCCTTTATATGCTTTGGGATCTCGGCCAGAAAGTCGGCCATTCGACCCGCACCATCAAGGAATGTCTGGTTGAAGCCCGCGGCGACATGACCATCCGCACGTCGCTTCTGGAAGCGCGCCACATCGTTGGCGACATGGAGCTGTTTCGAGACCCTGCGGACGCGGTTCGAGCGCGAGATCGTTCGCGGCACAGCCGCTGAATTCGTCGCCGCCAAGCTCGCCGAACGCGATACCCGCATCGCGCAGGCGGGCCGCTCGCGCTATCTCGTCGAACCGCAATGTCAAGAACGGAAAAGGCGGCCTCCGCGATCTCAATACTTTGTTTTGGATCGCCAAATACGTCTATCGGCTGCGCGAATCCGCCGATCTTGTCGCCGCCGGGCGTGTTTTCCCGTTCCGAATACCGGCTGTTCCTGCCGCTGCGAGGAGTTTCTGTGGCGGGTGCGCTGCCATCTGCATTTTCTGACGGGCAGAGCGGAAGAGAGGCTGAGCTTCGACCATCAACGCCGGATCGCCGAAAGGCTCGGCTATTCGGCGCGCGGCGGTCTGGCGAGCGTTGAGCGGTTCATGAAGCATTACTTCCTGATCGCCAAGGATGTCGGCGATCTGACCGCGATCGTCTGCGCGGCGCTCGAAGAAAGGCAAGCCAAACCCACGGCGACGCTCGACCGTTTCAGGCCGTTTCGGCGCAAGCAGAAGGTCATCACGACGGGCGATTTCGAAGTCGAGAATGGCCGCGTCACGGTCACAGGTCCGGATGTGTTTGTCGCGCGATCCGGTCAATCTCATCAGGCTTTTTTGGGTCGCCGACCGCAATGGTCTGGCGATCCATCCCGACGCGACGCGACTTGTCACGCGGGCTCTCAAGCTGATCGACGCGAAGCTTCGCGCCGATCCCGAAGCCAATCGGCTGTTTCTTGGAAATTCTGACGTCCCGCAACGAGCCGGAAATCGTTCTGCGGCTCATGAACGAAGCCGGCGTCCTCGGACGCTTCATTCCCGAATTCGGCCGCATCGTCGCGCTCATGCAATTCAACATGTACCACCATTATACCGTCGATGAGCATCTGTTGCGCGCGGTGGGCAATCTCGCCGAGATCGAAGCGCAAAGACTGACCGCGGAACTTCCCTTGGCGAGCGAGATCGTGCCGTCGATCGGCAATCGAAGGGCGCTGTTTCTTGCGCTGTTTCCTGCACGATATCGCGAAAGGGCGGATGGAAGATCATTCCCGTGGCGGGCGTCGATGTTGCCCGATCGCTGTGCCCGCGTCTCGGCCTGACGGAAGCCGAGACCGAGACCGTGGCTTGGCTGGTCGAGAACCATTTGATCATGTCGGATACGGCGCAGCGGCGCGATCTCGGCGACAACAAAACCATTGCGACCTTCGCCAACCGCGTTCAGACCCTCGAACGCCTCAAGATGCTTTTTGTCCTGACCGTCTGCGACATCCGCGCCGTCGGTCCGGGCGTCTGGAACAATTGGAAGGGCGAACTGCTTCGCACTCTCTATTGGGAAACCGAGGTCGTGCTTGCCGGCGGCCACTCCGCGATCGACCGCAAGGAGCGTGTCGCGCAAGCCCGCGCGGAACTGCGGCGGGCGCTGCCGAGTGGTCGGACCTCGATTTCGAGGCCTATGCGGCGCGGCTCCCGCAAGCCTATTGGCTTAAGGCGACGCTGGAGCAGAAGCTGCTCCACGCCAAGCTTTTGAATATGACCGAGGTGGAGGTGTCTGCGCCGATTACCCATATCCGCACCGATCGCGAGCGCGGCGTGACCGAACTCACGATCATCGCCCCCGACCATGCCCAGACTTTTGTCGATTGTCGCCGGCGCTTGCGCGGCAACCGGGGCCAATATCGTCGATGCCCAGGTCTTCACGACGACCGACGGCCTGGCGCTCGATACCATCTTCATTTCGCGGGCGTTCGCTATGACGAAGACGAAATGCGCCGTGCGGGCCGGATTATTCTGACGATCGAGCGCGCGTTGAGCGGAGAAATCCGGCTGCAGGATATGATTCCCGGACGACCCGTCAAGCCGGATCGACCGCACGTGTTTCGTATCCATCCGGAAGTGTCGATCGACAATACGCTTTCCAATCGCTTCACGGTTCTCGAAGTGACCGGCCTCGACAGACCCGGCGCTGCTTTACGAATTGACGGCGATTATTTCGAGGCTGAACCTGAATATCGCGTCGGCCCATATCGCGACATTTGGCGAAAAGGTTGCGGACGTGTTTTATGTGACCGATTTGACCGGCGAGAAAATTATCTCCGAGCGCCAGCAGGAGGCGATTCGCCGCGCAATTTTAGGAATTTTCGTCTCAAACCAAGACGTCCTTCCGGCCCCAGGTCCCACTCTGGAGCATTCGGGCGAACTTAAATTTGGCCGATAGAGGTTGCAGAAGCGGAGGGGTCACCGGGTCCCCGCGCTTATTTGAGATTGCCGGGAAAAGCTTGATTTTCGTGGCCGGAAAATAGATATCCGGCGTAGTTTGGCATGCAGCAGAGCGATCATGAACGATTCAAAAAACGCCGAAAATGAACCTGCCGACGAGGCGCGCGACCCGGTGGCGCAAGCGCCGCAGCAAGGAGCAGCGGAGTCCGCAACCGAGCTCGACCCTCTTCAGCTCGAAAACTCGGAGTTGAAGGACAAGCTTCTGCGCACCCTCGCCGAGATGGAAAATCTGCGCCGCCGTGCCGAGCGCGAGGTTGCCGACGCCAAAACCTATGGCGTGACCTCGTTCGCCCGCGATATGCTGACCTTCGCCGACAATTTGCGCCGCGCCGTCGAAAGCGTCCCGACAGAGCGCGCGGGAAAAGGCAGAGGCCGCGTTGAAAACCTTGATCGAGGGGATTGAACTCACCGAACGCGACTTTCTGTCGCGGCTTGGCAAATATGGCGTCAAGAAGCTTGAACCGCTAGGGAGCCAAATTCGATCCGAATTTGCATGAGGCCTTGTTCGAGGTGCCCGACGAGACGGTGCCGAATGGCACGGTCGTGCAGGTTGTCGAGGATGGCTATGCGATCGGTGACCGGGTTCTTCGTCCGGCCAAGGTCGGGGTTTCTCGCGGCGGGCCCAAGACCCGCAAACCAAAACGCTTCCACCTGAGCCGTGGGAGCGTTCTTCCGGGGCTTGAGCGCCTCGCAGCCGGCCGCGCCGATTAGTATTTGAAGGTGATGCCGACGGTGGCCACCCAGGGATCGAGTTGGAGATGCGAACGAACTCGGACAAACGTCCCGGGACGGACCACCAAACCCTGTCCATCGGTGGAATAGAACAGTTTCTTCCCGTCGACGAACACGCCCCAGTTCTCCGTGAGCATGTAGTCGGCGCCGGCTTGAAGCACTAAGCCAAAATTCTGATCGACGCTGAAGTTTGTGAGAATCCCGTCGCTGATATTGCCAAAAAGCAACCCATAGCCGACGCCAGCCCCGACATAGGGCTGAATCGCACCGAATTGAGTGAAGTGATATTGCAGGAGCCCATCGCCAGACCTGCGCGGATGCTGCCAAGAAGGTTGGTGCCATAAAGGCGCGTCAGCGGAAAGCCAGTCGCCTTGAAACGTTCGATCGGGGGCACCCCGGTCGAGAGCGCGATCGCGATATTGGGTGTGATGAAGTAGCCTGCTTCCAGGGCCAAGGTGTAAACGGGCCGGATCGCGACATTCGACGTCGGGAAAAAGCCTCCGCCAGTCGGCTGCCATTGATTTCAAGGAAAGAGCCGATCGCTCCGACATGAACAAAGAAGAGCGGCGCGCGGGGTTCCTGTTCGCTCTGCTGAGCCAGGTCTGCCGCCGTGGCGGGAGTGGTCTCTGAGGAAATGATGACCCCGAGTGAGAGCATCATCACGCAGCATAAAATTTCAATGCACTAGTCATATGTTCCTCAACTTCATGCAAGCAGGGACTTCATGTAAGGAGGAACCAGCCTGCGGAAATTATTCTGCAAGGCTGGCATTCGCTACAGTACTTGAAAGTGATGCCCGCTCCCGCGACCCAGGGATCAAGCTGAACATGGGTGCGAATCGGGACATCCGAGTTCAGGAGAAAGCCCTAGACAGTTGGTCGAGTAGAAGATCTTCTTGGCATCGATAAAGACGCCCCAGTTCTGGGTCAGCATGTAATCGGCACCGGCTTGCAGAGACGAAGCCAAAATTCTGATCGACGCTGAGATTTGCAGGATGCCGTCGCTGAAATTGCCGAAATTGAGCACATAGACGGCGCCGACGCCCAAATAGGGCTGAAAGGCACCGAAGTTGGTGAAGTGGTATTGAGCGAGCAGCATGGCGGGCCCGAAGCGCACGCTTCCCAAAAGATCGGTGCCGCAGCGGCGAGCTAAGGTCAGGCCCGTCGCCTTCAGATGCGCGATGGGCGGCACGCCCGCCGAAAGGGCGATGGCGATATTGGGCGTGACGAAATAGCCGGCTTCCAAGCCCACGGTGTAAATCGGCCGGATCGCGACATTCGAGATCGCTCCTTGCGCCGACGTTGCCGAAAGGGCTCCCGCCGGTACGGGCAGGAAATTGAAGAAGCCGCCGCCCGTCGACTGCGCGTTGGTCTGGGGAAAAACGCCCAGGGCACCGACATGGACGAAAAAGAGCGGGGCCGGCGGCGGAGGCGGTTCCGGCGTAGGAGTCAAATCCGCGGCCTCGGCCCGCGTAATGAAAAGGGCTGCAAGCAACGCAGCGGCCCAAACTCTGAAAGAACCGGTCATGAACTCTCCCTCCATGCTTTCTTATGGCGCTAGGGTTCACGCGATATTGAGTTTTTGTCAAACGATCGGTGCTTGCAACGCGCGTTTGGATGCGCACTATGACTTTTTTGCCACGTTTTGAGCGCCCAAGTGGCGGAACCGGTTCGGCTGCAACTTTGATTCAAAACAAAATGGGCTCTAATGTGCGGTGGTAGTTAGGGCGATCGTCAGGACCCGCTTAAGAGGAACCTGGCCCCAAGGGGAAGCGCCGGCACAAGGAGTAACAAATGAAGTCCGCGATA
>CAWAXL010000033.1:0-38980 GCA_963785995.1 uncultured Alphaproteobacteria bacterium
GATTATCCCAAGATCGTACTGGGCGTCGCTGTGATGTCCATCTTCGTCATTATGTTCAACCGCCTGCTGTGGCGGCCGCTGTTCCAGCTTGCGGAACGGCGTTTGCGACTGGATTGAGGGCAGAGCATGCAAAATAATACTGCACGAACCACGATCGCGGCAAAACAGTCTTTGCTCGAAGTCAGAAATATTTTCCAGCATTACCAGACCGGGTCCGGCGATCAGGGCCCAGCCGTTCTCGACGATGTTTCGCTCGATCTGAAAGAGGGCGAAATCGTTGGCCTGCTCGGCCGCTCCGGTTGCGGCAAATCCTCGCTCTTGCGCATTGTCTCTGGCTTGGTCAGCCCCGCCGGTGGCGAGGTCATCTACCAGGGTCAGCCGGTTCGCGGACCGGTTGAAGGCGTCGCCATGGTGTTTCAGAGCTTCGCGCTGTTTCCCTGGCTAACCGTGCTTGCCAATGTCGAACTCGGTTTGCGCGCGAAACAGATCGCCAAGGACGAAGCCCGCCGGCGGGCGCTCAAGGCGATCGATCTGATTGGCCTCGATGGTTTCGAATTCGCTTTTCCCAAGGAACTCTCCGGCGGCATGCGCCAGCGTGTCGGCTTTGCAAGAGCGCTTGTGGTCCATCCCAGTATTTTGTTAATGGACGAGCCTTTTTCGGCCCTCGACGTACTCACCGCCGAGACCTTGCGCACCGATCTTCTCGACCTCTGGGTCGAGGGACGCATGCCGATCAAGAGCATCCTCATGGTCACCCATAATATCGAAGAAGCGGTTTTGATGTGCGACCGCATTATCGTGCTTTCCAGCAATCCCGGCCGCATCGCCGCCGAAATTCGCGTCTCGCTGCATCATCCGCGCAATCGACTTGACCCGGAGTTCCGGCAATTGGTGGATAAGATTTATGCTCTCATGACCAAACGGTCGACGCATGTGCCTACCGGTCGAGATGGAACCTTTGCCGGTCTGGGGTTCGGGATGGCCCTGCCGCGGATTTCGACCAATACGCTTGCCGGCATGATCGAGGAAATCGCCGCCGAGCCCTATCATGGCCGCGCCGATCTTCCCGCACTGGCCGATAGCCTGCAGATGGAAGTCGACGAGCTTTTCCCGGTCGGCGAAACCCTGCAATTGCTACGCTTCGCCGAAATCGAGGAAGGCGATATCAAACTGACCCCGGCCGGGCATCGCTTCGCCGAGGCCGACATCGATGTGCGCAAAAAACTGTTTGGCGACCATCTTCTCGCCTATCTGCCGCTCGCCGCGCGAATCAAACTGGTGCTCGACGAACGTCCAACCCACAGCGCCCGGGCGGTCCGCTTCTTGGAGGAACTGGAGGATTATATGTCCCAGGACTATGCCGAGCGGACCTTGAAGAGCGTCGTCAACTGGGGCCGCTACGGCGAACTCTTCGCTTATGATGAAACCTCCGAAACCTTCAGCCTGGAAAATCCCCAGTAGAACGCCGGACGGAGGTCCAAATAGCGGATCTTGCCATCTATTTTGTCCTAATTCCTTAGTTCGAGGTGCATCCTCTTGCGCCAGCGCGCCTGTTCACGCTAAATTCAACGCTGCCTAGGAGTGTAGCTCAATTTGGTTAGAGCACCGGTCTCCAAAACCGGGGGTTGGGGGTTCGAGTCCCTCCTCTCCTGCCAGTAAAATTAAATACTTGTATCTAGTACCGTTGCACAGGGATTATGACTCTTTGGCTGGGTCGGGATAGGCACGCGCCAGCTTTTGTCTGGCTTTCTCGGTGGAGAACATCCAGTTGATACGGGCGCCAGCGTTGTTGCGCTGTCTTTCCCAGGCTGCAATCTCTGAAACCAATTTGTCGCGTTCGCCGATGCGTCGATCCAGGCACTGACCGCGCAGCACCCCGATTTCGATCTCGACCATGTTGAGCCAGCTGGCGTGCTTGGGGGTGTAATGGAACTCCAAGCGACGCAATATTCTATGCGCTTCTGGGGCCGGGAAGGCCTCATACAGCGCGCCGGTGGAATGGGTCGATAGATTGTCTAGTACGACCCGAATCTGCTCAGCCTTGGGGTAATGCACTTCGACAAGGTCTCGCATACATTGGGCGAAGTCACGCGCCGTGCGTTGCTCGGTGACCTTCACTTTGCGCCAGGAACTATGAGCGTCGAGAAATATGAACAGGTTGACCGTGCCGTTGCGCCGATACTCGCAGTCATAGCGTCCAAGTCGTCCGGGCGCGGCTGGAATTGGTTGGCGCACCTCGCCGATGAGCTGGGTTGGGCTCTCGTCGAAGCACACCACGGGCCGATTCGGGTCGGGCTCTTCGGCATAGAGGTCGAGGACATCCTCCATGCGGGCGACATAGTTGCCATCGATTTGGGGAATGCACCACATGTCCTTGCGCCACGGCTTCAGCTCGTTCTCGGCCAAGCGACGGCGCACCGTCTCGCGCGACAGGCCGTCGTGCCCGGTCAGTTTGACCATCGCGCCAGCCAGCAACTCCAGGGTCCAGCGCGCCCGGCCCTCTGGCGGCGTGGAGCAGGCCGTGGCCACCAGGAGCGCTTCTTCCTTCCCTGTGAGCTTGCGCGTCGCGCCAGGACGTGGCTCCTCGCTCAACGCCGCAGCTAGGTTGCCTTCGACGAAGCGGCGCTTGGTCCTATAAACGGTTGACCCACCGACGGTGACGCTGATCGCGATGTCTTCATCGCTGACCCCCACGTCAGCGGCGAGTAAAATTTGCGCCCGCTTGAGTTTACGTGCGGCGTGCTGGCCGCCGCTCAGCAGCGCGGTCAGTTCGTCGCGCTCGGCCTGGCTCAATTCGACCCTGTAACGTACATTCATCGACGCCCCCTGGTTGAGGGCACCAGAGATGAATCACATGACCGGCATCTGTCTTCCTCTTTCCGATCCCAGATTTACGCCAAAGCAGGGGCAGTATCTCGCTTTCATCTACGCCTACACGCAGGTGCTCGGCCGGCCGCCGGCCGAAGCCGACCTTCAACGCCACTTCCGCGTCAGCCCGCCTTCGGTCCATCAAATGGTGCTTACGCTCGAGCGCGCCGGCCTGATCAGACGCACTGTCGGCGGCCCACGGAGCATCGAGATATTGGTGGACCCTGAAGCGTTGCCAGTCCTACGCCCCGCCCAAGAACAACCCGTCAAATCCTCTGTGCAGCGGTACTAGTGGCAGTGACAGCCCTGCCTCGGCAAGGGCCCCAACGCAATGCGGCCTGCAGCGCATCTGTGGCGGGCCGCTTCGTGGCGTCGCGTCGCGCATTCGGATCATGACAGCCCAAACGGGCGTGAGCGTCTCGCGGTCGCATAAACGCTGTTATCGTGGATCAACCGAAACCGTAGGCTGGCGAAGAATTTCGAAGCCACGATTGACTCGGCCCGGGCACTCCTCTTGCCGCTCAGCCATCATCAAGATCAAGGGCCACAATAACAGGACGCCCCGCTGCTGCTGCTGCAACTGCACCTGCAGGTAGGATATTTTGCAGTGCACGACTGATTAGCCGTAGCGCCGCTATTGCACACAACCGAACATGATTCCCCGCCTTCCCTGTTTTTTTGTTTTTTGAAACTCTTCACATCAGAGCCGGCCTGGGCGACGATGACGTTCGATACAGATACCTCAGCGTTTGTGGAACCTGCTGTGAACAAAAGGCACCCCGCGATCAACGAAGATACCAAGAAAGCTATGCTTGCAATGCGCATCAATCTACCTCCCTCTTCAAAATTACTCATCTAAATTGCCATTCCCCAGATTGCCGGGAACTGGAACCTCAGATTGGCCTTATTTCGCCTTATCGACAGAGCTGAGCGTTGCTTGAGAAACGCTCCACGATCCATAATCGTTTCGCCGCGTGCCAAAAAACGTGCGCCAGGCCGCATCAGCCATTCACGCATAGCGCAGATCTGGTCGCAACATCGCTCTCGCTTTTTTAAGGCCGACTATCGGCTGAGCGAGGACAGTCTCGACGATCATGGGACGCCGCCCTCGGCTTCACGCGCGTCGTTGAGGTTGGTTTGGATGACGTTGATCAGTTCCGTCATCGGCCCGTTTTCGTGATGCTTGCCAATAGTCGCCCAACTCGCACATTCCAGCAGACGCGAGAGGATCGCGCGCTCTGTCTCGGACCTTCGTCTTGGTCTCCCTCGAAACCTAAGCCGGCCGTCTTGGCTGTGCGCTTGACAACGACTCGGCACGCATGCCACCTATCTTTATGACAGGATTGTCGAATTTCTTTCCATGAAGCGTCAACTCTTGGGAGGAATTGCAACTCTCGGGAGGAACAAAAATGATAACTCGCAAACTTGCCGCGATCGCTCTCTGTCTTGGTATTGCAATGAGCTTCGCGCCGAGCATCTCCTTCGCTGCGGAAGACCATATCGCCGAGGCGATCGAGCACGCGGAAGCGGCCACGAATAATGGCAGACAAGGCCGCACCGAAGTTTTTGTGGAGCAAGTTCAAATCGCGGTGCAGCACGCAGAAGCGGCCGATGCAGAAAACGCCAATCCTCTTGCAAAAGCCGCGATCAGGGATCTGAAGGCGGGTATCGAGCTTGCGAAGGCCGGCAAGCTCGAAAACGCAATCGCTTCGACAGACACAGCTTTGGGTCATCTCGCCCACGCGAAGTAACGCAGCCTCGCCGAACCAATTGAGAGTCAAAAAGGGCGGAAGAAATTCCGCCCTTTTGTTTCCCCTGAACGTGCTCCAAGAAAATGGGCGGCCGAATTAAAAGTCCGAGGGCACCCTATGGCCTGGAGCCGGGCCGCCATCCGGACAATAGCAGGGAAGGCCGGGCGGTCCGGGCGGCGTATCACAGGTGATCGGTCCGACATCTGGCTGGGGCGCCTCAATGATGCATTGCGTGGACGGGGTCTCATCGCCTTGGCCCTCATTATCGATATCGTCTTGCGGTGACGCTGGCTGGGCAAAGGCGGCTCCGGCTATCAGGATCGCCACGAGAGATAGTTTTAGGCGCATGAGGACTCCACGGGTTGAAGTTGAGGCCATCAGCACCCTGAAAAGGGCAAAGCTTTGGCCAATCAAAGGCAAGAACAGCTTCTTAGTCCCGCTTGGCGTCCGAGTTAGTTCTACTGAGTCATGAAATTTGATGGGATTCGCTTTGGTCGCTGATCTGGTAATTTGGTGATTCGTTGACCGACAAAGGGTCGTTGATATGGATCTTTCCGGGCGAGCCAGCCAAGCGCGTTTTGCGTCCTATGTCGAATCTCTCGTCGAAGTCATCGGCCACGCCGATCGCGCCGAGCCCTTGAATGATTATTGCGTTGGCCTGCTGATGCCGGGCGAACGCAAGAGCGTCGAGCCGATGGCGGCGGTCGTGGCGCCGGCGCGAGTTTCGGCCAAACATCAATCGCTTTTACATCTGGTCGGCCAGGCGTCCTGGTCGGACGAGGCCGTCTTGCAAAAGATCCGCGAGCTGGTTTTGCCTAGCATCGAACGACAAGGGCGGATCGAAGCCTGGATCGTCGATGACACCGGTTTTACGAAGAAGGGTACGCATTCGGTCGGCGTCGCGCGACAATATTGTGGGCGGCTCGGCAAACAGGACAATTGTCAAGTCGCGGTTACGTTGTCGATCGCCAATCATTCAGCGAGCCTACCGATCGCTTACCGGCTCTATCTGCCGGAGACATGGGCAAATGATGCGGCACGGCGGAAAGAGACGCATGTGCCGAAGGATATCAGGTTCAAAACCAAGCCGCAGATTGCGCTCGATCAGATCCGCGCAGCCCACGCGGAGGGTGTTGCTCCCGGTATCGTCTTGGCCGATGCGGGCTATGGTGCAAACAGTGACTTCCGTGCCGGTGTCAGTGCTCTGAACCTGCCCTATGTCGTCGGCATCCAATCGACGCCCAGCGTGTGGCCGCCAGGTCAAGCGCCTTTGCCTCCCAAGCCGTGGAGTGGCCGCGGCCGGCGCCCTTGCAACGTGCAGCGCGACGACCAACACAAGCCTGTCTCGGTCAAAGACTTGGCTCTGAGCTTAGGCAAAAAGGCATGGCGTAGCGTTACCTGGCGGGAGGGATCGAACGCGCCGCTTGCTTCCCGCTTCGCCGCCGTTCGCGTGCACCTCGCCGCGCGGGACTACAAGCGAACCACACCGCATCCGGTCGAATGGCTGCTCGTCGAATGGCCGAAGGGAGAGGCGGCTCCCACAAAATACTGGCTTTCGACCTTGCCCGAGGACACGCCCCTCGCCACACTCGTCGATTATGCCAAACTGCGCTGGCGCATCGAACGTGATTACGAAGAGCTCAAAGGTGAACTCGGCTTGAGCCATTACGAAGGTCGAGGTTGGCGTGGCTTTCACCATCATGCCACGCTCTGCATCGCCGCTTACGGATTCTTCGATCTCGGAACGGGACGCGATTCCCCCCTCAGCCTCCCGGCGGCGCACGATGCCTCGCCTACCCGACGGTTATCGATCCCGAGGCGCCGCCGATCCGTCCCGAACGTCACGTCGAAAACTCGATCGCGACGATCAGAAAACGCCTCACCGTCGCGCTCGCGAAATCCCTCGCGCGATGTCCATGCTGTCAGTCGACGCCCCGACCACCTGCAACCCGATTGCATTTATGACGCAGTAAAATTAGATGCAACGCTTGGCATTCCGAGGCTAGAGCATGTTCCGAAAAAGTTGACCGACTTTTTCGATCAGAACATGCTCCAACTCGTTGAACTTGAGCGATTCCTTTTCGATCAGATGATTCCATCTGATCGGGAAGCGCCCTAGCGCACGATTTACTGATCACTACCGGAGGGAATTCCTTGACGATCGCCGGTTCTTCTCCATGTTTCCAAGCTTGCGGAGCCCTCAGCTCCGCACATGCCAGCGGCTTGCGGCCATGACCGAAGGCACCGACAACGATCCTTTCTATGAGAACATTCCCGTCTTCGAGGGTTTCGGCAGGCTGATGGAGCCGGCCCTCTATCAAGCCTTACCGGATGGCTGGGCAATCGGCATCGCCGACATTGTGCAATCGACAAAGGCCATTCGCGAGAACCACTATAAGGCCGTGAACATGGCCGGCGCCGCGGTCATCGCCGCGCTCAAGAATGCCCTCGACGGCCGCGAGTTTCCCTATGTTTTCGCCGGCGATGGGGCGACTTTCGCCGTGCCGCCCCACGACATTGCAAAGGCCCGCGACGCACTTGCCGCGACCGCGGCCTGGGTGAAGAGCGATCTTAGCCTTGTCATGCGCGTGGCGCTGGTGCCCCTTGCTATCGTGCGCGCGCAGGGCTTGGATGTGCGCGTGGCCCGTTTCGCCCCCTCCCCCAATATTTCCTATGCGATGTTCTCGGGCGGCGGATTGGAATGGGCCGAAGCTGCCATGCGGCGGGGCGAGTTCGCGGTGGTTCCCGCGTCGCCAACTATTCGTCCGGATCTCGACAGGACTATCGTGCCGCTTCGAGGAGATGCCTGCGGCGCGCGGTCTAGTGCTGTCGCTGCTGATCGTGCCCGGCGCGGACGCGGAGACCGCCGCCTTTCGAGCCGTGATCGAAGATGTGGTCGCGGTCATCGCCAAGAGCCCGGATATGTCGAAGCCCGTCCCGCCGGCGGGGCCCCGGCTACGATGGCCCTCGGCCGGAGTTGAACTGGAGGCGCGAACCGTGCGCAGAGTTCGCACGCCTTTATTCTTTCGGCGTGGCCTCGTTCTCGCGCGGACGTTTCTCTACTACCTCATTTTGAATTTAAAGATCCGCGTCGGGAGTTTCGTGCCTGCAATCTATCTGCAACAAGTCGTTGAAAATTCCGATTTCCGGAAATTTGCGGACGGCTTGCGCATGATCCTCGATTGCACGCCTGAGCTTGCCGACGCGATCGAAAAGCGGCTTGAGGCCGCGGCCGCGGCGGGAACGGTCCGCTACGGGTTGCACCGCCAGGATGCTGCGGTGATGACCTGCTTTACGCCCTCCCCCACCAACAGCAACCACGTCCATTTTATCGATGGAGCCCGAGGCGGCTACGCGGCGGCAGCCATGGCGCTGAAGGCGAAAGCCGCGTGATCCCTCTCGACGTTTGCGGGGTCATGAACAGGCGACCTTGCCGCATTTCTTCATGTTGACGACCTTTGTCTGCAATTCGTCATAGCCGACGGCGCCCACGATGACGTCCTCGCCGATCACATAGGTTGGCGTGCCGTTGATCTGTAGCGACTTGGCGAGTTTCTCCGACTCCTCGATGCCGACCACGATTTCGGGCTGCGCCGAATCCTTCGCGAGCTTGTCCATATCGGCGCCCAAATCCTTGGCGACGGCCAGCGCTTCCGCCTTGCCCACCGGACCGCGCGCAGCAAGTAGTTTTTGATGAAACGCCCAGAATTTGTCGCCGGGGAATTGAACCCGGAAAGCATTCGCGATCCGTGCCGCCTCAAGCGAGCCAGGAGACAAGATCGGAAGATCGCGCAGAACAACCCGGAGGTCGGGGTGATCCTTCATCAGGTGAACGAGATCGCCCAAGGCGCGCTTGCAGTAGCCGCAATTGTAATCGAAAAATTCGATGAGGGTGACTTTGCCGTTTGGGTTGCCGACCACGGCTTGATTGGCTGAGCTGAACAGCTTGCTCGCGGGATCCGACACAATATCCGCGCGCGCCTTGGACTCCGCTTCCTTCTCGCGGGCCTCAAGCACGCCGATCGCTTCACGCAGGACTTCGGGCTTTTGCAAGAGATAATCCTTGATGATGGATTCTATCTCGGCTTTTTGGCTGGCTGAAAATCCTTCCGCACGCGCTGGTGTGAAGGCGAGCGCGAGACCGGCAAAAGCCAGAACCGCCCAACCGGCTCGGAACAAGCGGCGATAACACGAATGGCTTACGTCAGAGTCAAATACTACGGGACTTGAAAAAGGGCTTTGCCGAAACATGAATCATCCTCCTGCCTAGGGTACCATCATAGAGCAATGCCAACGTCTATGGAAACGTCGCGAAACCCACAGGCGTCGCTCGAACCACGATTTTTTAGGAATTAAAGTCGCTTCCATTGCCGAGGGATCATGTTGAAAATTGGCCTTGATGCTGAATTCACGTTAGCTTGAACGCAAAACAGCTTTGGCTAGCCACGTAAAACTCCTGGAGCTTCGCAATGAGGCCGCGTTTTGGCGCAAGGCGTTGGGATAAACCATGAAAAAGGATACAGGCCCCGCAGCTCCGCCCCACTCGAAGGCGCCCTTGTCCCTTAGATCGAACGTCGCGCCCTTCATGGCGTTGGATGTTCTGGCCAAAGCCACCCGCCGAGAGCGCGAGGGCCATGATATTATCCACCTCGAAATTGGCGAGCCCGCAGCGCCGCCGCCGCGCGCGGTGCGTGAAGCCGCCATGGCCGTTCTCGATGGGCGCCGCATTGGCTATACCGAAGCGCTCGGCAGACCCAGCCTTCGCGCCCGCATCGCCCGCTACTATAGCGACACCTATGGGGTGGCGATCGGGCCCGAACGAATCGCCGTGACCATCGGTTCGTCGGGCGGTTTTGCCCTGGCATTTTTAGCGCTCTTCGATCCGGGCGCGCGGGTCGCGATCGCAGCGCCCGGCTATCCCGCCTATCGCAACATCCTCGAGGCGTTTGGTATCGAGCCGGTCATGATCGAAACCACCCAAGCGACTCGTTTCAGTGTCACGCCCGCGATGATCGAGGCCGCCCAGGCGCGGAAAAAGCTCGACGGGCTCTTGCTAATGAGCCCGGCCAATCCGACCGGGATTATGATGAACCAACAGCAGTTGCGGGACATTTGCGAGACCTGCGAGCAGCTCGGGATTACCTTCATTTCCGATGAGGTGTATCACGGCCTGACCTATGGCGAACCCGCTGAAACAGCGCTGAAATTTTCATCCGAAGCGATTGTCGCCAATTCCTTCTCCAAATATTTTTGCATGACCGGCTGGCGCATCGGCTGGCTGGTCCTGCCCGAACATCTGGTGCGCCCGATCGAGCGTTTGCAACAAAGCTTGGCAGTCTCCGTCCCGTTCTTAAGTCAAGTCGGAGCCGAGGCTGTTTTCGATGCGCAAGCGGAATTGCAAGATATTCTTGCGGGCTATGCGCGCAACCGCGCTGTCCTCATCAACGAATTGCCCGGCGTTGGACTGAGTGATTTTCTTCCCGCCGACGGCGCGTTTTATCTCTACATCGACATTTCACGCTTCAGCGACAACTCCCTCGATTTTTGCGACAGAATGCTCGAAGCAACCGGCGTCGCGACGACGCCCGGTCTCGATTTCGACAGGCTTGCCGGCAAGTCGACCATCCGACTATCCTTTGCCGGACCCGAAAATGATATCGTCGAGGCAATTCAGCGGCTGAGGTTATGGCTGCGCTGAAAAGCGATGATGGAAGGTCTCGCGCGCGGGATCAGGAACGGCACGATGCGAAGATGTTGGGCGCTAACCGCGTTTTTCTTACTTGCTTCCGCGAACGCTGTTTCGGCGGATCAAGTCATGGAAAGAATTCGAGATCAATACCACGCCCGACAAGGCCTGGTCCGCCATCGGCGATTTTTGCGGAATCAAAAATTGGCATCCCTCGATCGCCTCGTGCGAATTTCAAAACGCCATCACCGCCGACGTCCGTATTCTCACCACCAAGGAGGGCGGGAAGTTCGTCGAGCAAGCGACCTACTGGAACGATCAGACCCACGCCTATAGCTACCGAAATTTGCAAAGTCCCCTGCCCGTCGAGAACTACACCTCAACAATTCGGGTTCTGCCCATCGACAGCGGCAAGGTCAACATTGTCTGGATAAGCTCTTACAAACCGATTGGCCCCGCAGCCAAGGCCAAAAGCCTTGTCTCGGAAACCTATTCCACGGGCTTGAGGACTTTAAAGGGACAGCTTGAATCCAGGTAGAGCAATCCTTACGAAAGGACCGTCTCTACCTGGATCGGAAGTGCGTGCTGGCGGTTAACCGCGCCAGCTTGCTCTGGCCCGCTGCCACCAGCCAGAACGTTTCGGCCGGGACGGATCCTCTTGCTGCGATGAGTTTTTCACGCGCGGCGAAGGCTCGCCAGTTGCGAGCGCCACTTCGTGTTCCTGCGTCGAAGCGTTCTCGGAACCGCGAGCGGTTTCCCCGAAAGGCGTCATTGACTCCTCTCCGGCGGAAACAGCTATCGCGGATTCCCGGCCTTGCGGTTCGGCAATCGCAACGGCGTGCGGCTCAAACTGAGATTCGGGCGTCGCCGCAATCTCTTGAACAAAACGTGGGCCGCGTGTCCGTGGTCCCCGACGATCGGGCCGTGGTCTTGCGGGCGGCGTCTCGTCTCCTTCCGCATTTGGTTCGGCACCCGTCATCGCGGCGTCCGATTCGGACGAGAACGCCAATGCCGGCGCTCCTGCCTCGGCTTCGCCACTGCGGGATGCTTCGCGTGGCCCGCGCCCGCCGCGCCGAGAGCGCCGACGCCCGCCTTGATGGCGCGCCTCACGGTCATCGTCCGTTGCAGGCGGCAAGTCTTCGCCCTCCACCTCAATTTCGGCTGCGACTCCCGGAGTTGCGAGCCCTCCCATATTGGCCATGACTTCCAGGGCATCGTCGGGAGGCTGCGGCGCGTTCGCGGCGATTCCCGAGACTTCGCGATCGCCCCCCCGGCCACGCCTGCGCCTGCGCCTGCGCCTTTGCCGGACATCGGACTCGTTTTCACCGTCGCGACGCTCGCCACCCGTCTCCGGCCCCTCGCTAGCGACATCAGCCGATGCTTCGACCTCGTCCTCGCTCTCTGCGGCGACAGGGATCATGGGCCGCTGTGCCTCGCTTGGCGCGGCGGAGACAAGCATCTCCTTGGCGACTGCCAGCTCACCGCGTTCCAGCGTGTAATAGTTCGCGCCCGTGAGCGTGTCATCGGCGGCGATTGTCACCGATACGCCGAACCGTTTTTCCAATTCGCGCAAATGAGCGCGCTTCTGATTGAGGATGTAGAGCGCGACGACGGTTCTGGTTTTGACAATGATGTCGTGGCTCGAACTCTTGATCAGGGAATCCTCCAGAACCCGCAGGACATGCAGGGCGATCGAAGAAGTCGAGCGAACCATGCCGGCTCCGGCGCAATGCGGACAGGCGACCGTCGAGCCCTCGATGACGCCGGTGCGCATGCGTTGGCGCGACATTTCCAAGAGACCGAAATGCGACATCCGGCCAACCTGAATACGCGCCCGGTCATTCTTGAGCGCGTCCTTCAGGCGGCGCTCAACGGTGCGATTGTTCCGGTTCTCCTCCATATCGATGAAATCGATGACGATGAGGCCGGCGAAATCGCGCAGCCGCAGTTGGCGGCTGATCTCGTCGGCCGCTTCGAGGTTCGTCCGCAGCGCGGTGTCCTCGATGTTATGTTCGCGCGTGGACCGTCCCGAGTTGACGTCGATCGCAACCAGCGCCTCGGTTTGATTGATGACGATGTAGCCGCCGGACTTCAAGGTCACCTGGTTGGAGAACATGGCGTCCAGTTGCGCCTCGACGCCGGACTTTGCGAACATCGGTTGCGGGTCGCGATAAGGCTGAACGGTCTTGGCATGGCTCGGCATCAGCAAGCGCATGAATTCCTTGGCCTCGCGGTAGCCGTTATCGCCGGCGACCACGATTTCATCGATGTCCTTGTTGTAGAGATCGCGGATGGATCGCTTGATCAGCGAACCCTCTTCATAAACCAGTGTCGGAGCGGTGGATTGCAAGGTGGTCTCGCGCACCGTCTCCCACATCCGAAGCAGATATTCGAAATCGCGCTTGACTTCAGCCTTGGTCCGCGCGGCGCCGGCGGTGCGCACGATCACGCCCATGCCTTCTGGCACCTCAAGCTCCTGAGCAATGGATTTCAGCCGCTGACGATCGCCGGAATCGGTGATCTTCCGCGAGATGCCGCCGCCCCGCGCCGTATTCGGCATCAGCACCGAATAGCGTCCCGCCAGCGACAAATAGGTTGTGAGCGCCGCGCCCTTATTTCCGCGCTCCTCCTTCACGACTTGGATGAGCAGAACTTGGCGGCGCTTGATGACTTCCTGGATTTTGTACTGCTTGCGGTGGCGATATTGATGGACCGGCACCTCCTCCATGGCATCGCCGCCGAGCTGTTCGATTTCGCCCGCGCCATCCTCGCCGGAGTCTTCCCCATCCCCGTCGTCATCGTCGGAAACCCGGCGTTCGCGCGACTGGGTCTCGGCCTCTTCCGATCTCCTCTCTGCGCTTTCGTCCGCGGCCGCTCCGAGGGGAGCTTCGTTGTCTTCCGCCGAGCTGCTCGCGGCAAATCCGTCGCCTTGCGCTAATTCAGTGGTCGGCGTGGCTTCCTCGTCAAAGGAGGTCTGCCGCGCAGACGTGGGAAACTCTTGTTCAACCTCGACGGATCCGGACGACGCAGTTTCGGGTTGATTTTCAGATTGATTTTCGGAGAAAACCTCGCCCCGAGGCTCGCCCTCAAACGCCGATGAATTCGATTGTTCGCTTTCCGTCTCCGGGCGGGCGGCGTTATCGGTTCCGACGTAGGGCTCGGACAAGGTTTCATCGTCGCCGCGGCGTTTCTCGGCCCGCTGACCCTCGCGATCGCCGCGTCTGAAACGGCGGCTGCGGCGCTGCGAGCGGGAGGTGTCGTCTTCCTCGTCGCGTTGAGCCCTCGCCTCTTCCTCCAGGAGAACCTGTCGATCGGCGACGGGAATTTGGTAATAATCGGGATGGATTTCCGAGAACGCGAGAAAACCATGTCGATTGCCGCCGTAGTCGACGAATGCGGCCTGCAGCGAGGGCTCAACCCTCATGACTTTGGCGAGATAGATATTTCCGCGAAGTTGCTTTTTGCTGGCAGATTCGAAATCGAATTCTTCAACCCGGTTACCGCGAAGGACGACAACCCTTGTTTCTTCGGGGTGAGATGAATCGATGAGCATTTTGTTGGGCATGTGAAACTCGTTTGGGCGCGACGCACGAACGGCCGGGGCCACCAGCCAAAGTCCGCAAGCCGGACTTCAAGGGTTCGGCTCTGCAGGCACGCGGGCGCATCACGCAGTGGTTGGAAGGGGGAGTGAGGTGAGAAAAAATCGGAATGACAGCGAGAGCTGCCAACGGGCAGCCCCGCAACAGCCGCACGGCTAGTCGGGCGGCCTGAGCCGGGGCGGCAGTGATGACGCGGGAACTTGGAAATCATACTCTTTAAAGAAGCGCGGCTGGCGAAAGCCTCAGGGAGGGACGAGCCCCCGTCCGGGCGCCTACCGAAAGCATTGTGCTTAACCACCGCTGAAAGACTCGTTGCGGGACGGACCATGCCCTTGTTACCTATCCGGAACGGCGCCCCTAATAAGGAAGCCATCCAAAAATGAGTCCAGGCCGTCATCAGTCCCGTAAAGCTCTGGTTTTCGTAGCGGTCGAACCCAATCCGCTCCAGCCGCCCAATCGCGACGCGCGCACCTGAAATAGAAATTACCAAAACCTTTATGTGAAAATAAGCTCGGGAAACGTAAAATCCTATAAAGGCGCCGGAGGACAAGAAATCTTCAAGCGCGCATAAAGAATTATCTTTTATATGAGGTTTGTGAGCCATTTGGCAAGTTTTGCCTGAAACTGTGTCCGGGATGCGGCAGCGTTTGAGGTGAATTTCTGACATAATCATATCTTGTTAACTTCGTTGATCCAAAGACAGACAGCAGCGTTCAAGCGTCATCAACATGTCTCTGCAGGGGAAATCCGCGATCTCGGGCGGTTCAGAGGCGGCTCAAGGGGACGAAAGTAAACATCCATGTCAGCGGAGCGCGGTTTTTTTCGCAAAGCGGCCATTCCGAAGGGCCTTTGGGTCGTCCTCGGGAAAACGGCCCTTGCCGCCGCTTGGCTGACGCTGGCTCTGGCATCCGCCTCCGCAGAAAGCGAACAAAAGCACCCCGTGGCTGGGGCGGCAAGGATCGACCAAGGCGCCGACAAGGCCAAGCTCGTTTTCGATCTTACGGCGGAAGCGAAGGCCGAGGCTTTTGTTCTCGCCAATCCCGATCGGGTCATCATCGATCTTCCCCAGATCGATTTTGCGATCGATCCCGACATGGGTAAGCCGGCAAACTCCTCGCCGCGGCGAGCTGATCTCGTCGCCTCTTTCCGCTTCGGGCAGCTTGCCCCGGGGAAGTCCCGCATCGTCATTGATCTTAGCGCCCCTGCGCTGGTGGTCCGGGCGTCCTGCGAAAAAAGCCAGACGGACGACCATTCCCGCCTCGTCATCGAGCTGGCGAAAACCGATCGAGCGAATTTCCGGAACGCCGTCCAAGAAGCGCGAGCAAAATTGGCGGCACTGGCTCAAAGCAATGCGACCCCAAATTCTGAACCGGCGTCGGCAAAGCCGGTCATCGTGATCGATCCGGGCCATGGCGGCATCGACCGCGGCGCCAGAGTCAAAGGTTTGGTGGAAAAGGAGCTGGTGTTCGATTTCGCAAAATCGCTTGCGGCAAAGCTCGAAGCCGACGGCCATGTGACCGTCGTCTTGACCCGTGACGGCGACAGTTTTGTTACCCTCTCCGAACGCGTCAAAATGGCCCGCGAACGCAACGCCGCGCTCTTCCTGTCGATCCACGCCGATACATTGTCCGAGGCGGATGTCGCGGGCGCGACCGTTTATACAGTCTCCGACCGCGCCTCGGACGCCGAAGCCGCCCGCGTCGCCGAGAAAGAAAATGAATCCGACGCCGTGGCCGGCTTGGACAAGACCGAGGAGTGCCGGCGAGGTATCCGATATTTTGTTCGATTTGACGCGGCGGGAAACCCGCGCCTACAGCCATTTCTTTGCGCATACCTTGGTGAATTATTGGCGTGTCGCGGCTCGGCTCAACAAGAACCCGCAGCGCTCCGCCGGATTTCGCGTTTTGAAGGCGCCAGACGTCCCTTCGGTGCTCTTGGAACTTGGATATCTTTCCAATCAGAAGGACGGCCTGGCGCTGAATTCCGTGGAATGGCGCGAAAAAACGTCCTCGAAAGTCGCTGAAGCGGTCAAAGCCTTCTTCTCGGCCCGTGAAACCGGCACTTCGGTGACCAAGGCCAATTCCGATCAGGCGCAGGCCGCAAAAATACCGGACGGCCAGACGCTCCACTGACCTTTTTCCTGCCGCTGAATGTTTGGCAGCGTGTGAAAACAAACAGCAGTCAAGCTGTATTTTACGCGCTCCCTTGCGAGCCGCCGGCATCAGGCCAATTTATTGCTGTGACGCCTTCGTTCAATAATTCTTGAGGCGGGCTGAGTGCAACAAGTGTTCGCTCGACAAATTTTCAACACAAAAGCGCCGCACGGAGAATGCCTAGAGGCTGAATGTCCAAATATTTTGGCTGTCGTGGCCTTACAAATGACCGACCGCGATTTTATTGACGCGTTGGTAACATTTGAGACCGCTGTTTTTTACTGATTTCGGCCGGTAAGAGCTTCCGGAATTCAAAAGGCTTGATTGCATGCGGCAGATTACCCGTTTTCTCGGTTTCATCTTCGCGACTGGCACGATCTTGTTCATCGATTGGGGCATGCGTCGGCGGGATTCTCGTCTGGAAATTCGAACGGGATCTGCCGGATTATACGACCCTCAAGGATTACGAACCGCCGGTGATGACGCGCGTTCATGCCAGCGACGGATCGCTCATCGCCGAATATGCGCGCGAGCGGCGTCTTTATCTGCCGAGCGCCGCCATCCCCGCCCTCGTCAAGGAAGCGTTCATCTCCGCCGAGGACAAGAATTTCTACAGCCATGCCGGCATCGATCCCGAGGGCATCCTGCGCGCTGTCTTCGTGCTTGCTGCAAGGCGACAAACATGTCCAGGGCGCCTCGACCATCACCCAGCAGGTCGCCAAGAATTTTCTGTTGACGAATGAGCGGTCCTTCGAGCGCAAGATCCGGGAGGCGCTTCTCTCCTTCCGGATCGAGGGCGCCTATTCCAAGGAGAAGATTCTCGAGCTTTATCTCAACGAAATCTATCTTGGACTCGGCAATTATGGCGTCGCCGCCGCGGCACTGAATTACTATGGCAAATCGGTGCATGAACTGACCATCGCGCAAGCCGCCTATCTCGCCGCCTTGCCGAAGGCCCCGAACAATTATCATCCGTTCCTGAAGCGCGAACGGGCGATCGAACGGCGCAATTGGGTGATCGACCGCATGGTCGAGAACGGCTATGTCTCCCGCCAGGACGGCGAAAAGGCCAAGGCCGAGCCGCTTGGCGTCAATCCGCGGGTTCTCTCGCCAAATGCTTTCGCCGCCGGCTTTTTCGCCGAGGAAGTCCGCCGGGAACTCAGCGATCGTTACGGCGAAAAGAAGCTTTACGAAGGCGGCCTTTCGGTTCGCAGCACGCTCGATCCCAAAATGCAGCTGATGGCAAGACGCGCCCTGGTCGATGGTCTTGTCCGCTACGACGAGGCGCATGGCTTCCGTGGTCCCATGCGCCATATCGACATCAGTCAGGATTGGGGGATTCCGCTCGCCGACGTTCCGGCCTTGGGCGATGTCGCGCCGTGGCGGCTTGCCGTCGTGCTCGAGGCCAATGACGCCGGCGCACGGATCGGTTTGCAGCCGCGCCGTGAAAAATCCGGCGAGATCGAGCGCGAACGGGAATCGGGCACGCTCTCCACTACGACGGGGCTGCATTGGACAAGAGGCACCGGCATCGCGGGCCTCGCTTGGGCCGGGCGACGTCATTTATGTCGAGCCGATCGATGGGAAGCCGCAACAGTACCGGCTGCGCCAAATTCCGGAAGTCAGCGGCGCGATCATTGTGATGGACCCCTACACCGGACGCGTGTTCGCGATGGTCGGCGGGTTTTCCTTCGACCAATCCGAGTTCAATCGCGCGACGCAGGCGCATGCGCCAGCCGGGTTCTTCGTTCAAGCCTTTCGTCTATGCAACGGCGCTCGACAATGGTTATACGCCCTCTTCTATCATTCTCGACGCTCCGATCGAAATCGATCAAGGGCCCAGGTCTCGGCGTGTGGCGACCGGAAAATTTCGAAGGCACGTCAGGCGGTCCGCACACTTTGCGCTATGGCGTCGAGCATTCGATCAATCAGATGACGGTGCGGCTCGCCCGCGATGTCGGCATGCCGCTCATCGCCGAATATGCGAAGCGCTTCGGTATCTATGACGATCTGCCGCCCTACCTCGCGAATTCGCTTGGCGTCGGGTGAAACGACCTTGATGCGTCTGACCACCGCCTATTCGATGCTCGCCAATGGCGGCAAGACGAATCAAGGAAACCTTGATCGACCGCATCCAGGACCGCTGGGGCCATACGATCTACCGGCATGACGAGCGCATCTGCGAAGGCTGCGATGCACCGGCTTGGCAAAATCAAGAAGAGCCCAAACTGATCGACAAACGCGAGCAAGTGCTCGATCCGCTCACCGCCTATCAGATCACCTCGATCATGGAAGGCGTCATCCAGCGCGGCACCGGTCAGTCGATCAAGGATGTCGGCAAGCACCTCGCCGGCAAGACCGGAACAACCAACGAAGCCAAGGATCTCTGGTTCATCGGCTTTTCGCCGGATCTCGCGGTCGGCGTCTTCATGGGCTATGATCAGCCGCGCTCGCTCGGGGATTCGGCCCAAGCGGCGCATTATACGGCGCCGATCTTCCGCGACTTCATGAAGATGGCACTTGCCGGCAAAGCCCGACATTCCGTTCCGGGCGCCGCCTGGCATCAAGCTGATCTGGGTCAACGCGAAGACCGGAATGCGGACGAGCGCGAGCACCGCGGGCGCGATTCAAGAAGCCTTCAAGCCCGGCACCGCGCCGCCGGATTCCTATGCCGCCGGCGATGCGACGCCGCGGGCGCAAACGGTCGATCACGACACGGACCGCCTGGTCGGAACCGGCACCGGCGGATTGTACTAGGGCGGGATGAGGAAAAGTGGAAACCGGTTTTCCGCCCGGCATCCCGCTCTTAGCATTTGGAATCGATCACGTTCATGATTTTGGATTGAGTCAATCCAAAATCATCGTGATCTAGGTTCGGCAGTCTGTCCGAGGTGTCGTCGCCAAGCCGAGGGCGAAACCCCCACCATTTTCTTGAACGCACGGCTGAACGCTGCCTCGGATCCGTAGCCGACTTCGGCGGCCACCGTGGCGATATTGAGGCCGCCGTCGCTCAGAAGCCCCGAAGCAATTTGCATCCGCCATTTTGAGAGATAATGCATCGGCGGCATCCCAACGAAGTCGGCGAAACGTTCGGCCAGCACCGAGCGGGAGAGGCCAGCGCCTTTGGCGAGGTCCTCGATCGTCCAGTCGCGCGCCGGGCCCGCGTGCAACAAGGACAAAGCCTTGCCAACAAAGGGATCGCGCAAACCGGCAAGCCACCCCGTCTGTTCCGGCAGCAGGACCTCCAGATAGCGGCGAACCACCTCGATGAACATCAACTCGCTCAGTCTGGCGAGGACACTTTCGCCGCCGGCGCGCTTGTCCGCGGACTCCGTCATCGCCAGACGGATGAGCTGGCCAAGCCAGCCTGCATCGCTGCCCTGAGGGTCTCCGACCTTGATGACCGGGGGCAAGTTGTCGAGAAGCGGATTGAACGGCTGGGCATCGCAGGCAAGGAAGCCGCACACTAACTTGGCGGAAGTCGGTCCATCGCCGCCGTAATTGATGAAGAACGGCAATTGGCTGCCCGTCGCAACGTCCAACGCTCCCGGTGCAGCTGGGACGGCGCGCATGCCGGGATTGCTCGCCAAAACATGCGGATCGCCCTTGGTGAAGACGATGACTTCGCCGGCTGCGACCTCGACCGGCGCTTCGCCGACGATATTGGCGAAGCAGCGGCCTTCGGTCACCACATGATAGGCGATCAAATGCTCGGCGCCCGGCAGGATTTTCGGCAGGATCATTTCCCGCGGCGGTGATTCCGCAACCCACGGTGCCTTGGCCACCACGTCAAAATAGGTCGCGCCGGTCAGCCGCACCGTTTTCAAAACATCAGAGAGCGCGTCAGCTGCCATTCGGTCTCCGCCCGACGCCCGAGCATGTGATTAGGTCGCCCTGATCAAGAGACGTCAGAATTTCCGACGCTCCGTCAAGCAATACGGACGGCCAATCATTCGCGCTCACCACGTCAATGTCTAGGATGCGACCTCCAAATCGGGAGAAAGATATGGATCTCTATGTTATTCGCCGCCCAAGCGCATGGGCGAACTTGCAGGAACTCGAAGCCGCAGGTGCCAAATCGGCCAAGGTCGGGAACGAGGAAATGCCCGACCGCGTCCGCTGGATCCGCAGCTATGTAGTCAATGAGCCGGACGGCCGGCTCGGAACATTCTGCATCTACCAGGCGCAAGACCCTGAATTCGATCCGTGAGCATGCCCGACGTGTTGGCATGCCGGCCGACCAGATTTTCCCGGTCGTCACAACCGTCCTTATCCGCGACGACCCGGCCGAGGCCAGCGCCGCAGCCTGAACTGTCGAACTAGCGAGCCGACGGCACATCAAGAAAGAGGCGAACCAGAACTGCTCGGTTCGAGCCCTCGCACATCTCAACACGTAAGGAAGGGAAGAACAATGAGCCTTCAAACAGCCATCCCTGCTCGCATTGATTTCTCCACGATCAAGAGCCGCCAGCAGGCCGCCTGGAGCTCCGGGGACTACGCCATCGTGGGCACGACGCTGCAGATCGTCGGCGAAATGCTTTGCGAGGCCGTCGATCTCCGCAGCAACCAGCGCGTTCTCGATGTCGCCGCCGGCAATGGCAATGCAACACTCGCCGCCGCCCGCCGCTTCGCCGATGTCGTCTCGACGGACTACGTCCGCGCGCTGCTTGACAGTGGGCGCAAGCGTGCCGCGGCCGAGCGCCTGCCGGTGACCTTCCAGGAAGCCGATGCGGAAGCCCTTCCCTTCGAAGATGCCAGCTTCGATGTGGTCCTCTCCACCTTCGGCGTGATGTTCACGCCAAATCACGAGCAGGCCGCACATGAACTGAGCCGTGTTTGCCACCCCGGCGGAAAAATCGGAATGGCCAATTGGACGCCGGACAGCTTCATCGGCAATTTATTTAAAACCATAGGCAAATATGTTCCGCCGGCTCCCGGCATGCGATCGCCGGCGCTATGGGGCAGCAAGCCGCATCTTGATGCTCTGTTCGGACGGGAGCCGACGATTGCCGTGGAGAACAAGAATTTTATCTTCCGCTACAAGTCGCCTCAGCATTGGGTGGAAATCTTCCGCAATTGTTACGGCCCCATTGTGAAGACCTTCGCGGCGCTCGATCCCGAGGCACGCAATGCGCTTGAGGCCGATCTCTATGCCTTACTCGACAAATTCAATGCCGCGGAGGATGGGACGCTGGTCGTCCCCGGCGAATATCTCCAAGTGATCATCACCAAATGAGGCCGTTGGCAGATTAGCCTGGGCCGTGTCAACGAGGTTCGTTCAACATGGGAAAGCCCAGCTGGTGCCAAGTCGGATAGGAGGCCGGCACATTGCTGGCCTCATCAAGTTTGGCAATCTGTTCGCCGGTCAGCTTCCAGCCCAAGGCGCCGATGTTTTGGAGAAGTTGCTCCTCATTGCGCGCACCGATGATGATGCTCGAGACGGTCGGCTGCTGAAGCAACCAGTTGAGCGCTACCTGCGGAATGGTCTTCCCGGCCTCTTTGGCGACCGCGTCGAGCGTATCGACGATACGAAAGAGCCGCTCGTCCTCGTAATGGGGGCCGGTCCCCGCGATATCATGCGCGCGCGTCCCTGGCTTCGGCGGTTGATCCCGGCGGATCTTGCCCGTGAGCTTACCCCAGCCAAGCGGGCTCCAAATCACAGCCCCAACTCCTTGATCGCGACCGAGCGGCATCAGCTCCCATTCATAGTCGCGATTGAGCAGCGAGTAATAGACCTGATGGGCCACATAGCGCGGATAGCCATAGCGGTCCGACACAGCGAGCGATTTCATCAGATGCCACCCTGAAAAGTTGGAGCAGCCTATGTAGCGAACCTTCCCCTCGCGCAGGATTTGGTCGAGCGTTGCCAGCGTCTCCTCGACAGGCGTATTATTGTCCTGCCCATGCAACTGGAGCAGATCAATGTAATCGACCGCCAGCCGCTTGAGCGATTGGTCAATCGCCTTCAAAAGATGCTGACGCGAGGAACCGAAATCATTGGGCCCATCGCCGGTCGGGAATGTCACTTTCGTGGAAATCAGCAATCGATCCCGCTTGCCCTTGATCGCCTGTCCCAAAATTTGTTCGGCCAAGCCATCCGAGTAGACGTCAGCGGTATCAAACATCGCCACGCCATGATCGAGACAGATGTCGATAAGGCGGGCGGCGGCGGCGGAATCCGTCGAGCCCCAGGCCTTGAAGAAATCATTGCCGCCGCCGAAAGTCGCGGTGCCAAAGCTGAGAGCTGGCACCCGAAGACCAGAATGTCCCAGGCGGCGATACTCCATGCGCATTCCTTCCAACTGATGCTCTCGCCAGCTCGACCAACCCCTGGCGAGGGGTCATTGCCGAGCGGCAATGGCGGATGACTCTTAGAACCGCGAAATGACATTTCCAACGCGGCCCCACACAGCAAGGCTTGAGCATGGGGTGGTCGGCTTAGCGTTCCATGGCCGCAAACTCACGCCTGCACACCACTTTCGGGTAGAGCGACCCGAGTTGACGCGGATCCCCCGCGACAGCGGTCTGAAAAGCGAGGCCCGGATGCGTACATTCCAGCTCGGTCGCGGCGCGCCTTACCACATCCGTTGCAGTCGCAGGTGTACAAGCGTTGGGGTTCAAGGTCGCAGCGCAGGTGAGGAGCCAGAGTGTAAACATCGAGCGATCCCGCCATGGTCCAGTCTTTGACCTGAACTCAAGTTCGCATTTTTTGTTCCAGGCCCTTCATCCGCTGCACGGCTTTGGGCGATATGTCCGCCGACGTAAGCTGGTTGGCTCGCGGCTTAACGCTGCAAAAGCATTTGGACGCTGCGCAAGCCCTTCGCAGCGCCGAATCGGCGAGCAAGTAAACGACAAATCTAAGCCGCAAAGGAGGGCGCGGCCTTTCCGCCGCGCCTTCGCATACAGCCCGGCCTTCTATTTTTTTCAGCGGTTCACAAGTCGGGCCGGTAGGAAGGCGATCACCAGGAAGCCTCCCAGAAAAAGCATTGACGCAATCAGATACATGCCGCTGTCGGTGCTTTTGGTCAGTTCCTTGATCCAGCCCACTGCGAACGGGCTCAAAAACCCTGCAAGATTTCCGATCGAATTGATGAAAGCAATTCCGGCAGCAGCCGTGGTGCCGACGAGAAATGCGGTTGGCAAGCTCCAGAAAAGCGGCAAGGTCGTAAGGATACCCAAGGACGCCAGCGAAAGGGCGACCATCGCGAGCGCCGTGTGATCCTTGAGCAGGACACCAAGGATGAGCCCCGCGGCGCCCAGCCCGGCTGGGACAGCGATGTGCCATCGGCGTTCGCGACGATAGTCGGCGCTCTTGCCGACCAAGACCATGCCGACGGCGCCGGCCGCGTAGGGAACAGCGGTCAGGACTCCCACCTCGAAGGCGCTTTTGACGCCCATTCCCGAGATGATCGTCGGCAGCCAGAAGCCGATCCCGTATAGCCCTGCGACGAAGCAGAAATAGATTGCTCCGGTTAGCCAGAACTCGCGGGTCGACCAGCGCTGCAAGGACTGAACCCTCCTTCTTGTGCCCCGCATCGCGCGCGATGGCTTCGGAAAGAATGTTCTTCTCCTGGGCACTTAGCCAAGTCGCATCCGCAATATTATCGTCCAGAAAAGCGAGTACGAAAATCCCCAGCAGCACCGCGGGGATGCCCTCAAGCAGGTAGAGCCATTGCCATCCGGCCCAGCCATACGCGCTATCGAAATATTCCAGGATCCAGCCGGAAATAGCGCTCCCGAGCACGCCCGACACGGCGACGGCGGTCATGAACAGCGCGGTGATGCGGCCGCGCCGCTCGGCCGGATACCAGTAGGTGAGATAGAGGATGATCCCGGGGAAAAACCCGGCTTCGGCGGCTCCAAGCAAGAACCGAAGCACATAGAAACTGGTCGATCCGCTCACCCAGCTCATCGCCGACGAGATGAGCCCCCAGCTGATCATGATGCGGGCGATCCCAAATCTGGCGCCGATCCGATGCAGGACGACATTGCTCGGCACTTCAAAGATGAAGTAGCCGATGAAAAAGATCCCTGCGCCTAGCCCATAAACCGTATCACTGAGCTTGAGGTCGGCGAGCATTTGCAGCTTGGCAAAACTAACATTGACCCGATCGAGATAGGCTATGAAATAGCAAAGAAACAGCAAGGGAATGAGCCGCTTGGTCACCTTCGCGTAGGCCGCTTCCCGGAGCGTGCGTTCGTCGGGATTTGACACTTCCATCTTGTCCTTTCGAACATGGTTGCCGGCTCATTCATAAAGAGCTGGATGAGACAGTGGAGAATCTGTGCTATGGGCGACGCCTTGGGTTGGCTCAAACCACAACGGCTTTCGGATGTCAGAACATTCTGCCACGGCGTTTTTCGATAGTTGGCGCACTTATGGCAAGGTGATTTCCGCCAATTATATGCACCATAGGGAAATCCAGGCCGATATCGAACGTGTCTTGCGGGCGCAATTTTCCGACCGGCCGTTTTCATTCCTTGATTTGGGATGCGGAGATGCCGCCACCTTGGCGCCCCTGCTGGCGCGCATGCAGATTCAACGTTACACGGGCGTGGACCTTTCAGAGTCAGCCCTGGCTCTGGCCACGGTAAATCTGAAAACCTTGGGTTGTGCGGTTGAGCTGGAATGCCGCGATGTCCTGGCTGCCCTTGGGACCGAGACCCGCCGCTTTGATGTGGTTTATACCAGCTATGCCCTGCATCATTTATCCGCGGATCAGAAGGGGGAGTTTTTCCGCCGCGTTGCGCTGAGGCTGGCGAAGGACGGGATCGTGCTGGTCACCGACGTCATGCGGGAAGAGAACGAAAGCCTGCCGATCTACGTGGAGCGCTATTGCCATTGGCTGCGCCAAGATTGGAACGCTTTAGACGCGGAAGAGAAGAGCTCGCTGTGCGATCACATCCTCAACAACGACCGGCCCGAGACCTTTTCCGATCTACGAGCCCTGGCCCAGGCTGCGGGTTTGGGCGCCACGACCGCCGTGGCCCGGTATGGCTGGCATCGCGTAGTGTGTTTCCGCCCCGCTGGCGAACCGGCATCGCATCAAGGTCAATGATGACGCATTGAGTTGGAGTGGGTCTGCACGCTTCGCTCATCTCTCGGCATGCCGATGGCCGTCGCTCGTCGAAGTACCCTGAGAGTGCTTTGCGCCATGCAGCAGAGAAAGAAATGCTTTAGGCGCATCATCGGCCGGCGGGGATCCTTCCCTGCCTCCGGCCAAATAGGCAACGACCAGTTCCCAGCAAATTTCCGGCTCGGCCAGTTGAGCGATCCCAAGCGATGGCCGGCGGGCCTCGGCGATGGCCTCGGGAAGAAGGGCGATGCCGAGGCCACGGCTGACCAGTTCCAAAAGCGTCTCGAGGTCGCTGACCTCGAAGGCAATATGGCGTTCGATCCCGGCCTCGCTAAATCCGCGGTCGGCCAGCTTCCGGGTTCCCCAATCCGGTTCGAAATCGACGAAGGACTCGCCCTTCAGCGCAGCAAACGGGACATCGATGCGCCCAGCCAGGGCGTGCTCCGGCGCGCAGGCCACCACGAGAGCCTCGCAGGCAATCATCTCGGTCTCGACATCTGTTGGCGACTCGCCCAAAGGCAGGAACGCAAGATCAAGCTGGCCGCTCCTGACCTTGTCGAGAACATGCGACGAACTACCCTGAGATAACCGCACCTCGATGTCGGGATATTGGGTGTGGAACATTTCGATCAGCGGCGGCAAATCGAGGAACGCGGGAAGGCTTTGCACCGTGCCGATGCTGAGGGTCCCGGAACGCAGGCCCCGAAGGGCGTTGACGGCCTCGCGAGCGTTCTGAACGGCGTCTAGCGCGGCCCTCGCCTTGTCGAGAAACACCCGCCCAGCCGTAGTCAGGCGCACCTGCCGCGTGCTGCGGACCAGCAGCTTGGCGTCGCGCTCCGCCTCCAGCAAACGAATGGAGGTGGAAAGCGCGGATTGGACAATATTTACGCGCTGGGCGGCCCTGGTGAAATGCTTCTCCTCGGCGACCGCGACAAAGTGCTGGAGTTGCCGAAGTTCCATAAAGAGCCTTATTCATCGAAATTCAAGATGAATATAATCTATATTATCAATTTGAATGATAATCAAGGGTTGACCATATTGCCGGCAGACAAGGAGAACCCTCATGGTCAAACGTAATGCTCAGCGCAGCGCGGGCCTGCCAACCCTTCGGCTCGGCCGCACTCCCATGGAAATCACCCGCGTCGGCTTCGGCGCCTGGGCGATCGGCGGACCCGATTGGGCGGTTGGCTGGGGTGCCCAAAACGACGGAGAGTCCATTGCCGCCATTCGTCATGCGGTCGAATCCGGCATCAACTGGATCGACACGGCGGCGATTTACGGCCTCGGTCACTCAGAAGAAATTGTTCGACAGGCGCTTGCCGACATTCCCCGCGATCAGCGTCCATATGTCTTCACAAAATGCGGTCTCGTCTGGGATGAAAACAACCGGAAAGCCCCTCCCCGTCAGGTTGGCGCTCCGGCCAGCATTCGGCGGGAGGTGGAGGCCTCGCTCAAACGCCTCGGCGTGGAGCGCATCGATCTCTATCAGATGCATTGGCCGGCGGAGGATGGCACGCCGCTGCAAGTCTATTGGCAGACGCTGCTCGACCTAAAGAAGGAAGGCAAGGTTCGCGCGGTCGGCCTTTCCAATCACAATGCCAAGCAACTCGCTGTGGCGGAGACCCTCGGGCATGTCGATACGCTTCAACCGCCCTTCTCGGCGATCCGCCGGGACAGTGCCGAGGCCGAGCTGCCTTGGTGTCACGCTCATCAAACCGGGGTCATCGTTTACAGCCCCATGCAGTCCGGTCTTCTCACCGGCCGCTTCACGGTTGAGCGCGCCCGCAATTTGCCGAAGGATGATTGGCGTTCTCGCAACGCGGACTATTCTGGTTCTAAACTGGAAAGCAATTTGAAGCTCGCCGACGCGCTTAAGCCCATCGCGGAGCGTCACGAGACCACGGTGGCAGCGGTCGCGGTCGCATGGACTCTTGCATGGCCGGGCGTGACAGGTGCGATCGTTGGGGCCCGCAGCCCTGTTCAGGTCGATGGCTGGCTCGAAGCGGCGCGGCTTGAGCTCACGCAGGAAGATCTTGCGGAGATTGCCAACGCGATCAAAACAACAGGGGCTGGAACCGGTCCGGTCTCGCCCAATTACGCGCGGGAAACGGCGCTTCAAGGATAGGTTGCAACGCCGTCTTGCTACAACGTTGCGGCCCCGTTGCAGCGGGGCTGCAACCGTTGGTTATGGTCCATGAGTTTCACAGCAAATCGAATATATCGGGCAACGTCGTCTTAACCGTCGCCCTCGTTAGCTAAAACTTTCTGACGACGACCAGTTTAGATAGGAGTAAGTTGCATATTGCCTGCCGACATTTACGAGCAGTGAGGTAAGAGGCAGCCAATGCTCTTGCCGATGAGGGTTGGGAGAGAATGCCCAGGAATTCCTCTCGCGACCAGCAGCTGTCATTCCTCAGCAAGGCAGCTGACGCTTTAGTCCGCGGCGAGGGCCACTTCCGGGAAATCCTCGAAATAGTGCCCACCGCGCTCTATGCCACCGATCCCATTGGACAGCTGATTTTTTACAATGATGCGGCCGCGGCGCACTGGGGCTTACGCCCAGCTTTGGGCGACCCGCGCTGGTACGAATTGTGGAAACTCTATTCGCCCGATGGTACGCCGCTCCCTCACGACCGAGCCCCCTTGGCCCATGGTTTGATGGACGGTCAGATCATCCGCACTGAGGCCGTTACAGAACGACCTGACGGCAGCCGCGTGCCATTCCTCGCGTCCGGCCTCTCTGTCCGTGATGCCTCCGGCAAGCTCCTCGGCGCGGCAAACTTGTTGACCGATATTACGGATTACAAGCTGGCCGAACAGCAAGAGCAGCGGCTTGCCGCGATCCTCAACGAGATGCGGCACCGGATCAGAAATACATTGGCCATCGTACAAGCGATCGCGTTGCGGACCTTACGGAGTTCGTCAGAAGACGAACGTACGGCCTTTACGGCGCGGCTGCAGGCACTCGCAGGGATTCACGAACTGCTGACGCTTGAAAGCTGGAATCGGGCGTCGCTACGTGCCGTCGTGAACAGCGTGATCGAGCCGTTCCAAGAAGGTAACAGCCAGCAATTCCTGATCACCGGTCCGGACAGCGTCTGGCTCGCCGCGAATAAAGCACTGCCCCTTGCTATGGCATTGCACGAGCTTGCGACCAATGCCGTCAAATTCGGCGCTCTTTCCAGCCCGACCGGCCGTGTCCGTATCGATTGGAGTTGGATTCAGGGTAACCCCTCAGATCGAGTAACTCTTTTCTGGCGGGAATCGGGCGGTCCTGCGGTTCAAGCGCCGGAACATCAAGGCTTTGGCACGCTTTTGATCGAGCGTGCTCTACAACCCGAGTTGGCGTCGGCCAAAATCGAATTCAAGCCAAAGGGTATTCTCTGTACTTTGGACATTTCTCTTTAACTGACGTCTGTGGAGCAAGCGCAGCTGCCTAAAAGAGATGGCTGAACGCAAAAAAGAGAAACGCCGAGAGGCCGATCGCGCAAGGGAGAGTCAGGACCCATGCCAGCGCAAGACTGCGCACGGTAGACATTTGAACGCCGGACCCATTCGCCGCCATCGTGCCTGCGACGCCCGAGGAAAGCACATGCGTCGTCGAAACGGGGAGGCCAAAACTGTCGGCGGCGCCGATCGTCCCCATTGCGACAATTTCGGCTGCGGCGCCCTGGCCATAAGTCATATGCTGCTTGCCGATCTTTTCGCCGACGGTAACGACGATCCGCTTCCACCCAATCATCGTTCCGAGCCCGAGCGCGAGGGCAACTGAAATCTTTACCCAGTCGGGAATGAATTTCGTGGCGCTGTCGAGACCCTTTTTATAGGCGGCAAGTATCGCACTATCCGCCTTCGTCAGATCGTTTTCCTTGTCCTTCTGCAGGTAACGGATCGCCTCGGAGGTGAGATACATATCGTTGCGCGTATTGCCAACGATAGCCGCCGGAATCTTGGCGAGTGATTTGTAAGATTGGACCTGTTTCGCAATGTCGCTGATCAGCACCGCGAGCGAGGGATAGGTGCCTTCGTTGATCTGATGCGAGGTCACGTAGCTGGTTACGGCAGGACGCGGATCGCCAAGGACAGCATAGCCCGCTGCCTTGTCCTCGACGACCTTCGAGGCCGCGAGCGAGGCTTGCACGAACGACTCCACTTGTTTCTCGGGCAGCGCGCGGTTCAGGGCATAGGCTGTCGGAACCGTGCCGATCAGAATGAGCATGATGAGCCCCATGCCTTTCTGTCCGTCGTTCGAGCCATGCGCGAAAGAGACCCCGGCAGAAGTAAAAATAAGCAGTCCGCGAATCCACAGCGGGGGCGCGCCGGTGACCTTAGGCTCGGCGTAGAGTTGCGGCTTCCTGATCAAGAACTTCATAATGAGGAGGAGGCCGGCAGCGCAAAAGAAACCGACGGCCGGCGAAAGCAACAGCGCATAGCCGATTTCGGTTGCCTTGTTCCAGTCGACCCCCGAGGTTCCATCACGCCCGCGCATGAGCGCATTGGCAACGCCGACGCCGATAATCGACCCGATCAAAGTATGCGAACTCGACGCCGGAAGGCCGAGCCACCATGTGCCGAGGTTCCAGATGATGGCCGCGATCAGCATCGCGAAGACCATGGCGAACCCGGCCTCGGAGCCAACCTGCATGATCAGTTCGACCGGCAACAGCGAGACGATGCCGAAGGCGACGGCGCCGGTCGACACCAACACGCCAAGAAAATTGAAACAACCCGAACAGACAACAGCAATCGGGGGGGCCAGCGAGTGGGTATAGATGACGGTCGCTACGGCGTTGGCGGTGTCGTGGAATCCGTTGACGAATTCGAAGCCAAGCGCAATGAGCAGCGCCACGCCGAGCAGGAGGAAAGGCAGATAGCTGGTCACGGGCGTGCCGGCGGCGCTCAGATCCCTATAAATGCTATAGGCCGTGAAAAAGAGCCCAAGTGCCATGATGGCGAGGAAAATCAGGATCGTCCTGATTCCCATGGGGCGGTCGAGTTTTGGCCGAGCGATTTCGCTCGCCGGGGACGCCAAATCGGTGGAAGGGATGGATGTCATTGGACTTCTCTGCTGGGTCCTGTTTGCCTAAACTTGTCCAATGACGCGCAAATGACATGACCGGCAAACGACTTGGTCTTTGCCTCGGCCGAGGTCTCCCGGTTGGCGGGATCAGGGCAAGTCCCAAGTTAGCTGGAGGGGCCGCCGTTGCTCTGGTTTGGGTGCGGTCCCGCATGAAATATTCGCGTCACAGTGGCCCGGCTATACTTGGCGGCAACGGTCGCTCGTTCGCTCGTTTGATGATTCCATCGGGCTTGAGCGGAGTTGCATTCGCAGACTCACCGACCGCAAAAGGGACTAGGCATGAACGCGCGCGATGTAATGGTTAGCGACGTTGTAACGGTGGGTCCGGATGACCCGGTATCGAAAGCGGTCCAGCTGCTGGTGGATCATGATATCAGCGCGCTTCCGGTGGTCGACGCCAATCAGCGGGTCATCGGGATCCTCAGTGAATCCGATTTGCTTCATCGCGAAAAGATCGGGACGGAGAAGCACAGGGCGTGGTGGCTTGAGGCGGTCACGCCGCCCAGTGTGCTTGCATTGGATTACGCGAAATCGCACGGCCGGCGGGTTGCGGAACTCATGTCCGAAAATATCATCTCGGCCAATGAGGACACGCCCATCTCGGAAATTGCGACTTTGCTGGAGAAGCATCGGATCAAGCGCGTTCCTATTCTCAAGGATGGGAGGCTGATCGGAATAGTAAGCCGTTCCAATCTCGTCCAGGCGCTCGCATCGGTGCACCCCAGACCTGAACAAGACCATTTGACCGATCGGGGGATCAGATCGGCGATCCTGGCCCGATTGGCGGAGCAATCCTGGACCGATTTTGGCGAGCGCAATGTTGTCGTCTCCGATGGGGTCGTGCATCTTTGGGGATTGGTTGGATCGCCCGAAGAGCACAAAGCGCTCCTCGCTCTCGCCGAGTCCGTCAAAGGCGTGGTCGAAGTCTCCGATGAAATGATCGCATCCTATTGACGCAAATGATTGATGAAAAAAACGTGGAGCGGCGGCCAGCAATTGCCAGACAGACGGTCATCTGAGAAAACTGCCTTGCGCGGCCATATTGGAATTTGAAGCGGGTCGACGGTGAATTTTGTGGACAGGATCGCGAGAGAGGGCCCCTCCCCTTGGCTTGCTAAGATCAACGACGCGTCTCGATCGCCGATCCCGCGCGGTATGAGAGGGCGGCGCTCGGACGCTTAAAGCGCGCAGCTTGCGTTCGTGGTATAACTTCGTTCTTTCAAGCTGAATTACCGGGGAAGCATGGACTTTGCCTTGAACCTATCCCACCGGCAGCTATATTATCTTTTCAGCATCACGCTACACGACCAGACGCTCGCGGGATCATGAGACGCCAAGCGCTTCGCGAAAGGGAGGAGAGATGCAGAAGTACAAGACGAAGGAGGAACTCCAGGCTGAGTTCGAGGCTTTGACAGCGGAATATCAAGCGTGGATGAAGGAGCAGGGCCTGAATCTCGGTCCGGCCGAGGAGCATCACCTTGATGATGACCTCACCGCCGCGCAGCAGAAATGGCTGCAGAAATTCCGCGCCAAATGGGATGCTGTCGGGTTCGAACGGTGAGCCTGAGGCCAACGCTTAATCTCCCGCACGCGTTGGCAGCCATGCCGGACCGATCCAATTGAATCATTGGCAGATGCGGTAGCGGTCGCTCGATCCGTGCTGCAGCATATCGACGTGCAGATGATCGCTGTGGGCTGAATTGGATCCCGGCCCAAGGACCGTTGTGAACCATCCACAGGCGGCCACGCGGATGGTATCGACCGTCCCGCGCAGATGGTCATCCGCATCCGGCTTAATTGCCAAGGTTCGACCATCCGCCAGCACGAAGCTGACGACATCGATGGCGAGACCCGATGCGTGCGCACTGATCTTGCTGGCCTCGGCGTGATTGCGGTTACGGCATTCATAGCCGGGACCTGTGCGAACCGACTTGAGTTCGACCGCCAGCTCGCCGGCAATGAGTGTCGCGACAAGGTCGCGGAGCCAATGGCCGAACCGTTCCCCGAATTGGCAGGAGAGCGTTGGCTCATCGGGCAAGCGGATCATCGTTGAAAGCCGCGGCGCCATCGCGATGGCCTTGAGCCGCACGGGCGTTTCGATTGAGCATGCCTGTGGCGTGCTCTGAGGAAGCGGGGCTGCCTCGAATTCGATTCCAGCGGCGGTGAGCCGGTCCATGCAGGCTTGATCGATGGTGGGCTCCGGCTTGGCCGGCTCCGCTGGCATGGGTTCGCTTGAGGGAGGATGCTGGCGTTCCTGGGGACGCGGCGGCGGCAAAGGGGCGGTCTCGTCAAAGCGCGGGGAGGTGGCCTGCGCGGGAAGCGTGAACGCCGAGACGGCGATCATCACGAAGCCGAGACGCGCAACGCGCTTCCCCTGTTTGGAGTCACGTACCCTTACAAACGGCGACAAGGCTCCATCCTGCCCTTACAAGTCGGCTCGTTGCCTTCGAGACGCCAATACAGCAGGGAATTGGCGGGGAAATTAAGGCGCGCCTTAAAATTCCATCTTTTCAGGATTGTTTGGTGGAGCTGAGGGGAATCGAACCCCTGACCTCTGCAGTGCGATTGCAGCGCTCTCCCATCTGAGCTACAGCCCCCGAAAACGCTGTTTACGCGAGCGGCGCGGCGCATGCAAGGTCGTTGGCGGACGGTTCCCCCCGGATAAAAGCTCGACTTGCCAGTGCGGCTCTAGCCGCGTAAACGAGCTTACCCTAAGCAAATGTTTCGGAGTTCCGATGCGCGCTATTCTCGACGTGGTTTTGGTCATTCTCCAGCTTTATACCTACGTCATCATCGCCGCAGCGATCCTGTCCTGGCTGGTCGCCTTTAACGTGGTGAACAGGTATAATGACGTCGTCCGCTCGATCTGGAACCTCGTGACCGCGCTGACGGAACCGCTGCTCCGCCCGATTCGGGAGGCAATTCCGAATTTTGGCGGCATCGATATTTCTCCGGTCATCCTGCTGCTGCTGATCTTTTTGCTCGAGCGCATCATCGAGCAATATATCTATCCCAACGTATTCTAGCCCGATTTGGCCGATGTCCCCTGGATCGCGCGGGGCCCTTCGCTGGTTCTTTCGGTCCGTTTGACGCCCAAAAGCGCCCGTGACGAAATCGGCGGCCTCGAGCGGCTCGCCGATGGCCGGACGGTTTTGAAAGTCCGGGTCCGGGCGCTTCCCCACGAAGGCGAGGCCAACCAGGCGCTGATCCGCCTCTTGGCGAAGAGGCTTCGCCTCCCGGCCGGCGCAATCCGCCTCGAAGCCGGCGCGTCCAGCCGATTGAAGACCCTGGTTTTGACCGGCGATTTTGAAGCCCTGGCCGCGGAATTAGCACGCCTGTCCGCATCCGGCTAAGAACGACATCACGATGATCACGAAAGTGGCGTCCCGGAAGGGATTCGAACCCCTGACCTACGGTTTAGGAAACCCTGCCAACAGCTGGAAACAAACGGAAAAACCGCGCATTTTGCACGGGAAAACTCTTGCTTCCCCATTGAGTTTTTTCGTTTTTTCCTATATCTTCCCGGAACAGCTGGGTAACGCCTAGAAAGGTACATTCCGTTACCCATAGCGCTCTAGGGTAACGGATATGGCAAAGGCTCTGACGCAAGTCTCAATCGATAACATCAAGCCCGGCCCGGACCGGCGGGAAGTTCCTGACGGGAAGGAAAGCGGCCTCTATCTCGTGATCCAACCCACAGGTCGAATGGCATGGGCGCTGCGATACCGGGTTGGCGGCAAGCCGCGCAAGCTGACCATTGGGGCCTATCCCGCGATCGGGCTTGCCAAGGCACGTGCCGAGGCCATCAAAGCCAAGAGCACACTCGCAGACGGCAATGATCCCGCGGCCATCAAACGAGCATCCAAGTCGGCGAAAAAGGGAGAGAAGCGCACGGCCGATGACACCGTGGAAAAAGTCATCGCGGATTTCATTCGGCTATATGCAAAACCAAATACCAGGGATTGGCGGGAGACCGAGCGCCTGCTTGCCGAGTTCGAGGAAGCTTGGAAGGGGCGCCGGCTCGCGGACATCGGAAAGGGCGACATTCATCTTGTTCTCGATGCTGTTGTCGCCCGTGGCTCGCCCGTCACGGCGAATCGGAAATTCGCTCAGCTGCGCAAAATGTGCCGATGGGCTGTCTCGCGTGGAATTATAGAACGCAGTCCTTGTGACGGAGTTGATCCTCCGTCCGCCGAGAAAAGCCGCGATCGTGTGCTTGATACGGACGAACTTCGGTTCGTGTGGCGTGCCGCCGATGACCTCGGGTTCCCTTTCGGGCCAATCGTCAAGCTTTTGATTCTTACGGGCGCGCGCCGTTCCGAGGTAGGCGATATGGAATGGGCGGAAATCGACTTAGATCGGGCGACGTGGACTATTCCTGGCAGCCGCTCCAAAAATCATCGCGCGCACACACTGCCGCTCTCACCGCAGGCTTTGGAAATCATCCATGCCTTGCCGCGATTCGATTCAAAGTTTGTTTTTAGCCCCGGCGAAACGGCGCCCTCGGGCTTCAGTCGAGCCAAGACGCGCCTCGATGGGCTTATCGCAAAACTCAATGGCGGCGAGACTATCGCGCCCTGGGTCTTGCATGACATCCGCCGTTCAACGGCCAGCGGTCTTGCATCGCTTGGCGTCAATTTGCCGGTGATTGAACGATGCCTCAACCATGTCAGCGGCAGTTTCGCCGGCGTCGTCGGAATTTATCAGCGCCATAATTTTGCAGATGAAATGCGCGCCGCCATGGAACGGTGGGGGCGGCATGTCAAATCCATCACGCGCGGCGAGATCGCCAATATCGTCGAGCTCGCAATGGCGAGGATGTGACGTGAAACATATTGACACGCCGCGCCGCACTAAGAAAGACGAGGCGGACGAATCGCCGCGCGACATGCTTATAACATTTATGCGAGAGCATGCGCGCGATGGTATCGATATCGAACATCATTTGATTTTGATAACTGAAGCACTCAAGCGGTTTGATCTTCCATATTTGCCGAACAAGGATGTTGCGAGCAAGGCCAAGCAAATCGCTGATACCGCGGCAAAATTTGGCAAAGCTCTTGAGGATGCCTTGGCTATCTATACCGATGATGCTGGTTTATGGCGTGAGGGGCCAGGAAGCATTTGGCCGTACCTCCGAATTGCCGAGCTAATGAGACCTGATGGATTTGACGACAATGCGCCATCCGCTCTCCGTTTTGGGGAAATGTCGCGAGAAGCGCGAATTTTTGATCAAGCTTGCGGCCTGATATCCAGGACCGCGTTTTTATTCCAAGTGCAGGCCATCGCGCGACATGCGGAGATCGCAAGCAAGACGTTTCTGCGCCCCCACCGCCCCCGCGACGTGAAAACTATCCAGTTGCACTTCGAATTGGGGAACATTTGGAGGGACGTAAGCGGAAAAGAGCCTGGATTTTCGGGCGATTTGAACCTCGATAATCCGCGCATATATTTCGGGAAATTCGCGAAACTCGCGATCGAAACGACAAGATGGAATACATCAAAACAAGAGGAAGTGCTCGGTTGCATTCTGGGTAGAAAAACGATCAAAAAGTAGTTCTATAATCCACTCTACACGTGGCGCAGCATTCCTTACGTTTGTCCTGTGAACTTCAGTGCAGGACACCGAAAAATGACCTTCAAGTCGGAATTGATATCACGTGGAAGGGCCGCGCGTGAATTCGGCGTGACGCTCCGAACCGTCTCGAATTGGGAAGCCGCGAAGGTTCCAGGTTTCGACGAGCCAATCAAAATCAACGGGCGCGTCTATCACCGCAGGGAAAAACTTGACGCGGTAAAAGTGCTCGGCCTCCAGCCGGAGGCTGTATGATCGATGATCCCTTCGGAAACGGCGAGGGCCGCCCCTGCAATTGCGGGAAGCGACCCTCAAAATATCGATAGTTTGGCGGCTCTCGATATCAAAACTCATAATGAAAATCCCAGCCAAACGCAACCCGAAAAGCGTAATCCGGGCGCCGTTCGCGAAGCAAAGCTCGAACTGATTCGCGAGGCAATCTTCGAAAACCTCGGAGGTGCCCGGCTTTTCATCGAGACCGCGCAATTACTGATTGAAGCGCGTGACGACACCGGCATGACCCACGCGGTGCGCATGGGGGCGCACCACTACAGAGCTGTCGTGCTTCTCGCCAAGGATATTGCAGCCCTCAAAGCGGAGGGCCAGCAATGACAGACATGCACGCCGTCTACGACGGCCAAACATTCGTCGGTTTCATCTCAAAAGATGCTGCCGGTTTTGCCGCCTTCGACACCGAGGGCAACAGGATCGGCGAGTTCCGGAGTCAGTCCGAAGCCGTTCGAGCTGTTCTCCAGGCGCCTACGCCGCCCGCGCCAAAAGCACCCAACTCCGATGCTGAAAATTTGCTCCTGCGCGCAATCGAGACATTGGCGAAGGAGAGTAGCCGATGACCATTCCCCCGCTTCTCATGCTTACCGAAGGCCGCAGGCCGCGCCCCAGAAAGGCACCTCCGATCAGACCGCGCGAAGTCAAGTTGCATACGGACGTCGCCAAAGTTTTGCGCGATCATTGCCTGCCCGAATGGCTCTGGTGGCATACCCCGAACGGAGAACGTCGCGATGTTCAAACAGGCGCACGGCTGAAGCGCATGGGCGTCAAGCCAGGCGTTCCTGATATCCTGCTGGTATCACCCCACGGCTCGGTTCGGTTTCTCGAACTGAAGCGGATTGGCGAAAGTTTAAGCGACCTGCAAGAGGATTTTCGAATCCATTGCATTCGCCAAGGTATTCCGCTCGTCATCGCACATACTCTCGATGAAGCACTTGTCGCGCTCGATGCGTGGGGCTGCCTCAGGATCAAGATCGGCGGTGGTCGATGACGGAGATTGTTCCGCTTCAGACCAAAAGAGTGCGGAGGGTGCGGTCCGCGCAAGATTTGCCCGACTTTTTACGGAGCGGTTGCCTTGATGAAAATGGCAAGCTGGTTCCCAATCTCGCAAGCGCAATGGCTGCCCTGCGCGATGCGCCGGAACTCACCGAGTGCTTCTCATACGATGAAATGCTGCGCGCGGCGATCTTGGTCAAGCCATTGCCAGGCGGGAACGACAATCAGTTACCCAGACCGGTTCGTGATACCGACGTCACACAACTTCAAGAATGGCTACAGAACGCCGGCCTTCGGAAACTTGGTAAGGACACAACGCATCAAGCCGTCGATCTGCGTGCGCAAGAGAGGGCCTTTCACCCGGTCCGGTGATTACCTTGGCGGGCTGACCTGGGATCGACGCGAGCGGCTAGATAAGTGGCTTTCGTATTATCTGGGCTCAGACGCAACACCATATGTCGCGGGCATTGGGAAAATGTTCCTAGTTTCGATGGTCGCGCGGATTTTAGATCCCGGTTGCAAGGCAGACTACATGATGGTGCTCGAAGGTCCACAGGGGGCAAGGAAGTCGACGGCATGCTCAATCATGGGCGGTCAGTGGTTCTCAGATAGTTTGCCAGACGTAACAGGCGGCAAGGACGTGGCCCAACATCTCCGGGGTAAATGGCTAATAGAAATTGCTGAGATGTCTGCAATGAGCCGCGCCGAAGATGCGGCACTTAAGGCGTTCATATCAAGGCCCGTCGAGCGCTACCGGCCTGCTTACGGGCGCAAGGAAGTCATGGAACCGCGCCAATGTGTTTTCATCGGCACGACGAATAAGGCTGCTTATCTTCGAGACGAAACCGGGGGACGCCGATTTTGGCCTGTCAAAGTCGGTGCAGTCGACACCGATGCCCTCGCTAACGATCGCGATCAGCTTTTCGCAGAAGCCGTGCATCTTTATCGCACAAGTGCGCGCTGGTGGCCAGATGACGAATTCGAACGCGAACACATAAAACCACAACAAGATGCACGCTTCGAAGCCGACGCATGGGAAGAGACGATTGCCGAATGGCTCGCAGGCCGGAAACAAGTCAAAGTCGGCCAAGTCTTAGTCGGCAATGTCGCGCGTGAAGCGCTTGGTATCGAGACGCCGCGCATTGGCAGGAAGATCAGAACCGCATCACCGCGATTCTTGAACGGCTGAATTGGACGCGCGCGCCGAAAGACCAGAAGGGCAATGTCCCATGGGTGCCGAGATTACGGTAAAAGGTTTTAGATATTAGGACCCATCCTGCTATGAACGTGGGCGAAACCTTCGCGGCGTAGCGCGCAGGCAATCGGCACGTCTCTAAGGACGAGCACCGCTTCTGATGACAACATCTTACATCAATTTTCACGCCCCAGTTACTCCGTTCACCGCGCAAAGCCTTATGGCGGCCTGCTGCCAGGTTGTCGTTCAAGGGCATACAGAATTATATCTGATGTTATCAACTCCGGGAGGGCAGGTCGCCTCAGGGATTACATTATATAATTTTTTGATGTCGTTGCCGTTAAAGTTAACGAACGCATAATATCGGAAACATCGACTCGATTGGTAATGCCTTTTTTCTTGCTGGGGAAACAAGAATTGCATGTCAACATTCAACCTTCATGTTTCATGGCGTCGGATTTGATGTTGCAAATCAGCGTTTTGAGGAAAAAAACTTAAGAGAAAGACTTCGAACTCTCTATTGGCTGACCAACAAAGAATAGGCAATATTATTTCAGCCGGCAAATATCTCTGCGGACAAGGTTGGGGAACTCTTTAGAGAAGCTAAGACTAAAAACGCGGATGAGGCGCTCCGATCTGGCATCGTCCATGAGATTTGCGACTAGAATCACGCCCGGCAGTCCTATTTTGACCCCCGTCTTTAATGGATAAC
>CAWAXL010000034.1:0-51142 GCA_963785995.1 uncultured Alphaproteobacteria bacterium
ATAGATATAGGGGACTGGGAAATCGAGGGAGACGTCCGCACGACGAAGGCCGACTATCTCGCCAAGACGCGCACCTGTGGCAAGTTGGATCGCAACGATGTGCCGGATATCATCATCCAATTTGCGGCAGGCAGAAGAAATTGATTGAAGTTCGAGGACGGTGAAGGGGTCTCTCTTCTCGACGTCTAGTCCCTCGTTAGGGATACTCATTCGCTCGAATGGGTTTAAGCATTGGAGATTGAACTCTCTTCGGCCAAAGTTGATAACGGCATTGATGGAGTCCAGTTGCCTGCGAACGGTCGAGGTAGCGTGTCCTTGACCAAGAGCATCGCGGATTTGGCGTGCGTGGTCGCGTGTGTAGTTCTGAAGAGGAAAGTCCCCAATAGTGGCGATGACAAAATCAATTGCTCGATTGACATCCCGAGTGAAGCGGATGTCTGCGCCACGCTTATGTTCCGAGAGGTATCTCTCCCTAGCCGTGGAAAGTAGGACATCTGCTTCGGGGACCTGACCTGATCGGAGTTGCTCGAAGAGGGCGTCATCTTTTGCTGCAAGTGCGGGGATCAGGGAAGCGGCCTTCCACGGATCGGTCGTATGAAGGTTGGATCGGATGAAGGCTCGACCTGGAGGGAAGTGGGGTTTGAGATCAGAAGGAATGCGCCGGTTATAGTAAAGCGATCCGGACTTGCGTAGGAGGTAGCGGATTTGGACCTTGACCATGTTTGTGTTCCAAAGTATGCCATTTTGTGTACCAACGTTTGGAAAACAAGGCCTAAAATTCCTGTCTTATCAAACAGATAGATATGACCATGTGGTGCGGACGACGGGAGTCGAACCCGCATGACCAAAGGTCGAGGGATTTTAAGTCCCTTGCGTCTACCTGTTTCGCCACGTCCGCACGCGACTGAAAGGATCATGCTCTAGCGTTGTGTGGCCTCTTGCACAAGCGACCGGCCTGCCTCGTCCGCCGAACAGGGGAGGCGGGTCGCAAACGCGGGCGGGTCAGCCGTCTCCCAACTCGGCGATGGGCACCTGAAAGCTCAAACCGAGGTCCCAAGGGAAGTAAATCCAGGTATCCTGGGAAACCTCGGTAATGAAAGTGTCGACAAGCGGGCGGCCGAGGGGCTTTGCGTAGACCGTGGCGACATGCGCCTTTGGCAATAGGCTGCGGATGATCTTGACCGTCGCGCCGGTGTCCGCGAGGTCATCGACAATCAGCAGACCTTCGCCGCCGTCGCGCCCGATCTCCGGCGAAACCCCCTTCAGGATCTTGACCTCGCCTTGGACTTTTTCCCGGGCGTAGCTGACGACGCAGAATGTGTCGATGATCCGCATGTCGAGTTCGCGCGCGACGATTGCGGCGGGCACCAGGCCGCCGCGGGTAACGGCCACTATGCCGGAGAAACGGCCAACCGCGCTTAACCGCCAGGCGAGGGCCCGCGCATCGCGGTGGAACTGATCCCAGGAAACATGAAAGGACTTTTCGCCCAGGAGGTTTTTGACAGGAGGGATCGCCATTCAGATTCAGGCCTGCTCTTTGAGACGCGCCATCGACACTCGGACGGCGGCGGCCACGACGGCAACTTTTGTTTCGTCCTTGCCGCGTACCACGATTTCATTGTGGAAAGCGCCATCGTGAAACGAGGGATAGGAACCGATCGAAACATCCGCGTTCGCGGTAGCGATTTCGCTGAGCGCCCCCGCATAAGTCCCCTCCGCCAGATTGCCGACGTGAATCGTCTCGGTGATCGTTTGGGCGCCGGTCGTGAGCCGCGGGCCGATTTCATCGAGCATGGCTTGCATGACCGCCGGGATGCCCGCCATCACGATGACGTTGGCAATCCAAAAGCCGGGCGCCTTCGAGACTTTGTTCTTGACCAGTTCGGCCCCATGCGGAACCCGCGCCATCCGCCGCCGGGCTTCATTCAATTTCGCCGGCGCGAAGATCTCGAGCAATGATTTGATGGCCTCGGGGTCCTCCGAGATTCCGACGCCAAAAGCGGCGGCGACCGCATCGGCGGTGATGTCATCGTGGGTCGGGCCAATTCCGCCGGTTGTGAAAACATAATTGTAGCGCGGCCGAAGCGCGTTGATGGCCGCGATAATCTCGGATGCGACATCGGGAACGACCCTGACTTCGCGCAGATCGATGCCGATCTTGGTCAGGTAATTGGCAACATAGCCGATATTCTGGTCTCTCGTGCGCCCGGAAAGAATTTCGTCGCCGATGACGAGGAGCGCCGCGGTGACCGATGCAGCTTGCGTCATGTTCCTCTCCCCGCCTGGTTGCTAGCATGATTGCCGAAAATGCACGACTTTTTTTGGAGCGCCGGGGGCGCCCCTCCTTGGTGACGCCCAGGCCACGGCCGGTTTGCCTGCTCTGCGCAAGAGCCAAGGTCCGGGCCGGAACAACAACCCTTGGCACAAAGGGTTTGAAGGCGAGCGTTAATGTCCCGCTTCACTCGCGCCCTTGACGCTCGGCCAGTAAATCCAGCGGATAGCCGCGAAACGTCTTGTCCAGGGCCAGAACCACATGGCCGTGGAATTTCTCGATGCCCAATTCGCCGCGGCTCATAAAGTCGCTGAGTTCGTTATAATGATCGATGTCGCGGCAGACCACCCGCATCAGATAGTCGATCCGGCCTCCGATTTTGTAGCATTCCAGCACTTCATCGCGTTTGCGGATGGCACCGAGAAAACGCTCGAAATCGGCTTCCCGATGGTTTTCGAGAACGACTTCGACCAGCAGCATCACGCTGCTGCAGATCTTTGCCAAATCGAAGTCGGCGATGTAGCGCCGGATCAAGGCATCCCGTTCGAGCGCCCTCACACGCTCAAGGCAGGCGCTTGGCGACAGATGCACCGCCTCGGCCAGATGCACATTGCTGATCCGCGCGTCGAGCTGAAGCCGGTTCATGATTTTGCGGTCCATTTCATCGACGATGTGTCGGGCCACGATGCGCCTCCGGCTTCGCCCAAGTCCCTGACTGTTGGACCCGCGCCAGCTTGAGGCCGAGCGCGAATCGAGTCTGCGCATTTTCGCGCGTGGAAACAGGGTTGTCGCGGAGATTCTGCGCTGAAAACGGCTGATTTCCGGGACAAGCGCGTTGCTCTTCATGCGATAATTCGCATCGGCGAAGTTTTTTCAAAAAGGGTGCACCATGACCGTTCACGTTCCGGTGGCGCTGCCGGGCATTGTCGCTCGGGAAGCCCGCTTCGGCGCAAAAAATTATGCCCCGATGCCGGTCGTCCTCGCCGGGGGGCAGGGCGCCTATGTGTTCGACGCGGAAGGCCGACGTTATATCGATATGATGGGCGCCTATTCGGCGGCAAGTTTCGGCCATTTGCACCCACGGCTCGTCCAGGCCCTGAAGCGTCAGCTGGGGCGCCTCGATCTTTGTTCGCGCGCCTATTATTCCGACAATCTTGGTTTTTTCTGTCAGGAGCTCGCGGAACTCGCCGGCTTGGATGCTTGCCTGCCGATGAACACAGGCGCGGAGGCCGTCGAGACCGCGATCAAAGCCGCGCGGCGGTATGGCTACGACCAGCTTTCCATTCCGGACGGCCAAGCCGAAATCATCGTTGCCGAAGGCAATTTTCACGGCCGAACGACCTCCATTGTCGGCTTTTCCAGCGATCCCGCGACGCGGCGCGGTTTTGGGCCCTTCGCGCCGGGCTTCGTCAAGGTGCCGTTCGGGAAGGCGGATGCGCTGGAGGCGGCGATCGGGCCGCGCACGGCTGCCGTTTTGATTGAGCCCATTCAGGGCGAAGCCGGCATCATCGTACCCCCGGAAGGGTATTTGGCGGAGCTGAGGCGGATCTGCGACCGGCATGGAATCCTTCTGATTTTCGATGAGGTCCAATCTGGCTTCGGGCGCGCCGGTTGGAATTTCTGCTTTCAACACGAAAATGCGCGGCCGGATGGCTTGGTCGTCGGCAAAGCCCTCGGCGGCGGACTGTTACCGGTTTCCGCCTTTGTCGCGCGGCGTGGTCTGATGGACGTTTTCGATCCAGGCAGTCATGGCTCGACTTTCGGCGGCAACCCGCTGGCCGCGGCGGTGGCCCGCGAGGCGATCCGCGTCCTCCAGGAGGAAGACCTCGCGATGCGCAGCAGGGTGCTCGGCAAGACCTTGCGCGATGCGCTTGCGAGCTTCGACCATCCGGGAATTGTCGAGGTTCGCGGCAAAGGGCTTTGGGCCGGCGTCGAACTCGATCCGAACTGCGTCAAGGCAAAGGAAGTCTGTCTTGCCATGCTCCGGCGCGGGGTGCTCACGAAGGAGACCCACGAGACGGTGATCCGCTTTGCGCCGCCCCTCATCATCGAGGAAACCGATCTATTGCACGCGGTCGAGGTGTTCCAGGACGCTCTCGAGGATGTCGTCTCGGCACGCGGGGCCGCCCGGTAAATTTTTAAAACCCCGCCCGCTCTCCGATGACGCGCGACGTCACAGGCCGGGCGCACTAAGCTTTTGGAATCGATCACGTTCATGATTTGGATTAAGTCAATCCAAATCCATCGTGATCTAGCCTTCCGCTTGCCGCCAAGCCCCGCTCAGGATATGCCGTTTCGAACCGATTTCCGTCTTGTTCGGAAGGGTGGCCGAGTGGTTTAAGGCAGCGGTCTTGAAAACCGCCGTAGGTGCAAGCCTACCGTGGGTTCGAATCCCACCCCTTCCGCCACAAACTATTGATTTTGTTTGAGTTTCTAAAGATTTTGAAAGTCATCCCACTTCTGTACCCATGCCCTCTTAATCGGTGCAAACTTCTCAGGTAAGCCAATGAGAATATTCAAAGTGACATTGCAGCGAACGATTACGCGGACGGTTTGCTTGCCCGCTGAGAACGAACAAGAAGCGGAAAAGGAGGCTTTGGCATTTGGCAAACATCAAGGGCCGGCTTTCGTCCGCACCGAACCAAGGCCATTTGCGCCAGTAAAAAAAGACCATGACAACACATGGACCATTGTCGAAAAAACCAAAGAGCTTCCTCGCAATTGGCGGCCGTGCTAAGCGGCACTTCGGCCCCGCCAGCTCCTGCCACTGCTAAGGCACCACTCTGCCCGGTGCCCGATGTTCTCGCCAGTTCGGCCGCACGTCGAAAGGCGGGGAACTGCAAGCAGAGCATCGCAGGCGAGACCGAAGAAAAGGCAGCTGGGTCAGGTCGTCCAATCGGTCGGCATCCACCAGCGCATTGTTGACCACACCCCGCATGTCACCTCGATGCACTTGACCCCATGCGATCGCATGTTGCCGATGGTCATCCCTGGTCCAGTGTAGCTTCGCGGCCATCACAATGCTTCCTGTCATCCTATTGGCCAACTTCTGACAAAAACATACCAGCCGTGGGCCTTGGTTTTGACGTTTCGCCGGTCGAGCCTCTGTGAAAGCCGTGAGCAAGGCTTGGAGGTTTCATGGAATTTCGCGCAAGACCTACAGTGCTGATCGCAGAGGACAATCCCCTCATCGCTGTGTCTTACGAAGAAATAGTGACTGAGGCTGGCTTATCTGTCGGCGGGTCTTTCGCCTCACGTGAATCGGCTGAGGAATGGCTAAGTGTCCATAGTCCAGATGTAGCGATCCTCGACGTAACGCTTCAGGATGGAAACAGCGCCGAGCTTGCGAAAAAGCTGTGCGGCCGGGAAATTCCGTTTCTTGTCGTTTCTGGTTATTCCGCTGAACTCGGAGGGCATCGATGAGATTTTCAAATCTGCGCCCTGGTTGGAAAAACCGCTGACGTCTGCATCGTTGCAATCGGCATTGCGCACCTTAATTGCTTCCTGAACACACAAGCGGCTTTTTCGCGAAGAAGCCAAAGCCGGCCGCGCGTAGCGTCTCTGAAAAACTCCAGTGCATAAAACTTTTAGGGCCTCGTCAATGCTCACATGGCGGCCTTAGACTTGGTTCTTCTTCCTAGGGCAGGTTCCTCCCAGCTCCGGGAGCTTGGCGGCGCGCAAATGCGTCGCCCTTTTATGTCTATATAGTTATCGCATCACCCCCTCGGCCCCGCCGCCTATCTGTCAGCCGTCCGCCTTTGATGGTTATTGAAAGTTTCGCGATCCGCTTCTCGGCCTGCTGGCGTTTCTTGAGCGTTAGCGACCTGGCCAATAGGGCGTCCCGTCGGAACCATTCAGGTCTCCCTTGGGTTGCTCTGTGACGATAACGCTAAGGGAGGATTTCAATGCGGATGTTTGCACTCGCCATAGCTGCTGCGGCTCTTTTTGGCGCTCCCGCTTCAGGTTTCGCACAAAGCATTGAGATTGGCCCGGGAGGCGTCCGTATAGGTGATGACCACGGCCGCGAAGGAGCTATGCCGCAGGAATGTGAGGAATTGCGGAGGGCATGCCTGCACAAGGAGGAGCTAGGGGAACAAGGCGAAGGCAATTGCCGCAGATATCGCGAAACCTGTAAAGAGTAGCCTCCGACAAGTCGGCACCGTCGGCCTCAGGACACCGCAGGCGAGTCCGAAGAGAAGGCAGCTCGGTCAGGTCGTCCAAATGGTTTGCGTCAACCAAGGCACTATGGCCGCAACCGCATGTCACCTCGATGCACTTGACCCCATGCAATCGCATGTTGCCGATCGTCATCCCTGGGCCAGTGTAGCGATTCATAGCCATTGCAACGCTTCCTTGCCAGCTACAGGAAACTTCTCCGCTCATCCGACGTTTTCCTAAGCATCATAGGAGGCGGCAATGCTCAGGACATTCTGGATTGCTGTTGTTTTTGTGACGGCTGGCGGAATGACGGCTGCTCGCGCTCAAACTGACAGCACCGCTGGCTCGGACCTCAACCCACCAGGGCTATCGAAGCCGAATGATTTGGACGTCATCGGGCCGTGGCCATTGAGCCAGAATTATTTGAATACCGCGGGACCATTGAACCAAGACTATTTGACTGCGACCGGACAGACGGTTCCACGCCCAAGCATCGCCCCAATCCCAGCACCGCGACCCAACCGCAAAATCAAAGATTTAGATGAGAAGTGGGAGCGAAGCATCTGCAGCAATTGCTGATGGTAGGAGGCGGGCGCGACGGGGATGGCAAAAACTGTTTGGTATCCAAATGTGGAAAGGGCCAGCCTCGCCGCAATTTACTTGTACAGTAAAACTAATATACCGTCAATTTTAACAGCACGCGCGCACCACGAATTCATCCTGAAATCACACTTGAGTTTAGTAGATTGTTGGGAGAGCGGTTCGCATTGACGCGTCATGCGGCTTTCTCCGCTGCTTCCTTCGCCTCGTGGCGCTCACACATATCAATCCATAGCTTCCACGCCTTGGCGTCCCCTCTTTATCGCCCTTCGCCGCCGCTTTCTCGGCAGTGGCAAGATTCTTCTGCCAAGCCTTCGTAATTATGGGACCGACATCTTCCCTTATTTTTTGTTTCATGGTCTCCAGCCGCTTGGCCTCTTCCTTGGCCAATTCCTCCTTTTCGAGAACGCTGAGTTTGTCCAATAGCTCGCCAAGCGTGTCATCTGCTGCTTGGATTTTTTCATTGATGGCGCGGGCGACGACCAAGACCGGCATGCCTTGATTATCCTCAAGGCTTTCCCTCATGTGGCCGATCGCATCCACCAAATGTTAGGCATCGTCGAGCGTATCTCGCACACCAAGAATGTCTTTCGATTCCACTCGCTCCTCCTATTTTCGCGGGTAATCTCGGCCGTCTCGCCACGTCATTGCCCCTCCAAATCCAATCCGGCGAGCTCCTGCAGGAACGCGTCGCGCACACCTTGCAATTCGATTTCAAAGCGTTGTTCGAGCTCACGAACGCGTGCCTGATAACGATAGCTTGCGGCCGTGGCGGCGCTCGCGGTGTCGTTCGAGCAAATCTGCCGTGCAATAACTAGGCTGGGAGCCGTGCTAAAGCGGCCCGAAGGCTCTGGTTTTGTCTGGGATAGGTGCTTCGTTGCCATGTGTAACCCGTTGCCTTTTAGTTCTCTTTATGTGATACTAACAGTATCAATATAAGCCGGGAGATTCCCTTTGTCAATACTAAAAGTATCAATTAAGCAGGTCAAGGCGGCGCGCTCCCTGCTCGGATGGTCACAAGAGGATTTGGCCCACAAGTCTGGCGTCTCAATCCCGACAATTAAACGCCTTGAAGCAGAAGACGGCGGAATCGGCGGGCGTGCTGAAACTGGCGAGAAAATCACAGCGGCGCTCGAAAGGGCCGGCGTCGTGTTCACCAATGGCGACGAACCGGGCGTAAAATTGCGGAAGCCGTCGAAGAAAACGAGCAAATGAAGCCGATGGTGGCGAACTTGTTTCGGTTTTCCCTGGTCGCAGGTCTCTTTCTCGCTTCGCTCGTGCCATGCTCGGCTGATCCCGCACCGGTCATTCACTATTCGCCAACGGAAAACCTCGAACATGTCGACGTGGGGCTGATCGATCGCGCTGAACGTGACATCGACATGGCCGCATATGTTCTGACGGATTGGCCTATCATCGAGGCGCTCACCCATGCTGCCGATCGCGGCGTCAAAGTGCGCATATATCTGGACGGCGCCCAGCTTGCCGAGCGCGAGCCCGCGAAGGTCTTCAATGACCTCGCCGAAACTCCCGGAGTCGAAGTAAAGACCAAGCGCGAAAGAGGCGCGCCGATGCACCTCAAGAGTTACCAAATCGATGGGAGATTGCTGCGCACTGGTGCCGCGAACTTCTCAGCGTCCGGCCTCAAACGCCAGGACAACGATCTTGTTGTGATCGAGAGCGCCGAGGCGGCCAAGGCCTTCACACGCGCTTTCGAAGCGATATATTCGAGCGGCGAGGTTTTGTCGATTCGCGCCAAGCAATAGGCGTACACATGAAGCGGCAACTCATGGCAGCTTTTGCATTTCTCATCGCAATTTCTCCATATGCGGCGGCACAACCATGCTCGGGATGCGGCTGTAGAGGTGGTCCAGGATATAGGGGACCGGATGGCAAATGCGTCGGCTGGGCGAATATAGGAAGGGTTTGCGGCTCGCCTCCCACAACACATTGCATCCCGGAACAGCCGAACACCGGTGCAGATGATGCGGCCGAATACGGCGTTAACACTCTCAAATCGAAAAAACCGCAGTGAGGAAGGCGAAAGGCGAGCGGAAATGATACCTGCGCAGTGCCGAGCCGCCCGAGGGTTGGTTGATTGGACACAGGTAAAGCTTGCTGAAGCCTCGGGGCTCGCATTGTCAACGGTGGTCAAATTCGAGCGAAACGGGAGATCTGTGCCGGCGGGGGCTGTTCAGACCATGAAGCATGCCCTCGAAGCAGCCGGCGTCGAATTTATCTCCGAGAATAGCAGTGGCGCGGGCGTGAGGCTGAAAAAAGGGAAATTGAATTGAGGTTCTGGCTATCCGGCCCGCGCATGTTCGGCGGACTTATCCGCCCCGGTATCTCGCTACGCCGTGAAGACCTGCGGCCGCGCCTGCCGTCATGGCGTCGATATGAGCTTCGGACGCAGCTTAAAGCGGGTGCCATCGCCCGTGCCGAGCCAATGACCCGCGAGCAATGCGATTATCTCATCGACAAAGCGCTCGCAACCGGCGTGCTCGATTCAGCCGGTGACCTGACCTTCCCCCTGAAAGGAAGCCGCGAAGAGATCATCGCGGGGATTTTGGAACGCTGCGCCGCATGGAACATGCCGATGACACGCGCCGAAGCCGAGCGTCTAACAGATCGGGCTATCCGTGATATTAGACGCCGCCGATGGTCATGGATCATGTGGATCGCACTTCTCTTGATCCCGGCTTTGGCTATTCTTTTCGCGATCATCGCCGCGATGTAGGGGCGGCCACCACAGCCGGCCATTCCGACCCCGCGCCATCATAGTAGCGGCCATGTCGGCGAAGGCCTGTCAGCGGCCTTCCCTGACCGCAAGATACTCGCCATGTGGATGGCGTGCGCGGCCGATCATGCCACGGACTTCGAGTGCGCTGGCACTGCGGACGTGCCGTTACGGCAAGAAGACACGCCCGCAGGTCCTGTAAAATTGTTAGGTGCTGAACTGCAAACACGTTTAGGCGATGCAGCTATTCAACGGCGTGCGCAGTCTCACATGCTTTGGCATTCAACTCACTGCTGATCGAAATGCCGCATGAGACAGAAAGGGCGAAGGGAGCCAAAGCAATACCAGGGATTAAAGGATTTAGCGGCGGTTCCGTTTTGGAACCACCGTTGGGTCAGCCCCCCACGCTTGCCGATCTCGGGCTCAGCAAGAAGGAATCGGCCCTGGCGCAAAAGATCGCGGCATTGCCGGCTGAAGAGTTCGAACAAATCAAAGCGGGGGCGACCACGGTCATCAAGGCAGCGGCCATATCGTCGCCAAATTGGCCACGAGTTTTAGAGCGGCCAGTACGGCATCAGCTTGCGAGGGTGGTGCGCAAATTTGCGCATGCTGATTTAAGTCGCTCGCAGCGTCGCGATCCTTACCCGATCAACAACCCGCAGCGCGGCGGCCGCCGGGATAGGCACCCCATAAGTCCTCTAAATGCAGGCTGCACGCCTCTCGACACGCCTCGCGCCAATCTCCAATCTTTTGCGCGTACTCGACGCGTTCCTCATGTGTCAACGGCTCGTCTTCGCGCTCACGAGGCCGTCCACGAGCGCCAGGCGGCCAATCCTCCGCGAGCGACCACTGGCCCTCTGTCCGAACAACGAAATCCACCTACTGCCCCGCGCCAAGTTTCAAACGCGTCGAAGCCACTCGATCAAGTTTGATGCTTATCTCGACCATGGCCGCCGCCATTGAACGAAGTTCTGCGGTAATCCCCTTTAGCTCTTCGACGATCGCGGTGCTCGGATCAGGATTTATCTTCTTGCGGCGAAATAGAAACGACATTATTTCAACTCCGATACAATTTCGAACGCGTCGATTTCCGCACGCAACGCCGCCAAAACCTTCCGCGAACTCGGAAGCACCGGGTAGCCATCCGCCGCAAGCGCCGCAAGCGCATCCCGAACGTCGTCCAGCGCATGCAACACGTCTTTAATCAGATTGCGGCGCCGTGAGCGCTCAAGAATTTGATTGTTTACCGCATCATGCGCCGCAGGCGAAAGAGATTGCATCCAGCCAAAAGCTGTAAGGCCTCGGAGCTGCGGTGTCACAACGTCAAGAGCAGCAGTCAGCTCCGCGCGGAGGGTTGGGTTTGGATCAATTGCCATTGCCATTTGTACATCTCAATCAAAAAACCCGCCGTCAGGCCGGGAGCGGCGCATCGGGATCGCGCAAGAGCTCCGAATAGGCAGTGCGTAAAGAGGCGCTCACCGGATGGTTTTTCCACTCTCCCGAAAATTCGTGATTAAGCCAGGGCCGGGCCATGAATTTATCAATAGCGCTGCGGTCTTCCCCGCCGTAGGGGAGAAGCGTTCTTATGTGTAAAAGCATGATGCGTTTTGCAACGATCGAAGCGGCTGCTTCCTCCGCTTCTGCAACCAGCCGATCTACATCGATACCGGCGCAAATAACTCTACGAGCCGCAATCTCGACTTTCCGTCCCGCCCGTTCTACGGCCAGCCGCCGGTCAGGGATAGCTTGCTCGGCAATATCACGCGCGCGGACCCATCCGGCAATATCGACCTCCGCTTTCTCTTCCCGCGCTCGCGCCTCTGAATCAGATGTCTTAAGCTCACTGACGTCAAAGTCGGAACCCGCCGCCAAGGCCTCAAGAACGTGATCCTGAGAAACTTTCTCCGTTTCGATCTTGCGCAGCGCGCGAGCCCTTCCTTTTTTACAAAGTCAAGCAATTCCGAATCCGGCAGTTTCGGCTTATTTTTTGCGTTTGCCCCCGTTATAAAAGCCTTCAGGCTTGGCGGCACCAAATGCGCCCGCTTCGGCATATTCAGAAGACATTCTACAACCTGGCGCGTCCGAACCATCGGCTCTTTCCCTTCAATTTTAATGAGAGGCGCCTCTTTCGTGTCGCTTAAAAATTCAATCGATGATGAGAGATCCAGCTTATACATTTGACGTCCATCAACGAGGGTCGGCTCGAAAAAATGGGTGGCGAGTAAATGTTTGAAATGCGAACGGGACATTGCTTCGGATAATTGAATTTCCCAATAATGATTCATGTCGCGAAGACCAGCCTTCTTGGCGTTCTCTTCGTCGCTGACGCCATCTCCTGTTGTCCGGCTGCCCGATATCCATAGCGTGGCAAGCGCAGCTCGTACCCGATCATTCTCGCTCATTCGCGTGCATCCGCGCATCATGGGGAGCACGGGGAAACCAAGTGATGCACCTTGGCTTGTCGGCTGGCCGGCCTATCCCCGCGCGTCTCTTTAAGCTGTCTTCGCAACCATCATTGGAATAACCTTGCTGCCATCCACCGGCCGGTCACAGAAATTGGCCCATGCCTGCATAATTGCGATGCGCTTTTTGAATGTGTCACCACGCGCATAGGCGCGCTCGACCTTATTGCCGACTTTGTGGCCAAGCGACATCTCGGCAAGCTCCCACGGGAAGCTGGTCTGTTCCTGCGCCCACGTCCTGAACGTCGATCGGAAACCGTGAGTGGTTGCAGCGCTTTTGCGGCCCATGCGGTCGATAACGGCAAGCATAGCGTTCACGGATAGCCGCGCGCCGGTCATATTGTCGATTGATACCGCGTGCCATGAGTTGTCCGCCGAACTGGTCGGGGGCGATTTCTGCCATTTCTGTACCCATGTTTTTATAGCAACTTCGGCACCCTTTGGCAACCACGCACAACGGTAATTTTAGGAATTCTAATTTTGGACGTTTTCCACCGTCCACAACTGTCCACAAACGGTGATGGGTTAGACACCCCTTCCGCCAATTCAGATTGTCCGGCCCGGAGACATGGGGAACATCCGCTGGCAGATAAAGAGTCATGAACTCTGTGCTCAGCGCACCAACCTTCTCCGGTTCGTCATTCCAGAGTTCTTCACCGAGTTTTGTCTCGTAAACAGAAATTTCGATCTGTTCACCGTAGTAGTTGGGCCCCGGAATCTCGCCACCCTTGCGGATCACGCAGTTTCCAATGTGGACCACTCGTGTACTCCTTTCAGCGCTTATCGATGTAGAGCGCCGAAAGGTGCCGAAACTCACGCTTAGATAACCCGTCTCGTCGGTCATCGCAGCTCCCTCGGCAGATCACGTTTGCGAATGAAGAAACAATTGAAATTGCCGTAACGTCGTTTGTCGGTCCCCAATTCGATAGGCAAAGCGCGATCGAGCGCAGGGTACAAAAAATGCTGGCGTAACGCTCGGGCCACGAGCCGGCGTGTAGTAACTCACGTCCCAAGCAGCTCCGTAACCGCCTCATGCCCAGCGACTCAAGCTCAGCTGAAGCGCAACATTCATTTTGTTGCCTGTTGTTTTGGAACTCTCGCCAAAAATTCCGCGTTCGACTCCGCTGATTTACCGGTTTTCCTTCCACTCTCCGGCGGTCGGTTGGGCTGCGGGGCGTCGGGCGTGACAAATGGCTGCCGCGGCCCAAACTTCCTCACCTTCAGCGTGCGGCGTTTTGAAGATTGAGGAAAAAGTAGCCCCTGGTTTGACGTCCAGGGAAACCAGGGGCTCCAGTTGGTTGACCGGGGAACAGGGTATGACTCAACCCGGCCGGCTTAGATATCGCTTTGGCAGCAAAAAAGTTCCCGCGCCAAGTTTTCGACGGCAGTCATGAGAAAATTCGCCAATTGGCGAAGGCGGGTTGGCCGGGGAATTCCCCGAGCGGGCCGGCGGGAACTTCAGTTTTTCCCCCTGCTGGTTATATGGCCGTGAGGGTAAATTGGTGCGTAAATCGTGTCCCGGCTGGGGTTCTTGCGGCCGCAGGGCCGGGGTCCGGTCGTCTGATGCACGAGCCGGATCAACTGGACCTTCGAATAACACAAAAATCCCTATTCGCCTGGCGCTGTACTAGCTTGGATGGACCGTACGCAACGTGGCCAGTGGGAAATCGAATTCGCAGATAACGCCTGAGGGTTCGAACCGCAATCGAGCGTCACCATGGAGTAGTCGGGCGAGACTATTCTCAATGAGGCGCGTCCCAAAACCACGCCGGGTCGGTTCCTTGACCGTCGGTCCGTCCTTTTCCTCCCAGATCAGTTTGAAACGCTGTGCGTCCTCATCAAGCACCGAGGTGATTTCAACATGTCCTTTGGCATTGGACAGCGCGCCGTACTTCACCGCGTTTGTGCAGAGTTCATTAAGCGCCATTGCGAGGGCCAGAACCGCTGCCGGGCCAACATCGATCTCGACCCCTTGAACAACAAATCTTTTGGTGTCGTGCGTGTCAAAGGGCTCGATGGCGGCGCGCACGATGGCTGAAAGGTTCGCACTGGTCCAGTTTGATTGCAAAAGCAGGTCATGGGCGCGCCCTAATGCAATCAGCCGGTGCGAAATGGCTTCCCTTCCTTGCTCCAAGTCGGTGGCGTTTTTTAAGCTTTGTGAGGCAATGGCCATCACCGTCGCGAGCGTGTTCTTTACGCGGTGATGCAACTCCTCCAACAGCAGACGCTGCAATCGCTCGGCAGCATCTCTCTCGGTTGCGTTGATTCCGGCCTGTACCAGCAATCGTGTAGCGTCTAGTCCGGCTTGCTCCAACAACTCGCGGAGAGCTGAATTTTCTGCCTCCAATCTGTCCTCGTTGAGTGGCGTCATGTCGCTGATCCCCATCTTTTTCTGTGAATACGTGCGGAATCGAAGCTCCGCAATCGCTGTTCGACATCGGCAAAAATTTCTTCCGCTCTGCATTGTGGAGCAGAGTTGGGAGGACTCATATGCCAGCTGCGCGAACGGCGAAGACAAGCGCCGAACTCATTCTCACGGTGTTACAGGGGCAGTCCCGGCTAGGCCGGAATTGTCTGACGGACTACAATTTCGCATTTGCTGTTTTCCAAGCGCGGATGGAACGATAACGCCTTCAATCGCGGAATCCAATATGAGGCCGAACACGTGGGTTGACGTGATTGTTCAACACCGTTCAGGTTGACGGAGCATTTCCGTGGTGTCGGAGATCCACCACGGAAATGCCTTGGTCTCATTGGAATGGTCGCGATGAACCAAGAAGACAATAAAGCTATTGTGGTTCGGGCGCTGCCCAAAGCGGATGCATCAAGACTTGCGTCCGAAGGATCGCTCACCATGTTGAAAGTCTGATCATGGAGAATTTGTCTTGAAAACAGGATTTATAATAACAGCCAGCGTACTCGCTTTTCTTACTATTCCTTTCGCCGCGCAGGCCCAGGGAATTGTAGAGGGCGGTGAAAGAGGCGCTGCGGTCGGGGGACGTGCGGCCGGTCCCGTCGGGGCGGCGGTCGGGGGTGTCGTCGGCGGTGTCACAGGCGGTGTCGTCGGCGGCGTCAGGGGCGTGGTGGGGATGCCGCGGCATCGCTACCATCGCCACTACTATCGTCATCACCGCCACTATTATCGTTAGTCGTTCTGTCCGGCATTCCTGACGAGTGGGTCGGCATTCGCGGAGTTAAGTGAGGACGGATAACCTCTCAAGCCCGTTTGAAAATGGCTTCATCGTCACTGGGGCCGTTTTCGAACAGTCAGATGCGCTTCCCCGACCCGAATGAATGCGAGCGACACACCCAGCCGGTAATCCGCCATACCGGATTGCGTGAAGACAAAGGTTTCCTTGAAATTCAGGTCACGGGTTTTGCCATCCTTCATGGGGACATGGGCGCGATAGGCGATCTCAATCTTATTGCCATACGCATGAACCTTCGCTTGGCCGATCAGGCCGGCGCGCTGGCCGATGTTCCGCCCCTCGGCGACCTTGGAGAATTTCCAAACCCATCGGTGCCTCTCGCCATCGGAATAGGCCGTGTCCTCGATGAGTTTGAATGCGGCTCCATCGGGCGCCCCCTGGATGTCGACTCGCACGCCACGCGTTGAACCATCCTGATAATTCCGGAATTTTCCCGTGGCGGTCAGATGACCTCTGAAAAAGGTCTCCAGATCACGCGATTTTTCCCGCGCGGATACAGGAAGAGCGACGACGGACGCTGCCAAAAGGACCGCAAGACGAGCAACGAAGCGCGAAATGAATTTTGAGCCGGTCCCGGAAGGCCTGGATTGCCGATCAAGTTCATTGGCTTGGTTGGCATTTTCATGTCTTGGCTCGAAGCCATCCGAGGCAGTGTACGGCGCTGCTGCTTCCACGCTGGAAAAACAGCTTTTTCCAGACATCCCATGGATCACCAGGAATTGAACTCTTACGGTGTGGCTCAGAGTTTGCCCAACAGAAAGAGAATTAACACGATGATTAAAATCGTTCCGACGAGACCAGAAGGGCCATATCCCCACGATGCACTGTGAGGCCACGAAGGGAAAACGCCAAGCAAAATCAGAATAAGAATGATGAGAAGAATAGTTCCGAGCGACATGTTAGCCTCCGTTAGGAAAACCATTTGAACACATCGACGGATCAAGACAATCTGTTCGATGAGGCGTGGTCATCAAGTAATTGGAAATCTGACGGACCGGCCACTAGGCCGATTATTTCCCGGCCGGCTCGACTTCGCAGAAACCCGGATCTTCAGTGCAGCTTGGAGGTGGCAAAGGAATCGGGTGATGTGGTGGTTGTGAAAATATCGACTTCACACTTTAGGTTACAGAAACGCTGTGTACCCCAGCACTGGAAGCAGGCGATTTATGATCGCTCCCAAGCAGATCAGCACCACCAGAAGTTTTAGGAGCTGTGCGAGCCGCGCGTCTGGACAGAATCTATCTATGGCCCAAAAAAGGATTGCACCGACTACGATGATAATCAGGATTCCAATTACAAGTGTAAGCATGATGATTTCCCCACGCGTCGATGCAACATCAGCAAGTCTGCCCACGGGCCGTCTGTCTGCCGACTAACCATGACAAAAGAGCAAGAGGCTAATCCAAATAAGGGCCCCTCTGCGGCTTTAAACTTTGTACTTCCGCTTTAGTTCCACCTTAGCTGAGCGCTTTAGAAGTGATCAGAAGACTGCGGCGTTGTATTTAGTCTTAGCTCCCCAAGAAGCTTCCGGACCGCCTCGATCGCAGCATTCTTGCCGGCGCATTTTTCGTAGGCCAAATCGGTGCTTCTGCGTATGCTAGGATGACAATCATGCGGCCGGCCCATCCGCCTCGAATACCCGGTCAGCGACGCATGCTTTCATTTGTTTTCAATCGACCATGCCGCCAGCGAAGCGCTTTGACCGCATCTATCGGTTTAATGATCCTTGGACGCACCCCCGCTGCTCACGCGGTCAGCGATTGCCAGCAAGAGCGTGGCAACTGCAAAGGCGATCAGGATGCCGACTACCCAGGCGAGTTTGGCGGCATCGGCCTGTTTGTCGATGTGCATGAACCATTCCAGCACGTTGACCGACGTTATCGCCACGATTGAGCCGAGCAGTTTCTGCTTCAAGCCGGAAAATCCTATCTTGATCAATCCATCCGGCCAGTTAGGATGGTCCGTCGCGTTGATCGGTCTCACAAAATTCTCATAGCTCGAGCAGATCACAATTAAGATGAGGTTGGCGGTAAGGGAGAGATCGATGAGGCTGAGGATGCCGACGATAACCTCTGAATCGTGGGCCGCGCTCACTTGCGATACGAATTCGGCGAGCTTGACGACAAACTTATAAAGCAGCCCAGCCAATCCAACGACGAGCCCGAAAAGAAACGGCGCCACCAACCAGCGGCTGTTGAAGATGATCGCCTCGATGCCTCGTTCTATTCGGTTCATGTCCGCCATTTCCTCATTTCCGCTTTCCCTTCGACTTTCTGAGCTTCACTCCGGTTTATCGTGCCTGCCATTCTCGTCGATGCGGCGCGATTTGTTCTGCGTCCAACGAGCACTCACGATATTATAGGTTTGCCGATACGCGGAAGAGCAATAATCGGAATCGGACGACAGTGCTGAGGCAGGAGCTGCTATTGCTCTAGAAGGCAGACCTCCTCCTCAAGCTGGTTAGCAGTTCGTGGTTACGTTTCCAATGCAGAGCGGATATTGTTCTAAAATACCTCAACGAAGGCCCGCGCCGTCTGCGGGACGGAGCTTGCTTTTGCCTAACGCAAAGAGTTGGCCGGCGGTACCCCTCGTATTGCGCCAGCTCAGTTCATGAAAACGGAAACTGTGTCAACCAGGGCTGGTCGTCGTCCCAAGATCGGTTTAGCACTTGGCAGCGGTTCGGCGCGCGGGTGGGCTCATATTGGTATTCTTGAAGCCCTAGATGAAGTGGGCATCCGGCCGGACGTTGTTAGCGGCTGTTCGATAGGCGCCCTGGTTGGCGCGTCCTACGTTGTCGGTCGGCTGCGCGATTTGAAGCAGTGGGCGGAGGCCCTCACATGGTATGAGATCATCGGCCTGATAGACGTCAGCTTCAATTCGGGCGGCCTTATCAGCGGCAGTCACATCCGCTCTGCTTTGACAAAACTGGGAATTGGCGGACCTATAGAGAGCTATGCGACCCGTTTCGTTGCGATCGCAACCGATCTTTCGACCGGCCGAGAGGTCTGGCTCGAGAGAGGAGCGATTGATGAGGCGGTCCGCGCGTCGATCGCACTGCCCGGCCTCCTGAATCCGTATCCATCAGAAGGCGGATGGCTCGTCGACGGTGGCCTCGTCAATCCGGTTCCGGTGTCCCCTTGTAGGGCATTCGGTGCCGAAATCACGATCGCGGTCAATCTCAATGGCGATTTGGTCGGCCGTCGTGGTGCCGGCTGGAGCGTAGCGAACGACGTCGCCACTCCGACCAAAGAGAAGTTGGAAGCCTTGAACCGTTTTGCCGGCGAGCTGCCGGACGCACTGCGCGAGCCGATTATACGATTGGTGACACAACTTTTGCACCCGGGTCCTCACGCCCCAGGCTATTTCGACGTTCTGACGAATTCAGTCAACATCATGCAGGACCGAATAACCCGCAGCCGTCTGGCCGCCGAGCCGCCCGATCTATTGCTGTTGCCAAGGTTATCAGGCTTCAATCTGATGGATTTTACTCGGGCGGGAGAAGCGGCTGCTGAGGGGCGACGTTGCGTGCGTGAGTTTTTGCCAGCAATCCGCAATTTGCTTTGACCACGTCCGTCCTACTAGAACGCGAGGCTAAACCGATAAGGTCTTCAAGCAAGAGTTGGCTAGAGCATGTTCCGAAAAAGTTGACCGACTTTTTCGATCAGAACATGCTCCAACTCGTTGAACTTGAGCGTTTCCTTTTCGATCAGATGATTCCATCTGATCGGGAAGCGCTCTAGAGCGAGGTCAATATGAACGAGGTGCACCGTTGGTCATCTGACGCCGTTGGCCTGTTCCTCGAAAATAGTGCAAATCGACTTCATGCGCGCGGATCAAGTTGCCCGCAGCGCCTTTCGCTTTTGACCCAATTGCACACCTTATGCCCTCCGCATTTCCACGTGTGGCGAAATGGAAGCAGTGATGTCACGCTCCATGCTTAAGTTTGGGATACATCACGTCTCGAGGACACCTTAAATGTCTATTCGTCTGTCCGCCTTTCTGCTGGCGTCTGCTCTTAGTGTGGGCGCGTCGCCCATGATGGGATCGGTCGGTGGATCGTCTTACGAAAGTATGATTATTTCAATTGCGCGGGCCGAATCACCGGCGCAAAGCCCCGCCGCGCGGGCTAAATCAGCGGTGCAGTCCCTCATCACCCGCCTGCGCGGCCGCAGGATGCCGGAGGGGATCGTGAAATCCAACGGCCGCATCGAAGCCACGCAGGTCGACGTCGCGGCAAAATACGCGGGCCGGATTGCGACGATGACCGTGGAGGAGGGCGACGAGGTCACGGCTGGACAGGTCGTCGCCACCATCTCATCGCCGGAATATGAAGCCCAGCTCAGAGGTGCGCAGGCCCAGGTGCTGCGCGCCAAACAGGCATTGGCGGAATCTATTGCGCTCATCGCCCAGCGCAACAGCGATTTGACCTTCGCCAGAACCGACTTGGAACGCGGCAAGAGCCTGTTGGAGCGGGGGAATATTACCCAGCAGGTTGTCGATCAGCGACGTAACAAGTTCGAAGCAGCCGATGCCGCATATCTTGCGGCCACCGCCCAGCGCGATCAGGCCCAATTCGCAATCAAGGCGGCCGAGGCCGATGTCGAACGACTCGAGTCGATTCTGGTCGATCTGGTGCTCGTCTCCCCTAGGAGCGGACGCGTGCAATACAGGCTCGCCCGCGCCGGCGAGGTGGTCGCCGCAGGCCAGCGCGTTCTGACGATCCTTGACTTGAACGATGTCTATATGACGATCTACCTTCCGGCCGATGATGCCGGAAAGCTCGCTCTCGGCGACGAAGCTCGCATCATTGCCGACCCCATTCCAGAATATGTCATCCCCGCGACAGTCAGCTTCGTCGCGACCGATGCGCAGTTCACGCCAAAGAGCGTCGAAACTGCCGAGGAGCGTCAGAAACTGATGTTTCGTGTCAAGCTCCAGGTGGACCCCAAGGTTTTGGGAAAATACCACCGGCAGGTGAAGACGGGCGTCCGCGGCATCGGCTTCGCTCGCACCGATCCCTCGATCGCATGGCCGGGTGATCTCGTGGTGAAGCTTCCAGAATGACGGATCCCATCGCCCGGCTCAAGCGCGTAACGCACCGCTACGGGGCAACATACGCGCTCGATCACGTAACCATCGATATTCCCGCGCGCTGCATGGTGGGAATGATCGGGCCGGACGGTGTCGGTAAATCCACACTGCTCGCGCTGGTGTCCGGGGTGCGCAAGATCCAGGCCGGGCAAGTCACCGTCTTCGATGGAGACATGGCGAATGCCGCTTACCGCAGGATGAATTGCGCTCGCATCGCCTACATGCCGCAAGGGCTTGGCCGCAATCTCTATCCGACGCTCAGCGTTTTTGAGAATATCGATTTCTTCGGCCGTTTGTTTGGCCAGTCAGAGGCCGAGCGCCGCGCGCGCATCGATGAACTGTTGAAGGCAACCGCGCTCGATCCTTTCGGGGATCGCCCGGCCGGCAAGCTGTCCGGCGGCATGAAACAGAAACTCAGCCTCTGTTGCGCGCTGATGCATGACCCGGACTTGCTCATTCTCGACGAGCCGACAACCGGCGTCGATCCGCTCTCGCGCGGCCAGTTCTGGGACCTCATCAATTCGATCCGGGCCCGGCGTCCGCAGATGAGCGTGATCGTGGCGACCGCCTATATGGAGGAGGCCGAGCGGTTCGACTGGCTTGCCGCCATGGACGATGGCAAGATCATTGCGCGCGGAGCACCAAAGGACATCCTAAAGCAGGCGAACGAGACCTCCTTGGAAGGCGCCTTCATCGCGCTCCTGCCGCAAGAAAAGCGTGCCCAGCATCAAAAGGTCGTCGTGCGCCCGCGCGTGGCTAGCGCCGACGAAATCCCCGCGATCGAGGCGGAGGGGCTGACCCGCCGTTTTGGCGATTTCGTCGCCGTGGACAATGTGAGTTTCCGCATCGGGCGCGGCGAGATTTTTGGCTTCCTCGGCTCTAATGGCTGCGGCAAGACGACCACTATGAAAATGCTGACGGGGCTACTGCAGGCGAGCGAAGGCTGGGCAAAGCTGTTCGGAAAGCCGATAGGCTCGGACAATATGCAGATGCGCCGCAACGTCGGCTATATGTCCCAGGCATTTTCCCTCTACACCGAACTCACTGTCCGGCAAAATCTCGATCTGCACGCGCATCTTTACCATCTACCGCCCCGGCAGATCGAAGGCCGCATTGAGGAATTGCTACAGCGCTACGATCTGAAAGAGGTGGCCGCCGCGCGGCCGGAAGGCTTGCCGCTCGGTATCAAGCAAAGGCTGCAGCTCGCCGTGGCGGTGCTGCATAAGCCGGCCATCCTCATTCTTGACGAGCCGACGTCGGGCGTCGATCCGATCGCCCGCGACGCTTTCTGGTGCACGCTGATCGACCTATCGCGGGACGATGGCGTCACCATTTTCCTTTCAACTCACTTCATGAATGAAGCCGAGCGTTGCGACCGTATCTCGCTGATGCATGCAGGCAAGGTGCTTGCGGTTGGAACGCCGCAGGATCTTGTCAAGGAACGAGGCAGTGATTCGCTCGAAGATGCCTTCATCAGCTATCTTGTCGATGCGGCCGGTATCGACAGGCCGCAGAAGTCCGGACCGCCAGCGCCGGACGCCGCTGCCGCAGGCGATCATGCGATCGTGTCGAAACGGTTCGATCCGGAGCGACTCTGGGCCTATGCCCGGCGCGAAGCCATGGAGCTGCTGCGCGATCCCATCCGTCTGAGTTTCGCCTTCCTTGGTCCTCTCATTTTGATGATCGCCTTCGGCTACGGCATTTCCTTCGATGTCGAGAATCTGAAATACGCGGCCTTCGATCAGGACCAGACGCCGGAAAGCCGCGCGCTGCTCGAAAGCTTCGCGGGTTCTCGGTATTTTTCTGAACAGCCACCAGTCGGCACAACGGCGGAGATGGACGCTCGGTTCAGAAGCGGCGAACTGAGCCTTGTCATCGAAATCCCATCCGGTTTCGGCCGCGATCTCGAAAATTTACATTCGCCGGAAGTTGCCGTCTGGATCGACGGTGCCATGCCGTTTCGGGGTGAAACCGCGCGGAGCTATGTTTCCGGGATCGCCCTGCAATATACGAAGGATCGCGCCGTGGAGCGTCTCGGCCCTAATGCGGCCCTGAGCTCGGTCAATGTGGAAACACGCTTCCGCTACAACCAATCCTTCAAGAGCGTCAACGCCATGGTTCCAGGCGTCATTGTGTTAATGCTTATCCTTATTCCAGCCATCATGTCGGCCATCGCTGTAGTGCGCGAGAAGGAAACCGGCTCCATCGCCAATTTCCGTTCGACGCCTATCAGCAAATTCGAGTTCCTCTTCGGCAAGCAGCTTCCCTATATCGCGGTCGCGATGGCGAGCTTTATCCTTCTGCTGCTTCTCGCCATCGTTGTGTTCGGCGTGCCGGTCAAGGGGTCTTTCGCCACGCTCGCGCTTGGGACGTTGCTTTACGTGTTCGCGACGACAGGCTTCGGTCAGCTCATCTCGACCTTCACCCGCACGCAGGTCGCAGCCGTGTTTGCGACCGCCATCCTCTCAGTGGTCCCGGCCGTGAACTTTTCCGGTCTGCTCGTGCCGGTGTCGTCCCTATCCGGTGGGGCGAGGTTTCTCGGCCTAACGTTCCCGTCGGCCTGGTATCAGCCGATTAGCGTCGGCACCTTCACCAAGGCGCTCGGCTTGTCCGATTTGTGGTTCAATATACTTATCCTTGCCGGGTTCGCGGTAGCCTACCTCATCGCCGCGCAATTGTTGCTACGGAAACAGGAAGCGTAAGATGTCGCCGGCTGGCCCGAGTAGGACGCGCGAAAGCGCAAGCGAGCAGGATTGGCCTCACCGCTCATCTCGCCAATATCTATCGGCTCGTAATCAAAGAGCTGAGGAGCAATTCGGGCGGACCCCATTATGCTGGTCCTCGTCGTATTTGCGTTCAGCGTCTTCGTCTACACCGTGGCGACCGGAGCCTCACTGGAAGCAACCAATCTTGCCATCGGCATTGTGGATGAAGACCACTCCGACCTATCACGCCAAATTGCGGATGGCTTGACCCCGCCGCTCTTCAGACCTGCCGTAGACATCGTGGCGACAGACATCGATTCGGCGATGGATGCGGGGCGTCTCGTCTTCGTCGTCGAAATCCCGCCGAAATTCCAGGCCGATGTCCTCTCCGGGCGGCAAACATCTATCCAGGTGAACGTGGACGCCACGGCCATCACGCAGGCCGGGAACGGTACCATCTATGTCCAGAGCATCATCGCCAACGCCGTCGCTGCCTTCAAGGCGGGGCGCGAAGGAGCCTCCGAGATCCCCGTCAATGTGGTGGTCCGCGCAAAATTCAATCCGAATTTGAAATCGAGCTGGTTTACCTCGGTGATGCAGGTCATCAACAACATCACTCTGTTGACAGTGATCCTGACCGGCGCGGCGCTCATTCGCGAGCGCGAGCAGGGCACGGTCGAGCATCTCCTGGTGATGCCCGTGGTCCCTTCCGAGATCATGCTGGCGAAGATCCTGGCCAATGGCCTCGTCACCCTTGCGGCAGCCGGGCTTTCGTTAGTCCTCGTGGTGGAGTGGTGGCTCCAGGTTCCGATCGCCGGATCGATCCTGCTGTTTCTTGGCGGCTGATGCTTTTATGTGTTTACCGTCGCGGCGCTCGGCATTCTTCTCGGCACGATCGCAAACAACATGGGGCAGTTCGGGCTGCTTGCGATCCCCGTATTGTTGGTCATGGAGCTGCTTTCGGGAAGCGCCACCCCCATGGAAAGCATGCCGGTCTGGCTGCAATATCTGATGCAGACGGTCAGCCCGACGCCGCATTTCGTCCTTTTCGCTCAGGCAGTGCTCTATCGCGGCGCGGATCTTTTCGTCGTGTGGCCGCAGCTTGTGGCGATGGCTGCCATCGGCGCGGTTTATTTCATGTTCGCTCTCTATCGCTTCCGGCGAGTCATTTTCGGCGCCTGAACGTCGCTGTTGGGACGGAATAGGAAATCGTCACCCCCCGGCGCTCGTGGTCGATAATACAGCCTAGGATGTCAGCTAGGCTGCGGCCCCTCGGGAAACTCGTCCTGTCTCTGGCTGGGCGTCGGTGCACCCACGTTGCCGTCTGAACTCGGGCAGTTCGGGCGGATCGTTTTCCGTCGACAAATTTTGAAGGCTGATCCCCTAAAAACAATAGCTTGGTGAACTTATCACCATAGTTATGGGATGTGCAAAACCGTCGGCTCCGGTGCATTTTCCAACTGTGGCGTCTTCATCCGCGTCTTCGGCCTGTTTCTTGCGTGTTCCTGTCAACTTTGAAGATTTGTCCGAATGGCGACGAGGCCGTTCGGGCGAAAAGTGCGGCTTGAGCGGTGCAGCATGGCATAGCTGCTGGTTCTCTCTGGCCACACCGGGTTGGGGCGTCCGCGGGCAAGTTTTGAAGTTCGGGCCCGCCGTGCGGATTGTTCGGCGTTGGAGCGATCGACGGGCACATCGAGGGATATTTAATGGTGGACATGGCGGAATTGAAAAAACGCAAGGAGCCGCTCAATTTGGCGATTGTGCATGTCGATCCCGACGCGTTCATCGCAAATTTGATGGGCTGGCTGGAAATTACCGCATTTATTTCGGCGCAAAGGGCAGGCGACGCGGAAATTCCCGCTGATGGGATAACCCCGAAACTGCCGCCGGAGAAGCTGAGAAACGGCGCGGTGCACAATGTTGGCAATGATGCGATCTTCGCATTCTGCATGACCGCCGCGATGAAAGGGGACAAGGCGGCCGTGGATAAGGTGGAGGCCGCACTCGTGGAGAGTATGGGGAAAGATTTCCCAGGCTCGTTCGGCTTATGGCATTTTCGCGGAACGATCGACGCTCCGACGACGCTGGAAGATTTTGTCGGCCAGGCTGGCAAGAAACTCCTGCTGGGCGACATCCCGCCGCCGCCGCTGCGCGCGAAGGAAAATTGGAACACGGGTCTGCGCTTCTTCGAGAAGGCGCGCAAATCCAATTTTATCCACGAGATTATGTATCCTTTGGCAAAATGGACCCGCGAGCGCGGGACGGAGACCTTGGAGAAAGGAGTGGCCTTCCTCCAGCATATCGAAGACAATGTCCCGGTCTTGCGCGAGGCCTTGGATGATCCCCGCAATGATCAGCCCTTCATCGCGAATTTCCTTATGAAGTTGGCCCCGGCCGTGGAAATGGAGCTGAACGAAGAATATCAGGGATTTTTGCGATCCTTGGCACGCCGGTAGATGGCTTGGACATAGCTCTCCCGCAGCCTAGAGCGCTTCCCGATCAGATGGAATCATCTGATCGAAAAGGAAACGCTCAAGTTCAACGAGTTGGAGCATGTTCTGATCGAAAAAGTCGGTCAACTTTTTCGGAACATGCTCTAGGAAAGCCAATATGCACGATCACTGTGATGAGTAACGCGAGGATCTAATGCCGCTTTACGCCTACACTTGCCAAAACTGCAATGCAGACTTCGAGCTCTTGGTTCGCTCTTCCGACGTCCCAGCCTGTCCCTCCTGTGGCAGCGAGAAATTGCAACAGCAGGTGGCCAAGATCTGCGTCGATATAAAATATCCAGCCATAGCAAAATCATGGCGCCAGGCCGCGGCCAGGAGTGGAGATCTCTCCAATTTCAGCAAGCAAGAGCTGCAAACGAAGAAGAGCTAAAGATGATGTGGACGTCGCACCTCACGCCAACAGCGCGTGCTGTTTGATGAAGCTACCCGATGGGAGCCTTCTCCGACCCTTTCTTGCACAGCGTCTCGGCGAGGTAACGAAAGCGAAGGCAAAGCGTTCGCTCGGCCAGCTTCAAGGGAAGATTGGCGAATTGCCGATGGCGCGTGGTTTTCAAGGCGCGTTGGCGGCGCAATTCAAGGCGTCTGGCAAGCCGGGAGTGATCGCCGAATTGAAAGGCGGCTCTCCCTTCGACACATCATTCCGAAGAATCGTTCCCTATAAGGCGCTTGCCGAGGATTTCGAGGCGGTCGGCGCGACTTGCCTATCCGTTGCCGTCGATCGGCGCTCGTTTCAGGGATCCTTTTCCGATCTCGCGACGGTGCATCGCTCAGTCCAAATTCCCGTCCTCGCGCAGGACATTGTGGCCGATGTCTATCAGCTGCTCGAGGCCCGTCTGGCTGGCGCGGATGCGGTGATCTTGTCAGTTGGCCTGCTCGGCGAACAGCTTGGCGAATTTATCGAGCGTGCGACAGCCATTGCGCTTGACGCATTGGTCCAGGTCCACACCGAAGCCGAACTCGACTACGCGCTCGCCGCCGGCGCCGAATTCATCTGCGTCACCAATCGCAATATCCATAGCTTTGCGCTCAAGCCCGGGACCTGCGAGGCGCTGCTGCCGGCGATCGCTGGAGGCAAGATTCTGTCCGTGGCCGAGGGCGGATTTGGCACCGCCGAGGATCTGGAGCGCATGGGGGAAGCCGGCGCAAAGGCGGTCCTGATGGGAACCGCCCTCATGAAAGACCGGGATCCCGCCGGTGTTCTCGAACGCGTCCTCGGCGTCGAAACTTCGGAGGAGCTGGAATAGCAACCCCCGGTGTGGCGCCGCGGCGCCACACCGGGTTGCCAGATCCGCCGAACAACCTAGCCGAAGTGCAAGCCGCCAAGTGCCACGAGCCCGACGAGCACCACGACAAAGCCGCCGATGACGGCAATCATCCCGCTTCGGCCATAGAGTCGGCCGGTAAAATAGGCCGCTCCGCCAAAACACAGGATCAAGGCGATCAGGATCACAAGGCTCGCCCCGCTGCCTTCGGCGGTATTAATTGCACCAGTTGCCGCAGATGTCACAACAGCCATTGTCTACCTCCCTCGAAACAGCGTCATGAGATGTCCGGCCGGTTTACCCGGGCGCAAAATCGGCGTCGGAGAAAACCGAAACCGAACTTTTACAAACTTAGATCTGGCCCCCAAAGTTTCACGCGCGGGAAGGAAAGCAGCGTTTTCCGCACCACGGTCACGCTTAAACATCCGCGCGGGAAGGCGCGGTTGGCCGACTCTCTAAAAATCGCGTGAGTAACCACGACACCTGACCGCAGGCTTTTGCTGCGACGCGCAGGATTCATTTGCCTCTATTTGCCGGAGGGCGCGACTTCGCAGAAGGCTGCATCTTCGGCACAGCTTGGGGTCGGTATCGGCTCCTGCGGCTGGGTTGGATTTGAGGCGCGCTTCCGGCGTTTCGGACTAGCGGGCTCTTGCCCATTTGGCTCCGGCGTACCCTGCTCTTCCATGTAAGGGGACGGAGTGAGGTAATACTCAGGCGCGGGCGGGTAGACATATGGATAGGGATAAACCGGCGCTAGGCCACCGCTAAAAAGACCGCCGAAAAGCGTGTCGAACAGGCCTAGCGGCGGACCATAGTAAGCCCCGGTCGGCGGTCCGTCGATCTCAGGGATATAAGGCCGCAGCGATCCGTCCGGCATGACGCGACTGTTCGTAAAGGGTACGAACCCGCCGCGTCCGTCTGGGATCACCTGAGAATGCGCTGGAAATGCGAGAAGGCATGCCAGGGCCGCGATCGCGATGAGGGGGCGATTCCGGCGATTCATTTGTGCGGGTTCTCCAATTCAGCTTCACGTTCTAACTTCAATCGCTCACACAAGTCCTTCCCTGCCGCGACAGATTTGCGCAATTCTGTTCACGCTTTTTCCAGGCAGCTTGAATGCAATTAGTTGCCTTTCTTGGGATTGGTAGGGGCGCCCTACTCCAGGACCGCCCTTCCGGCGATGAGCTCTCAATCGACGGCAAGGAGCCTCGACGAACGGGGCGTTCGCGCTTGGGATCCTGGTGCGATCCTTTTTGAAGATAGGGAAGCAGAAGCGGTCGGGAGCCAAGATCGGCCAGCCTATGTCCCGCCATGGTTGCAAGAGGAAGATGCGGCTCGCCGAGTCCACAGATCGCGGCAAGAAAACTTTTCGCCGTGATTCGAGCCATCCTGGGCAGAATTCTTGCCGGTGCGCGTTCACGGCCGGCCACACGCTGTTGCTGTCGATTTCATACAGCGCGGCAAACATCAAAGCGTGGCGCGTTCCGCCGCGCCACGCCTATTACGGACCGATTGATCGTTAGCCGAAGCTTATGCCCCCGAGCGCGAAGAGCCCGATGAGAACCACGAAAAACCCAGCGATCACGGCGATCATTCCGGTCCGGCCATACAAGCGGCCGGTGAAATAGGCAGCCGTACCGAAAAGAATAATCATCGCAATCAGAATGACCAAGCTCGCACCGCTGCCTTCGGTTGCACCAATCGAGCTCGTCGCCGCGGAATTCACAACGGCCATTTTCAACCTCCCCTTTTTTAGTCCTGGCTTTAGGATCCGGTCGGCGCGCACCATGCCAAGGCGTTCTGCGCGACGACCCGGCGAACAAAATCTACGCCAAGACGATGACTGCCTCATGAAATGAGTGCGACAGGTCATCGCGCTTGACGCAATTACGCAGCGCGATAAGCCGTAGCGAAAGCTCAAGCCTGCGCATCCGGCAGGGGCGGATGGAAAGGGGCCGAAGTTGGAGGAGTTCAGGGGTCAGCGCGACTCGACAAGGGGTTCGGGCGAACCGTCAATTGCGTGATTCGGGTTCAGCGGGAAATGCTACGCAAACTGTCAGAGTAAGGAAAAAAAATGTACACAAAGAAAGCTCTAAGCCTCGCCGATGCCAGGCAGATCGCAGCAGCTGCCGAAGCTGAAGCCGTGAGCAACAAGTGGAGTGTGACGATTGCCGTGCTCGATGACGGCGGCAATCTTCTTTATCTGCAGCGCATGGATGACGCGCCCTTGGGTTCGGTCCTCGTCGCGCAGAAAAAGGCGCGGACCGCGGTTTTGTTCAAGCGGCCGACGAAAAGCCTCGAGGAGATCGTCGCGGGCGGCCGCGCGGTCATGCTGACCCTCCCCGGCGCGACGCCGATCGAAGGCGGCTTGCCGCTCATGAACGATGGCCGTGTCGTCGGCGCCATCGGCGTCTCCGGCGTGCAATCCTCGCAGGATGGACAAATCGCGCTGGCGGGGGTCGAAGTTGCGGCGAAACTGTGAAGGGCCCGGCGCCGGTTGATGTCCGGGGGTGTAGCCGCTTCATAAATCGGACTAACCCACAGCCGCCGCGCTCCGCTGCCTTGCGCCAGGGGTTCCCTTCGTTTATGCCGCTGCCTTCGCCGCGAAACCTGTAGGCCGTCATTTGTCCGTTGCAAAAAAGCCCGTCGCCATCATCATGGGCAGCGACTTGGATTGGGAGACGATGCGCCACGCCGCCTCCCTTCTCGACGACCTCAAGGTCGGCTTTGCGCCGCTGATCGTGTCGGCTCATCGCACGCCCGACAGGCTCGTCGTATTTGCCAAAGGCGCCAAGGCGGCGGGATATAAAGTCATCATCGCGGGGGCCGGCGGGGCGGCGCATCTTCCGGGCATGACCGCGGCCATGACGCTGCTGCCGGTTTTGGGCGTTCCGGTTGATAATACCGCATTGGGCGGACAGGATTCCCTTTTCTCGATTGTGCAGATGCCGGCGGGTATTCCGGTCGGCACCCTGGCGATCGGCAAGGCGGGCGCGGTCAATGCGGCGCTTCTGGCGGCGTCGATCCTCGCTTTGAGCGACCCCGAACTTGAGACACGGCTCGCCGCCTGGCGGGCGGCGCAGACCAAAGCGGTGGCCGAACGGCCTTCGGGGAAGAGCTGATCCATGGCGTTTGAAATTTCTCCCGGAACGACGATCGGAATCTTGGGCGGCGGCCAATTGGGGCGCATGCTCGCGGTGGCGGCCGCCAAACTCGGGTTGAGAGCGCATATTTATGCGCCCGATCCGGAAAGTCCGGCGTTCGACGTCTGCAGCGCGCGGACGCTGGCGTCCTACCAGGACGAGCAGGCCCTGACGGAGTTTGCCTCAAGGGTCGGGTTGATCACCTATGAATTCGAGAATGTTCCGGCCCGGACCGCTTCGATCCTAGCCGATTCCTGCGCCGTGCGGCCGGGTCCTGAGGCGTTGGCCGTCTGCCAGGACCGTCTGGCCGAAAAGGAGTTTTTAACGGCGGCCGGGATCAAGGCGGCGCCTTATATGCGGGTCGACGATGCCGGAGCGCTCGCCCGCGCCGTTGCTCAGATCGGCCGCCCCTCGATCCTGAAAACGCGGCGTTTCGGCTATGACGGAAAGGGACAGGTGCTGGTCCGGGAAGGGGCCGATCTGGCGGTGACGTTCCGAACGCTCGGCGGCAAGCCGGCGATCCTGGAAGGCATCGTGCCATTCGCCAAGGAAATCTCGGTCGTGGCCGCGCGGGGCTTGGGCGGCGAATTCGCGGCCTATGATGTTTGCGAAAACGTCCACGAAAACCACATTCTGAAAACCACCCGTGCGCCCGCGCAACTCGAAGCCGGGACGGCCGCCGAGGCCGTTCGGATCACCAAGGTCATTGCCGATGCGCTCGACTATTGCGGTGTCCTCGCGGTGGAGATGTTCGCGGTCGACCCCAGTGGAGGAGACGGCACCGGGCCGCTTGAGCTTTGCGTCAATGAAATTGCGCCGCGGGTCCATAATTCCGGTCATTGGACCCTCGATGGCGCGATCACATCGCAATTCGAACAGCACATCAGGGCCATTGCCGGCTGGCCGCTTGGGGTGACGACCCGCCACGGCGAGCAAATCGGCGGCTATGCCGAGATGCAGAATCTGATCGGCGAGGAAGTTCGGGCGTGGGACCAGATTTTGCACGAGCCGGGCGCCAATCTGCATCTTTATGGCAAGGCGGAAGCGCGGGCGGGGCGTAAAATGGGGCATGTCACCCGCATTCTGTCCGCCCCGAAATAATCTTTGGTTCCAATGGGACCGGATATTGGGATCGGCGTTTGTGGGTAATAGGCGGCGGGTACCCCCTGATCGTCTCGGGAATTCGTGAGGCCGGGGCCTTGATGTCTCTGGACAGGGAAGGCTGATTCTGGTATCGCCACTTCTTCGTCGTCCGGGTGCTTCTGCACCGGGCCCATAATATTTGTCTTTTAGTCAGATTCGTCGCGTCACGCGATGGAGTGGCGCCATATCCAAGGACTCCTGCGTGCAAGTTCTCGTTCGCGACAATAATGTTGACCAGGCGCTTAAGGCGCTGAAGAAAAAGATGCAGCGTGAGGGCATTTTCCGCGAAATGAAGCTTCGTGGACATTATGAAAAGCCTTCGGAAAAGCGAGCACGGGAAAAGGCTGAGGCGGTGCGCCGGGCCCGCAAGCTTGCCCGCAAGAAGTTGCAGCGCGAAGGTCTTTTGCCGATGCGGCCCAAGCCCGTCGTGGGCGCGGCGGGCCGCTGAGGCGGTGAAATGAGAGCGTGATCGCAAGTCATGCTCTGCAATGGAAAGATTGGCCGGAGGGTCGCGGCCGGGTGGAAAGCGTCCGTTTTGAACCGATGTCTTTTCGTTTTATTGCACATAATCAAGAAGCGCCAACTCGCCTGAGGGCGGAGGCGCCCCGTGGAAGCCGGACAAGGATGACCGGATGATGGTTTTCACGTCTTTGGCCCGAAACACAAAAACGGGGCGGGCTGGTTCTTTTGCCCTGCTGCTCGTCGCCCCCTTGGCGCTCGCCGGCTGCGAGACGGCCACGAACATGATGGGGCGGCAGGGGACCGGTGTCGCCGAAGTCGCCAATCAGTCGCCGCAGGAAGCCACCGCCAATATTGCTTCGCTGACCGAGGTGGTCCAGCGCAATCCGTCCAGCGCCGAGGCCTATAATACGCGGGGCGTCGCTTATGCGAAGATCGGCAAGTTTCAGGAAGCCATCGCGGATTTCAGCCAGTCGATCAAGCTCGATCCGAACAATGCCGCCTCTCTGACCAACCGGGCCCTGGCTTTCCGGCAGATCAATCGCAACGATGCCGCGCTGGCCGATTTCAACCGGGCGGTTGAGGCAAATCCAAACCACGCTCCAGCCTATCTCGGCCGCGCCAATCTCTTGCGGGTGCAAGGCAAGCTCGACGACGCGCGCGCCGACCTCGACCAGGCGATCAAGCTAAATCCTGAAAATGCGCAGGCGTTTCACGCAAGAGGGCTGATCTATCAACGGGAAGGCCTGCATGACCAGGCGATTACCGATTTCGATAATGCGATCGATCGAGATCCTTTCGCCGGCGCTCCCTATCAGGCGCGCGGTCAAAGCCTGATTGCCATCGGCAAGAACGACAAGGCGATCGAGGATTTCAACGCCGCGCTCAATGTCGACAACAAGAACGCCGATGCCTGGGCGGGTCTCGGTCTCGCCTATGAAAAATCAGGCAATCGCGCCAAGGCCATCGAATCCTACCAGCGCGCGCTGGTCTTCGATCCGAACAGCCAACTCGCCAAGGAAGGCGTCGCGCGCATCGGACGGGCTTAAACGCTCCGCCCAGTCTGCCCACGCCTGTTACGGGCTCACGCACTTTGAGCGTGCGCTCTAGGCGCGCAATTGCATTTTATCGCTTAGAAGATTCGGAGCGGGCGCGTGATCCAGAGTCGATCCGGATCACGCGAAGGATGCTCAATCGATATAGGTGGGCGTTTCGAATTCGAAGATCGGCTGCGGGCGGCCCGGAACTTCGAGCGGCGCGGGCAGGGTCTCGTTGCCGAATTGAGACTTCAGGAACACCTGATCGGGCGTCCGATTGAAGATCGTGTTGGCGGTCACGTAATTCGACATGCTTCCGACCGGAACGACCGGGCCGGGATCGAGGAAGCTGCGCTGATTGACGGTGAGCGGCGGCCGTTCATCATAATAGCGCTGAGCGACTTGCTGCGGATAGCGGTGGTGCCGCGCCTTGGCTTGCGCCGGGGCGGAGGCTGTCAGAGCGGCGACAGCGGCGCCGGCTATCATGATCGTTGCCGTATTGCGAAACATTGTAAACTCCTGGGCTTCTAACGCTAAAACGCAACGGCAGCGTTTTGGTTCACGCCGAAACCATAATATTTGCAGGGCTTTTGCCCAGATGTGAGGCCGCTAGCTCTTGCTGAGACGTCGCATCGGCGGAAGCGTGGCTTCCCGGCAGGTTAAAGCGCTGTTTGCCTGCGGTGCGCCGAAGAACGCGATGAGATCGCCGTCCGCGACGAGCGTGGCAAGGCCGATCCGGTCAATGAGGCAGGCCAAGCCTGATCGAGAGGTGACGCCGCCGCAGGCGAAGCCTGAAATCCGGAGATTAGGGGCCGAACTGGCAAATCGAAATCCGAAACAGTCCCTCCCGGAGCCGCCGTCTCGAGCTAAGGTCAGATCAGCAGCCTCGAAGGCCCCGAACCTAGTGACGAGCGCTGCCGGCTGGGTCGCCCGCGTGATCGCGCGCCCGGTTTCAGCTGCCCGCCGCACGAGCTCGACGAAAAACGAAGAGCTTGGCGCGGCTTCCTGTCCCGGTTGGTAGACGATCAGGCGTAACAGGGCGGTATCGTCCGATCCTCCATACCCGAACACATCTTGCCGGCCGCCGCCGACGCGGTGCTGCCGGGCCTCATAATATTCTGGCACCCCGCCGAATTCGGGCGCTTCGAGCCGAAAAATCTGGCGCGGATTTGGAACTTCAACCCAGGCCGGGGCGGGCGCCTGCTGCGCACTCTTACGGCCGGGGGCGCGGTCGGCTCCATGCAAGATCATGAATCCATAGCCGAGCAGCAGAAGTAGGGCCGTCAGCAGGCCAAGGCGCCACTGGCCAAGCCAAGCCCACCGCGCTTTCTGAGGACCTTTCCCAAACCGGGCGTGCACGGAGCGGGGCGGGCTTGAAACTGTCAGACTTTTCCCACCCATGCCTTTGCCCTTGATCCTTTCGCCCTCTAAAGCCCAAGGCAAAATACGCCGGGAAGGTTGGGCGAGCGTTACCGGCCGCAACCGGTTGCAAACAGCGTCAACGCCGCGTTTATGAAGCGGGGGCCCGTTAATCATGTTGGGCGCGGGGTCTCGTTCGGCATCCTACCCGCCAGCGAACCCTTCGTTGCGATGCGGCACGACATGGCTTATGCAAGGGCCTCTGCCGGAAATCCCAAAACTCGAAACTTGTCCATGGAGAATAAAAGCGATGGGTTTCAAGGTCGCCGTTGTCGGCGCGACGGGCAATGTTGGGCGGGAAATGCTCGATATTCTCGCCGAACGCCGGTTTCCCGGTCGATGAAGTCGTGGCGCTCGCCTCGTCGCGCTCGATCGGCACGGAGGTTTCCTTCGGCGACAAGATCTTGAAATGCAAATCGCTCGAAAATTTCGATTTCAGCGGGATCGACATTTGCCTGATGTCGGCCGGCGGCACCGTGTCGAAGGAATGGTCGCCGAAGATCGCAGCGCAAGGCTGCGTCGTCATCGATAATTCGTCCGCCTGGCGCTATGACTCTGAATGTGCCGCTGATCGTGCCCGAGGTGAACGCCGATGCGATCACAGGTTTTTCCAAGAAGAATATCATCGCCAATCCGAATTGCTCGACGGCGCAGCTCGTCGTCGCCCTGAAGCCGCTGCACGACAAGGCCAAGATTATGCGGGTCGTTGTTTCGACCTATCAATCCGTCTCGGGCGCCGGCAAGGAGGCGATGGACGAGCTGTTTGCACAGACGCGCGCGGTCTTCGTGTCCGATCGCGTTGAGACCAAGAAATTCCCCAAACGCATCGCCTTCAACGTCATTCCGGAGATCGACGTCTTCATGGAGGACGGCTATACCAAGGAAGAATGGAAGATGATGGCGGAGACCAAGAAGATTCTCGATCCCAAGATCAAGCTGACCGCGACCTGCGTGCGCGTGCCGGTCTTCATCGGCCATTCCGAGGCGTTCATATCGAGTTCGAAAATCCGATCAGCGCGGACGAGGCGCGGGATATTTTGCGCGAAGCCCCGGGGTGTCTGGTCATCGATAAGCGCGAGCGCGGGGGCTACGATCACGCCGCATGAAGCAGCCGGCGAGGATGCGACCTATATTTCCCGCATCCGCGAGGATGCCACGGTCGAAAACGGTCTCGTTCTTTGGTGCGTGGCCGATAATTTGCGCAAGGGTGCGGCGCTCAATGCGATTCAGATCGCCGAAATGCTGATCAATCGCAAATTGATCACGCCGAAGAAAAAAGCCGCGTAAGACCTCGCTCGGTTTCTAAGTGAGATGAGACGATCGCTTTAAGGCACGACGTCCGGCGTTCGCCAAGCGAGATGCTGTCCGGCGTCGACGGCGATCATCTGACCGGTGACATTGCGGGCGGTGGCAAGATAAAGCACCGCGTCGGCAATGTCGTCGGGGGCAATCGCGCGCCCGAGCGGTACTCCCGCGACTTCCTGCGCAAATCCAGCTTCGCCTTGGTTGAAATTCGGCGAGACCGGTCCCGGTCCAACCCCATTCACGCGGATACCGAGCGGGGCAAAAGCTTGCGCCATCGTTCGGGTCGCCGCCCAGAGTGCCGCCTTGCTCAGGCTATAGGTGAAGAATTGGGGCGTCGGCCGAAACACTCTCTGATCGATGATGTTGACGATTGCGCCCTCGGTTCCTGCTGGCAATTGGCGGGCAAAGTCGCGGGAGAGAACAGCTGGCGCTTTGAGATTGATCGAAAAATGCCGGTCCCATTGCTCCAGATCGAACGAGACCGCATCGTCGGCCTCGAAGAGCGCGGCATTGTTGACGAGCAGAGTCAGCGGCCCAAAAAGCGCGCTCGCTTCGCGGGTGAGTCGGGTAAGCGCTGCGGGATCGCTTAGATCGAGCGCCAACACCGAAACCTTGCATCCTTGCAGCGTCATCGCCGCCGCCGCCGTTTCGGCCTGCGCGCGCGAGATCTCGCTGCAGTGCAAAACAACTGGATAGCCGGCCAGGGCGAGACGTTCGGCAATCCGCAGTCCGATTCGCTTTGCCGCCCCGGTCACAAGCGCCGCGCCCGCCCCCCCACCCAAACCTGATCCGCTGATCATACCCTCGTTCCCCAAGCGTGTACGGGGAACGCCCGCCCGTCGCGCCCCACGCAGCGAATCTGACGCCCCCAATCATATGATTTTGCATTATCTTATCGCAAAGATGAGGGCGACTTTCGCGGCTCATGGCGTCGCAAATCAATTTGATGGTGTTTCTTCACCGTTTTGTTAAGCTTCTTCAAACGGATCGCGCGGCGAACAATGACCGCGCAGCGTTGCATAACAAGAACGGGACTTTGCGAAGAACAATAATGCAAAAAACCTGAGGGAGGAGTAGGCGATGGGCCTTTTGAGTTTCGTCAAAAAGATTTTTGGTACGCCTCAAAGCGACGCGGCCCCGCCTGATCGGCTGGAACAGGAAATCGAAGAGCACGGGATCGATGTCTCCCAAAGCGACGATTGGGTCGAGGAAAAAGAAATAGTCGTCGCGGCACAGGACGATGCCTTGACCGTCGTGACACTCCGGGATGAACTCGCGTCCCCGGATAGCGCGCCCGAGGGCGAGACCGCCGGCGAAGCCGAGCTCAACGAACCGGGGCCCGCGTCCGAAGGAGCCGAAAGAACGGCCCCCGAGTCCCTCGACAATTTTCCCGTCGTTGACGACGCAAAGGCGGACCGGGCTTCGTCCGGTCATGAGCCCGAGTCATAGGCGTAAGATACCAAACTGAGACTTGCTTTAAGATCAGGTGGGCCACCTTATCGGATTGGCTTCAGGCCTTCGAAGCCTTGAAGACGGCTGCCTTCCCTGTGGCAGTGAATGTGCCATCGGCATATTGAGGGATCTTAGTGATACTAAAGACACAGCTCGAGATGCATCCAGCTGACGGCTCTTGCGGGCACGAGCAGCCGCGGCTATAAGATCGTGTCGGCAAGGTGCGGCGAGCAAAAGGTTCGGCGTCACATCGGAGTGTAGCGCAGCCTGGTAGCGCACCTCGTTCGGGACGAGGGGGTCGGAGGTTCGAATCCTCTCACTCCGACCATATTTTTATTAGGCTTTCTGCTTTTCCGCCCGGCGTTTTTTCGCTTCCTCCAATGAAACAACCAACGCATCCCCGCTTTTGGAGCCGATCTTGCGCGCCGCATTGCGCAGATGGTCTGGGTGATGATGGCCGTAAATCCTGTCGAGCATTTCTGGCGACATGCCCAAAAACCCGGCCGCTTCCCAAATAGGCACGCCGTTTTGCATGAGCCACGTAGCGGCTGTGTGGCGCAACGTGTGTGGAGTGATACCAGGAGCTATCGCCGAATTTTGGTGACGGGCGTTTGGGTCAGGCGGCGGCTTTGGCTTGAGGCGGGCTTGCCTCTATTCCATCTTTAAATTTCACATTGGCGATGAGTTTTGGCAACAGGTTTTGTCCGTCGAGACGTCGCCACGTTTTCTGCGCACCCTCGATGAGCTTGAACACCATGGCGAGGGCGGTCTTGTTCGACAAGCAACCTTTCGAGCGGATCGTTCGATGACGCACGGTCGCGAACGTACTTTCGATGGGATTCGTGGTCCGTAAGTGTTTCCAATGCTCGGCGGGAAAATCATAGAACGCCAGCAATGCATCGCGATCTTTTTGGAGGCAGGCAACGGCTTTATCGTATTTTACTCGATAAAGCTCGACGAAGCGATCGAACGCCGCCTCGGCATCCTTACGCGTCTCGGCCATCCAGATGTTCTGCAAGGCTGTCTTGGCCTTCGGCTGGATGCTCTTCGGCAGCTTGTTGAGCACGTTCGCAGTCTTGTGAACCCAACAGCGTTGCTCGCGCACTTTGCTCCAGACCTCGCCGACGGCTTTCCAGAAGCCGAGCGCGCCGTCCGCGACGACGAGCTTGGGCGCCAAGGCGAGACCGCGGCGTTTCAGATCGAGCAGCAGTTCCTTCCAGGATAAGGCGCTCTCACGGACCCCATCGGCCAAGCCGACCAATTCCTTTTTGCCGTCCGATGTCGCTCCGATGATGACGAGGATGCATTGCGCCTCGTCTTCCAGTCTGGCTTGCACGTGAATGCCGTCGACCCAGAGGTAAACATAGTGCTTGGCCGAGAGATCGCGTTCTAGCCAGCGCGCATGTTCGTCGGTCCAGACCTCTTTCAACCGGGCAATGGTCGATGCCGACAAACTGCCCGCATCGGAGCCGACGAGCGCGGCGAGGGCCTCAGCGAAATCGCCCGTCGAGATGCCCTTCAGGTGCAGGAGCGGGATCAGCGCATCGAGACTTTTCGAGCGGCGCGCATAGGGTGGCAGGATCGACGGCGAAAAGTGGATGCGCTCTTCTCGTTGCAATCCTCGGTCACGAACACGCGGTTGGCGCACGCTGACGAGGCCGATACCAGTCGCGATCTCGCGTTCCGGCAAATGGCCATGGCGTACCGAACCGCCGGTGGCCTTCCTCGGTCAACTTGTCAGCGTGCGTTTCAAGAAAACTCGCGATTTCGGCTTCGACAGCCTGGGTGAGGAGGCTCCGTGCGCCCTGCCGCAACACAGCGGTCAGCGCATCGGAAAACTCTCCTGGCTGAGCCAGTTTGATGATATTATCCTGGGACACGGCGTATCGCTCCTTTAGTGGAGAAGTGGAGGCTTTGACACCCCCATGATACGCCGCCTGTCCCCTTCGCCGTCACCAACTTCCGCGCATAGCTCTGATACCAGACAGGCCTGCCAAAGCGACGGCCCTAGCAAAGCCCTTCTTGACAGACCTTACGGGCTTGCCATGCCAGGTGACAAAATAGTCACCGGCAACGCCAATCCGCGCCCAGCGTCGCATATGGGATAAAAGTTGCGGCGGAAGAGGAACGGGCGGTTGCCTCTTGTTCGTCACGCGCTTGCCGATTGCTAGCCGGTAAAACACCCCACGTTCAAGATCGACATAGGCACGGCCTTCTCTCCGTGCTGGTGCTGAAGCTGCAATCGCTGCCGCTCGCGTGCCGGTATAGAGCCCTATCAAGATGAACCGAGCGATGTGGCGTAGCGGAAATTTGACCGTTGGAATAGCGCGTTGGGTCTCGCGCGTGCTCCAGCAAGCCCAAAGAATTCTAGCCGCCTCATTGCGCGTGAGCCAACGGTCACGAGGCATTCCCTTTGGTGGCAGAGAAACCGTCACAGAGCCTCGGTGAAACCCCTCCTTGGCATGGTGCCCTATAGCCGCGCGCAAATCCTCCAGATCCCGCCTGGCACCACTCGTGGTGCCACGTGAGGCCACATAAGCCCCGCATGTCTCCCCTGAAATCTCCGCTAGCGTCTTTGCCCCCCAGAATTCGTTGAGGCGTCCTAGCCGCTCTTCGAGTTCGTTCCTTCGCGACTGGGCATCGCCCCGATCCTCCAGATAGATTGTCAGCACGTCGGCGATTTTGATTTCCTCTATGTCCCGTTCTTTGCGCCTAGGCCGGTATTTGGTGGCGATGTACTCAGCGAGCCGTGCTTCCGCAGCTGCAATATCGCCCGCAGCGCATCCTGTGGCGATATGGCGTCCAGCGTCGAGGATGAGCCATGACGCTCGGGAGATGAATTTGCCACTGGCTGATCGGCGTTCCGGCCTAAGCCAGAGCCGCGCCCCTTTGGCTCTAGGAGGCATTTCTTCCTCATTTCAGCTATAACGCTCAAGGTAGTATAGTCTTTGCCTGCCACACGCTCGATGGCCAGTCGCCCTCGCCCCGCCTCTTTGCGTAGCCCCGAAGCTGTCATGGACCCATCGGGATAAGCTAGGCGCGCTGCAATCTCCAATCGTAATGGAGCGTCCAGTGGAACATCCCGGAGAAATTCAACGTCGCGTTTCATGAATGGATATAGCGGCGAGGCCGCCGAGCAGACGCCGAATTCAGAAAAAAAGACGTGGCTGGCCTTTCACAAACCCCCTTTCGCTTGAACTTAGGTATTTGCCCGAAGGCTTTGGAAGGTTCCGGAAAGCAGAGCGAGCCTCTGAGCGCACTAAATCCGTAAGCCCTTCAATGAGAAAGGTGGAGCTTTGGCTCCACCTTCAGATTCAGTAAGGCCGCCATGCTCGACCTTCCGGTTCCGGAATGGTCGAGCTACGCCACTAAATTTTCCGGAACCTGTATGCCTAAGGCCGTGGCCTTCTCGACTACCGCTTTCGAAAACGGTGTATCGCCCCAGGTGCAATCGCCATTCTCGAGTGCCGCTTTGAAATCCGCGACCTTCTGCGGGTTGCTCTCGCGTGTCTTGTAGACAGATAGGATTTGGCCTTGAGGGGATCCATTGAAGAAGGTTTTCGACAACGTCGGATATTTCCGGGCGACTCCCGGAACCGTCGCGACCGGCTGAGCCACAACTTCCGGTTCCGGCTGTGCTACCTCGACCGGAGCCTCAACCACAACCGGTTCGGCTTCCCCGGACACCGCCAAAGGTTGCATCGCCGATTGCGCAAGAAATGTACCTTCCTCGACCTTCTGGATGGTGCGGCCAGCGCTTTCAGCCAAATCCGTCAGCAAACGTTCTGCCCGCTTAACCGGCGCAATTTGAACAGGCACTCGTTCAATACCGTTCAACAGATCGACAACAGTCGCAACGCCGAGATTCATCTTCTGTGAGCCATCCGCGAAGAATGCCGTAATCTTTTTATTGATGGCCAGTTTTTCTAATAGAGACATTGAAATGCGCCTTTGCAATGCTTTTGTTATCATAGTATATCGTGAATATTTATAGTAATAACACTGATTGTCAAATGAAATAGTAGGAGTAACTTGAAATTCAATAAGCAACGTTCCATCCCTCGTCGCCTTCGTTCCAGGAAAGTCACTCGGACTTTCCTTTGAACCTAAAGGGGCCGGATCGGTCACGTTCGGCGTCTCCGCAAAGACGCCTCCAGGACCAGGGAGGCTAGGTCCCGGTAGCACAGGGGGGATGCGTCAACCGAAAGAGCTTAACGTGCTCCAGTCGAAAGCAGAATGAAGACTGACGGAATTCGACTTATATAGGCCCACGCCCAGGATTGAGCTACAAAAAGGACCGCGATTCTCGCCATCGACTAGCTTACCTTCTCCCTCCTTGTAGAAATGGCGATTCCAAATGGCCGTCAAGAAGTCTGAAATATACAGCTCGCTCTGGCAAAGCTGCGATGAGCTTCGCGGCGGGATGGATGCGTCCCAATACAAAGATTACGTTCTGGTTCTTCTCTTCGTCAAATATGTTTCCGACAAATATGCTGGCGATCCGAATGCCCTGATCGAGGTCCCGAAGGGTGGCAGCTTCACCGACATGGTCGCTCTGAAGGGCGACAAGGAGATCGGCGACAAGATCAACAAAATCATCGCCAGGCTCGCCGAGGTCAACGACCTCAAGGGCGTCATCGACGTCGCGGACTTCAACGATCCCGAAAAGCTCGGGAGAGGCAAGGAGATGGTTGATCGTCTCTCCAATCTGGTCGCGATCTTCAACCGGCCGGAGCTTGATTTCCGCAAGAACCGCGCCGACGGCGATGACATCTTGGGCGATGCCTATGAATATCTCATGCGCCATTTCGCGACCGAGTCCGGCAAGAGCAAGGGGCAGTTCTACACGCCTGCCGAGGTCTCCCGCATCATGGCGAAGGTGATCGGGGTTGGAGCGGCAAAGAGCGCGGATCAAACAATTTATGACCCTACTTGCGGCTCAGGTTCGTTGCTTTTGAAGGCGCATGACGAAGCGCCCTACGACCTTACCATTTACGGTCAGGAGATGGACAACGCCACGCGGGCGCTGGCGAAGATGAACATGATCCTGCACAATTGCCCGGCGGCCGAGGTCTGGCAGGGCAATACGCTGTCGAGCCCGCATTTCAAGCAGGCCAATGGAAAGCTCAAGACGTTCAACTTTGTCGTGGCCAATCCACCCTTCTCGAATAAGGCTTGGAGCAACGGCTTTGACCCTGTGAACGATGAATTCGAACGATTCGTCTATGGCGTCTCAGCCATCCCCTCATTTCCTGGCTGAGCGTGTCGGGTAACAAAAGTATCTGGCAGGGCACCGGGAGTTTCTGAAAAGAATCAAGACAGGCCTGTCTGGCTTCGCATTTCGCCGCGCGTCATGGATTGGTTGCCGCGAGCCGGCAAACCACGACTCTCCGCGTATGCAACCATGATTCGCGGGGCCAGGCGATGACACGGAACCAGACCCTCTGCTTCGGGGAAGTTTACTGCTTCCTTGACGGCCTGTTCGATGGCGACCTGCATGCCAAGCGCGTCCTGTCATTGGCCAACGCCACCCTCGGCGTCATCAAGACCGCTTCGCTGGCGGTCAATACGATCGGCCAGGGCCTCGCGCTGGCGCGCGGCCTGGTGACCAAGCACGCGATCAAGCAGGTCGACCGGCTGCTGTCCAACGAGGGGATCGATTCGCGCCGCACTGCGCCACTGGGTGCCCTACGTGGTGGGATCCCGCAGCAGCATCAATGTCGCCATGGACTGGACCGATTTCGACGCCGACGGCCAGGCCACCCTCATGCTCTCGCTGCTGACCCGGCACGGGCGAGCCACACCGCTTCTGTGGCTCACGGTGGACACGTCCACCCTCAAGAACCGGCGCAACGAGTATGAGTACCAAGCGCTTGTCCGCTTGGCCGACGCCCTGCCGGCGGACATCAAGGTGTGCATCGTGGCCGATCGCGGGTTCGGCGACCACAAGCTCTACCGGGTGCTGACCGAGGAGCTGAAATTCGACTACGTCATCCGCTTCCGCGGCAACATCACGGTGACCACCGCGGCGGGCGAGACGCGCACCGCCGCTGCCTGGGTCGGACCCGGCGGACGCGCTCGCGTCTTGCGCGGCGCCTTGGTGACGGCCGACCGCTATCAGGTGGGTACCGTGCTGTGCGTGCAGGACAGGGAGATGAAGCAGGCTTGGTGCCTGGCCACCAGCGGCACCGATGCGACCGCCAGGACTTTGATGAGGCTCTACGGCAAGCGATGGGGCATCGAGTGTGGGTTTCGCGACACCAAGGATCTGCGCTTCGGCATGGGCATGGGATCAATCCACGTCAGCACGCCCGAGCGGCGCGACCGCCTGTGGCTGCTGAACGCGTTTGCGATCGCGCTGTTGACATTGCTCGGGGCGGCCGGTGAAGCGCTCGGCTATGATCGATATCTCAAGTCAAACACCACCAAGCGACGCACCCACTCGCTGTTCCGCCAGGGCTGCATGCTCTACGAGTTGATCCCCAACATGCCGGAGTGGCGGTTGCTGCCGTTGATCGAGCGGTTCGCCACGATGCTCGCCGAACTCCCGGTCTTCGCCGATACTTTCGGAGCCATCTGAAAATGAGGGGAGTCATGAGCTAAAAACGAATTTGTATTTAAGCACCTAACAATTTCGACGGCCTGCGGGCGCTGCCTCCAATGCTGTAATGGTTGTGCCCGCAGTGCTATCGGCTTGTTCCGGCGCTATTCCCTACGCTATGCTCGCGGCATCCCCTCCTTGGCCGAATTGCCCTCGGCGCGCAGCTGCAATCTCCTTTGACATCAGCGACCGACACGATTTCTATGCCGGATTGATCGATCACCGCCTGCTCAAACGGATCATCTGCACGCAAGCAAACCATCACGACGTCGTGCGGGTCCATCGAGGGAAAAGTCTTGCCTGTTTGCGAAGCCGGTTGAGACACGCAATCCCCGTGCGCGTCGATCTCGACCATGCCAAGGCGAGAGAAAAGGTGTGCCAGCAGAGGCTTGCACACTCCCCAAGGCACCGAGTGCGCCGCAACAATTGCTTTCGAGAATGAGCGGCTATATTAGCCGAGACTGTGACAGACGGTGCCTGGTTTTGGTGTCTGACGTTGTTAGGCGGCGATCATTTTCTCCTTCGTCATCGGCATTTGTCCTGCCTACAGACTCTTCGGGCTTTCGACCTGTCCGCTCGAGCGCAACGTCTGACGTCGGCTGCGGGTGCGAATCAAGTGTCGGTAGGTTTGTCTCGAATAAGGTCTTGTTGGTCCCTCGGCGTTCCGCCCTCAACGAAAAGGAAAACCAGTGAACATTCGCCCCTTACTATGCACCGCGTTTCTCGCTGTTTTGATGCCAACCGCACAAACGGCAATTGCGCAGCAAGGCGTCAAAGTCGGCGCATTGCGCTGCAATGTCTCCGGAGGCCTTGGTCTTATCATCACGTCAAGCAAGGAGATGAGCTGCATTTTCACCTCGGTTAGCGGGAATCAAGAGCCTTATTACGGCGCGATTTGCAAATTCGGCCTCGACATCGGCGCAACCGATGAAGGTATCTTAGCCTGGGACGTTTTTGCCCCATCGGAAGGACCCGAGCCAGGGGCGCTCGCGGGCGAATATGTTGGCATCGACGCATCGGCGACCGTCGGGGCCGGGGTTGGCGCGAATGTGCTCGTAGGCTCTCAACGCTCGATCACATTGCAGCCCTTCTCAGTTCAAGCGCAGACCGGCCTCGCTCTCGCTGGCGGTGTTGCCGCGCTGACGCTTCGGCCCGGGTCTTGAAAACTAGCATGGCGCAATGGGAATCGCGGCCAAAAACTCATGCATGACGACCTGTGCCAATCGATGTCGCTACTATGTCATCGACCCGATAATTAGTCACATTAGGTACTGTTCGTGGACGGCGAGACGTTATCCACTTTATAGCAGCGATGGAGTGCACCAATGAAACTTCCGAGTTTATGGTCCGGAAACGAACGCCTAATTTCTGACCCTTTCAGGTCGTTCCGGCGCGAAATGGAAGATATGTTCCGTGCGTTCGACCGGAACGTTCCTCCGTTGAACGTCGGGGCAGGCGTACCGGCGATCAACGTGGCCGAAACTGCGGACTTAATTGAGGTGACCGCTGAACTGCCGGGCGTAGACGAGAAGGATATCAATGTCAGCCTGAATGAAAACCAACTGGTCATCTCCGGTGAGAAAAAGGAAGAGACCAAGAAGGATGAAAAGGACTGGCATGTGGAGGAGCGTAGCTATGGCTCTTTCTACCGTTCGATGTCCTTGCCTTTCAACCCGGCAGATGGAACAGTCGAGGCGTATTTCGACAAGGGCGTTCTCCATGTCAACATCAAGAAACCGGCTGAGGTCGCGAAGAGCGCCAAGACTGTAGAGATCAAGCCTGGTGCACCTCCGAAGGCAGCTGGGTAAAGAGCGCTGCCAGAATCGCCAATCAGACCTGCCGCGACCCGTTCAACAAGGGCCGAGCGCCGCGCTTCAATGCTCTTTCGGTACGCATTGCGCTCGCTCGGCCAAAATTTGAAAGGTGGCCTCGGGCCTCTCGTTGAAGGGCTGCAAGAACTTGAAGCCCTTCGCCCGTCGCCCCCCTTTGGCGGGCACTTTCTTTTTCCACCCGGCCACAGTCGCAAGGTGCCTTGCGGCGTCCAATATGCTGCGGACAATCCCGAGTTCTTAGTCGCTCCTGGGCCGCTATCTAACCATGGTACCGCAGCTGCCTCGGCGGCGCCGTCGGCTGCAGTGACAGGGCACCGATTCCTGCCGAAAGATTGATGCCGGGCGAACCGCCCGCCGTTTCGCCATCAGTGGCTGACCGAGTTGAAGCGGGCATCGGATATCGCAATTCGCATGTCCATATCAAAAGTGCGTTCGCGATGATCCCAATAACAAAATATCAGCCAGCATCCGGCTGGGCATCTATGCGAGTGCGCAAGAACATGATGGCGAATTGGGTTTTCGGCTCGCACCGAGAACTCCGAGCCGGAATTCCGCAATGGGTGTGGGGAGCGGTCATTCGCTCAAGCCGCCCGAATGACGCAACTGCGCCAAGAGGGACTTAATGTCACCTTCAATATTTTTCTCGGGAACGAGGCTAGAGCGCGTGAAAATCCTTTGTCTGTGATCGAAAACTAATGGAAATATCTGGTTGTAGGGGTTGTGGAATATATCGCTGGCAACGATCGCGAAAATTATACCAAGTGTCATCTCCCCCGATTTAATCTGTTGCAATTCGCGCACGCCCAAGACATCCGATGCGATGCGATAGCCCCTCATCGTTTGACCGGGTTCGATTGCGTCGTTGCCATCCGAAGCGACGAACTCGGAATTTGTTGCCAATGTCAGGGCGCCCCCGATGGAAGGAGTTGTTTGAACGGTTACGCCTACTTTATTGACAATCGCCACCCCCTTCCCGCTATTCCTGAGGCCGAAGTGAATATGGGGGCTGGCCTGGAACGCATTCGCTTCACAGAGTTCGAGCGGGCTTATGACGATAAACGGACGGTTACTTTCGAAGAGGCTCTTTTCTGCAACTTCGGCGGATTTCTGAGCCGCCTTAGCAGCGGCACCAGACACGGCAATCGAAGCCTTCATGTCGCGCGATTGGCGATAAGCGAAGTACGCCAAGCCAGCAGTAGCGATCAACAGACCGATGGTGGCGACGGCGAGAATTACGGTTGCGATAAACAAACCGCGAGTGAATTCAGCCAATTCCCCAGTTAGGTCGACAAGCTTCCGATCAAGCTCCGCCTTTACTGCGCGTTCGCGTCGCTCCTCGGCTGCTTCAGCCTCAGTCTTTGGGGCTGGCATAATATTTATGAGGGGCGGAAGCTGCGGGGCAGCCTGTTGATTGGGGGCGGGGCTTTGTTGGTCGCCGCCGGGATGGCTCTGTTCTTGCTGACTTGGTTCCGGTCTAGGTGGTGGGGATGGCCACTTTGATTGAGCTAGCGAATCCCCGATCAATGCTAGGTACAAGCCTAGCGCGATAACCGCTGTCCGCCAGATCAGCATCAATCTCCGTGCCGAAAATGTCAGCATTTTCCCCTTGATTGTAATGGAACTGAAGCTCAGGGATGTATTTCCGGAAAATCGACCAGAATTGTTCGATGGTTTGAGTGTGGATAGCACGTTCGCCTCTTACAGTTCCACTGTCGTTCATCGACTACCGGCACTGCGGTTTTGCGCCAACTCCCGTCATCGAGAACTCTGAGCCGAACTTCCGCAAAGGGTCCGGAAGCGGATATTCAAACCGAGATCATTACCTGCCTTGACGAGCCATGACTGGAGGCGCACAGAGAATGACTGCGTGCACAAGCGCTAAGAAAGTCCTTGATAGCCGGGGGCGTACTATGCCCCTGTGCTCAATCACTTTTGCGCCACGAAGAATAGACGCGGATACCGCAGGAGCACCTTTCCATTCGGCTGCCTCGGATAGAGGGCGGAATTCCAATCAGCCATGGGTTCAACGGGCGCATATAATCACAGGTACATGCGGTCCCGGCCACCCTGGGACGGATGCATCATTTGGGAATCAGAGGCCGCACCCTAAGCTTCTTGCGTAGTGAATGAACAGAATTCAAGTTTCTTCCGCAGCCCGGCACGGAAGAACCTGAACAGATTCACGATTTCAAACAGCCGACCGAGAACCTTCACTTTAATTCATGAAGCAGCGCGGTGTCCTGGAGGCTCGATGCAGAGGTTCGCTTTCATCCCCGCTTCGGTTTTCTCTCGCGTTGAAACCTGCCAAATGGCGGGTTTACCGCTGCAAGCTCAATCGCCGGAACATATAGCCCACGGCGCTGGATCCCGGCGGGGCGGGAGGCTGAATTGGCGGCGGTTGCTCGCCGTTCGCGTAACCCTCGCGCTCCTCGTCGCCCGCATGATGGAGATAATCAAGGTCCGCCGATATTTCCGAAGTCGTCATTGGAGCCGGAGCCGGAGCAAACGAAGTCGCAGCCATTTCCGATGGAAAAATCCGCTGACCAGCTGCATGGCGCTTGAACATGATTGCTCCTTTGGCTACCGCGCGACGATGGGAGAGGAAAGACTGGAAAATTGACCGGTATTTTGCCAAGGCCGCGCGGCAATCCTATTAAGCATCAGCTTTTTGGAAGATCCGGCTTATCGAAGCGGCCGACGTATGCTCTTGACACCTTGTCCAAGACATTCTCCGGGCTGGGCTTACTCTCTGGTCCTCCGTTAGAGCGCGCTGGCAGGCTTCTTTCCTTCGCCGGTAATAATTTACCTCGATACGCCCAAGGCCATCCATGTCCGTTGCGCAGGGCATCTGGGGCCTATCCTGTGCGCCCGACGATATCGTTCGGACCTGATACGATTGTTTCGCGTCTTTCAGACATGAATCTTCCAGTGATAATTACTGCGCTATGGTCGCTAATATTTTCTTCGCGTGGACGATGATCATAAATGCATGATGGCTGAACCAAGTTGACAAATGGCTCGTTTCCGAAAGCATGGTCTATCCGAAACCCGTTCTGATGTGAAAGCCATGTCCATTCACGAGCGTCTGTTCCGTTGGTGCGCTGCCATAAGTCAACAAGACTGGCCCTTGAGGTGAGCGCATCAAAGCCTTCGGCGCAGAAGTACGGTGCTCCACCCGCGCTTTTGTCAACAAGCTGGTTTCCCGTAAGGCATATCACTCGCCCGCTCGAGTGTGCCCTTTTGCGGCTAGGGAGCTAGTTAATGTCAGACCAACCGACACCGGACGATCAAGGGAAGTGGGTTTACGAGCAGGTTCGTGATGAAGCGAGGCGTGCGCACGATCGTGTTGCAGAACTCTATCTCGCCCTCCATGAGTTCAGCAATCAAATCAAGCGAACTTACACTTCGGACTGCTGTTCTCATAAATGGCGGCGCTGCTATCTCCGTGCTCGCATTCATCGGCGGATTAGTATCGCAAGGAAAGATCGGTTTCTCCCAACTCGGTGGAGTTGCGGATAGTCTTACTGGGTTCGCATGGGGTGTCGCAGCAGCTACTGTTGGCATGGGCCTTTCTTATCTTACCCACTATTCCATGATCGCCGTAGAAGGCTCCAAAACACTTTCATTGCAACAGCCTTTTGTCCAACCGGGACCTACGACGAACGGTGCTTACGACCCAAGTTGAAACATCTCATCATGAGACAAAAGCAAATGACCACGCCGATTTTCACAGTCGAGAAGATTAGCAATGTAGAAATTGAAGTTGTACACGAAGAAGGACACCATTTCACATTTCCGTTGGTGATCGACAAAAACGGTCGTCGGGTTCTGAGCGAAGGCGGAAACGTTAGTAATGGCGAACTCGCGAAGCATAACGCGGATTACTTCGCCTTTGAGGCACGGCACTTTGCGGAGACAGAAGCGCGCAAAGCCGGAAAAATCGACTGAAGCGAAACCGGCGTTTAGGCGGAGCGCGGCCAACAATGCCGCCTAGCCGCCTTATCATTTCCAGCGCCGCCGATCCGTTAGGTCTCAGTTTGGATTTCTGCTTCCGAGCCAAAGCGGTCCTTCACGTCAAGCTGGGCGTGTGGCCCTTCGTGACACAAAACGGGCCCGGTAGTGACCTCAATTATCGAACTCCAGACCTGCTCGTTGCCAAAGGTCGTTGAAAGCGTCCCCGACACCCCAGCCTAAGACCTGGCCAGATGCCCGGACGTCTTGCAGCCGGTCGAGAAAGGACTCGCGCCGCGTCTCGGGTAGAGCCATTACTGTCTTCAGTGCTTGTTCAAACATCCGGACCAAGGCGTCGTAGTAGCCCTCGTCATCTACGCCTACTCCGTTGCTAAAGCCAATGGCCTGCTCGCAATAGTACACTGTCAGCTCGGCCATACCCTCCGGCAGGCCGGAGGCTTTCTTGTAATCGGTGATTGGCTTTTTGGCCTTGGAGACGGAATATTCCTGATTCTTGTACACGTCGGGCCACAACCAGCGCTCGATAATGGTCTTGTAGGGCTTGAGCACATCACATCCCAATCCCAAACGGGCGTGCAGAAAATTCTGGTTGTCTTTGCTGGTGGTGTACAGGTCTTGCACCAAACCGAGCAAACCGGCGCGGTCAAAATCTCCCAGCTTGGCTTTGACGTCGCTCCAAGTGGTGGCGGATTTGTCTTTGTTTGTCATGATGCTTTCTATTGAGCGTTATGGCGCGATCCAGCTGTTCAATATTTGTCGCATGAGAGGCCCTGCGCGCCACGGTGACCCGCCATAAGGGATTCCAGAGTGTTCGCAACCCGGTCCGGCGATTAGGAATTCCACTTGGCCCAGGCCGACACCTTGCGCTTTGGAGTTGAACTCTTTAGACTTCAAAGCCCCGTTTGCCGTCACGCGATAGACGCCGAGGCGCACCCCGACTAAGCGGGACCTTCTCCGGAAAGCGATTGCGAGTTAACCACTTTTTGTATGCGAATTGCCTTCGATCTGGGAACGATGTTGAGTTGGAACTTTCGACGTTGTCCAACGCCGTAGGTCAGACGATCACCATACGGCTCGGCTTGATCCATCGGATAACCTGAGGCGAGAAGCCTCGCTTCATCCTCCGTCGTTTGCGCCAGCCAGAAAATTCCGACGTGCGACGTCTCTACAATTCCCGGGAAGGCAAGCAGAGGGGTCGTCGAGGCGATATCGACCAATTGCCATCACGCGATGTCGGCTGATCGAACTTCCGGTTTCGACCCAAAGCGGCCCTTCGGCATTGTGCAGAAATCAAGAAAAATGCACAGCTTCGAAATCATTATCGTAATTACAGTTTTGCCAAAAATGGCCCTCGCGAAGGGGAAGCTTTCTAGAGCCGCGTGGCGCGTTCCATATTGGGCCTTATGCGACTAAAGCAAAAACATCTGGCTACACGCTTAAAAAACTGTTTAGGTGACGGTAGCGCAGCGCGCCAAAACGGCCAAGTAGAGCCAATTTCACGGTCCAATCCCCTGCCATCTGGGAAATGTCCGTTATAGTGGAGGAGATATGCGATGAGGAAGATGATCGTTCATGGATTTGCAGCGGTGGCATTAGGAGCAGCGCTAGCAATAGGGCTCGGCACGCACGCCCAAGCCGCTGCCCCCGCAAACTATTCGCGAGCCTGCACGGAAGTTGTCGCGTCCGACAGCTTATCCGGCAGCTTAGTGGAGAAAGCGGGGGTCGTTCGTCGTACGGCGCGCCGCACCGCTCGCCGGACATCCCGCCGCC
>CAWAXL010000035.1:0-280570 GCA_963785995.1 uncultured Alphaproteobacteria bacterium
CGCGACGATGATGCTCTCCTCGGTCAGTGTGCTGCGGAGCGTTTCAATCGCGGCTTGGATAAGTTGCGAACGGTCATAGACCGGGATGATCTCAACCCCTTTCGGCAGGCTGGCAGCTATTTCCGATAGGCGCGCCTTGACGTTCTCGATAACTGTAAGCGCATTAGCGCCGAACCGTTGCAGCGCGATGCCGCTTGCGACTTCGCCCTCGCCATTGAGCTCGGTGATGCCGCGGCGTTCGCCGGGGCCGATCTCGACCCGCGCGACATCCTTGAGACGCAATGGGGTGCCTTGATCGGTCTTCAGCACAATGTCTTCGATATCGGCCGCGTTCTTGAAGTAGCCGCGGCCACGGACCATGAACTCGAACTCGGACAGTTCGACGGTACGCCCGCCGACATCCATATTGCTGGTGCGCACCGCATCCCGGATCTTCGACAAAGGAATGCCCTGCGCGCGTAAGCGGACCGGATCGACCACGACGTTATATTGCTTGACGAAGCCGCCGACGCTTGCGACCTCCGCCACGCCCTCGGCTTTAGAGACGGCATAGCGGACCACCCAGTCTTGCAGCGAACGCAATTCGGCCAAGGTCATGTCCTTGGCAACGACGGCATATTGATAGATCCAGCCGACGCCGGTCGCATCGGGTCCGAGGCCCGGTGTGACTCCTACCGGCAGGCGCTGTGCCACGGCATTGAGATATTCCAGCACTCGGCTCCGCGCCCAATAGGGGTCGGTGCCATCTTCAAAGATCACGTAGACGAACGAGACGCCGAAGAACGAGAAGCCTCGCACCACCTTGGAGCGGGGCACAGTCAGCATGGATGTGGTCAGCGGGTAGGTGACCTGATCCTCGACGACCTGCGGGGCTTGGCCTGGAAATTCGGTGTAGACGATGACCTGAACATCCGAGAGATCTGGAATGGCGTCGAGCGGGAGCGTGCGCAGCGCATAGAGGCCGGCCGCGACCGCGAAAGCGGTCCCCACAAGGATCAGGACGAGGTTGCGGGCGGACCATGCGATGAGACGGGCGATCATGGCCCGGCCTCCCCGGTCGTTAGTCCGCGGAGCGCCGCCTTCAGGTTGCTTTCCGCATCGATCAGGAAGTTCGCCGCGACGACAACCTTGTCGCCCTCGGCGAGGCCGTCCGTGATCTCGGTGAGCCCCGCACCGCGCCGCCCGATCTTCACCTCTCGCGGCTCGAAACGGCCCTCGCCCTTGTCGAGGAGGGCGACCTGCCGCGTACCCGTGTCGATCACGGCACTGTCGGGCACGGTCACGACGGGCTTGGCATCCCCGGTCGCGATCTCGACGTCGGCATACATGTCCGGCAGCAAGAGGCCGTCCGGATTGGCGATTTCGACACGCACGCGTGTCGTGCGCGTTGCGCTGCTGACCTGAGGATAGATCACGCCGACGCGGCCGCTGAATGTCCGACCCTGTAGGCTCCTCACCCGGATCGTCGCCGAGGCGCCAGGCAGGACCATCCCCAAATCATATTCGGGCACGTCGGCCAGGACCCACATGGTCGAGGTATCGGCGAGGCGGAAAAGCACGTCTCCAGGAGCAGCCTTCATGCCCTCGATGGCGTTGCGCTCGAGCACGACACCGTCGCGCGGCGCGGTCCAGGCGATCGAATGAGCAACCTTATGCGACCGCTCCATCTCCGCGATCGCTTCCTCCTGAACATTCAGATTTTCGAGACGGCGCCGAGCGCCTTCATACCCGCTGTTTGCGACAAACTGAGCCGATGCCGACAGAATTTCCGGAGAATGCAGATGCATCAGCACCTGCCCCTTGCGGACCCGATCGCCAGTGGTGACATTTTCGACGGTGTCGATATAGGCGTCAGACCTTGTCGAAACCAGCGAAATTCGCCGCTCGTCGAGTTTCACCGTACCCGGCACACGCAATAGCCGGACAATCACATGTTTGGCGACCGTCTCGGAGCGCACCCCCGTGCGTTGCAGCTTGCCCGGTGAGACCTTAACGATGGAACCGTCTTCGTTTTCGTCTTCAAGGACGGGGATATAATTCATCCCCATCGAATCTTTCTTGGGCACCGGCGAGGTATCCGGCAGGCCCATCGGATTACGATAATAGAGGATGCGCCCTTTGCCATTGCCTGCCTCGGGTTTCTGAGGCTGTGGCGACTGGTCTGCGATGCTCAAGCCTTTGCCAAAGCGGGAAAAGCCGAGCTCCCCGACGCGATGATATCCCACCCAATAGCCGCCTCCGCCTGCCGTCAGAACGGCGGCGAGGGTGACGCTTGCCAAGCTGATCTTGCTCATACCCAAGCTCGTATCTTTGAGGCATGGGCTGTGGAGACACCGAGACCGATCAGCGCCGCGGCCGCGCGGCACATTTTGCGGAATTGGTTCATGGTCCATTTGTCCCTGGATCCGTCGTTCGGCCACGCTTCACGCGTGCCAATTCATGGCCGAAGCCATGAGGGTGCCGCAGGGCAGCTGAATAGCGCCTCGTGGCGGCCGGCGCGGGACGCCGGCGATGGACCTAGGTTCGTGGAGGTCGAATAGGGGGGACGTCGCCCAAGCCGTCGCGTCCCCAATCGTCGCGAGGAATCATCCGGTCAGCCGACGTTCCTACAGTGAACGCCAACGCGGAGACGATGGGGGCACTCAAAGCGCAGCTGGCCATGCATGTCGCCATCAGAGGACATGTCTTCTGACAGTCTGGCAGCGTGGATTTCTCGTGCGAACAGCATGGCGGATCGTCGCCCATCACCGTCATGGAGGCAGCCGTCACCATGCCGGCAGCCGTGGACGTGGCAGCAAGCGGCCCAATAGCAAGGCCCACGATCGCAAGAATCGGGAGCAGGCGATGGAGCAGAGACCAGATCTTCACGCGCTCATGATTTCACAATTTCCACCGCCTGGGAAGGTTTATCCGTTTACGCCCAGTTCACGTTCTTTTTCGAGGGTGCTCGACCCGTTCGCGCCAGGTGTAGCTTTGGGTGAAGCGCCCACACATGGCGTGACGATATCACAGGGGAAAAATCGCCGAAATCTTCGTCGTATAAGGCCGCATCCGCGCTTCCGGAGTTAGCAACGAAGTGGACATGTTGTGGGGGATCGACAGCGCCGGCCCCGTGACGGCTGCTTTGCTGCTCGCCCTGAAATACTTCAGGACGGGGCATGATCGGAATGTTTGTGCAGCATCTGCAATAGACCTATAAAAGCGGATGATCGATTGCGTTCAGAGGGTCCGGTGCGCCTTGACAGAACGTCCGACACATCTTGTTTTCGTCCCGGGGCTGGCCTGCACCGAGGATCTTTTCGCAGAGCAGATCGCGGCGCTGCGGGGAAAAGTCACCATAGGTGTCGCGGATAACGCGGGACACGACACGATGAGTGCGGTCGCTCGGGCAGTTCTCACGGCCGCACCCAACCGATTTGCACTGTGTGGCCTCTCCATGGGTGGTGCCATCGCTTTCGAGATGGTACGCCAGGCGCCCTACCGAATTGAGCGCCTCGCTCTTCTGGACACCTCGGCGCTCCCCGACACCCCCGAACAGACCGAACGGCGCCTCAAGCTAATAGCAATGGCACAGACCGGCGAATTCGAATCCGTCCGCGACACCTTATGGCCGTTATTCGTGCATCCAGCGCGGCAGGCCAATGTTGCGTTGAAACGAGCCGTATTCAAAATGATGGATGACACGGGGCCAGATACTTTCGTCCTTCAGCAGAAAGCGCTCATGTCTAGACTTGATTCACGACCATTATTGGCAGCGATCCATTGTCCGACACTTGTGCTGGTGGGTAACGAGGACGCCCTTACACCCGTCTCAGTGGCCCTGACGATAGCGGATGGAATCGTCGGATCGAAACTCGATATTGTGCAAGACTGCGGCCATCTGTCGACTATGGAGCGGCCGGATGCGGTAACAAAGGCGTTGCGCGCATGGATGGATGTTTAGTTTCCAGGCAAGAGCTCGTTCGACCTCGCTTAAATGTCCGTTATGGTGCAAAGCAACGGTGCGGGGAGTGCGCGGATTGTATCCCCATTTGAACCGTTACAATGCCTTGTCTTAGGCTTTTGGGGACGAGCGTGAAGCGGTGCGAGACCCTGACGACGCGCTGACGTTTTCATGCCGCATCATACACCAAACGTACCAACGATGGGCCTAAGCGCGATTTCGTCGTTTACGGCTTGTTTAATGGGCGTCGGGCGTGCGGCTGCGAGGGCGTGGTGGAATTCGTCGGCCACCAATGGCCATTGCAATTCCTAATTTCCAGACCGATTTAACGAGGAACTTAAGCCCCACGTAGACACCGCTGAAGATGGGCCAATAGTTCGCCTGCTTCAGACCGTCTCCGACATAAGCCAGATCGCGGGGGCCTGGCCAACCCTCATGAGGCGGAATCGTTCCCATGACTGTTTCCGTCATGGGCATGGTGGCCAGATTCAGACTGCAGATGTCGTCTCCGCGCAGGAAGTAAAGGGTCTGCGGACTGCGGTAGCAGAGGCCTGTAATTGGGCCGTCGCCGAGATAAATCCGCTGCACGTTGCCCTCTACCTTGTCTTGGTAGGCTTTTTCGATCTTGTAGATGGCCACCTTTACCACTATTCCATTAGCGCCCCCTAAGCAACCGGTCGACAGGTACAGGGTATCGCCGTCGCCGAATGCGAAATCGCCGCTCATATAGGCGGGTATCTCCTGACTAGGAATGCATGGATTGGGAATGGTCAGTTGAGTGGGGTAAATCGTGACGTATTGAACCGCAGACCCATTCTTAAGGTAGGAGATTTTATAGATCTGCTCTCCGATGTATTGAGCACCCTGACTGGTATCATAGGAGCTAAAGTAGATGCGCTCCTCCCCGAAGGAGATCATTCGCACCCGGACCTTAGCGAGAAAGACTTGGTACGCCAGAGGCTCGACGTAGACCGGTACATCGGCTTTCGGGCCTTGGGTCTTGTGGATCTCAGCATTGCTTGGGCCACAGACCAACTCGAATTCTTTGTCGGCAGCGAATGCCAAGCTGTCAACGTTCCCGCTACCCGTGTGCACTGGAAATGGCAGCAGAGCCGGTTTGTCCGTATCAATCTGCCATATGACATCGCTCCAATCGCAATACGCGAATTTCGCCATACCCAAGATTTCCTCTGACAGCTTTCAAAAAAACAAAGCTAAAAACTGCAGAAAAGTCATTGACTTGAATCAAACAGCGTCGTTGCCCAATTTATCCCGTCGTGTGGTTGATGAGTTCTCGGTGCGCCGGATGAAGCGTGGCGAATTGCCGTCAATATCGCACACGCCGCCGAGCGCAATTGGCTGGTTTCTGCGGTGTCTGGCGAATCCAACGCATGTTCGTTATTGGCGCATCTCGGCTATGGGCTCGTTTGATCCGAAGGTCCGAAAAACACCCATGATGGTCGAAGGCCCTCGCTGACGTAATGTCTGCTTTCGAGAAGCGAGCCAGTGCGGTCGAGTGACCAAGATGGGCGCTGAGCGGAGCGCGCACGGGCCGGAAACGGACTGGCGGCTTTTGGCTGTGGTAGTCAGAAGCCGCTATGCGGCCCTGAGCAATCCAGCATCCATCGTCGCCTGAGCTCCAATATTGCTGCCCCTGGGCCGGATCAGATACATAGTCAAATATTACGTGAGCGGGTGCCCCCATCCATGTTCTTATCTAGCCGTCGAACCGCGATTGACGAGTTGCCCAAGGAACTCGTTGAGCCTCTGCGCGAAACGGATTTTATTATCCGCTCATTCCTCGCTGGCCTTTCATTCATTATCAATGATGCAAGACGCGATCCCGGTTACGTCAATAACCACCTTCTGTCCTATCTTGCCCAAAGAATTTCTCCAGTCGGCGATTTCGGTGCAATCCTTGGCAATGGAAGGAATGTTAAGTGTTGCCAAACGAGAACTACGCTTCGTTGTTGAATCATCGATCAAGATTTGTTTCGTGCAACAACAAAACAGTCAGTCGTCGGCAAAGGATAATATCGAACAATTCAAAAAGGAGCTTTCCTCCGAGCGAATGTCAATAAAAAGAAATCTCAATCTTTCCATGCTCCCCGCCGAGATGCATGAAGCTTTTGGTGATGAGATTGGTCGCGTGTATCAAGGCGTGAGGTGCGGCAGGTCATCGTCGGCCGTAGCGATTGTTCTTGATCTGCTCTGACCACAAAGCTCGTGTGCACCAGGCCTGTCAAAAAGTGGCCGCGCAATCTTTCCCCGAATTTCCGATTCTGCTTATCGGCCAACCCGAATTTACTCGCTAAGTCTTTGATTTCGATGGTGGGCGCACACGGGCTCGAACCGTGGACCCGCTGATTAAGAGTCAGCTGCTCTACCAACTGAGCTATACGCCCATCGAAGCGGCTTCGCTTCCAGTGCTGCAAGCCCCGCTGAAAGGAAGGTCATGCGCGCATGTAGCAAACGAGGTCCGCTCTGTCCAGCCTTGAGAGCCGATCCACAGCGTCCTCGTCCGCAAACCAAGGCGCCTGTCAACCGGTCAGGGCGCCCGGACGCGATTTTCCGCGTTTGACCATGAGCTTGTTCAAGGACGCGATATAGGCCCTGGCCGAGGCCACCAAAGTATCGGGATCGGCGCCTTTGGCGGTGACCGATTTGCCATCCTCGGCAAGGCGGACCGACACTTCGGCCTGCGCGTCGGTTCCCTTTGGTCACCGCGTGAACCTGATAGAGTTCGAGCACGGCTGTGTGCGGCACGAATGCGACGATTGCATTGAAGATCGCATCGACGGGGCCGTTGCCGGTCGCCTGATGGGTTTTTTGCTCGCCGTCGATGTCAAGCGTCAATGCCGCCGATTGCGGTCCTTTGGTGCCGGCGATGACGGTCAGCGCGACGAGCTTGATACGATCATGCGCATTGACGATTTCGTCGTCGACCAGCGCGACTAGATCTTCGTCGTAGACGATCTTCTTGCGGTCGGCGAGATCCTTGAAGCGGGTGAACGCATCTTCGAGCGCGTTGTCGCCGAGCTCGTAGCCGAGTTCCTTGAGCTTTTCCTTAAAGGCGTGGCGACCTGAATGCTTGCCCATGACGAGCGACGTCTTGCTCACGCCGACGCTCTCGGGAACCATGATCTCATAGGTTCGGGCGTTCTTCAGCATCCCATCCTGGTGGATGCCGCTCTCATGCGCGAAAGCGTTCCGGCCGACGATCGCCTTATTGTATTGGACCGGAAACGAGCTGACCGCCGAGACGAGCTTGGAGGCTCTCGTCAGCATCGTCGCATCTATGTTGGTGTGGTAGGGCAGGGTGTCGCCGCGCACCTGCAAGCGCCATCACCACCTCTTCCATGGCGGCATTGCCGGCCCGCTCGCCGATGCCCGTTGATCGTGCATTCGACCTGCCGGGCGCCGCCTTCGACACCGGCGAGCGTATTGGCGACGGCGAGGCCGAGATCATTATGGCAATGAACCGAAAAGATTGCCTTGTCCGAATTCGGCACGCGTTGCCGCACGGTTTCGAACAGTGCCCTGTATTCGTGCGGCACCGCATAGCCGACGGTATCTGGAATATTGATCGTGGTTGCGCCCGCCTTGATCGCCGCCTCGACGCAGCGGCAGAGAAAATCGATCTCGGAGCTCGTCCCATCCTCCGCCGACCATTCGACATCGGCGACAAGATTGCGCGCCCGCGCAACGCTCGCGGTGATCATCTCGAGAACCTGCGCCCGGCTCCTTTTGCAGCTTGTATTTCATGTGCAGGGGCGAGGTCGAAATGAACAAATGAATGCGCGGGCCGCCGCGCCGTCGCGCACCGCTTCGGCGCAACGGTCGATGTCCTTGGCGGCGGCGCGGGCGAGGCCGGCGACGCTCGCGTGCTTCAGCGTTTTCGCGATCGCGGAAACCGCCTCGAAATCGCCTTCCGAGGTGACGGGAAAGCCGGCCTCGATGATATCGACGCCCATCGCATCGAGGAGATCGGCGACTTGCAGCTTTTCTTCGAAGGTCATCGAGGCGCCGGGCGATTGTTCGCCATCGCGCAGCGTCGTGTCGAAGATCACAACGGATTGGGAATTTTGCCGACTCGTGGCGGCTCGGGTGGGTGATGCAATGTCGTTCATGGCTATTGTCCGGTGAGGGATTGTCGTTCGGGCTTGGGCTACCCCTGAGCACCAAGGCTCATGGCCCGGCCGGTCCTCAGGGGCGGATAAGCCGAAGCAATCCAGCAAGCGCCAACGCCGCGCCGCCGCAGGGCGGAGCAATAATTTGCCCAGCACCCATTATTTGCGAATATTTTGGGCTCGCATTCACGTCAGCAACTCACCTCAAATTCCCAATTAATCTAGGTGGAGCTGACTGGGAACACAAGTAAAATCGATGTTTCACCGGCGCCAAAACCGTGAGATCCGCAGGCTCAACCTGCCAAAATTGCCTTTGCCCGCGCTGTATCTTCCTTCATTTGCGCGACCAAGGCGTCGACTGAAGCGAATTTCGCCTCGGCTCTGATCCAGTCGACGAAGCAGACCTCGATCGTCTCGCCATAAAGATCGCCGGCGAAATCGAAGAGGAAGGCTTCGAGCAGGGCGCGGCCATTATCGAAGGTCGGACGGCGCCCGTAATTGGCGCACGCCGTCGTAGCTTTTGCGTCGAAACCACGACCCGGACGGCATAGATGCCGTGGCGCAGCCGGCAACTCGGGTCGGGCAGAAGATTGACGGTCGGAAATCCGAGCGTCCGGCCGAGTTTCTGGCCTTGGATGACCTTGCCCATGATCGAGAACGGGTGACCGAGCAATCGCGCCGCAAGGGCGACATCGCCCGCCTCCAGCGCGGCTCTGGTCGCCGTCGAGGATGCGGCTTCATCGCCGGCATGTCGCCGTCACCCGCTCGACGATTTCGACGGTAAAACCAAGCCGCGCGCCTGCTTCCTTCAGGAAAGCCGGGAGCGCCGGAACGGTTGGCGCCGAAATGGAAATCATAGCCCGCGACGACCGCGCGGATCCCGAGACGGCGGAGCAGGATTTCCGTGACGAAAGCCTCGGCCGGGAGTCCCGCCAAGCGCTTGATCGAAGGTCACGACGATCATGCCGTCGATGCCGAGCCGCTCGAGGCGCTTGGCCTTGGCGTCGCGCGGCGTGAGGCGAAAGATCGTGTTGGGGCCTTGAAAAAAATCGGTGGGATGCGGTTCGAAGGTGAGCGACCACGCAGGGGCGGCCAAGCTTTTGCGGCAAGCGCCTCGCGCGCGTTCGATCACGGCCACATGACCACGGTGAACGCCATCGAAATTGCCGATCGCAGCGACCGCGCCGTCGAGGCCCGGCGGCGGCGCGGCCGGGTCGATGGCGAGGATGAATTTCTTGGGGGCGGATGGATCGACCAAGGGAACCAGAACCGTGGGACGCGCCAGCAGGCGCCGTACAGCCCCGAACGCGGCCGCGAAACTGCATGGCTCGGGGGGCCGCGTCAAGGCCGCGTGGGACGCGTTTGCAAGCCCGGCGAGACGCCAGACCGGCCCTACCAGACCAGTTCGGGAATGGCCGAGGTGGGCGCGAAATCCGATGCTTCGACGAATTGGCGAAAGGCCGCGGCGTCGAGGGCGGCGTCTTGCGCGCCGCCATGCAATTCCTGGCGGTGGATGCCGGAGGTCACGAAGAGACTATCGAACCCTTGCGCATGCGCGCCCTTGATGTCGGTGTGCATGGCATCGCCAATCACCAGGATGCGGGAGCGCTCGATGGCGGTGTTGCCCGGGCCGCCGCGCGAGCGTTCGAGCGCCCGTGCATAGATCGGGGCAAAAGGCTTGCCGGCCTGAATGACCTTGCCGCCCGCCGCGGCATAGCGCTCCGCGATCGCGCCGGCGCAATAGAAAAGCTGTGCCGCCGTCCTCGACCACAATGTCAGGATTGGCACAAATGAGGTCGAGGCGCCGCGCGTGCATGGCGCTCAGAATGGCGTCATAATCCTGCGGCGTCTCGCGAAAGGGATCGACAAGACCCGTGCAGAGCACGAAGTGGGCTTGTTTCAACGGCACGAGGCGCGGCGCCTTGCCGCGCAGGGCCAAAACCTCTTCGAAAAGGGCGGTTTCCTCGGGCGGACCAATGCGGAACAGGTCCTTGCCCGCGCGCTCGAGGAGCAGGGCGACGGTGACGTCGCCGGAGGAGACGATCGCGTCATAGGCGGCGCGCGGGACCAAAAGCCGGTCGAGCTGCGCCGTGACGATCCGGCTGGGATTGGGCGAATTGGTGATGAGCACGACCTTGCCGCCCTGCGCGCGCGAAACCGGCTCAGCGCCTCGGCGGCTTGCTGGAACGCCGTCACGCCATTGTGGATGACGCCCCAGACGTCACATAAGACGACGTCATAGTCGCTCGCGCAGCCGGCCAATCCACGCAAAAGTCGAGTCACAGCGTCGTCGTCCTTCTGGAGTGCATCAGTTTAAGGCGAGGGAGGAGATGGCCGCATTGACCACAAGCACCGTCGCTTTGAAAGATGAGTTTTCATCGCGCCGCCGAGAGGGAGCTTTCCGCGCGGTTTTGCCTCACCAGCAGCAGGCCAATCGCAAAAACGCCAGCTTCGCCTTGGCATTTGCCCATAAACTATGAGATAAATATTGTTGGTAGTATTCAATCTTTACATCACCAATCGGTGAAGCCCGTTCCTTGCGTAATTTTCCAGTTCTGAATCTCGCTCTTTTCCTGGGAGTCGCCAGCGGATCCCTGGGTACAAGCGTAAGCGTTGCGCGGGGCGGCGCCTGGCTGATGGCTCCCGGCACCGGGCAGGTCATCGCCTACGCGGCTTTTTCCAACTCGACCCGCGCTTTCGACGCCCAAGGCCATCTCATTCCGGTGCCGGCCTATCAAAAGTTCGAATTAGGCACCTATATCGAATATGGTCTGACCGATTGGCTGACGCTGGTTGCTTCTCCGTCCTATGACCGCATCAAGAACCCGCCGCCGGGGGCGTCCTATGAAGGGATTGGCGAGAGTGAAATCGCCGCGCGCATAGGCCTCTATCGCTCGGAAACAAGCGTCCTTTCGCTGCAGATCGGTTGGCGTAGCCCCGGGGCTTCCTTTGCGGATTCCCTTGGTCCCTTTGAGGTGCGCCGGGCGGCGGCCTTCGATGTCCGCGGCCTGGCGGGGCAGAGCTTCACGATCGCCGGGATGAGCGGCTTTTTAGCCCTTGAAGGCGCCTATCGATTCTATGCCGCCAATCAGCCCGGTGAATGGCGATTGGATGCGACCGCTGGCCTTCGTCCCCTGCCGCCGATCCTCGTCATGATGCAAAGCTTTACCTCGGTTTCGCTTGGGTCCGGCAAGTTCGGAGAAGTTATTTGGACCAAGCTGCAGCCGAGCCTGATCTATGATTTTTCGCCGCAATGGTCGGTGCAGATCGGTGGCTTTCTCACAATTGCGGGGGTGAACGCCGGACGCGAGTTGGGCCCGGTTGCGGGGCTCTGGTATCGATTTTGAGCCGATGGCTTCCGCTTGAGGCCAACGCTTTGGACGTTTATACCGGACGACCTTTCGTCTGCACCGGGGGAAGCGAACGAGGCGCGGTCTCAATGGCCACTGAGAGATGTTACGGCATCGTTCTCGCCGGCGGCCTTTCGCGGCGGATGGGCGGTGGCGACAAGGGCCTGCAAACCCTTGGCGGCCATTCACTGATCGCGCGCGTCATCGCGGCGATCCAGCCGCAATGCTCCGGCCTGGTCTTGAGCGTCAATGGCGATGCGACCAGATTCCAAAGCTTCTCCTTGCCGGTTGTTGCCGACGATGTGCCGGACTTCAAAGGGCCGCTGGCCGGTCTTCTCGCGGGATTGGATTGGATCGCCGAAAACCATCCCTCCGCGGCCTATGTCATCAGTGTCCCCTCCGACACGCCTTTTTTGCCGGACGATCTCGTTGCCCGCCTCAAGCTCGCGCGGGAAACCGAAAGCGCGGAAATGGCCTGCGCAGCTTCAGGGGGGCGGACACATCCCGTCGTGGCCCTCTGGCCGGTCAGGATCAGGATGGATCTGCGTTCGGCCCTCGTCGGCGAGGATCAGCGCAAGATCGAGCGATTCATGCAAAACTACCGCTGCGCCCGTGTGGACTGGCCGAGCGAGCCCTACGATCCTTTTTTCAATGTGAACGCTCCCGCCGATCTTGCAAAGGCCGAAGCCCTTCTCTTCGCGCGTGACAAAACTATTACATCGGCGTAGGGCGTGGACAGCGTGATTGAGGAGCTAGCACATGACGGCCAAGGCGATAGTCGAAAACGTCCCCCTCGACGAATTGAAAAAAGGATTGGCCGATGGCTCGATCCTTCTCGTCGATGTGCGCGAACCCAATGAATTCGCCGCCGGCCGCATTCCCGGCTCCGTGCTCAATCCCCTCCAGCGGTTCGATCCCAAAGCCCTCCCCGCGGCGGCCCCCGGCAAGCGGGTCGTCCTCTCCTGCCGCTCCGGCAAGCGTTCTCTCACCGCGCTGGCTCTGGCGCAACAAGCTGGCCGCGACGACGTCCGCGCCCATTATCCCGGCGGTTTCCAGGAATGGGCGCAGGCCGGCGAAAAGATCGAGCGCTAATCGACGTTTCTGCGCCGCGCTTCCGGCAAAAATTATCAGTCGACCAGCCCTAAGCGTGCCGTCCCCTCGGCGCGAGACGCTGGCTTTTTCATTTTGCCCAGCTGGAGCAGAGCCAAAAGCGCAACAGTTTTGTAGTAACCAAGCTACGGCTTGAGCTAACAGACCGAAATCTTTCGAGTTTCTATAGCCAGCTAGGCTGTATTAGGCAGGCTATAAAGTGGAGTTTCTCCAATTTATCCCGATCAACCTCCAGCAACATAAGGTATCTACGCTCACCTAACCTGGAGAAAACCTAAGGCATCTCTTTTTGGTCACAATCTAAATATATCTGGCCCGCATCGTTAACAAAAAGGGTAGGTATGTTGAGATTATCAGGTGTAGTAACTGTCATATTCTCGTTGATGTCATTGTTCTCTACAGCTTCTCACGCTAGATCATATGAGGGCTATTATCTGAAGGCCTCATTCTATTCGTCGGGTCGCCTGACGGCATCCGGGGAGCGCTTCAATCAACATGGATTTACTGCTGCGAGCAGAACCCTGCCATTCGGAACGCTGCTCCATGTGACCAATCCCACGACGGGGCAGTCGGTGATCGTGCGCATTAATGATCGGGGGCCCTTTATTCGGGGCCGGGATCTCGACCTTGCGAGGGGAGCAGCGGCCGCGATCGGGATGATTGAGCGGGGAACTGCAACCCTGAAGATTGTTCGTCTTAACCGGGAATCTTCGATCAATCTTTAAAATTTCGCCCATGGAATGAGCCCAGCGCCACCGGCGCGGGCCGATATTGAGTGGGCGACAAGCCGAAGTGGTCGTTTCGGGATCAGGTCGGGATCAGGCCATGACCAGGGGGACCGCGAAACGACTCACTTCCGCTCTCTCCGCCCCTTGCCGCCAAGCCTGTCGCTTGCTACATACCCCTCCTTAACCCTGCTTCTTTCCGCCGTCCCAGCGCCGGCCCGCTCTATGCGGTGGTTTGGTCGCAACGCGACCAACGCTGGCGGATTAGAAGTGCAATCAACCCGAACCCCGGCGCCGCCCGACCACGGGCACCCAGGAGAGCAAATGGCATCTACCACTACCTACGCGCCATCGCGCGAGGATTTCGCGGCACTTCTCGACGAAAGCTACGGCAGCAACGAGGCTTTCGAGGGGTCCGTTATCAAAGGGCGCGTCGTTGCGATCGAAAAGGACATCGCCGTTGTCGACCTCGGTTTGAAGACCGAGGGCCGCGTGGCGTTGAAGGAATTTCAAGGACCTGGGCGAGAGGGCATGCTCAAGGTCGGCGACGAAGTTGAAGTTTATCTCGAGCGGATCGAGAACGCGCTCGGCGAAGCGGTTATTTCCCGCGACAAGGCACGCCGCGAAGAGAGCTGGGTCAAGCTCGAAAAGGCTTTTGAGAAACAGGAAAAGGTTGAAGGCATTATCTTCAACCAGGTTAAGGGCGGCTTCACTGTCGATCTCGACGGCGCGGTTGCATTTTTGCCGCGGAGCCAGGTCGATATTCGCCCGATCCGCGATGTGACGCCGCTGATGCAGGGGCCGCAACCCTTCCAAATTCTGAAAATGGATCGCCGCCGCGGCAATATTGTTGTCTCGCGCCGCACCGTTCTTGAAGAATCCCGCGCCGAACAGCGTCATGAAATCGTCGCCAACCTCGAAGAGGGCCAGGTGATCGACGGCATGGTGAAAAATATCACCGATTACGGCGCCTTCGTCGATCTTGGCGGCATTGACGGGCTCTTGCATGTGACCGACATCGCTTGGCGCCGCGTCAATCATCCGACCGAAGTTCTGACCATCGGCCAGACGGTGCGGGTCAAGATCATCAAGATCAACCACGAAACCCACCGCATTTCGCTCGGCATGAAGCAATTGCTCGAGGATCCGTGGCAGGGCATAGAGGCCAAATACCCGATCAACGCGCGGTTCCAGGGCAGGGTGACCAACATCACCGATTACGGCGCGTTCGTCGAACTCGAACCTGGCATTGAAGGGCTGATCCACGTCTCGGAAATGTCCTGGACCAAGAAGAACGTGCATCCGGGCAAGATCGTCGCGACGAGCCAGGAAGTCGATGTTCAGGTGCTTGAAGTCGATCCGGTGAAGCGCCGGATTTCGCTTGGACTGAAGCAGACGCTGACCAATCCCTGGGAGGCTTTTGCGTCCAAATATCCGGTCGGCTCGGAAGTTGAGGGCGAGGTCAAGAACAAGACGGAATTCGGTCTTTTCGTCGGTCTTGATGGCGACGTCGACGGGATGGTCCACCTCTCCGATCTCGATTGGAACAAGCCCGGCGAACAGGTCATCGAGGAATATAAGAAGGGCGATATTGTCAAGGCCAAGGTCCTTGATGTCGACATCGAAAAGGAGCGCATCTCGCTTGGTATCAAGCAGCTGACCCCCGATCCCTTCGCGGTGAAGGCGCCCGATGCGGCCGGTGCCAAGCCGGGCGATGACGCCGCCGCTGAACTCAAGAAGGGCGCGGTCGTCACCTGCGAGAATCCTCGAAGTCAAGGAAGGCGGCCTTGAGGTCAAGATCGCCGGAACCGATTTCACGGCCTTCATCAAGCGGAGCGAACTCGCCAGGGATCGCGCCGATCAGAGAACGGAACGGTTTGCGGTCGGCGAGAAGGTCGATGCGCGGGTCACCATATTCGATCGTCGCGCCAGAAAGGTTTCCGTCTCGATCAAGGCGCTGGAAGTCGCCGAAGAGAAGGAGGCGATCGCCCAATATGGCTCCGCCAATTCCGGTGCCTCGCTGGGCGATATTCTCGGTGCCGCGCTGAAGGCACGCGAGGAAGCGCCCAAAAAGGGCGGCAAGGACCAGGACGACGAATAAGCCTTTAGCCGTCTGAGCGGCTACCAGAGAAGTTATAACGCCCGCGCGGAAATCTCCGCGCGGGTTTTGTTTTGTGCGCACGGGATTTGACGATGTCCGGCAACGGTCCGCCGATTGGCCTAGGCGTGGACTTTGGCACCACCAATAGCGTGGTTGCGCTTGCCTATGCCGGCGGCCATGTCGAGAGCCTGACCTGGCCCTCCGCATTTGGTTTGACCGATACTTTTCGCACCGCCTTGATGTTCTGGCGCGAAGGCCGGCACAAGATTGCCCATGTGTCCGGGCCTGAGGCCATCGCCCGCGCTGTTGCACAAGAGGGTGAGCAAAGATTCATTCAGTCGATCAAGACCCATCTTGCCAGTGCGCTTTTTTCGGAAACGAGGCTCTTCGGCAAGCGGTTCACGATCGAGCAGCTCGTCGCTGCCTTCCTGGGCGATTTGTTCGATCAGGAGGCGCTCCGCGGGTCTGCACCCTTGTCCATTGCGGCGGGGCGCCCGGTCGTTTTCGCAGGCGAGCGGCCGGACGAGGATTTGGCTCTCGCCCGCCTCCAAAGCGCCTATGCTTTGGTCGGGATGGAGAAAATAGAATTCGCGTTCGAGCCGCTCGGTGCTGCCTATTGGTATGCGCGAAAGCTCCAGGGGGAAGAAATCGTTTTGGTTGCCGATTTCGGCGGCGGCACCAGCGATTTTTCGGTTTTGCGGTTTAAGCGTGCGGGCTCAGTCCTCGAAGCCCGAGCGCTCGCCCATGGCGGTGTCGGCATTGCCGGCGACACCTTCGATTTTCGCCTTATCGACCATGTCGTCTCGCCGAAGCTCGGCAAGGGCACGCTCTTCCGCTCGTTCGACAAGCTTTTGCCGATCCCCGCCTATTTCCACGCGGCTTTTGCGCAATGGCACCAGCTGTCCTGGCTGAAATCGGCGCAGACATTGGCCGAATTGCGGAAACTTGTTCTGAGCGCCGAGGCGCCTGGCATGTTGGAAGACCTGTTGATCTCTAATCGAGCATGACCTCGGCTTCGAGCTCTATCGCGCCATCGGCGCCCTTAAGGCCGAATTATCGGTCAAGTCCGAGGCGCATTTCACTTTCGCCCGCGCAGGGATCGAAATCGACGCTGTCGTTCGTCGGACGGATTTCGAGGCCTGGATCCGAGACGACCTCGCAACGATAGCTCAGGCCATGGATTCCGCGATTGCCAAGGCCGGATTCGGTTTTGCCGACATCGACGCTGTGTTCATCACCGGAGGGACGTCGTTCGTCCCATCGGTCCGGGCGCTTTTTCTGGAACGGTTCGGCGCTGCAAAAATTCACATCGGCGACGCCTTTCAATCGGTAGCTTCGGGCTTGGCGCTGATCGCGGCGGATCGGGCGGGAGGGCGCGGTTCGACGTCGCTGCGTTCCGCAAACGGCGAACGAGCTTAAGCCGATCCTGGCCAAAATTTTTCGCAAACCTTCCTTTCGTCAAACCCGCGATTGAAATTTGCCCGATTCTGGGCCATCTTAGGGGGGTGTCCGGATGATTTGCCGGGCCCCAGGAGGATCGACACACTGCTACCCACGAACTTTGCGGCAGCGGCGCCCCAGCCGCTCCATCCGGCGAATGGTTCATTTGAACCCGATGCCGGCACACTCGTGCGGACTGTCTTGACGAGTCTCGATGATTCCAAAGCCGAGGATATCGTCTCCATCGACCTGCACGGCAAAACCACTCTCGCCGACGTCATGATCATCGCGACCGGCCGCTCCAACGTTCACGTCGGGGCGATTGCCGACCGCGTCATCAATGCGTTCAAGAACACGCGGCACAAAACACCGCGCGTCGAAGGTTTGCGGACTTGCGATTGGGTGCTGGTTGATGCGGCCGACATTATCATCCACATCTTCCGGCCCGAGGTAAGGCAGTTCTATAACCTCGAGAAAATCTGGAGCGTCGACCGGCCGGGCGAGCGGCGCGCGGTCTAGCGTTCTCGAACGTGCGTCTCCTGCTTTTGTGTGTCGGCCGGACCAAAGCCGGACCCGAGCGGGAGTTGGCCGCGCGCTACATCGAGCGAACCGTGGCGGCGGGCCGCGCGATCGGTTTTACCGGCATCGAACTGCGCGAAATCGAAGAGAGTCGGGCCGCACGTCCCGAGGACCGGAAAGCGGAAGAGGCCAAAATGCTTCGAGGCCTCGTTCCGTCGCGGGCCTCAATCATGGCCCTCGATGAAACCGGCAAGCAGATGACCAGCCGGGATTTTGCGGCGCAGCTTGCCGGCGTGCGTGACCAAGGCATCCCCCATCTGGTTTTCGTCATCGGTGGCCCGGATGGGTTGGACCCGGCGTTTTTAAAAACGGCTGCGCTCACGCTTTCCTTCGGGACTATGACCTGGCCGCATCAATTTGTGCGGGCGATGGCCGCGGAGCAGATTTACCGTGCCCTGACGATTTTGACCGGTCACCCCTATCATCGCGATTAATTGCCCTCTTGCACCGTCTTGCCGCGAGGGCGCCACTTTCCTCTGGTGCAAGAGGAGTGGCGATTTAATACCTGCGGCCGATTCACCGGCCGTAGCCGAAGGAATTTCGTGACGAGCAGGGCGCAGCAGAGCAGGATTGCTTCAAAGGGAACGGCTGGCCGTCTGATTGCGCTGGAGTTGCTTCTTGCGCCGTTTGCGTTTGCCTGTCTTGCGGGCCAAAGCGCGCAGCCGTCCACGCAAGAAGAACTCGACCGCAAGGGCGCTGAGCTGAACGGCCGCCGACTCGAATTGCGCGGCATGGAAGACACGCTTGAGGCGTCGCAAGGACAGCGCCGGCAGATTGAAGCGGAAATAGCGTCGATCCGCGCCGATCGCGCAAAACTCACTGCCGCGCTTTTGGATGCCACGCAAAACGTCAACACGAGCGAGCGCAAGATCGGCGAGACCGAGGCTCGGCTCGATGCGCTTACGGGATCCGAGGATGCGATCAGGCGGTCGCTAGCAGGCCGCCGTTCCGTCATCGCAGAAGTTTTCGCCTCCTTGCAGCGGATGGGGCGCAAGCCGCCACCAGCTTTGCTGGTCGCGCCGGAAGATATGCTGCAGGCGATCAGAACTTCTATGCTGCTGGGGGCGGTGCTCCCGCAAATGCGCAGCGAAACCGAAGCGCTTGCAGCCGACCTTTCGGACCTGCTGCAATTGCGTCAATCGATTGCCGATGAACGGGAAACCTTGTCGAAGGGGGTGGCCAAGCTTCGTTCAGAGCGCGAACGTCTTGCCGCTCTCGTCGAGGCTCGGCAATCTGCGTTGTCTGCCGCGGAACAAGCGCTTGGCGCCGAGCGTGAGCGTGCAAGCGACCTTGCCAAGCAGGCTGCGAGTCTTAAAGATTTGATCACGCGAATGGAAACCGAAGTCGCGGCGGCAGCGCGCGGTGCGGAGGCCGCCCGCAAGGCCGATGAAATGCATCGGCGTGCAGCAGAAGCAGCGCCGCCAGGCGGCGCTGTAAAGGCCGCGTTGGCCCCCTTCAAGGACCCGGCAAGGCTTGCGCCGGCGACCGCATTTATCGAGACAAAGGGGCTTTTGCCTGTTCCGGTAAATGGTTCACTTCAGCGTGGTTTTGGTAGCCAGGACGGGTTTGGCGGAACCGAAAAAGGAATGCTAATAGCAACCAGGGTCGAGGCCATCGTGGCGGCGCCCTGTGACGGTTGGGTTGCCTTTGCTGGCCCCTACCGCACCTATGGCCAACTCTTGATAATCAATGCTGGCCAGGGCTATTATATAATTCTTGCCGGGATGGACAAGATCAACGTAAACGTAGGGCAATTCATTCTGGCGGGAGAGCCCATAGCTGTGATGGGCGATGGGTCCGTCAAGACGGCTGCCGCCATCGCCATTGGCGCGGTGCAGCCCATTCTCTACGTTGAATTTCGCAAAGACGGGGTGGCGATCGATCCGGGCCCATGGTGGGCGAAGCCGGAATTGCAAAAGGTTCGCGGATGATGCGCAAAGTCTTACCGATACTGTTTGGGGCCGTGCTAGGTGCATGGCTCGTATTGATTGCCACGCAAACACAAATCCTCCCGGAAGGAACGGCGAACGCCGCAGCCTCGGATACCTATCGAAACCTCAATCTCTTCGGCGATGTGTTCGAGAAGATCCGGTCCGATTACGTTGAAAAGCCGGACGATCAAAAGCTCGTCGAGGCCGCGATCAACGGCATGCTGGGCTCGCTCGATCCGCATTCAAGTTATATGGATGCCAAGAGTTTCCGCGACATGCAGGTTCAGACCCGCGGCGAATTCGGCGGTCTTGGAATCGAAGTGACGCAAGAGGATGGTCTCATCAAGGTCGTCACGCCGATCGATGACACGCCGGCCTCGCGCGCCGGAATTCTGTCGGGCGACATCATCACCGCCATCGATGACGAGAACGTGCAAGGCTTGAGCCTCAATCAGGCCGTCGACAAGATGCGTGGCGCGCCCGATACGGCGGTCACTCTCAAAATCCTGCGCGGCCCCAACAAGGATCCGCAAGATATCAAGCTGACCCGCGCCGTGATCCAGATCAAGTCGGTTCGCGAGCACACGGAAGGCGACGATATCGGCTATATTCGGATCACCCAATTCAACGAGCAGACTTTTGAGGGCGTTCGCGCGGCGATTCAAAAATTCCAAAGCGAAATCCCCACCGCCAAATTCAAAGGCTATATCCTCGACCTCCGCAATAATCCCGGCGGGTTGCTCGACCAGTCGATTGCCGTCGTCAACTGCTTCATCGATCGCGGCGAAATCGTTTCGACCCGGGGCCGCAATGCCGATGAAACGATGCGCTACAATGCGCGTCCGGGCGATCTCTCCAAAGGCAAGCCGGTCGTCGTCCTGATCAATGGCGGCTCGGCATCGGCTTCGGAAATCGTTGCCGGTGCGCTGCAGGATCACAAGCGCGCGACCATCCTCGGCACCCGCTCGTTCGGCAAGGGATCGGTTCAAACGATCATCCCGCTCGGCCAAAACAATGGGGCCGTGCGGCTGACCACCGCGCGCTATTACACGCCGGCCGGCCGCTCGATCCAAGCCAAGGGGATCGATCCGGATATCACGGTGTTGCAGGATGTTCCGGATGAACTCAAAGGCAAGGACGACACCAAGGGCGAAGCGTCTTTGAAGGGCCATCTGAAAAATGGAGAAGACGAAAAGGGCGGTTCGCAAGCCTTTGTTCCGCCGGATCCCAAGAACGACAAGCAATTGATCGCCGCCGAAGATATTCTCCGTGGCGTCAGCAAGGCCATGAACAAAGTGACGTCCGGAGGCGAACCCGCAAAGGTTCCGAATTGAACGGCTTCGGCGGACCGGCCGATTAGCTTGTTTGAATAGGGTTGAGAACCGACCATGTCTCTGGCATTGTCGGTTTTCAATCGAATGGACTGATGTGACGAATACGGAATGGCATAAATGCTAAGATATTAGGGCGGGTCCCCCTGAAAAAGGCGCTCACTTTTTTCATGGCCTGCACTAAGAAGACGTTACAGCATGATCTGAGCGCTCGTGCCGCCTTGTGCGGCCGCTATAGGGGAGCTGCCCGGGCCGGCAATCGTCAACTGTGAGGTCAGGCGGCAATGGAGACTATAAGTTACCGCCCCTGTGTCGGCATCATGCTTCTCAATCCCAAGGGACTTGTCTTCGTCGGACGTCGCCGCAACAAGAAGATCCCCGAACATTTGCGCAATGGGCACGCGTGGCAAATGCCGCAGGGCGGCATCGATGCCGGCGAGGAGCCCTATGCCGCGGCGTTGCGCGAGTTGCGCGAGGAAACCAACGTATCTTCGACCAGCTTTTTGGCTGAATCGCCGGATTGGTACAGCTATGAACTGCCCGGCGACATTTCGAAAAAATCCTGGAAGGGTCGGTTCCAGGGGCAGAGGCAAAAATGGTTCGCCTTGCGTTTCGATGGCAACGAAAGTGAAATTGACATCGAGACGCCCGCCGGAGGCCAACGTCCGGAATTCGACGCATGGCGATGGGAGTCGATGGACCGTCTCGCCGAACTGATCATTCCCTTCAAACGGCCGGTCTATGAAAAAGTGATCGAAACTTTCTCCCATCTTGCCGAACGTCCGTGAAGCACTAACTGAGCCCTTAGAGCGGGATGAGGAAAAGTGGAAACCGGTTTTCCGCCCGCATCCCGCTCTAAGCTTTTGGAATCGATCACGTTCATGATTTCGGATTGAGTCAATCCAAAATCATCGTGATCTAGTCGTAAGGGCGTCGCAGGACGCCGACGATGATCGATAGCAGACGCCATGTCACAAGGCGAAGCGTCGATCGATCGAGTGGTTTAGTATTGGGAGGTAGGAATGTCGGTTTTGCCGGAGGTCTTGAAGGCCAATGAAACCTATGCCGCAAATTTTGGCGCCAAATCCCAATTGGCGCTGCCGCCGGCGCGGCAATTCGCAATTCTGACCTGCATGGATGCCCGTCTCGATCCAGCTAAATACGCGGGATTGGCGGAAGGTGATGCGCATGTGATCCGCAACGCCGGAGGGCGCGCGAGCGATGACGCGATCCGCTCCCTGGTCATCTCTTACAAGCTCCTCGGTACAAAAGAGTGGTTCGTCATCCATCATTCGGATTGCGGCATGCAGCTCTTTGACGACGAGATCATGAGCGACCTGCTTGAAAAAAGCTTGGAGGCCGCAACCATCGACCAATCGGGCTGGCACGACCACGGTCACGGCCCCGGCAGCGTGCATGGCCGCTACGTGAAATGGCACACCTTCAAGGATCTCGCGGCAAGCGTCGTCGAGGACGTGAAGCGCATCCGGTCGCATCCGCTGGTGCCGCGGACCATCCCCATTTACGGCTATTATTACGATGTGAAGAACGGTCGCCTGATCGAAGTGCCGGAGGCAACGGCAATCGGCAAGGCCAGCGCCTAGCAGGGCACGATGATCCTGCCCGGATTTTTTGATTTGGAGCGTTTCCGTTCGATGAATTCATGCGAAAGGGAAACGCTCTAAGGGCGGCGCAGGCTGGTCCTTGAGCCCGAAGCCTCACCCTTATTTTGGCGCAAGGACCATGATCATCTGACGGCCTTCCATCGACGGTTCGGCTTCGACCTTGGCGATGCCGAGGGTCTCGGATTTCACCCGTTCGAGCAGCCGGAACCCCAAATCCTGATGGGCCATCTCGCGGCCACGGAAGCGCAAAGTGACTTTTACCTTGTCGCCTTCCTCGAAAAATCGGCGCACGGCCCTCATCTTGACGTCATAATCATGCGGATCGATGCCCGGACGCAGCTTGATCTCCTTGATTTCGACGATCTTCTGCTTTTTTCGGGCTTCTGCCGACTTTTTCTGTTCCAGGAATTGGAATTTGCCGTAATCGAGGATCTTGCAGACTGGAGGATTGGCTGTCGGAACGATCTCAACAAGATCGAGTCCCGCGTCGTCGGCCAATTTTTGGGCTTCGACGGTCTCGACGACACCTCGGTTTTGGCCTTCGGCGTCGATTAACTGGACTTCACGAGCGCGGACATCAAGGTTGATACGCGGCCCGTCCTTCTGCGGAACGGGGGGAGCTTTCATAGGACGACGAATGGCGTGGTCTCCTTAATTGTTGACACATCGGACCCGGCGAGGCCGCGAATTGTCCCGTCGGTCGATGCAAGGATTGCTGGACCCTAGTAAAACATCGGTTGATTGCCGCTCGAAGTCAATGAAGAGATGGCTTCCCGTCATTTTTATCCAAGGGGGGTCGCTCCCAAGTCCCTGAGCGGGCGGTAGGGTTCCCAGGCGGACTTCCACGGATACTGCGCCATTTATCTCAGGCGCGCCCTTGCGGCATTATCCTTCCTCGTTTCCGCGCAAATCCGCATAGGCTTCAAGGGTATCGGCGCACATGCGCTCGATCGAAAACCAGGCTTCGGCATGTTCCCTCGCCCGCTTCGCCTGTTTATGCGCCGCACTGGCACCAAGGCTTAAGGCCGAGACGAGTGCCGCCGCCAGCGCTGCGGCATCGCCGGGCGGCACCAGCCAGCCGGTCCGCAAGGACTCTGGGACCATCGGCGGAGCGAGAACGAGCTCTGGCGCCGCTCCCAGATCGGCGGCAATGACGGGCGTTCCCATTGCCTGGGCTTCGACAATGAATTGACCGACTGCCTTTGCCTCGGTCGAGGGAGCGACGAGGATCGAGGCCGCAAGAAGGGCCGCCGGCATGTCGCAGCGGCCTGTACGAGCCATGGCGCCCTGCAGTCCCGCCTTCGCGATGGCCTTGTCGATCTCGCCACCAAGCCCGCCGCGACGTCCTTCGTGTCCTTCGTTCCCCGCCAGGATGAATTTTACCCCGCTCAACCCATTTTTGGACAGGCGCCGCGCCGCCTCAATCAGGATCTTATGGCCGCCCCCAGGGCTTGGATGCGCTGCCAGCAAGACAACCCGCTCATGGGGCGCCACCTTCCATTGCCGCCGCACATCCTGGACGCGGGTGGGGGAGACGGCATGCGGCGCAAAAATCCGGCAATCGATACCTTGGCGAATGGTCCGTATTTGCCCTTGCCCCGTGGAATAGAGCCGGTCAACCAGATTTGCGGTATGCTCGGAATCAACAAGCACGGCATCGCCCCGCGCCGAAGCGGAGTTGTAACGTAACGCAATCGGATTTCCGGCCCTGTAACCGCCTTGGAACTCAGTGACGAAGGGCGTCTTCGTCAAGCGTGTGGCGCCATAGGCCACCCAAGCCATGGCGCGCGAGCGAACATGAGCGATATCAACTCGCTCGATCTCGATCAGGCGCGCGAGGCGGCGCACGTTCCGGGCCATGGCGACAGGGTTTTTAGTATGGGAGGGAAATGGCACGAAGATGCCGCCCTTGGCTTGCAGTTCGCCGGTCAAGGGGCCGCCTTGGCACGCAACGAGGGGACGGGCGCCGGCGGCATCAAGCGCCGCGGCAATATGGATGGCTGCGGACGCGACGGGGTTATCCCGCAAGTCGGGAATAATTTGGAGCACAGTGACGCCGGCCAGGGGATGTGCGGCCATGCCCCGGAATGCTGAACCGGACACTTGCAACATCGGATGAGACGGCGTTGAAGGAACCAAGGCGAAAAAATAAGTCCTTGTCCCTTTAGAAATCGTGAAGCGAGCAAAATGATTGTCTGGAGCCAATTGGAAATGGAGGCCCCGGTCGATCTCGTTCCGAGGTTATTGACGGTCGGGAATGGGGCTTCAACGCGGCAACTCGCGACTTTACAGCAGTTTGCCAGGGCGGAAGGAGCGCTTTTGCCCGGAATTGTCTGGCTCGGTGGACTGAAGTCAGACATGCGCGGAACCAAGGCGTCTTATCTCGCAGCCCGCGCGGCGGCGGCCGACCGGTCTTTTCTGCGCTTCGACTATTCAGGACATGGCCAATCCGAAGGTTCTTTCGAAACAGCAACGATCGGCGTCTGGCTGGAGGATAGTCTCGCCGCCATTCGCGATTTGACGGTAGGCCCGCAAATTCTTGTCGGATCCTCCATGGGCGGCTGGCTGGCTCTGCTCGCGGCCAGGGCTTTGCGTGCGAGCGGCGAAAGCGAACGCCTCAAGGGCCTTGTCTTGGTCGCGCCCGCCGTCGACTTCACCGAGGCCTTGATTTGGGAAAAGCTTTCATCCGAAGCACGGACGGAGATGGTGGAGAAAGGCGCTTGGCTGCGCCCTTCGGCTTATTCGGAAACCCCCTATCCGATCACACGGCGTCTGATCGAGGAGGGGCGGGAGCATCTTCTGTTGGGAGGCGAGATCCGCACCGATTGCCCCGTCCATGTTCTCCAGGGCATGCTCGACGAGGATGTTCCCTGGCGGCGTGCAACGCTGCTGGTCGAACATCTGGCCGGCGACCCGGTGACCCTGACGCTGGTCAAGGATGGCAATCATCGTCTGTCGCGAGACGCGGATTTGGCGCGGCTTTGGGCGGCCATCGAAAATATGGCTTAGCTCCCCTCGGCGGCAACGGCCTCCTGGCCCGGACGCTTCTAGAGCTGCGGCGATTTCTTAATATCGGGAACAGGTTCGCCGACATCTCGGTTGGAAAAACACCAAGCCTCAAGCACATACTTGCCCGGCTTGTAGGCAGGGACAATATGGTGGTAGGAAACGGCCCTCGGAGCCACGCGAAAACTTTTGCAACTCGGTTTCAGCTGTTCTCAACAGTCAAGAATATCGTCGGGAGGACGGACAATGGCGCGATCGACCACACCACGTAAGCGCGGGATATCGCTCCTCGATGCCATCATCGTGATCGGTGGTGTTCTTCTGATCGTCGTCTTCAACCGAATGAGCATATCCAAACTTCAGCGTTCCCTGCCAAATGTGAACAGTCAGATTGTCGGGGAATGGAAGGCCACGCGCGGTTCCGAACGGCTCATCTTCCGTCCCGACAAGACGATCAGCGTGATCGACCCGAGTCCAGCCGGTGCCCCGGCTCCGGCGTCTCCGCCCCCCGCCCAAACTCCGAATGCGGCGGAACCGGCAGCTCCAGCGGCTGCGCCTGAAGCGCCAGCCGAACAATCCGGAAAATATCAGCTCGCCTCGACGGGGTCCGTTTACATTCAATTGGACAACGGAAAAAAATACGTAACGACACTCAAGCCCGAGACGCCCAACCGCTTCGACCTCATCGATAATGCCACGCAAGGGGTATCGACCTTCGAGCGGGTGCCATAATCCGCCGCTAGATCACGATGATTTTGGATTGACTCAATCCAAAATCATGAACGTGATCGATTCCAAAAGCTTAGAGCGGGGACGGAAAACCGGCTTCCACTTTTCCTCATCCCGCTCTAGCTGCCGATCTTCGCGCGTAAGCGAGCGAAAACCGCCGCGGAAGCGCCGGTCTCGACAAGCTGGGGCGTCTCGTGTAGTGCTGTCGCCTCAAAATTCAAAACAGCGTACCGAAACGCTCGCCGGAAGACTTCGGCGAAACGGCAGGATTTTAGACCGATGAATATCATTGAGGAACTTGAGGCCGCGCAGGCCGCCAAGCTTCTGGCTGGCAAAGTGATTCCGGAATTTCAGCCCGGCGATACGGTGATCGTCAACGTCAAGGTGACGGAAGGCGAGCGTACCCGCGTGCAGGCCTATGAAGGCGTCTGCATTGCCCGCAACGGCGGCGGATTGAACGAGAGCTTCACAGTCCGTAAAATCTCCTATGGCGAAGGCGTGGAGCGCGTTTTCCCGATTTTCTCCCCGAATATCGAGTCGATCAAGGTGGTTCGGCGGGGCAAGGTGCGTCGCGCCAAGCTCTATTACTTGCGGGACCGCCGCGGCAAATCGGCCCGGATCGCCGAAAGAATGGAAACTCCCGCTGCCAAGGCTGCGCGTGAGGTCGCCAAAAAAGCGAGCAAAAGCGCTGCCAAGGCCAAGAAGGCCGCGCCAGCGGCCGAATAAGCCAAGGGGATTGCTCTGCCGCAGGGGCAGAACCTGCGGCGTGCGGGCAATCTCTCAGGTCAGCGGCGCGTTGAGGATCCAGCGGTGCCCAAAGGGATCGCGGAAGGTCGCGACCCTTGTTCCCCAAAAGGAATTGGTGGGATTTGTCTCGCCTTTGGCGCCCAAGCTGGTAGCCTTGGCGAAAATGTCATCGACCATCTTGGCCTCGGCAAATTCGAGACTGACCGACATGGTTGCCAAGTCGCCGGGCATGGGAATTCGGGTGTGGCCGAATTCGGGAAAGGCATCGGCGATCATGACCGATCCCCCGTTGATCAGCAGCTCGCAATGCATGATCCGCACACCGTCGAGGGCGGGCATGATGGCCTTTTGGCGAGCGCCAAAGACCGAGGTGTAAAAGGCGATTGCCGCCAGGGCGGGGGAAACCGTCAGGTAAGGCGCAACCGGCGGGCGCATAGGGGTCCTCTGCGGTGATAGTTGAAATGCAGGGTACTTCCCCCCGCAGGATCTTGCGAGTAAGAACTCGCCTCTCTAATTGTTTTTTTTGCAAATGCCGCATCCGGCGGCCGGGAATTTCCAAATGGTCAAGCCTCGGACGCTTTACGATAAGATTTGGGACCACCATCTCGTCCATGCCCAACCGAATGGCTCGTGCCTCATCTATATCGATCGCCATTTGGTCCACGAGGTGACAAGCCCTCAGGCCTTCGAAGGTTTGCGGATGGCGGGCCGGCGTGTCCGGGCACCGCAAAAAACCCTCGCGGTGGTCGATCACAACGTTCCCACAACCGATCGCTCGAAGGGAATCGACGATCCTGAAAGCCGGATCCAGGTCGAGCAGCTGGCTCTGAATGCGCGTGAATTCGGAATTGAATATTACAACGAGCTCGATCCTCGCCAGGGCGTCGTGCATATCATCGGCCCGGAACAAGGGTTTACTTTGCCGGGCGCGACAATCGTCTGTGGCGACAGTCATACCTCGACGCACGGTGCCTTCGGTGCGCTCGCGCATGGCATCGGAACGTCGGAGGTCGAGCATGTGCTGGCCACCCAGACCCTGATTCAATCCAAAGCCAAGAATATGCGCGTCACCATCGAGGGTACGCTGGGCGATGGGGTGGCGGCCAAGGATATCGTGCTCGCGATCATCGGTGAGATCGGCACCGCCGGGGGCACCGGCCATGTGATCGAATATGCCGGCGAGGCGATCGAAGCCTTGTCGATGGAAGGCCGCATGACCGTTTGCAACATGACGATCGAGGCCGGAGCACGCGCCGGCATGATCGCGCCCGACGCGAAGACCTTCGCCTATCTGGAAGGCCGACCCAAGGCGCCCAAGGGCGAGGCCTTCGATCTGGCGCTGCGGTATTGGAAGACGCTGCATTCCGATCCCGAAGCGGTTTTCGACAAGGAGATCCGGCTCGATGCGGGCCGATTGGTCCCGCTGGTCACGTGGGGCACGAGCCCGGAAGACGTTGCGACCATTACCGGCGTCGTCCCGAATCCTGAAATGGCGGCGAGCGAAGCCAAGAAAGCCTCGATCGCCCGCGCGCTCGCCTATATGGGCCTGAAGGGCGGCGAGAAAATCACGGATATCTCGATCGATCGCGTGTTCATCGGGTCCTGCACCAATGGAAGAATCGAGGATCTGCGTGCCGCGGCCAAGATCATCGAGGGGAAGCATATAGCGGCCACCGTGAATGGCATGGTGGTGCCGGGCTCCGGTCTCGTCAAGCAACAGGCCGAAGCCGAGGGACTCGACCAAATCTTCCGGGACGCGGGATTTGAATGGCGCGAGCCCGGCTGCTCCATGTGTCTTGCGATGAACCCGGACCGGCTGGCGCCGGGCGAGCGTTGCGCCTCGACCTCGAATCGCAATTTTGAAGGCCGCCAAGGTTTTAGAGGCCGCACGCATCTGGTTTCTCCGGCCATGGCGGCGGCGGCGGCGATCGCGGGCCATTTCGTCGACATTCGGGATTGGCACTGAGTCGGTTCGGCGGCGACGATGTGTAACCGGCCGTGGGCAAATCTCGGCCGGCGAGCAAAAATGGATATTTATCCACTTGAGGGCGCGATATCGTCTGTTTCGGCGATATCAAGCAAATTGCGTAATTTCCTGGACCCGCTGGCCGCGTCGGCCAGAGTGTAGCCATCGAGCACCGCGAACCAGGCTTTCAGTGCCTCGCCAAAAATTCGTTGCAGTCCGCAATTGCCCGTAATCACGCAGCGTTCCGGCGTGTTTCCGAGACAATCGACAAGCGCGAAGTCGAACTCGGTCATACGCAGGATGGCGCCGATCGACATCTCTGACGGCGGACGGCGCAGCCGTAAACCACCGCTTCGTCCGCGCAGGGATTCGATGAGCCCCAGCGTCACGAGTTCATGCGTGACCTTCCGCAAATGGTTTTCCGAGATCCTATAAGCAGCCGCGATCTGCGGGATCGTTCCGCCATTTTCACCCGCTGCCGCGAGAAACAACAAAGCCCGCAGAGCAAGATCGCTATGCAGCGTTAAGCGCATCGCCGCCTCCTGTCTTGCCAAGCATTGGCTTGGGTGATAAAAGATGCATATTAAATACATGTTTCATGGAGAAGCCATGTCCAGTCTGTATGAACGCCTCGGCGGAGCCCCGGCTCTCGATGCCGCTGTCGATCTCTTTTACCGCAAAGTCCTCGCCGACGAGCGTATCAGCCGCTTTTTCGATGATGTCGATATGGAGCGCCAAGCCGCCAAGCAAAAGGCGTTTCTCACCATGGTTACGGGTGGCCCGGTTTCATATACGGGCAAAGACATGCGCGAAGGTCACAAGCACCTGGTCGCGCGCGGCCTCAACGATACACATGTCGACGCCGTCATTGAAGACCTCGCTGCGACATTGCGTGAGCTCGGAGTGGGCGAGGCCGACATTGCGGAAGTTGGAGCGCTCGCCAATTCGGTTCGCGACGACGTGCTGAACAAATAGTAGGGGAGCCGCCTTGTGGAGAGCCTCACCTTCGAGGGCAAGCCGATCAGGATTGCGCCGGGCGAGACGGTGCTTGCGGCGCTCCTCGCCGCAGGCGTCGAATTGCCAAATTCTTGCCGTGCGGGCGTCTGCCAGACATGTCTGGTGCAGGCCATAGATGGCAATCCGCCGGCTGCGGCGCAACAGGGGCTGCCGGATGCTCTCAAGGCGCAAGGCTATTTGATGGCGGCTGGACGCGCCGCTGCATATCGTCCGCGCAGGCGCAACGTCGGAACGCGCACCGGCGCTTCCGCTGTTGCGATGAGCGATTTCGTGTCGTGCGTTCCGGGAACGAAGCGCGTTTTTTTTCAATTTGCTCTTGACGCGCCGATGGCACGGTCCGCCATTACTCGATCGCCAGTCATCCCGAAGAGGACGCCTTTCTCGAATTGCATATCCGTCTGCTGCCAGGAGGACGGATGAGCCGCATGATCGCCGAAGACATTTCTTGCGGCGATCGCCTTGCGATTTCTGGTCCGCGCGGCACGTGCTTCTATGAGGGCATTGACCCCGACCAGCCGCTCATTCTCGCCGGAACGGGGACGGGGCTGGCGCCGCTTTGGGGCATTTTGCGCGATGCGCTGCGACGAGGGCATCGGGGACCGATACGGCTTTATCATGGGGCGCTGGATAGGGGCGGCTTATATCTTGAAGACCATCTCCTGCATCTTGCCGAGGCGCATGAGAACTTTTCCTATTGGCCTTGTATTCGTGGTGAACCGGGGCCGCGCGCGGGCGATCTCGCCAACATCGTCATCGACTCCGAGACGCGGCCGGGGGAGGCGGCGTTTTTCCTGTGTGGCGATCCTAATCTGGTGAACGGCTTGAAGCGCTCTCTGTTTCTCAAGGGAGCAAAACTCAACCAGCTTCGCACCGACGCCTTCGTGTCCGCTGCGTAAGTTGCCGGCGCGGAATAAGCCAAGGCAAACGTCCCGAGAGGGGCCTGTAATTTATCCAAAAAACAGCGTTTGGTGCGGCTTGCCCGGTTGCGAGCCGCGAAACAATCTAGTACGGGGAGGCTGCAAGAGGGACCACGAGTCGTTCCATTGTCATGGAACGACTCGATCAGCGGGCGTGGTGGAACTGGTAGACGCGCCGGACTCAAAATCCGGTTCTGGAGACAGAGTGTCGGTTCGAGTCCGACCGCCCGCACCATCCTTTTTAAATTTCGACCGCAATGACCGCGATCATGCCTCGATGCTGTCTTCGAGCCCGCCGACATGCTTTTGGCTGTAAAGCTGCACGCCAAGCTGCTTGATGAGTTCCAATTGGGTTTCTAGAAAATCGATGTGCTTTTCTTCATCGATCAAAAGATCGTCGTAGAGTTCCTTGGAAACCCGGTCGTGGACCGAGATGCAATACTCGGCAGCTTCAGTATAGAGCGCACGCGCCGAGAGTTCGGCCGCAAGGTCGCAGCGAATAATTTCTTCTACTGATTGTCCAATTCGCAAAGGATCCAGGACCTGAAGATTTGGAAATCCTTCGAGGAAAAGGATACGGGAGGTAAAGCGGTCGGCATGGCGCATTTCCTCGATCGATTCTTCGCGCCATTTTTTCGCTAATTCTTTAAAGCCCCAATTATCGAAAATACGAAAATGCAGCCAATATTGATTAATCGACGTCAGTTCGCTGCGCAGGCTGCGATTCAAATATTCGAGGACCCTGTCATCGCCTCTCATTATGCCGAACTCCTTTGATTATGGCTGTTGTGCCGGCAAAGCCGCGATGAACGCCGAGGGCCCATTTCGCCGATGAAGTGATTGTGTCAGATTAGAATTATAACAGATTAAATCCACGCGGAAAGAGGGCGCGCGCGGCGCGGCGGTGGAAAAGGCAGGGATTTGAAGCAGATTGCAACGAGTCCGCTTATGAAAGCGGGCACGTCTCCGTTTCCTTTTGGCGCCGCGAGTGGCACGAAGAGGGAGGCGGCGCCGTGTTGGCTAGAGCCTCTTTAATGATGGTCTTCAGAGTTGTCATGCAACGACCGCAGGTCGGGCTGCAACCGAGGCATTTGTAAACCCCTCCAGGCGTACGCGGGCAGGCGCCGCTCTTCAGCGTGTCCCGGATTTTCGTGTCGGATATGACATTGCAAGAACAGACGATCATTCAGGCACCCGACAGGTCCAGGGACACATTGGAAGGTTTCCGACAACTAGCTCATTGTTGAATAATGCACAAGACCAGATTGGGATGTAACAAATGTTTCAAACTAAAACCTAAGCAATTCCTAGATTAGATTGGCTCAAAACTACAGTACAACACCAAGAAGCTTTTTGCCCCTTTACAGGGCCCCTTTGCAAGCCTTTGCTCGGCTGGTAAGGCCAACTGCACCGTCGCTAAAACCTCCTCGTTCTGGTTCGCCCCACATCTCATATGTGGCGTTGCTGGAAGACCCTGCAAGTTTGAAGCCAATTCTCTGCCGATGAAAAACCATCTGTTCCAAAATATTCGTGACGCTATCGCCGGCCGGGAAGATTGCTGCTTTCTGGAAAACGCGGGTTCCAGCTTGACTTTTGCGGGGATGATCGAGGGTTCGGCGCGCTTCGCCTCGGCCTTGGTGCAACTTGGTGTGGAACCCGGGGACCGAGTCGCCGTGCAGGTCGAGAAATCGGTCGAAGCGCTCATGCTATATTTGGGCGCGATCCGAGCCGGCGCGGTGTTTCTGCCGCTCAACCCAGCCTATACGGTGACCGAACTCGATTATTTTTTCGGCGACGCAGAGCCAAAAATCCTCGTCTGCGATCCGGCCCGGCGCGAAGGGCTGGCGGTCGCGGCGGCGAAGGCGGGACTGCGATCCGTCGAAACATTGGGCGCCGACGGTCGCGGCTCATGTGCCGACCGCGCCATGGCCTCCGCTCCCAATTTCATCGATGTTCGGCGCGGGCCGGACGATCTCGCCGCGATACTTTACACGTCGGGCACCACAGGCCGTTCGAAGGGCGCAATGCTTACGCACGCTAATCTCGCTTCGAATGCCGAAGTGCTCGCCGCCTATTGGCGCTTCTCGCCAACCGACGTGCTCCTTCATGCGCTGCCGATCTATCACACGCATGGGCTCTTCGTCGCCGTGAACACTCTGCTTTTCTGCGCCGGCAAGATCATTTTCATGCCGAAATTCGATGCCGACGAATGTTTGGCGCAGATGCCGCGTGCGACCGCCATGATGGGCGTGCCCACCTTTTACACACGGCTCCTGCGGCACGAAAATTTGTCGCGTGAAGCAACCGCACATATGCGGCTGTTCATTTCCGGTTCGGCGCCGCTTCTTGAAGAAACCCACCGCGCATGGCGAGAGCGGACAGGTCACGTCATTCTCGAGCGCTATGGGATGACCGAGATCAATATGGCCACGTCGAACCCTTTTGAAGGGGAGCGCAGGGCAGGGAGTGTCGGATTTCCGCTGCCGGGCGTGGCCTTGCGTCTAAGCGATCCGGAAACCGGAGCGCCAACGCCAGCCGGCGAAATCGGCGTGATCGAGGTCAAGGGGCCCAATGTCTTTAAGGGCTATTGGCGCAATCCGGAAAAGACCGCGGCCGAATTTCGAAGCGACGGCTTTTTCATCACCGGCGACCTCGGCAGAATCGACGCGGAGGGCTATGTGCATATTATCGGGCGCGCCAAGGATTTGATCATCAGCGGAGGGTTCAACGTCTACCCGAAGGAAGTTGAAATCGAAATCGATGCGCTTCCGGGCGTGGTCGAAAGCGCGGTCGTCGGACTGCCGCATCTGGACTTCGGTGAAGCCGTCGCGGCGGTGGTTGTCGCAGCCGCGGAGGTGACCGAGCCCTTGGTGTTGGACGCCCTTTCGCAAAGGCTCGCCAAATTCAAATTGCCCAAAAGGGTGATTTTCGTCGACGATTTGCCGCGCAATACGATGGGCAAGGTCCAAAAAAATCTTCTGCGCGAGACTTATAAAGATTTGTTCAAGGTGTCCGCCCTTGGCTGAGGGCCGTTCCGCGCAGGTCTGTCTTCGAAGGGGCTCGATCAATCCTCGACCTTGAAGGAACCCATGGCGGCAGCCAGAGCGCCCTGGCTTTGCTTGGCTTCGGCGAGCATTTGCGCAAAGATCTTGTTCACGCTCGAGGGCTGGCCGAAGCGGTGGCTCGCCAAACCTTGTGGGCTTGCGATCGCAAGGACCAGTTGAAGTTTTCCATTGCCGAGCTCGGCGCTCGTACGCATGCTGAACGAGACGCTATCGCCGCCGGAGCCAGATGCGGCGACCGGAACCATGTGCAGCGTGCCATCGCTCGCAACAACAATGACATTCACCTCGCGGCCGCCCAGCCCGGCCACCGTTCCCTTCAGATCTTGACCGACGCTCAAGGACGATGCTGCGAGAGTGAGCATGACAGGCGCGGCGGGCGTATCGCGCAAACGGCCCAGGAAATCGATGGCGGGGCATTGCGCGGCGGTGACTTCGCGAACACCGATATCGGCTTCGAATCCATTGTCGCGCTGAAACGCGTCGTCGAATCCGCGAAACGGAGCCGTGGAGGTTCCAAACCCTTCGACGGCGACGATGTGGGCACCGATGGCGACAGGTCGAATGAACATGCACCCATCGAGCGCATAGTCTTTGATGAAGGCTTCGATGCGCCCTCGTTGGCCCGGGTCCGAGGTTCCAGCGAAAGCTGGCTCGTCTGAAGTCCGGCGCCGATATATCGAGCTTCGTCAATTCCATCGGCGCGAGGCCTGGCTTCACAGGCACCTCTTCATCCGGGGTCAAGCTCGGGGTTGGCGGTCGCGTAGACGCCGGCGCTGGGCGCATGAGCATAAAGGCGGCGAGAGCGCCGCCCAGGAGGATGGTCGCAACACTCGCCACGACGAGAGGCGACCGGGCGAGCGCGAGTCTCGGCCTGGGACGGATCGGTGATTGGGCCAAGGGCTCGCTGTGCCGGGCCGGCGCCGCTTCGTACCGCCAAGCGGCAACCTCGGCCATCGAGGATGGCCGGTCGTCCGGATTGGGCTGCAGCATCCACTCGACCAGAGGCCGCAGACGCGGCTCAATCGAACTCAGGTCCGGAACCACGCGCCGCTTTTCGAGCACTTCGACATGATTACCGCCCATGTCGAGGGGGCTCTCACGAAGCGATTGGGCAAGGACGAGGCCGAAGCTGTAGATGTCGGACTTCAGCGTCACCTCGGCGCCGAAGAGGCCGAGCTGCTCAGGCGAAACATAGTTGTATTTGCCGGCAAAGCCGCTGCCGACGACGGTGCCTTCGTCGTCGAGCCTGGTCGAGCGCGCGATGCCGAAGTCGATGATTTTGGCGCGCGCCATATCTCCACCCGGGATGATGATATTGTCGGGTGAAACATCGCGGTGGACGATCCCGCCTTCATGTGCGGCCTGGAGTCCGGCGGCGACACGTTGGATCAGCCGTTGCGCGGCCTCGAAGGCGAGCGGTCCACCCAGCAGGATGGACGAAAGCGATTCCCCATCGACATATTCCATCGCGAGATAGGGCCGGCCAAGCGCGGGGTCGATCGTGAAGACGTAATAGCGGACGATTGCCTCGTGATAGAGATTATGCAGCGCGGCCGCTTCTTTCCGGAACATGCCGAAAGCGGCGTTGGCTTCGGCGAGGTCGGAACGAATGAGCTTGATTGCCACCACGTCGCCGGTTTGGATGGCGTGGCCTTTATAGATTTCGCCCATGCCGCCAGCAGCGATGGGTTCGTCGATTTCAAAGATGCCGTTGAGCTGCGTCCCGGCCGGAATAATCGGCCGCGTCGATCCAAAGCTCGCAGCCTCGTCCGTCATTGCGTCGCCGTCGCTTTCGCCGTCGAGGAGGGCGGGAAGACGATGGTCGAACCATGCGGCGCATAGCGGGCGATGACGACGGTCACATTGTCGATCGCACCCCTTTCGAGGGTGAGCGCGACCAGCAGGTCGCATGCGCTCTGTGGCGCATTTGCGTGCGCGACTTCTAAAATCTCCTTGTCCGTAACATGCGCGGTCAGCCCATCGCTGCAGATGACGAATGTATCATCTTTTTCGAGGACACCCTGGGTTGTTTCAAGATCGAGTTCCTGATAGACGCCGACGGCGCGGGTGACGACGTTTCGGCGAGGCCAGGTTTCCGCCTCTTCCACGCTCAGGACACCTTCGGCAACAAGCTCGGCAACCTCGGTATGATCGCGCGAAATCTGCACGATCTTGCCGCGCCGCAAGAGATAGACCCGGCTGTCGCCCGACCAGACGCAGGCGTAATAGCCCTCACAGGCGAGAAGGGCCGCAACCGTCGCGCCGATGACAATTCCACCGCGCTCGCCGGAGACTCGGAGAATGCGCTGATTGGCGGCCGAGAGCCGATCCTTGCAGCGGGCCACCAGTGCATTGACGGAAGCTGATGCTGCAATCTTCCCCAGGAACTCGACCACGGTGGCGCTCGCGAAGGAGCCGGCATCATGCCCACCCATGCCGTCCGCCACGGCCCATACGCCGATTTCAGGGAGGACAACGTAAGAGTCTTCGTTTTCCGAGCGAATCCGGCCGGTGTCGGTTGCTGCTCCGCTATCGAATTTTCGCAGCCTGTCGGTCATGAGCTCATCCTGGTTGCAAGAACGCCCGAGGCCGATTTGGGAAGCCTAGCGACATCATATTACCTAAAGCATTTGGGTCGGGCATGGCATTTTCGGTCCAAGCCTGGGGTTCACGGCTTTCGCTCCCAGTGGTCCACCAATAGGTCGTGGCGCCGGCCATCAGGGGATGGGGCGGTTTGCGCCGGAAAGCGGCGAGCCTTCCTTTCAAGAACTGACCGGCTGTACTCTTGGAGCATGAACCGCCCTCGGTCTCCGGCGTGTTTGCGAAAGCACATCCGCCGAGATCCGAAAGCGCTTTCACGGTTGCCTCGAAACATGCATCGGAAGCGAGCGTCGACAGCAGGAATTCCTCGACGCGCTCGAACCAGGGATCGTGGCGGTCGATGTCAGGCGGCGCGAGCACGTCGGTTTTGTGTTCGGAGATGCCGATGAGAGTGAGCGGAAACAATCGGCCCAGGGCATCCATGGACGGCATGAATGCGCCAACTATCGCTTCACCGCACACGGAAGGCCCTAGCCAGAATCGCCAGATCGGTGCCGTTATGAAAAAATCTTTCCAATCGGCATCGGGCAAGTGCGCACGGCATTCCTCCATGCCCTTTTCCATCCACGGCTCCCAAACCTGCAAGAAGGCGCGCGGTACCGCAATCGCGATAAAATCGCGTTTGGCAGGAAGCTTTCCATAGAGGCCGCACCGCATGAATTCAGAACTCCGTCCGGACACTGAAAACTGCGGAGACGGGAGATATTGAGCGGGTTGCGGATTGCGCTTGAGCTGAAGCGGTATCGCAAATCCTGTCCACCCAGAGAAAACGTAGTCACCGTCCCGTCGTTGTTCGTGCGTCCCGCATCGAGCAATCGATAAAGCGACCAGACGCCTGTTCGCTCCATCGAGGCGATAGCGCGTCCAGCTGGTGCAAAACTGATTGACGCGCGGTGATCTTCCGCAGCGCCCGGCCATTGAACGCTTGTGGCGGCGGATTCTTTGGGCTGTCCCGTTATAGTCGTCCCATCGATATCGATTTTGGCGGCAGGGTTTGGGGGCGGCGTCACGCCGATCGAGAAGCCGGGCGAAGCCGGACTGGCATTAAAAAATGCGTCCCGGATTTCCGCCGCCCGTTCGAAATTTGCAAGCGCATCCGGCGCGAGCTGCTTGGCAAGCGCGCTGTCTTGGCGCCATTTCCATCCGGGCCGGTTGATGTCTGCCGCGCCGGAAACATATTCGTTCACAAATCGATCGATCGCGCCTTTGGGACCAAACATCTTGGCGAAATCGTCCAGGGTCACCTCTTGGTCCGCGCCGCGCGCAAATGGATATTTTGTTGCGATCCTGTCCCGGCACGTGAAAGTGATGGTGTCCCGCAGGCTAAGGACCGCTTGAGTGGCGCCAAAATTGGCTGTCTCGCGGGCCACATCGTCAGCCGTTTTCTCGATCATGCCTTGGAAGGGTTGTGGCAGAGAGGCACCGTCGCTCTTGAGCTTTGCGACTTCGCTCGAGAGCTTGTTTGAAAGCTCTGTGGCCTTCGTGGTTTTCGCGGCGAAACTGCTCAAGTCGGCGTGTATTTCATTGAGCTGCGAGAGCAAGCCGTCGATGGGCCGCTGACCTTGTTCATCCGAAACCAATTGATGATATGGCCGCAGGGCGGTGGCGATCATCCGGGCCGCGGTCTCACCGGAAGCGCCCGTTATTTTCGCCGGGGCCGGCAAACTGCCCGAAACTTGGGCGAGATCGACGGGCTCCAGGCCTTCGAGCGAAGTCTCGTCCCGGATCGATTCGAGGATCCGGGAAATTGGGGAATTGGACGACGCGGCGGCCGCGAGCAAGGGGTAAGTCGGCCGCCCTTCGGTCAACCGCCGGATCCGTAGTTTACCGATTGCCTCATTCCAGGCGCCGATAAAAGCCTTGGTGTAAATATCAACCAGGTTTTGCTGCAAATGATCAAATTGTGCGGAGACCGCCGGCTCAGCTCCGGTCGGACCCAGCACGGAGCGGTCGCGCGTCATCTCCTCCTGGACGCCGGGCAGGCGCTCAAGGAATGCCTGCACGAAGCCGGCCTTCGTATAGAAATAGGGGACGCGGATCGTCTCGTTTGGATCCTCGAAGATCAGCGAGGCACCGGCGCCGCCATTCTGCACCGCAGTCCAGTCCTCGCGCAGACTGGCCTTGGCCCGAGCGGCAAGCAGTTGATAGGCCCGTTGGGCGACATCGACGCGCGTCAATGTCGCTTGGGTCCGTTCAACGAGAGGCCCATTCAAAGACACGAAGCTGTCATGCCCAGTTTCGAGATCGAGCATCGCCGCCAGATGCTCCTCTAGTTCTTTGCGGCCGTCACTGTTCTTGGGTCCTGGATAAAGATTTTCCGACCAGTCCCGCGTGACCCAATTGGTTACCAGACGCCGATCGACCGTTTGCAGGCCCCCCAGCATCAAATAGACTTTGAGCGTTTCCAAGAGATAGGCCGGATCGTCGGGATGCTCCTCGATCTGTTCTTCCAGGCGAAACACCAGGCGTGGGCGAAACATGCGTTCGAGGCCCGTGCCATAGGCGGTCTCGGCGGCGGATTCGAGCCGCTCGGTTTGACTCAAGCCCCAGGCGCGAGGCCGGGGCTGGCTCAAGGCATGATCCGCAAAACCATCTGGCAAAAAGCGCAAGGCATGAAGTGCCGGCAGCACCTTGCCCAAGTCCCGGTCCATGACTGTGTTGGAGCGGCCGCCCCCCGCCGCCAGAGTATGATATTTAGCCACCGCGTCTTCGCTTTGGGCGATCTCGTCGCGTGTGTTTGAGTAGCTTATCCACCAGGCGCTGGCGATCAGCGACGCGACAGCGGCAAGCGCGACGAAGGCCATGGTTGTCGCAATTCGATTGGCGCGAACCGTCGAAACCCAGCCAGCTTCGCCGATGACCACTTTTTTGATCAGGTCGGTCAGGAAAAAACTTTTGCCCTGGCCCGAATAAGCGGGCCGGCCAACCGCTTCGCCGCCGAACCCTTTGACCAAGGCGCCGAGCAATTGATCGATCGGCGTGCCCTGCTGAGTGCCCGAGGTAAAATAATAGCCGCGCAGGGCGGCATTGACCGGATAATATTGAGGATCGAAAATCTTGTTCAAGAAGCCGATGATCCGTGGCCGCAAGGCCTCGACTTGGGCGGGGAAGCCAAAGAGAAGCACCCGGACCTCGGGATCTTTTTCCTCCGCGAGCCGGCTTGGAATGTTCATATTCAGCCGCAGGACGAGCGATTCGAACTCAGGATCGGCATCGCCGAGCATGGATTTCGTCTTGTCCATGGTTTGAAACGTCGTGCCCCAGACCTGGGCACGGCCGGCCTCGTCGAGATTTCCGAAAAATTCTGAAAAGCCGACCACAAGATCGGCCTTCGTAAAGATAACATAAACCGGAAAATCGACTTTGAGCTGGGTATGGAGCTCGATGAGGCGGGCCTTGATCGCCGCCGCATGGGCCGTCACATCCTTATCGTCGAGCGTAAGGAGGTCCTCGACACTGATCGCGACAAGCACGCCATTGATCGGCTGGCGCGGACGATTGCGCTTTAGCAGCGCGAGAAAGGAAAGCCAGCTCTTTTGGTCGGCTTTGGCGTCGGAATCCTGGGTCGTGTAACGGCCCGCGGTGTCGATCAGGACCGCTTCCTTGGTGAACCACCAATCGCAATAGCGCGTCCCCCCGGTGCCGGCCACGGCGCCCGGTGTCACCCCTTTGGCGAGAGGAAATTCGAGCCCGGAATTGACCAGCGCGGTTGTCTTGCCCGAGCCTGGCGGTCCGATGAGGACATACCAGGGAAGATCGTAAAGATAATTGGCCCGGCCGCCGCGCATCCCGCGGAGAACGCCGAGTGCTTCCCGCATTCGGCCGGCCAAAACCGGCGCGTCGCTGTCGTCGGCGCTGAGTCCCAGCGCAATTCGTTCCGCGCCCTTTCGGCGCTGGCTGAAACGATAGATCGCTATGCCCGCGACGAGAACGAATTCAAGCAGCATCGCGACAATCCGGTGGTCCGTATCCTCCAAAGGATAGACACCCCCGACCGAGACCCAGGGGCCGGCGAACCAAATCAACGCTGCGATCGCTCCTGCGCCGGCAAGATTGACCAAGATTCGAAGCCAAGTCGTTTTATTCATGAAGTTTGCCTGTTCGCACCCCTGCGAGCGCGAACTTTAATCGCTACGGGGGACAAGGATTTCGACCCTGCGGTTCTTGCCGCGTCCCTCGACCGTATCGTTGGAAGCGATCGGGACGTCCGCTCCCTTTCCTTGTGTCTCAATACGTCCAGGATGTGAGAGGGATTGCTTGAGCAGCGCGGCGAAAACGTTGGCGCGCTCCAGCGACAGTTCGAAATTCGAGGCGAAGCGTGCGTTCGCGATCGGCGTATTGTCCGAATGGCCAACGATCTTGAGCACGCCTTTCTCATCATCGAGGGCGACGGCGATTTCCCGTATCAAAGGTCGTACGTCATCAAGTACCGTCGTCTTTCCAGGCTGAAACAGAACCCGGTCGGTGATGTGAATGACGATTTGATTGGCGCTGGGCTCGACGCTGAGGGCGCCGGCTGTGAGTTGCGGGCCCAGGGCCGCGCGAATATGTGCGATTTGCGACTCCTGCTTTTCAGTCGGCGGCGGCGGTGGCGGCGGTGCGACGACGAGTTTCCGGCCGATCGTCACGGGGGTTGCCGGATTGAGCGCCGTCATTGCCTCGGAGACCGCTTCCGCGCGATTGCCGAGCGACACGCGCATGGTAATGAAAATCCCAAACAGCAGGAGGCCGACGAGCCCGGCAGCGGTCCAAAACGGCACGCGGGGGCGGACCGCATGGCTCGCCAGCGGCTGGCCTTCCCACCGAAGCGAGAGGGCCTTGGGCCGGGGAATCGCTTTTTGCAAAAGCTCATAGACCCCATGGCGGACATCCCCAAGGGTCGCGGCGCCTCCCGGCAAAGACTGCTGGGTGCCCTGAAAGCCAAGCGCGAGACAAGCATGGAACAGTTCGAGCAGGTTGGCCTGGGCCTTTCCGTCCGCCTTGACACGATCGAGTTCGTCGAAGAATCGTCTTGCGTCATTGCTTTCGCCAAAAAACCTTGTCATCAGGCCCGATCGGCGGCCCTCGATTTGGTCCTCAGCGGGCAGATGCGCGAGGACTTCATCGGCGGTGGCACATAAGACATATTTGGCGGTGTTGGCTTCTTTCACCGCTACCCCGGAGGCGCGCATCTCGCGCTCGCAGGTCTCGATGGCAGCCGCGATTTGTGACGTCAGAGCGGACGGCGGAGCGCGCAAGAGCGAGCTGCGCAGGCGGCCCAGCAGGAGGAGGAGCGGACTCGCCGCGCGCATGATCGGATTATCATTCGGAACGCAGAGGTTCGCTGCCTGGATCGCCGCTCTGCGCGGCGGCGGCACGGCTGGTTCTGGTGTCCCCGCAGGACGAAGGGGAAGCCGACGGCCAGGATTTACCAGAAACACGGTTTGATCGTCGGAAAAGCCGCCCGCCAACGCTTCGCCGAGGTTTTGGCTGCCGAGCGGGGGCTGTGGCGCCGGCGATCGCGGGCGGACAAAGGGCATCGGCTGGAAAACCGTGCGGTCGCCGCTTTCTTCAAATCCAGGAACCGGATCTTTTTCGCTCATCGCTTGGTTCCTGGCAGTTCCACGCCCTCCCGCTCCTGACGATTAATTGCCTCAGTCAGAAATGTCATCCGAAATACGCGAAATGCGGCGTTCGGGAGCTGCGCTCTCAATCCTTATCCTTTGCCTGATCGTAGCATTCCGCGAAATAAATCATGAACGCGTCCATCAGACCGTCTTCGTGGCGCAATGATTTGGCCTGCCAACGGGCCACATACATATCCCACGCCCTGGCCTTGCGGGAGCTGAACAAAGCGGCAAGCCCGGTCTCCGGACCGACCGCCTCCTGGATTGCCGCCGGTTCCAAATCCTCGACAAGCATGCGGACCGCCTGCTGCATCGCCGAGAATGTGGTGATCTGGTGGGTTTTCAAATCCGTGAAGGCACTCTCGAAGGCCCGCTTCGCGTCGAGATAGGCGCTGGTGCGCGGCCCCAACATGATTTTCAGCGCATCATTGTAGGTGGGCGCAAATTTCAGCGGATTGTTGTCGAGCGCTTGGATGGTCGTCTGACTCGAGGCCCGCACGAAGCGCTTCGTCTGGACGCGGGCGTTGAGAAGCTGAGTAATATTTTCGACCGCGATGCGCATGAGGCTGCCTAATTCGTCGGCAGTGCTCAACGGGTCGCGCCGCGCCAGGATATGTTCGGGAACCCCTGCCGCAGCGGCGAACCGGCGAAGGAACTCGTCCAGGGTTGGGCCTTTCTCGGGCGCCGGCCCTTGCCGCGTCTCCGGCTGCTGGTCGCCGCCAGTATCTCCCGCGGTTCCCCGCGGATGTCGATCGGGCGTGGTCCAGGCTTGCATCTCCAGGGCCTGGACGTCTTTGCCGTGGGCATCGAGCGGCTTGGTGGAAGACGCGCTTTTCGGAGCTCCGGTCCTATCGTTTGCATGAGCGGCGATTGCCTCGGCATCGGTTCCGGCAACCCATTCGGCGTCGGTCGCGCCACGCTCGAATTTCGATCCGAGCAAAGGCGCGTCGGTCAGCGGGTCGTGCCCATCGTCCGTCTCGACGGCGACGATATAGGGGCCGATTGTCAGACGGTCGCCGTGGCAGAGCCGATAGGGCGCCTGAATTCGGCGCGGATCGTCATTGAGAAATGTACCGTTGGTGGAAACGTCGTGCAGCCAATAGGCCTCATCGCGATAGCGCACTTCGCAGTGCTTGCCCGAAATGAAGCGGGTTGGGTCCGGAAGTGTCCAGTCGACGTTGGAGCCGCGGCCAATATCGAGACCGCGCTTGTCGGAAAGCCTGACGCGGATCGGAGCGCCATTCGGCAAGCTCCGCTCGCTCTCGATCGTCAGGATCAGCGTCATCGAAGCGGCTCCAACACTCAATCTGAGGTTGAGTTTCCCAATTGCGGCCTTCAGGCGTCACCTCAACTTGGGCTGACGCCCCGCCGTCACGATCAAGGTCGCCGCCGATTCACCTTGGCCTTCGCCATGAGCGCTGTCCAGATGACATCAGACGTCCAGCGTGCGCCAACGCACGCTGCAGTCGCCCAAGCGCCATCCTTAACCTGAACTTGGTTTGGCGTCGATAGGTGCTCATGTTAAGGAAGGTGTCGACCACATGCGAACCGGTGCTATGAAATTTAAAGGGTTCGGCGCCACGGGCGTTTTCATTGCCGGCTTCGTTGCGCTGATCCTTTCGACGAGCTTTGCCTTGGCGGACCGGCGCGTCGCCCTTGTCCTCGGCAATTCCGCCTATAAAAATCCGGCTTTGGAGCTCGCCAATCCGCGCGACGATGCCCAGGACGTAGCTTCGGCGCTGCGCGGGCTCGGCTTCGAGGTTCAGCTGGAAATCGATGCCGATATAGCCACCTCGAACAAAGCCCTTCAACAATTCACGCGCTCGGCTGTCGGCGCGGACGCGGCTCTCTTCTATTTTGCCGGCCATGCGATCCAATATTTGGGACAAAATTTTCTTTTGCCGGTCGATGCCGACATAAAGGACGACATCAGCCTGCCGTTCGAAACCATCTCGGTTGAAAATATCCGGGCCTTGCTCGATCGTTCGGACGGCGTCAAGATTTTGGTTCTCGATGCGTGCCGCAATAATCCGGTCGCTGAACGGCTGGCAAAGATCGTTTCGGCGTCGCCGCCGGTCGTGGTTGGAGACCGCGGCCGAGGCCTCCAACGCATCGACAAGATCGAAGGCTTGCTTGTGGCCTATGCCGCCGCCCCGGGGGAGGTCGCGCTCGATGGGGAAGGCCGCAATAGTCCGTTCACCAAAGCCTTCCTGCGCCGGCTGAAGGAGCCGGGCCTGGAAATCGAAATGATGTTCCGTCGCGTCGCCGGCGATGTGAATGCCGAGACTGGCGGCCGGCAGCGCCCCGAGACCTATGTTTCCTTGGTCGGCGAATATTATCTCAATCAGAACGACAAGATCGCCTGGGAAAAGCTTCGCGCGACAGAGGACCCCGCCGCACTTCGCGATTTCATCGAGCATTTTCCGTCGTCCTTCTACTCGGTCGAAGCGCGGTATCGTTTGAAGGCGCTGGAGCGGGCGATCGCGGATGAAAGGGCACGCGGCGGATCGCCGCTCGCGGCCGACGAGGATGCGTGTCACCGCGATAGTGCAATTCTTAGAGGGGACGGAGGATGTCGCCCGCCTGCGGAGTTTGATGCAGGCAACGCCCTGCGATGCGGTCAAGACGGCCGCCGCCGCCAAGATTCAGGGCATCGAAGCATCGCTTGAAAGAGATGGAGATACGGGGTCCGCTCAGAAGGAAATTGAGGCCTGGGCGAGGGCCGCGGACGTCAACACGCCGCTTCAGATCGCCGCCCTGCAAACCGAATTGCGGAGACTTGGTTGTTTTGACGGCAATGAAAGTGGCACGCTCGACGCCAAAACCGAGCAGGCTCTGAGCCGCTATTTCGAGAAGCGGGGCCGTCCGGCGATCAGCGAGATCAAGATCGACGATCAGGTTCTGGCCGATCTGAAAGAGCAAAAGTCGAGCGTTTGCGTTGCGCCCGTCATTGCGCGGCCGGAACCGCAGAACGGGCGGTTCAAGCGGCCGAAAAGAACCGATGCGCTGGCGCGCCGTCCGCAGCCCGATCAAGCGGTTTCGCTGGCGCCCCCGCCGAAACCGCCGCGCGTGCGGCCGCCGGTGGCCGTGCGCGCGCCCGCACGTGAAGCCAGCCAGCCGCGTCCGCAAGGCGAACCCGCATCGTCGCCGCCCTCCGCGCAAACCTCCGCCAATGCCGGCGCCCACCCGAACGGCAGCGCCGCGCCGATGGGCGTGGGCTTCTGACATTTTGGGGCGATTGGCTGAGAATTGACTGGTTCGAGGGCCGCTTAAAAGCTGCGGCCAGGTGCGCGGCTCAATGCGCCAACTCAGTTGCAGCGCATTCGAGCGGCGGACAGGGGCCGGATTTCCGGCCCCTTTCGCATGATTATTCGCCAGCTTCCTGCTGTTCGAGCTTTTCCTTGGCTTCCAGATCTTCGCCGGTCTCTTGATCGACGATGCGCATGGAAAGGCGCACCTTGCCGCGATCGTCGAAGCCCAAAAGCTTCACTTTGACCTTGTCGCCTTCCTTGACGACATCGGAGGATTTGGCGACCCTCCCCTTGGCAAGTTGCGAAATATGGACGAGCCCATCCTTCGCGCCAAAGAAGTTCACGAAGGCGCCGAAATCCACCACTTTCACGACGGTGCCTTCATAGATTTGGCCGACTTCCGGATCATTAGCGATCGACTTGATCCAATTGATCGCGGCGCGAATCGAATTGGCGTCGGCGGAGGCAACCTTTACTGTGCCATCGTCCTCGATATTGATCTTGGCGCCGGTTTTCTCGACGATCTCGCGGATGACCTTGCCTCCGGTCCCGATGACTTCCCGATTCTTGTCGGTCGGGATTTTCAAGGTTTCGATCCGAGGCGCGAATTCGCCAAGTTCGGCACGGGCGCCGGTGAGCGCCTTGGACATTTCGTTCAGGATATGAAGTCTGCCTTCCTTGGCCTGATCGAGGGCGACCCGCATGATTTCTTCATTGATGCCGGTGATTTTGATGTCCATCTGAAGTGACGTGACACCTTCCTGGGTGCCGGCTACCTTGAAATCCATGTCGCCCAGATGATCCTCGTCGCCGAGAATATCGGAGAGAACCGCGAAGCGCTCGCCTTCCAGGATGAGGCCCATGGCGATACCGGCGGTCGGCCGCTTCAGCGGGACGCCGGCGTCCATCAGCGCGAGCGAAGAGCCGCAGACCGTCGCCATTGAGGACGAGCCGTTCAATTCGGTGATTTCCGACACGATCCGGATCGTGTAGGGAAACTCGGCAGCCGTCGGCAGCATCGGACGAATCGCTCGCCACGCCAGCTTGCCATGGCCGATTTCGCGCCGTCCGGGCGAACCCATCCGGCCCGTCTCGCCCACCGAATAGGGCGGAAAATTATAATGCAAAAGGAAGCGCTCCTTGTAGGTGCCTTCCAAACTGTCGACGAATTGCTCATCCTCGCCGGTGCCGAGGGTAGCCACGACAAGGGCTTGGGTCTCGCCGCGCGTAAACAGCGCCGAGCCATGGGTTCGCGGCAAGATCCCGACTTCCGCGAGAATGGGCCGAACTGTTTTGACGTCGCGTCCGTCGATTCTGATCCCCGTATCGAGGATGTTCCAGCGGACCACCTTGGCTTGCAGCTCGTGGAAGACTTCCGCGACGCGTTCCTTGGAAAATCTTGCCTCGCTCTCGAGCGGGAAAAGCGCCGCGGTGACTTTGGCTTTCACAGCGTCCACCGCATTATAGCGGTCTTGTTTCGCGGTAATCTTATAGGCCTCGCGCAGTTCCGCCTCGGCGATGTGGCGCACCGCTGTTTCGACCTCGTCATTGTCCACAACGACAAGATCGCGCGGCGGTTTGGCGGCCTTTTCGGCGAGCCGGATGATCGCGTCGATCACCGGCTGAAACCCCGCATGGCCGGTCATGACGGCCTGGAGCATCATTGTTTCCGAGAGTTCCTTGACTTCCGAATTCGACCATCAACACGGCGTCGCTGGTTCCGGCAACCACGAGGTCGAGGGATAATCCTTCAATTCTTCCAAGGTTGGATTGAGTTTCAGCGCGCCGCCGATAAAACCGACGCGGGCGCCTCCGACCGGCCCCATGAAGGGGATGCCGGAAAGGGTCAATGCCGCAGAGCTTGCAACCATCGCCAAAATATCTGGATCGTTTTCGAGGTCATGCGAAAGCACCGTCACCACGACTTGGGTATCGTTGCGGTAGCCATCCGGAAACAAGGGGCGAATGGGGCGATCGATGAGACGGGAAACCAGGGTTTCCTTTTCCGAAGGCCGGCCCTCGCGCTTGAAATAACCGCCGGGAATGCGTCCCGCCGCAAAGGCTTTTTCTTGGTAGTTGACGGTCAGGGGAAAGAAGTCGATGCCGGGCTTTGGCACCTTGGCCGAGACGACGGTGGCAAGAACCGTGGTTTCCCCATAGGTCGCGACGACAGCGCCGTCGGCCTGGCGTGCGATTTTGCCGGTTTCGAGCACGAGCTTGCGCCCCGCCCAATCGAGTTCTTCACGATGGATTTCGAACATTCATTCGTCTTTCTTAGATTGGAAAGGCGAAGACCAACACCAAAGCAAGATGGCGAGAGGCTGCGAACAGCGCCTTGCGATCCTGCCATGGAGGTTCAGTCTTCGCCAGAGTTGGGGTGGCAGCCCCATGCCGCCACGCTCCGATCCTACAGCCGTCTCCGGCTTCTCGCCTATATTTACACCGCTTTTTGCGAAAAGTCCGAGCATCGGCATTTTTGGCGCCCAGCCTTTTCGGCAAAGCAACCGTTTTTGCCAGCGTAGGCAAGACTGCGCTCTGTTCGTCTAACCAGGGAGCAAGGCTCAGCCTCGGCTTGCGCGGAATGCAAGCCGGCTAAGTTCAATGCGCTGCACTCGAGCAGAGAGAGGCCGTCAACGCGCAGCTTCCGATGCAAACGCGGTTAGCGGCGTATGCCAAGGCGTTCGATCAGCGACTTGTAGCGTGGCTCGTCCTTCGCCTTGACATAGTCGAGCAGCTGGCGCCGCTGCGAAACGAGCTTGAGCAGACCGCGACGCGAGTGATTGTCTTTCACGTGAGTCTTGAAATGCTCGGTCAGATTGGTGATCCGCTCGGTCAAAATAGCAACCTGGACTTCCGGAGAGCCGGTATCGCCAGGTTTCAATGCATAGTCTTTCACAAGCGCCTGTTTGCGCGTCGCCGTAATCGACATCGGATAAACCTCGTTTGTATGATCCAGGGATGTTTGCGATCCGTTCGGTCCCGGCCAGGATGTCGTCCAGCGAGGGGGTCCAGCGGATGCAGCGCGCCTTAGCGCGCTGCACGCTTATACACGAAACCCGCAGGGGGGAAAGAGGGCGGCGGGCTTTTGACCGGCGCGGCGGGTCCCGCGGCGGCCTGCGGCGGAAAGTCGCAGCCGTTTTGGCTCCAGAGCATGGGCGTTGCCAGGATAAGCCGGTGCCTCAACTAAGCAGCTTCCTTCGAATCGGGCCCTTAAATGCCTCGTTCAGGACCGGGAGGTGGCATATTTTCGCCAGCCTTCGGCGCGCAGGCGGCACGCGGGACAGGTGCCGCAACCATAACCCCATTCGTGCCTGAGACCTCGCTCGCCGAGGTAGCAGCTATGGGTTTGCTCGATGATGAGATCGACGAGGCGCGCCCCGCCGAGTGTTTCCGCCAAATGCCAGGTCGCGGCCTTATCGAGCCACATCAAGGGGGTTTCGACCACAAAACGGCTGTCCATGCCGAGGTTCAAGGCGAGCTGCATGGCTTTGACGGTATCGTCGCGGCAATCGGGATAACCGGAAAAATCCGTCTCGCACATGCCGCCAATGATGTGCTTGAGGCCGCGCCGGTAGGCGATCGCCCCCGCCAGGGTCAAAAACATCAGATTGCGCCCGGGGACGAAGGTGTTCGGCAGCCCGCGCTCATCGACAATGATCTCGATATCCTCGGTCATCGCGGTTGAAGAAATCTCTGCCAGAGCGCCGATGGAGATCAAATGATCCTCGCCCAGCCGTTCGCCCCAAGCGGGAAAGCTTTTTTTGAGCGACTCGCGGATGAGAATGCGCTGATCGAGTTCCACGCGATGGCGCTGATTATAGTCAAATCCGACGGTTTCGATTCGCGCATATCGATCGAGCGCCAGGGCAAGGCAGGTGGTGGAATCCTGGCCGCCCGAAAAAAGGACCAGCGCCGTCGCCGTCTCGGTCATGGCAGAGCGCCGGACGGCTGCGAGGGATCATCCGAGCAGCACGCCGGGCGGTACCGCAATCGCCTAAAGTCCCGTGAAGTCTTTTGAGCGCGGCCGTCTTGCATCGTCTTTCCTAGGGTGCGGTGTCGCGGCAGGATAAGCACGAACAAGACCGGCGTGAAGACGGCGCGTTGACAAGGATCGCCTAAAAAACCTCGTCGCCGGTTGGCTCCTGATGCGGCGTGTTGTTCATCCTCTGGCGGAATTTCGACAATTCCGTATAGAGCCTGAGCCTCACGCGGCTCTGATTGCCGAGAGGCCTATGTTCCGGCAGGGAGTGCCATGGATTGTAGGACAGCGTTTTGGCGAAAGCGAATTGCGCGGGAGAGTCGAATTTTTGCGCGGGAATGTGCAGCGTGGCCACCGGCACGCGGGGGGATAATTTTTCCGGCCAGAGAACGGCCGCGTTTTCGATCGGCATCCGGAACGGGTCGGTTTGAACCTGCACGCGAATATCGAACTCGACGTCTTTTTCCGCGAGCGTCTTGACCATATTGTCGCGAAGGTAATTGAACGGCGCGCGGAACGGCAAGCCCGGTATGTCGCGACAGACTTCGGTTCTTGGATAGAAGGAATATTGCATCGCTTGGCCTTCACCGAGAAGATAAGGCACGCAGCTGTAATAATATTGCCCAAGCGGATTATATTGTGTCCCGTTCCACAGCGACTGCATGAAAAAATCGAGCAGGTGCGTGTCCTTGGGATTGAGGAAATAGAACACCGGCATTTCCCTTGTGCTCCAATCCTGCAGTTTCGCATTTGCGCGCGTGTCTGGCGTGACGAAGGTGGGCGTACAGACGCAGAGAAGATCCTGGGTGAATTTCTCATCGTCGAGCAGCTTTGGGCCGGGAACGCCCATTATTTTAATTGTCATGCTGCCAAAACCGACGTCGTCGATATCGGCGGGAACATCTGGACCGGGCCCCGAATAGCGGACCCAAACCGGATAGGTGCGGGGCTCGGCAAAGATGCCGTGTCGCATATGGACCGGCACATCATCCCGGATCGTCAATGTGCCGCGTACGATTCCGTGCGTCTTGGTGTTGCCGCCGCGCTCATAGGCTCCCGGCTTGAAATGATTGCGCATCTGCTGCGCCATCTGGTCGATGATCTCCTGCTCGAACTCCTTCTCGTTAGGGAGAAGCCGCTCCTCGGCTAGCCGAAGACCTTCATCGCTTCGTTGCACATTGATCAGGAATTGGATGATTTTCGCCAGAGGCTCGCGAAAAATCCGGTCGAACTGCGTCCGGAACCAGGGTTCCAATCGGCGTTCCACGTGCAGGAAGAACACCAGCGCGTCATGCAATGCCTTGAGGAACATCTGCTTATCCTTTCACCGTGGTCCGCGAACACATCTTGTCTTGAATAGACCGATGGCCTCATCGACGAAAGCAGCGGGACGATCATCCACAAGTGCTTTAGGTTAACATTCCCCTGCGAATCGGAAAAGGCTCCCCGTGGATATCTGTCGTTCGGCGCGGTCCGACCTTGCCTCTGGCGAGCTATTTGCCATGGCGAGCAACTGGTCGGTGTGCCTACGACATGAAACTAAATCACTATTCGCCACGCACAAAATAGGCTAGCTTTCAAAACTCTGCCCGTCCGCTTTTCGCGGGCTTCGCGCACGCCACGATCGGTGGCTCGTTTCGGGGGAAGCGTTTTTATGCTAGGGGCATCGGTGTCGTTACGGCGCCCGAAAGCCTTGGCGATTGCATGGGTTCAAACCAAATTTTCAGCCAGCTTTATTAAATGCGCGGGGCTTTTGCGGCGCAACAAAAAAGGGGGGAAAGGAGACTATGGCGCGATTGAGAGTGCTTGGTGGCGGGCTCGTCATTTTGTCGTGCATGATTTTTCTCTTGGGCTGTGATTCGTCTCCGCAATCCGGGCACGTGGTCGACGAGGCAAAACGCGTTGGGCGGGAGGCCGCCAGTTTTCCGCAGGCTTCGGAAGATTATTTCCATGACATGGATAATGGGGTCGCCCTGACGCCGGAAGAGGTCAAAGGCCGCAATATGTGGGTGGTCTGGACCGGCGGGAACGACCGCTTCTGGGACAAGATGACCGCCGCAACCTTTGGTGGCTTTGATCTTCTGAAGGTCATCAGCTCTCATCCTGGCCTGAAATCCGACCGCAATTCGCGTTGGAGCTGGTTGGGCCTCGTCAATGAGCCCTGCTTCGACAAGGCAACCGGACCCGATCCGAGCCGCTTCGGGCTTTGGCTCGACATGCGCAACAAGGAATGCCCCGACGACCCCTTCGAGGATGAAAAGAAATATCCTGGTGTGATGATCGGCGCCCGTGGCAAGTCGATTGGAAAGGATCAGACCCTCCCTGTTGGCTCCTACTTTGGTTATGCCACCGGCATCGTCGGCCTGCGCCTTTTTCCCAATCCGGATTTCAACGAAGAGGCGGCGAAAAGCTGGGATGCCAACCGATATTATACGGACGAGAAATACTTCAACGATCCGAATTTGGTGCGGCCCTACAGGGTAGGGATGTCCTGCGGATTCTGCCACGTCGGGCCAAGCCCAATTCACCCCCCGGCCGATCCCGCACATCCGCAATGGGCCGATCTCAATTCGACGGTGGGCGCTCAATATATGTGGGTCGATCGGCTGTTCATTTATGGCGCCGATCCAAAGAATTTCATGTACCAGCTCGTCAAGACCTATCGGCCGGGCGCCATGGACACCTCGCTGGTTTCGACGGACTATATCAACAATCCAAGAACCATGAATGCCGTCTATAATCTCTTGCCTCGCCTTGCCATCGGCAAGCGCTGGGGGAAGGAAACGCTGTCCGGCGGCGAACTCGATAACAAGCAGCTCAACGATTTTTCCTCCGCCCCGGTGCTCACCCAATTCTTCGACAAGCCGGCGACCGTCTGGACGCCGCATGTGCTGAAAGACGGATCGGACTCGGTCGGGGCGCTCGGTGCGCTGAACCGGGTCTATCTCAACATCGGTCTGTTCAGCGAAGAATGGCTTTTGCACTTCAATCCGGTGGCCGGCGGCAAGACGATCAGCCCGATTGAGATCAAGACCGCCCAAAAGAACTCATCCTATTGGCAGGCCACGGAAGCCGGCACGTTCAACATGGCGTTGTTCTTTCTCAAGGCCGGACAGCCGGACAATCTGAAGGATGCGCCGGGAGGAGACCAATATTTGCACGCCGAAGAGGCGTCGCTGGAACGCGGCAAGAAGGTGTTCGCCGAGACGTGCGCCCGCTGCCATTCGAGCAAACTGCCCGAAAGTGTCGCGGGTCTCGATCCCTCGGGCTGCGCCGGTCCCGATTATCTCGCCTGCTGGAAACGCTATTGGAATTTTACCAAGACGGATCAGTTCAAGGACGAGATGCGAAAGATCGTCGCCGCGCCTGATTTCCTCGCCGGGAATTATCTTTCAACCGACGTACGCGTCCCGGTGACTCTGCTGCGCACCAACGCCTGCAGTCCGCTGGCGACGAATGCCATTGCCGGCAACATCTGGGATAATTTCTCCTCGACGTCCTACAAGGATCTGCCCTCGGTCGGGACCATCACGGTGCAAGATCCCTTCACCGGGGAACTGCAGCCTTACAAGATGCCGGCCGGAGGACGCGGCTACACCCGGGTGCCCCCGCTGGTCAGCATCTGGTCGACCGCCCCGTTCCTGCTTAACAATAGCCTCGGCCCGTTCAACGAAAGTCCTTCCGTCGAGGCCAGGATGGAAGTCTTTCAGGCTTCGATCGAGCAATTGCTGTGGCCGGAAAAACGCGAGCGCGACAAAACGCTGGGCGACAAGGCGCTGGGCGTGATCGATCGGACCTCGGCGCGAAGCTGGATCCCGATTCCGCAAGGCTATATCTCGGTGCCCGACGCCTTTGAGCTCCTTCAGGATGGCTTCAGGGCCAAGTTGCATCGCTGGTTTCCGGGGCTCGTCGCCTCTGGCGGGGGTTTGACGCTCGGCCCGATCCCTAAAGGAATGCCGGTCAATCTTTTGTCCAATATCCGCTTGCGCTCCGAAACCGACGATCCGGTTGAAAAGGCGGCCTTCATCAAAAATCTTGGTGAATTCGTCTTGAAGTTGAAAGGGGATGTCTTGACGCTGCCGGACAATGTCTCCGACGAGGAACTGCGGCAGAAGTTCGCTAATCTCAAGGAGCCAATGCTGAAGCTCAGCAAATGTCCGGACTTCGTCGTCAATCGCGGCCATTATTTCGGGACTGCGGAGTTCAACAATGTGGAGGGTCTGAGCGATGAGGAGAAGTCGTTTGCCCCTGAACCGGTGTTGAGCGACGACGACAAGCGCGCCCTGATTGAATTTATCAAGACGTTCTGAAGACTCCGCGGGCACCGAAGGTTCGTCGCGCATGTATGACTGCGATTATGTTGTCGTTGGTTCGGGTGCGGGCGGCGGGAACTCTCGCCGCCAGGCTCGCCGAGGCGGGAATGCGCGTGGTCCTGCTGGAGGCGGGGGGCGATCCGCGTCAAGGTGCAGCGGCAGGGCTGCCGGAGGACTACAATGTTCCCGGCTTCCACCCTTTTGCCTCCGAAAACCCGACGATGAGCTGGGATTTTTTCGTCCGCCATTATTCCGACGATGCGCAACAGAAGGCTGATTGGAAGCATCGGCCTGATCCGGCAACCGGCGAAGACAGCATCTTTTATCCGCGCGCCGGCACGCTCGGCGGCTGCACGGCGCATAATGCGATGATTTTCGTCGCGCCTTATGAATCCGATTGGGATGAAATTGCGCGCCTGACCGGCGATCCCTCCTGGGCTGCCTCGAACATGCGGCGCTATCTGCGCTTGCTGGAAGACTGCCGGCACCGTCCGCTCCGGCGCTTCCTGCGCTGGTTCGGCCTCGATTGGACGGGGCATGGCTGGAGCGGTTGGCTTCCTACCGAAAAGGCAAGACCCCAAAACGCTTTCAAAGATGATCAGCTTGTGAAATTGATCATCCGTTCCGCATGGAGCGTGATCCGAGACGAACCGCGTTGGAGGGCTGCACTCCGGCGTTTCTTCAAAGGGGAAGCCGATCCAAACGACGCGCGGCGTCTGCGGCACCGGGTGCCGGGGCTTTGCTATGTGCCCATGACGACCGATGGGCATTCACGAACGGGGACCCGAGAGCGTCTCAGGGAAGTCGCGGCGCGCTATCCGGACCGGCTTCGCATCGAGCTCCATGCGCTCGCAACGCGGGTCATTTTCGATGCCGAAAACCGCGCCGTCGGCGTCGAATATTTGAAGGGCGAGCGTCTCTATCGAGCCCACAAAAATGCCAGCACCAAGCCTGGGGAACGGCGCGAGGTGCGGGCGGCGCGGGAGGTGATCCTGGCGGGAGGCGCCTTTAACACGCCACAGCTTTTGATGTTGTCGGGCGTCGGCCCCCGGGACGAACTCGAAAGGCACGGCATTTCAATCGTGTCGCCACTTTCCGGCGTGGGACAAAATCTCCAGGACCGTTATGAAGTGACGGTCGTCCACAAGATGGGCCAACCGTGGAGCTGTCTCGTCGGCGCGAAATTCGACAAAACCGATCCCCAATACCGGGAATGGCTCGACAATCGAAATGGCATGTATATTTCGAACGGAGCCGCCATCGCTTTCACGCAGCGTTCGGCACCGGAACTTCTCGACCCGGATCTGTTCTGCATGGCCCTGCTGGCAAGGTTCAAGGGCTATTACCCCGACTATTCCCTCGATTTTCGCAAGGGGCTCGATTATCTGACGTTTGCGGTCTTGAAGGCGCATACGATCAACCGGGCGGGCTATGTGCGGTTGCGTTCCGCCGATCCGCAGGACCGTCCGGAAATCAATTTCCGTTATTTCAATGAAGGCTCCGACTCCGAGCAAAAGGATCTGAAAGCGGTGGTTGCGGGAATCCGGTCCGTCCGTGCCATTGCCGCCTCGGCGACGCGACTCAGGCCCGGAGATGAGGCGCCGCTGATGGACACGGAATTATTCCCCGGTGCGCATTTGCAAAGCGACGACGAACTCGCGCAGCATGTGCGCGACACCGCCTGGGGACATCATGCCTCCTGCACCTGCGCGATCGGTGCCCCCGATGCCGGGGGCGTGTTGTCCAGCGACTTCAAGGTCCATGGAACGCAAGGGCTGCGGGTTGTCGACGCCTCCGTGTTTCCGCGCATTCCCGGTTTCTTCATCGCGAGCGCGATCTATATGATCGCCGAGAAGGCCGCCGACGTCATTCTGCAACGAAGCGCAATCGAAGGCAGAATCGCGCCATAACCGGTTGATGATGTTTGCTTCTTCCCGCGCTGGCGGGGATCGCGATCTAAATAGTGCTAGAAGCGAACAAAAAATTGTGCAATTCTCGAGCGGCATTCGGAAAATAGGGCGCTCAATGGACGGACCTGAAAGCGACAACCAGGGGGAGGAGCCGCGATGGCCTATGATGTCGCTCAGTTGCTCAGCATGAAGCAAACAAGAGCTCGACGATGTGTTCACCGCCTCGGAGTCTGGGCCAATCCCGGACGGTCAGGCCGACGGCACAGCGATCATCGCGCCCGGCACGGCCTATTCTCCTGAAATCGCGACGTTCATCAATCCATTTCGCCTGGCAGGGAAAAGTTTTCGACGCCAAGGCCGGATATTTGAAGAACCGGATTTTGCCCTTCGGCCTCAATGCAATTATCGCGAAAGTCTACAAGGCGCCGAGCTGGCTGGACGGCAAGGAATGCATCGTCCTCGATTACTCCGAGACGTCGCTGGTCGCGCATTGGATCCGCGACGAAATCCGGCTGATTTCCCCGCAGCTCTATCTCGGCAAGGTCTATTGGGACAGGAAGCGCCTCATCGATTTCGCGCTGAAGTTTTAAGGCGTTGTTTTGGCCAGAAAAAGTGACCCCGCAATCGACTTTCATGATTGTAGCGCCGATCCGGCCGGGTCGGGAGACGGAATTGCGTCAGCTTCTCCTGACGATGAACAAATGTCCGGAACGGTGGATCCGGCTAACGCGCTGGTTCCGTTTGGCAAGTTCAGGACACTGCATTTTGCGCGCTTCGTCATCCTGAACGACGCACGCTGGACGATCTTAAAGCCTATGGCGTAATTTCCGGATGCGCCGGTCTATCTCGCCTTTCTTGGCGATTGCGATGGATCGGCCGATCTGCTTCTCGCGGATTTCGCGTATCGGGCCGGGCCAGGGCTGCGCCAAATCTTTTCCTATTGCAAGGGATTTCAGCCCAATGACGATTTGTTGCCCTGGATGCGCAGCCATTCGGTCAAACCGGTCACAGCCTATGTCAATTGGATCGGCCGCACGGTTCGGCAAATCCGCGAGGAAGCGGAGCTGCATGAGGCTTTGAGTATTTATCTCCGGGTCTCCCCAAAGAATTGCTCGACAAATCTCCGCAAGAAATCCGGGCCGAGCTTATTCGCAAGGTGCAGGAAAAAGGGCCGCGCGTATCACCACCGGCTCCTACGCCTCTCCTATGGCAAATCAAAAGGCTTGCGCAGATTTCCGTCGCGGTCGCGGCGCTGATAGGCTTTGTTCTGCCTCTTCTGGTGTTGCCGTTGCTCGCGGCCTTCTTTCTTTATGCTCTATTTTTCTTTGTCTTGCTCGCGGCTCTCGGGGTCTTTCTGTACCGTCTGCGCCAGCACGAAACCACCGACCCTGAAATTCTGACGCCGCCCACCCCCGAGCAATTGACGGCCCTCGGCGCCATTCTAGATTTTGACGTGACCAACCAATACAGCGCTTTCGGAGCGATCAAGCCAGGGCCGTTCCGGCGGCGGACAATGACGTTCCTGTTGTGGGTCATCAATCTTGCCACCCCGTTTCTTTATCCTCGGGGCAATCTCGCGAGAGTGAAGACCATCCATTTCGCGCGCTGGGTTTTTCTGGACGACAAGCGCAGAGTTTTTTTCGGCAGCAATTACGATGGAAGTTCCGAGAGCTATATGGACGACTTCGTCAACAAGGTCGCCTTTGGTCTCAACCTCACATTCAGCCACGGGGTCAGCTACCCCAAGACGAGTTTTTTGATTTTCGGCGGCGCCTCGCGTGAGCAGGAATTCAAGAACACGCAGCGGCGGCACTCGCTTCCGACCGAGGTTTGGTACAAGGCCTATCCGGGATTGACCTTAATGGACATTTCTCGCAATGCCCGCGTTCGGAAAGGTCTGGAAGAACAAAAGCCCATGTCCGACGGAGAAATCCGTCAATGGCTGTCGGAGATATAGGGCGCGTCATGGTTCAACCCGTCAGCGAGCTTCACGACATTCAGGGTATCTTATACTCTGGTTATGGCACACTTGGAGAAGCCTCGTTTCTTCTGTTGCGGGTCAAGGACCGGGGGGAGGCAAAAGAATGGCTCGCTGCGATCGTCGAAGAGCCGAATGCCGAGAAATTATCTTACAGCGTGACGAGCATAGCGGATTTAAAGTCCGACGATCATAAGCTGCATCGTACACTCCAGGTCGCGTTCACCGCCCCCGGCCTGCGGAATTTGGGATTGCAGGAGGAGGTTCTCCATGCATTTTCCAGAGAATTTTACTTTGGCATGGCGGGCAAGGACGCGGAGGAAGAGGGCCGCCCTCGCCGGTTAGGCGATGTTGACGAGAGCGCGCCGACGAAGTGGGAGTGGGGCGCGCCTAACCATGAGCCCGACGTTCTGGTCATGCTTTACGCTGAACACGGTGCTCTCGCCGCATTCCAGCAAATGGTCATCGCTGACCTCGCCTTAGGCTTTGAGATCCTTGACACGCTCCGCGCAGCTGATGCGCCTGAAAATAATGATGACCAGGTGCGGCGCGAACCCTTTGGGTTTATCGATGGAATCAGCCAGCCCGCGATTGACTGGAAGGGCGAGCGTATCGTCGGGATCCGCGAGGATCTCGAATATGGCAATCTGATCGCCACCGGCGAGTTTCTTCTTGGCTACCAGAACGAATACGGTTTTTACACCAGCCGCCCTGTCCTCGAGCCGGCCCAGGATCCCGAGGATATCTTGCGGCGTGCCGAGGATGATCGAACGCGCCGCGATCTTGGTCGCAATGGCACCTATCTTGTGTTCCGCCAACTTGAGCAGGATGTTCCGGGCTTTTGGCAATTCGTCTCCAAGCAATCGCCCGAGGATGACGGCGTCAGCCTGGCGGAAGCGATGGTGGGCCGGCGCTTTCGACCGGCGATCCGCTTGTCCCCGCATCAGCGCCCAACATCCGCGGCGTTGGATCGGAAGCGATCGACATCCGTCAGAACGGATTCACCTTTGATTCGGACCCCGAGGGTTTGACCTGTCCATTCGGCGCCCATATTCGCCGCGCAAATCCGCGAACGGGCGACATGCCCGGTGGAAAGCAGGGCTTTCTTTCCTGGATCCTTCGTATGCTGGGACTGAAGCATGACGGCCCGCGCGAGGATCTGATTTCTTCAAGCCGGCTACACCGAATTGTGCGGCGAGGGCGGCCCTATGGCGATTTGATCGAACCGCAAACGGCCCGGCGGGACGACGTACATCATAATAAGAGCGGAATATATTTCATTGCCCTCAACGCCAATATTGCCCGGCAGTTCGAGTTCATCCAGACCGCTTGGATCATGAACGCGAAGTTCAACGGGATGAGCGGCGAAACCGACCCGCTGGTCGGCAATCGTGCCGCCTGTCCGGTCGGTAAAGCCACCGATTCATTTGTCCTGCCGCAGCCGAACGGCCCAAACCGCCGGATCGCCGGATTGCCGCAATTCATCACTTTGCGCGGGGGCGCCTATTTCTTTTTGCCCAGCATCCGGGCTTTGCGCTTCTTTGCCCAGCCAGGCGACCGGGGCTGAGACGGCGCCGGCCTTCACGTTTTCGAGATAGCGTATGCGGCGGATCGGGAAGGACGGAGGACGGGATGTCGGACGAAGCCAAGCGCGGCGATCACGACTATGTCGACGCTCAAGTCGATGAGCAATGTCGGGCGGGATATCCGCCGAAACGGGTCATGGAAGCAGAGATAGCCGCGATCAAAGCGCGCCGCCTGCGTGTCAAGAAACCCGGTCGAGACCGAAGTTCCAGTGGCCTGACCGGCGTTGCGCTATCCGGCGGCGGGATCCGTTCGGCGTCTTTCGGGCTCGGCGCTTTGCAAGCTCTGGGCGTAAGCACGGGGGCAGGCGAATCCGGCTTTGATGGAATTGACTATCTTTCGACGGTGTCCGGGGGCGGATACATCGGCTGCGCGCTAACGGCGACGATGCAGAAAACGGATGGCAAATTGCCATTTACCCACCCCGATAATTACAATGACACCGCCTCGGTTCGCCACATAAGAGACTATTCAAACTATCTGATCCCGCATGGCGGGCTGGATGTCGTCACGGCCATTGGCATTGTTGGCCGCGGTCTTATCGCCAATATCCTTATTGTTTTGCCCGTCCTCCTTTTCTGCGTCTGGATTACGCTTGTAAGCCATCCGACGATTAAGGCGCTGAACCAGCCCCGGTTTCTCATCTGGAATCTCACAGATGCCGTGGCCGCGCTGGGCTTGCCTGTCTCGGAGCCGCTATGGGGGCTACCCGGTTTCTGGTTCACCGCGATTTTGGCGGTCGTCAACGTTCTGTTTCTCATCATCTGGGCGGTCTGGACGTCGCTGAACCTTGGCTCAAGTGCGACCCTTCGGGGCGGGTGGGTCGGCGTTTCAAAGCTCTTCTTTCTCGTGACATTGACGACCATATTTTTTGAATTTCAGCCGTTCATTCTGCGGTGGATTTGCGAACAACCGGCTGGTGTCGAGGCCGGGGGCGGCACCTTCAGCCAGAGACTGGGCACCTCTCTTGCCGCCATTTTCGCGTCGCTGGGCACTGTTTCCGCCTTTTTCTCCAAATATCTCGGCGATGTCGTGGCCGCGGCGAAACGCGCCACCGGCTGGATGGCTTGGTTCAAAAAGATCATGGCCTTGGCGGCTTTATGGATAGCCGCACTCGTCGTGCCGTTTTTCTTGTGGGTTTTGTATTTATATTTGACCTATTACGGCCTGCAGCACGGCGCCGTGCTTTTGTTTTCGGAGCTTTTGTTGCCGCGACGCTTGCGGCCTTGCTCATCAACCCGAACCGCACCTCCCTCTACCGCCTTTACCGGGATCGGCTCAGCAAAGCTTTTCTGTTCGATCCAAGCTCGGACCAAGGGCACCGCGATCTCTATGGCGACCTCAAATCCTACGAGCCCAAGCTGTTCGACATCGACACCGACCGCTGCCCTTACCCGATCATCAACGCCGCCTTGAACATCGAGGGTTCGCAATATGCGAACAAGCGCGGCCGAAATGCCGACTTTTTTGCCTTCACGCCGGAATATCTCGGCAGCGACGCGACGGGTTATATCGGTACGCGGCGGATCGATGGGAAAGAGCCCACCCTCAATCTCGGCACCGCCATGGCCATTTCGGGAGCGGCCATCTCGTCCAACATGGGCACGCATACCATCAAACCGCTTGCCTTTACACTTGCGGTTCTCAACATCCGCCTTGGATATTGGCTCCGCAATCCGAACCCTGGGTGCGCCCATCCGCCGATAGCGCAGCAGCGCGATTGGCTCATCGCGCAGCTCTTCAAATTGCCCAGCATTGTCCTCTTCGTGGAAATGTTCAGTTGGATTACCGAGAAGAGCCCGAAGATTTTTCTGACCGACGGAGGTCACATCGAAAATCTCGGTGTCTATTCGCTGATGAAGCGGCGCTGCGAGCTAATCATCGCTATCGATGCGGAGGCGGATCCCACGATGAGCTTTGGCGCTCTCCTCGCTCTTGAGCGCTATGCCCGCATCGATCTCGGCGCGATCATCGAACTCCCCTGGCAAGCCATTCGGGAACAGACCTTGGCGACGAACAAGGCCTTCGACGATGCCAATCAAAATGGCACTCCCGTCCCGCGAACGCCGGGACCGCATTGCGCCGCCGGCCGGATTCAATATGGGCCGGACAAAGAGGGCGTCCTGCTTTACGTCAAGGCGTCGATGAGCGGCGACGAGGACGACTATATTTTAGATTACAAGCGCCGCTATCGCGAGTTTCCGCAGGAATCCACCGGCGACCAATTTTTCAGCGAGGAGCAATTGGAAGTCTATCGCGCGCTCGGATTTCACATCATGAAAGGTTTGTTGAGCGGAGACGCACCGTTTGCCGTCAAGCGTCAAGCAAACGAAACGGAGGACGAAGCCCGCGCGCGTATCTTGAAGCGGGTCCGCGCCGCGCTTGGGGCTCCCGTGATTCGCTAAGTCTTGTCGAGGCAGGCGCGCGCAAACATTTGGAACGCGCGCGCCCGATGGGACAGCGCGAGCGATCCGTCGGAGGGGATCGAATGTTTTTCCTCCGAGGGCATTTCTCCAAACGTCCGTTCGAAACCTTCGGGAAGAAAGATCGGATCATAGCCGAACCCGAGCCGGCCACGGGGCGGGAAAACAAGTTCGCCAAAAACTTTGGCTTCAAAGTTCCGGGTATCTCCGCCCGGATAGGCCAGCGAGAGAACGCAAACGAAATGCGCTTTGAAGGGCGGGCGGGCGTTCGCAGTTTGCAACGCCTGTTCGATTTTTTTCATGGCCGCCTCGAAATCGCGGGAATCCCCCGCCCAGCGCGCTGAATTTATGCCGGGGGCGCCATCAAGCGCGGCGACACAAAGCCCGGAATCGTCGGCGAGTGCGGGAGATTGGGCAAGAACTGCGGCCGCCCTGGCCTTGATTTCGGCATTCGCTATGAAGCTGTGGCCAGTCTCCTCGGGTTCGGGCAGACCCAATTCCCCTGCTGAAACCGTTGTAATGCCATAAGGAACAAGAAGTTCGCGCATTTCGGCGAGCTTGCCCGCGTTATGCGTCGCAATGACGAGCTTTCCTTCGAGCCTCCCGGGCATCTTAATCGACCGCGAGCTTTTGCAGCTCCACGAGCGTTGCAATGCCGGCCTTCGCGAGCGCCATCAAGGCATGCAATTGAGCGTCGCTGAATACGGCGGCTTCTGCCGTCGCCTGGACTTCGACCAGCGAGCCGGCGCCCGTCATGACGAAATTGGCATCCGTCTCGGCAACCAAGTCTTCCGCATAATCAAGGTCGAGCACCGGCTCGCCGTTTGAAATGCCGCAAGAGACCGCGGCGACATGATCGCGCAACGGATGATCCTTGATGATCGAACGGCCATGCATCCATTTGAGGCAATCGTGCAGGGCAACCCAGGCGCCGGTAATCGAGGCCGTCCGGGTGCCGCCGTCGGCCTGCAGCACATCGCAGTCGATCGTGACCTGGCGTTCGCCAAGCGCCTGAAGATTGGTAACAGCGCGTAAACTGCGGCCGATCAGGCGCTGAATCTCCTGCGTGCGCCCCGATTGCTTGCCTGAGGTCGATTCCCGCCGCGTGCGCGTATGGGTCGCCCGGGGAAGCATGGCATATTCAGCGGTAATCCAACCGCGCCCCTGGCCGCGCAACCACGGCGGGGGCTTGTCTTCGAGAGACGCGGTGCAGAGCACATGGGTTTCGCCGAATTTGACGAGGCACGAGCCTTCGGCATAGCGCGCGACATTGCGTTCGAGCGTGACTGGCCGCAATTCTGCGGCAGCGCGTTTGGAAGGACGCATGCATAACCCCGTAGCGTTGAGGCTCGCTTCTAGTGGTTCGCCCGGATTTGCGCAACCATGAGGATTTGGCGCGAGTGGCGGGGCCTTGGTCCTGTATAAATTTCACCTTCCCAGCTAAGTTCGACACAAACGTCGAATCGCATCACGGGCCGCGACATGAAACATGCATCTACGTCTAACCGTCTCATGCGCTTAGCTTTCGCTGGCGCCGCGCTGGTTTTTCTTGCCACCCCTGCGCGTGCTGAAAAACCGACGCGTTTCTGGAATCTGACTTCGGCGACGGTCAACGAGCTGCGGCTTGCTCCGGCGGACACCGATCACTTTGGGGAAAATCTCTGCGCGGGCGATGAGGATGCCAGCGTCGATCATGACGAGCGCTTGAAACTACCCGGTGTGAGCAGCGGCGACTACGACATCAGAATCGGCTTTACGAATGGCCGCGTCTGCAGCGTCAAACATGTTTCGATCGAGACCGGTAAGGTCTTTTCGATCGAGGATAAGGATTTGACGGCCTGTTCGAAATGAAGCGAGGAACTCAGTGTCCCTCGAAGGTGATGAGCGTTCTGACCGGCACGTCCAGAGCCAGGATCTTCTTGGCGCCCCCAAGTTCAGGCAGGTCGATGACGAAGCAGGCGGCCACCACCTCGGCGCCGATTTTTTTCAGGAGCCTGACAGCGCCTTCCGCCGTCCCTCCGGTCGCGATGAGGTCGTCGACGAGGATCACTCTTTCGCCAGGCGACACGGCGTCGTCGTGCATTTCCATTTCGTCCAGTCCGTATTCAAGCGAATAGGCGATCGAGACTTTGGTATGCGGCAGCTTGCCTTTTTTGCGGATCGGCACGAATCCCGCGGAGAGTTGATGCGCCACCGCGCCGCCCAGAATAAATCCGCGCGCTTCCATGCCGGCAACCTTATCGATTTTCGTTCCGGCCCATGGCTGCACCAATTCATCGATAGCGCGCCGAAACGCGCGCGCATTGCCGAGGAGCGTGGTGATATCCCGGAACATGATCCCCGGCTTCGGGTAATCGGGAATCGTGCGGATGGTGCTCTTGAGATCGAAATCCAATGTCATGAATGCGTGACCCTTTGCATGATCGCCTCAAGTTTTTTCATGAGAATCGGATCCTGCGCGCTGGCGGACGTGAGCACCGCATGATCGAGCGCCCGGTCGGACCCGATGGGGCAGGGTTCATGCGCCGCCGGGAAATCGTGCAGCAGGCGGGCGAGAAGCTTGGCCGCATTGCCGGCATTGGCTTCCACCACCCGGATCACCGAGGCGACATCGACGGCGCCATGTTCTTCATGCCAGCAATCGAAATCGGTGACCATCGCAATCGTCGCATAGGAAATCTCGGCTTCGCGCGCAAGCTTTGCTTCGGGCATTGCGGTCATGCCAATCACGTCGTAGCCGGCGGCCTTATAGCCGAGCGATTCGGCCAATGAGGAAAATTGCGGCCCTTCCATGCAGACATAGGTTCCGCCGCGGACGCAGGCGATGTTTTCGGCTGCGGCCGCCGCCGCAATCCTTTGTTGCAGCAAGGGCGCCACGGGATTGGCCATGGAGACATGCGCGACGCAGCCGTTTCCAAAAAACGAGCTCTGGCGGCCAAAGGTCCGGTCGACGAATTGATCGACCAGCACGAAAAGCCCCGGATAAAGCTCTTCCTTGAAGGAGCCGCAAGCGGAGACCGAGACAATGTCGGTCACGCCGGCCCGTTTCAGCGCGTCGATATTTGCGCGGTAATTGATCCCGGAAGGGGAAAGCTTATGACCGCGCCCATGGCGGGGCAGAAATACGGCTTCCGTTTGACCAATTCGACCGAAGTGCAGGGCGTCGGAGGGCTCGCCCCAGGGCGTTGCCACCCATTCCTCGCGAATATCCTCAAGACCCGGCAATTTATAAACGCCGGACCCGCCGATGATGCCAACGATCGCTTTTGTCATGCTCTCTCCAGCCCCTTGAGCGCCGCAGTTTCGATCCCCGGCGCCAACTATGCAAGCGAACAATCCGTCTTTCCGAGCCTCGCGGCGTCTTGATTTGCCGGCATTGGCGAAGCCCCGTAATTATCGAGCCCGGGCGTACCGCACCTATTGCTTTAGCGGCCGCTCTTGAGGATTGCACCATGTTGATACGCCGCAGGAAGGGATGGGAAATCGCCGAAAGCGAGGCCACGCCTGAGAATTTATTGGCGGACCGCCGGGGATTTCTCAAAATAGGGGTCAGGGCGGCCCTGTCGGCGGCGCCAGCTTTATGGACGACTGCCACCCTGGCCGAGCCGACGGCGGATGCGCCTCACATTCTCTACCCGGCGAAGCAAAGCGAGAAATTTGTGCTCGACCGCGAAGTGACGCCGGAGCGAGTCAATTCGCATTACAATAATTTTTACGAGTTCGGCAGCGGCAAGGACATAGCGGCCGCTGCCGAAATCGCTCAAAATTCGGCCCTGGACCTTGAAAATCGACGGCTTGGTCGAAAAGCCGCAAGAGGTCTCTCTTGACGATTTGGTCGCTGCGATGCCGCTGGAGGAACGTCTCTATCGACACCGTTGCGTCGAGGGCTGGGCGATGGCGGTGCCGTGGACCGGATTTCCCTTGGCGGCTCTGCTCGACCGAGCAAAACCGCTTGGGACGGCAAAATTTGTCCGTCTGGAAACATTTTTGGACAGGATCACCGCGCCGGGACAAAGGCAATTCTGGTATCCCTGGCCTTATGTCGAGGCTTTGACGGTTGCGGAAGCCGGCAATGATCTTGCCTTTATGGTCACCGGCGCCTACGGCAAGCCTCTCGACAAATGTTTCGGGGCGCCGCTGCGTCTCGCCGTGCCGTGGAAATATGGCTTCAAATCAATCAAGTCCATTACCCGCATTTCTTTGGTCGCGGATCGGCCCAAATCCTTTTGGGAACAATTGCAGGCCTCGGAATATGGATTTTGGGCCAACGTCAATCCGGCGGTTCCGCATCCCCGCTGGAGCCAGGCGACAGAGGAAGTGCTCGGCACCACGGAGCGGCGTCCAACGCAACTGTTCAATGGCTACGGCGAATTCGTTGCCGGACTTTACGCCGGAATGGAATCGGAGCCGCTTTACCGGTAAGAATCAGGGGCCGAAAAATTGATAAGTGGCGGAATAGCCAACCCGCGCGACCTCGCCCTTATGCACGGCATCGCAACCGCCGACGGGTTCGACGCCGCCCTTGGTATCGATGCGACGCACAAAGGTGGCCCCGGCGAGCTGACCCTCACCCTGATGCGTTTTGACCTTGAGCAGCAGCCAAGGAATGGCGCCCGCGTCCGGCGAAGCTTGTTTGGTGACGACTTCGCCAATGATTTCGGAGCCGTCCGTCAACTTCCAGGTCGGTCCTTTGAATGAGTCCCGATTTGTCGGCCCTGGGCATCGAAAAGGGTCGCGTCCGGTGCGTCGAAGATCCAGGCGAAGCCCTGATCTTTCGGTGTGCAGACATATTTCTGGACGCCGTCGGCGTTAACTTCCAGCAATTGCTTCACATCGGCAGGCGGCGCCAATGGGTTTTCGGCCATTGCAGCAGCGGTGAGGCCGCATAAAATCACGCTTGCAGCGAGTCCTCTCACGTCCGTGCCCCTCTGCGTCCATGTATGTACGGTGGTGAATTTAACGTAAGCTCCGCAACCGCGCCAGCCACAAAACTCAAGGCGGCCCCCCGCCAGAGGCAGATCGATCGATGAACCAAAGAACGGAAATCGCATGATGTGGCAGCCGCAGCAGGAGGCGGCTGTAATGGCCGTCGCCGCGTGGTTGAAACGTGGGGAGCCGCAATTGTTCCGGCTTTTCGGCTATGCCGGCAGCCGGCAAGACGACGCTGGCCAAGAAAATCGCCGAGGATGTCGACGGCGATGTCGCCTTCGCGGCTTTCACCGGCAAGGCGGCGCTTGTCATGCGTTCAAAGGGCTGCAAGGACGCGCGCACGATCCACAGCCTGATTTACCGGCCGCGGGAGACCGATACGGAAGAGCCTACCTTCGTTCTCAATGACGACAGCGCCGTGACGAAATCGAGCCTCGTCATCATTGACGAATGTTCAATGGTCGATGCAGAACTCGGCCGCGATCTTTTGTCTTTCGGCAAGCCGGTGCTGGTCTTAGGCGATCCCGCCCAATTGCCCCCTGTCAAGGGCGGCGGCTTTTTCACCGAAGGCGCGCCCGATGTCATGCTGACCGAGGTGCACCGCCAGGCGGCGGATAATCCCATCATCAAAATGTCGATGCTGGTGCGGGAAGGCGGCCGGCTTGCCGCTCGGCACCTATGGCGAGAGCCAGGTCATCGAGCGGCGCGACATCGATTCCGGCGCGGTGACGGCGGCCGATCAGCTGTTCGTCGGTCTCAACCGCACCCGCCGCTCCTACAACAAGCGAATGCGCGAGCTGTTCGGTTACGCCGATGTTTTTCCAGCCCCCGGCGACAGGCTGGTTTGCCTCAGGAACAATAAGACGAAGGGCCTTCTGAATGGCGGCATTTGGCTCGTCAAAACCACCGCGCACGACGCGCAAGAAGAAGCTCGCGCTGAATGTCGTGCCGGAGGATGATACCGGGCCGCAAGCCGCTGCGCATCGGCGTTCTGCCGGAGTTCTTTCAAGGGCTCGAAGACAGCCTCAGCCCAAAAATCCGGCGGGACGTCGGATGAATTCGATTATGGCTACGCGCTGACCGTGCATAAGGCGCAAGGGTCGCAATGGAATCATGTGGTTCTGTTCGACGAAAGCTTTGCGTTTCGCGAACACCGCGGCCGCTGGCTCTATACCGGCATTACCCGCGCCGCCGAGCGGCTGACGATCGTCGTCTGAGATGCTGTCATGCGCCGACGGCGCGTGTTTTTGGCGGGACGCTGGCCTCTCGCGCTGCCCGCCAAAGCCCTGCCGCGCCGCCTGTCGTCGTCGGCTCGAAGCTCGATCTCGAAGGCGGGCTTCTCGGCGAAATGATGCTGCTTGCGCTCTGGCCAGGCCAATATCGCGACGGAAAACCGGCTGCAGATCGGGCCGACCTCGATTTTGCGGGCGGCGCTTTTGTCCGGCGCCATCGATCTTTGCGCGGAATATACCGGCAATGCCGCCTTCTTTCTTCCATGAAGAAGGGCGATCCGGTCTGGAAGGATGCTGGCGGCCGGCTATGCCCGCGCCGCGAAACTCGATTACGAAAAAAACCAGCTTGTCTGGCTGACGCCCGCGCCGGCCGACAATAGCTTGGGTGATCGCGGTGCCAGGCGCTTTGGCGCGCGAAGAAAATCTGCGAACCATGGAGGATTTTGCCGGCTTCGTGCGGGACGGCAACCAGGTAAGACTGGCGGCTTCCGCCGAATTCGTCGAAAGCGTCGCGGGCTTCCGGCCTTCGAGGCGATCTATGGCTTCCGGCTGACCGGCCCGCCAGCTTCTGGTTCTTTCCGGGCGGCGAGACCTCGGCGACGATGAAAGCTGCCGCGGATGGGATTTCCGGCGTCAATGCGGCGATGGCCTATGGCGACCGATGGTGCGCTCAAGGCCCTCGATCTTCATCGCTCTTGAAGATACGCGCCATGCCGAGCCGGTCTATGCACCAGCGCCCGTGATCCGGGAAGCAACCCTTTCGGCAACTATCCGGAAATCACGGGACGTTCTTGAAGCCCGTGTTCGCGAAACTCGATCTTGCGAACCTTGCGCGATTTGAACGAAAAAGTCGCCGTCGAAGGCGAGAATCCGGGCGTCGTCGCGAAGCAATTTTTCCGCGCGCAAGGGCTCTTTCGATGAGCGTCGAGGCCGGGGCTTTCAAAGGATCGCGGAACCAATGTCGAATGCCGAAAGTGCATGACCGTGTGCTCCTTGCGCTTCTCCACTTTCGGCTTTGCCGCGGCATTTCTTGGCGGGCTTTCTGACCTATGCGCCGAATCGGCTCGCCAAGGGCATTGCCTATTCCTTGACCCAGGCCCCCGCTCTTGAGACCAGCGCCGCGATCATCGGTCTGTCGGGCTTGACGCTTCTGAGCTTTGTCGAGGGACACAAAGCTTCGATCCTTTCTGACGATCCCCGCGTCCGGGCTGTTGCTCTGGGGAAGCCTTGCCGGCGCCGGCTCTTTTGCGACACTTCTGGTGAGTGGCGAGCCGCCGGCCGCGCGGGCGTCGCTCGGTCCGGCTTTCTGGATCCTGGCGAGCGTTGCGATCCTCGCTGTCGTCGAATGCCGCGCAAAAAGAAAATTTCGGGTTTTGGGTTCGCATTTGCCTCGGAATTGCTCTCTGCGTCGGGTTTCGTCTGATGGTCGGTGCTGGCGCGTTTGACAAGTCTTTCGCTCGCCAAGGAATTCGCAAACCATCAAGGCATATTTTTTACCGAAGTCTTGCACCATCTCGGCCTCGTCGGCGGGGCAATTTTTTTCGCCCTGTTCATCGGCGTTCCTTTAACTTTGCTGGTGTTGCGCAAGAACGCGCCGAGGAGGCGGTGTTCGCGGGTCTTGGCATCTTGCAGACGATTCCTTCGATCGCGCTGTTCGGCGTGTTGATCGTGCCGATGACCAAATTGAGCGAGCAATTTCCGCTTCTTCGCGAGTCTCGGGATCCATGGAACGGGGCCGGCGCCGGCGATCGTCGCCCTTGACGCTTTATTCGCTGCTGCCGCTTGGTGCGCAGTTTCCACACGGTTTCAGCGAAGTTGCGGGGGAGGTCAAGGAGGCTGCCACCGCCATCGGCTTTGGCGCGCGCCGGATGTTTCTCGACGTGGAATTGCCGCTCGCCTTGCCGGCGCTCCTTTCCGGGCTGCGGGTCGTGACGATCCAGGCGATCGGCTTGGCCAGCGTCGCCGCCTTGATTGGCGCGGGAGGGCTTGGCACGTTCATCTTCCAAGGCATCGGCCAATATGCGCTCGATCTTGTTCTGCTCGGCGCGCTTCCGGTCATTCTTCTGGCGCTTTTGGCGAGATTTCTTCTTTGACATTGCTGCTTGGCATCTGCGCGGAGAAACCTGTGATCGAGCTCCGCAACGTGTCGAAAAGTTTTGGCGGCGTGCCGGCGGTCTCCGATTTTTCGCTGAAAATTGAAAGCGGCGCTTTTTTCACGCTGGTGGGCCCGTCGGGCTGCGGCAAGTCGACGGTGTTGCGCATGATCAATGCGATGATCGTCCCAGATTAAGGACATGTCGAGATCCGACGGCCACGACATTCGCGCAATGGAGCCGGAAAGGCTTCGGCGCGGCATCGGCTATGTGATTCAGTCGGTTGGCCTTTTTCCGCATTGGACGGCGGCCAATAATATTCTGGCGGTGCCGCGTCTGCTCAAATGGAGCCCGTCGCAATGCGCCGCGCGGCTCGATGCGCTCGATCGCCATGTTACGAATCGATCCGTCTCTTCTGAACCGCTACCCAAGGCAATTGTCGGGCGGCCAGCAGCAGCGGATCGGTGTTGCCCGCGCGCTTGCCGCCGATCCCGACATTATCTTGATGGACGAACCCTTCGCGGCACTCGATCCGGTGAGCCGGGTGAGCCTGCAGGACGAACTTCGGGGCATTCATGCGCAAAGCGGGAAGACGATTGTCTTCGTCACGCATGATATGGACGAAGCCTTGCGGCTGGCCACCAGTGATGGCGGTGATGAACGGCGGTCGGCTGATCCAGTCTGGCGACCCGGCTCGAAATCCTGCTCGGCGCCGGCGGATGATTTCGTGCGCAATTTCTTGGGGGGCGGCAATTTAGCCTTGCGGCTCCTCGATCTCCTGCCCGTCCGTTCGCGCCTCGCCCGGCAAGAGCGAAGGCGCGATCGGGAAGATTGACGGCCAATGCCAGTTTCAGGGATGCCTTGAATCTGATGTTGGCGCGACAATCCTCCAGCCTTTGCGTCATCGACGAAAAGGGCGAAAAGCTAGGCGAAATCCATATTGGCGACATTGTGGAGAGCACGCGATGCGCCTTGATGCTTTGATCGGCTGGCTCCGCCAGCCAGGGTTTTGGCTAACCCTGCTTTTGATCGCCGCCATGCTGTTGATGCCAAAGGCCGAGCCGCTGATGCGGGCTTTGTTTCCGGACGATCCGCATCCGATTTACACGCGTGCGAGCTTTCTCGAACTGACCCTTGCGCATGTGAAGCTTGTCGCGATCTCAAGCCTTGCGGCTGCGGCCATCGGGATTGGCCTTGCGATCTTTGTCACGCGCGAAAGCGGGCGCGAATTTGCCGCGATGGTCGGCGCGATCGGCGCCATCGGGCAGACGTTTCCGCCCGTCGCGGTGCTGGCGCTCGCCATTCCGGTTCTTGGCTATGGCGCGACTCCAACGCTTCGTGGCGCTCAGCCTTTACGCGATTTTTCCCGATCCTCGAGGCGACCTTGACCGGTCTTCACGCCGTTCCCGCATCCGTCCGTGACGCGGCGGTCGGAATCGGCTTTGCGCGATCCGATCGTCCTTTGGAAGATCGAGTTGCCGCTTGCCTTGCCGTTCATCTCTTGCGGGGCTCCGCAACGCGGTGATCATCAATATCGGAACCGCGACAATCGGATCGAGCATTGGTGCCTTATCGCTCGGCTCGCCGATCATCGAGGGGCTTTCCGCGTCGAACCCGGCCTTTGTCTTGGAAGGCGCGACGCTTGTCGCGATCCTCGCCGTGACGACCGATCGTTGGTTCGCTTGGCTCGAAGAGATTTTGCGACCGGACGGCATGCGGTCGCCCTAGGCTAGAGGCGTCTTGTCCGGCCAATGGCACAAATCGGCAATGATGCAGCGCTGGCATTCCGGGCGGAGGGCCTTGCAGATATATCTGCCATGCAGGATCAACCAGTGATGGGCGTGCTGCATGTATGTGGCAGGGATGATTTTCTCAAGCCCGCGCTCGACATCGAGTGGTGTCTTGCCGGGCGCCAGGGGGATGCGGTTCGAGACCCGGAAAATATGCGTGTCGACCGCCATCGTCGGCGCGCCGAAGGCGATATTCATCACCACATTGGCTGTCTTGCGGCCGACCCCAGGAAGCGTTTCGAGCGCTTCGCGCTGTTGCGGAACCTCGCCGCCAAAATTCTTGATGAGTTGTTCCGACAAGGCAATCACATGTTTTGCCTTGGTCCGATAAAGACCAATGGTCTTGATCATGTCGCTCAGGCTTTCTTGGCCCAGAGCCACCATTTTGGCGGGCGTATCGGCGATGGCAAAGAGCGCTTGCGTGGCCTTGTTGACGCCGACGTCGGTCGCTTGCGCCGAAAGCACGACGGCGACAAGCAAGGTATAAGGGTTCACATAGATGAGTTCGCTCTCGGGATGGGGTTTGGCGGCAGCGAAACGGCGAAAAATCTCCGCGATCCTTGCCTCGTCCGGCGGAGGATGAGCTGCTCCGGCCGACGTCCTTGACGCGCGCGCGATCTTGCCAGCTTTTGCCGCCGTTTTCGGCAGGCGCGTTGCCAATCTCGCAGCTTTGGCCGGAACCTTGCCGGCGGCTTTCGTATTTGCATTGTTTGCTTTGCCCATGGGCGCCTTATAAATTCGATGCGCGGAAGAAAGAAGGGCAGGGACCGGCCCTTTGTCGAGGAAATTTGATGGCAAGCGAGGTTTTGGCAGCCCCACCCGAAAATCTGCGGCTCTTTTCGGTGCGACTTAAGCCGCATCGCTCGCTCACCAGGCAGAATTTCCATGTCCTGATGGCCATTTTCGGTGCGGCCAGTTTTTTTTCGACCCTGCCGTTTGTTTTTTTTGGCGCCTGGCCTGTCGCCGGTTTCATGGGCCTGGACGTGGCGCTTTTTTACTGGGCCTTCCGCTCGAGTTTCCGGGCCGCCCGCGCCTATGAAGAAATCCAGGTCACTTTTTTTGAACTGAGGTTCGAGAAAGTCAGCGCCAGCGGCCAGCGGGCCGAATGGCACTTCAATCCAGCCTGGGTTCGGCTCGAACGCGAGGAGCATGAAGAATTTGGAACCCAGCGTCTGGCCCTGGTGTCGCGTGGCAAGGCCGTGGAGATCGGCGGCTTCTTAGGCCCCGAGGACAAAGCGGATTTCGCCACAGGGCTTTCGAAGGCTCTGGCCGAAGCGCGGCGTGGTCCGCGGCATTCCTGATGTTTCAAACTGATGCAGCCCTGCAACAAAAAAGTCCGGCCGTCCTCGGGGAAGGACGGCCGGTCCGGACAATGGTTCTACCAGGCTGGTTTGGGCTGGACTTCAGCAGGACCGCTGCCGGAAGAGTGCGGAGGCATCGAACTCCGCGACCTAATGTTAGCCAATGCTTCGTCGAATTCCTTGACCCGAACGCGCTAACGGTTCGCACTCGTTGAATGAAGCTTGGCCAGAAAGAATTTCCGAAAGGCGCAGCCTTGTTCTCGGATGCGACGGCTAGATCACGATCATTTTGGATTGATTCAATCCAAAATCAGGAACGTGATCGATTCCAAAAGTTTAGAGCGGGATGCCGGCGGAAAACCGGTTTCCACTTTTCCTCATCCCGCTCTAAGGGAACGGCATGGAATCCGCGTAAAGCCCGCGCGAAAGACAAACCAGTGTGGGGCGAAAACGCGCCGTGTCGCCATAGAGATTGGCTTGCGGCTGGGGAATGATCCGGCATCGTGGATCGACGGCGGGAACTACCCCGACATAACCATAGGCGGCCGGCGGGGGCGCGGTCAGATCAGCGGCGTGAGCTGCGAAAGCCCCGCCTCCTATAACAATCGCGAAGCTGGAAAACCAGGCGCAAGCAGCCGATCGAGTGGGTGTGGTCATCATTTGTCGTTCCACCAAATTCAGCTGGCTTATGTCTGATTCGGCCTAATTCTCGATCAAGCTGAACGCTGGCTTTTGCGCAGCCAAGAAAACTATTCCTTGACCTTAATTTCCTTAAGCTTGGCGAAAACGGAATCGACATCAATGTCCGCGTCCGGTTGGGCCTTCTCCTTGGCGCTGCCGAAAACGCCAGCTTCCGTGACCGGCTGATCCCGCACTTCCCGCGTCGTGATTTCGCTGGAGACGAGCGTCTGGCCGTGATCTTCTTCCACATGCGGCCGGTCCTTGGCGGCGCGATTGACCTCGAAATCGAGGTCCATTTGCGAACAGAGGCCAAGCGTAACAGGATCGGTCGGCGTCAGGGCCGCCGAATTCCAATGCGTCCGGTCCCGGATCGCTTGCAGCGTCGTCTTTGTGGTCCCGGCGAGCCGCATGATTTGCGCGTCCTTCAACTCGGGATGATTACGCACCAGCCAGAGGATCGCGTTGGGCCGGTCCTGCCGGCGCGATAGCGGTGTGTAGCGAGCGCCGCGCTTGCGGTGTTCCGGCAGCCGAACCTTGGAGACGGCTAGCTGCAACTGCCGATTTTCGTCCTTTTCGGCCGCGGCGATTTCTTCCCGAGTCAATTGGCCCGAGGTGATCGGGTCATGTCCCTTAATTCCGGCCGCCACTTCACCATCGGCAATTCCCTTCACTTCCAGGGGGTGAAGTTTGCAGAAATTGGCAATCTGTTCAAACGTCAACGAAGTATTCTCAACGAGCCAGACGGCGGTGGCCTTCGGCATTAGGGGCGCATTGCTCATATCAATCTCCTTTGCGCGAACCCGGAAAGTTGCGCGTTTTTCGCGGATGCGCCATCACGCCCCCCGCCCGCCAGTCCTGGGCTAGGCTCAGCAGAGTAGCTAAAATCAATATCCAGGAGGGGAATTGCAGGTTTATATAGGCGTCAGCCTGTTCAAACGCAATGCGGATGAACGAATTTACGGATGGAACGAATTAAGCTAGAGGTCTGGGCCGGCCGGGGCGAAACTGGCATTTTCCGTCCGCCAAACGCGGCCCCGATTGACCATTTGGGTCAAGGCAACCCAGGGACATCGACAGAGCCCATGTTTCGATTGCTGATGCGATTTTTGGGCCTCTGCCTTGTGGCGGCGGGCTTTGCCACCCTGATTGTAGATCTGACCCGTTCGTACGCAGACGGGAAACTGGCCGTCACCACGGTCGGTGACAGGGCTGCGGCATTTTTTCCGGACAAACTAGCGTTGGCGCAAGACGTCATCGAGCACCATCTGCATCCTTTCCTCTGGGACCCGGTCCTGCTGGATTTCCAGCGTTTGCCGATCTGGGTCGTGGCAGCCCTTGGCGGCGCACTCCTGTTCTGGCTGGCCCGCAAACCCGCACCAAAGTTCGGATTCTCGAGCCGCTGAAATGGCCCGCTGCGGGCGGGGCGCGCATTCGGCATGATCCCATTGAATGTGCGCCACGCCAATCTCATCTAAACAATGTGGAAGTCGCATTTGTGGGGACTGGCTAATGTTTTCCTTCGGCAAAAGTCTCTCCCTGCCCAAGGCCAGCGAGGCTCTGCCGGGACGGCCCGATCCCATTGCCACCGAAGAAACCCATTTTTTAAGCAAAAACAGGCTTAAGCCTCCGTTTCCGGCCGGCATCGAGACGGCGGTTTTTGGGTTTGGCTGCTTTTGGGGCGCCGAGCGCAAGTTCTGGCAGCTTGGGAAGGGCATCTATGCGACGGCGGTCGGCTACGCGGGGGGGCTTACCCCCAATCCCACCTATGAGGAAGTCTGCTCTGGCCGCACGGGGCACAATGAAGTGGTTCTGGTGGCTTTCGACCCGAAGCAGATTTCCTATGAAACGCTCCTGAAGACGTTTTGGGAAAGTCACGATCCGACGCAGGGAATGCGCCAGGGCAATGACGTCGGGACACAATATCGTTCCGGCATCTATGTCGCAAACGCCGCCCAGCGCGCGGCGGCTGAAGCCGAGCAAGAAAATGTTTCAAAAGGCGCTCACCGCGCGCGGCTTTCCTTCGATCACGACTGAAATTCTCGACCGGCCGGAATTCTATTACGCTGAAGCCTATCATCAACAATATCTGGCCAAAAACCCGGACGGCTATTGCGGGCTCGGCGGGACTGGTGTCGCTTGCCCCATCGGGACCGGTGTCGCGGCGGAATAGGGGTCGGAAAGGCCGGATCCGAATTGTCTTGCGCCAGACTTTCTACTGTGTGGCGCCGCACCTCCATCAATCGATTATTCACGTTTAAGTAGGTATTGGTTCACCTAGAAAGAAATTGGCAGGACCACGTTGTGCGGATGCAACATTTTGGCGTCCGGCGCGTTGTCGGATACGCGGATGTGCGCCCTGACGGTGTCCGCTTGTTGGAGTGAAGTGATGACTGTTGGTAAGATATTTGGGTTGCTCATTGTTATCAGCCTCGCCGCGTCCGGAGCGACCTTGGCGAGAGACAATTCCAAGCACCTTGGCGCCTCCGCGAAACAGGCGACAGCTTCCAAGCACATCGCCGGCGGCAAAGGGGTGAAGCAGCCTGCGAAGGCGACGGCTGCCGCAACGGTTCCGCATGTCGTGCCCGAGGCCCCCATTGTTGTGGGGCGCAGCGTGGGCGTCCATCGCAAGTCCAAGCTGCATCACGTGAAAGTGAAGGCATTCGAGTTCGAACGAGAATTCAGCGTCGGCGGACGACACGAAGTAAATTTTTCCAAGACACATTGCGTCGTTGAGGGCCGGATTTCCGGTCCTCTTTGATTCTGCGCTCCGCTTTAACGCGCGGTGAGGACGCTTCCACATTCGGGCGGTAGTTGCGCCATGGTCAATGGCGGTTTGGGCTTCATGGGACCGGGTGTTGGATGCAGGATAGCGTCCTTGAACCACCAGGCGAGCGACGACGCATCGCACCCATCGCCGGGCGGAACCGGATCCTGATCCTTGCAGGCGTTATCCCCGTTTGGACAGAACAGACGGACATGAAAATGATAGTCATGTCCGAAATAGGGGCGAACCTTGTTCAGCCATGAACGATCGGAGCCCGCTTCGCGGCAGAGCGCTTTTTTGATCGCCGCATTGACAAATATCCGCTGCACCTCCGGTTCCGCGCTGCCGCCTTGACGACGGCAAAATGATCCAGAGTCCATTTCCGGGGTCGACGTCCCGCCGGTCGGCGCGCACCATATTCGACCGCTGACATTTCCTCACGCTCCAGCCGCGACAGTTCGCGGTTCGGCATGGGCGTCAGCCAGATATCGACATCGAGACCGATCTGATGCGAGGCATGTCCCGTGAGCATCGGGCCGCCGCGGGGCTGCGACATATCGCCGACCAGAATTCCCGGCCAATGGCTGACCGATGGTACCTTCCGCGCGAACCGTTCGAGAAATGCGAGCAGGGCCGGATGGCCCCAATTGCGGTTGCGTGAAAGCCGCATGACTTCCCAGGCCGGTCCATTGACCGGCAAGGCCTCGCCGCCGGCCAGACAGCCACGGGAATAAAAACCTATGGTCCGCGCGGCGAGAGCGGCCGGCACCATTTTCCGCCCGAATAATTGTTTGGCCGGCGTTGAGGGATCCTCTGGATGCGTGAGCGGCGGCAGCGACACAGGGTCTAACGTGCCTTTGTCTTGCGCGATTGCCGCACCGCTCAGGCTCGCCGTGGCAATGGCCATCGCGGTCAGCAACCGAATCCGGTGCGAACACATGGGCTCTCCCTATCCTTCGGTGGCCCCAGTTGTGAAGCTCCGAATCAGCCACCAAGGCGAGGGCCATATTGAACGTCGTTCGGCGCTGGTTTCAAGTGGCTGCGCGCGGAAGCCTTGATCCGTCCACTTGCCCAAAGAACTGATTCGTGGTCCACCCCCAGAGACTGCCATTGTCATTGACCCAACCGAAATTTCCACATGCGCAAATGGGTTCTCGCCCTGGCTGCCCTGGCCGGTTTGACCGGCGCCGGCGGCGTCATTCTCTCCGCAGTTGCGGCGCATGGCGTCGCCGATCCCCGCCTTGACGCGGCCGCCCATTTTTTGCTGTTCCACGCCACCGCGACGCTGGCAGTCTGTGGTCTTGCTTCGGGCCTGCCGCAATGCGGCAGATGGTTTCTCATTCCAGCCGGCTCTTTTTTGCTGGGCAGCCTCTTATTCGGCGGCGATCTTTCTGTGCGCGTCCTGATCGGAGTCAAATTATTTCCAATGGCCGCCCCGATCGGCGGAATATTGCTTATCCTTGGCTGGATTTTGGTCACAATTGCAGCGCTTTGGTGCTGGCGGTGCGAATCGGCACAGAGTTGACTCGACTCTGCTGCTCAGTTGGGTGATAATTTCTGTTTCGAAAGATCAAATTGTAAGTAACATGTTCTCCGATGCTAAGGTTCAGCCCAAGAGACCCAGAATACTGATCGTAGAGGACGAGCCCTTTATTGCTCTCACTCTCGAAGCGATGATGTCTGAACTTGGGTTCGAGGTTGCCGGCTGTGCCGCCAAGATTTCCACCGCGCTTGAGGTGATCCAGCGCGGACAGGTCGACGGCGCCATCCTCGACGTGAACCTCGGCCCGCACAGGATCGATCCGGTTGCCGATCTCCTGGCCAGTCTCGAATGTCCGTTTTTCTTTACGACAGGCCATAGCATATCCGGGGTTCCCACGCGCCACGCCGGACGTATCGTTCTGCAAAAGCCGTTCGGGATTGAGCAACTCGCCTCCGCAATGTGCTCGGAGTTTTGCCCCGCGACAGTCGAGGGGCAGGTCGGGTACGAAGCCGATGCTGGCGTTTCTGCGGGCGATCAACAAACCAAAACATGTTGCGCTACCGAGGGGCCGACGCCGACCCCGTGAAGCCGGGGACAGGGCGGCGCAACCGGCCAGATCTGCCTTGATCGTGACATAGTCGCGGACCAGACCATCACTTTGGCTAGTTCCGCGGCAACCCTTTAGGGCAAACTGAGAGCCATGGTCGAACCGGCAACCGTCGCTCCTCGGCGTTCCCCAACCCCACGCAAAAGCCTGCCGCGCATTTTCCAAATTTTTGTCGGCCTAGCCGTTCTCGTCGCAATCGCAGCAGGAGCTGCGCCTTGGGCCTTTTCCAATGCGGCTTTGCGCAATGAAATCGCCTTGCAAATCCGTCGCATTACCGGTCTGGCCGCCGTCTCGCAAGGCCGCGCGGTTTTCGTCGTTCTGCCGGAACCGCACATCAGCATCGACGACGTGAGTTTTGCCGATCCTTCCGGAGCGCTTCGCGTCAGCGCCCGTTACCTGAAAGGCTATCTGCGGATCGCGCCGCTGTTGGCCGGACGGATCGAACTGACATCGGCAACCCTCGGCCAGCCGGAAATGCATATCGATCTCGATGGGCGGCCGATGCAGCCGGACAGCAGGATTGGGCGCGCAGCCGACGCAGCAACGGCAACTCCCGAGGCCGCCGCCGCCGATGAGGAGAGGCTCGGTGTTGTGACGCTCGTCAACGGCAGCGCTCGTTTGATCAGCAAGTCGTTTAAATCGGATGTCTTGATCGACGCCATCAACATGACCCTGGACTGGCGCAAACTTGGCGCGGCGGCCAATGTAATCGGCAAGGCACGGGTTCGCGGCGAGACCGCCACCATCGCCGCGTGGATTGCAAAACCGGTTGAACTGCTGCGGGGCCAGCAATCCAGAATGGCCTTGAAAATCGACGCCCCCCTGCTTTCCCTCGCGACGGAGGGCACCCTTGGAAGCGCGCCGACTTGGCAATACGCGGGCCATATTCATGCGGCGGCTTCATCGGTGCGCGAGCTCTTGGAAAAGGCCGAATATCCAATTCCGCTTCCTGGCCCCTTCAACGGCTTCGACCTGACCTGCGATGCAAATATTGTAGCAGCCAGTGCCGTTTTGTCCGGGCTGCGGCTGCAATTCGATGGGAATGATTTCGAAGGAACCCTGGCATTCCAGGCTGACGACAAAATCCCGGTACTTTCGGGAACATTGGCGACCAATCAGCTTTCGCTGCGACCGTTCCTCTCCGCCCTTCCTTCGGCCATCGGCCACGACGGCCAATGGAACCAGGATCCATTCAATCTCAAAGACCTCGGCTGGGCCGATGTCGATTTGCGCATATCCGCATCGCATATGCTGTTCTCGCATTTCGACATTGAAGACGCCGCCGTCTCGTTGATGACCAATAACCGGCGGCTGGAATTAAATGTTGCCGAGGCCAAAGCTTACCAAGGCACGATCAGAGGCCGCGCTTCGTTCGATCTGAACGACAACACCGTCAATATGCGCCTTGGCGGCGCGCTCTCCGGCATCGATGTGGCAGCTTTTTCGTTCGATGCTTTGGGTTGGCCGGAATTTGCCGGGTCCTTGACGGGAACGGTCAATATCGAGAGCGCGGGAATCAGCATGTACGAACTCATGCACAGCCTCGATGGAAAAGCGCAGATCGATGTCGCGCGGGGTCAGCTCGGTGGGATCGATCTCGATTCGGCCTTGCGACGGATCGACAAAAGTCCGCTTGCGCTTCTGACCAATATTCATCGGGGCCGGACCGCTTTCGATCGCGCGAGTTTCGGCCTGCGTTTTGAGAAGGGCGTTGCCGACATCGAGGATGGCAAGCTTGAGAACCCGAGCCTCACGCTTGGGTTTGGCGGCACCGTTGACTTCGGCGAACGGGCGCTGGATCTGCATGCTGCGGCAATGCCGTCCGTCGACGAAGCGAAGCCAGGCGAAGAAGCGCCGAAGTTTCGGTTCGATGTTGCGGGTTCCTGGGACGATTTGGCGTTTGCCCCCGACGTCCGCAGTCTGATCCGTCGGTCCGGGGCAGCAGCCCCGCTGTTTTTGCAAAAGCCAACCAAGCACGTGGCCCCGGAAGGCGAAGTCCAACCGTAATCGCCGCGTGCTTAACCGGGCCCCCTTAAGCACGACTCCCATCGATTGAATTCAATCGAAGCCCATCATTCCGATCTGCATCGCGCTCACGTCGCGGAGGCGGCGCCCGAAAAGGAATGCGGCGCCGGGCTGATCGGCACCGCGGTGCCATCGTTAATTTGCAGCACCGAAAGACCACGCTCGTTGGTGCCGTCGGCGCGGAAGCGAAATACGCCGTCGGCGCCATTGAAGCCGGAACGGTTGGTCAGGACATTTTGCGAATAGCGCTGCGAGCCTTGCGTGTGGGCGAGCGCCGCGGCGAGCGATACGGCATCATAGGCAAGCGTCGCGATGCGGGTCGGATCAGAGTGATATTTGGCGCGGTAGCGTTCCACGAAGGCGTTGAAGCCACCGTTTTCGGGCGCCGCGAACCATGCCCCTTGCAATCGCCGGAAGCTTGAGAACACGCGCGTCGTTCCAAAGACCGGTGCCGAGGATCTGCACTTGCTTGCGGGTTGATCCCGGCCTCGGTCGAGGGCCTGCGACATCGCGTGCATCGCATCGGCCTGTTCGGGGATGAACAAGGCATCGATTTGATCGTCGAGCGCGGCGATTTTCTTTGTCGCTTCGGTCATCTTGCGCGGCTGGTAATGTTCGATGGTCATGACCCGAATGTTGTCGCGCGCCGCCGCTTGCTGAAATTCGGCTTCCGCAACACGCCCATAGTCATTTTCGGGAATGAGGGCGGCGATCGATTTCTTGCCTTTGGAGGCCGCGAAATCGACGATCCGGTCGACGTAGTTTTCGATCAAGAAGGACAGCAGAAACAGCCCCTGGCCGGCGGTCGACGTATCGGTCGAAAAGGCAATGACCGGCTTGCCGGAACCGTGCGCCACCTTGCCCACTTCGCGCACGCTCGAGGCAAACAACGGACCGATGACGAGTTCGGCGCCCTCGGACATCGCCGCCTGGGCGGCCGCGCGCGCTCCGTCCGGGGTCGAATGGTCGTCCTTGACAAGCAAGGTCAGATCATTGCCGCCGGCTTCCGAATAGGCCAGTTCGGCGGCATTGCGTAAGGAGGTCCCAACGACGCTTGGACCAGACGCCTGCGTCAAGGGAACGATGAGCGCCACCCGCGCCGGACCGGACCCGATCTGTTCGCCTTGATCGGGCGCGATTTGGGCTTGCGGGGCCGGGGGCGCCAGTTCGCCCGATCCGCCCTGCCCGAGCATCCCGCTCATCGAACCGCAGGCCGCCAGAGAAAGGCCAAGTCCGAGCGCAATCATGGCGCGAACCGCACGAGCGCAGCTTTATCGGAAAGCCTCCGGCAAGCTTTCTTGCGCATAAACGGGTCATTCGGGCGAAGCTCCTACGCCTGCTTTTCCAAAACTTAACGGGTAGCAAATGGATCATGTCCGGAATGGCATGGAAATCTATGCCCTTTTCAGTCATAAAATAAGGGCGACGGCAATAGACGCGGCCATTGACTTTAGCCTGACTTGCTAAAAAAGTGCTTTTGTTCTATAAATAGAACGATTGGACGTTTTATAGAACGCAGCATTTTAACAGGGGCCGGCGATCGTCCGGCGGGATAGGACCATGAACGCGGGCAATCCGAACAGACCCGGGAATTCGGCCCCGTCGGGGGTCGCTGACGGAGGGGAGTTACCGCGTGCCGCGAATTTGCACGCAAAAAGTTCCGAGGCGAAAAAACTCCGGGCGCTTTTACCGCTTTCGGTCTCAGAGCCGAGGCGGAACCGATCCGGCCAGGCCTTCATGTGGTCGCGACGCCGATCGGCAATCTTGGCGATATTTCGTTTCGGGCGCTCGCGACGCTCGCCGCGGCCGACGCGATCATCGCCGAGGATACGCGCGTCACGAAGACGTTGCTCGCGCATTATGGAATAGCGACGCCGCTGGTCGCCTATCACGAGCATAATGCCGCGGTCATGCGTCCGCATCTCCTTGCACGCCTGGCGAGCGGCGCGGCGTTGGCCTTGGTGTCGGACGCCGGCACCCCCTTGATTTCCGATCCGGGATTCAAGCTCGTGACCGAGGCTCTGGCGCAAAATATCGAGGTGGTGTCGGTTCCGGGCGCGTCGGCGGTGCTCGCCGCCCTGGTGGTGGCGGGTCTGCCGACCGATCGTTTCTTCTTCGAAGGATTTCTGCCGCCGAAAAGCGCCGCGCGGCGTCAGCCGTATCGCCGAGCTTTCGACCATTCCGGGAACGCTGGTGTTCTTCGAGTCGCCGCGTCGTGTCGCAGAGACATTGAATGATTTAGCCGCCGTGCTCGGTTCGCGCGAAGCGGCGATCGCGCGCGAACTCACCAAACATTTTGAAACCGTCCGCCGCGGGCATATTGCCGGAGCTGGCCGTCGAGCTTGTCTGCGACCGAGGCACCGCCCAAGGGCGAAATCGTCGTTCTTGTCGGGCCCCCGGGCGTCCAGCCGTTCGGGAAAGCCAGGAATCCCTCGATGCCCGGCTCGGCAAGGCGCTCGAGAATCTATTCGGTCAAGGACGCCGCCGCCGTCGGTGTCGGCCGAGACAGGTCAGCCGCGCCGAAGGTTTATGCCCGAGCGCTCGAACTATCCGCGCGGGTCCGGTGACGTCCACTGCATTCCGCGCGACCGCAGCGCATGGCCGGGGACTCCTGGCCGAGCGTGTCGCGCTCGCAGTTTTGCGGCTCAAGGGCTATCGCGTTCTGGCCTGCCGCTATCGGTTCGAGGCGGCGAGATCGACATTATTGTCCGGCGCGGCGACACGGTGGCCTTTGTCGAAGTGAAGGTGCGGCCGACGCTCGATGAGGCCAAGACCGCGGTCAGTTTTCGCCAAGCGTCGCCGCATTTCGCGCGCGGCACGAATCTGGCTCGCTTCAAATCCTTGGGCAGCGCCTTCACGCTGGCGCGGCGATGCGTCTTTGTCGCGCCCTGGTGCTGGCCGCGCCATGAGATTGCGGCGATCCCCTTGGAATTGGGTTGAATTGCGGCCCGACGTCCAAACCTTGGGAGAAAATTCTGTAAAAACAAATGGATCGAACAGTAATAATAGTTCCCAAAAACGCAAAAGGACGGTATAGATTTGAGGTTTCCACGAGCGCGGATTGAGATTCCATGAAACCCGGTGACGGCGCCGGTTGATGGGCACGTTTCACGACAGCGGCATGGCCGAGGCAAGCGCCCCTGCCGCACCGAACCTGGTCCAGGAATGCGATTGCGGCCGATCTTATCGCGGTGCTGGTCGCCGTGACCTCGGGCGATCCGCGCGTTTTGACCATTCAGGATCAATGCGCTCTGCCGTCCGGGCCTTTCGAACTCGCGCATCGTTCGCTGCAGGCGGGACTGCGCGCCTGGGTCGAGCGGCAAACCCGGCTGCCGCTTGGCTATGTCGAACAGCTTTATACCTTCGCCGACCGGGATCGCGGCGGCGCCGGGCAGCACGTCATTTCGATCAGCTATCTCGGCCTGACCCGCGAGCAGCCGCGTTTCCGGCGAGCATGAGGCGAGCTGGCGCAGCTGGTATTCTTATTTTCCCTGGGAGGACCATCGCGTCGGCACGCCTGCGATGATCGAAGCCGACGCTCTTGCCGCGGCTTGAAGCCTGGGCCGCGCGCCGCGACGGGATGCCGGCGCTGGAGCAAGACCGCGGCCAGCGCGTGGCGATCACCTTCGGCTGCGATGGCCGCGCCTGGAACGAGGAGCTGGTTCTTCAGCGCTATGAATTGCTTTACGAAGCGGGACTCATCCCGGAGGCGTGCGCGGCAAGCCCGCCCGGCCGGGCGTCCGGCAAGGCAGCACGCCCGCGTTCTGCCGGGCACGGGCCAGCCGATGATCCTTGATCACCGCCGGATTCTCGCGACGGGCATCGCGAGGCTCAGGGCCAAAATCAAATATCATCCGGTGGTGTTCGAGCTGATGCCGGACACCTTCACGCTTCTGCAGTTGCAGCGCTGCGTCGAAGCTTTGGCGGGACGGCTCGTGCACAAGCAGAATTTCCGCCGCCTGATCGAGCAGCAGGAACTGGTCGAGGAAACCGGGGAAACCACCCCGGATACCGGGGGGCGTCCGGCCAAACTGTTCCGGTTCCGCCGCGAGGTTTTAGCGCAACGCGCCATCGCCGGAACCAAATTGCCGATTTCAAGGGCTTGACAAATCTTATACTCAATACCAGCATATGTGTGTGTAATGCTCGGTTGGAGTATAAGACAATGGCATTGCCGGGTTCGGAAACTGTTCGCGCGAAAACTCCCTACGCGGAAAATCTCTATGCGAAGGTGCGCCATGCCATCCCGGCGATCGAGTGGCCGGTCCATGCGCAAGACATCGACGCCATCATGACCTTGAAGCGGACCCGCAATGCGGTGGTGCTTGCGCATAATTATCAGACGCCTGAGATTTTTCATTGCGTCGCCGATTTCGTCGGCGACAGCCTCGCCCTTGCGCGGGAAGCCATGACCGCCGATGCCGATGTGATCGTCTTGGCCGGCGTTCATTTCATGGCCGAGACGGCGAAATTGTTGAACCCGGAAAAAACCGTTCTCATTCCCGATACGTGGCGCTGGCTGTTCGCTTGCCGAATCGATCCGGCCGGAGGATGTGCGGCTGTTGCGGCAAACCTATCCGGGGGTTCCGATCGTCACCTATGTGAACACGTCGGCCGCCGTGAAAGCCTTGTCGGATATTTGCTGCACGTCCGGCAATGCGCGCGCGGTGATCGAATCGCTGGGCGTCGATCGTGTCATCATGCTGCCCGACGAGTTTCTGGCCCGCAACGTCGCGGCCGAGACAAATGTCAAGGTCATCGCCTGGTCGGGCCATTGCGAGGTGCATGAACGTTTCAGCGCCGAGCGAAGTGCGCGCAATTGCGCGAGGATTATCCGGGCGTAATCGTTTTGGCGCATCCCGAATGCCCGCCCGAGGTCGTGGCGGAAGCGGATTTTTCAGGTTCGACGGCCGCCATGTCGTCCTATGTGAGCAAGAATCGTCCCGCCCGGGTCGTGCTTCTGACTGAATGCTCGATGAGCGACAATGTCGCGATCCAATATCCCGAGCTCGAATTCATCCGGCCCTGCAATCTCTGCCCGCATATGAAAAAGATCACGCTTCGCAACATCCGGCGGGCGCTGGAGACCATGCAGCACGAAGTGCAGATCGATCCCGAAATCGCGGTTCCCGCGCGCCGCGCCGTCGAACGCATGCTGGCGGTGAAGTGATGGAAGTCGTCGACACGCGCCGGCGCTTGCGTCATCATCGGCGGCGGCCTTGCCGGCCTGACCGCCGCGCTCTCCCTGGCGCCGGAGCCGGTGATCCTGCTTGAGCAAGGCGCCGCTCGGCGTTCGAGTCGTCGAGCGTGCTCGCGCAAGGCGGGGTTGCCGCGAGCCTTGGCGTCGGACGATGATTTTTCGCTGCATCTTGCCGACACGCTCGAAGGCGGGCGATGGACTTTGCGATGAGCGCGGTTGCGCGCACGATCCTCGCGGCCGCACCGGCGGCGATCTCCGAATTGATCCGGCGGGGCGTGCCGTTCGATCGCGACAGCCATGGCAGACTCGTGCTTGGCCTTGAGGCCGCGCATTCGCGCCGTCGGATCGTCCACGCCGGCGGCGATTCGAGCGGGCGCGAAATCATGCGGGCCTTGACGCCATCTCGTGCGCCAAACCCCTCGATCACCGTGATCGAAGGAGTCGCGGCCGAGAGACTGCTCGTCGAGGACAATGCGGTGACCGGGGTTCTCGCCGAAAGCGACCGGCGGACCGGTGGTTTTCGCGGCCGATCGCGTCGTCATCGCAACGGGCGGGATCGGCGGACTGTTCCAATATGGCACCAATCCGGCCGGATCATGGGGGCAGGGCCTCGCGCTCGCGGCCAAGGCCGGCGCCGTGATGGCCGATCTCGAATTTATCCAGTTTCATCCGACCGCGCTCGACAGCCAGTCGTTTCCGCTGAAGCTGATCAGCGAGACCGTGCGGGGCGAGGGCGCTATCCTGATCGATGAGACCGGCCATCGCTTCATGGCCGCGGATCCCCGGCGCCGAACTGGCGCCGCGCGATGTCGTCGCCCGCGCGGTTTGGCGGCACATGGCGGCGGGACACAAGGTTTTTCTCGACGCGCGCGATGTGCCAGATCTCGATTTTCCGCGCCGCTTTCCGGCGATTACCGGCTTTTGCCACGCGGCCGGAATCGATCCCGTCACGCGAACCCATTCCGGTTCGCCCGGCGGCGCATTATCACATGGGCGGCATTGCGGTCGATCTCAGCGGGCAGGACGTCGATCGAGGGCCTATGGGCCTGTGGCGAGGCGGCCTGCACGGGCCTCCACGGCGCCAATCGCCTCGCCAGCAATTCGCTTCTCGAGGCGGCGGTTTGCGGCCGCTTGTTGCCGAGAGCATCAAAGCGGACCGCGCCGGCCGCCGCCGCAAGCCGCGTGGCCGCGCTGCGGCCGGATCCGGCCGATCCGGCTCGCGGTCCGCAAAATTCTCTCCGGCGCCGCCGGCGTTCTGCGTGACGGCGAGGGTTTGGCGGCGGCGGCGGCGGAACTGCTACCGCTTGCGCTTGGCGAAAGGGCAAGCGAGCGATCCGGCCCTCGTCGGACTTGATGATCGCGATCGCGGCTTTGCGCCGCCAGGAAAGCCGCGGCGCCCATGCGCGGACCGATCTTCCAAGCCGCGCACGCGCCGGCGCGCGCGAAGCACGTTGCACCTTGACGATGCGATCGCGGCCGCGCGGGAGCTTGTTCTCGGCCTGCTGAAAATCCGTGCGGCTTCCGATTAGCCGGTTAAAAAGTTTGCCTGGCAAGGGCCAACGCATGCTGCGCCGCCTCTCCCGCGGATCGTGATCGAGCCCTTGGTTCGCGCCGCGCTTCTCGAAGACCTTGGCCGCGCGGGCGATCTCACGACGGACGCGATCGTCCCGGTTGGGCTCACGGCCCGAGCCACGCTGGTCGCGCGCGAAAACGGCGTCGTGGCCGGACTTGATCTTGGCAAGACTCGCCTTCGAACTGATCGATCCGGATATTGTGATGCAGATGGAACGCGCGGATGGCGCCGTGACGCACCGCGGCGACGTGATTGCCAGGGTTAGTCGGGCCCGGCGCGCGGGATTTTGACGGCGGAACGTACCGCGCTCAATTTTCTCGGCCATTTGAGCGGCATCGCGAGCGCGACGGCGTCCATCGTCGCGGCGGTGCCGGGCACCAAGGCCAAAATCGTCTGCACACGTAAGACGACACCGGGTCTGCGCGCCGCTCGAAAAATATGCGGTGCGCGCGGGCGGCGGCGGCAATCATCGCTTTGGCCTCGACGACGCCATCCTGATCAAGGACAATCATGTCGCGATCGCTGGCGGCGTTACCCAAGCCTCCGGCGCGCTCGCGCCGTCGGCCGGCCATCTCGTTAAGATCGAGGTCGAGGTCGATAATCTCGACCAGCTCGAGGAGGCGCTCGGCGAAGGCGTCGATGCCGTGCTTCTCGACAATATGGATGTGGAGACGCTGGCCAGGGCGGTCGCGCTGGTCGATGGCCGCGCGCTCACGGAAGCGTCGGGGCGGGTGACGCCGATCAGACGGCGCCGGCGATCGCCGCAACGGGCGTCGATCTCATTTCGATCGGCTGGCTGACGCACAGCGCCGCCGTGCTCGACATCGGGTTGGATTTCGAAGCGTAGAGCCTGACCCGAAAACCAATATCGCGGATCAGGCTGCCTTAAGTTCAGTCACCGCTTCTAGGGTTCTGCGGATCCCCGGATTGATACCCTTTCTCGTCCGCTCCAGACCAGAAAGCGCTTGGGTCTTCCAGGCGATAGATCGAACGACCCTCGTATACCGGATAGGGCGGGGAGGTTTGGATTCCATAGCGCGCATCCGGAGGTAACGTCTGCGCGGAAGCTGCCGTGGCCATGCCGCACGAAATAGCTAAGCAAGCCAATGCGATCAATTTGTTCATAACATGCTCCCTCCTGAGGCAGTGCAGCCTCATTTTTGAAAGTTTTATGACAATAATGTAACGGAGCCACGACAGTTTAAAATGGCAATGCCTAATTTGTGATCAGCCCAGTAAGGCAATAAGGTTAGTCAACTTTTAGCGTGACCAAATCTTCCTGTCGTCGCGGAGCGTTTAAGCGCGATAGGAACGGCGTCGCCAGAAAAGCGCGATCAAATGGTCGAGGGAAAAAATGCCCGGGCCGCGCGCGATGACAACGAGAAAACAGGTGGCCCAGACGCCATGCTCTGGCCAGGCGTCGGGATAGACGAAAATTTCGATGACGGCGGTCATGCAGAGGAGCGCGAGCGCGGCGAATCGGCTGGCGAGGCCGATCACGAGCAGGACCGGAAAGAAATGCTCGCTGAAGGCGGCGATTTTCGCGGCGAGTTCCGGATCGATCAAAGGCAGCGCATATTCGTCGCGAAACAGAGCAATCGCATTGTCCGTGACATGAAAGCCTTCGACCTTGGTCTCTCCCGACCTCCAGAACACGGCGGCCGGAAAAATCCGCGCCGCGAGCGAGATCAGGGAGTGCGGAATCTTATCCAAGAGTGGCACGCCACGCGATCGCGCCCGGCAGACACCGGAGTCTTCAGCTTCAACTTGCGGGATTCTGGTCATCAGAGGCCTCGACGTTTTCGGTCATTTTGATCGATGAGCCCGGCGAAGAGCGCCGCGAGATTAGCGGCAGGTCGAAATCCGCGGGCGTGGCGGCGCCGCCGCGGCCGCCAGACCGAGCGCTCGCCCGCGGCAAGGCTTTGCAAGAAAATCGTGGCGCCGGGCGGCAAACGGCGGACCTCGACATCGAGACCAGGGCGCGACACAAGCGCATCCTCGCCGCGCCAATTCGTCATCGGCGCGAGCTCCATTTCGCCCGAGTTCATCGCCCAGATCGTGACAATGGGATAAGTCCGACGCGACGATTTCGAGCGAGGGGTGCAAAGTGAAACGCAGCTCCGCCAAGCGCTCTGGGGGGATGGCGCTGAGGGTTGCTGGCGCCAGAGGTATTGCGTCGGCGGCGTGATAGGCGCGCGTGCGTGCCGCTTCCAGCCGTGCCACATCGGCAAGATAAGGAACCTCTCGCGCCGGCTCGAACTCCGCCAAGAACGCCGGAAAATCATCGCCATAAAACATCATCAAGGGGGAGCGCGGCGGATGCGCGGCGGCGAAGAGTTTTGCAGCGGCTCTGAAGAACTCCTCGCCGACGATTTTGCGGGTCGCCGGAAAGCGCGCTTCCAGCGCCTGACGAGGCCCACCACGACATTGTTGCGATAGACCGCGAAACGCTTTTGCGGCGCCTCCGAACTCTGCGAGATCACCCCGGCGAGGGCAGATCCGCATCGGGGTCGCGCAGCGCCTTCGCGAAAGCGGTTTGGAAATCCTCGGTCATGACGGCGCCAGCTTTCTCAAGCCGCCGCCGGCGCGGTGCCGGCAGATCGGCCCGGTCCAAACGGCGCTGCGCGGCGAGCGCCTCGGCGCGGAGCACCGGCCACTCCGGCACGTCATTGTCCCATTCGATCAAGGTCGGCAGCGGCCCGGCGCGGGCGATCACGCTCTCGAACAAGGCGAAGACCTCCGTCGATGACCGGCGATCCATGCGCATCGATGTAGAGCGGCGATGCCTTGATCGTCCGACCGTCTCGAAATGACCGGCGAGATGAATTTCGCCCACCAAATCGAGCGGAAAGGCTTCGAGATAGGCGCTCGCATCGATCTCATGATTGCGCGCCGAAACGAAGACATTGTTGACGTCGAGCAAAAGGCCGCAGCCGGTCGCGCGCGCGATCTCTTGCAAAAACTCCGTCTCCGGGATTGCCGATTGCGCGAAACGCACATAGGTTGCGGGGTTTTCGAGAAGAAGGCGGCGCCCAAGCGCGGTCTGCGCTTCGTCGATATGTTCAATGACCAAGGCCAAAGTTGCCTCTGTATAGGGCAAGCGGCAGGAGATCGTTGAAGAAAACGTCGCCGTGCGAGGACCATGCAAGATGCTCGGAAAAGCTTTCCGGCTGATAGCGGTCGCAAAGCTGTTTCAGCCTTGCAAGATGGGCGCGATCGAGCGGTTCTTTGGCGCCGATGTTCAAGTCCGACGCCATGCAGGGAAAGCGCGTAATTCTCCCGCAGAAAACGCAATTGCGCATGCGGAAGGCCACCGGCGCCCATGTAATTTTCGGCATGCACCTCGAAAAAACCGAGCGGCTGCGGACTGGCGGAAATGGCCGTCGAAATGCTCCGGCTTGAAGCCGACGCCCGCGCTCCTGGGAAGCTTTGAAACGCGCATGGATGGGCTCCCCAACCTTGGCTATTGGGGCTCGCCGCGTGCCGCAGAAAAGGGGCGCGCGGTCGCCGCGTGCCCCTGTCGCACAGTCAGGACTTGGCGGGCTTCAACATCCCCATGCCATTCGGGGTCTTCATGGTTTCGCAGGTTCCCCAGGGACATATTTCCAAGCCGTGCCTTCATAGTCGACCTTCGATTGACCGGCGCAGCTGTTGACACCTTTCGACGCGCAATCATTTTGTCCCTTGAGCGCGACGCCATAGCATTTTTCCTTGCCCGCTTTGGGACCGCCCATTTCCTGAGCGGAAACAGGCACCGCAAGCAGCGCAAGCGCGGCGGCAAGCGTGGCGGCGGTGATCTCGGTTTTGGTGATCATGATGCGTTCCTTGTACGAATGAAAGCCGATTTTGACAGCGGGAAAGACAATTCTCATTTCCGTCCCGCTCTGAGACCCGGCACAGCGTTTCTACACGTTCTTCTACGTTGGAGCGAGCGCCGGCGTTACGCCCGCCCGCGCATGTTCCCGGTGACAAAAACGTGATAGCGAAGGCAAAGACGACATGTAACAAGCGGGCCGCTTGGTCCGAATGAACCAGATGGGACCTTTGTGCGCGGCGATAAACAGGAAAAGCAATGGGCGCTTCTGATGCGCGCGGGCAATGCGGGCGACGCTGATTCGTACCGGCGTTTGCTGCTGCAGGTGACGCCCGTGCTGCGCGCCGCCGCGCGCCGGGGCCTTGCCCCGGCGCGGGAATGGCCGATACAGACGCCGAGGACGTTGTGCAGGAGACGCTGCTTGCCATTCATCTCAAGCGGCAGAGCTGGGATGAGGAGGCGCCCTTTGGCCCCTGGCTGCGGGCCATCGCGCGCCATAAGATGATCGACGCGTTGCGCCGCCGCGGCCGCCGTATCAGTCTTCCGATCGACGATTTTGCCGACGTCTTGGCGGATGGCGACAGCGAACCGGCATGCTCGCCGGTGATGTCGACCGCCATCTCGAAGACCTGCCGCCTGGGCAACGCACGGTCGTGCGACGCCATTGCCGTCGATGGCGCGTCCATTGGCGAAGCAGGCGGCCGTTTTTCGATGACCAACGGGGCCGTCCGGGTGACCTTGCATCGCGGGCCTCGCGCGCTCGCCCGAAAGTTCAAGGAAGGAGAGCCATGAAGACGGACGATCTCATTCGCGCCCTGGCCGCCGAATTGCGCGACCCGCCAGATGCCGTTGCGGCAGGTGATCTTTGCGGCGGCCTTGATCCCGGTTCGCGATCGCGACAGCACTTTTTTTCGCGACCTCGGCCCCCGGCCGCATTTTTGGCTTGCTTGCCGAACCGCGGTTCTTGTTCAAGCTTTGCGTCACTCTCTTGCTCGCCGTGCTTTCCGCGCATGGTCTTGCGCATCGCGAGGCCCGGCGCGGGACGCCCGCCGCATCGCCCTCTTGCTGGCGATCGTGCCGGTCTTTGCTGGCGGCCGCCAATCTCGCCGAACTGCTCGTCGTTCCGGCCACGCTTTGGGGCCAAAGGCTGATCGGCACCAATGCCGTCGTCTGTCTGATCAGCATTCCATTTCTTGGCCTCGCGCCGCTCGTTGCCGCTCTGTTTGCCCTGCGCCACGGCGCACCGGAACAGCCGGCTCGTGCGGGGCGGCGGCGGGCCTTCTCGCCGGGGCCATCGGTGCGGCGCTTTACGCGACGCATTGCCCGGATGATTCGCCGCTGTTCGTCGCGACCTGGTACACGCTGGCGATTGGCTTCGTGGTGGGGCTCGGCGCGCTGGCGGGGTCGCGGCTCTTGCGCTGGTAAAGGGCCGCTGCGGTATTTCGCGCAGCTCCCTGCGCAGGATTTTGCCGACATTCGATTTCGGCAAATCCTCGCGGAATTCGACATGATTTCGGCACTTTGTAGCTGGCGAGTTCGCCTTTGCAGAAATCGCGCACCGTTTCGATATCGAGGGACGGGATCGCCGCGGACGATAAACGCCTTGACGGCTTCCCCGGTGGCCTCATCCGGCACGCCGATGACGGCGCATTCCTCCACGCCGCGGAAGTTCGGCGAGGACCGCTTCGACCTCATTGGGATAGACATTGAAGCCGGAGACGAGGATCATGTCCTTGCGCCGGTCGACAATGGTGAAATAGCCCTCGGCATCCATTTTCGCGATGTCGCCCGTATAGAGCCACCCATCGCGCAAGACATTGCTGGTTTCGCCGGGCTGCTTCCAATAGCCGGGCATGACCTGCGGGCCGCGCGCGATCAGTTCGCCCGGGCTCGCCGATCGCGACCACGCCGCCTTGATCGTCGACGCATTTGATCTCGGTCGAAGGAAGCGGCACGCCGATCGATCCAGGCTTGGTGCGTCCGGTCGGATTGCAGGTGAGGACCGGGGAAGCCTCGGTCAGGCCGTAGCCCTCGATCGACCGGGGTTCCCGTCATCTTCTACCAGCGCTCGGCCACCGCCGCTTGCAAGGCCATGCCGCCGGCCACCGAAATCCGCAGGTCTTCGGGCGGGTTCTGCGCAAACCAGGGCGAATTCAACAGGCCGTTGAACAAAGTGTTGACCCCGGTGATGAAGGTGATCGGTTCTTTTTCGAAGGCTTTGCGGAGATTGGTCAGCGGCCTCGGGCTCGGAATCAAAACATTATGCGCGCCACGAATGAAAAAGCCGAGAAGGTTCACGGTGAACGCAAAGATATGGTAGAGCGGCAGCACGGTCAGAACATGGTCGCTTTCCCGCATGTCGTCGCCCCTGAAACTCAGGAATTGCGCCACATTCATGATCAGATTGCGATGCGTCAGCATGGCTCCCTTGCTCACGCCCGTGGTGCCGCCGGTATATTGCAGGCAGGCAATGTCGGACGGCTCCAGCCCCTTGCGTGTAGTCCTTGACATTGGCGCCGGCGCGAATGCTGGCCGCGCCCATCGCCAGCGCCTTGGCAATATCGGTATGATGAAAACGCGGAACGGGCATCTGGTTCTTGACGTATTTCTGGACAAAGCCGATCAGGCGCCGCGACGGCCATCGGGAAAAGGCTCGCGGCCTCGGTCAGGATCGACATGCGGGATCGGAGCCTGCTTCGAGGGCGTCGGCGAGCTTATCGGCGAACATGTCGATCGCGACGATCGCGGCCGGTTCCGCATCTTGGAAGAGATGCACCATCTCATGCGCGGTGTAGAGCGGATTGACATTGACGAGCACGCAGCCGGCCTTGAAAATGCCGAAGGCGGCGACCGGATAGGCGAGGCCGTTGGGAATTTGGATCGCGACCCTGGCGCCGGGCTCGAGGCACAGTCTTTTCACGCAGAAAGGCCGCGAAATCATCTGAATAGCGATCGACTTCGCGAAGCTCAGGCTCGCCGCCATGCCGTTCGGCATGATCGTCGTAAAGGCCCGGCGCGGCCGGCTTGCGCGCCGCCAAATCGGGCGCGATCTCGCCCAGCAATTCATAGGGAGCCGTTCGATCGTTGCCGGAACGCCGGGCGGATAGGAGGCGAGCCAGGGGAAGCTCTGCCGCCGGCGTCCCTGCGTGGCATTTGGTATCTCTTGGTCCATCGGCGTTTCCTAGTTGGGCTTTGGCCTTATCGTGATTATACAACGATGCCGGTCGCGAGAGGCTTGCCCGGTCCCCCGATGGATATAGTGAGCTTTCGGAGCGATAACCGCAGGGATCAGACCGCAGCGGCGAAATGTATGGAGCGACGGGCATTTTGGCTGAACCGAAGAAAATCAACTGGCTCCATGTTTCGACCCTCGATCGGCCGTGGCCATTCTCGTCGGCACCGAAGTGGTGGGCGCGTCCTGGGCCGCGGGCTGGGCGCTCGGCGGCCTCCTGCAGCTCGATCCCCTGGTCAGCCGCGTCATCGAGGCGGGGTTTGCGCTCTGCGGCTTCGTGCTCCTCTATTATTTCATGCGCACCGCCATCCGCCACGAGACGATCCGCTAAAAATCCTCCCATTCGTCCCCTCCCGCCTTTCCCGGATTTTTGCGCCGCGCGGGCCGCGCACCGCCATCTCCGCCAGATCCGAAGGAACGTCAAATGACAAAAGCCTTTGACCGGAGATCGGTGCTGAAGGCCGCCCGGCGTTCGGCCTCGTCGGCGCCAACGCGGGTCGGCAAGGCCTTCGCCGCGGGCGCGATGAAGCTTGGCGAGGCGGTGCCTTTTTCCTTCGATGGTCTCAAGGCCACGGCGCAACGCATGGCGCGCGCGCCCTATGCCGGCCCGGCGCGGCCTTCGCCCGAGATCGTCACCAAGATCAATTATGAAGCCTGGGGCAAAATCAAGTTCGACATGGACCATGCCCTCTTCGCCGAAGGGCCGGGCCGGTTTCCGGTGAGCTTTTTTCATCTCGGCATGTTCTTTCAAAAAGCCGTCGAAATGCATGTCGTCGAGGCAGGCACCGCGCGCCAGATCATTTATGACCAAAGTTATTTCGAAATGCCCGAGGATTCGATTGCCAAGCAGCTGCCGCAAGGCGCGGGCTTCGCGGGGCTGCGTGTCCAGGAGGCGCGTGATGGCGCGCTCGACTGGCGCAAGAATGATTGGGTGGCTTTTCTCGGCGCCGACTATTTTCGCACGATCGGCGAATTGCACCAATATGGGCTTTCCGCGCGGGCCGTCGCGCTCGATGTCGCGGTTGCGGGCAAGCCCGAAGAATTTCCCGATTTCACCAAATTCTATATCGATCAGGCCGAGACCAGCATACTTCCTTGACGATCTACGCTCTTACTCGAAGGCCCCTCGATCGTCGGGCGCCTGCCGCTTTGTATTGTCGCGCGCGCCAAGGGCGTGACGATGGACATCGAGCAGATCGCTTTTTTTGCGCGCGGACATCGCCCGCTTCGGCCTTGCGCCTGTGACGTCCATGTATTGGTTTTCCGAAACGAAAAAGGAGACCGGCAGTCGACTGGCGTCCCGAGGTGCATGATTCCGATGGCCTTGCGGTTTGGGCTGGAAGCGGGAGCGGCTGTGGCGGCCGCTCAACAATGCGCCGCGCATCATGACTTCGTCCTTCGCGGACGACAATCCGCGCGGCTTTGGGCTTTTGCAGCGCGACCGCTCGTTTCGATCATTATCAGGACGGCGTGTTTTACGACCGGCGGCCGAGCCTCTGGGTCGAGCCCAACGGTGCCTGGGGCAAGGGCGCCGTGCAGCTCGTCGAAATCCCGACCGACGATGAAATCCACGACAATATCGTCGCCATGTGGGTGCCGGAGAAGGCCGCGAGCGGCAGGGTCCGAGGTCACGCTGTCCTATCGTCTCTACTTGGGCGGCCGACGAGCCCTTACCCGACCGATCTCGCGCGCTGCGTCGCGACCCGTTTGGGCAATGGCGGCCAGCCCGGCCAGCCAAGGCCCAAGGGCGTGCGGAAGTTCATGGTCGAGTTCAAGGGACGCGCCGCTGGAAGCCTTGCCCTTCGGGGTCAAGCCGGAGGCGGTGCTCTGGGCCTCGCGCGGCACCTTTTCTTATGTTTTCACCGAGGCGGTGCCGGACGATGTGCCGGGCCACTGGCGCGCCCAGTTCGATTTGACGGTCGCCGGCAGCCGATCCGGTCGAGATGCGCCTTTATCTTGCGCGCGGGCGAAAAAATCCTTGAGCGAAACCTGGCTCTATCAATATCATCCGTTCTGATCAGCGCTCGACACGGAAGCGCTCAGGGGTTCATGTCTCTGGCTCTTTTGCCGTAAGATCCCATCGATTCGGAAAAGCCTGAAAGCCCGAACGTTAAACCCCATGCCGCCTCGCTGCGAGAGCCAATTCGATGTCGACGGCCTGGTCTCCATTAGGAATCGCGGTTGCATGCTGGCGCCGTTGATCAAAACCGATCCGTCGCAACTGCATGGCAGCGCGCCGCCACGCGATGTCGGCATCGTCACGGTGTCGGCTATCCCGAATCTGACGGGTACGAGCGTCAACCCGTTGATCCGCGCCGCGAGCCTCGTCGAGTCCGGCTGGCCCACGACGCTCTATCTTCCCTGGTTTGCGCCCGAGGAGCAGGAGCGGGAATATGGGCGAAGCTTTGCCGACCCGGAGGCACAGGTCAGGGAAATCGAAGCGTGGTTGCCGGACGCACTCCGTCCGCATCGGCCAAACATTGTTTTCTACCCCGTCCGCTTCAATGCAACCTGGGCGCTGCCCCTCCCAGCCGCGCCGATCGCGAGCGTGCTTCGCCGCCATCGGACGCTGATTCTGGAAGAGCTCGAGCGGCACTTCTTCGACGGCAGATGGCTCGATTTTTCCGCATTCGGTTTCAAGCATCGGTTTCCGCTCGTCATCAGCCTTCTGCACACGAATTTCCCGGCGTTCGTCGGCCTTCGCACCGGCCGCTGGATACGTCCCTTGTCGCGGGCGATGACGAGGGTTCTCAGCCGGCGGATTTGCGACCATAGTTTCTCCGTCGTCTCCGCCGCCCCGTTTCTGCGGGAGCCGGGGGAACCGATGGTGAGCCTGAATGGCGTGGGGGCGAATTTCTTCGCCGCGCCGGAGAACTCGGGTCCGACGCGGGGCGCGTATTTTATTGGCAAGCTGATCCCGGAGAAGGGCCTGCATCATGCCTTCCGTCTTTTGAAGACGGCTGGAGTTTCGCACATCGATCTCTTCGGCAGCGGCGACTTAAACTATATCCGGGCGCAGGAGTCAGCCTATGGTGTCGCCGCCGTACTGCGCGGAGGCACCGCGACGCCATGGCGTTGCCTTGCCCCCTACCGCGTCTTCATCAATTGTTCGACCAGCGAAGTGCTCTGTACGACCACGGCGGAGGCGCTGGCGATGCGGAAATGGGTGATCCTGCCCAGGCACCCGTCGAACCGTTTCTTCGAGCAGTTTGACAATTGCCTGGTGTTTGAGACGGACACGGAGTTTGCCGCCTGCTGGCACAAGGCGATGGCGGAGGAACCGCGTGACGACCCCAAGGTGGCCGAGCGACTCTCCTGGGCCGCCGCGACGCGCCGCCTGACGGGCCTGCTGAGCGCGCCGCCAGCAATGCCCCACCATGATCCGCCGCCTTACTATGCGATCCCCGCGCGGGAAGGCCGCGACATCCGGTTTTGGCTCCGGCAATCTGCTCGCGGCATGCGCGGCTCGTTCACGGGTTCCCATGTGGAGCATTAGATCACGATGATTTTGGATTGACTCAATCCAAAATCATGAACGGGATCGATTCCAAAAGCTTAGAGCGGGATGCGGGCGGAAAACCGGTTTCCACTTTTCCTCATCCCGCTCGAGGGTGCCGGGGCGATCCTGTCGAAGCCGCCAGAGACTCGATACAAGGCAGTTTGGGCGAACCGTAAAAAGCCTTAGCTATCCCGTTTTCCACCGGCTCTCTCTGTAACGAAGACAACGAACCGGGAAAACTGCGCCGCCGCCAAATCGGCGAGGCGGCGGGCGGCGAGGGCCACCGGGCCTTCTGGGCGCCCCTCTTCTGATTTCGACCTCAGCAAAATAGCAAGGCTTGGAAAAATGGCGACCGTTAGGACGGCGGCGCCCACAAGCGCGGTGGCATTCTCCGGCAGCATGTCGCCCGTTCGCACGCCCAAATAGGTCACCGCGACGACAAGCGGCAGTGTGGTGGACGAGAAAAGTGCCAGTGGAAGTAAATCGCGCTCCGGCAACACCCGCCTGTACAAGACAACTGGAACAACGCGGATGAACAGAAAGCCCGCGCAAAAAAGGACAAGGCGGGCAAGGCTCGCGGGACTGGTCGCGAGTGCGGGCAGATCGAATTCAACACCGCTTGTTATGAAAAACAAGGGCACGAAAAATCCCGAGCCGATTGATGTTAGACGATCCTCGAGGATCTCCGCTCTCGTGTCGCGCACGAGCATTGCGATGACTATTCCGGCCGCGTAGGCTCCAAGAACCATCTCCATCCCGAGCTCAGTGGCAAGCGAGACCAGCCCTAGGAGAATCAAGATCGAAATTCTGACCGGTAAAATCGATCTATCCCGCAACCATCGTCTGATCAGGATCGACAGTCTGTCCGAGCGGAGGCTCCTTGCGAAAAAGATCGCGCCGATCGCGATGGCCAGAAAAACAATAGTCAAGAGAGTTCTGATGGAGGTGGTGATGCGCATGCGCCAACGCGAGCGGGGCCAGGATAATAGGCCCCAGTTCGCCGATTGCCGCCGCACCGAGGACATAGCGGCCAAAATTGCTGTCCAGGTCGCCGGTATCACGGAGAATGGGAATGAGCATGCCAAAGGCGGTCGTGGGCAACACCACCGCGACAAGCAAGGGCGCTTGAACCAATCCGACCAGATAAAGCAATCCTACAAAAACACTGGCCAAGCCTAAGGAAACGAGCCATGCGAGCGCGCCGAATCGAAGCGGAGTGGCTCCAATTTTGTCGGGACTGAACTCGAAGCCGGCCTGAAAAAACAAAAAGAGGAGACCGATTTCACCGAGAAATCCGATGGCGCCTTGGCTGGTCACCCAGCCTGCGCCGCTTGGGCCGATCAATATTCCGAGCAGCAATTCCAGGACGACCACGGGCGATCGGATGAAGGGAGGCAACCGCGCTAGCAAGGGGGCCAGAACAGCGATGAGGCCAATGATAAAAAGAGAATGAATCTCGTTCATGAGCGGACCTTTCGGCGAATCGCTGCAACTTTACTCCAAGGTCATGGCAGGAGCTTGCTCGGGAGTGCGGTTTTGATACTTGCAGCCACCTGATCGGCGAGGATGTCGCTGCCTTGCTGAAGGAAATGTACATCCCGCGGCATTTGGAATCGGCCCGCACTCTCCACGCTGACCGCGTTCAGATCGTCGATCTGGACATTGTTTTTGCGCATCACCGAGAGGGCGGCCTGATTATAAAGCGCCACATCTTCGGGGAGGCGATTTGCCTCGCCAACCGGAACCGGCGTCGTCGTGGCAAAGATTAGCCTCGCGCCCGTCTTCCTGAGCCGTTCGACAATCTTCTCAAGGTTGGCGCGATAGGATTCGGGGGAAACCCAGCGGGGGCCTTGTCCGACGGGAACCATTTTTTGCTTTCCGGGAGCAACATTTTCATATTGGACATGCGCCAGGTCATGCAGGCCCGCATTGAAATGGATCACCGCCCATTTTGTCGACGCGAGCCAGCCATCGAGCTTTTGAAGTATTTTGAGCGTGCCGCCACAATTTTCCATGGGATGGAAAATGTTTGCGATGCCTTCTAACCTGAGCCTTACCGGCACGGTGTAAGGCACCGATATGCTGTCGCCAATGATGAGCACCATCGGCAGGTCGGGGTTAATGGCGGGAGCGCCGATGGCGGCCTGAATGAAGCGATTTTCTTGCTGCTCGTGCCGCTCATGCAGGAACGCTAAAATAGCGAGATACAAGGCGGCCCCGCCGCCTGCGGCCATGAGGGCCAACGCGGCAATGACGATGTATTTTCGCATAGACGGCTTTCTGCACCAGATCCGGGCCGCGCGATCATGTTCGCGCGCGAGGTGAGGGTGCCAAAGTGTTATCGACAACAATCGATGGTCTTGCTTCAAGCTCTTTGCGCTGGTCGCCGATGGCCCGCCGAGCTTCGTCTATCGCGAGTCTGAGCGCCGCAAGACCCGCCTCGTCGAAATTATTGTCGCGCGCAAAGCGCAAACCTTTTGTCGATAAGTCTTCGATTTGCGATTCGAATCCATTCAGTTGCGAAATTTCCTTCGCCGCATGGGCGGCCTGCTTGATTTCGATCAACTCATCGACAAGAGCCAAAGCCGATTTGCGGGCCCGCGCCTTGGTCAGACCAAACATGGCGGCGACCATCGAACCCAATCCGCTGAGCAGCATGGCGCCGATGTAGAGCCAGTCGCCATATTGATCCATGAAGCTTTTTTCGTCGTTATCGTAATAGGCCGCGGCGCCGGCGTGAACCGCTTCGGCGGAATCCTTCGCGGTGTCGGGCTTTTCCATGAATGCGGCGATCGGCACCTCGGCCTGCAGCGAACGCCGCATCGCAAAGAGGCGTTTGGTGAGCGCTGTTCCGATCTCCTCCGAGAGGTTCTGGCGTGCTTCAAGCCGAATTGCGACCGAAAGGGTTGCCAAATCCTCCTTGGGTTGGGGCGGAACGCCGTGGAAAAACCCGGCGGGAACGTCGCCTTTTTGATAGGCAGGGTTTCTGGCCGCGATGCCCTCTGCGGCGTCGACCGGGATCAAAACGAGCGCGTGATTGCGCGCCATCAAGGCGGCCGTCGCGATTTCAATCGAGTGACCGCGTAAGGGGCCAACGGCGAGGATCGCATCAACTCCTTTCTGCGCCACAACTTGTGCCAAATCGTCTGTTGACAGCATGATATTCTGAACAGTGTCGGGAGCGATTCCGTATTCAGCGAGGATCGCATCGAGCAGCGAAGCATTCGCTTTTCGTCCCGGGAGAATCCCGACCCGCTTCTTGGCAAGATCGGGGACCTTGGTGATCTTCGAGCCCGCCGCTGCGGCAAGAAGCGCGATATCATTGTGCAGAATGACAATGGTCGCACCGTTGGCGGGAATAGACACATCGCTCCGAATGACAGCCAGATCGGCGCGGCCCTGTTCCAGGGCTTCGGCGCTTTGGGTCAGATCTTCGACAGGAAGGATCGTAAACCGAACGCGGCCGCGACTCTGCTCCAGACGACGGGCAATCGCCGCGATGAGCTTGGCGTTGTCGCCATCGGCGGGGCCGACCGCCACTTTGAGCACCTGCGGGCGTTCGGCAAAACGCAGCGTCAGCGCGACGACCGCGATCAAAGCAAACGCAACCGTCAGAAAAAAAAATCCGGACGTCAACATCACATGCAAGAAAGCGATCCGGCGACGTGGTAGCATGGCTTCGATATCTCCCGCCGAGCCGGTTCGAAAAGGCTTCGCGCGCCGCAATGACGTCCGTTCGCTGCGGGCGAAGGTTTAGTCGGCGTCGCTTGCCGCCACAAGCCTCGCGTCCAAGGGGCGTCCCGCCGAAATCGGCGGGTCCGCATCTTTGCCTATCGTACCAAAATGTTTCACGTGAAACATTTTGGTACGATTGATACTCTGCGCAAAGGCGCGGGCTATGCGCGGTTTGATACAATGCCGGAATAAAGCGGAAGCGTGAGTTTGGGTATAATTTTAAGTTTGGTTTTTTTGGTCTATTGCTCGCTGGCGCTGCCAAATGCGTCGGGCGCCTCGATGAGCAGCTATGAGGGCCGTCATGCCAGCCATTTCCATGATCGATGTCGGCGACGGCGGGCCTCTCCGACATGCCGAGCTTAGCCGCGATCGCGCGCGGGCGCTGCGCGACGACTGCCTCACGGTGTTTCCGCGTGCAGTCACGCCCTTCCTGCCGGCGTTGGATGGCGCGGCGCGCCGCTGGCTGACCCGGTCCTGCTCGCCCTATGTGCCGGAAATCGCGCAAATCGCGGCGATGCTCGGCTATCCGGGAGTCTGGTTTCTAAACGGCTCGTACCTGTGGGGATGCACCTCGCTCGCGCGCGAGGAAGAGGGCGTGCCCTGGCTCGCACGCACGCTTGATTGGCCGTTTCCCGGGCTCGGCCGCCATACGGATGTCGTCTCGTACAACCGCCCCCGCGGGTGACTATTTCAGCGTCACCTGGGCTGGCTATGCGGGCGTCCTGACAGCGATGGCGCCGAGCCGGTTCGCGGCTTGCGTCAACCAGGCGCCGATGTGGCGTCGCACCCACCATCCGTGGCTGCGCTTTTACGACCTTGCGGCCAATGCAATTCATACATGGGCCAATGTTCGCCACATGCCGCCCGATCAATTGCTGCGCCAGGTCTTCGAGACCTGTCCAACCTATGCCGCCGCGAAAAGCGCGTTGGAGAAGACGCCGGTGGCGCGGCCGGTGATCTATACGCTGATCGGCTGCGTGCCGGGCGAGCGCTGCGTGATCGAGCGAACCGAGGATAGTTTCGAGACGCGTCAGCACGAGACGAGCGCGGCCAATGATTGGATGCCGAGCCGTCCGAAGTGGGAAGCGCGGCTTGCGGCCAGCCGCTTTCTCGACCTCCTCGCCGGCGGAGGCGGCCGCGCGCTGCCGCGACCGGCATGACGCGCTGGCAGGCTGGAACGGGCCCTTGTCGCGCGGCGGTTTCGAATGGCTGAAGCCGCCGGTCCTCAACCCCTATACGCGGCTCGCCGTCACCATGAGCCCCGCACGGGCGATTCTGCGCGTCGCGGGCTTTGAAATGCGTCGGCGCCGATTTGCCGGAGCAGGTGAGCGCGTTCTGCGAGGTCTAGGACGGTCCTTGGCTCTGTCGAATCAGCCGGTCCAGGCGGATTTGGATGCCCTGCGCCAAGCGTTGCCGTTACGCCGGCCAAGGGCTGGGACTTACCCCTATAATCGAGGAATTGTCTCGACGTCCGCCCGCTTGGAGGGGGGCCTCGCCGGGCGGCGCGGCTAATTTTTGACATTAACGCACAGACCTTGAACAATGCGGGAATCGGCGATCACACCTCGGAGTTCTGAATGACAAAGGGCGGGCAGTTCAAGACAGCTATCATCGCAGCCTTGGTGGCGCTCGTGGGCATGGCCAGCAAAGCGGACGCCGCACAGTGCGGGAACACAGCGGCCGGCTTCGAGGCATGGAAGAGGCAGTTCGCCGAGGAAGCCAGGGCCAGGGGCGTCAGCGCTTCTTCTGTCGCAGCCCTTTTGGCCACCAATTATGCAACGGCCACCATCGCGGCCGACCGTGGCCAGCGGAGCTTCCATTTGTCGCTCGATCAGTTTCTGGCCAAGCGGGGCGGCTCGGTGATCGCCTCGCGCGGACGGGCGCTCAAGCACTCCAATGCAGCCCTCTTTGCGTCTATCCAGCAGCGCTACGGCGTTCCGCCGGGGCCGCTCCTGGCCATTTGGGGAATGGAGACGGGCTTTGGCAGAGAGCACGGAAACCAGAACACCCTGTCGGCCGTGGCCACGCTCGCTTATGACTGCCGCCGGTCGGCCTATTTCACCGATCAGCTCTATGCAGCTCTGGACTCTGATCGATCGCGGGGTTCTCTCGGCCAGTTCGCGCGGCTCCATGCATGGCGAGATCGGCCAGACCCAGTTTTTGCCCAAGACCATCCTCGAATACGGCACTGGCGGAAGTCTCGAAACCCCGGCCGGCGCGCTGACCTCCACGGCCAATTTCCTCAAGGCCCATGGCTGGCAGGCGGGCGCGGGATACCAGCCCGGCGAAGCCAATTTCGCGGCGATCCAGGCCTGGAATGCGGCGACGGTCTATGAGCGGGCCATCGCGCTGATCGGCCAACAGATTGACGGAGCCGACGGCGCATCCGCGCGGCACTAAAGGCGGTTTGCGCGGCCTCGTCTGAGGACAACGCGGGACTAACGACCCTCAACGGCTCCGGCCTCAGTGCGGGAGCCGCGGGCTCGCTGTCGCAATGAGTTCCACGTGGGCGCGAGGAGGCTCGTGAATTCTCGATAAGGGGTCGATGAAACCTACCCTTGACAGCTATACAATGAGCTGTCTTTCGCGACGCACGAATGCGGCGGATGAGCAAGATTGGTCAAAACGTATTCAACGCCGCCAAACACCATTGTCGATCCTGATACGATTGCGAACGTGACGCCATTCAGGACCGGAATGACAACTTGGTCGAAGAGAGGGGTCACAAGTGGAATGTAAATAAGATCCCGATTGGCCTTGTGGACGACCAGGACACGGTCAGGGGAGTATGTGAGATGCGCTTTCGGCTTTCTGTGAAAAGCGAATGCGGACGTTGAGCTGAGTAAAAGGGCGGCTGCCAGGCCAAGTGCGACGATCTTCTTCATATGGTTTCCTCTTGAGGTCCCTGTAACGAGGCCAGGCCGGCGCCGAACAATGCGGAGCGTCGCGACCGGCCAGAGATGCGGTGTTCGGATAATCGCTGCCTAAATTTCTCAACCGTTATTGTTATACTTCAGGCTGCGGAAGCGCCTTATTAGCTGGAGGCCGCTAGAGTGGCCAAAATTGGACGCGAACAATCAAATTCAACGACATGATCGATTTAGGCAGCGTTCGGTGCCTCAATCTGTCGATGATCGACGAAACGGGACCCCATATTTTCGGCAAAAGGGACCTCAGTTTTGATCTGACAAGAGCACGAGGCGAGCGCCCGATCAGGCGTTGGTCGGGGTTCGCGGAGATCGTGAATTAGTTTGAACAAAGCCGCAAAGGCCTGGTTTTTGTAGAAATCCATTTCGGCAATAGCTGTGGACTTTATCAAGACTACTACAAGTTTCAATACGGTCCGAGTTCGAGCCGAACTCCCAGCGTCGAAAGAGAAGACGGGCTGCTTACGGCCATTTCCTGCCATCCATCGTGTCTGACCGAATGTCGGCTCCTGGCGCTCTGCGTAATTGGCGGGGCGCCGCCCAATTTTCGGAGTTGAAGGACAAGCCGCCCCGCCGAAACAAACTCCGATACGGGCGAATTGACCTATAGGGGTCGTTCGCCGAACTTAGTCGGAGCGTCAATGAACGGTTCGACGCGGTCGTCTGCGATGCTGCAGTCATCGGCGACCGGAAAACCATCGCCACCATCCGAACAGATGGAGTTGATGCTGCCACGCCTGACCATTGAAAAACAGCTATCTATTCCGTCTTACCGCTACGGTGTCCGACGACTCGCGCCGCAATCGAAGCACTATGGCTTCTCTTCCGACTTAGTAGTCACCGCTTCCGACCAAAGGATGGATGCCGCCGCCGCTGCGGCTGTGACGATGATAGTGCGGGCGATTGCGCCTCACTACATGCACTATTGGGTTCCCTTTCAACACCGAAAGCGAATTGGAGCTGACCGTTGGCAGAGCGGACTCCGCGGGCATACCGACCGCGCAAATGAAGATCGCAGCAAGAACGTAACGCATTTGGTCCCTCCCTTCGTGCCGATAAGGCCCTTGGCCCTGGACCCACCGGATTCTTAGCACAGTTTGCCCCCGCTCGGGAGGAAGAGCTCTGGTCTTCGTGCCCTGTGAGCGCCTTGGCGATCCAGCCCGCGAAGTCCGCTAGTGGCGCATAGCAGCGGTAGATCGAACTTCCCGCTTTGGGTCAAAGCGGCCGCCTGAATCCAGCCGTGACCGCCTGCATCCCGACAAACACATCATTTGACGTGCGCTCCTCTCAATGCGCTTCGTCCCAATTCTGCGCCGCCTTGGCATCGACCTGTAACGGTACCGCAAGCTGCAAAAAAGGATGCGGCGCATCGGCCATCACTTTGCGCACGACATCGATGGTGGCGGCGACCTCGGCGTCGGGCACTTCGAAAACCAGCTCGTCATGGACCTGCAAGAGCATTTGGGCCGAGAGCTTGGCTTGCTCCAAGGCCTCATCCATCCGGACCATGGCACGGCGGATGATGTCGGCGGCGGAGCCCTGAATCGGCGCATTGATCGCGGCGCGTTCATTGAAAGCGCGTTCCGAAGGATTTGAGGCGGTGATCGCGCGGATAATGGCATTTGCGGCCAAAGATCGTGGTGACATAACCGTTTTCGCGCACGAACTCTTTCGTTTGGTCCATATAGGCTGCGAATGCCTGGAAAGCGCTCGAAATAGCGCTTGATATAGGCGCCCGCCTCCTCGCGCGGAATGCTCGAGTTGATTGGCAAGGCCAAAGGCCGAAATGCCATAGATGATCCCGAAATTGATCGCCTTAGCGCGGCGGCGCACTTCCGGCGGCATGCCCTCAATCGGCACGCCGAACATTTCCGAGGCGGTCATCGCGTGAATATCCTGGCCCTCGGCGAAGGCCGCTTTCAATTGCGGAATATCGGCGATATGGGCCAGCAGCCGCAATTCGATCTGCGAATAATCCGCCGAGATCAGTTTGTGGCCTTCCGGCGCGATGAAGGCCGGCGGATTTTGCGCCCGGCTTCGTTGCGCACCGGAATATTTTGCAGATTGGGGTCGGATGAAGACAGCCGGCCGGTCGTCGTCGCGGCGAGCGCGTAGGATGTGTGCACGCGCCCCGTCGCCGGATTGACGAAGGAGGGCAGGGCATCGGTATAGGTCGATTTGAGCTTGGAAAGCTGCCGCCAATCGAGGATCCGGGCGGCGAGTTCATTGCCTTGCTCGGCGAGATCGTCGAGCACGCCGGCGGCGGTCGACCAGGCGCCGGTCGCGGTTTTCTTGGCGCCGGGCAAGCCCCATCTTGCCAAACAGAATATCGCCAAGCTGCTTCGGCGAGCCGAGATTGAATGTTTCGCCGGCAAGTTCGTGGATCGTCGTCTTCGAGCCGCGCCATGTCCTGCGCGAATTCGCCGGAGAGCCGCGACGAGGATGGCGCGGTCGATCATGATCCCGCGCCGTTCCATCCGCGCCAAGACCTCGATCATCGGCCGCTCCAGCGTCTCATAGACATGGGTCATGTGTTCGGCCGGAAGGCGCGGCTTCAACACCCGCCACAGACGCAAGGTGACGTCGGCATCCTCGGCCGAATATTCGGTCGCCTTGTCGATGGCCACGCGCGCGAATCCGATGAAGGTGCGGCCCGAGCCCGCAACCTCGCCGAATTGGATCGGCTTGTGGCCAAGATGTTTTTCGCTGAGCACGTCCATTCCATGATCGGTGCGGCCCGCGTCGAGCACATAGGATAAGAGCAAAGTGTCTTCGACCGGCTGCACCTCGATGCCGCGCTGCTTGAAGATGAGCCAGTCGAACTTCATGTTCTGCGCGATCTTGAGGACACTCGCGGTCCTCGAGCAAGAGGTTTGAGGCGGGCGAGCACCTCGTCGGCCGGCAATTGCCCAGGCAGGAGTTCGCCACCACCGAACAGATCGCCGCCGCCTTCGCCGCGATGGCGCAGAGGCATATAGAAGGCGCGCCCCGGCGTGACGCAAAAGGAGATGCCGACGAGCTCGGCCTGCATCGGTTGCAGCGAAGAGGTTTCGGTGTCGATCGCGATCACGCCTGCTTCGAAGGCAGCGGAATACATGCGTCGAGCTTTTCGAAACTCGAGATCGTCTCATAGGTTTTGGTATCGAAGCCGCCCGGCGCGCCTCGGCGGCGCGGGCTGTCGGCAAGCTGGCCGGGGCCGGTGGCGATGAGCGGCGTTGCGACGGCTCGCCGTAGCGGGCGTTGCGTTTGGGCGCCGCCGCGGCAGCGGCGCTTTCCGGCGACGCTGGATCTGCCTCGGTCACCTTAATTCTCGCCATTGCGGCCGCGCCAGCCGGCCGCGCCCGGCGAGATGCCGGATCGGGTTCGATCGCCGCCGCATCGATGGCATAGGCTTCAGCGGCGCGCTTGGTGATGGTTGTGAATTCCATCGCCTTGAGAAAGGCGACGAGCGTTTTTCCATCCGGCGATGGAGGCCGAGCGAATCGAGCGGCACTTCGAGCGGCACGTCGCGCACAAGCGAGACGAGCTGCTTCGAGAGGCGGATCAGCGCGACGCTTTCGGGATCGGTCAATGTTTCGCGGCGTTTAGGCTGTTTGATCTCGCCAGCGCGGGCGAGCAGAGTTTCGAGATCGCCATATTCGGTGATGAGCTGCGCCGCGGTCTTCAGGCCGATGCCGCGCGCGCCCGGCACATTGTCGGTCGAATCGCCGGCCAGCGCCTGAACATCGACGACTTTTTCCGGGCGGCACGCCGAAATAGGCGCAGAACCTCTTCGACGCCGATCTTGCGCTCCTCGCGCGCGCCCTTGGCGCCCGCTTCGCCCGAGGCCGGGTCATACATGGCAACGCCCGGGCCCGATGAGCTGCATCAAATCCTTGTCGGCGGAAATGATCAGAACATCGGCACCGCAGCTGGCGCGCCTCGACAGGCATAGGTCGCGATCAGATCGTCGGCCTCGTAACGGTCCTGCTCGATCGGGCGTCAGGCCGAAGGCGCGCACGGCGGCCCGCATGAGCGGGAACTGCGGAATCAAATCTTCCGGCGGTTCCGAGCGATTGGCTTTGTAGGAGGGATAGAGTTCCTTGCGGAATGAGTTTTCGGATTTGTCGAAAATGATCGCCAGGTGGGTCGGCTTGATCCCGCTCGCGCCGTCGCGCACGAACTGAAAGAGCTTGGTGCAAAAGAGCCGCACGGCCCCGGTTGGCAAGCCGGTCGGAGCGGTAATTATATTTCGCGTCCTGCCGGATCGACTGGAAATAGGCGCGAAATACAAACGATGATCCCATCGACCAGGAAAACATGGTCGCCGGGGCGGACAGGGCGCTCGATGCGAAGGCATAGTCACATTTCTTCAGCGAATTGAGGCGCGCACGGCCCGCAAACGAACGCTTTGCCTGCGGGGGCGTTCAACGGCCAAGGCACGGCAATAGGGCGCGCCGTCTACGCAACGATTGGTAGCTCGTCTTTGTTCGGTGATCCAGCACCGCTTCGGTGCGGGTCAGGTTTGGTACCTCATGGAGCGAGGCTGCAAATGTCAACCCTTTACGATAATTGATATGATTAGCGTGCTTTTCTATAGTGTGTCCTCCCTTGCCACAACCGCCTGTTCGCGACAGATCATCCTAGTCGCCGACCCCAAAGTATTGCGAAGGCCGCAGCGAGGATGAGATCGACCGGGTTCATCAGCCGTTTGCCTAAGCTGAAAGGGGCAGGAGGAGAGAAAGTTGGATTTCGAGGCCATTTTCAATAGCGTTCCGACGCCATTCCTTGTGATGGACCGGGATTTTACGATCGTCGCCTTGAATCAAGCTTTTCTTGACGCGACCCTGCAGCCGCGCGACGCTCTGATCGGTTTCAATTATTTCAAGGCCTTTCCGGCCACCGGCGAAAGCCAACGATCTTGCAGGCCTCGTCGACCCGCGTACGGGACACCGGGGTCGTCGACGTGCTTCCGTCGGTCTCCTACGCAGTGTCGATCAATGGCCGAGCCGAGGAGCGTCTATGGACCTGCACCCATGTACCGATCCGCGACAAGGACGGTAAGGTCGAATATCTGCTCAAGAATGCTCAGGATATTTCAGAACTTCAGCCATCGAAGAATTTGACGGGTCTGCCGCCGGCGCCACAGCCTCGCGAGGGACTCGTGCAAATGGCCGGGTCCGTGCAGGTGCTCAATCAGACGCTTTTGGCGACTGTCCATCATCTGCGGCGCTTGGTCATGCAGGCCCCGAGCTTCATGTGCGTCTTGCGCGGGCCCGATCTTGTGTTCGAATTGGTCAACATTGCCGTTTCTGATGCTGGCCGGAGGTCGCGATCTCATTGGTAAGCCTTTACGGGAAGGATTGCCGGAGTCCGAAGGGCAGGACTATCCCCGCATTCTGCACAAAATATTCGAGACCGGGGAAGTTCATGTCGGCCGCAAGACGCGCATTTTCTTGCAGGATGCGCCGGATTGCGAGCTTGAGGAGCATTACATCGATTTCGTCGCGCAGCCGATCCTGGGCACCAACGGCGAGGTTACCGGAATCTTTATCGAAGGCAATGACGTTACGGATCATGTGCGCACTGAGCAGCGGCAAGCTCTGCTGATCCGCGAATTGCACCATCGGGTGCGCAATACGCTCGCGACTGTGCAAGGCGTGATGAACACGACGGCGAAAAGCTCGGCGACCATCGAGGCGTTCCAGGAAGCCTTCGCCGGGCGCATTGCTTCGCTGGCCAAGACCCATGCAGTCATGACCGAACAGCTTCAGCAATCGATTTCCTTCCAGCAATTGCTGACCCAGGAGCTTGGCCCTTATTCCGACGATCTTGGCCTTCGGATTCATCTCTCGGGGCCGGCTGTCGAACTGCCCTCGCAAATTGCGGTGCCGCTTGGGCATGGCGGTTCATGAACTGACGACCAATGCCGTCCGGCACGGGGCCTTGGCGAAGGAAGAAGGCCGCATTGAGGTTGGCTGGGTCTTGATCGACAAGGATGGAGAACCCGCACTTCTCTGCGAATGGGTCGAATTCTGTGGCCCGCCGGTAACACCTCCGTCGCGCGACGGTTTCGGGTCGATGCTTCTCAAGCGCGTGCTTTCGCAGCAGATTCGGGCGGATGTCAAAGTCGAATTCGCCCCGGAGGGATTTCGCTTGCGCATGGCGGTACCGCTTCAAACTGATCGTTGATGCCAATCAATTAGGCGGCGCCAAGTTTTTCCCGAATAGGTCTTGCTTCTCGATTGGGCACGTGGTTTGCGTGGGACTACGCATGCCGTCGCCTCACCCGCGCCTTCATCCAATGCAAATTTGAGCCATCGACGTGACGTTGTGACCTGGGTCTGCCCGGCTAACGCGAGGTCGCAGGCGTCACTTCGAAAGAGTCGGGAGTAAATCCACCCAATGCATCAAAGCGAGCAATTCGGCTCCAATCCGGGCAATCTGGGGATGCTTTCCTGTGTTCCACCCAAATCCAAGAAGTCGGCGTTGGTCGTGGCCTTGCATGGCTGTCAGCAGACAGCACGGGAATATGACCAGGGCACCGGTTGGTCCGCGCTGGCTCAGCAACATGGGTTCGCAGTTCTTTTTCCAGAACAGAAATGTAAGAACAATTCGCAAAATTGCTTCAACTGGTTCGAAGAAAAGCATATTCGGCCTGACGACGGGGAACTCGCATCGATCCGCGCCATGGTCGAAACAATGCTGCTTGATCATAAGTTGGACCGCAAGCGCGTCTTTGTGACGGGCCTTTCCGCCGGCGGGGCCATGGCCTGCGCTCTTCTGGCGGCTTTCCCCGATCTGTTTGTCGCCGGCGCGATCATCGCAGGCCTTCCTTATGGAGCCGCCTCGGGCACTTTCGAAGCGATGAAGGCCATGGCCTATGTGCAAGGCCGTACGTCCCAGGAATGGGGTAATCTCGTGCGGCAAGTGTCGCCGGGGCAAAAGCGCTGGCCAAAAATTTCAGTCTGGCACGGCAGCCACGACGACGTCGTCACACCGGCCAATGCGTCGGCGCTGGTCAGGCAATGGATCGACATCCATCAAGTCGACGAGACGGATGCGAGGGAAGACGAAGTCGATGGCCAGACACGCATATCCTGGCGCGATAGTTCGGGGACAGTCGTTGTCGAGCATTATAGCATTGACGGGATGGCTCACGGCGTTCCCGTCGACGGAAAAATTCACGGCCTGCCGCTGAGCCCTGCATCCTTCGCGCGTGATGCCGGAATTTCATCAACGTTTCACATTGCTAGATCCTGGGGACTTCTGCGGCAGGAACCAGTCAAACTCCGCGTGGCGAAGCGCGCCCTGGGGTCCTGAACCAAATTTGCGCGGGCGCATTTGCACCGCGCGGCAAACTTGGCCGCGTCCCGTGCACTGTCGACCATTGCTGCGATGCTCGCGGAACCCTTCCAGTACCAACACGTTCAGGGCGCACCAACAACATAGGAGCTTTTCCATGGGGCGCAGTGTTCTGCTTTGGCTTCTCGGCGTGCCGATTCCCATCATAATTCTGCTTGCGTTGTTCTGGCGGTAAGTGGTTATCCTCCTACTCTGCTTATGCGCTGGCGATGCAGAAATTTAAATTGAGAGGCCGGCCAAAAAGTCGGCCTCTCTCTGAGCGAGGCACCGGGCGAATGTGGCGCCAGAGGAAATGCAGTCGGTGATGGGCGAAGAGTTGCCGCCTGCCGCAGGGCCGGACACCTATGATGCCTTGGCGCAAGCCAAGGAATTGCTGCGCACGATTCGGGCCGGCGCTCTTGCGACCTTGGTGCCGCGCCAAAGTTTTCCCTTTGCCAGTCTTGTCAACGTCGCGACCGCGCCGGACGGCAGCCCGATTTTGCTTTTGTCGCGGCTTGCCGCCCATACCCGGCATCTGGAGGCCGATCCCCATCTTTCGATCCTCCTTGTGCAAACCGGCGTGGGCGATCCGCTCGCCCATCCGCGCATTACGATCATCGGTACAGGTCAAGTTATTTCCGATCCGGAACGTCGCGCGGCGCTGAAGACGCGTTTTCTCGCGCGGCATCCGAAATCCGCGCTCTACGCCGATTTTGCGGATTTTTCATTCTGGCTGGTGACGATGGATCAGGTGCATCTGAACGGCGGGTTTGGCCGGGCGGCGCATTTTAACGCCGATGCCATCGGCACCTCGATCGAAGGTGCTGGAGCCTTGATCGAGGCCGAAACACAGGCGCTCGCCCAGATCAATGCAAAAGGTCCAAATGTGTTGAACCTGTTTGCGACCGTCCTTGCGGGCAAGGGCGAGGGCGCATGGCAGGCGACAGGTCTTGATCCCGAAGGGGTGGATTTGGGTTTCGCTGATCAAACCGCGCGCATCGTGTTTCCAAATCCAGTTCATAACCTCCAGGAACTGCGCGACACTTTGGCGGTCCTTGTCGAAACTTCACGCCGAGCTGCAACGAAACCGGCGCCGGAGAGTTGATAGGACTACGTTCGCGGCATCGGTAAGCGCTTGTAGCATCGGCTTGTCCGAGGTGAGTCCCCGCAGCGCAGAGGCAGGAGAGAATGCACGAGATCGGTTCCTTCAATTCGGCATCGGACGCAGCCAGTTTTGGCCTCAAGAATGCGAGAAGCATTTCCTACAATTTGGATGCGCCCCGCCTTTATGAGGAAGCGATCGAGCGGAAGGAAGCGGTGGTCGCGACAGGCGGCGCCTTGGCTGCGGAAACAGGAGCCCACACCGGACGTTCCCCCAAAGACAAGTTCATTGTCCGCGATGCGCTAACCCAAACTTCGATCTGGTGGGACAACAGCAATGCGATGGCGCCGGAGCATTTCGCTGCGCTCCATGCGGATATGCTCGCACATGCAAGCGGAATAGATCTGTTCGCCCAGGATCTCTACGGGGGAGCCGAGCCGGCGCATCGGCTGAAAGTTCGCGTGTTCACCGAATATGCGTGGCATTCCCTGTTCATCCGCAACCTGCTGATCCGGCCGCCGCGGCAGGAATTGGCAAGCTTTCTCGCCGATTTGACGATTCTCGATTTGCCGTCGTTCAGGGCGGATCCGGCCCGCCATGGCTGCCGATCGCAAACGGTCATTGCAGTGGATTTCAGCCGGAAAATCGTGCTCATCGGGGGCACGAGCTATGCCGGCGAAATCAAAAAAGCGGTGTTCGGCTATCTTAATTTTCTGCTGCCCGCCAAGCGCGTGATGCCAATGCATTGCTCCGCCAATGTTGGTGCGAATGGCGATACGGCGCTTTTCTTCGGCCTTTCAGGAACCGGCAAGACGACCCTTTCGGCCGATCCGTCCCGCACCTTGGTTGGCGATGACGAGCACGGCTGGGGCGGAGAGGGCATTTTCAATTTTGAAGGGGGTTGCTATGCCAAGGCAATCAAACTTTCGCGCGAGGCGGAGCCGGAAATTCACGCCGCTTCGGAGCGCTTCGGCACGATCCTGGAAAATATCGTGCTCGATCCTTTGACGCGCGTGCCGGATTTTGATGATTCCTCGAAGACCGAGAACACACGCATCGCCTATCCGCTCGACTTCATCGCCAATGCGTCGACAACCGGCCGCGCCGGTCACCCGAAGAACATCGTGATGCTGACTTGCGATGCCTTCGGAGTTTTGCCACCCATCGCCAAGCTGGACGGCGCCCAGGCGATGTATCATTTTCTATCGGGCTATACGGCCAAGGTTGCAGGCACGGAGCAAGGCGTCAGCGAACCGCAGGCGACATTTTCCACCTGCTTCGGCGCGCCCTTCATGCCGCGCCATCCGTCGGAATATGGCAACCTCCTGCGTGACCTGATCGCGACCCATCGCGCTGAATGTTGGCTCGTCAATACGGGCTGGACCGGTGGCAAATTTGGTGTGGGCCGCCGCATGCCGATCCACGTTACGCGTAAACTGTTGACGGCGGCGCTCGACGGCTCCTTATTTGTCGGAACGAGCTTTCGGACCGATCCGCATTTTGGCCTTTTGGTGCCTTGCGCGGTGCCAGGGCTTCAATCCGATTTGCTCGATCCGGCCAAGACCTGGGACGATCCCGAGGAATTCGCGGAGACGGCCCGAAAGCTGGTCGAGATGTTCCGCGCCAACTTCGCGAAATTTGAGCCTTACGTCGATAGTGCGGTGAAGGCGGCCCAACCGCGCGCGCCCGAGCTGCCGAGGCGCGCGGTCCGTTGAGGAATTGGCATCGAAGTGGCGCCTTGACTCCTTTATATAGGAGTCCTATAAATAGGCATGGACCCAGGCGAAGCTACATCCTTGCAAGCAATGCTCCTCGTCGGGCTGGAGCGGTTCGCCGCAGCGCTCAGGGCCGATGCCCGCCGATCGAGCGCGCCGCGGGGGCTCAATCCCTCGCAGGACGCGATCCTCCGGCTGCTGCTTGGACGTCCGAAGGGACTGCGCATCAGTGCTCTCGCCGCCCATCTCGGCGTCCGCCAACCGACGGTCACCGACTCGGTGATCGCGCTTGAACGCAAAGCCCTTGTTGAGCGGCGGCCCGATCCGGACGATGCCCGCGCCGTCATCGTTAAGGCGATACCGCCCGCCGCAGTGGCGCCAACTCTGGACGCAGCACCATTGGCACTCGCTGCCGCCACACTTTCGGATTTGAGCGAAGCCGAGCAAATCAGCCTTTTGCGAATGCTGATCAAACTGATCCGGGGGCTGCAGCTGCGCCAGGCCATACCGACACAGCGCCTCTGCGTGACCTGCAAATATTTTCGGCCGAATGTGTATTCGGATCCAGAGACCCAGCATCATTGCGCTTTTGTCGATGCACCCTTCGGCGATCGGGCGCTTCGACTTGATTGCGCCGAGCATGAAATCGCGCCGCCGCAACAACAGGCCCGCAATTGGGACATCTTCGAGGGCGCGAGCTCGCAGGAGCTCAGGCCATGACGCAACCCAGCGGACCCTGATCCTCGGGCGCGGTGCAAAAACGAGACGCCCGGCAGCGGGCGGAACTCCTCCCCGCGCGGGGACGGGAAGAGGCGACGCGCGCGTGCAGAGCCGTTCGCTTCATATGTCACTTGGTGCTCAAACGCAAAGGAGACTGTCATGGCCAGAGTTGAACTCACGGACCCCTCTAACGTGACCGGCGAGGCAAAGCCGGTCCTTGAAAAAATCAAGGCGGCTTTCGGCACGACACCCAATATGTTTCGCGCCGTCGCCAACTCGCCCGCGGCCTTGAAAAGCATGTGGGGAGCGTTCGGGGCGCTGGGATCCGGCACGCTGGGTGCCAAGCTCGGCGAGCAAATCGCCGTCGCGGTCGCGGACCGCGATGCCTGCTCCTACTGCCTCGCCGCGCATACCTTGCTTGGAAAAAATGCGGGCGCGAGCGACGCGGAGATGGCCGACGCCCAACTGGGCCATTCGACCGATTCGAAGACAACGGCTGCCCTCACCTTCGCTCTGAAACTGGTCGATCGTCGCGGCCAGGTCACTGAAGCAGACATCAACGCCTTACGCGCCGCGGGATATGACGATGGGCAGATCGTCGAGATCATCGCCCATGTCGCGCTCAATCTCTTCACCAATTACATCAATCTGGCTTTGGATGTTCCGGTCGACTTCCCAAGCGTCGGGTTCCGCCGCGCCGCGTAAGTCTCCGCATGGCGCAACGGCGCAGCCGAACGAATTCGATCCGCATAAAAAAACCGCCCGACGTTTCAGCCGGGCGGGATTTTTGGGCGCTTTGTTGCCGCCTGATCTCATCCCAAAAGTCGGGCAACTTTTGGGGATCAAACATTTTTGTCACTTCGAGCGCGATGAGGCGTCCGAGCGCGCCACAGACGGCGTGAATCTTCGTCGTTCGGCCGCCGCGGTAACGGCCGATCGCCTGGGCTTCCGCCCCCCTTTTCCGTCCGCATGGCGCAGTTCGCAGCTGTCGATGTCGATGTGGACATAGCCAATCGCGGTCTGTGCGAACTCGCCGCGCTTCGTCGTCGCCTCGCTTGTCGGCAGCCGCGAGACGCCATGGCGTTCGAGACAGCGATGCAGGCTCGATCGCGTGAGCTTCGGGATGCTGTCGCGCAGGCATCCCAGGACATCGTCGAGCGGCAGCTGCGTCCGCTGCCGGAACGCGACGATCATGGCTTCTTCGAACGGCGTCAGCACCGTGCTGCGACGCTCGCGTGGCCCCATCGGCGCATCCGCCGTCCCTAAGCGTGAGCGCCACTTCGCCACTGTCGTTCGACTCAGTCCATAACGCCTGGCGAGCACGCCCGTCTTCTCTTTCGACGCTTGGAGTTCGGCTCGAACTCGCGGCGTTGTTCGGGCGCTCCCATGAAGAATATCTGCCATAACGCTTCCTCTGTCTCACGGCTCAGCTTAGCGTCACGACTCCCCGGGACCAAACAGCTAGAACGCCGATGCGACATCAGAAAGCAATGAGCACGCCGGCGGTGGCGCTGTGGATCGAGGTATTGCTTGCGAGCGTTCCATCATAGCGGATGAACAAATTCGCTGGTTGAAACGGCAAGCTGCAACGGACGCCGACTGCTGCCGCATTCCGAGGCCAGCGTGCGCCATTGACCGTGAAACTCGCGTCCGGCGTGCCCTCAAAATTCGCCGTGACGTTGCGGGTTACGCTGGCGAAATCATGTGCCCAGCCAGCCCGCGCCGAAATGCCCAATGGGACGGGGAGACCGAGGGGCAAGTCGTAGGACAGTTCCGCGCCAAGTGTGCTGAGCGCCAAAGCGGCCGTATGGGTGTGAACACTCAGGCCCACCGCGCCCGCGCCTCCTTCGGTGAAGCTTCCCTGTCCGATCACAATGCCTTGAAACGAAGCAAATGGTGTGGCGCTCACGCGGTCATCCAGCGGAAAACGATAGCCCGTCTCGGCCCGGGAAAGAAAAGCATGGGCGACCGGATAAGAGAATGGCGTTCGCGGCATTATGCCTAGAAAGCTGATACTGCGGTTTACCGTGGCGCTATTGTAAGAATAGCCAACGGCACCATCGATGTACCATTGCCCCGCCGTGTAGCTGGCATATGACCCAATTGTGAAGCTATCCAGGCCGCCGCTGCCCGAAATTCCGCTCGTGCCAAAGGCACTGCGCGCATAGGCCGCCGCGACGCCTGCTTGCAGGGCGGGACTGAAACGATAATCCACGCCGGCTGCGATCCCGCCCCCGCCAAAGCCGATGCGATGCGTGTCGCCATTGCCCGACAACGCGCCACCGCCGCCGAAGCCGCTCACCCAGGGCCTCAATGTGCCATCGGCAAGCTGGCCGGTGAAGCTGCGCGCCAAATGCGTCTGGTCCCGCAGCACGTCGAGAAACATCTGCCCTGCGGCGATCGCTACCGATGGCACATCGGCATAGATTTCGCCATCGAGCTGCGCCAAGGCCGCGCGCAGCGGCGCGGGATTGCCGAAATTAAGGATATCGAGCGCGTTATAGAGGCTGTCCATGTCGGTGAACAACGGCGGCGGCGTGGCATCGTCGAGCGTTGCCGCGACGGCGCCCGTATTACCGCCTCCGCCGCGGGGCCGATAGGCAAGGATAAACGCACCGACAACCTGCCGGTTAACATAGTCGGTGGGAGGCAAGCGTTGCGCATTTTGGCATCCCGGGTTCGCGCTCTTCCCAATCAGATATTCCTGAGGCACGCCGCCACTCCCCCACGGGCCCGAAGGATATCCGTTAGGTCCCGGCACTCCAGGAAAATTACCCAGGACCGGTCCCCCCGAGCCAACCAGGATGCAGGTTCCCGCCGGGATCGTGACAATCGTCATAAATTCGGGCAGCCAAGGTAACGCGAGCACGTCCTTTACTTGCGCGGGGGTGAGCCCGCGCACTGAATTCGATCCCGCCAGAAAGCTGCCCAACGCAGTGCTCGCACCGGCATTGCCGGTGGCCGCGGCGCCAGCGGGGGAGTAGAAACGCACATATTGCGTTGGTACCGAGGTTCGCACGACGACCGCGGGTGCAGAATTGACGAAGGAAAAAGGCTCGTGGGTCTGACCCAGATAGGCGTTGGCTTGAGCGCCGTTGATGATCGAGGGGACGGATCCGTCGTTCCGAATGAACACTGGCCCAACAATGATTTGGCCGGGCGGCAAGGGCAGCCCGCTTTGCGCCTGTGCGGGCTCGGTGAAAGCCACCGCCAGCGCCGCGGCAGTACAAAGACTCCAACAAACTTGCCGAATAAGGCCCCAGATTGGCATGTTGAGTCCCCATCAAAAATTGATTTAGGCGAAAAATTTCCGTTGAGTTAGCGATTAAACTTAAAAGTTTTTACGATTCAGTTCGGCTCCTGTCCGCCTTTTTCGACCGCGCTTTGGCAAAGTCCAGTGTTCTCCGGGGGTCCGTGATATTGTCGCAACAGCCAAGACGTGTGAGCACGCCATTGCGCGATCCGCGCAGATCCGTTCGGTACAGCACGACATAATGGAATTGAAAGCGCAGCATCGAGCGTTTCCCGTGGGGCCGCTCAATTTCTTAGCGAGCTCTTATCCCTGTTCGGCGCTCGGGACCTCTTCCCGGAGGTCCATTTCAACGCCGCGCCACACGAATTGGTCGATGCACCAGGCATCTATGTAGATGATGGGGAGCATCAGGTCGCGGCATAGAAAGAGCAGCGGCATGCGCTTCGAAAAATGCCATCCTGTGGCGAGCGCCAACAGCGTTTCGGGGCCGTACCAGGCGAGCGCCACGCTGAGCAGAGCGGCTCCGGCGTTGATGTCGAGCGCAAAAGCAGCATAGGTTGCGGCCAAAAACGGCAGCGCCGCGCCGGCGATGATTTCAATGGCATAAAACGCCGGAAATGTTTTGCGCCGCATCCGGGCCCAGCGCACCTGCCGGTGCCAGACGTCCTTGAGGGCACGAAAGCCAAGCGGCTGCTCGAAAGGATCGTCGACAAGATTGATGCAAAGGCCCTGCTGGTGCACAAGCTTCGTCGAGGCTGCATCTTCCGCGATTTCGGCGGCCAGCGCCCGGATTCCGCCGCCGGCTTCCAAGACCTCGCGCCGCCACAACATGGTTTTGCCCTGAGCGAAACCCTGGCCCGCGGCTTCGGCGCAATATTGCCAGCGCGCCTCAAAAGTATTGAGAAAAGCGCATTCGAGTTCGGCCCAAAGATTTTGCGGCCGCGAGCCAAGCGGCATCGAGCAGACGAGCCCCGTATCGTGTCGCCAACTGGCCAGAAGATTTTGGATATAATCTTTTGGCATGAGGACATTGGAGTCGGCGAGAATGATCCAATCATGGCGGGCCGCGTCCCAGCCACGGACGCAATTGTTCAATTTTGGATTGGGGCTGACCTTTTCATCGCCCACGATCAACTGCGCCGGCACATTCGGATGGCGCGCCATGAGGAGCCGGACGACCGGCACGACCGGATCATTGGCCCGCGCCACGCAAAAAATTATTTCATAATTCGGATAATCGAGGTGAAAACCCGATTCCAAGGTCTCTTCGCAAAAATTGTCGAGCCCGCAGACCGGCCGGACCAGACTGACGCCCGGACCGGCGCTGGGCGGGGCGAGGGGCGCGCCACGAGGCTTTGTCCTGATGGCCGCAATCCCGATACTGATCAGATTGAGGCATGTTAAGTAGACACAGAACCAAGCCGCCGCATATGCCATCGTCATCGTCGTCGAGCTCCCGAGCCAGTATCTGATCGCCGACGAGCGTTTGAAGCCTATGCTGGAAACGCACAGATATTCAGATACTTATTGAAATGCGACTGGCGGTCTTTTAGTAAGTCCGAATGGTCGCCCTCGATGAATTGCAGTGAACAAGCTCTAATTCGGCATTTGGCGCGCAATTCCGTGATTCCGTAGATCAGGACCCCCATGCCGCACCCCATCGTCCGCTTCGCCCCATCGCCGACCGGCCGCATTCACATCGGAAACGCCCGGACGGCGCTTTTGAACTTCCTCTACGCAAAAAAGTACCATGGCGAATTTATTCTTCGGTTCGATGACACTGATGTGGAACGTTCAAAAGAGGAGTACGCCCAGGCGATCGAGGTCGATCTCGCCTGGCTGGGCATTGTCCCGGATGTGACTTTGCGCCAATCGGGACGAATTCGCGCTCTACAACGCCGCCGCCGAAAAACTCCGCGATGCCGGACGGCTTTATCCCTGTTATGAAAGCGCCGAGGAACTGGACCGCAAGCGCAAACGCCAGCAGGCACGGGGCCTGCCTCCGGTCTATGACCGGGCCGCCCTTCTCTCTCGACCGGCGCGGATCGAGCCCGGCTCGAGGCCGAGGGCAAGCGGCCGCATTGGCGCTTCAAACTCGAGCCTGAAATTGTCCGATGGACGGATCTGGTGCGCGGCGAAAGCCATATCGATTGCGCCTCGCTCTCCGACCCGGTGCTATTGCGCGAGGACGGCACTTTTCTCTACACCTTGCCGTCCGTGGTCGATGACATCGAGCAGAAAATCACTGATGTCATCCGCGGCGAGGACCATGTGACCAATACCGCGGTCCAAATGCAGCTTTTTGAGTTCCTGGCCGGGCCGGGCAAAGCACCGTCTTTCGGGCACCACAATCTTCTGGTTTCGGCCAGCGGAGAGGCGCTGTCGAAGCGCTCGGGCTCCTTGTCGATCGGCGGGCTTGCGCGACTCCGGAATTGAATCCCTCGCGGTGGCGGCTGCCGCTGTCCTGACAGGCTCTTCGAGCGCGCTTCATCCGATCGCAAGTCTCAGTGAGCTCGTAGCGTCGCTCGACCTCGCCCATCTGTCCCGCAGCCTTGCACGGTTCGACCCGGTCGAGCTGGCTCAACTCTCGGCGCGCACGCTGCATAATTTAGAGTACGAGGCGGTCCGGGAACGGCTTCAGACGCATGACATCATCGGTTACAAAGCCAAGCCCTTCTGGCTGGCCACGCGCGGAAATCTTTCGACTTTCCTTGAAGTGGTCGATTATTGGCGAATGGTCGAAGGCACGGTCGAGCCGGTCATCGAGGACGCGGAATTTCTGGCAGCTGCCCGTGAGACCTTGCCGGAAGAGCCTTGGGGGGAAACCGTCTGGGCCGATTGGACCAAGGGTCTGAAGGATTTGACCGGGCGCAAGGGAAAGGCCCTGTTCCACCCCTTGCGGCTTGCGCTCACCGGGCGCGACACCGGGCCGGAACTCGCAGCCTTGTTGCCATTGATCGGCAAGCTTAAAGCGGCGGCACGATTATCCGGACGCGCCGCTTGACGCCGTCCGGTCCGGTGATTTCCTGGGTTTCCGTTTTCGCGACGGAGTGATCCTCGCCGGCTTCAAGATCCGGGGGCGGGGGAGAGGGTTGGCTTCCGGGCTTTTGTTGGGTCGCCTTGTCGGGTTTCGGCCGCGATAATTCGAGGGATTTTTCCGGGGTCACGGTAATATCCGTGTTGCGCTCGCGGGCGCGTCCGAGCACGCGTTCCGCCCCCAAGAGTGCTTCGGCCCAGGATTGCCCGGGCGGTTTGCAGGTGCAGGCCGGATCGAAGCGCTTCTGAAAGGCCAGCGCGTTGGGAAGATTTGCATAGGCGTCGCCGCTGAGCGAAACTGCCGTGGCGATTTCATTATGGGGCGAACGCGTGTAGACGCGGACCGGAGTGTTGGGGCAGAGGGCCTCGCAAAGATCCTCGAGCTGGCTCGGATCGCCTTCCCGCGCCGATACGTTGAGCGGGAAAAACCCGCCGTCGCATTCGCGGACACAAACCGCTTGCGACCCTCCACGGGGGGTCAGATCTTCGTCGGGCGCGTGGACCATTTGTTCGTTGGGCGGTTGCCCGAACGGGTTCTGGTTGGGCGTAAAGACGCCGAACAGCGCCTCGAAAAAATTTCGCGGGTTGGCGCGCGGCTGAGGCTGTCCCCGGCAGGAGGCATTGAAGCGCTCGGTCAGCTGCTGCTTAAGCGCGGCGTTCGCTCCCGGATCGCCGCCACCTTCGGCCTGACCGAGACTGGCCTGCATTTGCTGAATTTTTGCATTGAGGCTCGGACATTGCGCGGCTGCGGGATCGAGGAAAAAGATTTGCTGCCGGTTGCAGCCGAGCGACCGCGCATATTTGATCGTGCGCTCAAGCTCCTCGCGCTGTTTCTGCGCGCCGCTTCCATAATGGGTGGACCGCCGCGGAGCCGTCGTCCCAATCGCATTGATCTGCGCGGCGAGCTGGGCGCAATCGATGGGCTGGGCAGGGACCGGAACCGGCAGCAGGGCAAAAATGGCGGCGCCCAAAAATATCCGCGCATAGGCGCCAAGGCGCCTGAAACAGGATGGGAGGGCAAAACGATCGCCTGGCGTAGTGTTCATGCACGTCTCTTGGGAGCTATGCTCGCGGAAGAGACATTGCTCACTCGGGGGTCGCCTGCCAAGCCGGCATTTGTGTCGGACCGGCAATTTGGCGTGCGTTCATGGTCTTACCGTGACCACATTGCGACCACGGCCAAGATGGTGGCGGAGACGCGGGAGCGCGAGGATTTGGGAGGGGCGGCCAAGCAGCATGATCGTTTCAGGGCTGAGCCGATCATGCCTATCTATTTGGTATCGCGCGGATCTTGCCCGAAATAGGGCCTAATCGACGCGATCGCCGCAGGTCACGTGGAACGAGCCGGGCGCCGCGTCCGTTGGCGCCTCGGCCGTCTGGGCCGGTCCAAAGCTTTGGAGGCGCCGAACCCATGCGCCTTGCACCAGGCATCCGCCACGACGAGGCCGCATTCCGAACCCGATCTTGAGACATTCCTCGAAGCCATAGCCGTCATTTGACGGAATGATCAAAGTCCGGCTTCCGTCCGCGTTTCGACGGGAGAGCGAAGGCGGCGGCAACAATTCCGCTGAGGACGAAGAGCACCAAGCGAAACAGCTTGCGGCGATCAAATGCGGGGGCGGGGCGATTCTGGCGGGCGGAAAGGTCATGGACATGAAAATCTCAAAACTTGGCGGGAATCAGTGGCATATTGATCGCAATTGCTTGAAAATTGTGTTAAGCGCCAAGGCGGATGACGGCCCAAGCACTACTGTCTGCGCTTGACCAATAGAGCATTCCGCGCGCATAGTGGCACTGATGACGCGCGTCGACCGGCACTTGCCGGACCTTTCTTTCAATCACTATTTGTATCGGCTAGCCTTGCCCCTGGCTGGAGCCGTCGCGTCCTCATTTAAGAGTTCGTCCTTGATGCCCCAGGCCAGAGCAGGCACGAGGGGAGCATATGCCGTTGCGGCTCTACAATACGCTCACGCGCCGGAAAGAAGATTTCGCGCCGATCGACGCCGCGAATGTGCGCCTCTACGCCTGCGGCCCGACGGTTTACGATCATTTGCACATCGGCAACGGCCGGATGCTGATCGTCTTCGACGTGCTGTTCCGTCTGCTGCGCCAGAGCTTATGGCGCGGACCATGTCACCTATGTCCGCAACATCACCGACGTCGACGACAAGATCAATGCCCGCGCGGCCGAGCGCGGCGTCGATATCCGCGTCCTGACGGATGAGATGACGAAGGTCTTTCACGAGGATGCCAAGGCGCTCGGCTGCCTGCCGCCGACCGTCGAGCCGCGCGCGACGGACCATATCGCCCAGATGATCGCGATGATCGAGAAGCTCATCGCCAAGGGGCACGCCTATGCGGCGGAAGGCCATGTGCTGTTCGATGTGCCGCTCGATGCCGGCTTACGGCAAGCTTTCGCGGCGTTCGCTCGACGATATGATCGCGGGCGCGCGGGTCGAGGTCGCGCCCTATAAGCGCGGCGCCGATGGATTTTGTCCTGTGGAAGCCTTCAAGCGCTGAGTGAGCCTGGCTGGGACAGCCCGTGGGGGCGCGGGCGGCCCGGCTGGCACATCGAATGCTCGGCGATGAGCTGCGAAATATCTGGGCGAGATCTTCGACATTCACGGCGGCGGCATCGACCTCGTGTTTCCGCATCACGAGAACGAAATCGCGCAAAGCTGCTCGGCCTTCGGCCATGACGTCATGGCCAATGTTTGGATGCACAACGGCCATCTCCAGGTCGAAGGCGAGAAAATGTCGAAGAGCCTGGGCAATTTCGTGACGATCCACGAGCTTTTGCACACGGACAAATTTGGCGGCCGCTCCTGGCCGGGCGAAGTGCTGCGGCTTGCGATGTTTGAAAACGCATTACCGCCAGCCGATCGATTTTACGGTGAAGGCGCTGGAGGAGGCGGACGATCGACGTGCGCGAGAATGGTTCTTATGCAACTCACGACGCCGATGGTGATACGGAAGTTCCAGAGTCGGTTCTTCAACCGTTGCTGGACGACCTCAATACCCCTGCTGCCCTAGCAGCGATGCACGAGCTACATGCTAGATCGCGCCCCAATAATACGGAAGCCGCACAGCTGAAGGCGTCGTTTGACCTGCTCGGAATCCTTCCTCAGCCTAAGATTTTGTGTGGTCGCTGTTCGCACCATACGCCCCCGTCGATCAACTAGATGCCACCATCAGTTGGCACGCGCCAACTGAAGACCAGCTTACCATCTTGGAAATCTTCCAACGTAATCGAAGGGAGCATGGGCTAAATGAAGCAATCTTGGAGACTTTCAAACAAATTCGAACGGACTATCTGCGGCAACGCGGGCTAAAGGAGAATGAACTGAAGCTTTCATCTCGGCCCGAGAAGCCGCACGCGCAACATAAAAACTGGGCGGAGTCCGACCGTATCCGCGATGAACTCGCCGCCATGGGCATCGCGCTCAAAGACAACAAGGACGGCACGACAAGTTGGGAACCAAAGCAATGAACGCCAGCGCCTTTCCAAAACCATCGCTGCGGCCTTACCTTGCCGCCGATCTTCCGCTTGCTCGCCGAAATCCGCTTCGCCGCCATCGAGGAATTGACGGTCGACGATTATGACGAGGCGCAGCGCCGCGCTTGGGCCTCGGCCGCAGATGACGACGAAGCGCTTGGCGCAAAGCCTCGAGAAACGCGCTTGACCCTCGTCGCGCTGATCGGCGGCGGCCCGGTCGGTTTTATCGCTTTGCAGGACGGCGGCCTGATCGACCAGCTCTATGTCCATCCGGCCGTCGCCCGCACGGGCGTTGCGAGCACGCTCTGTCGACGCGATCGAGAGGCTCGCGCCGCGCGCGGCATTGCCACGCTCGTGACCGATGCGAGCGACACCGCAAAGCCTTTGTTCGAGAAGCGCGGCTATCAGGCCGAAATCGCAATACGGTCGAGATCGATGGCCAATGGCTTGGGCAACACCCGTATGACAGAAAGCGCTGGCTCCCAAAGCTCAGCCGAGACGAACGGCCATGACGCGCGAAAGACTCAGTCCCTTTTCGATACGACCTTGCGCGATGGCGCGCAGATGGCGGACGTCGATTTTTCGCTCGCCGACAAGCGCCATATCGCGGCCCTGCTCGATGGTCTCGGCGTCGATTATCATCGAGGGCGGCTATCCCGGCGCCAATCCGCTCGATACGGAATTTTTCGCGCAAAGACCGAAGTTGAAGAAGCGCCCGTTTCACGGCCTTCGGCATGACCAAAAGGGCAGGCCGATCTGCCGCCAATGATCCGGGCGTGGCGGGCCTTCTTGCGGCGGACGCCGATGTCATCACTTTCGTGGCCAAGGCCTGGGATTATCATGTCCATGTCGCGCTCGGCTGCACGCTTGAGGAAAATCTCGACAACATCAGCCGGTCGATCGAGGCCGCACTGGCCAAAGGCCGCGAGGTGGTCCTCGACTGCGAGCATTTCTTCGATGGGTACAAGGCCAATCGCGCCTATGCGCTGTCCTGCGCGAAGACGGCCCATGCGGCCGGCGCCCGGTGGATCGTGCTCTGCGACACCAATGGCGGAACGTTGCCGCATGAGATCGAAACGATTGTCGCGGACGTCGCGCTGCATGTGCCGGGATCGTATCTTGGCATTCACGCGCATGACGACACCGGCAATGCGGTCGCCAATTCGCTGGCCGCGGTCCGTGCCGGCGCGCGGCATATTCAAGGCACGTTGAATGGTCTTGGCGAGCGTTGCGGCAACGCCAATCTCGTTACGCTCATCCCGACGCTGCTGCTGAAAAGCGATTTCGCGGATAAATTCGAGATCGGCGTCTCGCTCGAGCAGCTCGCCGCGCTGACCAAAGTCAGCCATACGCTCGACGAATTGTTGAACCGGTCGCCGAACAGGCATGCGCCCTATGTCGGCGCGTCCGCCTTTGCCACCAAGGCCGGCATCCATGCCTCGGCGGTGATGAAGGAACCCAAGACCTATGAGCATGTCACCCCGGAGGCCGTCGGCAACAAGCGAAGGCTCCTGGTGTCGGATCAGGCTGGAAAGTCGAACATCCTCGCTGAGCTGGAGCGGATCGGCGTCTCCGTCGATAAGAACGATCCCCGCGTCGCGCGCTTGCTCGATGAGGTCAAGCAAAAGGAATCCTTGGGCTATGCCTATGAAGGCGCGGATGCCTCCTTCGAGCTTTTGGCCCGGAAGATTCTCGCGCAGGTGCCGGATTATTTCGAAGTCGAGCGTTTTCGCGTCAATGTCGAGCGCCGCCACAATGCGCAAGGCGATCTGGTCTCGGTGTCGGAAGCGATCGTCAAGGTGTGCATCGACGGCGAAATCCTGATTTCCGCCGCCGAGGGCGAAGGGCCGATCAATGCGCTCGATCTCGCGCTTCGCAAGGATCTCGGCAAATATCAGCGCTTCATGGAGGATCTCGAACTGGTTGATTATCGCGTCCGTATCTTTCAGGGCGGCACCGATGCGGTGACCCGCGTGCTGATCGAATTTCGCGACAAGTCCGGGGAAAGCTGGTCGACGGTGGGCGTCTCGGCCAACATCATCGACGCCTCGTTCCAGGCGCTGACCGATGCCATCACCTATAAGCTTTTGAAGTCCGGCGCGCGATAAAGAGCCTAGCGCGTATCGAAATGAAACCAGATGGCGTGGGGATCGTTGCGCGGCGGCGCCGGAAATGGCGCGGCGCGGCGGACCGCGTTAAGGGCGGCGGCATCGAGATCGGGCAGCCCGCTTGAACGATAGACCGCCTGATGCGTCAGATGGCCGGAGTCGTCGACGTAAAACGAAACAATCCCTTCACCCATCACGTGACGTTCGCGGACGCCAGGCGGAAAATGCATCTGGCGCATGATCATCCCATAGAGAATCGACAGATAGGAGGCCTTCTCGGTGCCCCCTCCCATCGGCAGGGCTTTGGTCGCAGCGCCAAACGAATAGGTCGGCGCGGCGGAAAACGCCGCGAGCTGCTGGGCGACCGTGGTTTTTTTGCCCTGAGTGGCGGGGGTCTTGCTCGGTTGCGGCGCTTGCTTTTCTTGTGGCTTGGCGGGCGCTTCCGGCTGAGCCTTGTCGAGGGCCTCGGCGTCGAGCTTTTCGTCGGCGAGCTTTTGCGGTTCGGTCGGAGGCGAGGGTTTGTCCACTTTTTCCTGGACCGGCGGCGAAGCTTTTTCCTGCTCCGGCTTGTCCTGGGGCGGCTGCGGGGTCACGAGCTTGGGCGGTGGAGCAACGCGCGGCGCCTTGGTTTCCTTTTCGGGTTCGCCCTTGTGGGTCTTGCTGTCGTTTCCGGTCCTTGGCGCATCCCGCGCAATATCGGCCTCGTCAAGCTCCACCTTTTCCGGCGGCGGCTTTTCCTTGACCACGGGCGGCGTTACGAGATCGGGAGGCGGCGGTTTCTTTGGAGCCGGCTCGGCCTTTTGCTCGGGCGGCAGCATGACAACTTCGATGGGTATCTCTTCCTCGCGCGTCGGCTCGACGATCGATTTCTCGCGATCGAGAAGGAAGAACAGAACCGACGCATGAATCAGAAGGCAGATCGCAAGCAGGAACGCAAAGCCGCTTCTGCGAGCCAGGGCGCTGCGTTCCGACGGCGTGACAAGACGTTCGGACGGATCCGCCTTGATCTGGATAGAGAATATCTCGGGATCATGCGTCACGTTGCACCGTAATCAATGCGCGTCGCGATTACCATTTATATCACCGCCGCAGCTCTGTCTGGCCTTCGGGCGGAGTTTGCCGACGGAAAGTTGATTTTCTAAGACACTGTGATTTCAAAACCATAGCTTTAAAATCTGGGGTCTACGGTCTCCTTGCGGGTGCCGAGAACCACAGCCTTTGCCGCAGCGGTCTCCACCATGGGCAAGATGTCCTCTATCTTTTCGGCAACAAGATAGCGGACTTCGAAAGACGACTGGATGAACCGCCGCTCGCGCATATGGGCGAAAAGGCCGAGCAGGGGCTGCCAAAAACCGGCGATATCGGCAATCAAGACAGGTTTGGTGTGACGCTCCAGCTGAACCCACGTCAATTGTTCCGCCAACTCCTCCAGTGTACCGATGCCGCCCGGCAAGGCCACGAAGGCGTCGGCGCGCTCGAACATGAGGCGCTTGCGCTCATGCATGTCACCGACGACAAGGCATTCCTGCACTTCGGGCAGCAATTGCTCCTTGCTTTGCAGAAAATCCGGAATGATCCCGGTCACTTGGCCCCCATGGGCGAGGACCGACCGAGCGATTGCGCCCATCAGCCCGGTGGCCCCGCCGCCATAAACGAGGCCCACTCCGGCGGAGGCCATGGCATGGCCAAGCTTCTGCGCGGCTGATACATAAATCGGGTCTGCGCCTTGGGCGGAGCCGCAATAGACGCAAATGTTGCGAACGAGGCGAGAGCCTGAGCGCGCCTCCAAAGATATTTGTTTTGATGACATGGCCTGCTTGTCGCCCGCCGCCCATATAGGGTCAAGAGCCGGTTTCGATATTCGCCTTAGGCTAGACCGATGGCCTGCCGCCCAATTGGCTGGGGCCGCACCGGCTTCCGGGTATTTTGCGAATGGCTAGAAACTTGATACTTCCCGGGGCCGGTGGTTGCGCGCCTAAATAATCTTCTTCGGCAGTCCCCGAAAAGCGCCGGCGGCGTCCGGTCCAGGTTGAGCCTCCCTACAAACGAGCCAGATGTCGCGTCCGTTTCCTTTTTCTTTCCCGTCGGCAGATGCCGCCAACGCGCCCCCCAAGGTGCCTGGCACGACGCTCCGTAAGCTCTGGCCCTATATTTGGCCCAGCGGACGGCGCGACTTGATGGTGCGGATCTTCGTTTCTCTGGCGTTTCTGCTGCTTGCCAAAGTCATCACCATCGCCGTCCCCTATTCCTTCAAATGGGCGACCGATGCCTTGAGCTACCCGGAGCGCCCGGCCCTTGCGGGTGTGATCGCCGGACCCCTGGCCTTTACGCTGCTTTACGGCGGCTTGCGGGTAGTGATGGCGCTGTTCACGCAATTTCGTGACGCGATCTTCGCCGATGTCGCGATGCATGCGGTCCGTCGTCTCGCGCGCGACGTGTTTGCCCATTTGCATGAGCTATCGCTTCGTTTTCACGTCGAGCGCAAGACGGGCGGCCTCACGCGAATTCTCGAACGGGGACGCAATTCGATCGAAACCATCGTTCGCACGACCATGCTGACGGCGGTGCCGACCATCGTCGAATTCGTCCTGATCCTGACGGTCTTTCTGTATCAGTTCGACTGGCGTTATGCGGCCGTGGTGAGCGCGATGATCCTGGCCTATATGGCGTTTACCACCGCGGCGACCAATTGGCGGATCGCGATCCGGCGGGCGATGAACGAGAGCGACACGGATGCCAATACAAAGGCCATCGACAGTCTGCTGAATTTCGAAACGGTGAAATATTTCAATGCCGAGGAACGCGAGAGGCAGCGTTACGACAAATCCATTGCCCGTTATGAGCGGATGAGCGTGAAGACCTACACTTCGCTGGCGTGGCTCAACGGCGGCCAAGCGGTCATTTTCACAATCGGCCTGACCAGCGCCATGGCAATGAGCATTGCCGGAATCAAGAGCGGCGTAAATACGGTCGGCGATTTCATCCTCATCAATGCGATGATGATTCAGCTCTATCAACCGTTAAGCTTCATGGGGCTTGTCTATCGCGAGATCAAACAATCGACAATCGACATAGAGATGATGTTTTCCATCCTCGGCCAGGACCCGGAGGTCCGCGACCGCCCAGGCGCCAAGCCGCTTGTGGTCTCCGAAGGGAAACTCTCGTTCGAAAATGTGTCGTTTCATTACGACCCGCGCCGCCCCATTCTGAAGGACATCAGCTTCGAAGTGCCCGCCGGCAAGACGGTGGCCATCGTTGGCCCCTCGGGTGCCGGTAAATCGACGCTTTCGCGTCTGATTTTCCGCTTCTACGAGCCTTCCTCGGGATGCATCAGGATCGACGGGCAGAACATCTCGCTGGTGACGCAGCGCTCGTTGCGCGCCGCAATCGGCATGGTCCCGCAGGACACCGTTCTGTTCAATGACACGATCGCCTATAACATCCGCTATGGTCGCCATGATGCGAGCGATGCCGAGGTGCGCGAGGCGGCGCGCCTGGCGCGGATCGATCATTTCATCGAGCAAATTCCGGGTGGTTATGAGGCGCAGGTCGGCGAACGCGGGCTAAAACTTTCCGGCGGCGAAAAACAGCGCGTCGCGATTGCAAGAACCATTCTGAAGGCGCCGCCCATTCTCGTTCTCGACGAGGCAACATCGGCGCTGGACTCCTTCACCGAACGCGAGATTCAGGACGCACTCGATCGCGTCGCTCAAGGCCGGACAACTCTCATGATCGCGCACCGGCTCTCGACGATCGTCCATGCCGATGAAATCATCGTGCTTGACAAGGGCCGGATCGTCGAACGCGGTGCCCATGCCGAACTTCTGGCGCAAAACGGGTTCTATGCCGCGATGTGGAACCGTCAGCATGAGATCAGGCAGGCCGAGGAAACCTTGCGCCGTGCCGCGATCGAGGAAGGCGCAAGGCTCAGCATCAAGATCGAGACGGATGAATCAGCTGAAGCTGCCGGCGATCCGGACGAGGAAAATTTGCTGGACAAGGATTCGGTGATACCCCCTAGTCTTTGACCGAGCATGAGCGTTGGACTTTCAAACTGGACCGGCGGGCGCCGGGGGTGAAATCCGAAATAGGATTGTCACATGTCGATCATCGAATTCGATCCGTAGGCAGGTCACGCCCATCCATCCCGAGGGGTATATTTTTATCGCCGGCTTCGGCATTGCGACCCTGGTCCTCGGCTCTTTTTTCGGCACGCTCGGCTGGATCGGCACGATTGCAACGGTCTGGTGCGCCTATTTCTTTCGCGACCCGACCCGCTTGACGCCGCTCGATGAAAATCTGGTGGTCTCGCCCGCCGATGGTGTTGTCTCCGCGGTCGGATATTATCCTCCGCCGCCGGAGCTGGGCCTCGGCGCCGAGCCGATGCAGCGGATTTCGATTTTCATGTCGGTGTTCGACTGCCATGTGAATCGTGCGCCGGTCGCGGGGCGCGTCACCAAAGTTGCCTATAAGCCGGGCCTGTTTCTCAATGCCGATCTCGACAAGGCGAGCGAAAGCAATGAGCGCAATGGCCTTGTGATCGAAACCGCCGCCGGCCGCTTCGGCGTCGTGCAGATCGCCGGACTCATCGCCCGCCGCATTGTCTGTTTCGTCCGCCAAGGCGAAGTCATCGGCACGGGGGACAGGTTCGGCCTCATCCGCTTCGGTTCACGGGTGGATGTTTACATTCCAGGTGTGGCACGGCCCGTCGTCACAATGGGGTCCAAGGCGATCGCCGGCGAGACCGTCCTCGCCGAGCTTCGTTCCAGCGCGCCACGCCGGAGTTTCAAATCGGGCTGAGTGCGTTGCGCCTGACGGTGGCCGTGGCCGTTGATTTATGTCATGTTCAATGAGTCATTGGGGGGTAGAAGCTTTGCAGGTGCGTGCGGTTCCTGATTCCGAACGCTAAGAGAAACCAGCCTTCCGGCCTTGCAAAGCCCCACAAGGTCAGGCCCTCCACAGCGCCCATAATCAGGCGGCATGAGATGAACCATGGCAAAAGATCTACCGAGCTTGACGATCACAACCGAAAAGGTCTGCTTCATTATTATCAAGGCGCGTGAATTCGACGTCAAGGATGTGGTGACCGACCCCGACGATGCTTCCAATGCGACGGATGATTCCATGGTGTCTGTGTTGGAGGACCATGGCGACGATCCGGTTGTCGACGAGATCCGTGGCTTCATAGGGGCCATGAACGAGGACGAGCAAATCGATCTCGTCGCCCTCACCTGGCTCGGCCGCGGCGATGGCACGATCGACGATTGGGACGAACTGCGGGCGGAAGCCACGCGAGCTCACAATAAACGCACGGCAACTTATCTTCTTGGTATTCCGCTCCTCTCCGATCATCTCGAGGAAGCCCTGTCGCAATTCGACCGCTCCTGCGAAGATTTCGAAATGGGCCGTCTGTAAGAGGCGCCCGTATTCGGCGAGTGTGGTGAAGGGTTTAGGCTCGCACCCATGGCAAAGGGCCGAGTACCGCGTTTCGATGAAGGTCAAAGCCGATGCACCGAGAACGCCGACTTTGGTCTCCCGCAGATACTGGGTCAGGTCGGGCTGAGGGGGCGCCCCCCAAGCTGTTTGCGCTGCGGGCAACTGCCGAGCTTGGCGAAGCGATTGCGCGAGTTCTTTGCTGGCCTCTCGCAGCGCATGAGGAACGCCAATTCGAGGATGGCGAGCACAAGACGCGGCCGCTTGATACGGTCAGTGGCGCGGAGGTCTATGTGGTGCAAAGCCTCTACGGCGGCCCCGTTGAGAGCGCTAACGACAAGCTTTGCCGCCTTTTGTTTTTTATCGGTGCGCTCAAGGATTCAGGGGCGGCGCGGGTAACGGCCATCGTGCCTTACCTCTGCTATGCCCGCAAAGATCGTCGCACCAAGCCCAATGATCCGGTGATCACCCGATATGTGGCCAGTCTTTTCGAGGCGGTCGGCACCGACGCGGTGCTTACGCTCGACGTCCACAATCCGGCGGCGTTCGAAAATGCTTTCCGGTGTCGCACGGTGGCGCTCACCGCCGCCCCTCTGTTTGTCGACTATGCCGAGGCTTTGAACGCGGAACGCCTTTGTGTCGTGTCTCCGGATCCCGGCGGGGTCAAGCGTGCCGAACTGTTGCGCGAAGCCCTTGAGGCAAAGCTCAACAGGCCGGTCGGGAAGGGATTTGCCGATAAGCATCGCAGCGCCGGTGTCGTAACCGGGGATCTTTTTGTCGGCGACGTGGAAGGATCGACCGCATTGATCATCGACGATTTGATCAGCACCGGGCGCACATTGCTGCGGGCGGCGAAGGCGGCGCGCCGCGCGGGTGCCACGCAGATCATTGCGCTCGTCACCCATGGCTTGTTCATGGAAGGGGCGCGCGAGGTCATCGCGGACTCCGCGCTCGATCGATTGGTTGTCACGGACAGTGTCCCGGCGTTCCGGCTTGGAACTGAAGCGATGCGCGAAAAGATCGATACGCTGCCGGTTGCACCGCTGCTGGCGGAAGCCATCCTGCGCCTGCACAGAGGAGAAGCTCTCAGCGATCTCCTTGCTTTTTGAGCATGCGCTCAAGAAGCAAGGCGTCAGCTGCGGCCAAACGCAGATAGGTGTGGGCGAGACGCGGCCATTTTTCCGGCGTGCGCGGATTCTCCTCAAGGAGATGAGCGATGGCCAAGCGTGCGCGCAGCGTCGCGCGATAGCAGCGGTAAAAACAAAATAGCGCGGCGGACGGGCTGTCGTTCCATCTCCGCAGAACCCGGCGTTTGAGGTATTGGCTGGCCCAGGCGGCGCCGAGCCGATCGCATTCGACGCTGAGGTAAGCCAGTTCATCGAGAGGATCGATGGCCCGAAGCTTGGAATTGAATTCGAGACAATCGATGATTCGGATGGGATGATCGATCCAAATATGCTCCGGGCGGAGGTCTCCGTGACCATCCACGATATGATGGGCGCGTACACGCGCCGCGAACCATTCCAATTTCGCTTCGAGGAAACGGCGCTGGGCGCTGTCGATTTTCCGCACCAGGCCGGCAGGAAGCGCCAGGCGCGGCTCAAGCAGTATCCTGCGGTTGAGGGAAAGATTGTGCCGCCACTCCGCAAGGTGGAGCGCGCGCGTCGTGAACACTGCCGGTGCATGCCGGTAAAATGCGCTAAGGGTTGCCATGAGCCGATCAAGATCTTGACCCGCGAGGCCATGATCGAGAATCCTGCGTTCGAGCGTCCAGGCCTCGTCGAGCCGTCGCATCACGACAAGCCACTCGACAGGAACGCCCGGTTTGCCGATTGCAAGGCCGCGCGGCGTCTCTACCAGAGGTACGACGTCGAGGTAGACGTCGCTCGCCAGACGGCGGTTCAACTTCAGCTCGGCCTGACACGCGGCCTGCCGGCGCGCCAGGGTCGAGAAATCGAGGTAGGAAAAACGGACAGGTTTCTTGAGCTTCAGAACATGGCCATTGGCCAGGAAGAGCCAGGACATGTGGGTTTCCTGTCGCGCTACGTCACCTCCGCCGCGGCCATAGACGCCGGGTTGACTCAAGAATGTCACCTTGTCGGCAAGGGTCGGCCCGTCGGCAACTGCATTTGCCGGCTCGTGGCACAAGGACATTTTCTGCGCCTCTCCGGTCAACTCAGCGAGCAACACATCAGGCGGCCCTTCGTTGTCGCCTATCGGCGCAGCCAAACCTCGCCCCGTTTCACATAGCTCCGTTTGACCGCCGCCCAGGCCACCCGGTGCGCGATCTCTTCCTGCCTCGGGTCGCCACTATAGCCCACATAGGCGTTATTGAACGCTGCACGATAAATGTCTTGCGCCTCTTCCGGCAAGTGAGTCCTGACGGAGAGCGGCAGATCGTGGTTGGAGGGATACGGCATGTTCAGCCTTATTCGAGAACGACCGCCGCTGACGGGATCAGGGTTTTAAGGAATTATTTGCATGAGCCGTTTTCGTCGATGAGATATGCTGGCCAAAATGCGGACTGAATTGATGCTGCGCGATACCTTGAAAACAGACCGGGCTAATTCCCATCATCATGGGAAATAGTCACCCGGATGAAACCTGAGTTCAATTCCGGACATAAACAAATGACGGCCAGATGTGGAGCGTTCGAATGAAGGTCAAATTACGCATTGTCAACGACGGGGCGCAGCTTTTCGAAGGCACCTACGACATCCGCGATGCGGAAAGCTTTGGGACGGCTTGCGCGGATGCCTGGGAAAAATTGCGGATGGAACGATTGGACCAGGCGACGAGCATCGGCGCCTTGATGGATGTCCTTAACGACAATGTCCTCGATCTTTTGCAAGGCGCGAAAATCACGCTCGAAAAAATCTGATGCGATGGCAAGCCCCGCGTTGGTTCGGAAACGGGGGACGACAGGGAGATGTTCAATGACCCATGCAGCAAGCGGCGAAGTCAGGGCCGGGCCTAAAACGCCGGACAAGCACACATCCTATGACGAGAATGTGGATGAAAGCGCGAAATTGATCGATAGCGAGCCAGTGGAGATCGAGGCAGAGGTGCCGGCCGAGGAAAACGAGCCTGTCGAAGACACCGGGCCGGATGAAAAGCCTTCTCCACCCGTCTTCGAAGAGTAGCCCCGCCGAGCCTCCTTAAATCCCGACCGTCGGCCGGACGCCAGAGGCTTCGCCGGTTTCATGCGCTGTTCGGCGCAGGGCCAGAGCATCGATCACTTCTTCGTCTGTTGTCTGCCGGAAATCATCGTAATAGTAGCCGATCGCTCCGAAATCTCCGTGTATTTCCAGACATAGGACTTCGTCAGCCTCTTCCTGCATGGCCGCGATCGTATCAGGGGGCCCAACCGGGACGGCAAGAATGAGCTTCTTGGGTTGATGCGAGCGGATGGCCTGCAAGGCGGCGCGGGTGGTCGCGCCGGTTGCTATGCCGTCATCGATGACAATTGCGTAGCGGCCTTTAACGTCGAGCTGAGTCCGGTCACCGACATAGAGTCGACGGCGGCGCTCGATCTCGCCAAATTCTCGATCGCAGACGGCTTGAAACGCAGATTCATCGACGCCGGCCAGCCGTATGACGTCCTCATTGCGCACAATGATCGGGGAGCCGCCATCGACGATGGCGCCCATGGCAAGTTCCGGCTGCCAGGGCACGCCGATTTTGCGGACTAAAACGAGATCGAGCGGCGCATCGAGCGCTGCCGCGACTTCTGCGCCGACAGGCACACCGCCGCGCGGCAGAGCGAGGACAACAGGGTTTTGGTCCTTGTACTTAAGGAGGCGGGCGGCCAGCTTCCTTCCGGCATCGGAGCGGTTCCTGAAACTCATTCCATGGTCCTTTGCTGCCCCTGCGAATTCGTCTCATCGGCCGAGGTGAGGTAGGTTTCAAACCAATGGACGGCGTGGGCGATCACCGCTTCCAGCGCGCCCGGCTCGGGGAAAAGATGGCTCGCGCCGGGCACAATTTCCAGTGCCTTTGGCCCTCGCAGCCGTGCGAATGCGCTTTGATTGAGCTCAATCACCTGAAAATCGACGCCCCCTACGATCAAAAGGGTCGGCGTATGAAGGCGATCGAGAACGGCAGCCCCCGCAAGATCGGGGCGCCCGCCGCGGGAAACGACCGCTCTGATGCGATTGCCGAGCTGCGCCGCTGCCACGAGCGCCGCCGCCGCTCCGGTGCTCGCGCCGAAGAGACCGATCGAAAACTGTCGTGTGAGCGGATCTCGACCCAGCCAGTCCACCGCATCGACGACCCGTCCGGCCAAAAGGGAAATGTTGAAGACATTGGCCCGCTCCGCCTCTTCATCCGCAGTCAGCAGATCGAACAAAAGCGTGGCCATGCCGCGCTTGTTCAGCTCTCCGGCGACCAGCATGTTTCGGGGGCTGAGACGGCTGGAACCGCTGCCATGCGCAAACACGACCAGCGAAGTGGCCTCGCCGGGGATTTGTAAGGTCCCCGGAAGACCGATTGGCGGAATGTAGACGGTGCGGGCCAAGGTTGCGCTATTTTCCATGTGCAAGATTGCTAGAGCGCTTCCCGATCAGATGGAATCATCTGATCGAAAAGGAATCGCTCAAGTTTAACGAGTTGGAGCATGTTCTGATCGAAAAAGTCGGTCAACTTTTTCGGAACATGCTCTGGCGTGGAGGAAATTACGCGGTCAGTGCCCGGCCCGAAGCGTCAGTGAGGCGACACCGGCAGCGAGAGCGAGGCCGGTTTGCGCTTGAACCGACAAGGGCTGCAACGTAAACGAGCGGTGAGAGCCGCCAACAAGCGCATTCGCGCCAAGCCCAACCCCGACGGTCGCCGATGCATCGACGCCCACATAGTCACCCGCGAGCGCTCCGCGCTTGGGTCCTTGGGACGGAGCAAAAACATCCCACACCAAGACGCCTTGATCGGTTGCACCGATATCGAGGCCGAATTTAAGAATTCTGCCGTAATATCGCTCCCGATATCCTCTGGTCGAGGTAAAAACGCATCGCATGTCCTTGCTCGACGAAACAATAAGACCAAGGCCTCCGGCGACATCGCAGCGCAATGCGCCGATTTTCAAGCCCGGCTGTGCAACCGCGGTTTGCGCGGTTGTTGTCAAAACGGCGAGCGACGCCGCGCATAGAATGGCGCGAATGTTCATCGATTTTCCTTATTCGTCGAGGTTGGAGGCCAATTGGCCAGAGTGGGGGACTATGTCGATAGGGTTTCTGACCAATGTGACAGAGTCGACATCAAGCCTTCGCTTCCGACCTCCACAATCTCTTTCAAAATATACGGTTGTTCCGGCAGTGCATTGATGTCCCTCAAATCCCGTGCGGGCTTGCCCTGATAGGTTGAGCCAATCAGCCGTTGGTTATGCTCCATTGGCTGGAGGCGCGGCATCGATCAATCTGCCTAAATCGGTGCCGCGCCAAGCCCCTGGGCCAAGCGAAGGCGTAGCGGGTCGGATTTTCAAGACGTCTGCGAATTGTTATGAACCACCCGAACCGACAGGGGTTAGCTGAGTCGAATAGTCTGGCGCCGGCGGGGGCCGGACAGCGCGTCAATATCTTTCGGAGCTAAGAATAAGATGCAAGTGCCGCTCGACATTACCTTCCAAAATTCCGAGCCCTCGGAATCCATTCGCTCGGAAATCGAGAAACACGCCCAGCGGCTGGAAAAATTTAGTGACCGAATTACGAGCTGTCACGTGGCGGTCACGGTCCCGGCGACGCGGCATCGGCACGGCGATCTGTTCGAGATTAATATTCGTATCGCCATGCCGCAGCACAAGGATGTTTTTGTCACCAAAACGCATCGCGACGCGCCTGAGCACGAGCATGTCGTGGTCGCGATCAAGGATGCCTTCGCAGCGGCTCAGCGCCAAATCGAGGACGCCGAGCGCGAAATGCGCGGCCAAGTCAAGCTGCACGAAGAAGAAAGCCACGGCCGTGTCACGAAATTTGTCGCCGGCGAAGGGTATGGATTTATCCAAACCGCCGACGGTGGGGAAGTGTACTTTCACCGCAATAGCGTGCTCGACAACGCTTTCGATCATTTGACGATCGGGTCCGAGGTCCGCTTCGTTGAGGAGATTGGGGAAAAAGGGCCGCAGGCCAGTACGGTTCGTCTGGTCGGCAAACATCATTTGGCTTAGCTGGCGGTTTCAGTCTGCGGATTGCGCTCCAATTTGGCAATTTCGCTTTCCCGATCAAAATCGGGGCGAGGGCTAGTCATGGTCGACAGTCTTGTTGCCGAAACCCTTCGCTCCCGAGGTGCCGACGAGGCAACTGCAATCGTTCGCGCGGCTTGCGAGCCGCTGCCGTCGCCAGACGAGGGGGAGGAGTTCGGCGAATTTTTCGACCGTTTCGGCGACGCGAAGGTCGTTTTGCTGGGGGAGGCGACCCATGGCACGTCGCAATTCTATAGAGCTCGTGCGGCGATCACCCGCCGCCTGATCGAAAAGCATGGATTCACTATCCTTGCGGTTGAGGCGGATTGGTCCGATGCGGCGCGAATCGACCGGTACGTTCGCCACCATGCGCATGAGCCATCCTCCGAAGAAGCCTTCTCGCGCTTCCCCACGTGGATGTGGCGCAATGTCGAGGTGCATGATTTCATCGAGTGGTTGCGGGCTCATAATGAAAACCTGCCGGCGGCGTCGCGGACCGAGTTCAGAGGCCTCGACATTTATAGCCTGGGGAATTCCATTGCCGCTGTTCTCGCCTATCTCGATCGAGTGGATCCCGAGGAAGCCAGATTGGCGCGTGCCAGGTATGGGTGCCTCACCCCCTGGCAGGATGATCCATCGCTCTATGGCCGCGCAACGCTCTATCTCGACAAGTCCCCTTGCGAGGATGGCGTTGTAGCCGAACTTCGCGCGCTGCTGGACAAACGGCTCGTCTATGTTCGCCGCGACGGAGACTCATTCTTCGATGCCGCGCAGAACGCCCGTGTGGTGCGCACGGCGGAGCATTATTATCGGCTGATGTATCGCAGCTCCAAGGACTCCTGGAATCTGCGCGACCGCCACATGTTCGATACGTTGACACGGTTGCTCGCCGCGCGTGGCGGCGAAGCCAAAGCGATCATCTGGGCGCATAATTCACACATCGGCAATGCCGCGGCGACCGCCATGGGCTGGCAGGGTGAGTTCAACATCGGTGAATCGTGCCGCTCGGCATTTGGCGATTCGGCGGTGCTGATCGGCTTCGGCACGGATCGTGGGACGGTCGCCGCCGCGAGCAATTGGGGCGGCCCCATGGAAATCATGCAAATCAATCCCGCGCGGCCTGATAGTTATGAGCGCATATTCCGTCAGACGTTCGTCGAGCGCTCGTTGATCGATTGGCGAAGGGGCAACAAAAGCGAAGTATGCGATGCCTTGTCGAAGTCCCGCCTGGAGCGGGCCATCGGCGTCATCTACCGGCCGGACACGGAATTCCTGAGTCATTATTTCGAGGCGGTGATCACCGAACAGTTCGACGCCTATGTGTGGTTCGAGCAGACCAGCGCGGTGACCCCGCTGGCGGGCGGTCGGCCGCATGGGGCGCCGGATACCTATCCGTTCGGGTTATGACGCGAGACGGCGCCGATAAGCTTGATTGGGCCGCGGATAATTCAAGCGACTTTCCATTCTGCCTTCCTTCCATCTTTACTTTGCGCGGGTCTCGATGGCACATAGTCTAAGAGTCAACCTGGGGGAGCCGCGTGCCGGGAATCCTCCCGCGACGCGCCTTGTGGGAGAGCGAAGCATTGGCGCCCGAACTGATCCTCAAGGGTGGCGGCGCCGAGCGCCTGCAGGTGTTGGCGTCCGGCTCCTGGACTGCCGCTTATGCAGCCTTGCTTGAGCAGAAGGTCAAGGCACTCGAGGTTCCAACTCAAGGATCCGGGCGCCTCGAGATCGACATCGCCGGCATTGGCGAGCTCGATACATTCGGAGCCTGGCTGCTCGAAAGGACCGCCCGCGACTTCGCCGCACATGGATTTGACGCCGAGCTCGTCGAGGTTGCCGCCCGCTTTCGCGGCTTGCTCGATGAGATTCATGGCTGCGGCCGTCAAAAGCCAACTTCGCGGCGGCCCGCAAATCCGATCTTGGACAGGCTTGAATATCTCGGCCGCGTAACGACCGATTTAGGCCTGGATCTCATCCGGCTGTCGGGATTATTGGGTGCTTTGGGCAGCGCGACGGCCCGTATATTTGTTCGGCTGCGTTCCTTCCGCTTTGCGTCCGCCGTCCATCAGCTCGATCGGGTGGGCTGGCAGGCGATCCCGATCATATTCATGATCACGCTTCTGATCGGCGGCATCATCGCCCAACAGGGCATTTTTCATTTCAGAAAATTCGGGGCCGGCGATTATGTCGTCGATCTGGTCGGCATATTGGTGCTGCGAGAACTCGGCGTTCTCATCGTTGCGATCATGGTTGCCGGACGCTCGGGCAGTTCCTATACGGCTGAGCTCGGCTCCATGAAAATGCGCGAGGAGATCGATGCCCTTCGCACCATGGGCCTCGATCCGGTGGAAGTCCTCATGCTGCCACGGATCGTGGCTTTGGTTTGCGCCTTGCCCATCCTTGCTTTCATCGGCTCGATGTCGGCGCTCTATGGCGGCGGCCTGGTGGCTTGGCTCTATGGAGGCATGAGCCCCGCTGTTTACATTGGTCGCCTTAGAGAGGTGGTCACCGTAACGCATTTTGAAGTCGGCATGATCAAGGCGCCGTTCATGGCGCTGGCGATCGGGCTCATCGCCTGCTCGGAAGGATTGCAGGTGAAGGGAAGCGCCAAATCGCTCGGTTTGAAGACGACGGCCTCCGTTGTGAAGTCGATCTTTTTCGTGATTGTCCTGGACGGGTTCTTTGCGATCTTCTTCGCCTCGATCGGAATGTAATGCATGGGTAGCTTGCCCGAAGAATCAATCATTCGTGTCCGTGACCTCGTTGTCGGATTCGGAACGCAAACCGTGCTCAATGGTATTTCGCTCGACGTTCGGCGGGGCGAAATCCTGGGGATCGTCGGGGCCTCCGGCGGAGGCAAATCGGTTTTGCTACGGACGATCATCGGGCTGATTCGAAAACGCCGAGGCAGTATTACCGTCTTCGACAAGGATCTCGACCTTGCCACACCTGAGGAAATCCGGTCGGTGGAACGGCGCTGGGGAGTCCTTTTTCAACAAGGCGCGCTGTTCTCTTCGCTGACGGCACAGGAGAATGTGCAGTTTCCGATGCGCGAGCACCTCAATCTTTCGCAAACATTGTTTGAAGAGGTTGCCGCCGCGAAGCTTGAGATGGTCGGCTTATGTCCCGACGATGCACGAAAATTGCCTTCGGAGCTGTCGGGCGGCATGGTCAAAAGGGTGGCGCTCGCCCGCGCGCTCGCGCTGGATCCCGAGATCGTCTTTCTCGATGAGCCGACGTCTGGCCTTGACCCCATAGCTGCCGGCGAATTCAATTCCCTGATCAAAACCTTGCAGCAGACTTTCGGCCTGACCGTCTTTATGGTCACCCATGATCTCGATAGTCTCCACACGGTCTGCGACAGAATCATTGCGCTCGCCGATGGCAAAGTGGCTGCGGCCGGGTCGCTTGCAACGATGCTTGCCTGCGATCATCCCTGGGTGAGTGCTTATTTTCGTGGCAAGCGAGCCCGCGCTCCTGCCTCGAACTTTGCGTCGATACATTGAGGTCGCGATGGAAACGCGCGCACGTTACGTCTTGATCGGTCTGTTTGTCTTGATAACAGGAATTGCGGGATTCGGATTCGTCTATTGGCTTCATGCCACGGGCGGCCTCGGCGAGCGTTCCGTCTATCGCGTGCGCTTTGATGGACCGGTTTCCGGACTGCGCGCGGGGGCTCCGGTTCTCTTCAATGGCATCCACGTCGGCGAAGTTACCGCTCTTCAATTAAGTTCAGCAAACCCAGGACAGGTCTTCGTGACCATCGCCGTCGATCGCAATACGCCGGTCCGCGCCGACAGCAAAGTGCGGATCGACGTTCAAGGCCTGATGGGCAGTCCGTCGATTGCGCTTATTGGCGGCTCGGCGGCCTTGCCGGTTCTTACGGCGTCCCAAGGTGAACCACCCATTCTGATCGCCGATGCTTCGGCCGGTCAGGATTTGACCCAGTCCGCACGCCAGGTCCTCGGCCTGATCGACAAAGTTGTCTCGGAGAATTCAGATACGCTTCACGACGCGATCACCAATCTGGATACCTTCTCCGCCGCACTTTCCCGCAATTCCAATCGGATCGACGGCATCGTCGCCGGGCTTGAGAAAACCTTCGGCGGCAGCGAGCCGAAGGGCCCTCTCCCTACCTTCGATCTAGCCGCCCCCCGGGTGACCGTGACGCCCCCGAAGAAGCCTGGCAAACAACTTGTCGTCGCAGACCTGACGACCTTGGTGAGGAACGACACGCAAAAAATCACGATTGTTGCAAAGGATGGGCAAAGCTCCTTTTTAGAGAATGCGCAATGGGCCGACAGCGTGCCGAAGCTGCTTCAGGCCAAGATCATCCAAAGCTTGGAGAACGCTGATTTTCTGTCGGGCGTCGGACGCGCCTCCGACGGTCTCAGCAATGATTATCAGCTGCTCATCGATCTCCGCAGCTTCCAGAATCTCGCTTTCTTCTCCGCCGAAAGCCGAGATCGAATTCGCGGCCAAGATCGTCGCGCAAAGCGGACGGATCATAGATTCTCGTGTCTTTCGGGCCGAGGCTCTGATCAAGGCAGTTGAACCGGCAGCCGCGGTAGAAGCGCTCGATCAAGCCTTTATGCAGGCCGCCTCGGAACTCGTCGAATGGATGGCGAAAAAAATCTGAAGTCCAGAGCCTGTGCTTTGGCGAAGTCGGCCTGGGCCCCCAGCGGAATCACATTTTTGGCGATCGAGGAGAAATAAGGTGCTGCCTGCCACACTGACTCTCGACGCGCTCCGCACCCTCTATCTCGAGCGGCCATCCGCGATCAGGGATGTCGTCGAGGAGGTGCTGGCGCGGATTGCGGCTGCGCGAGACCCTGCCATCTTCATCTCGCGCGTTGCCCCGGACGATCTCCGGCGGGCGGCGGGCGATCTTCTGGACCGCGAGCCGGATCCCTCTCGGCTGCCGCTTTGGGGCATCCCCTTTGCGGTCAAGGACCTCATCGATGTCGTAGGTCTCGACACCACCGCTGCTTGCCCCGCCTTCGCCTATCGCCCGGAAAAAGACGCCTTCGTTGTGGCACGTCTCAAGGAGGCCGGCGCTCTGGTCGTCGGCAAGACCAACCTTGACCAATTCGCAACCGGGCTGAATGGCACCCGCTCGCCCTATGGCGCTCCACGCTCCGTGTTCAATGCCGATTATGTGTCCGGCGGATCAAGTTCCGGCTCCGCGGTCGCGGTCGCGGCCGGGCTCGTCCCCTTTGCACTCGGCACCGACACGGCTGGCTCGGGCCGGATCCCGGCCGCATTCAACAACATCGTCGGGATCAAGCCGACGCCCGGTCTGTTGAGCGCGACAGGCATTATTCCGGCCTGCCAAAGCCTCGATTGCGTGAGCATTCTCTCCACGAGCGTTGCCAACGGCCTCGAGATCCGCCGCATTGCGGAGGGGTTCGATCCCGCCGATCCCTATTCGGTGCGCGGAAAGCAAGAGCCGCTTCCATCCTCTCCACGCATCGGCGTGCTCCTGACCGATGAACGCGAATTTTATGGCGATGAGGAGAGCGCGGCACTCTACGCCGGCGCGATCGATCGGCTGAGGGGTCTCGGCGCCGAGATCGTTGTCTTCGACTATCGGCCGTTTCGCGACATTGGCGCGCTTCTCTATCAGGGACCCTGGCTGGCCGAGCGCCTGGCCGCTGTGGGCGGCTTCGTCGACGCCCATCCGCAAGACGTCGAACCCACGGTGCGCAGCCTGCTCGAAAGCGCGCATCGCCACAGCGCGGTTGACGCCTTCGTCGGCATGCACCGGCTCAAGGAATTGAGCCGGATTGTCGAAACCGAATGGGTGAAGGCCGACATCCTGCTGCTTCCGACCTCGCCGACGATCTATCGAGTCGAAGACATGCGGGCCGATCCAATCCGGCTCAACGCCCGGCTGGGTCATTATACGAATTTCGTCAATTTTCTGGGTTGCTCGGCAATTGCAATTCCTGCGGGCTTTAGAAGCGATGGCCTGCCGTTCGGGGTTACGCTAGTCGCACTGCCATTTTGCGACGACGCTTTGGCCGTCCCGGCGTCGCTTTTGCACGCGTCCTCGAAATGTGGCGCGGGCCGGGCGCGGGGCTAAAAAAACCGCCCGGCTGGTTGGCCGGGCGGGATTTTTGGGCGCTTTGTCTTGCCGCCTGATCTCATCCCAAAAGTCGGGCAACTTTTGGGGATCAGGCTCTAGAACTTCGCGATGATGTCGCCGCCGAAGGTTAATTGCGAGCTTTTGGTGCCGACCCCGAAGGCCGGAAAGCCTTGGCCGTTGAACGGCGTCGTGCCGTTCAGCGAAGCGTCGTAGCGGACTTCCGGGCGCACCGTCAGCGATTTCAAAAACGGCAGGCCCTCGGGCAGCGCCGGCGAGATGTTGAGCCCGGCGGTCAGCTCCAGATAGGTCGTCGGCGCCGGCCCAAACACCGCGGTGGACGGGAACCCATATTCGACATTCACGAAGTCGAAATTGCCCGGGAAGGCGGCGACGAAGAAATTATTGTTGTCGCGCCAGACCTCGCCGCGGCCGACCAGCTTCAGCCAGTCGTTGACCGTGTAGATCGCATATTGCGCGATGCCATAGCCGCTCGCCTTGAACCCGTCGTCGCGGATGTAGTTGAGGTCGGTGATGAAGGTCAAGGAGTCGGTGGCCTTCCAGGTCGCGGTGATGTCGCTCAGATAGCGAAGCGCCCGGTTCGGATTGCAGGCGCAGGCGAGGGCGGTCCCGAAGGTGTCGGGATTTTCCGCGCCGATATGGGTGGTCGCCAAAATCGTCAGATTGCCGTCGAGCAGATTGAGCCCGATGCCGCCATGAAACGCCGCGGCGCCATTGTTGTCGCCCTGGCGATTGCCGAAGGTGGTGTTCACGCCGGTGTCGACGCCAAGATAAATATCGACCATCGGATCGACATGCGAGATCGTCATGATGCCGGTGTGGACCAGCGGAATGCCGAAGTTGAAGATGTAGGAATGCGAGTAGAGATAATTGGTGGTCGGGTCGATCGTCTCGGCGCCTTCGAGGGTCACATATTGACCGAATTTGACGTCGATGCCGCCGGCAAACAGCCAGGGCAGATGGACGATGCCGAACGCCTCGACCGGGGTGAACTGGCTGCGGTCGTTGATGATGTAATCGAACTCGCCGAGATAATGGGTGTAGCGCGCGTCCGAGCCGTACATGAGCTGCAGCTTGAAGCCGAAATCATAATCGGTCGCCTTCGGATCGAGCGGCCGCTGGGCGGTGAGCAGCATCTGGTTGAGCAGCGGCGTATTGGCCTTGTCGGTGAACAAATGGCCGAAGTTCAAGCCATCGCCCGGATAGTCCGGATTGAGGGTCAGGCCGCCCTCGACCACGCCGGTGACGGTGATCGTATCCCACCAATTGGCCGGCGCGGGCGGCGGGGTCACGGCGACATCGGCGGCTTGCGCGATCCCGGCCAGACCAAACAACATGCCCGTGCAGAGCGCCGGGACGAGCAGGGTTTTTCGCGAACGGGACATGAGCGGGTTCTCCAAGCAGCAAATCATTGGCTAGGAGGGTGCGCCGCAAAATTCTAAATGCAATATTTCTCGGAGGTCCAAACACGCTTCTTCCAGACCTCGATGCGATTTTGCAACAGTTTGCGTATTTGAACGGCAGGAAATAGGGCGATGAGGCAGCCTCAGCCGCCGCCGGCGCCCGCGTCTTCCGCCGCGCGTTTGGCAATAGCCGACCAGTCAAGCTCGCCATCGCCATGGGCGAGCGCAGCCGAAAAACCTGTCGCGCACAATTCCCGGCGAAGGGCAGGGGAACCTCGAGTTTTTCCGCGGCAAGCTGAATCAGGCGGTTGTCCTTCTGGCCAAGTGCCATCTTGAAACCGGCCGGAGAATATTGCCCTCGAGGATCATGCTGCCGTAGGTCTTGTAGACGGGGGCGGCAAACAGGGTCTCGGTCAGAAGTTCGTAGACCTTGCCGGTCTCGATCCCGCCTTTGGCGGTCAGGGCGAAGGCCTCCGCGAGGCTTTCGATGACGCAGGTGATGAGGAAGTTGCCGGTCAGCTTCAGGAGATTGGCCTGCGCGGGTGTTTCGCCGATGACGAAGGTTCGTTGTCCCACCGCATCCAACGCCGGACGGACCTCCGCACGATCGCGCCGACGCCGGCCGTGGCGATGAAGAGCTTGCCGGCCTGGGCCTGGTCTGGCCGGCCGAACACTGGTGCGGCGACAAAGTGCTGACCACGTTCGGCATGTGCGTGATCGAGATGCTCGGAAAGCGCCACCGAGATCGTGCTCATCGAGACGTGCACCGCCCCCCTAGGCAGCCCCTCGGCGAGGCCGCCTTGGCCTAGAGCGACGGACTCGACCTCCGCTGTTCTTGGTTCGTGAATTTAGGTGTGTTGGCCAGGGACTTGATAAGGGCATTTTACAGGCATTTTACAGCGTGCGCCCGCTCCAAATTGGCAATGGCGGAGCGTCCCAGCTCTGCGTCACGGCTAAAGTAGCTGCTATCTAGAATTGACTGCACATCGCTTAAAGAGTGCCCGGTTACCGTCGCCACCTGAGCCACCGTGCTACCTGATCGAAACATCCGCAGCACAGCCGTTCCCCGCAGATCGTGGAACGCTTCACGCCCGAAACGCCAGCGGCCGCGCACGCCTTGCGCCATGATGCACGGAAGCCGTTTGGGGTCCAAGGTACGCCGCGCGTGTTGACCAAGATCAGCGGGCTGTGCCTTTCAGTTGTATCAAGCATCGATTTCAACGGCGCCCCAACTGGCACGACGATTTTGCGGCCGGTCTTGCCTTGCCGGAGCCGGATTGTCTCGCCGTCGTAAGCGGACCATAGCAGGCGCAATAAGTCGCCTTGTCGCTGGCCTGTCCACAATGCCAGCATGAGAGCTAAGCGCAACGGTGCGGGCGCTACGCGCTTGAATGCGGCCTCATCTTCATATGACCACACGTGGTCATTGCGCGCGGCATTGTAGAGCCGGCCGCCTTTCGCGCAGGGGTTCGCATCAACCAGTCTACGGTCGAGCGCCCAAGATAGTAACCGTGCAAACACAGACCACGCGTAGTCCGCCTGCCGGCGAGAGTGCAGCGCTAGCGTGTCGCGCCATTCCATGAACGTGCCCCGCGCGCGCTTGTCTGGTAGGGCGGAAACGGGGAGGGTGCCGAACTCGTTTGATATCGAACGCAGCAGCTTGCGGTAGTCACTTTGCGTTCGTGGCGCGAGAGATAGGAAGGCATCGCTTGCCACAAATTTGGTGATGATGGTGTCGAGCGTATCGGGCGATGTCTTACTAACATCGGCGATGGCCCGATTATAGGAGGCGATAAAGTGGGGCGTGCCCGGGCTCACCGTCCAGGCGAGGGCCACCGCGCCATGCGTACCAGTAGGTAACGATCTTACCGCCGGGCGAGCCGCATCGGGACGCGATGGACGCCCTTGAGCCTGACACGCATCTTTTCTTGCCTTCCAAGCATCAAGCGGGCTTTGAGCCTCTACCGCTTCTTGTGCTCCGGCAATCAAAATAATTGCGCCGCTGGCGTCAATCTCGATGCGGCCGATGGATAAGCCGGCACGCAATGCGCCTTTAATGGTGCGGGCAACATCTGCTTGCGTGAAGCGTGCGGGGCGACGGGTCATGTTTGCGACAATGCCTTGACACACGTCCGGCCGGGAGTAGCGACACCAACTCTTGCACATGTAACATTGTTACTGCATAGCTTTGGCTTATGCGCGGTGGAAGGGCGGAAAACTTATTATACGATAAGCGCGACCGGGTATAATGATGTTTAAAACAGGAATAATGATGTCTCAAACATCACATGGTTACATGTAACCGGGAATATTTGTACCTCTGCGGCCTCGAAGGCCATCCAGCGGCCTTCCCTGCGCCCTGCGCTACGCCCTATTGCGCATCTCTGCCGGCTGACGCGCGTCTAGATATGGGCTGACCAGATATAGGTCAGCAATGCTGACCCAATGACGCCGATTTACCCACATTATTGGCTGTTCATTGGACAAACCAGAATGTGTGCACTGATATTGTAGGCATTTCTAGCCACGTTTTCGCCTTGCTAGGGCGAAAGGTGGCCGATGTAGGCACTATCATCATGATAGGCATAGAGCGCTCTCAGGCGCCGTGCACATGATACTTCATCACGTGGCCTTCCGAGGGGCAGAGCGAGCGTCTGGCGGCTTGGGGCAACGGTTGGGCAGTTGGGATGGTTGTTTCGAGGGTTCAAAGCATTGGCTGAGCGTGGGCGTATCCGGGCGAGGCCAAACAAATCCGGGGGCGCACAACCTATTGATATCGCACGACCACCCCATATAGCCGCGACAAACTGCCGCAGTCTATGAACGGTAGCGCTATAGCTGCGGAATTTTCGTTTTACATCCTAATTTCCCATATAGGCTACCCCCGGTCTTTCCCCACAAATTGCCCCCCGGCATTTTAATTCGGCTATATTTTTTATAAAAAAATAGGCGAGCCAGCGTTTCCGCCAGCCCGCCAATTCGTATGCTATATTAATAACTTATGCTCAAGCATATACCCCGTCACTCAATTGAGCTTAAGTCGCTCGCTTGAACCTTTCGTGAACCGCTTCGGCCAGCCGCCCTTCGTGCTGCCCTTGCGCACCATGAACGTGGATGTGCTGTTGTGCGATCGAGTAATTATGATGCGTATCCCCCAAACTACTCTGCTGCCCTTCCTCACCAGCGGCGTCAAGGATGTTTTCGGCTCTGCTTGCTTCGATTTTTCCTTCAACGCCTTCGGCAGAAACGTTCTGTTTCCTTGCGTGATCGATCCGTCGCGATGATGCACAACGGGCTCATTGCTTGGTGCGCTTTCCGAGGACGCGGTGCTGGATGGAGCCTGTTGCTGCAATAGCGCTTGCGCCTTCCGTCGATGCGCGCCCATTTGCTTCTCAACTTTATCCCGCACCGTGCCGGGTGCGCCGCCCGCATGCGCATCGCTGGCGTTGTATCTCCCAACATGGCCCGCATTGATCGCGGCATAGATGTCCAACATCCCCATGCCGGGACGGACGCCCGCGTCTCGCAGGTACTTCGTCACGGCGCGCATCTGCTCGCCGACAGGCATCCCTTGTAGGTTCCGTATTTTTCCGCGGTGGCTCACCCCACTGGATGAGGCCGCGATGCTCGCCCCACTTGGTGTGTGGCCCTTTTTGCCAAGGATCGAAGGTGCCGCCCGTCTCGTAGGATATAGCGGTCGCGATGTCTTCAGGACTCACGCCCAAATCCTTGGCCGATTGCCTGATCGCGTCGGCCATCCCATCCGGGTAGTGGCCAGCGAGTTCGCCCCGCTGCGTGGCGTCAGCAACGCCCGCTGGCCCTGTGCTTGCCTTCCATCTTCCCTTTGATACCTGCATACGTCTGCTTGACCGCCTTCGCGCCGCACCTGCCGAAGATCAATCCCCCCGCCGAAATCATCGCCGCTCCGCCATATGACGCTTTCTGAATCCCGCCACCATATCCGCCGCCACCATTACCGCCACCAAGCCCGATGACGATCCGTGCCGCTGCCTCTGCCCAGAGCCTGGTTAAGGCATCGATCAAGCGCGTCACCTCATCATGCAGCACTGAGCATATCCGCGCGACTCCATCGCCAGCCGCGCCCAGGCTGGCGTACTGCCGTTGCCCGGAGGAAGTCGTACCCTCTGCCGCTTGAGCCTCAAGGCCCAGCATCCGAGAAAGTGCCGCGCGGCTGCTTCTTTTGGGTCTTTTCCGCCCGCCGTATCAAGGACGAGACACTTCGCTATTGCTTGCAGCGACGCATACAGCGCGGCGCCAGCAGCGACTATAGCAGCTCCGCGGTCGAGTCAGCCAGCCCGCCGGCGACGGCAGCGCCCGCTTCCACGCCCGCCACAGCGCCCATTCCGCCACCCGTCGCCGCGCCGGCACCGCCGCCAATCAGGCGCGCGAGCCACGGCACCTTTGCGAGCGCGGTTGCGATACGACGCAGTGCCCAACGCGAGCACGCCGATACTGCCCGCGATGACCGCAAATCCGTTCGTTGACTTTATAAGCTCGTCCGTGAGTCGAAGGAAGCCAGCCGTCAGATTTGCGGCGGCTGTATACAGCGGCAAGAACTTTTCGCCTAAGTCAGCCGCAAGCTGCCCCCAGCTCGCTTTCAGGTTGACGGTTGCTGTTGACGCGGTGAGATCAGTTCCCGCCAGCGTTTTGTCAAAAGCCTGCACGTTCGTAATGAGTTACCGAAGAAATCCATTCGCTTTTCTTGGAAGGCTATAATATCGGCAATTGACTGCGCGGTTTGCGTCGGAAAAAGCTCGGCAAGCTTTTAAATCATCGCCCCCCGTTCGGTGATTCCGTGCGCCTTGAGCGCCTCGGCTAAGTTATGGATAAACTTATCGGGATCGGTACCCATAAGGTCGCTACCCTTGATTCCGCCCGGCATTATCTTTTCCTTGCCTCGGGAATCTTTTTTCACCTTGCTTTCATCGAGCATCCCGAGACTGCGCCAGGTGTCGATGTTTGCACTTTGACCTTTCGCCAGAACGATGGCGCGAAATGCGGCCATAATGCCCGTGCCCGCAGGACCGGCCCGGTTCCCGCCAGCGAGTTCCTGCATGATACCCGGCAGTCGGACTTCGAGAAATTCATCACTAACGCCCTGCATTGCGCTGCGGCCGTAACGAATATTTCCGAGCCACATCTCAGGGTCGACCCGCCCCTTGGTTGTAATAGCTGTTCCAACCATGTTCGCTATAAACTTGTGCAGACGAGCAGGGTCGGAAATCATGCCGGGAATCATTTCCCGCAGCCTTGAACATCGCGTAGGCTTCGTTCTCACCCTTCTCCTTGCCGTACATCTTGTTAAGAAGGACGCGCGCTTTCATGAACTCTTCAGATAAATCAAGAGCAGGATCGACGCCGGCGAGAGCCGTGCGCGCTTCCATGAGCGTGCCGATATTGTCGAGAATCGTTGTGCTTTTGAATTTATTCTTGAGCTCTCCCGCCTTTCGGACAATGCGCGCGACATCGGCATCTGAGACGCCGGCCGCGTGCATTTTCCACATCGCGTCTTGCAGGCCGGAGGCTTGGGCGTACATATCCTTGATCCCGCGACCAGCCTCATTTGTTCCGCCATACACAGCCGCGAGACCAGCAAGGTTTGCGACATGACCGCGATGACCGAACGCGGATCGCGTTGTGGAGCCACCTATACCCGCAGCCTGCCGTTGCAATTTTATATTCTCAGCCAATAGTTTATTTGCCTGCGCCAGCCCGTTGCTGCCTGTCGGGAATCCGCCCATAGCCCCTTTAAGCCGCTCCATACCAACTGCAGCGCGCGTCGCGTTTGCGCCGATATTGGAACGGGCCAGCACGTAGCAGGTTGGAGAGCGAGCGAGCCGCAGCGGCAATTCGGGCGCGCTTGCCGAGAGGCCTTTGGCCGCTTGTGCAAGTCGGGACATGCCGGGCGCCGCACCGCCTGCGCCGAAGCTCCAAGTCTGCCGAGGCGTTCGAAATTCTCTGCCAGCCGCTTTGCCGGGGTCGAGGCTTTGTCCAACAACCGGACGGTTACATAGAAATTCATAGTACTCATTTAATTTGCTTTCATTGCTGTAGGCGACCATGACGGCCGCAAATATCTGTTGCCTTCAAACTCCAGGCGCTCAATCGTCCCATTGCGCAACGAGGTTGAGACGCCCCTGCGCCAGTCGACGAAGTCGGCGGCGCGGTCTTTCCAGCCCCTCAGAACTCGCACCTCTTTTAACGCGCGACGAACCAGTTTAATTGGCACGGCAAAAGTGACGTCACCGTTCGGTAGGTTCACGACGGCATTATGCAGCACCATCGCCTGGCGGAGCGCGAACTCGATCGCGTGCAGCGGCTGCCTCATTGGTTCGCCGTGGGCCGGCGTCGGGCAGGTGGGGCATGGTGCGGATCGTGAGGGCGAGTGAGATGGCGGTTAAGGGTTTATCGTTCATTGGTTTGTTCCATGCTTATCCGGTTGCTTGATATGACAGGCACATCCGCAGTAAATGGCCGCTCCATGCCCGAAAAGGAGCTACTATAGGAGGTGCCTAATCTCGATTTCTGGGGAAAGGAGTGGCCTATGATCATGGGTGCTCCACATCTCTTTTTCGGAGGCATCCTCGCAATAACTGTCGTGGCAATTGTGGTGATTTGGTTTCTTTTTCTAATTGGTCCTACAGACGGCAAATAGATGGACTAAAAGACCAGTTCGCGGGGCAAAAAGAGCAATTCGCAGCAATAAATCAAAGGTTAGCCCTTGCTCAAGAGCGCGCACAAGCTGCTGAGCAAAAAAGCAAAGACCTTTCAAATCGGAAATAGAAAAACTCGCTGCGCAGCTAAAGGCCAAAGCTAGCATCGAGGATATTGCCGCCACGGTGTCCAGCGCAGAAATGAAGGCTAGCGAGTTGACGACTGCAACCGCTGGCATCTTTGGGACACTCAGCGCTACGGAAGCACCGGATATAGCCATTTTCCATGGGACTGTAGGATGACCACGTCCCATAAGCGGATCAAACCGCGTATGTCAACAAACCGGTTAAGCATGGTTTGTTCCATGAAAAAGGCCCGCGCGATGGCGGGCCTGTGGGTTTGGGGATGGGGTGGCTACCGCCCATGGGCGGGATGGCGCTTCAGGAAAAAGCGCATGAGAGGCAGGTTGCTAACTTGCTTCAGGGGAGTGAAGTCCCGTCGGACCAAATTTGTGCCATCGGGGATACAACGGAAACGGGCCGCTCCACCGCGATTGCGGCTGAGAGATTTGGCGTTGGGCAGAGCACAGTCGAGCGCGCCGTTCGCGTCATCGAGCATGGTGGGGCGGACGGGAAGCCCCTGTTAGTCCATTAGTGGACGAACAGGAGAATGCGGGGGTGGACGAAACGCCGGAGCCCATCAAGTCGGTCGCCCTAAGCGCAAAGAAGTTCCAAAACAAATTTTGGAAGATATTGAAGTGGCGGAAACGCCTGAGCCTCAGTTGGTATCAATTGATACCAACTCAGAAACTCGGGCGTTCGGATCAAGCGTTAGATTTGACGCTTGGAATACCGACGCGGGATATCCGTCAGATCTGACGGATTGTTAGACCGGCCAGTTTCCTTAACCTCATCCCCGTCGTCATCAATTGAGGCCAACGGGGGATCGCCCCTCAAACAATCAGTCGTCGCAAATTTGCGACAACTCAGAGGCGGGAAAAGCGCGCCGTCTCAGTCGTCGAGAAAGGCCATCTCCGCCTCGCTGCATCCACGCTCGCGCATCATTTCTTTCATGAGCGTGCGTGCGCAAGCGAGTTGACCCGGGGTTTTATGGGTCCGAATGACATTCACGGCGTAGAAGTAATCCGACAACCCCTTCTCGGAAGGGTCGCGAGCGTCATATTCCTTGAACGGCGGCGCCACGTCAGCCAGTAGGCAGGCAATGTAGCGACAGCGCCCGTCCAAGATCATGCCGTTCGGTGCGCGTGTTATCGGTTCAATAACTCCGCCACGCCGAGCAATGCTTTTTAGGAACCGGGGAAATTCATCCTTGTTCATCATCCGAACCATTTGCGAGACGGGGTGAAACAAGGTTCCGGTCAGGCGCTTTGCGAGTGTGTCGAGCAGGTAAAGAACATCATCGCTAGACTCGCTCGCCTTTACGAGCAGGTGTTGATCCGCCTTATCGCCGAAGAAATTTTTCCGGCGATATCGAACGCCGTCGGGGATAATTGTGGCGCGGCGGGTTCCGGCACGTCGTGCGGCTTCGCCAGCATCTCCATCGTGCCGCGCATTTCCAAATCGGCCACGGTGGCCGTTTTGAACCCCGACGTGGCGATCTGCATATACCGGCGCGCGGTCCGGTCGCTGAATCCAACATTAGCCTCAAGCCAGCCCGCCCAGCTGCCGTGCGGGACTTGCTTCTTTGCCTCAGTTAACAGGCGCCCAGCTTCCAGCCAGTGCTCGGCCATTTTCACGGCTGACTCTCGGCCGGCGTCATGCGCGGCGCGGATGCCAGCAGCCAGTGCCGGCAGGGGGGTGGTCTTTGTTATCGCGTTCATTGGATGTCTCTCTGGTTTGGGTAATTTAGACGGCGTCCGTATTTCATCTTTGTGACACCGATGCTTGACGCGGCGGGGTGGGTTTGCGGGGTGGGCTATACACTCATAGAGCGCAATACCTAGTTAACTCTACAACCAAAGGGGGCAATCCGGACAGGCCGGCGCTTTGGCGTGGATATTCTATGAAATTTCCACGCTCACCAATCGTCCCAGCTGCATTTCTATTGCCTGTCGCAGATTTTGGCTCTATGCTCGCCAGCAAGGAATCAATGGCGAGTGAAATCCTCGCATGGGCCAAGAGGCGGATCATGAATAATCCTATTAGTGGTATGGAGTTAGAAGCGCTCCTCCAGGCCGCCAGAGCCGCTGGACGCGCAGAGGGCTATGCGCAAGCCAAATTTGAAATGGCACTGGAGAGAGCTAAAACAGTTGTGGAATCGTCGCAGTTAGAAACGCCCGTGGCTCCTCCCACTGTTGCGGCTTCAAACGCTGAAAAATTGGAAATATTGCAGGCTGAGGCAAAAAAGGCCGAGGAAGAAGAGTTTATAAGACTTCGGGTGACAGTCTCGATGACTAGGACAATTGCGCTTGATTATCTCAAGAGCGTTGCGCCACGGATCGTAGGTCCCTCAGAAATCAAAAAAAATAGCGAGAAGAGCTTGGGCATATTCATTTCGTTCGGAACGCTACAGCGCGCGATGGTGAAGCTTATTGAGGCTGGCGAGATCGAGCTAATCGAAGCAAGCCGCTGGAGATACAAGGGGCGTCCTGATGCCATCACGCTGAAATCAGTGAAATAATTGAATCCCGGCTGCATTCAGGCCGTGGCACTGATGCAGCCGGCAGACCGGGCAAGCCGGTCGTGGTGGTCTGAGAGGATCGCCATGCCTAAACCGGGGCAGTCACGGAAGGCCCCGGGAAGGAGGGTGTCATGCAACAATGAGACTAACTGGCGCGTCACCGGATCACACCCGGTGGCGCGTTTTGCATTTATACACTAGATATGGATTCTCCGTCAAAAAGCGAGATCAACCACGTATTGCATCCAAGGTTGTATTTATACCTTAGGTACAACCGTTGTCTCGGGGGCAGCGTGACACATGCACTTTTCTTTATATCCTCGCCTTTTTGACAAAATGTCGCAGGGTATTTTGCTCTGCGTGACAGGCGTGACAGTGGCTGTTACGCATGCCTGTCACGCCTGTCACGCTAAATTTAATAACAAAGCAATATCAGTCACTTACGCTAGAATATTGCAAAGCTTAAGTCTGTCACGCTACCCCTAAAATCACCCTCTTAATGAAGCACCGGTTTATCAGTCGAGCGTGACACCTTGGCGTGACACCTCCTCTTTATAGGAGGTGTCACGGCTGTCACGCTGAACCGCGAAACTTAAACACAGCAGTTATTGGTTGCTTGCGGAACAACGTCTCAAACCGAAAGCGAAAACGGAAAACCGCAGTTTAATGCCTCATGGCGAACATCTGTTCATCTGTGGCTGTAAGCCAAATCCACGTCAGATCACCAACCTGCCGGAAATTGATAAGGCCGTTTTCTTTGGCTTTTGTCTCGCCCCGGTTGAAAGCTTGCCGTTTCGCTGCTTGGTTGTCCGCCGCGAAGCTTGCATAGAACTCGGTCCGCACTCGCTCACGGTCAAGAACCTTGAGCATCGGCCCGTCCGGATAAACCCGCAGCGGCGCGGCCTCGTTTTGCAACACCGCCACAGCTTGCACATAAGCCCGTGTGGCCGGCGTGAGGTGTAAGCGCGGAATACTCACCTCGTTTGCCGCCTCTCCGCTCCAGTCGACTACGGCAGACTTTATGGGGTTCCCCTCCATATCGGTGCCGATTTGAACATCACGAAGCGCAAAGCTTATTGAGAAGTCGCCTTCCATGTCCCGCTGTTTGGTGACGGCCACCTTGTCTGGCGTCACCTCAATTTCTGTATCGGTCGCCGCGCGAAGCAATGAATGCCCGCGTGCGCCGCGAGCCGCATCTTTGCCGGTATGGTGAATGTAGGAAAAGTGCGCCTTAGTCTCGTCGCGAATTTTATCCGCCGCCAAAACTACGCGCCCCATGTCTACAGGGCTATTTTCGTCTCCACCTGCCAGTGCGCGGGACAGTGTGTCGACGATGATCCAGACGCATTTTTCTCCGGTTTCCTCTTCCGCCCCGCGAATGAGTTCAAGAAGCTCTTTCAGGTTCGCGTCACTGGAACGCAAGTCTATAGGGAACCGGACAAGCGCGAACAGCGGCGCCGGCGTGTCGCCATAATGCTTTTTGAGTGCGGCGAGTTCTTTCCGGATGCGCGTACCGCCTTCCGCCGCGACATAGACGACTAGGCCGCGCTTGGTGGCTTTGCCGTTCCACGGCATGCCTGTCGAAACACAGAATGCCTGATCAAGCGCGACAAAGGTTTTGCCCGCGTTAGAGTCGCCGTAAACGACACTCATGGCTCCAGAGTCCAGCAAGTCTTCTATCAGCGGGTCTGGCGATTTCTCCATGGCAGCGCCAGCCGCGTCATTGAACCATTCGATTTGCATCTTGCGTGCTGGGGGTGCTGCCTCAACCAGGTGAAGGCGCCGCACATTTGCAGATCTCATGGTGGATGATTCCGTAGTTTTGGGTGTTGAAAGCGCCGCGATAGCTGCCTCGATTTCAGCGTCGGTCATATCAGCCGGGCCGAGCCGGATAAGATTTTTCCGGCCGCGCCAGCTTCGCGTCCAGCGTTGATGTTCGTCCGCCGCGATCCGCGCTTCCCATTCAGCTTCATGCGCCGCGAGGGTTTCTTCGCTTATCGGGGCTAAGCCGCAATAGGTCAGTGACGCCGCTTGCTTCGCCAACTTGCCGGCTTCCCGTTCGGCTTTCTTCACATCCCTGGTCGCCATGTAGTCGGCAAGCAGTGTGACGTTCTCCGACTTCCGTGCGGCGTGCCCCGCACGCTCCTCGTCGGTGCGGTGGCGCGGTCGGTAGTCTGCCGCTGTTGTGAAGGGCGCCGGCCTCGGTCCGGGCGTGCCTGGCGTGGGCCATTCCCGCGTCTCGCGCTCTGCGCAACGCGCGATAAATTCCGCATCCGCATCGACGGGATTGCCGTCATCATCGACGATGGCCACGGCGGACAAGTCGCTGCTCGGATGCAGGTACGGCTCGGTCGTGCCGACGTTGTGTAGGGAAATGCGGGAATTGTCCGCGATGATAATTGCGCCGTGACTGCGCAGCCATGCGGGAACTTCGGCCGGCACATTGGTGCACGGCAGGCCGTCGTATCCAGCCTCTAAGAGCTTAAGACAGACAGACTTGAAAGCCTCGTTTTCCGTCGAAAAAATATGGGGCGGTGAATTGAAATTTTCAAATGAAATGGGTTGTATTTTATGGGCGGATAGCATATGTTTGTACTGCTTTCTTGAACAGAGAGTGGCCCTGTGGTGGTGGCCGGTTTTGGATGGATAAAATACTCTGATTTTCGGGTGCTCTTTAAGCTGTGGCGGCATAAAAAGAGCGAGAATAAACATATCATAAAGGGCGGTCCTAGCGGGCCGCCTTTCGTTTTCTTACACAGTCGATTTAAGAATCCGACACGGTGATGGCGCCGAGATTCGCGGCGGCAAATAACTTCAGGCGCTCGCTTGGCGTGGCGTCGCTTATTTTCTGGCACCAAGCTTGAACGCTAATGCTCGGCCTTGCCGGGGGATTACGGAAATGCGTCCCGTACATTTGCGCGTGTTTGAACGCCGCGATGAGCCTGCGGCCGGCGGATGGTGTTCTTTGCATGATGGTTCCTTAAGGGCGGGGCGGCCCGGCTAGTCCACTTCCGAGCCGCCCCTGCGCGCGCACGATCCGGCCGGAAAGACGCCACGTGCGCGAATTCAGTTAGTCGACGATGTGGATTCCGCCGGCTGCGTGTTGCTTGATGAGAATCGCCCTATCCGCTGCCGAGGCGCTTGCGACGCGTTTGACCCATTCGTCACGTGTCAAAACCGGCATGTCGGCCGGCAAAGTGTTGATGTCGACAGGCGGGCGCGCGGCCAACTCCAACTCGAAGGAATTATATTGCGCGGGCTCGGGGGACTGCTCGATTTCGTAAGCGCCGCTAGTCATGTCCTGCACGAGCAATTTTCTGGCCGTCGCATCGGGTGCGCGGCTCAGCAGCGTGCGCCATTGGGTTTGTGTTAGTTTTTTTGTCATTTAAATTGCCTCGTGTCCGAGTCCAGCGCTCCATTTTTCTCGCCGCAGTTGCGCCGCAAGCTCGTCATCGCGTAATTTCGCCGCAAGCCGTCTTGCCGCCGTGGTTTCGCGTTGCGCGCGTTCTTCGATGGCCGCGATCCGATCGAGCGTTTCCTTGCTTGCTGGCTGAAAACCCTCAGCAAGACATTGCTTATGCGCGGGCGAGTCAACATCGCAAGTCACGATTCGAGTTTCCTTTTCGAGTTTGACTTGCTCCGGCGCCGGCTTTGAGGCGCGCTCGGACAATATCTCGCTTTCCATTTGCTCGAGTTGCGCGGCCTCCGCACGGTGCCAGGCGACGCGGGCGGAAATGGTGTTCGGGCCGGTTGGCCGGGTGGGTTCGCCCCGCACCGGGGTCATTTCGTGGGTCAGTGTATGATCGGTCATTGGCCCATTTGTCCTTTATATTTCCGGCCCGCGCGAGAACCCGGCCCGGCCGCTTGATACGGCGGTAGCTCTGAGACGAATTTTGAAAAGTCTTTGGGAAAAACAATAGTGCGTCCGCCGAGCCGGGAGGCGCGGAGCGCGCCGGAATTTAGAAAGTCGTAAACTACTGCGCGGGTGAGTTCGAGCGCCTTGGCCGTCTCGGTTATCGTCATGTATTCGAGCGCTTGCGGCGCATGTTCCTTCGTGTCGGCCATTGTTCTGTTTCCTTGCTGTCCTCTAGTTGTTTGTTTGTTTTCAGAATTGCATCCTGCACCGAGTATTAACGCGGTCGTGCCTCTCCCTTTGCTTGGAGATAGGAACTGCCCTCACCTTGAGCAGATTAACCGTGGCGGACTCGTTTCAGCGAGCCACGCGGTTTAGAGCGGCCTCGTAGATAGGCCCGGCAGGTGATCGATCGTCTGGGGGATTTACGGGTTTGATGCAGACCCGTGGCGCGCGGCTGGACTTCTGCCAGCTCGGGAGGCTTGTTGCCTCGTTATTCCGGTTAGTTGTTGCGGAACCTCGTAGTGTCATAGTAGAGAGTGTAGTGACGGTGAAGTACAATTTCAATAGGCAACTACAAAAATATGCAGTTGTCATAACTGCACCCTACCCATTAATAATGCGCCTATTTTCGACGTTTGGCAACAGAAAACTACCTAATTTAGCAATATAGTTTCATTCCCCTCTAGGATGTCTAACTTGTGGTCTAGAGTTCTATATTTGACTATATATCGAAATTACACACATCAGCTTAAGCCGTGCTGCGCATCCTGCTCTTATCACGACTTCGTGATAGTGGCCGCGCCTACCATCCGCGCGGCCGGTCCAGGGCGTCATGTAACTGCGCCGCCGTGATCGCGGCCAGTCGGTTCAAAACCTCCCGCACAGCCTCGGCGCAGACGGCCGCACCGGCGTCGCCACCCAGCGCCAACGAGTTGAGATCGGCCAGCCTGTGCTCGAGAAAGTTGACTGCGTCAGTCGGGAAGTCGTGGGTCACCTGCATGGCATCACCGCCATGAATAAAGCGGCCATGCACGCCCCGCTAATAGCCGCGCAGCAAAGCCCGATGAGTTTATAAGAAAGCATCCCGCCATCATCGCGGGAGTCTCTTGTCATACGGCGGAGAACGGCATGCAGCGCGCATCTTGTTTTTGCCGCTTCGGTAAATGCCGGGCCGTCTAAATTGTGCAGCTCATCGGCTAAAGACTTGGCGGCGCTCATTAAGGCCATCGCGACGGCGTGGCGCTCGCATTCAGATAGGTTTATTGTGTGCATGGGTGTCATCCTAGCTGGCTTAGGTTGGCATCAAGTCGCCCATGGATGTTGACGCACCCATGGGCGGCGCTTGTTTTGCTCACTCCGCGCTTTGGTGAACGGCCAGGAGTTCGTCGAGATAAGACTCGCGAAGCTCCGCTGCCTTCGCCTCAAATTGGCGCTCCAAGTCGGACAACTGTGCGTGGTATCGATAATTCGCGGCTGCGATCGCGGTTACTTTATCCGAAGCGTCGATCCGCTCTGTGATCGCCGCGCTTGGTAGGCCGAATGTCTGTTTTGCTATATTGCGTTGGGTAGCCATGTGAACAACTCCAGTTTGTTTGATGGTTAGGTCCGGTCATGCGTTGGCGCGCATGGCCGGATCGCTCTATAGGCCTGCTTGTTCCCTCAGTTCTATGATTTGGATGTGCAAATTCTCGATGGTCTGAAGCAGCGCGACGGTGTGCTCCAGCGCATCAATGCTTGGAAGCTCCGCGAGCACCTCTTCAAAGGTCTCGATTTGCGACAATAAGCGCGCTGTTTTTGCAAGCTCTTCGTTTGACATCCCAGTCCCCTTGGTTGCAATTTATTCCAGCATATGCTAGAGACTATTGAACTACAGCGTAGTGCTGCAAATGTCAATAGACTATGGAAATATGATATGGCGAAGGAACCAAAAAAGCCGTCGCAAGTCTTTCCGCCAATGAGCGTTCGTTTCGACCAAGATGTCAGGGCCGGGCTTGAGCGAGCGGCGAAGGCGGACATGCGGCCGGTGTCGCACCTTGTGCAAAAGATCGTCGCCGATTGGCTCAGAGAAAATGGATTTATCAAATGAAAGCGCGCACCATCGCAGCGGCGGCTCTAGCCGCGATCGTGTCAACGCAAAGCGGTTGGCCATGGCAAGATAGCGTCAATACTCTGATGTATAAAAACGGCGGTTTCCGAAATGACTGCCGATCATTGCCGAGAACCCCCTGCGGAGAGGTAATACGCGACCCACAAGGGCGACGTTACTACGGACCGGCACCAGGGAGTGAGTGATGAACACTGTGACAGTTTGCGGCACGAGTATGGACGCGCACTACCCCACGGGGACGGTGTTGACATGGGTTGTGGCCAGCGGCCGTATGGTGCCGGGCCAGGTCTACATCTTTGAGTTTTTCAATTTTGAAACAGGCGTGCCGGAGCGGATGATTGCGGTTTACCGGCACGATGCGGCGGGCGCTGGGTTTTTATGTTTTGAGAGTCATGGCGATGCGGTGTCCCCCCGAATCCCCTACCCCGGAGCGGATATTGAGATTGTTGGTCGCGTCACCCACGCGTTCAAACTACCGGCCGGCGTAACCCTGGATGCGCTCTGCATGGTGCAGTAGGGGTGCGGGGCCTTGCTTTCCGCTACGCGCCATCGGTTTTTGGCCTGACACCGGACTTTAGCATCGGCTTCGAAACAGTGAGTGTCATCTTCGCGGCTTTGCCCGGTGCGGGGGTGTCCGGCACATGTGGCGCGACAGCCCGAATTAGTTCCGGGATAACTTCGCGGACCCATAACAAATCAGCTGTGAAACCCATCCTCGTGTGCATAACTCCGCCGTCGTCAATCGTGCATGGCTCCAGATTGAAATAGCGAAAACCATGTTCCTTGTTCCCGGAGTCCAAGAATGACATGAGAGTTTCAATCTCAAATCTTTGATCTATTTTTAGCCCCAATCTGCGGCTGTCCCCGTAAAATCGAGCAAGCCCGTGTTTCTTAGGGACTGGAATATTCTTGGCCCCCAAGAAAGCCTTGAGAGCCAACTCGGCGGCATGACTGTATAAAAAATAGAGCGGGCTGCTCAACGGCAGGTAACGACCCTGAATTTTCGGTCTAGCGTCCGCTACCATAAAAAGCTCGTTGGCTGCATCGGCGTAGTCACGGGCCATATTAAGATAAGCCATTGGGTACACAGCTTGCTGTGGCGTTTTTGGCGGCATGTCATCTCGCCTCTTCGACCTTACCTTCGCCATTGATCGCCGCGATTTCTTCGAGATAGTCCGCGCGCTTGGGATCAGCAAGACGCGCGTCATTGGCCGGGTTGTCTCATTGTATCGTGAGGAGGGCGGGGAGGGGGATGCGGTGCGGTACCCCTAGAGGGGCGGCCATTTTACAAAACGCGCGTAACCTATTGATTCATTATGCGCGTTTTTTGCTATCTTTTACAAAATAGGCTAATAGAATCAACGATTCAAAGCGGACTCGACCGCCGTGTCATCGGCGAGCATAGTGATCGCGATTTCTGCGTGCTTGGCCGCCTCCGCGGGCGTGGCGGCGACCGCGGCGCCCTGCTCGCGGATCGCTTCGGCGGGCGCAGAACTCCGGTTCCACACCGTTATCTTATGCCCGTGCTTCAGGAGGTTGCAGGCCATGCCGCTGCCCATCCCTCCCAATCCAAGAAATGCAATATCCATGGCTGCGCTCCTTTGTCGGCTTCAGCTGCCCGCTTCCAGCCGGATCAGGCTCTATGTTTCGATGATGACCTTGAGCGCTTGCGTGCTTGCCGCCCGCCCGAACATATCATAGGCATCTAATACATGATCGAGCGAGAAGTGATGCGTGATCAGCCGCGACGGATTGATCCTCCCGGACTGGACCGTTTTGAGGAGCATGGGCGTGGTAACCGTATCGACCAGACGGGTCGTGATCGTGATGTTTTGCGACCATAGCCGCTCAAGATGAAGATCCGCCTTCACGCCGTGCACACCGACGTTGGCTATGGTGCCGCCTGGCGCAATGATGTCCTCGCAGAGAATAAAAGTGGATGGTATGCCCACGGCCTCGATAGCGGTATAGACGCCGCGCTGGCCGGTCAGCTTCATGACCTGTTGTGCGGCCTCACCGCCACTTGCGTCGACCGTCGCCGTGGCGCCAAACCGTTTCGCTATTTCCAGACGGTTCGCATCGAGGTCGATCATGATGATCTCGGCGGGCGAATAGAATTGCGCCGTGAGCAGGGCGGCAAGGCCGATCGGGCCTGCACCGACGATGGCCACCGTATTTCCGGGCTGTACATGCCCGTTGAGGACGCCACACTCGAAGCCCGTGGGCAGGATGTCGCTCAGCATGACGAGCGCCTCTTCATCCGCGCCTGCGGGAATCGGATAGAGGCTGGTGTCCGCGTGAGGAATGCGCACATATTCGGCCTGGGTGCCGTCGATCGTGTTGCCGAGGATCCAGCCGCCGGTCGTGCAATGGGAATACATTCCCCGGCGGCAATACTCGCATTTGCCGCAGGAGGAGATGCAGGAAATCAGGACGCGGTCGCCTGGCTGGAATTGGGTAACGCCGGAGCCGGTTTTCTCGATGATCCCAACGCCCTCATGTCCGAGGATACGGCCCGGTGCGCAGGTTGGCACATCGCCCTTGAGGATGTGCAGATCGGTGCCGCAGATCGTGGTCTTGGAGACCTTGACGATAGCGTCTGTCGGCGCACCGATCTCGGGCATCGGACGATCTTCGAGAGCTTTCTTCCCAGGTCCCTGATAGACAAGGGCTTTCATATTGGCCTCCTAGGCTCGGGGGCCGCATGAGGCGGCCTTAGGGAAAATTGATAAGCCTCCCTCCAAACTTTATTTTGATGGCGGTCGATGAAGAGTTAGAAACCATTATGATCTAGGTTCCTGCACTAAATCGAGGAAAGCATATGTGTCTTGCTTGTCGTCCTGGGTTCCTCGCTTTTGCTAAGCATGGCACGGCGCGACGTGGGTTCCTCAAAGGCATGATGGCGGCGGGAGCGCTCCTTGCGGCCAAAGCGTCAGCGGCTGAACTAGCAGCCGCGCCGGCCGGTTCTCATGCTGATCTTATCATGCATGGCGGAAAGATCCTCACGATGAACGATGCCCAGCCGCAGGTGGAAGCCATTGCTGTGTCGGGAGGTAGAATCATCGGAGTCGGATCGCTTACCGAGATCATGACGCTGAAAGGTCCCAAGACGAAGGTCATTGAACTTGGCTCGCGAACATTGCTACCCGGTTTCGTCGAGCCGCATATCCATTCTACCTTCGCCTTCTTCGATAGCTGGCTTGACCTCGGTCCCTTCGTCAATCGCTCGATGGACGAGGTGAAGGCCAAGGTCATGACGGCAGTCGCCTCGGCCAAGCCTGGAGACTGGATTCTCGGCCAGCTTTTCGATCCATTGATCACGCCCGGCACCTTCGATGTGTCCATCAAAGCCCTCGATGCGCTGGCCCCGAATAGCCCCCTCGTCATCCTCGAGGACAATGGCCACATCGCCTTTGTCAACAGCAAGGCGTTTGCTGCGGCCGGCATCACGACCAAGACGCCCGACCCTCCCCATGGCCGCTTTCTTCGCGACGCCAAGGGCAATTTCACCGGTGAAATCCAGGAGCCACCGGCCCTTATACGCTTCGCTGAAGCGGCGCCAAAAATCACCGGCGAAAAATATGTGGCCAACATCCTCAAGCTCTTCAATCTGGCTGCGTCGAAAGGCTGCACGAGCGTGCATGATTGTGGCATCGGGGCGCTCAGCCCGGAAAGCGATCTCGCCGCGATCAAGGCCGTCATGGAAGGGGGAGCCGCACCGGTGCGGTTTTCCGGCTTTCTGGCTTCGACCGCCATGCCGATATGGCAGGCGATGGGCCTCAAACCGGATAATTCGAGCGAGACTCTCCGAATCAATGGGGTGAAGGCTTGGGTGGACGGCACCAACCAGGGCTATTCCGGCTATCAGCGCGTGCCGTATTTGAACACCACGAGCGTCGGCACTGCCAATTACACGCTGGCTGCGCTGAGCGCGGCGGTCGAGGAGGCCCATGACAACGGCTGGCAGGTCGGCGTCCATGCCAATGGCGATGCGGCCATCGACATGGCCCTGACGGCCTTTGAGGCCGCGCTGAAAAAGACCCCACGCAAGGATGCGCGGCACCGGATCGAACATTGCACGCTGCTTCATCCCGAACAAATGGACAAGATGGCAGAACTCGGGATCTCGCCCTCGTTCACAATCGGACACGTCTATTATTGGGGAGACTCGTTCCAGAAGACGATCTTCGGCCCCGAAAGGGCCAAGCTGATCGACCTCTGTGCATCCGTCGTGAAAAAGGGTATGCGGCTGAGTTTGCATAGCGACTATAATGTCACCCCGATCGGACCGCTGCGGTATGTCTCGAACGCGGTCACCCGCAATCTGCGTGGTACGATGCAAACACTAAATCCAGCCGAGGCTCTTACACCAATGCAGGCGTTGCGCGCGGTGACAATCGATGCCGCGTGGCAGTGCCATATGGACGATATTGTCGGCAGCCTCGAGGTCGGAAAATGCGCGGACTTTGTTCTCCTTGATCGCGACCCGACAAAGGTTCCGCCAGCCGAGATCATGGATATTCCCGTTCATGAAACGTGGCTCGGTGGTATGCGCCGTTTCTCCACGAACAGCCGAAGCCCAAATGATTCGGTGCGATCGCGCGCGGGGTAGGCGACATGCGCCATGCTCATGCCTATTGGCCGGATCAATGCACAGCGTTGCAATAGTGCGACAACGTTGCCGCAAGAGTGTAACGAAAAAAATTGACACATCCGCGGAACAGGCGGATCATTCGTAGGCTTTCGCAGTGTTCACAAGAGCCGGTCGGAAGCAGAAGGCGCCCTCTTTCAATAACCCATCGGATCCCCTTCAAAGGGAGAAGCCATGACTCCACCGGGACAATCTGACGGACCCTGGCACGCCACAGGGTCACGGTGACGTGAAAGCTTAATATGCCGGCCGAAACGCCACCGCCGACAATCCAACTATGATTTTGCGAGTACGGCCGCGAAGGCCAAGTATCCGATACGTCGCAATAAAATCTGCACAAATCACAGATCGCTTCGCAAAGCCGAAGCAGGGCCCCGTTGCTGCTTGAATGCGCCGGGGCCCGTTGTGCGTCTTGGCGTTGCCCCAATTTTTGACGCAAATCCCCTTCAAAGCCTCGGTGCTCGCGCAGGTTGAGCCTCTGAGAAATATTGTTCCCTCGGCCCCGACCTCCTCGCATAATCTGTAATCGCTATGCGCGGGATCAGGTCGTTTTGAGAGAGGGACAGGCCGTCGTCGACTTCTGATCATTCTCCACCAGGGGGCTCCGTGCAGCCGATTATTTCCGTATCCGATCTGACCAAGACCTACGCCTCTGGCTTTCAGGCCCTCAAAAACATCAATCTGCAAATTCGGCCCGGAGAAATCTTCGCCCTTCTCGGACCTAATGGAGCGGGTAAAACAACCCTGATCAGCATCATTTGCGGCATCGTCAATCCAACGAGTGGCGTCGTCCTGGCCGACGGCCATGACGTCATCAGTGACTATCGGGCGGCGCGATCCAAGATCGGTCTTGTCCCGCAGGAATTGTCCACCAACTCATTCGAGACGGTCTGGGCGACGGTGAGTTTCAGCCGCGGCCTTTTCGGCAAACCCGCGAACCCCTCCCATATCGCGAAAGTGCTCAAGGATCTTTCCTTGTGGGACCGCAAGGACAGTAAGATCATGACGCTGTCTGGCGGCATGAAGCGTCGTTTGATGATCGCAAAGGCCCTTTCCCACGAGCCTCAGATCCTCTTTCTCGATGAGCCAACGGCAGGCGTCGATGTCGAGCTCCGCCGCGACATGTGGGAAATGGTGAGATCGTTGCGGGCAACCGGCGTGACGATCATTCTGACGACCCACTACATCGAAGAGGCCGAAGAAATGGCCGACCGCGTCGGGGTGATCAGCAAGGGCGAGATTATCCTCGTCGAGGACAAGATCGCGCTCATGAACAAGCTTGGAAAAAAGCAGCTCACCTTGCATTTGCAAAGCGCCCTGGCAACGCTCCCGGCCGAACTCGCGGGCTACCAACTGGAGCTGTCCGAGGATGGATTGGACCTTGTCTACACCTTCGATGCGCAACGCGACCATACGGGGATCGCCACTTTGATGCGGCAATTGAGCGAGCTTGGGATCGATTTCAAAGACCTCAAAACAAGCCAAAGCTCCCTGGAAGAAATCTTCGTCAGTCTGGTGAGGTCGAGACGATGAATTATTATGCAATCCGCGCGATCTACTCTTTTGAAATGCGGCGCACCTGGCGAACGCTGCTGCAAAGTATTGTCTCGCCGGTTATCTCGACGTCCCTCTATTTCATTGTCTTCGGAGCGGCGATCGGCTCGCGCATTTCGGCGATCGACGGGATCCACTATGGCGCCTTCATCGTGCCCGGCTTGGTCATGCTATCGCTCTTGACGCAGAGCATTTCGAACGCGTCCTTCGGCATTTTTTTCCCGAAGTTTTCGGGCACGATCTACGAAATCCTCTCGGCTCCCGTCTCTTATATCGAAATCGTCGTCGGTTACGTGGGAGCAGCCGCCAGCAAGTCGATTTTGCTCGGCCTCATCATCTTGATCACCGCGCGGATGTTCGTGACTTTCGAGATCGTTCATCCGCTGTGGATGCTGGCCTTTCTTTTCCTCACCGCCATCACCTTCAGCCTGTTCGGCTTCATCATCGGTATCTGGGCCGATGGATTCGAGAAGCTGCAACTCGTGCCTTTGCTGATCGTCACGCCCTTGACCTTCCTGGGCGGAAGTTTCTATTCCATCGATATGCTACCGCCATTCTGGCGCACGGTCACGCTGGCCAATCCGGTGGTCTATTTGGTCAGTGGGTTTCGTTGGAGTTTTTACGGGAGTTCCGATGTCGGCGTCGGCCTAAGCCTTGGCATGACTATCGTCTTCCTCACGCTTTGTCTGGTGACGGTGTGGTGGATTTTCAGGACAGGCTATCGGCTAAAAAATTGACGTTGCGGCAGCGCGCGAACAAGCACCTCCCTAGGCAAGCGCGCCCGCCAAAAGCGCGCCGCAGATCGCGCCCGAGAATAGGCCGAAATCATGCAGCGCGAGCAACAAGCGGGGCGGGGCGCCTCGCTTATGGATCCAAAGCGTCGCACCGAGCGTGGCGAGCGACCACCCGCAGCCAGCTATTATGAGGGTGAAATCAAACCCAGGCGCCGTCGTCTGGAAACGCGCGGCGACGCAGCCCATCGCCAAGAGCGCGAGCCCCGCGCCTACAGTCCACGCTTCGCGCGGACGCCATCCCGTCGCACCGATCGCGGCTGCCGGGGCATACATCGCAAGGACATGTAGCGAGATCGCGCTGGAGGCGGCTCCAAGGCCAAGCCCGCAGCCCGCCATCAGCAGCGGCGCGCCCGCCATGAGCCAAGTCATGCCCAGCCACGCCAATGCCGCCGCAGCGCTGATGACCAAAAAGCCGCGTGTATCACTGGCCCGCCAGCCTCGCTCCGTTTCGGCAAGTTCGATGCCTGCGGGAAGCCAAAGGGCGAGCGTCAACACGCCAAGTTGCGCCAGCCCGGCCCCGATCAGAGCGGCGGCGGGAGCCAGCGGGCCCGCCACTTCCTGGGCAATGCGGATGATCGCGGGGGCAGCGATCGCGGCCAGACTTGCGGCGCCGAGAACAAGCGCGATCGCGCGGGCCCCTGCTTGTGTCCCGCTCGCTGCCGCATGACGGTAAAACAGCCCAAAGCCCTGGGCAGTGCCGAGCCAGAATGCACCGAGGCAAAGGCCCGCGAACTGGCCCGCGACAATTCCCCACGCACCAAGAGCCGCGCCCGCCACGCCAAGGCTTGCACCAAGCGCGAAGGACGAGCGGCGCCCGAACCTGCCTGGCAAAACGGAGGCCGGAAAGCTCGCCAAGGCCGCGCCGATGAGCATCAGAACGAAGGGTACCGTCGAGGCCGCGGGCGAGGGCGCGAGGATTGCTCCAGCCAATGGCAATACGGCGAATGCCAGCACTTGAGCGACGATGGAAAAGCTGAAACTCGCCGCAATGAGCGCGAGCGCGGGCACGCGGACGCCGGGCGTTGTTTCATCCGGCGGGTCGATGTCGCAGGCACATGCCAGCAATCCGGCGCGGCCTCGCTGCGTGATCTTACTCACGGCGCGAGATCGTCGTCGGAAAGAACCCGCACCGCTGAACCGTCAAGATCCTCATATTGTCCATTGCGGAGCGACCACAGAAAGGCGACAAGGCCAAGCAGACCGAGAGATAAGGCCAAGGGCACAAGAACGAGCAGAATCGTCATGACAAGGCCTCGTTGAGGTGGCCGGGGCGGCTTGTCGAGGTGGGCAGGGGCTCAAGACCAGACGGTCCTAAGGGGCTGCTCCCACGCCTGGCTCGAAGCGCATTCAGTGTGACGATGACCGATGACCCCGACATAGCGGCGGCGGCGATCAGTGGTGTCGCAAGGCCCGACATGGCGAGCGGAACCGCGACCGAATTATAGAGGACGGCAAACCATAAATTCTGCCGCATGAGGGACTTCGCCTGGCGGGCGATGTCGATGGCTGCGACGACCGGGGCAAGTCGTTCGCCGAGGAAAAGTGCGTCGGCGGCCGCCTGTGTGATGCCAGAGGCAAAAATCGGCGACAGGGAGGCGTGTGCAGCGGCAAGAGCCGGCGCGTCGTTCATCCCATCGCCGACCATGAGGACCTTGCGGCCCTGCGCTTTCAGCCCGGCAAGAAAGGCGACCTTGTCCGCAGGTTTGAATTGGGCGTGCCAATCGCTCAGTCCGAGATCATGGGCGCAGGCTTGCACCGCGGGCGCGCGGTCGCCCGAAACCACGATAATGGGGAGGTTTCGCGATCGTAGCGCCGCAATGACCTCCACCGCGTCGGGACGAAGCCTCTGGCGGATGCGGAAAATGGCGCAGTTGACACCCTGCCGAAACGCAATAACGGAGGCCTCGGGATATAAATCGCGTGAACGATCCGCCTCGTCTTCGAGATCGCAAAATCCGGCCTCGCCGAGCCGCGCTTCGACCCCGTCGATGATCGCGCGAACGCCTTGGCCCGGCTCCTCGTGGCAATCTTCAACTGGTACGCGATTGCGCGCCAAAGTCGCGAGCGCCCGCGCGAGCGGATGGCGGCTCGATAGAGCCAACCGCGCTGCGAGTTCGACGGTCTGTGGCGCCACCTCGTCGGCATTGGCGATGCCCGCTTCTGGCAGGGTCAGGGTCCCTGTCTTGTCGAACACAATTGTATCGATTTCGGCCATGCGCTCAATCGCGTCGCCCGCGTTGAGCAAGACTCCCGACCGGAACAGGGCTCCTGCGGCAACGACCTGAACGGCGGGGACGGCGAGCGCCAAAGCGCAAGGACAGGTGATTATGAGCACTGTGATCGCTGTGACGATCGCGTCATGCGCGGAGGCGCCGGCGAGGAGCCAGCCCAAGGCGGTCAAAATGGCCGTTGCGTGGACGACCGGCGCGTAGAGCCGCGCCGCCCGGTCGGCCAGTTGCACATAGCGAGTTCTTTTGCGAGACCGCGCTTTCCGTCAGCCTTTCAATCTCGTCAAGCAGCGTGCCGCCGGCGGCAGCGCGCACACGAATTTGAAGGGCGCCGCTGAAATTCAGCGTTCCGGCGTAAACCTCGGTTCCGACCGAGGCGATTGAGAAGGCGGTCTCTCCGGTCACAAGACTTTGGTCGATCTCCGAATGCCCTGAGGTGACGGTGCCGTCGACCGGGATGCGCTCGCCTGGGCCGACGAGCACGAGGTCACCGGCCGCCAATGCCGCGGCGGGAACGGTGGTCATTGCACCGCTCAGCCCGATTCGTAACGCGGTGGGAGCACGGAGCGCCGAGAGATTAGCCGCAAAGGCTCGCGTCTTGCGCCGCATCGCGTGGTCGAGATAGCGGCCGGCAAGCAGAAAGACGAGCAGCATGATCGCGCTGTCGAAATAGGCATGCTCGGCGTGGTGGGCGGTCTCGACCACCGACATAGACAGGGCAAGGAGAATCCCTAGGGAAATCGGGACGTCCATATTGAGCGCCCTGGCGCGAATGGCCCGGATGGCGCTGCGAAAGAAGGGTTGTCCGGCAAAGGTGGCGGCGGGGAGTACAATAAGTCCGGACAGCCAGTGGAAGAAATCCCGCGTCTCCGGCGTGATGTCGCTCACATTGCCGGCCCAGACCGCGACCGAGAGCAGCATGATATTCATGGCGGCAAAGACCGCGACCGCCAGGCAGCGTAAAAGCCATCGCGCCTGCGCGCCTTCGGCATCCTCGCCCGCCTGCGATGCAAAAGGATGGGCGCGGTAGCCGAGCGCGGCGAGGTCATCGACAATTTGCGCTGGATCGAACGCTGGATCCGTCCATTCCACCAATAGGCGGCGATCGGTAAAATTCACGCGGGCGCGGGTGATCCCTGGCAGCTTGGCCAATGCACCCTCGATGGTGCGAAGCGACGCGGCATCCACGATTCCTTCAACCGCGAGGTCTATATGCGCCGAACCATCCTCACGATGCTGGATGAGCGAAGAGAGATCGAGCGCCAATGTCATTGCATCCTCTAATGCAACAAAACGCGGTTCTTCGAGCGGAACATAGGCGCTCCGTCTCGACTGGCCTCCAGCAGTAAATCCCACTGACCGGCATTGGAGGCGACACTCCCGGAATAGACGCCTGGGGCGGCCTCGGCGAGCATAAGATGCTTGTCGAGCTTCTTGTCGGCCGGAGAATCAAGCTCACCCGAGAAGGCGAGCCCCGTCACCGGCGACTGCGTTGCGTCCGTCACAACAACTTCTACTAGAGCGGCGCCTCCGGCGTTGCGTGAAACGCTGGCGGAAACCTTCCAGCCCAGAGCTTCCTGCTCCCGCGCAGCTTCGATATCCTTGTTAAATGCAAGCCCATGTTCATAAGGGCTTGCTTCCTGTTCGCCGCGGAACGTGGAGACCGCATAATGGATCATCACCGCGTTGACGCCAGCAACGACACCGAAAAAATTGAGCAGGAGCGTCAGAACCATCCAACCGCGGAGCGTGAAGCCGGCGGTTTGCATGACATCGTTCCTCGACATGCGTCTCACTCCTTTGTCATGGTGCTATGAAATTATCCGTCGTCATTGCCTTTTCGCCGCTGGCCACGTCGATTACTGTGAATGCGAGGTCTTGCTTCGGCGGCGGATGCGCCGCGACGGGCACGGTCACGAGCATACGCAGTTCCCGGATCTGATCTGGCCCAACCTCAACAATTGGCCAGCCATCGGCGCCCTTCGTGGCACCCACCGCTTCGACATGCGCGGGGTCGAAACCGGCCGCCTCGATCGCAAACCGACGTGCCATTGGCTTGCGGTTGACGATGTGAAGGGTCAGTGCATTGCGGATGGAGCCATCGGCGGTTTTGACGAACATCGGATTGCGATCATGCATGGCGCTGACCGACAGGTTCGTGCGGTTTGCCAGGGCCAACAGCATGACCGCTCCCACCAATGCAATAATGGTCCCATATAAAACGGTCCGGCTGCGGATCGGCTTAAAGATATTCGCTTTTCCTGCGACGCGACGCGCGACATTGACGTCCGTGTCATAGGCGATGAGGCGCGGCGGGCGGCCGATTTTTTCCATGATACTGTCGCAAGCGTCGATGCAAAGTCCGCATTGGATGCAGCCAAGGTTTGCCCCTTGGCGAATGTCGACGCCCGTCGGACAGACCGCCACGCATTGGCTGCAGTCAATGCAATCGCCGGGATGTTCGCCTTTTGCCCGCAGGGCCAGGGATTTTTTGAACGAGGTCCGCGGTTCGCCCCGATCAAGACGATACATGACATTTAGCGCATATTCGTCGGTTAGGGCCGCCTGAATGCGGGGCCAAGGACACATGTATAGGCACACTTGCTCCCGCATGAAGCCAGCCAGGACATAGGTCGTGAAGGTGAGGATGCCGATCCAAACATAAGAAACAACCGGCGCCTGGAAAGTTGCCAGATCATGCACCAGCGTTGGAGCATCGGCGAAATAATTGACCCAGGCGCCGCCGGTCCACCACGCAATCATCAGCCAGGTAAAATGCTTGAGGGTTTTTTCTCGAACCCGTGCAAGCGTCCAGGGACCCGCGTCCTTCAGCATCCGCTCGCGCCTGTCTCCCTCGATGAGGCGTTCCGTTGCCAGGAAAAGATCGGTCCAGATCGTTTGAGGGCAGAGATAGCCGCACCAGACGCGCCCCGCCAAGGCGTTCATCAGGAACAGGGTCATCGCTGCCAAGATCAGCAGCCCAGTGAGGTAGTAGACTTCCTGCGGCCAGATTTCGATGAAGAAGAAATAGAATTTCCGGTGCGCAAGATCCACCAGGACGGCCTGCGATGGCTCATTCGGGCCACGGTTCCAACGCACGAAAGGCAGGAGATAATAAATGCCCAGCGTGACAATCAGGAGAGCCCATTTGATCCGGCGGTAAACACCGTGCACGCGTTGCGGATAGACCTTCGGCGCCGATACGTAAAGCGGCAGATCGGGGCTATCGTCCTGCGTTTGGAGTTGAACCGTCGTCACGTCAGCATACTTTCGCTTTCATGCCCAGGGGACTCACTTTCCACCGCCGAGGGTGTGGACATAGATTGTGAGGGCCTTGATGGTCGTTGGGTCGAGCCGGCCGGCCCAGGCCGGCATAACCCCGCCGCCACCGTTTTGGATACGATCGATGATGGCGGCTTTGGAAGGTCCGTAGAGCCAGACCTGGGTCGTCAGATTTGGTGCGCCCAGCTCGACATTCCCCTTGCCATCTTCGCCATGACAGGTCGCGCAGTTTTGGCCGAAGAGACGCTGCCCCTCAGCGAGATCCGCGCTTTGCGGAGGCGCATTGCCCGACCATGTGCGGACGTAGTCGGCGACATTCGCGATTTCGGACTTAGACAATAAGGAGTCGCGTCCGAAAGCAGGCATCGCGGACGCATGGGTTTCGGGATCGGCGTCCCATCTGACGCCATGCGTGATCGTTGCCTGTATCGCCTCAAGAGTTCCGCCCCAAATCCAACGGTCGGCGTTGAGATTGGGGTAGCCTTTGGATCCTTGCCCGCCGGCCCCATGGCAGGTCGAACAATGAAGTGCGAATGCCGCGCTGCCTTGGGCGCGGGCGAAAGCCAAAAGCTCAGGCGAATTTTCGATCTTGGCCAGCGAGGCGGTGGCGATGCTTTCGTTCATGTCGCCGCGCAGGGCTTTCAGTTCATTCAGATCCTCGCCAATCGCGACGCGGGAACTCCAATTGGCAAGACCATGCGTGTAGCCGTTGAGGAGCGGCCAGGCAGGATAGACCAGCCAATAGCCGATAGCCCAGACGATGCAGGCATAAAATGTGTTGAGCCACCAGCGCGGCAAAGGCGTGTTGAGCTCTTTGATGCCGTCCCACTCGTGGCCCGTGGTTGGCGTTCCACTATGAGCGTCGATTTCGCCATGTTTTTGCTCGGGCATGGCTTAATCCTCTCTCAACGGAATACGAGCGGCTTCATCGAATGCGTGGCGGTTGGACGGCAGCAGGGCGTAAACCAATGCGATAAAGAAGATCACCCCGAAATAGGCGACGCCCCAGGCGGCCGCGAACTGGCGCCAACTCTCATATGTCGACATGATTCCGCCTCATCTGATATTGGCCTTATCGTCGTAAATCTTGAAATCTATCTGCGTCCCGAGACGCTGCAGATAGGCGATGAGCGCATCGGCCTCGGTCAGCCTGCCTTTGTCGGCGCCAAGATCGCGTATGATCGCCTTTGGATAGCGTTTCTGAAATTCCGCCGTACCGGGACCCTCGGCCGTGCCCTGCGCTTTGAGATCGGCTTGCCCGTTTTTGATCATCTCAGGCGAGTAAGGCACGCCGGTCACGGCGAGCGCCTTTAGATCGTCACTGATATGGGCACCGTCCAAATTGGTTCCCTCAAGGAAAGCGTAGCCCGGCATGATCGAGCCGGGCACAACCGCACGGGGATCCCGCAAATGCTCGCGTTGCCAATCGTCCGAATATTTTCCACCGACTCGCGCGAGGTCCGGCCCGTTGCGCTTTGAGCCCCATTGGAAGGGATGGTCATACATGCTTTCAGCAGCCAGCGAGTAATGACCATAACGCTCGACCTCGTCGCGGAGGGGACGGATCATTTGCGAGTGACAGGTGTAGCAGCCTTCCCTCACATAGATGTTGAAGCCGGCGAGTTCGAGCGGCGTATAGGGCCGGACGCCATCGACCTTCTCGATTGTGCTCTTGAGGTAGAACAGCGGGATCACCTCGACGAGCCCGCCGATCGAGATCACCAAAAGGATTCCGAGCACAAGCAGGATCGAGTTCTTCTCGATGACTTGGAAGCGGACCCAAAACGAGCGGCTTTGGCTGGAGCTGGTCACGTCTTTTCTCCTACTCTGCCGCAGCAAAACGAATTTTGGCGGCAGCGCTTTCTTCCGGAACCGCGCAGGCGTCGGGCGAGACGATTGTCTTGAAGAGATTGAACGCCATCAGCAACGCCCCGACGAGGAAGAGAAATCCGCCGAACGCCCGGATCTCATACATCGGGTGTAACGCTTCGGTGGTTTCAACGAAGGAATATTCGAGAAAGCCGAGCGCGGTATAAGCGCGCCACATCAGGCCTTGCATGATGCCGGCGACCCACATGGACGAGACGTAAAACACGATTCCAATCGTCGAAATCCAGAAGTGCCAATTGACCAGCTTCAGCGAATACAGCCCCTTGCGGTTCCACAACCAGGGAACCATGCAATAAAGCGCTCCGAACGAGACGAAGCCGACCCAGCCGAGGCTGCCTGAATGCACGTGGCCAATCCCCCAATCGGTATAATGGCTGAGTGAGTTGACCGACTTGATCGACATGAGCGGCCCCTCGAAGGTGGACATGCCATAGAAGGCGACGGAGACCACCAGCATGCGCAGGACGGGGTCGGTTCTGAGCTTGTCCCAAGCGCCCGAAAGGGTCATCAAACCGTTGATCATGCCGCCCCAGGAGGGCATCCAAAGAATGATCGAAAAGGTCATGCCGAGCGTCTGCGCCCAATCCGGCAGCGCGGTGTAATGCAGATGATGCGGGCCGGCCCAGATGTAGAGAAAAATCAGCGACCAGAAATGCACGATGGATAGCCGATAGGAATAGATCGGCCGATCGGCGCGCTTGGGCACGAAGTAATACATGATGGCCAGGAAGCCAGCCGTCAGAAAGAAGCCGACGGCGTTATGGCCGTACCACCATTGGATCATAGCATCCTGCACGCCCGACCAGACGATATAGGATTTCGATGAATAGATAGACACCGGAATGGCGGCATTATTGGCCAGCACAAGCACCGCGATTGTGACGATAAAGGCAAGATAGAACCAGTTCGCCACATAGATGTGCGGCTCCGCGCGCTTCATGATCGTCGCGAGAAAGACAAGGAAATAGGTGACCCAGATGACGACAAGAAGAATATCGGCATACCATTCGGGCTCGGCATATTCTTTTGAGTGGGTGATACCCAGGAGGTAGCCCGTGCCGGCGATGAGGATGAAAACATTATAGCCGACCGCCACAAACCAGGGCGCTAGATCGCCCGCGAGGCGGGCGCGGCATGTCCGCTGCACGACATAGAAAGAGGTCGCCAGCAATATGTTGCCGCCAAAGGCGAAGATCACCGCTGAAGTATGGAGCGGCCGCAGTCTACCGAAGTTGATCCAGGGTAGGTCGAGATTGAACGCCGGGAAGGCAAGCTCCAGAGAAAGATAGAGCCCGACCGTGAAGCCCGCGATACCCCAAAAAATGGCGGCGATGGTGCAGAGTTTCACAGGGCCGAAATTATAATTCGGTCGCCCGCTGATTGTTTGCGCCGGCGGCGCTGCGTCGCGGACGGAATAGCGCTTGAAAATTGCGAAAACGGCCAGAGCACTCGCCAGGCAAATCAATATCAAGTGGAACGCGTAAGGAAGGGTATAGGCTTTCGGGGCAATCGCTCCTGCAAACAAAGCCAGAGCAGTCAAGCTGATCATGAGCCCAACTTCGCCAAAGGTCATTCTTTTGGCGGGAGATAAGGTTTGTGCCATGGATGGAGCCCCGTTCGCGCACGTTGGAACGGATCCATGAGGCGAGCGTCATGGATCGCGTGAACGCCTTTCCGTCACCTTGCGGGAAGGCTCGCTGCTGGGCGTTGATGCAGATCAAACCAGCCACGGGCAAAAAAGCGCGGCTTGTCACGCAGTTACCGCGTTGCGTCAATTTGCTCGGAGTTGGCCGTCGAACGAGTAAATCCAGGGTCGCGTGAGGCTTCCGCGTTTACGGACTTGCGCTCATGCCGTGTAAGGTTGGCCCGTGTGGCCGAATCAGGATCGGCTTGCTGCATCGGGAAGAAGGAATGCGTCGCATCGCAACGGCTTGGACATCGTTCCATTCCTATATATTGAACCTCGGGCCCCAACTGCGGCTGTGCCTGAGGGTAACGATCGCCGCGCTGTTAAGCTTCGCTCTTGGAAAATCTCTGAATATCCCGTTCGGGGGGTTGTGGGCCGTGATGACGGCTGTGGTCGTGACGCAGATGAGCGTCGGCGGATCCGTGAAGGCGACCATCGAGTATTTGATCGGTACGCTGGGCGGAGCGATTTACGCCGGCGTCATTGCGGTGCTTGTTCGACCTTCGGATGAAGTTTCGCTTTTGATCGGTCTCGCAGCGGCGGTGGCTCCGCTTGCTCTACTCGCAGCCGTGAACCCTAATTTCCGGGTCGCTCCATTTACCGCTGTGATCGTGGTGGTCGGATCCTCGGTGACCCATGCTGGTCCGGTGGATTCGGCGGTTTATCGGGTTATCGAGGTTGGGATCGGCAGCGTCATCGGCCTTTCGGTCTCCTTTTTGGTATTTCCCGCACGGGCTCATCGTCTGGCCATCGAAGCGGCCGCTCGCATGCTGGATCTTATGGCTGAGGTTCTGCCCGAGCTGCTCGCCGGATTCACGCAAAAAGCCGATGCGGCGGTTATCTCGCAGAAACAGCAAAGCATCGGCCAAGCCTACATCCGCTTGGCGGCGGTCGCTGCCGAGGCGGCGCGCGAACGGCTGAGCTATTTTACATCGGAACCCGACACGGCCCCGCTTTTGCGGGCGCTACTGAGGCTACGTCACGATTTTGTCATGATTGGCCGGGCAGCGGCGGTGCCCTATTCGGACATTTTGCAGGCGCGGCTTGCGCAACCCCTTTCAAGGGTACGCGATGCAGCGGCGGGATATTTGCGCGGAAGCGGCGCAGCGCTCCTCGCAAGGCAGAAGCCGCCTCCGCTCGATGGTGTCCATGCAGCCTTCGACGGCTATGAAGCCGAGATCGCGGCATTACGCCGCGATGGCCTCACGCGGGATCTGTCTGGCGACGCGGTGGAACGATTTTTTGCTCTCGGTTTCGCGCTGGAACAATTGCATCGCGATTTCGAGGATCTCGAAGACTGTATTTGCGACCATGCTCGCTCGGCCAAAAACACCACCCAGAAGCGAGCCGGTTAAGCCCCCGGCCCGCAGGCTGGAAAAGCCTGCGGACGCATCCGATCAAACCTCTTCCTCCCGTGCTCTTGCAATGCTATTCGACCGCACGCTGCGATCTGAGGAGGAAACATGAGCGAGATTTGGCTGCGCACCGGCGAGGCGACGGTTCTGGCTGCGGAGGGGCAATTCACCGATGCCATGCCCGAGGTAATGATCGGCCATGTCAAGGGCCCCGTGGGGCACGCTTTTGCCGGCATGGCGGGGCAGGCCGCGGGTCATCCGCGCATGTTCGTCATCCGCGACCTCAATCAATTGGTGCGCCCGGCGACCATGATGACCACCAAGATGACTGTGCGCTCCAGTGACTATGTCGAATTGCTGGGCGGAATTGTGCAGGCGGCGACGGGAGACGCGATTGTCGATTGCCTCGTTGAAGGCATTCTCTCGAAAGAGCACGCAGAAGAGCTTTGCATGATCATCATGGTCTGGCTCGATCCGCGCTGCGCGACGGATGCGAACCTCGACAAGCGCGACCTCTACCGCACCAACTACGAGGCAACGAAACTCGCCATTGCACGCGCTTTAAAGGGGGAGCCAACGGTCGACGATCTGATCAGCAATCGTAAGACGATCAGCCATTACGCGATGGAAGGCGTTTTCGAGGAATAATCGCGAGTGATCGGAAACGACCAAGTTGGCTTCAATATAGCCGCGGTTGTCGCTGCTATTTCCACATGAAGAACGCGAAAAACCAAGCCGCGACAAGGCATATTAAGTAGGAAAGGGTAGGCGGAAGCGTACCCACAAAGAACCAGCTCATTCCTGCTCCTCAATAGCTTGGGCAATAGAATCTGATGCCTGGTATAGGCCGAAACCAAGCAGAAACATGCCCGGACTACCGAGTGCAGCTACCGCTGGCTAGATCACGAACCCTAAACCGCTCATCAACACCTACAGGTCGCGGGAGTTTCAAGTCAAACAATTGCGGCGACGCATTTTGTCGCGCTTATGAACGGTCTTGGTGATCGAGGGACGTGATTTAGGCTTCACAACGGGGCTCAATGGCGAGCTTCTAGGCTGCGTGATCGAGTTTCGGTCAATCAGCAAGTAACGAGAGGGGCCGGATAGCTCCCGTTGCTTTAAGAATGGGCTGACAATGCCTCAAAGAAGCCTAAACCGCTTGAGCCAAGGCGGAATTGACGAGTTGCGCCATGTTTCAACTTCCCGATTTCGGCCAAGGGAAGAAGCTGTTTGGAACAGCAGACAGAATCGGGCCGAGAGACGGCGCGTGCCGCAACAGCACTTCACGCATACCGTTTTTTTCGACCCAGTCGATTCCAACGGGCGTGTAGACTTCGGGATTATAATCGACCGTCAGAAATCGATCACTTTTAATTCGTCGGTTCGCCATTATGATGAAGATTTGAAACGCTGTGTCGGATATTGCAAAGCCGGGTGGCTTGGGCTCCGCAAGTGTACCGGTAAGCAGGTCGACGCGTTCGACGTCCCCATAAACGTCCTTCAGTTCGCGCTGCCATTGCTCGTTGTTCGTCAGTTCCTCGAAGGTTTTGGGCACGCTCATCCGCAGCATACGGCGAAAAGCACAATAGCGGGGCACACCACGTTCCCGGTCGCGAAGAATGTCAGTTGCCGCAAGGTCCGTGAGGATACCCTCCGTGATCTTCTCTGGTAGCCTGCGGAGATCCGCCGGATAATTGTGGAGTTCTAGCGCGCCGGGAAAGCTTGTGCCCAGGCTGTAGAGCACATCTTCGAATGGCAGGTTGCGATGGGCTCTTGTTGTACCTCCGGCGAACAGATCTTTAAGTGTGCAGGACAACCGCTCGCTATCGTCGATGTGCTTCCGGAACGAGAATTTGTCGGGGAGCAATGAGTGCATCCGATAGACGGCAGTAAATTCCTCGGTGATGGCATAAGGCGTATCATATTGCTCCTGCGGCGATCCTGGAATGCCATCGAGCAACTCGTAATGGAACGGCCGGCCGAAGACTTTGAAAAATGTCTCGCCAAGCAGGCCCCACCAACCGCTACGCATTGCAAAGCGCAGGACTGCTGTATTGAGCAATGCGGGCGTCCATTCGGTCACATGAATTTTGACGATCAGCGCGGCGGTGATCAGCCGAGCCTTCTGGAATAACCATTCGCCATCCTGGCCTGGGTATTCTTCCCGTAAACGTGCAGCAATCGCATTGTGTTCGCGCGCAAACAGAGTGTGCATGGCGGACAGCCCTATCCACCAATTGCCGTTGATGGCCGCCAGCTCCTGTTCTTTATCCCCGTTCGCCTGCTTTGGATCGAGGGGGAGATGGCCGGTCTTGTCCAAATGCAGCTTGCCCTCCGGGAGCAGTCCCGTTTCTCCACTGCGTACCTGGTGCTGCATTTCGAGATCGGATCCATAAATCTGTGACCCGTCCCACCAGTGGGTGACCATGTTGCGAAATGTTGCCGGCCGTCCATTGTCTGCCGGGCCTCCGCGGTCATCCGGGCAGGTACGCAGGATCGTCATTTCCGGCTTTGGCCAATCGTCACCTTTCGGCACGGGAAAGCAATGCGGAGGATTGTCCTTGTCATTGACGCCATGACTCATCCAGTCATGGACCATGAATTGTAACCACGCCACCAAGAGCACATTGACGGTATCGGCCGGCACAAACTGGCGGCGTGCGAGAAGCTCGCGGCTGATGAGTTGTGGATTGGGTTCGTAGAGACCTGGCGGCTTCTCAGCGTAAGTTTGTTCGAGCGGAGCGTTACGCCCGAAGCGCGTCCTCGCCATTCCCATCCATGTGTCTGTTGGATCGTTGAAGCTGCCATCGGCCGTTCGGCAATGGCGAATGTCTAAATTGACAGGGGGCGGCGGGTCGGGCGGCGCGGTCTCAGTATTGAAAAGATTCTGCCAGCGCAGATCGCTACGCAACGCAAAGAGATTTGCGACGGAAAGCACAAAGGGCAGCCGATACCACACGCGATACCGGTTGATCGCACGAAAACCGGCTGCGAAAATTCGCTCCAAGGATTTGGCTGCCATGTCATCCCCCTTTACATGGCCGTTGCCGCTATTGACCCATCCACCCGCCGGCCATTTGGCTTTGGATGGGCCTATCAGCTGCTGAAAATTCACTTGATCGACAAACACGGTAATAGGCGATAGCGATGCCGGCATCATGCAAGCGGATGAGGCCGCCAGATTTATTGCGTCGTCGACGGTTCGACAGGTCCAACAGAAATTGTTGGACCGAGCGATTATTTGATCTGCTGCCAGTTTGGCAGAGTTGCCAAACTATTTTGCACGAGTGAACCGAAATACAGATCGCCATCGACTTCAGAGACTTGCGTGATGTAGTCATAAGCGCCGTCACCCTTATACTGAAGGTTCGCCACAAGCTGGCCATTCAAGTCGTAAGCCATGGCCATGGCGCGATGGTTTATGGGAACATCTATCAGTGCCTGCACCCGCATAATTATTTTTCGCAAAAAAGGAGAGCCTGAAAGAGAATCGATCATCTTGTCGCGGGGGACAGGTAACGCGATCCAGACACGATCGGTGCCGTTGAAACTGATATTGTCGGGAAACCCGGGCAGGTTATCGACAAACACTTCGGTCTGGCCAAAGCGGCTCTGGTTCAGCCAGATTCGCAATGTGCGATAGGAACCGGATTCATTTAAGAGCAGATAGGAGTCGTCCGGCCCGAGGACGACCCCATTTGCGAAATTGATCCCGTCCTTGACAAGCGTGATTTTACCATTGGCGAGGTCATATCGAAACAGTCGTCCGTGCCCGCCGTGTTCGACGATGTCTTCGCGATCATGACCATAGCCCCATTTGCTCGACGCATCGGTGAAGTAGGCATTGCGGCCTGCCGAGTTTACGGCGACGCTGTCGACAAACTTAAACGGCACGCCATCGGCTTCAGTGGCAAGCACTTCGGGAGCCGCGCCTTTCGAGCGAATGCGAAGCAGCCCTTTGAGCGCATCGGCAACCAACACACTGCCGTCGGGACAAATAGCCAAACCTAAGGGGCGTCCACCAGTGTTTCCGAAAACGTCCAACTGTTGGCCATCGTGGCCGATACGGATCACGGCGCCGTCACTAAACCCGGTCAAGAAATCGCCCCTGGAAGGATCGATCACAAGCGCCTCAGGCCCAGTTCCAATACCGGTTGCGATGCGTCGAGCCCTCTTCAGCCGATCATTACCGGCATAAGGCCCGCTCTCCAACGATGGCGCCTCTGGGGCCTTCCAAAGAGAGGGTTCTCCCTTGGTTGGCATGAACAGCAGATAGGCCAAGAAAACGCCGACAACACAAAGGCCCGCAACGATGTACCACTTTGTCATGCTCCCCCCATTTTGGTCCGACGCTCGGGTCGATCCGTCCGCGTGATCCTTCGCCAAAGCGCGGCCCCGCGCGAATCGATCCCGACGGCGCGTATTGTCATCGCTTCCCAACTACCTCTAGCCGTCGTGTGGGGTCCGGCGTTTTCTGGGCCCGCGATTTCGATACGCAAAATCGATGGATTATGCCGCCGGGAGGGAAAACTGCGAGCGCATCCTCAAGAGACATCGCCAACAAGCTGGATTTCGTCAAGGTGAGACAAGCGAGGTGCGGTGCTTCACCGCAAATCCGCCAGCGTTCGCAGCGGCCGTTGCCAAGGATTGCGTTCAAAAGCAATTGCCTGTCTGGTCCCGAGCACAAATGACATTGCCGGTGAGCCCGGTCATATGGCGAAGGCCTATCATAGCTCCCGTGCTCCCGCATCGGACACTCGTCCGAGATTGCGCCGCCGCCCCGGTTCCGTCGCGCGACCACACCGCCGACAGGATTAGAGAGGGCGCCGCAGCCAAAAAGCGTAAATCAAACAATGGATAGGCGAGCCGGTCCAATCCGGCGAGGGGGATAGCGGAGCATTTTGAAACACCCTTACATTCTGCCGAGTTTTTCTATAAATTTCACTTATGACGCGCTCAGGGGGGACGCCGTGAACGAGAAACCCCGCAGCATTGTTTTCAGTGAGTTCCGATTAGATCCGGACAATGCTCTACTTTGGCGGGGACAGGATCGTGTCGCGCTGGCGCCAAAACCCTTCGACGTGTTGTGCCACCTAGTCGGGCGAGCCGGCAAACTGGTGACCAAGGACGAACTGCTCGACGTCGTCTGGCCCAATATTAATGTTGGCGAATCGTCTTTGAGCGTCACGATCAATGCGCTCCGCTTTGCGCTCGGCGACGATCCCAAGGCGCCGCGTTATATCGAAACCGTGACACGGCGAGGCTACCGCTTCATTGCGCCTGTTTCCGTGGACCTTTCGCAGGCGCCCGAGCAGCCTGCCAGGGAATGGTCTTCGACACCGTCCCAACCCTCCGGTCTGCCGTCTCCGCCCCGCCCGCGGTGGTGGGTTGGCCGCTCGGGTCCGCTCGAAGCGTTGGAGGATTTGTTTCAACGCGCGGTCAGAGGAGAGCGGCAACTCGTCTTCGTCACGGGTGAGGTTGGGATCGGAAAGACGACGCTCACCCAAATGTTGATTGAGCGCATGTTGGCCCGCGGCGTCCGCGTTTTGTTGGGCAGTTGTGTCGAACATTTTGGGACCGATGAAGCATTTCTACCTTTGATCGAAGCGCTGCAGGATCGCTGCACCGGAGACGATGCGCCTGTTCTCCTGAAGGCTTTGAGGGCTCATGCACCGACTTGGCTCGCACAGATCCCGGGTTTCCTGAGCGGCAATGAGCAGGCGGAACTGCGGAAGGAGGTCTTCGGCGCTACTCGAGAGCGGATGCTCCGCGAGTTTTGCGAGTTGCTGGAGGTTCTGAGCGCAGAGTCGCCTTTGGTGATCATTGTCGACGATTTGCATTGGACCGACTACGCGACTTTGGATGTTTTGTCGCGCTTTGCGAGGCGAAATAAAAAAGCCTCCGTCCTGTTTGTCGCGACCTTCCGGCCGATCGACGTCAGGATCGTCAATCATCCGACATGGAAGCTCCACCAGGACTTACAGGTTCACGGGCTCTCCACGGAGATCGCGCTCGACAGGCTTTCGCAAGCCGAGGTCGAGCAATATCTGCTCCTGCAATTCGATGACGCCGAGATCGCGCACACTTTAGCGACGCGGATATTTCCGCGCAGCGAAGGTCAGCCGCTGTTTGTGGTTTCCCTCGTCGGCGACTTGATCGCACAGCAGGAAATTATTGAAGTTGGAGGGCGCTGGCGGCTAGCCTTGCGTTCGCCGACCTCTCAAAGCTGCCTTTCGTACGACCTCCGGGAGATGATAGGAGGCCAGATCGATCGCTTGACCACCGACGAACAACGGCTTGTTGAGGCCGCGAGCGTGGCGGGTATTGAATTTTCCGCAGCGACGCTCGTCGGCGCGATGAACCAAAGCATTTCTGAGGTGGAAGTCATTTGCGAAGCGTTGGTACGGAAAGGTCAGATGTTGACCGCCAGTGGGATCGCCGAATGGCCAAACGGGACTGTCGCCGGGCATTATTCTTTTCTGCATAGCCTTTACCAGGAGGTTCTCTATCAGCGGCTTGCGCCGGGACAGCGGGCCCAGCTTCACCGGCAAATCGGAGAAATGTTGGAGGAAGGCTACGGAGATCAAACAGCCGAAATCGCCTCCGTTCTTGCGCTACATTTTGAGGATGGCCGCGACTTTGCGAAAGCCGTGCGTTACTTTGCCCAGGCTGCCGACAATTCGTCGCAGCGCTTCAGCCACAATGAAGCAGCGACCTACATCACGCGCGCATTGAATCTGGTCGCTCGTTTACCGCTGGAAAATCAATTGACGGCGCGGATCCTGCTCCTGCAACGCAGAGCCTGGATCAGGCGATCATCCGGAGACTTTCGTGGCTCCATCGAGGATCTTCACAGCTTGATCTCATGCGCGGCCGAGGCAAAAGAGATCTGCTCGGAAATCAACGGCTTGATCGATCTTAGTCGCTTCTATCTCTATGTCGACCGGCTGCAATGCCTGCAGTTCGCAGAGCGAGCCCTGGCAAAGAGCCAAGACATTGACGAGGGTGCCTTCAAGGCCGTGGCGCGAGGGAACAGCGCAAACTTAAATCTTATGTTGAAAGGCTGGAGTGACGAGGACGCGGAAGTTTGTCGCCAGGTGCTGACGATGATAGTCGACGCTCGCGACCCCCGCGTCTTATTGCGGCGCTGTTCGATCGCCTGTGTGCTTTACTATTCGGCCTCGAATTACGCGGAGAGCTGCCTTGCTGCAAAGGAGGGCAGGCAGTTGGCGCAAGCGATCGGGGATGAATATTATTATATCGTATTCAACTCGATGGTTGCATTTTCGCTTTTGCATCTCGGTGAATGGGGCACGTTGCGCCAATGCGTGGCCGAAGCGCTGGAAATAACGGAAAAAAATGCCAATCGCCAGGGCATCGCTCTCTGCCGCCTAACGCTAGGATGGTTGCATGCGGAGGCGTTGGACTTTGTGGGCGCGAGACAAATCTGTGACGAAGCTCTCGATCCAGAAGTCGAAGCAAATCCATTCAGTTTGTTCATCGGCCGAAATCTCTTGGCGAAGGCATGCCTCGGCCTACGGGATTATCCGGCGGCGTTTGCGCAATTCAACGAAATAAAGCGTCTGATAGGCGTTGACCGTGCGGCAATGGACGCGACGATCTATCCTCATTATCATTACAACTTTAGCCAATATTGGATTGAGGTTGGCGATTTGACCTGCGCGCGGGAAGAAGCGATGCGGCTCCAAGAAATTACGCAGGCGCCTCCGGAACGCACTTACCTCGCATTGTCGCATAGGCTGCTCGCAAGAATCGCGATGGCCGAGCAGAATTTTGAGGATGCCGAAATTCATATATCGCGGGCGATCTCGATCGTCGAACAAGCCAAGCTGCCACTTGCCGCTTGGCGCGTTTTTGCAACGGCGGCAAATCTGCATGAGAGTGCCGGAGATGAAGCGAAAGCGGACGAGATGCGACGTCTTTCTTATCAGGTCATAAAAGAACTGTCAGAAACCCTCGATCACGACGACCCATTGCGCGAATCTCTGTTGGCCGGCTATGCGACGGAGGCACAGCGTTAGGAGGGTTTGTCTCCCTTTGCGGGCTCGACATTAGGCAAAGATCATAATCGACCTTGGCGGTTCGACGCCTCGAGGCTCTTTATCTCAGTCCGGAAAATCGGAAATTGCACGGGGCTCTTCAAAGGGCTGTTTGTTTTCCCTGTGGCGGAAAGCGCTTGAGGCTTCGTAAGCCTTCTTACGCAGCCGCATAATCGATCCGAGGGGTTGATGCGCCGAGAGACCACGCCAAGGCGTGAACGAAAGACGATCGCCGTGCTCGCATCTCGCCGGGCTCAAAGGATCCTGCCCCGCGGGCAAGGTGATACGGGCCACGACTTGTGGGAGGGATAGCTTTTCTGGCCATTCAGCCCAGGCGTCCTCCACCGGCATATGTTTCAAATCGGTGCAAAGCTGGGCGCGAAGCTCATATTCGGCGGCATTTGTTTTGAGGAAATTCGAGACAAGTTGCCCTAAGCTATCGTCCCCGGAACCGACGGGAGCGCCTGCGAGCTTCTTGGTCTCGCCTGTGGGAACGGCGCTCAGTTTTGCAATATAATCCCCGAAACGAAGCGCGGCCTGGGAATGATAGGTTTCCCCGAGAATATGATGACCAGTGTCCGCGACCGTCGAAAAAAGCATTCGCAGAAATATCTTAGGCCTGAAGCCATTAAGAAGCTTATTAAAAAAGGACGCTACAGCGGCCGTGAGGCTGAGGTTGAAATTTGACTTTTTCGGCACATCCGCAACCATGCCTGCAAATCTTTCATAGGTCGCAATATCGGAGAAATATGTGCTGTGATTGACCAGGAGAATATCCTGATTGGCCGATGTGTCGTCGGGGCATAGTCTATCGCCCTCAACCCACAAAACCTTGATCGCCATCCCACGCGGGTTGGGGATCCTGTCGCTGCGCAAATCGCCAAAGCCGGTGGAAAATCGGACGATGATTGGATAGCTGCGGGGGGTTGCGAATAGACCTTGACGCAAATGGTCCGGCAGATTCTCGCAGACCGTCAGTGTCCCTTTCAAAATACCATGATTCTTGGCATGCGCCGCGCGCAGGGCGCGGCCATTTCTTTCCAAGGCGGCTTTGCCGAGACGGTCACCAGATGCAATAATTTTGTCGATGATCTTGTCTTCGTCGGGCTGGATTTCCTCTACAGATTTGTCAAACTGTAAATAAATACCGCGCGGCATGATCGACCCCCCTGGCGGCCGGCACAAGCATGTAGCTTTCTACGCTCTGTCTGAAATGTAATTTCTGATCGCGATCGCACATGTGCTGAGGCACAATACTTTTTGCATCCTCAACAAAGTTAGAACCGCAAAAAGCCGCAAGGTCAAGCAGTCTCACGCGGAGAGATCACCAACGCATAGGCAATCCCATTTCGACTAATGCAACGGTCTGAAGACAAACCATAGAAGAGTTGTGGCGCGTCCGTACGCTGCGCAATCTATTCGTCAAGAAGGCCGACCGGAGCTCCCCACAGACCGGCCAAGGTCTCCGCGCACTTCGGCTCGGTTTGTTTCCCGAGCTAATTGAAATTTAACAAAAAATAACATGCGGGGTAAGCGCGTTTTAAAGACATTCGTCGTTCAAGGCATTAAGTTGGAAGCCAATTCAAGACGGGATCGCAAGACCTAAGAAAAATTGCCGGTATGCAGACCGACGACGGCCGTTTGGCCGCCAGTCTAAGAAAATCATATTCGAAATTGATACCAAGCTTAAGCGCTTCTTAAAGACCTGGGGTCTCCCGCCGGTACGAAATCGACCCGTGCAGGGAAGTGCTCACGCCAAAACGGCGTCGACACCGCTTTCCTCGTTTCGAGGTGTTGAACAATGCAAATGATGCCATCACTCATCAAACGGGCTTTTCTCGCCAATGAACTCCTTGGTGACACCCTGCCGCAAGCAGGGGATTTGTTGGGCGATCTCGTCACGAGCGCAGGTTTCGGTTTGGTCCTGGTGGCTGCAAATCGTCAAATTGTTTTTGCAAATCACGCCGCTGAGAAACTAATGCGAGCAAGTCGCGGACTTTGTCGCGATCACGGCTGCTTCAACGCGGTTGAGCTCAGGGCAGCTCGGAAATTGCACGCGCTGGTGTTGGCCGTTTCTCGATCGTTAGACGTGAAGGCGCTGGGGCGTTCTGTCCTTCTGCGCGACAAAGATGGACGTGCCTCGTTGGTAATCCACGTGATGCCTCTATCGCCCCCTTCCGAGGACGTGCTTTCCGACAACGAGAGACCCGTCGCCGGGCTTTTCATCGTCGATTGCCAAAGGAATGCCATGGATAGGGTCAATGTGTTTGCGGATCTCTTCGCCCTGACTTCGGCGGAAGCCCGTGTCCTTGCCCAACTGGTTTCCGGAGAGGGTCTGACGGTCGCTGCCCGGCGCATAAACATTGCGCGTTCTACAGCGCGGACCCATCTTGCGCGCATCCTGGAAAAAACCGGGACCCATCGGCAGGCGGAACTTGTCCGACTTTTTTTCGAGACGACGATCCCTTGCGACGGATATGCATCGGATCAGGACAAGCTCCGTGTGCCGGTGGGATGCGCCTTAGCGATCCAGCGAGCGGGCCAGGCGTCCAGCGTACAGCCCCCATCGTTTGGTTAGGCAGCGACGCAGTTCGCTCGCCGCAGTCTTCCCGCACAGCCAATCTTGGAGCCAGACGACCCGAATGCGCTAACCGGTGGCGCCAAGGCCCGTTCGCCCCGAACGCGCACGCCCCACAAAGTGAACAAGCTTGGCCACTGAAGTGCTCCTGTTGTCTAGAGCGGGATGAGGAAAAGTGGAACCCGGTTTTCCGCCCGCATCCTGTTCTAAACTTTTGGAATCGATCACGTTCATGATTTTGGATTGAGTCAATCCAAAATCATCGTGATCTAGGAAGGCACATGTGGCGCTAGGGCTATCCGCAAATGGTCCGCGAGCAGTCTTCCTCCTGCCGGTGCTTCGCCAAGCGATGCGGAGTCTTGCCGCAGGAATTCTTGTGAACGAAATTGCGCCGCGCAAGGTGATAGCTATCGTCCTTGCCCCAGAAGGCCTTGCGCATTTCTGACAATTCGTCATGGCGATAGAGCGAAAGCGGTTTCCTCGCTTCGTCTCGCACCCGTTGAGCCTGTTTCTTGGCGAGAAGCTCGGCATAATCTTCGCTTCTTGCAAGCGCTTCCGCGGAGGCCGCAACAATCGCTTCAAACTCGCTGACGTCGCAGCTCACGATTGCGTCGACCATGCCAATCTCGGCCGCGATTTTTGCATTGATCGGAAGGCAGTTATTGGTCAGCTCGGTGGCCTTTTCCCTGCCGACGCGTTTCGGCAGGCTGTAGGTCCAGTATTCGGAACCGTGGAGGCCCATCGACTTGTAGTGCGGGTTCAACACCACCCCATTTCGTAAAATGACCCGGTCGGAGGCGAGCGCCAGCATGACGCCGCCGGCACCGGCGTTGGCGCCCATCGCAGAAATTGTAAGTCGATCCTGCAGGGTCAACATAGCCAGCGCGACGTCATCGATGGCGTTGATGTTTTTCCAGGATTCCAAGGCAGGGTCGCGCGCCGCCTCGATGAGTTTGAGATGGATGCCGTTCGACCAGAAATTCATGCCGCCCCTGAAGACCAGCACCTTTGTCGGCCGCTGCTGAGCCTCGATGATGGCCGCTTCGAGCCGCCGACACTGCTCCGTCGACATGGCGCCATTATAAAATTCGAAGGAGAGATACCCGACGTCATTTGCCTCCCGGTACCAGAGCTCCTTGAAGGTCCGATAGGTGCCGGTAAACAAAGCCGGAATAGGAGACTCGGGTATGCCGGCGAGGGGTTCATCGGGCAAAACGCTGGTCGCTGGCAGTTTGAAGAATTGGGCGCCCTCAGCCCTTTGCTTCATGTGGCTGACCCAGACGGCGCCATCAATCGTCTTGCGGCAGATCGCGCCATTTCGAGTCGCGATGATCTCGCCTGGTCGGGCCGGGCTGTCGATGCCGAGAGCGTCCTCGAAATGCGCGCCGAATAGCAAATAATCACGATTGGCAATTTGATCCCGAACGCCGGGAAACCCGTCTGCAGCATGGATTTTGCGAACGATCAACTCCGACGTATTCGTGAGCCAGTCGATTTTGCGATCGGCCTGCCGCATGAGCGGGCGCAGCTGGCCCTCGATCTTGGGATTGCCGGCATTTGTAGATGCGGGGAATAGAGGAACGGCCTCGGCAGGTACGCAGCGCTTGTCGATCGGCCTACTGCGGCTCACTCTGCCGTGAGAACCAGCCGTGCTACGTTTTTCCACCCGCTCAAAATCTGCCGCATGGGAGCGGCGGGCAGAGAGTTTGTCGAGGATCGCAAAAATGCCATTCGTGCCTACCTCGACAATGTATGTCCGGTAGACATAGGATTTGGTTGCGAAGGGAAGGTTGAAATTATGGCTCGACCAGATCGCACCTGCGTCCATTTCAGCGGCGGCCTCGAGCGCGGTCACTCCCCACGTGGTCCGATTTTCGAGGATCGCCCAGTCGATGGAGGACGGGCCGCGATCACCTTCTATGCCTGGGTGCATAATGATGGCGAGGTGCTTGGTCCAAATGTCTTGAGGCAAGAACTCCTTCAAGAAGGGGCAGATGATGACATCTGGATTGAAGAGGGTGACGGCCTCGCGCACAGCTCCGAGGTCCTTGGAAAGTTCGAAAGTGACATCGTGTCCAGCGTCGTCAAGGTCAACAAAAACGCGCTGCGTAAAGCTATTGAATGAACTCGAAATAAGTAGAATCCTCATCTCGTCTCTCCGACAAATGATGAGAAGGAATGTTCGCCCGCAGTTTGATTTGCGCCCAAAATGGGTGGAGTTACAGCCGCCCGTTCTATCCGGTAGGGTGAGAACGTGCAGAACCCCGCCGATATGTGCCTTGATATCATCCAGGTCGGCTGGAGGTCTTTAGATCCTCCTTACGTTGCGTCTTGCTTTCCTTTAAATTTTTCTTAGGGGAGGGAAAGAGGGTGAGGATCGAAAAGTCTTCCATCGAGCCAGATTGGCCCGACCGCCTATTTATTTCGATGATGGGGCGCGACTCGCGACCGGCTAGACCTAAAGAGCCGAGCCGACATAAAGTCAGCTGACTTTATGTCAGCCTCATCGCGAACGGTGGGGCTCAGCTCGTCAGAATGTCTTGATAAATTCGATCAAGGCGCGCTTGTCGTCATCGCTCAGAACCGGCTCGGCCCCATAGGCTTTTTCGTCGTCGGTGAGGCCCTCGAGTTCGTTGAATTTCGCGGTGCCGAAATAATGACCGCGGTTGACCACGAAATCAGGACATTTGCTGAGCTTTAACAAGGGCTCACGCAGTTTCTGCACCCAAGCAAGCATTTCTTCATCGGTTGCGCTTGGGCTTGGCGCTGGCACATTCATGGCCAATATTGCCAGCAAGCCCACGAAGTTCTTTGCATGCTCTGCCTTCCCCGCAATGTCCTCGATATCAGCCAGCGGCCGGTAATTGGCCAACAGATTAATAGGCAGCCCCTTCGGAATTGGGCCAAGGACAAAATTGCCGTCTTTATCGAACAAGCGCGAGATTGAATCCATCAGCAATCCCGAAAACGGTTCCTGCAGGGAGCCGAACGTACTCGATAACTCCACTGGAATATCCCGCTTTGGAATTTTGACCCAGCTTCGCTCCGTGGTCCGCATGATAAAGCCATCCAGCTTTTCCTCACGGGGACGTTTTTCAGGCCAAAGCAATTGTTCGATCGAGGCCTGGAACAATTTCATTCTGCTCTCGACGGAAGGATCATCGTCAAATGGACCAATCCGCTTGTTGATCAGATAGGGCGCTGTTGACCAGGTGCTGATCAGCGTGGGTACCCGGGTTAAGCCAAGCCCGCCGCCCGGCATCCGGTATTGCCGCCGTTCTCCCGTAAAGGGATCTTGAACCGTAATGGCTCCGACTGAAGGCAGATCCTTATAGGTCGATGATGAGAAATTATCCCAAATATTGCCACGGATTGCATTGGTCGCGAGTGGGCTGCAAGCGTTCGTCCGCAGCAAAGTAACAGGTATGCGCGCATCGGTCGAAAGGTAATTGTCCTTAAGGAAATCGGGCGCCAAGACGATTTCCCTCATCTTTGCCTTGAACTCGTCCTTCTTTGTCAAAGCCCAATAGCGCTTCCAGCAGTTCAAATAGTCGGGACCGGAGCAGCCGCCCGGATCGAGGGCCTTCCAGGCGAAATCCGGAAGCTTGCTCGAATGGCACCGTGCGCAAGTGTCGGCGAATGCGATTTTGCCCCGCTTCAAAACGGCCTCGTCAGCCGACAGATATTTCTCCCCGCCGGGCGCGTCCTTCAGATGATCCGGCTGACCCGCTTTCAGGAAGAATTGCGCCATGAAAGGAGTGCCCGCCTCGGTCGCCCGCCAATAGGCCGAATTCTCTTCGGCATTTTTTATGAGGAAGGGAGTGATAGGCTTGCCGCCGAAAACCGGATTGAAATGGGTAAACCAGTCCTCGCTGTAGAGGCCGATGTTGACATAGACGCGGTTCAGCGCGCCCACCGCACCAACCGAGTCGGAGCCGTCTTTTAAGACGCGCGGCGACCAGGACGTATCGGGCGGATCAAAAAAACCGGGAAGTTGCTTGTTGTTGAGTTCTCCGCCTTTCAGCGTCTCCTTGCCCCAGCGGTGCGCTAACGCAAGCCGTGCACCGAGATTATAGATCGCGTTGTTCGAGCGTGGATTGTTAATATAGTCGGTCGAGACAATAGATGTTTCTGTCGTACCCGGCGCGTAGGAATGGACCACCTGATGGAGGAAATTCTTGAGGTCGGCCGAGTAAGCGAAAAGCCGGTCCCACCAAAGATATTGCGCGCCGACGGTGGAGTTGAGATCGGCCCATTGCGGATGCGAAGGATCGGCCGGCGGGTGGATCGGGCTTGGGCTCACATGGCAGATGCCGCAGGACATGCCGACGCGATAGGGGCGGACGAGATTGGGATCGTTGTAATAGTCAGGGTCGGTGTAATATTTTTCCGGATCCCAGCGTTTCGCCGCCTTCTCGTCGAACTCTGGATTGGGGAAGAGCCGCAGACCGACGATCCCTGTCGCATAGCCGAAATAGGAGCCAACCGGCAAAATCTTGCCGCCGCCAACAGGCTGGCCGCGCGCGCCAATCTTTACGCCGGGATATTTGGTTTCGTTCTCGAAGGGATCGGGCGGGCAATCTTTGACGCGTTGATCGAGCCAGAGTCCAAACCGTTCCGGATCTGGGCCTGTCGGCTTCTCGAAGCAGGGTTCATTGACCGCCCCAAGCCAATGCCAGCGCGAATCGCGATCACATTTTCCGTAGCAATAAGTCTGACTTGGGTGCGAAGTCACAATCTTCAAGAGATCATGGTTGCCGAGGCTCAATTCCGTCAGCTTGTTCCATTGGCGATCATTGCCTCCGGTCCAAACGATCCACATGTTGCGGCCCTTGATCTCTTCTGGGCTCAGCGCCACCCCATTGTCCATGTCTTGGAAATAATCTTCGTCCGCCTGCGGGAAGGTTACGGCCTCGCGCCCGGCCCGCTGCGCCTCATCCGGCTGGGAGGCAAGAGCCCTTTCCGCACTGCAAAAGAGTGCCATCAGCGCCAGTAGGCCAAGAGCGGCAAGGTGGTTCCTTGCGAAACCGAATTTGATCATGATTGATTCCTTCCCATCTTGCTCTTGTTAAACGCGTGAACCTATTCCAGGCTTCGGTGCGCGGGGAGCTAGCCGTTTTGCAGTGAGGAAAGACAATAGAAAATATGAGGTCAGGCGGTCATCATCAGAATGGATGAGGCCAAAAGCTCTGTCGAGTCTTGAAAATCAGGTTGCGGCGCTGCGGGATAAATTGCGCGGCCACGGGCCGAAGGCGCTGTTGCGGGGCGCATCCCATCTGCCGCGTGTCTCTCACGAGGGGGCTATTTTGGCTTGCCGAGCAAACTTTGGAACGACGATTGCGCAGCTAAAACGTTCTCGCAATCACGGCGCGTCTGCGGAGGCCGGGTGAAGGAATCATCATTCCGCGACGAGGCTTGCGAGGAAGTCGTCGTCCCATGCGGCGGCTTTGCGCTTCAGGCGCATGGAGCCTTTTGCGGTGGCGTTTCTCATCAGGTTGCTCGCCATGTGTTTTATCGTGGTGAAGTTGGCGGGAGCGTGATCCTTGCGGACGCGGCATTCGTCGTCGCGGAAAACCATGTCCATCACCCAATGGAGGCTATTCTCTACCGCCCAATGATCACGGACGAGTGGCCCAAGAACACTCGCCAACAACAATAATGAAGTGATGTAGAAACGCGTTTCCCGTTCAATCCTCTCGCCAATTTCGCGCACGCTCTCGACCATGATGACGCTCTGCAACCCGGGCCAATCATGGCGCTCCCGCAGCCAGGCGACATCGTGGATCACGGTGGTGGTCCGCGTCTCGATGCGGCCGTGATCGCCATCGACCGTCTCATGCCGACTGATTGTTGTGTCCTTGAAACCATTGGCTTTCTGTTCGGCGGCAAGCACCTCTACATCCTTGCGCAACGTGCCCTGGTTGCCTTTCAGCGCGAGGATGTAATCGGCCTTCTTGTCCATGATCTTCGCGGCGATTTCCCGCTGACAACCCATCGCGTCAATTGTTACGATGGCGCCTTCGATCGCCAGCATGTCGAGGAGCTTGGGAATCGCGACGATTTCGTTCGACTTTTCCGCCACCTTGACCTGTCCGAGCACGAGACGCTGGCGGGCGGCGAAGGCCGAGACCATGTGGATCGGAGCCTTGGCGTTCTTCTTCTGGTAGGAACGGCGCGACGTCTTCCCATCGATGGCGATGACGCCGACCGGTACTCCCGTCACCGATGCGACCCAAGCGGCGAAGCACCGCTGGAATTGCCCGGCATCGAGCGAGGCAAAAATATCGCCCAGATGATCGTGCGAGGGCGTACTGTCGCGAAACGGCCGGAACCGGCGCAAGAATTCGAGTTTCATTTGACCGAACAGCGCGATGTCGACAAAGGTTTCCGCTCCCGCGAGAACCGCGAGCAGACACAACAGCAGGATTTCGTCCAGCGGATAAAGCACCTTGCCGCGCTGGCGCGGATCCGGCAACTCCCTGAAATGATCCAGAAAAACAATGGTTTCGACTTTTGCCCCGAATTCCTCCGCAACCTCTTCCATCGCCATCCTCCGTGGTTCGAATCAGAGGACCACGACAGATTCACCGTTTTACCGGCTTGTCACGCATTTCTTCACCCGATTGCCCTGGTATTAACCGTGAAGAGGCTTCGTGTGCGGACGCTTGTTTGTCGGCGAGGCAATCGAGAGCTCGCGGTTTGACACGCGGTTGTCTTGCTCGGTGCCGGCTTCAAAGCTACGGGCCGCGTTTCGGATCTCCCGCGCCAGCGAAGCGATTAACCCTCTCAGGCTTTCCTCACAGATGGCCGACAATGCCTCTTCCGGAGTAAACCACCGGGTCTGTCGCTGGCGGGATTCAGGCCAGGTTTTATTCTGTCGCTTTACCAGCAACGGGAAAACCAACACCTCGCAGGGAATGACGAAATCGCAATCGTCGAACCGCTTTGCGTAGGAGAAAACGCCGGTGGCCTTTATTCTGATGGAGCCTTGAACGCCGGCTTCCTCATATGCCTCGCGCGCGGCCGATTTCGTTCCTTTTAACCCTTTGATGGGCCAGCCTTTGGGAATCATCCAACGCTTGGTCCGCCGGGTGGTGACGAGAAGGATTTCCAGCGCGCCAGAATCCGAGAAGCGATACGGCAGGGCTCCATATTGGAGTCCGACCGCGCCTTCGGTCATCGCCAAGTTTTTAGGACCTGAAATGGTTTCGTTTCCCATGCGGGCGTTCCGTACCAGCTTCGACTGGACAACCGCGAATCATGTGAGCTGTTCCTCGGATATCGCAGAGAGGCTTAAGATTTAGGTAATGATATGAGTTGCGGCGGCTGAGACCAAGCGCGGCAATAAAAGAGGTTGTGCATCAATTGTTTAATATGGCGGTGCGACGGGCAGGATTAAATAAGTCGGTCTTGAGAAAACTTGGCATCGATCACTCCCGTCGCAGCTGATTTATATCATCAATGAGAATTATTAAAAACAAGGTGCTGATGAATTGTCATAAACATGGCCTATCTGCCACAGTTTTGGGCGTCCTTCTCAAGCACAGACCTAGCTTGTTATCGCTCCCGGAAGGATTTGCGAAGCGATTCGGAAAGTGGGGACACGAGATAGCTCAAAACCGTACGCTCACCGGCGGCCGCGATGATCTCGGCCGGCATGCCTGGTCGGATGCGGGGACGATATTCCTCAGGAATGTCGCTCCGGTCCAATGAAACGACGCCGAGAAAGTAAAATTGCTTGGTCTGCTCATCCGTCAGCCGGTCGTGGGAGATGGACTCGATCCGTCCCATCATGACTGGAATTTGGCGCGCATGAAAAGCCGGAAAACGAATTTCCGCCGGCCGTCCTGCATGGACATTATCAATGTCGTTCGGGGAAAACTGGGCCTGGACGACCAGCGGCTGGTCGTCTGGAATGATTTCCAAAAGAGTTTCGCCGGGCCGCAAGACCTGCCCCAAGGTAAAGACTTTCAAATTCTGTACCGCGCCATCCAACGGAGCGACGATTTTGACGCGATTGAGCACATCCTGCGACACGGCGACACGTTCCCGGGCGTCAGCGATTTTCTGCCTCACGTCGAGGAGGGCGGCAGCAATATCCTCCTGAAATTTTTGTCGCAGCTGTTGGATCTGGGTCTTGACCTCGCCGATCGAGCTCTGCGCTTTCGAAGTATCCGCAATGGAATGCCCGATGAGGCCTTCGAGCCGCGTTCTTTCGCGCTCCATCGCGTAGACGCGCGTCAGGGTTACGAGCTGCTTTTTTGCGAGATCGCGCAAATGGATAAGTTCTTCATTGATATAAGCGACCTGCTTTTCGGTGGAGTCTTTCTCGATCGCAAGACCCTTTATTTCCATCGTCAATTGTTCAATTCGCGAGTCCAGGACGCTGACTTGGCCTTCCAGTGACGCGCGGCGTTCTTGGAATTGATGCAGCTGATCGCTCATAATGCGTTCGAGCAAAGCGTCGGCGACGCGACCGGTGAATTCCTGGGGCCACGCGATTTCATCTTTACGATCGCGTTCGCCCAACAGCCGGGCTTCGAGCGCGAGGCCGGAATCGAGTTGGTTCCTGACGAGATCATTGTTGGCCTGGGCCTGGATCTCCTGCAGGCCGAAGAGAACCTCGCCTTTCGCAACGTGAGCACCCTCCTTGACGAAGATCTCACGCACAATACCGCCTTCAAAGTGCTGGACGCTTTTGCGGTTGGTTTCTACGGAGACAACCCCTTGCGCAACGACGGCCTTGTCGAGTTTTGCGACGGCAGTCCAGATCCCCCCGACACCGAACATCAGGAAGATAATCACGTAGCCGGCAAGGGCGATGCCACGCCAATCTGAAATCGACTTCTCGGATCTATTTTTCAATTGGGATTACTCAGCGCGTCAAAGCAGGTGCATCGGAAGCTACAATGGGATGATGCGAGGCCGCCGGCACAACTCGAGGCCCCATCAAGCGTTGCAAGATCGCATCGCGGGTCCCATAAGCCTGGACTGTGCCATCACTCATGACCAGGATTTTGTCGGCTCCCGTCAAAATACTGATTTTGTGCGTGATGATCACCACGGTGATCTGCAGTGATTTCAACGTCTGAACGGCCCTCAAAAGAGCATCTTCACCGGCGGCATCGAGGTTGGCGTTCGGCTCGTCGAGCACGACGAGGCTCGGCTTGCCATAAAGGGCTCGCGCAAGCCCAATGCGCTGCTGCTGTCCTCCGGAGAGCGCCTGGCCGCCATCGCCGATTTGCGTATTGAAGCCGTCTGGAAGCTGCTGGATGAGCTCCTGGCATCCTGCAAGGTGAGCCGCAAAAAGGATCGCCTCGGAATCCGCCTCCTGGAATCGGGCGATGTTCTGCGCCACCGTTCCCACGAAGAGTTCCACGTCCTGCGGCAGATAACCGACATAACGGCCGAGTTCTTCGGGGTCCCAATGCGACAGATCGGAACCATCCAAGCGTACCGAGCCGCGCAAGACGGGCCACACGCCAACGATCGCGCGCGCCAGACTTGACTTGCCCGCAGCACTGGGGCCGACAACTCCCATGACTTGGCCGGCGCTCAGACTGAACGAGATGCCTTTCAGAATTGGCGGGTTTCTGTTGCCCGGCGCAGAGGCGACCAGATCTGAAACCTCTAGCGCGCCGAGAGGGCGCGGCAGCGACATCCGCTCGGGTTGCTCTCCAGCGACCGTGAACAAGACCCTCACACGTTCGAAGGCACTCCGGGCCGCGAGAAAACCTTTCCAATGGCCCACGACAAGTTCGATGGGCTGAAGAGCGCGCGAGATCAGGATCGAAGCGGCGATCATCGCGCCTGGCGAAATTTCCCGATAGATGACGAGATAGGCGCCGGTTCCCAGCACCGCTGTCTGCAGGAACATGCGAAAGAATTTTGTTGAGGCAACGATAATGCCCGCGCGATCGCTGGCAGACGCTTGGAGGCCCAGCGCGGTGCGATGACGTTTCGCCCATAGTTGCTTCAGCGCGCCAAGCATGCCCATGGCTTGAATCGCATCGGTATTGCGAAACATCGCCAGCGCGCTCTGATTGGCGAGAAGGCCCGCGCTGCCCGCGGACTCCAGCCGCTTCTTGGTCAAAAGCTCGTTGAGAAGTGTCAACGAAAGCGTGATGACGCTACCGCCCAAAGCAAGATAGCCAAAAAGCGGGTTGAGCAAGAACGAAGCAGCGACGAAGACCGGGAACCACGGTGCGTCGCAGAGCGTAATTAATCCTGCGCCGGTCAGAAACTCGCGGATAGTATCGATATCGCGCAGACATTGGACATGCCCGGAGCCGGGCTGCCGCAAATTGCCGCGATGCACGGCGTCGAACACCGCGCCGGCGATTTTTTCGTCGAACAGCATGCCGACGCGCACGAGAATGCGCGAGCGCAACATCTCAAGGATTGAATAGACCATGATGCATAAAGCGGCGAGGACGGTCAGCGAAATCAAGGTCGTTTCATTACGGCTTGTAATGACACGATCATAGATTTGTAACATGTAGAGAGGGCTGGTGAATAATAAGAGATTGATGAAAAAACTGAAAATGATGGCAGTGGCAAGAACGGGGGCGACCGCACCAATAGCTGCGCCTAGGAGCGCCTGATTTTGGTACTTGGATGATAATGGCATGGCGCAATTCTTCGGCATCCCGTTACCACGGTCGCCGCTCCCGTTTTGATGTTGGACTAGATGGCTTGCCGCACCGACAACTCGGCGCGGCAGCTGGGGGGGCCGATGGGCCTAGGCGAAGAGAATATCATGGGTGTGGACTTGGTTTGGATGGACGCCAACCAAATCGACACGATCCTGTCCCGCCACCACCAAGGTTCCCCCATGATGATCCGACATCACGTGGACCTTGTTGCAATCACCTTTGCTCGCAGTCTGGAACTCCAGCGTGTCATGATGCGGATCAAAATCGGTAATTTTGGCGTAGGTCCGGCCTTGATCACCGATATTGAAAACGAAAGTGTCGTCGCCGGCGCCACCCGTCATGTTCATCTGACCGCGTGCCGCAATCAAAGTATCGTTGTGGGAACCTCCCATCAGCGTATCGGTGCCTGGAGAACCGATCACCAATTGGGCCATGCCGGGGCCTGCCAAAGACCCGGTCGGATCAATTCCAGCCTGCGTGCCGCTATGGCGTTCGATCGCCACGAATGCATCGGCCTGGATGTAGTTCGTATCGGTGTCCCTGGAGATGATGTCGCTGAGCGTGGTGTTCTCTATGGTCTTCAAAGTTTGAGAATCGAAACCTTGATTTTCGAAATAGAAATCGATCGCCATCCCGCAGGGCCGTGAACTGGTCGCCGATGATTTTACCGAAGGTCTCACCGACCGAGGCGCCGGCCGCCGGCGGAGGTCTTCATATGACCGTCGGGCAGGCGCAGACTATCGGCGGTGGCTTTGCTCGAACCATAAACCATCGAGCCATCCAGCCATCCTGTGATTGTATTGATGGCAGTGGCGGGATGCCCGGGCACCCCGGTTGCAGGATCGATCGCGACCCGCGTCAACGGAATGATCGTTCCGGCTGAATGCGAATCCGTCGATACTTCGAAATTGAACCGAGGAGTGGGTGTCATGATCGTGATGTTGATGATGGCGCGACATGGGATGTCCTCACTTGAACGATGTGAAGCTAAGTGTCCGTCCGGGAAGTAGTTGAATTGGATGAATCATTTATGATTCATTGGTGGCTGCCTGATTCGATGAGGGGCCGCCAATGTGGACGTCCGAAAACCGCCCGAAATATAATCGTGACAAGCTGCGCTATCCGAGCGATCTGACGGACGATGAGTGGTCGCACATCGAGCCGATTATTCCACCGGCCAAACGCGGCGGACGGAAGCGCTCTGTTGAGCCGCGGGAGATCGTGAACGGTCTCATGTATGTGCTGAGCACGGGGTGCCAGTGGCGTTATGTTCCCAAAGACCTGCCGCCGAAGAGCACGCTGTTTGGTTATTTCGACCTTTGGAACTGGGACGGCACGCTGGATCGCATTCATCACGCGCTCTACGTGAAGTGTCGCGAAGCCATGGATCGTGAAGCAAGTCCGACGGCCTGCGTCATCGACAGCCAGAGCGTGAAGAGCGCGGAAAAAGGGGGCGCTGCATCGATCCGAGCGGCTACGATGCATATGTGGACATCCGATAATCGCGGTTGGCGCTTGATCGGCCGATAGTGCCGCGATCCGGGCGGCGTTGCCCGGTGATTCGCACCATCGGAGGCTCATCGATGACCTACTTTGTTGGATTGGACGTCTCGCAGAAGATAACAGCTATTTGCGTCGTCGACGACACCGGCCGAAGACTATGGCGGGGCCAGTGCCCCACAAATCCAGAACAAATCAGCATTTTGGTCCGCCGGCATGCGGGGGATGACGCCCGCATAGGGATCGAGACCGGAGCGATGACGCCATGGCTGGTGCATGAACTCCGCAATCTCGGGCTCGAAGTCGTTTGTCTCGATGCCAGGCATGCGCGTGCCGCCCTTGAGATGCAGATCAACAAGACGGATCAGAACGACGCCGAGGGATTGGCTCAGATCGTTCGCACGGGCTGGTACCGGTCCGTTCACGTCAAGTCGTTCGAAAGCCACCGCGCGCGTGCTCTTCTTGGCGCAAGGACTCAACTCATCGGCATGACCACGCGATTGTCCAATCACATCCGGGGGGTGCTCAAAACATTTGGTCTTCTGCCTGGCGCGATGCGGGGATTGCCTTTCGATCGGAAGGTTGAAGCTCTGATACTTCACCGTTCCGACGTCGCGCTGATTGTCCGGCCGATGCTCGTTGCCTGGCGGCATCTGCGCGAGCAAATTGCTGTTTTCGACAAAGCGATCCGTGTATTGGTGAGGTCAAGCTCCGCCTGCCGGCTGCTCATGAGCGTGCCGGGCATCGGCGTGCTTTCTGCGCTTGCATATGTAAGCACAGTTGAAGATCCAGGGCGCTTCAGCCGGTCACGATCCGTAGGCGCGCACCTCGGGCTTACGCCGCGACAATATCAATCGGGCGAGGTCGATCGAAGCGGCAGGATTTCAAAGTGCGGCGACACGCTCGCTCGTACTCTATTGTACGAGGCTGCTGTCGTGATTCTGACGCGGCTCAAGAAAGCCTCGAGCTTGAAGGATTGGGGGCACGCCATCGCCAAGCGATCGGGCAATGGCAAGGCGCGGGTGGCGGTGGCCAGAAAGCTCTCCGTTATCTTACATAGTGTCTGGCGTTCAGGACAGCCGTTCCGCTGGCCGGAGCACGCAAACGCCGCCTGACTCCATAGTTCATAAGATCCATCCGAGCAAAATTGCGGATGTGATGGTTGCCCGCCGGGCGAGGGTACGGGTGGCTGCGAAGGTGGGCCTTGAGCGGCGTCATTATATGCCAGCTCGTTGTGGACATTGCAGCACCTGTGCTTCGGACCAGATGTTGCGGCGGATTATTCCGACCGCGGAGAGAACCGTGACCCGGGGCAGCAACAAAAAAAGCCATTGACAAAGGAGACGCGATTAGAGAACGGCCCCTTCCCTGCAAGACGTTGGGCAGTGATTTGATCGGATCGCTTGCGATCATATGTCCGGCCTCAGTTTGTGCGGTCGCACATGACCGCGGGCCAAGATGGTTTCCGCGACGCGAGTTCCAAACAAGTTTGCGACCCACGACGGCCACTGCATCGTACGGATTTTCTCGTGTTTCGGATCGACCGATCACCATCTGCTCATTTGCTTGCAAGTTCCGGCATCAGCTCAACACGGTAGCTTTGGTTGTCTGCTCACCGTGACAGGCTGATCTTTCAAGCTGCGCGGGCCAGATCGGGCGATGCAGCATATGTTCGGTAGGATTCGCCGCTCACTATAAGCTTCCAGGCTATGCGGGCGATCTTGTTGGCCAGCGCCACGGCGACGAGCTTCGGCGGTTTGCGCTTGAGCAGCTCAAGGAGCCACGGCGACGCATTCTTGCCGCGCCCTTCCCGGACGTGTCGAAGGAGAGCTGTCGCGCCCACTATCAGCGTGCTTCGCAACGCCTCGTCGCCAGCGCGCGTGATGACGCCGAGCCTGACCTTCCCGGCCGTAGAATGGTCTTTGGGCGTCAGGCCAAGCCAGGCGGCAAAGTGACGCCCGGATCGGAACAGGTCGGGCGCCGGCGTCTTCATTATCAGCAGCGATGCGCCGATCGGCCCCACGCCGGGGATCCGCGCCAAGCGCCGGCTGCACTCGTCGGCACGATGCCAAGCCATCAGTTTGGCCTCGATGTCCTCCAGTTCCGCCTGCAGCTGGGCGTATTCCTTTGCGTGAAGCGCGAACAGCTCGCGTGCCAGAGCGGGCAGTGTCTCATCGGCCGCAATGCGCTCGAGCAGTGGCTCGACCTTGCACATACCTTTGGCGGCGGGCAGCCCGAACTCGGCGGCATAGCCACGGATCGCATTGGCGAGCTGCGTACGATTGCGGATTAACCGGTCGCGCACGCCGACCAGCATGAGGGCCGCCTGCTGCTCAGCGCTCTTCACCGGCACAAAACGCATCGTCGGCCGGCTCATCGCCTCGCATAACGCTTCGGCATCAGCTGCATCGTTCTTCCCGCGCTTTACGTACGGTTTGACGTACTGCGGCGGGATGAGCTTCACTTCATGCCCGAACGTTTGCAAAAACCTCGCCCAGTGATGGGATCCGCCGCACGCTTCGATGGCGATAACTGTCGGTGGCAATTTCTCGAAGAACTCCACCATCTCCTTGCGACGCAGCTTCTTACGGAGCATCGGTTCTTCGGCGGCATTCACGCCGTGCAGCTGAAAGATATGCTTTGATGTATCCATGCCGATTCGGATAATCTGTTCCACGGACGGTCCCCTTCGCTTGAGATCAGCAACGACCTCATTTTGGCACATTTGATGCCGTACGGGGGCCGTCCACCCCAACAGGTAAGAAGATCAAGGGCAAGAAGCGCCATATCCTCGTCGATACGTTAGGACTGCTGCTGCATGCTGTGGTGCATCCAGCCGATATTCAAGATCGTGACGGCGGCGTGCTTGTTTTGTCGACCTTGTTCGGCTTGTACCCGTTTTTACAAAAGCTCTTTGCTGACGGCGGATATCAGGGGCCGGCCTTTCAAAAGGCTTCGGCCAAAATCCTGCCGCATCTCCAAATCGAAATCGTCAAACGCTCCGATCAGGCCAAAGGGTTTGAGCTTCTGCCGCGACGTTGGGTCGTCGAACGCACCTTCGCGTGGCTTAATCGCTGCCGCCGCCTGGCCAAAGATTTCGAAAATCTCACCGCAAACGCACTCGCTTTCCTCCGCCTCGCCTCGGTTCGTCTCATGCTCAGAAAGCTTTGCCTCAGTTAACAAACTTTTCGGACGGACTCTAAGGGAGCCGACGGAAATCCTGCTGCTGTCGCACTCGGGAAACTTTACACATATGACAATGCAGGCTGGCAACCACAGCCGAAGGCAGGTCCTCAGTCTCAATCATTCGCGATAGCCAATCTTCCAAGACAAACGAATAACTTCTATGTGTCACAAAATCAATCAGGGCAGTATATTGTCGTTCAAAACCTTGTTGGAAGCGGGGGGGCTTGGGACATTCGAACCTCTCGAAAGCATCGCAATACTTTTGGCAACGCAAAGCTATAATACAGGTACACTTATCATTCAGACTTATACGCCAGGTATCATTGCGATGTTAAGCGGCCAGAGTCCAAATGTGCAGGTCGCATATAATGTAGATACAGGGTGGAGTGGACCTGCAAATTAGACTCAAAACATCGGGGCCGTTGACAGTATATATGATGCCCTCATAAACACCTCTGCTTAATAGCAGATGGTGTGAGAAGTAATTTTAGATACATTTTATCAGAAGAGTGGATGTTCAACTTTCTTCGATTTCGAACGGAAGTTGGACATCTGCCTGGACATAATTTTGGAGACTCAGTTATGTCAGATTTCAATATCACTTTGTATGTAGATCAGGATAGTATTGATTACCTAAATCAAAATAAATATTATTTATATGGCATTAAATTCCTGACAACTCAGTTTCCTGCATCCCCTTTAATCTGGTTTACGGACGAAGTTTTACTTAAAAGTACGCGTCTTCAGTGGAATAAAACCTATCAGGCATTCATCTCAACTCAGTTAGATTATAGATCCGGTACTGTAATTATAGCCTACTCTTCTAAGGCAAAAGCTGATGTAATTCCAAGTGCCTCCTCAGAAGATATAAAATTAGGGCAGGAAATGATTGTTGGAGATAATGGTGTCTTGAGTATTCAAAATGGGCAGGTGGCTCAGATTGTAATCGTGAGTAAAACAACAAATACACGCTATTCTTTTGGCCTCAATCAATCGATCAATTCTTCGCCGCCTACCCCCTTGTTTATTGCTCAGATTCTCTCGGGCGAAAGTAAGATAATGATGCCCATCACGGAAAAGGTTCTGCTCACGTTCTCCCAAATAGATCCTCCGCTACAAACCAGTACGGTAGTAGATACGGCATTTGCGCCAGGTATCCTAATTTCCCTGTCTAGCGCAGAAACAAGTCGCGAGGTGACATACGATATAAATGGAGAAGGGTGGGGCCCGCTAAATCAAGAATGGATAACAGAAATAACTGCTGGTGATGACCTGACGGGAATCTATAACGGATAAACTGCGGTAGAGGCAAAGTCTAATGCCGTCAGCAGCTATAACTGTGAGCTATTTACGCAATATTACATGCTAACTAAGCTGTATTACTCTCATAATATCAGCTTTGTGGTTGAGTGCAATCATTTATATTTTGTACACATTTAGGCAGAATGAAACTTACGTTCCCTAATGGCGGCATTAGTCTTCAGGCATAGCAATCTTCGTCGATGGTGCAGTTGTTTTGTTGATGCCGCGTCGGACCGAATCCGTAATTGAAGTTGAAACAACAATGTAATGTAAAGAGCCAATATCTACAGTTTATTTGATCAACCACGGCAAAATGCCGTGGGGAGTCAAGTAATATGGTGGGACAAACCTAGCTAAATGGAGCATTCGATATGACGATTATCAATAGCCAAACTACTCAATCTTGCGAAACTTCTAAGAGTGCAACTCAAATTGCACTAGTGAACCTGGGAACTAAAAGCGCAAGCGTAGAGATTACAACCGAAGATGGAATTATTAATATCCAGAAGCAGGTTCCAGCAAACCAAACGGTAAATTGTACGGTGCATGGCAGCGGCCCATACACGGTAACAAATAAGTCAAACGTAAACGTTAATGTAACTTGGACTTAAAGTGGAGGTTTATCGTTAATATTAGGCGTGAAGGAGAAGAAAAATGAAATACTATGTGTGGCTCGAATATTACGCCGCATCGCCGGTCAGCAAAAACGTGAAATCGGATGAATTGATGTACTACGACGGACACAACCATGGGGTCCAGCCATCACAAACCCAAGTTGATACTTTGTCGCAATCGCTAATAAACGAGGTAGACTCGGCCTACGACACCTATAATAAAGCGCACGTCAATACCCCGGTCCCGGCGCCGGCAGCTAATGTCATAACGGCAAACAGGAACGTCAAGACAAGATCGGCACAGTAGAGAGCGAAAGTATCCGGCTAAGATTAACCTATGCCAAGAGGAAACTGCACGGTTCGCACCCGAATTTCATAGTCCTTTTCACCTTTGAATTTTTTGGATGCCGATTGTCTGTAAGGAGTTGATCATGCGTATTTGTTTATTGCTCGCTTTGGTGTTTGCCTCCTCTGCCGCTTTCGTTCCTAGTGCTGCACGCGCGCAGAGCCAGACCGCCACGGCACGGGTTCAGGCCCCCCAGGATAGCAAGTGTCCGGTCGAAGATCGAAGTAAGACCGCCACGGCCATCTTCGACGGTTGTACCGACAAAGCTTGCAACGCGGCGAGGCAATCAGCGATCGCTAAGTTGAGGGGTGAAGTGGAGAACACTTGCGCGAATTTCATCCGCGCGGATAGTCAGTGCGCGAAAAGCGGCTGCTGAACATTGACCCGGCGGGTTGTGGGGCAAGCTTCGCAACGCCACCCGCCGGATGTCGACGGCATGGGTCGGCTTGAGCGTTTCCTTTTCGATCAGATGGAACTATCTGATCGAAAAGGAAACGCTCAAGTCCAACGAGTTGGAGCATGTTCTGATCGAAAAAGTCGGTCAACTTTTTCGGAACATGCTCTAGGCACGGAGATCGCTGCGGCTCTGCTGACGAAGCTAATCCCCGCCTGCATTAAATTGCGCCGCTTTTGCAAAGCGCCTTAACGCCATGACAACGCGCTGATTTCAAAACTGATTTGTGGATGGCTGTTGACCCTGGAAGCTATGGGCGATACTCGCAAGTTGATGAACCGGTCAGTTACTGCCGGCAAATCCGTGAGACGAGGAAAGTCCTATGCGCGAAAGATTTTCGAGCGAGCTCAAGGCGGCCATGAAGGCGGGCGACAAGCGACGCGTCGATACCATCCGCATGATCACGGCCGGGCTCAAGGATAAGGACATCGAGGCGCGTGGGCAGGGGAAAACCGTCTCGGACGAAGATATTTTGGCCTTGCTTCAGAAAATGGTGAAGAGCCGAAAGGAATCGCAGGAAATCTACGAAAAGGCCGGTCGAACCGACCTGGCGACGCAGGAGAGCGAGGAAATCGCAATCATCCAGAGTTTTTTACCGCAACAATTGAGCGATTCCGAAACCGAAGCGGCGATTATTGCCGCGATTGCCGAAACCGGCGCCGCCTCGATCAAGGACATGGGCAAAGTGGTCGGCGCTCTCAAGGGCAAATATGCGGGCCGCATGGATTTTGCCAAGGCGAGCGTCTCGGTCAAGGGCAAGCTCGGCGCGTAGAGCATGATCCCGAAAAGTTGCAGACTTTTCGGATAAGATTATGCGTCAAACAAGCAGTTAGAATGTACGATCATGCTTTACTTTCACCGCTGACCTTTCAAAAAGATCGCAAGTTCGTCCTGGTCCATCGGGAACATATTCGCCTCCGCCGGAAAATCCTTGGACCGCACATCCGCAACATAGGCTTTTGCAGCCTGACGCATTAGCTTCCCGACCTCCCCGTACCGCCGGTTGTGGTGGTAATTCACCGGCGTGAAGCCGAGCACATCCGTGATCACCAGAACCTGTCCATCGGTCTGGCGGCCGGCGCCAATTCCGATGGTCGGCGCGGCAATGGAACGTGTTACTTCCGCGGCGACCTCTTCCGGCATGAGTTCGAGCACGAGAAAAGCCATGCCGGCCTCGTCGAGGCGCTTTGCGTCACGCAAAAGGTGCATCGCCGCCTCCGCCTTGCGCCCTTTGACCCGCTTGTCCAGGTGATGCTGCGGCTCGAGCCCCAAATGGCAGCAGACCTCGAACGCGGCGGCGCCCAAGGCCTCGACGATTTCAGGTCTGGCGCCTTCAAATTTCACGATGTCGCCTCCGGCTTCAACCAGGAGGCGGGCGGTCTTGAGCGCGGCCTCTGGAGTTTCATAGCTGCGGTAGGGCATGTCGGCGATGATCCTGGTATTCGGCGCACCCCGGCGCACCGCGCGGACATGGTGGCACATGTCGGCGAGCGTAACTTCCCGCTCGCTCGCATAGCCGAGCATGGTGGTGCCGACGCTGTCCCCGACCAGAATAATATCGACGCCGGCCTCGGCCTCGGCCTTGGCGGTCGGCGCGTCATAGGCGGTCAGGACGGCAATCGGCTGGCCTTTTCCCTTCATGTCGGCAAAGCGGGCAGTTTTGCTTGTCAAGGTTCCACTCCTTTGCGCGCCGCACCGCAAGGGTCCGGCCTCGCGGCATTTTTTCGGGGACTATCTCAGTGATTTAAGCATTCGTCCTGTGAATTGAGGGGACGGACCGGACCGAAGCTGGCCTTGCCGCTATAATCGATGCTATTGCGAATCGAAGCGCCCATGCGATTTCCGCCAGTCCTTTCTCGATGACATCAAAGCCAGGCTTCCGGTTTCGGAGGTCGTGCGTCCTCGCGTCAAATTGGTGCGGGCCGGGCGGGAATGGAAAGGGCTTTCGCCTTTCAACACGGAAAAGACGCCGTCTTTTTTCGTTAATGACCAGAAGATGGCCTGGTTTGATCTTTCGGCCGGCAAAAACGGCAATATTTTCGACTTTCTTATGGAGACCGAGGGGCTTTCCTTTCCGGAGGCCGTCAAGCGGCTCGCCCATGAGGCTGGGCTGGCCTTGCCGAGCCCCTCGCCGGAGGCCGAGGCCCGCGAAAAGGCGCGCGCCACTCTGCAGGAGGTGCTGGATGCTGGCCGCTTCCTATTTTTCCGCGCAGCTTTTGGGAAAACAGGGCGGCGTGGCCCGGAACTATCTCGCCGAACGTGGCCTCGACGCCGGCACTGCAAAGCCAGTTTCGCTTAGGCTTCGCCTTGCCGGAAAAATACGCCTTGCGCGACTACCTCGCCGGCAAGGGCGTGTCCGCCGCAAGCCATGATCGAGGCGGGTCTGTTGATCCATGGCGAGGACATCGCCGTGCCATACGACCGCTTCCGCGACCGGATCATGTTTCCGATCTGCGATTCCGGCGGCCGTGTCATCGCCTTTGGCGGCCGGGCGCTCGCCAAGGATGCGCAGCCAAATATCTGAATTCGCCGGAGACCGCGCTTTTCCATAAAGGCGCCATTCTTTACAATCACCATCAGGCCCGCAAGGCCGCGCATGAGAGCGCGACAAATTATTGTCGTCGAAGGCTATGTCGATGTAATTGCAATGACATCGACTGGATTTCGCCGCAGTCGTCGCGCCGTCGGGAACGGCTCTGACGCCGGATCAAAGCGAGCTTTTGTGGAAAATGGCTGAAGAGCCGATCCTGTGCTTCGACGGCGATCAGGGCCGGACGCAAGGCAGCCTATCGCGCGATCGATATGGCGCTTGCCCCTAATCGGGCCGGCCGATCGCTCGGTTTCGCGCTTCTGCCCGAGGGCCAGGATCCCGACGATCTCGTCCGCTCAGGCGGCCACGAGGCGGTCTCGCGAGCTGTCTTGCGCAGGTGCTGCCGCTCGCCGATCTGATCTGGATCCGGGAAACCGAAAATAAAGTCTTTTCAACGCCCGAACGCCGCGCCGGTCTTGAGCGCCGCCTCGGCGACATCGCGCGCGAGATCCGGGACGAACCCCTACGCCGCCATTATCAGGCGGAATTCAAGGCGCGGCTTTTCGATTTTTTCAGCCGGAGCGGAAACCGCAGGGTGGCGCGGATGCCCGCGCGCGGCTCCGCCCCGACCCCGAGGTTTGGCAAGTTCGGCGAAACCCAAAGCAGTCTTGTGGCGCCGCCCCCGGTCAGCCAAAGTCTTGCGAATTCGTCGCTGTTTCGACCGGGACAAGCCGCGCCTTCTTCCGCGGGAAGGATTGATTTTATTGCTCCTGCTCAACCATCCCGGATTAATCGACCGGCACGTCGAAGATTTGGCCGAGATCGAATTTTCCAGTCCCGAAGCTGGAGCTTTACGGGACGCCATGCTTGCCTCCGCCGGTGCCAGGGAAGCCGGCTCGGACGAGCTTGATCTTCGCGCAGCATTAAAGAGCAGGGGTTCGGACCCATTCTGGACAAGCTCGACATGATGGCGGCGCATGCCGTCGCATTGGTATATCAAAGCCGATGCCGCAGAGGCCGATGCCGAGGAAGTTCTCAAGCAAGCCTTGAACTTGCATCGCCGTGCCAGGGCGTTACATAGGGAGTTGCAATTGGCTGAATTGGCTCTAGGTAAGGACTTCTAGTGAGGCCAATCTCGGCCGTCTCAAGGATATTCAGGCTCAATTATTGTCGCTCGGGGGGACGGAGGCCGCCCTAGAAGGGTTTGGCGCGCGTTCGGGGCGACCGAGCGGAACCTTGTGATGAACATTCCAAGGCACGGCGGAACGGGCGAAGTCTGTCGAGTATTGCGAAAACAAGGCCCAGGGCGCGGACCGCAGTTCGTCGACTTCTCCTTAAACTTATCCGGCGGGTTGAAGCAGTGAAGGTTTTGGGGCAAGCAAGTTTCAAATGACGGCCAGGCTTGTTCAAGTTGTAATTTTCCTCAAGTTCGGAGGCCATTGATGGCGAAAAAGGACAGTGAGAAGACCGAGGTGGAAAACGGCGCGGTCGAAGTCACCGACGGCCCCTTGCTCGATCTCACCGATGCCGCCGTCAAGCGGATGATCAAGCTCGCCAAGAAGCGGGGCTTCGTCACCTATGCCGAATTGAATGCCGTGCTTCCGTCCGAGGAAGTCAACTCCGAGCAGATCGAAGACATTCTGTCGATGCTGAACGAGATGGGCATCAATGTCGTCGAGAATGAAGAGCAGGACGAAGCCGCGCCCGAGGAAGCCGCCGAGGAAGAAGAGGTCGAAGGCGGCGACCTGATCGAGGCCGTGCAGCTCGAAAGCGGTCACGACCCGTTCGTCCGAGCCCGCCGATCGCACCGATGATCCGGTCCGGATGTATTTGCGCGAAATGGGTTCTGTCGAGCTGCTTGTCGCGCGAGGGCGAAATCGCCATCGCCAAGCGCATCGAGGCTGGCCGCGAGGCGATGATCGCCGGACTCTGCGAAAGCCCCCTCACATTCCAGGCGATCATCATCTGGCGCGACGAATTGAACGACAGCAAGGTTCTGCTGCGCGACATCATCGATCTCGAAGCGACCTATGCGGGTCCCGACGGCAAGAACACGCCGAAGATCGACATGACGGCGCCGGGCGCCGCCGAAGCGCTCGCCGCGCAACAGCAAGCGCCCGGCGATCGCGCCGCTCGACCCGCCCGCGCGCCTGCGGCCGGCGGGCGAGGACGGCGACATCGATCCGCCCATTCCCGAGGACGTCTTCGACGAGGAAGACGACATGGAAAATTCGGTCTCGCTGTCCGCGATGGAGGCCGAACTGAAGCCCAAGGTCGTCGATACATTCGACCGGGTCGCCAGCGCCTATAAGAAGCTTCGGCGTCTGCAGGACCAGAACGTCGTCAATAAGCTCAAGAACGAGACGCTGACGCCGTCGCAGGAGCGCAAATACAAAGACGCTCAAGAAGGAAATCGTCGTCGACGTCAAATCGCTCTCGCTCAATCCCAACCGGATCGAGGCGCTGGTCGAGCAGCTCTATGACATCAACAAGCGGCTGATCGGGCTGGAGACCAGGCTGTTCCGCCTGGCCGAAGGGCTCGGGCGTCACCCGCGAGGATTTTCTCAAGAATTACCAGAATTCCGAGCTCGATCCGAAATGGCTTTTGCGGGTCTCGAAGCTCGGCGGCCGCGGCTGGAAGGATTTCGTCGCCAACGCGAAGGAGCAGATCAAGGAACTGCTGACCGAAATTCACGGGCTCGCGACCGAGACCGGCCTCGAGATTCAGGAATTCCGCCGAATTGTCCATCTCGTGCAAAAAGGCGAGCGCGAGGCGCGTCAGGCCAAGAAGGAAATGGTCGAGGCGAACCTCCGCCTCGTGATTTCAATCGCCAAGAAATACACCAATCGCGGCCTGCAATTCCTTGGATTTGATTCAGGAAGGCAATATCGGCTTGATGAAGGCGGTCGATAAATTCGAATATCGGCGCGGCTATAAATTCTCGACCTATGCGACCTGGTGGATCCGGCAGGCGATCACCCGCTGCGATCGCCGATCAGGCGCGAACGATCCGCATTCCGGTGCATATGATCGAGACTATCAACAAGATCGTGCGCACCTCGCGCCAGATGCTGCATGAGATTGGCCGCGAGCCAACGCCCGAGGAGCTCGCGGAAAAGCTCGCCATGCCGCTTGAAAAAGTGCGCAAGGTCTTGAAGATCGCCAAGGAGCCGATCTCGCTCGAAACGCCGATCGGCGACGAGGAAGATTCCCATCTCGGCGATTTCATCGAGGACAAGAACGCGATCCTGCCGATCGACGCCGCGATCCAGTCGAATCTGCGCGAGACGACGACGCGCGTGCTCGCCTCGTTGACGCCGCGCGAGGAGCGCGTGCTGCGCATGCGCTTCGGCATCGGCATGAACACCGATCACACGCTGGAAGAGGTCGGCCAGCAGTTCTCGGTGACGCGCGAACGCATCCGCCAGATCGAGGCCAAGGCGCTGCGCAAGCTGAAACATCCTTCGCGCTCGCGGAAGTTGCGCAGTTTTTTGGATAATTGACCTCAGCCATTTTCTTGCCGCCTAGCACGCATATTGTGCCCTGCGATACAAAGGCTTGCTTTCCCGCGGCGGTCGGACGCGTGACACCAATCACGCGCCGAGATTGCCGCGTGGTGAGCCCTCGATCGAGGTGGCGCGGTGGGTTTACGAACTTTTTTGGGCAGGCGCGCCAATCATCTTCTCGGTCAATTCAAACTGGAAGTGTCTCCGGTCGGGAGGGATTTCGACGCGCGTCTCGTCTCGGACAGGCACCTCGACCGTATGTTTGCGGCGATAAGCCAAACCGCGTCGGATTATTTGGCTTCCCAGGATCTGATCGAAATCAAAAATCATTTCGATGTGGAACGCGAAATCAGAGATTTTTACGAAGCGTATCTTCAGTCGCCTTTTCGATTGCAAAGAGGAGGCAGCCGGTTTGGCAATTTGCTTTGGCTGGATTTGATCGCCAAATCCCAGCAACCCGATATCATCGTCGATAGCGGAACCTATTTGGGCGCCAGCGCCTGGGCGCTTTCTCAAGGGGCTCGCAACAGCCGGATCATGAGCTTCGATATTGATCAGTCGCGGCTGTTGCTGAAGTGCGAGAATGTCGAATACATCGAGCGGGACTGGACCAGTATCGATTTCGAGAGCTTCGGCGCGCCCACAAGCCTGTGCTATTTCGACGATCACGTCGATCAGGGGCGACGCTTGCAAGAGGCGGCGGATAGACGATTCAACCTGCTTCTCTTCGACGATGATTTTTCCGTCCTCGATTTCGTAAGAATGGCGCATGGCGGGTCCGCCTTGCCGAAGATTTCATTTGTTCTGGATCCCTTTTTGGAGGACGGCGAGACGATCGTATGGATCGACGCCGGCCAGCATTATTCCTGGAAGGTCGATCGCCTGCAGCTCGATGGTCTGAAGAGCCTGATCAAGGCGGCTGACCGATTGCCGAAATCTGGGCGGTCCCTTGGGCATCGAGCAACTTCCCTATCGCGTTGTAACGGTCCCGCAATAGCCGCCGCTCAAGGCTAGCGTCGATGGAGTTTCTCGTTCTGCTCCAGATGCGCCTGCCATTCATGGCGTTCGAGTTCGGGATCGAGATGTTCCTCCTGCGGAAATCCCACGCATAGATAGGCGATCAATTTCCACGCGGGGGGAACCTCAAGCGTGCGGGCGAGCTCATGCGGGTCGATGATCGACACCCAGCCAACGCCAAGATTTTCGGCCCGTGCCGCAAGCCAGAACGTATGCACTGCCGCAACCACAGAATAATCCAGCGTCTCCGGCATGGTTTTGCGGCCGAGGCCGGCACCGGCCCGCGTCTCATGATCGCTGAAAACGGCAAGATGAATTGGCGCCTCGCGAAGCCCCGACGAATTTGAGGCGCGCGTAGAGTGCCGCGCGCTCGCCCTCATAGTCGTTGAGCGCGGCCTTGTTGCAGCAATTGAAATTGGCGATGACTGCTTCACGCGCCGCCGGCGTCTCGACGCTCACGAAACCGCCAGGGCTGACTGTTGCCGACGGAGGGCGCATGCGCGGCGATGCACACAAGTTTCTCGATGAGCGCGGCCGGCACCGGCTCCGATTTGAAGCGGCGGACATCGCGCCGCCATTTAAAAAGCTGGCCGAGCCGCTCGCGGAACGGACCGTCGAAACTGGGAGGCGTGCCCATTCCTTCTCTGCATTCCACCGTCGCCTCCCCAGATCATGCCGCCTGCTTAAAAAGCTGCGGGCATGATATCAGTTCGCAAATCGGAAATGCAGCACGTCGCCGTCCTCCACGATATATTCCTTGCCTTCGAGGCGGAATTTGCCGGCTTCGCGCGCTCCGGCCTCGCCATTGCAGGCAACATAGTCGGCATAGGCAGATGGTTTCGGAACGAATGAAGCCTTTTTCGAAATCCGTGTGGATCACGCCGGCGGCCTGCGGCGCCTTGGTTCCTTGCGCGACCGTCCAGGCGCGGGCCTCCTTTGGACCGACCGTGAAAAACGTAATGAGCCGCAATAGCCCATAGCCGGCGCGGATGACGCGGTTGAGCCCAGGCTCCGCAAGGCCGACGGCTTCGAGATAGTCCTTCTGGTCCTCGATCGCCAGAACCGCGATCTCGCTCTCGATCTTGGCCGAGACGATCACCGCGACCGCGCCTTCCTCGCGCGCGCGCGCCTCCACGGCCTTGGAAAAATGATTGCCGTGATCGGCGGCGGCTTCCTCGACATTGCAGACATAGAGCACCGGCTTCGACGACAGGAGCCCCAAGCCCGCGAAAGAGCTTTCTGTTCCTCGGGTTTGACCTGCGACGAGCCGCGCCGGCTTGCCCTCGCGGAGCAGCGCAAGACAGCGCCCTACGAGATCGAAAGCCTCCTTGGCCTCCTTGTCGCCGCCCTTGGCTTTCTTTTCCAACGCGACGACGCGTTTCTCCAGGCTTTCGAGATCGGCGAGCATCAGCTCGGTCTCGATCGTCTCGATGTCGTTGACCGGGGCGATCTTGCCTTCGACATGGGTGATGTCGGAATCCTCAAAGCAGCGCACGACATGGGCGATGGCGTCGCATTCGCGGATATTCGCCAGAAACTGATTGCCAAGCCCCTCGCCCTTCGAGGCGCCGCGCACGAGCCCCGCGATATCGACAAAGGTGAGCCGCGTCGGGATGATCTCTTTGGAGCCGGCGATGGTCGCCAAGTTTTTCAAGCCGTTCATCGGGCACCGCGACATCGCCGACATTCGGCTCGATGGTGCAGAAAGGATAATTCGCCGCCTGCGCCGCCGCCGTTTGCGTCAGCGCATTGAAGAGGGTCGATTTGCCGACATTGGGCAGGCCGACGATACCGCATTTGAAACCCATGGAAACGATACTCTTGAAGGATACGGCTAAGGGAAAGACAGCGCCCTATGCGGTCCGTGGCGGGAAAAAGCAAGGTTGGGGATTGCCTCGGAGGAAGGCCAAACCGCCGCAGGCAGGTTTTCACCTTAAATGGAACGGCTAACTCCAGCGTGAATGGATTTTGAAGTCAAGGACCTGCGGCCAGCGGAGCTGGCGGCCCTTTAGGGCCGTCCTTGAGTTCAAAATCCATTCACGCTCTCCTGCCGCCATGGCGTTTAGGGGGGCTGACGCTGGATCAGCGGTAAGATCACACGGACAGCGATTTGCTACGGCCATACTCGAAGAATTAAGTCGATGATTTCAACGAGGGTTGAGTTATACCATCCGGCGGCCAAACTCTTTTAGAGTGTCGCCCCTGGATCGAGATCGGCAACCCAAAGCCTAACTCATCCCCTCTTTGCCAACCCCTTCCATTGCGAGATGGATCTTGGTTTGAAAGGCTTCGTCCTGCCCTTTGACCAACAGCCCGGCATGGGCGGCGAGCGATTTGCACAAGGTCTCGACCCAGGTTATCTCGGCCTTGGCGAAATCTCCCAGCACATAATTATGGACCAATGCTTTGTCGCCCGGATGGCCGATCCCGATCCGCACGCGGCGGTACTCATTGCCGAGATGTTCGGTCAGCGAACGGAGGCCGTTGTGCCCGGCATTGCCGCCGCCGGTCTTGACCCGCACTTTGTCCAGCCGTGAGATCGAGCTCGTCATGGAAGACCACGATGTGGGAAAGATCGATTTTGTAATAGCGCGCCGCCTCGCCGACCGAACGGCCGGATTCGTTCATATAGGTTTGCGGCTTGAGCAGGACGACTCTTTCGCCGGCAATCAGGGCCTCGCTGGCGAGGCCCTGAAACCGTGACCGAAAGGCCGGTGCGTTATGTTCGCGGGCGATGGCATCGAGCGCCATGAAGCCCACATTGTGGCGATGGCCGGCATAGGCCTTGCCGATATTGCCGAGGCCAACGAAGAGGAGCATGGCGCCCGCCTACAAAGCGTTGTCGTTTACGCACGTCACTCCGCGCGTAAACGCGAAGCGCTATTTCTTGCCTTTGGGCGGAGCCTTGGCACCGGCGGCAGGTGCGGCCGCTGCCGCGGCAGGTGCAGCGCCGGCTTTCCCCTTGGCCTCTGGCGCCGCAGCCGGGGCAGCCGCACTCGGCTCTTCCGCGACAACCAACGGGGGCGTTATCGTCGCGATCGTGAAATCGCGTTCGCGCTGCGTCGGCCGGCAACCGTCCGGCAAGGGAAGCGCGGTGAGGTGCAGTGAATCATTGATTTGCAAGTTCCGCGAGATCGGCGACGACCGCCTCGGGAATAGCATCGGCCGGCACGCGCATTTCGATCGCGTGGCGCACGATGTTCAGCGTGCCGCCCTTCTTGATGCCGGGGCAGATTTCCTGATTGATGAAATGCACCGGCACCTGGACGCGCAGGCTGGCGCCCGGCTTCAGGCGCAGGAAATCGACATGAAGCGGCTGATCCTTGATGGGATCGAGCTGGTAATCGCGCGGAATGACGCGTTGCTTCGCACCGCCGACATCGAGCTCGAAGATCGTCGTCAGGAAATGCCCGGCGTAGATCAGTTTGTTCAAGTCGCGATAATCGAGCGCGATCGGCTCGGCAGCATCGCCGCCGCCATAGATCACGCCTGGAATGCGGCCTTCACGGCGAACGCTGCGGGCGGCCCCCTTGCCTGTCCCCTTCGCGTACCGTGGCCGCGAGAGTTTTCGTCCCGGCCATTTGGGTATCCTTAAGATATCCATGATCAAAGATGATGCGCCCATGCCTCCAGGGGTGCCGGAAGGGACGCCAGCGGCTTATAGCGGCGGCGCCGGCGCTTATGCAATGCTTTCCGACCATCCGCGTTTCAGCAGCGCCGGAACGCGCGGCAGGGCTGGCTTCAAATGGCTATGACCGGCGAAGGGAAGCCGGTGAGGACCAGGGGAATGAGCGATTTCGAAGTTTGATTTTCACCGCCACATTCCCTCTGCATGTGCGCGGGCTCGTCCGGCGCAACGAGGTGGGATTCATCGGCTCTTGCGGCTATCGCCGGCGGCCTCGCGGGTCTTGGTGGCGCGGCGCTCCTCGGAGGCGCGAACTTCTGCACCTCTGGCTTTTCGGGCACCCGCATCTGAGCAACCTCTTTGCGCTCGATCGGCCCAATCCAGGCGCTGGTTCCGCTCGCGGGCGGTCTCGATTCTCGGCATTTCCGGGATTTACGTTCGAAAGTGGATGCCAAGCGCGCCCGGTCGATCCCATCGAGGCCAATGCGCTGCACGGCGGCCGTATGTCGCTCAAGGACAGCGCGCTGATCGCGGCGCAAACGGTGATTTCCAATGGCTTTGGCGCTTCGGTCGGGCTGGAGGCCGCCTATACGCAAATGGGATCGGGGTTTGCCTCCTGGCTTGGGAGCGGCGTTCCGGCTGCGGCGCAGCGACATGCGCACCCTTGTCGCCTGCGGTTCGGCTGGTGCGATCGGCGCGGCCTTCGGCGCCCCGCTGACCGGCGCCTTTTATGCGTTCGAGCTGATTTTGGGGACCTATACGCCGTTCGGTCTGGCCCCGGTCGGCGCGGCGGCGATCTGCGGGGTGCTGGTCTCCCGGCGTTTGGGCACCAGCGGCGAATTCATGGGCCATAGTGTTGAACGCGGTCCTTTCCCAAACCGATATGGGTCTTTTGCTGCTGCTTGGGGATGATTTGCGCCATTTTCGGGATCCGCATGATGCGGGCCGTGACGTTTGGTCGAGCGGATCTGCCGGCACAGTCCCTTGCCGCGCGCGCTTCAACCCGCGCTCGGCGGACGCGATCGTCGGCCTGCTCGCGCTTGTCACGCCGCATGTGCTGGCCTCCGGCCATGGGCCTTGTTCGAGCTTTTTGGACCGAACGCCCGAACCGTCGGATGTCGTTCTCATCACTCTTTTCGTTGAAAGCCGCCGCATCGGTGGTTTCGCTCGGCACCGGCTTTCGCGGCGGTCTTTTCTTTGCCTCGCTGTTCATCGGCGGCATGATCGGCCGGGTCTATTTCTTCGGGCGTCGAATATATCGATCCGTCTCTGGCGCCCGACGTTTTGGTCTGCACCCTGGTCGGAATGGCGGCACTTGCCGTGGCGATCATCGGCGCGCCGCTGACGATGAGCTTTCTCGCGCTGGAAACGACGGGCGATTTTCCGCTCGGCCTCGTCATGCTGGCGGTCGCAAGCATTGTCTCGATCATCGTGCGGCGCGACCTTCGGCTATTCCTTCGCGACCTGGCGCATTGCATCTGCGCGGCGAATCGATTCGCAGCGCTCAGGACGTCGGCTGGATGCGCGATCTGACGGTCGGCCGCCTCATGCGAACGGATGTGCCGAAGGCGCCGACATGATATGAGCGATCGCCGCACTTCATGGAGGAGTTTCCGGCGCGGTCGACCAATCAATGGGTCGTGGTCACCGGCCCGTCGGGCCCTATGCGGGCATGGTTTTCGTTCCCGACGTCCATCTTGCCGCGGATGGCGACGCGGGCATGGCTCGAGTCTCGGCAAGCTCGCGCGTTCGCCCGATACTATTTCTGCTGCCGCAGATGAACGTCAAGCTTGCCGTGCAAATCTTCGAGCAAACCGAAATGAAGCATTGGCCGTCGTCGACAATGAGAAGGACCGCCATGTCCTCGGGCTTTTGACCGAGGCCCATGTTCTGCGTCGCTATACGGACGAACTTGACAAGGCGCACCGCGAACTCTCGGGCGAATATTGGACCAGCGAGAGTTAGGCCTAGCCTCGCCTAAATATCCTGTCCTTCGACTTCGAGGGTGAGTTTTTCGACGAGCTTCTGAATGTCCGTCTCAAGCGGATAAATGCTCAGCGCTTTCTTGAAAATCTCCAATGCGCGTTTCTCGAGTCCTTCCGCCTGCAAGATCATGCCCATCCCGGCCATTGCACCGAAATGGCGCGGCTCCAATTTCATGACCCGGTCGATATCGGCCATCGCGCCATCCGGATCGCCGGTGAGAAATTTGGTCGTCGCGCGTTGATTCCAGGCCTCTGCCCAATCCGGCTCCAGCGCGATCAGCCGATCGAAAAGCGAAAGCGCCACTTCATATTGCTGCGTCTGCATGGAGGCCATCGCCCGCTGCATGAGCAAATTTGCGGTGTCGGAACCAGATTGCAGCCAAATATGCTCAATCGATGCCGCGATAGCCTGTGCCTGCTCTGGTTCGGCGGCTTTTCTGAGGTGCTCAAAGAGCCCATCGAGCGTTTTCTTACGCCGTACCTCGGGCGTGGGCTGCGCCGCCAAGGCTTTTTTCAGCTGCTCGGCCCGGTCGGCGGCGGGCGCTGCGGCCTTGGGGGAAGATTGGCCTGGGTTAGGCTTTTGCTTTGGCGCTTTAGTGTTAGGCGCCCGCAAAAGATCGTCGAGTTTGATCCCCGGAAAGGGTGATGGCTGAAAGCTTGGCGAACCCTCGCGGTTCTGCGCTTGCACCGAGGGGATGGTGTCCGCGGTTGCTCCGGTCACGCCAAGAGCCTGCACTGCCAGAGCGCCGGCCAAGGTTACGGCAGAGAACCGGGATGCGCGCATAGGAGTCAACTGGCCGGGCTGCAGAGGCCGTATGGAACGAAGCCTATGGATGCAAAGCGGCGCATGTTCCTCTTGGAGCCATGTCATTTTCGATGGAAAGCTGCGCTCTTCTGGGGCCGATCCTATCCGAAAAATCGTCAACTTTGTTTAAAGCAAACGCTCACGCTTCAGCCTTGCCGGGCTTTGTAGCGTTTTTGGACTTTATTGATGATATAGACTCTGCCTTTGCGGCGCACCAATTGATTGGCGCGATGCCGTGTACGCAGAGATTTCAAGGAGTTGCGAACTTTCATCGGTCGGATCCTGGAATAAAAAACCCGGCTGTCACGGCCGGTTTGAAACGAACTTGACCCTATGCCCTATTCACGGCCAGCGATCAACCTTAAAACGAAGCGGACCACCCTATAAGGGCAAGCGCGGGCCTCGGCAAACCGGCCATTTGGCCCGGAAACCTGCCGTCGCCGCTCTGAAGCCGACGTGAGCCGGTCGCCTTTCTTCGGCCAGACTTCCGCAGTCAAAAACGGACACATTGCTTGCGGGCCTGCGCGAAACGCGGCCCACCAAAAGGGTTTTTATGCCAAGGCGCTTTTGTTCGAGGCTTATCCTGACCGCCGCGTTTGTGACCGGCCTCACTCAGATTGCCGCAGCGCATCCGCATGTTTGGGTCTCTGCGCGTGAAGAAGTCGTCTTCAACGCCCAGCGCGAGATCGAGGCCATCCGCCATACCTGGACCTTCGACGAAATGTATTCGGCCTATGTCACCGAGGGGCAAGGCAAGGAAGGCCAGCTTTTGACCAGGGACGACTTGGCGCCACTGGCCAAAACCAATGTCGAATCCATGGCCGAATTCGATTTTTTCACCTTTGCCAAGGCGGCAAATGCGAAGGTCGAATTTGGGACGCCAACCGATTATTCGCTGGAACAGCGGGAAGATAAGCTTGTTGTTTTGCGCTTCACGCTGCCGCTGAAAACACCGGCAAGCGCCGCGAAGGCCTTCTCGTTTCAAGTCTATGATCCAACCTATTTCGTTGCTTTCGAGATGGAAAAGCAGGACCCGGTCGGCACCGTCAGCGCGCCGAAGGGATGTTCGGTGAATTTGCTGGGGTCAAAGCCTTTGGCTGCCGATGACACAAAAAAGCTCTCCGAATCCTTTTTCAGCGGTCTGTCGCCAGGCTATGATTTCGGGGTCAAACTTGCCAGCCGAATCATCGTCGCATGTCCTTGAGGCTTGGTTGACCCATTGGCTATTGGCTTTGATCCCATGAAATGGAGTCGGCTCGTGGTCGAGCGTTTGTCTTTCCCTAAGATCGATTGTGTGACGCCCATTTCCAGTTTCGCGCGCAGGGCTGCGCGGTTGCGGTATCATCCGACGCTTGTGCCGCTGCTGCTGCTTTGCATCGTCTGCCTGTTGTCGTCTCAATCCTTTGCGCAAGGCGCCCATCATCCCTTCGCGGTCGGCGCCAACGAGGGGGCGGCCGCCGGCACGCAAGGCTTAAGCGGCTGGATCCTCTCCCAGGAATCGGGCTTTTATCGCCTGCTCAGCGGCGCGATCCGCGCCGCCAAGCAAAGTGGCGCGGCCGGCTGGGGCCTAATTGGTCTGAGCTTCGCCTATGGCATTTTTCACGCCGCGGGACCCGGCCACGGCAAAGCGGTGATTGCATCCTATATGCTCGCCAATGAGCGGGCTTTGCGGCGCGGACTCGTGATCGCATTCGGCGCGGCGCTCCTTCAGGGCCTTAGCGCGATCGCGATCGTAGGCCTCAGCACCATCGTGTTCAAGGCGACGGCGGCGCGCATGACCAGCGCGGCAAATATCGTCGAAATCATCAGTTACGCAGGTATCGTTCTGCTTGGCGTGGTCCTGGTTTACACGAAAGGGAGAGCGCTGATCGTCGCATGGCGCATGGCGCCGACGCCTCTTGCGCTTGCCGCAAATGGCGGGCCGAGAATGTTCGTCGCCGACGATTGCACGCTCGATCACGTGCACGGGTTTGGATGCGGGCATGTCCATGCCCCCGATCCGCGACTGCTCGACAAAGGATTTTCGTGGAAAGCCGCCCTGTTGACGATGGTGGCGGCCGGTGCGCGCCCGTGCTCTGGGGCGATCCTCGTCCTTGTCTTTGCCTTGGCGCAGAATATTTTTTCGGCAGGATTATTCGCGGTTCTCGCAATGTCGCTTGGCACTGCGATGACAACCTCGGCGCTCGCCAGTCTCGCCGTCTTCGCCAAATTTGCCGCCGTCAAATATTCCAAGGCCGATTCGCATTGGGCGCTCCTGGCGGGACGCATATTCGAAGTCGGCGCGGCGGTCTGCGTCTTGGCTTTGGGACTGATCTTGCTGCTTGCCGCCATCGCGGGCCGGGGGACGGCTAGTTAGCAGATGCCGCTTGGCACGCCGATGCAGTGCGCGGGGAACTGTTGTTCACGTCACAATGTCGGGGCGCGACCGCCTTCGGGATTCTGATGATCCACTGAGCGTTGCCAGTTTCGCGCGCTGAAATCCCTGACGCATGACGTTCGGGCACGATGCCGCCGATACTTGCGTTGCCTGGCGAAGCAATCGTCAAGCGTTACTTCAAAGGATGAGATGACGCCGACTCAATACCGGCGAATCGGCGCCGAAGCGTCGGTGATGCGGACAAATCCTTGCGCCAGGGCGAGGGGCTTTGCCGCGGCTCCGGTAAAGTGCTTCGTGTCGAGATCGCTCGCCGCGACGCCGAAGGCCGAGACAAATTCGGTCGATGGCACATTCGAGAGCAGATCGGGAGTGATGCGCGCAGCCTGTCTCAAACCGGTAACCGGTTGACCGAGGATCGGTTGAGCCGGGGAGGCCGCGGCCGAAACCTCACTGGAGACGCCGCGCAAACTGGTCCGGCTGAGCCGCGCCGAAACGATGGCCGAAGTCGTTAAGGGCCTATCGGCGGTTTCAGTCGGGGTCGGGCTGGGAGCGGCTTCGCGCACATCCTGAATCCGTCCTTCCGATGCGAAGGCTAGGACTCGATTGGGCGCGCTCGGGCGGTCCTTGGGCCCATCGGTAATCACGACCGGAAGGTTTGCGGCCCGCGCCAATGTCGCACTGGCCGGACCGGACAGCGCATCGTTCCGCGAAAGCGCCTTGGCGATTTGCGCCGTTTCGACTGCGGCCACGCGGTTAAGCTGCTCGGGCCGCGCAGGCGGCGTCGGCACATCGGCGAACGCAAGCGCTGGCCGATCCGCTGGCAGCGACGGACGCGAAGGCGGAAGCGGCACGAGTTCGGCCCAGCGCTTGTCCATCTTGTCCTTGAGAGGATTCGGGGTCGCGCCGTCTCGATCCTGCCGCTCGGCCCGGTCGCGTTCCATCGCGACGCGGTTGTCGATCGCGTTTGGCGTCGAGCCGAGATCGGCGACGACAGTGCGGTCGGCGGCGGCGGGGCTTGTCTCGACGCGCGCTACATTTTTGGTGAGGCTTACGTTTTCGGTGCGAACCGCGGCGACTTCCGTTCCGCCATGCCGGGAAGACGGAGTGCGAGCCTGGGCGCGGGCATCGGCATCATCGTCTTCGTCATGCTTGTTGCCGAACAGCCAGGCAAACAAATTTCCGCCCGAGGATGCCGACTGCGGCACATCGGACATCACGCCGCCACGCGATGCGATCTCGGCGCGGGCTTCCGCATAACGGGCAAGCGAGCGGCCGTTCGAGGCCAGATGGACAGTCTTGCCATCTGGAAACAAACGCGCGAGCTGATCATAGCTCATGCGCGGCCATGCGCGCACATTGCCCACATCGAGATGCACGAAATTCGAACTTGGATACCAGCCCACGCCGCCGTGTTGCAGGCGCATCCCGATCTCGCGAATTCTTTCCATGGCCATGCCGGGCATGGTGGTATCCATCGCCTTGCCCAGCATATGCTGGGAGTGTTCGGCGACAGCATGCGAGCGGGCGCGCAGCATTGCGTTGGTAGCTGGCGAGCGATAGGCCGAGATGATCACGATCGGCTGGGTTGCTCCCGCGGTCCGGTAGGCCTCCCACACCACGTCGAACAGGCGCGGGTCCATGCGGATACGATCATTGTTGCGCCAATCGCGCAGGAAATAATTTAGCTTTTCAAGAGCGGCCGGATCATAGGAACCATTGACGCGAAAAGTCGCCTGAATCGATTCGCCGGTATGAGAATGATAGAGGTTCAGCGTGCGGGTATCGCCATTGGCAACCGCGGTCTCTGTCGAGGTGGGGACCAGGATGCTCGACACGATCGCCGCAACGCTGGTCGCGGCAAGCAAAGATACATATCTCATAGGAGCCGGGCGGGGGCGGGATTGTCGCAAATCAAATCTCGCAATTCTGGCTTGAAGCTGCTGGCCTCGATTTACAAGTGGTTGCCCATTGGTGATGAAGCCAACTCATACGATTTTAGGCGAACTCTCGCGACTTTGGTGAACTCTTGCCTGGAACAGTTAACAGCTCGTGACACATCGGCCATTTCCGTCCGTTCACAATTCATCAACCCTAACGATCACGTTCATTCACCAAATAAGTTGGGAAATATGGCGAGCATGTGTCGGAGCTGACGCGGAGATGAGCTGTTCGCATTTCGCCTGCGATTTCCATGCGCTTACCATGCATGGCCGCCTTGCAACGATCGGGCATCGGGACCGCCTTCCCATTCTTCGTTCGTCTTTATGCCGCAAAGGCAGGCCGCAGCGGCATAATTACGCGGTAAGTGATCGGAGATTCTTGGCGCCGACAAAGAAAAGCATGGCACATTTTTGGCCAGAAACCCCGAGGCGGCCTCGCCGACATCGTTTTCATTCTTGCCGCATTGCGGTTTAATGCGCGGGGTTCGTTGGGTTGCCGCTTCGCGTGAAGGAAACTGCAGCCTTGCGGCCGGGTTGGGAGTGCTTGGATGGCCGGCTTCGATGTAGACCTCTTTGTAATTGGCGCGGGATCGGGCGGGGTCCGCGCCGCTCGGGTCGCAGCCGGCTTTGGCGCCAAAGTGATGATCGCCGAAGAATTCCGTATCGGCGGAACATGCGTCATTCGTGGCTGCGTTCCAAAAAAATTGATGGTCTACGCAAGCCGCTTCAAGGACGAGTTCGACGATGCCGCGGGATTCGGATGGACGCTCCCGACGCCCGCTTTCGACTGGCCGAAACTTGTTGCCGGCAAGGAAATGGAGATTTCGCGTCTGTCCGCGATCTATCGCAACAATCTCGATAAGGCGGGTGTAGCGATAGAAAATAGCCGCGCCGAAATTGAGGATGCTCATAGCGTGCGCCTTCTCGCCAGCGGCCGCAGGGTGAGCGCCGGCGTCATTCTCGTGGCGACGGGTGCTTCTCCGGTGCTCGAACCCGATGTTCCGGGGCGCGAACATACGATCACGTCGAACGAGGTTTTCGATCTGCCGGTTTTGCCAAAGCGCATGTTGATTGTTGGCGGCGGCTATATCGCGGTCGAATTCGCCTCGATTTTCGCGCGACTCGGCACCAAGGTGACACTTGCGGCGCGCGGCGAGAATGTCCTGCGGGGCTTTGACGAGGATATGCGCATTGGTGTACGCGACGCGCTTGTGCATGCCGGCGTCGATCTGAAATTCGGAATGTTGCCGACCGAAATCGGAAAGACATCCGATGGCCTCTGCATCACCTTGACAAAGGGTGTCCAGCTCGACGCCGATCAAGTGATGATCGCAACCGGCAGGAGGCCCAACACCAAAGGGCTCGGACTCGAACAGGCCGGAGTTGAGGTCGATGGACTCGGCGCGATCAAGGTCGATGCATTTTCACAGACGAACATCGAGTCGATCTATGCGGTGGGCGATGTTACCAACCGGGTTAATTTGACTCCGGTTGCGATCCGCGAGGGCCATGCTTTCGCCAATACGGTGTTCGGCGGCAAACGAGATGCCGTCGTGCACACCAATATTCCGACCGCCGTTTTCACGACGCCCGAACTTGGCACCGTCGGCCTGAATGAATTGGAAGCCCGCGCGATCTATCGATCGTGTCGACATTTATCTGGCCAGCTTCCGCCCTTTGAAGGCAACCCTTTCCGGGCGGCAGGAGAACCACCGTTGATGAAGATTGTCGTCGATGGCACGACCGACCGTGTTCTTGGCGTGCACGTTCTTGGCGAGGATGCCAGCGAAATGGCGCAGCTGTTGGGAATTGCCGTTCAAATGGGCGCTAAGAAGGCCGATTTCGACGCGACCATGGCGGTGCACCCGACCTCGGCCGAGGAACTTGTCACCATGCGGATGCGGACCGCGCGATTTGAGCGGGAAACCGCGGGGCCGGAAGGCCCGGACGGCGGACCGCTCGGGGCGATCTGACGGTCCGGAAGCCTGTCGCCATTTGCAAAAACCGCGGTATAAGGACTTGTCCCGTACGACGGATCTCGGATAAGCGATCCGGCCGACATTTTCCAATCGCCCCTTTGCGAGGCGGAAAGGTGAGGTCGACGGTACGGGGCCGTGATTGAATTTCGCAAGGCGACGTGAGCCTCGCCCAGGGAGTTAGGATATGCCCACCGAATGCTGGTCGCCAGCCAGTTGGAGAGGCAAGCCGATCGAGCAGGTGCCCGTTTATGCCGACCAGGCGGCGCTCGCCGAGGTCGAGAGCCAGCTCGCGGGCTTTCCGCCGCTCGTCTTCGCGGGCGAGGCGCGCAAGCTCAAGCGTATGCTGGGCAAGGTCGCGGAGGGCGAGGCGTTTCTTTTGCAGGGCGGCGACTGCGCCGAGAGCTTTGCCGAACATGCCGCCGACAATATCCGCGATTTTTTTCGCGTGTTTTTGCAAATGGCGGTGGTGACGACCTTCGCCGCGGCTCTGCCGGTCGTGAAGCTTGGCCGCATCGCGGGGCAATTCGCCAAGCCGCGTTCGGCGCCGACTGAAACGATCGACGGGGTCGAGCTGCCGAGCTATCGCGGCGATATCGTCAACGACATCGCTTTCGACGCCCGCGCGCGCGAGCCCGATCCCGCGCGCCAGCTGATGGCCTACCGGCAGTCGGCGGCGACCTTGAATCTGCTTCGCGCTTTTGCATCGGGCGGCTATGCCAATCTCGAAAACGCGCATGGCTGGATGCTCGGCTTCATCAAGGATAGTCCGCAGTCCGCCCGCTACGAGGAACTGGCGTCTCGTATCACCGAGACACTCGGCTTCATGCGCGCCATCGGCCTTGATCCCGAGGCGCATCAGGAATTGCGGCAGACGGATTTTTATACGTCGCACGAGGCCTTGCTGCTCGGCTATGAGGAAGCGCTGACCCGCATCAATTCGACGACCGGCGATTATTATGCGACATCCGGCCATATGATTTGGATCGGCGACCGCACCCGCCATCCGGATCATGCCCATGTCGAATATGCACGGGGCGTCAAGAATCCGCTCGGTCTCAAATGCGGCCCGACGCTGTCGCCCGATGAATTGCTGACACTCATCGATATTCTGAACCCGGCAAATGAAGCCGGCCGTCTGACCTTGATTTGCCGCTTCGGCGCCGACAAGGCGGCGCGACCGTCTGCCGGACCTTGATCCGCGCCGTGAAAAGGGAAGGGCGCAGCGTCGTTTGGTCTTGCGATCCGATGCATGGCAATACGGTCAAGGCGACGGGAGGCTACAAGACCCGACCCTTCGACAGGATCATGAGCGAGATCCGCACGTTCTTTACGGTCCACCGCGCGGAAGGGACTTATGCCGGTGGCGTGCATCTCGAAATGACCGGGAAAAATGTCACCGAATGTATCGGTGGTGCGCGGGCCATATCGGAATCCGATCTGCGCGATCGTTACCACACCTATTGCGACCCAAGGCTCAATGCCGAGCAATCGATCGAAGTGGCCTTTCTTGTCGCCGAATTGCTCAAGGCGGAACGGATCGAACGCGGCCGTGGCCAGGCCGATGCCGCGGAATAAGAAGCCGCTTCTCTAGAGCGCATCATGACCGCTTTCCCGACGCTCTTTGTTTCGCATGGTGCTCCCAATCTCGTGCTGTACGAAAGTCCAGCACGAGATTTTTTCGCGCGGTTCGGCCAGGACCTGGGCCAACAGCGCGGCCGACCGCAGGCGATCCTCATCGCCTCGGCGCATTTCGACATGAAGATTCCATCCTTCAGCGCCGATGAGAACCCGGGCATGCTTTACGACTTCAACGGGTTCGAGGAGGAGCTTTATCAACGCGTCTATCCTGCGCCTGGTTCGCCGCAGCTCGCGACGGCCGCCGCAACGCTTCTCGAGCAAGCGGGCTTTCCGGCGCAGGAAATTGTCGGCCGCGGTTATGATTACGGGGTCTGGGTTCCGCTCAGCCTGCTTTATCCGGACGCCGACATTCCAGTCGTGCAGATGGCGATTCAGGCCAATCAGGGCGCAGGACATCATATTGCCCTTGGCCGCGCCCTTGCGCCGTTGCGCCAACAAGGTGTGCTGATCATTGGCTCCGGCAGCCTGACCCATAATCTCTATGAAGTTTTCAACGGCGGCCACGCATTCGACGCCCCGGCGCAAGACTGGGTGCAGGATTTCGACGACTGGGTTCTGACCAAGGCGGAGGCGGGCGCGATCGACGAGATTGCCGACTATCGCGCCCTCGCGCCGCATGCCCGGAAAAATCATCCGACCGAAGAGCATTTTTTGCCGCTGCCTTTTGCTTTCGGCGCAGCGGGGGAGGGGGCTAAGGGAAAGCGCGTTCATGCGTCGGTCGAACGCGGAGTGATGGCGATGGACGCCTATGTCTTCGAATGATCGACACGATGGGTCTCTCTGAGCGGAACGCGGAAGTGCCGGCAAAACGTCTTGTCATTGGCTTGGCGCAAATCGATTGCACGGTCGGCGACGTCGCCGGCAATCTTGCGCGGGTTCGGGCCGCTCGCCGGAAGCGGCCGCCTTCGGCGCCGATCTTGTGATGTTCTCCGAACTCTTCCTTGCAGGCTATCCGCCCGAAGACCTCGTCTTGAAGCCGGCGTTCGTCGAGGCCTGCCACGCCGCTTGCGAGGACATTGCGGCCGATACGGCAGATGGTGGGCCCGCGATTCTCGTGGGGCTGCCATGGGCCGAGAACGGGCACCGTTACAATGCCTATGCGCTGCTCGAAAAGGGGCGGATTGAGGCGATCCGGTTCAAGGTCGATTTACCGAATTACGGTGTTTTTGACGAAAAGCGGGTGTTTTCGCCGGGCCCCATGCCCGGGCCTGTGGTATTCAAGGGCGTGCGCATCGGCATTCCGATCTGCGAGGATATTTGGGGTCCGGATCCGGTCGAGTGCATCGCCGAAACCGGCGGCGAGATTCTCCTGGTTCCGAATGGCTCCCCTTATTGGCGGGGCAAGACGGACGAGCGCCTGTCGGTCGCGGTTTCGCGCGTTGTCGAGAGCAAATTGCCGCTCATCTATCTGAACCAGTATCGGCGGCCAGGACGAACTCGTCTTCGACGGCGCCTCGTTCGGCCTCAATGCCGATTCGACGCTCGCATTCCAGCTTCCGGCTTTTTCACCGATGGTCGCAAAGACGGTTTGGGAGCGCCGCGCCCATGGCTTTGTCTGCGTCGAGGGACCCCGCTCGCCCATCGAGGAGGGCGATGAGGCCGATTACGCGGCCTGTGTCCTCGGGCTTCGCGATTATGTGAACAAGAATGGCTTCCCTGGCGTCGTCATGGGGCTTTCGGGCGGGGTCGATTCCGCGCTCTGCGCCGCGATGGCGGTGGACGCCCTCGGCCCGGACCGCGTCCATTGCATCATGCTGCCCTATCGCTTTACCTCGAATGAGTCGCTCGGCGGACGCCGAACATTGTGCCCGCGCGCTGGGGGTTCGCTACAATATTCTGCCGATCGCGCCGGCCGTCGATGGTTTTGAAAAAATCCTTGCGCCTATCTTCAAGGGTACCCAGCCGGGGACGACGGAAGAAAATATCCAGAGCCGGGTCCGCGGAACGGTGCTGATGTCGGTTTCCAATAAATTCGGTCCGATGCTGGTCACGACCGGCAACAAATCGGAGATGTCGGTCGGCTATGCGACGATTTATGGCGACATGAACGGCGGCTTCAATCCAATCAAGGATCTTTACAAGATGGAGGTGTTTCGCCTTTCGGAATTGCGCAACCGCTGGAAACCGGCGGATGCGTTAGGGCCCGGCGGCGAGGTGATTGCCCGTAACATCTTGACGAAACCGCCCTCCGCCGAATTGCGCGAGAACCAGAAGGATGAGGATTCGCTGCCGCCCTATGAGGTGCTCGACGCGATCCTCGAAGGGCTGGTCGAAAAGGAAATGCGGATTTCCGATGTCGTGGCTTTGGGCCACGAGCTTGAGACCGTGAAGAAAATCGAAAGGCTTCTTTATCTGGCGGAATATAAGCGCCGCCAGTCAGCACCGGGCGTCAAGGTGACCAAGAAGAATTTTGGCCGGGACCGGCGCTATCCGATCGTCAATCTGTTCCGCGATCCCGGAATGGCGGCAAAGACCCCAACCAGGGGCCTGTCGGCTCCGGAGGATAGCTGAGTATTGGCTGGATTGGGTCAATTTGACCTCAAAAGTGAACGCGACCAAGAAACCTCTCGGCGCCTGCGGCGTTCTGTCGGAATGGGAGGGGGGACGTCGCGATGCTCAAGATATTTTTGGTTTTCCTATTTTTTGCGGCCGGTTGGACGATGGTCGCTTACGCCCAAACCGATAATTCGGCTGCATTGGGCCTCACATCCGAGGAGAACGGGCCATGGCCCCTCGGTCAGGACTATTTGAACGGTGCGGTTCCGCTGAACCGGAAATTCGTGACATCGACGGGACAGACCGTTCCGCGCCCGAGCCTTGCTCCGGACGCGGGTACTTCGCACGTCGAGCGCAAAATCATCGATTCCGACAGCCTGCAAGGGCGCAGCATCTGCAGCAATTGCTGATGGCGGCATCCGAAGGGGCCGGACGTCATCTCCAGCGACAATTGTCTTGTGGCCGCAAGCGGGGCCGCGCTTTTGGCGAGCCTTTGGAACTTTTGAAGGCCACGAGCGATATTAAGTGTTCGCAGGTGGCAGCTCGGCATATTTCTTGCTTGCGCATAGATGTCCCTGCATCCCCTTAACGGAATGAGGAATAGCTCATGCGCCGGATCCTGATTTTCCTGGAAGTTGCCACCATTGGCATGGTCACCGCTTATGGCGTGCTGGGTTTATGGCAGGATTATAGGGCCGGTTCGGGGCCGGAAGCTGTGGTCCGAAGCTTCGAAATCAAGCCCTTGCATATCCCGCCGAAGGGCTGGGGAATTTAAGCTGGTCGGCCAGTTTTCTTCTCGCCGCAAGAACGCTTCCCAATCAGATGGAATCATCTGATCGAAAAGGAAACGCTCAAGTTCAACGAGTTGGAGCATGTTCTGACCCTCTTCAGGCGATTGCCATCGCTACGCTCGATCTCAAAAATGAGTTGCAGGCACGAGCGAGGCGCAGATAAAGCTCGCCCCGCTGATCGGCGGCACATCGGCTATGAACCGATATCTGATCGCATGACTGTTGGCATGGGTCACCATCCTAACGAACGTGGCGGATATGTGCGCCCAGTCGGCAAACCCGGATATCCCGGTCATCCTTGGTGCCGCATGACGCTCGCGAGCTTCTTCGCCGCCATCTCCCTTGCCGCCCCCGCAGTTGCGCAACAAATCGATCCCGAGTTGATCTCCGGCTGCGTGCCTTGCCATGGCGCCGATGGGATCGCGAGATTTGCCGAAGTACCGATCCTTGCCGGCCAGAATGAGCTCTATCTCTTGAATCAATTGCGCGCGTTCCACAGCGGCAAGCGGGCGCATAAAGAGATGCGCTACATGACCCGCAACATCACGGAAAAGGAAATGGAGGCCATTGCGGCCTATTTCTCAAGCCTGCCGCCGAGGTAATGCGCGGGAGCGCACGCGAACGAAGCCGCGGATCTATCGGCGTTCCGAGGGATCCCCGTTTGACTTAGGAGTGGTGCCAAAGTGACCTAGCCCGTCTTATTCACCGAGGGCTTGATTTTGGGCGGGCGGATGTAGCGTAAGATGTTGATATAGCGTATGTATTGGTTGCTTACACCGATCCTTCAGCCATCGCATCGAAGCCACAGCCGCCATGATCGAAGATAGCCTTCTCCCGTTCTCGTTTCCAGCCGTTGGCCGCAAGAAGATCACCGCTGCTTTCGACGGCGGGCGCATCACTTCGGATGCTGGCGTGATGTTGCTGGGGCAAGCCGAGCGCCGGCTCGGAGTGGCGGACAAGCTCGCCGCCGTCATCGCGGATCCGCGCAATCCATTGCTGATCACCCATTCACTCGGCAGCATCTTTCGCGCTCGCATTCTTGCCATCGCCTGCGGCTACGAGGATGCGGACGACCTCGATCATCTGCGCAAGGATCCAGCCTTCAAGCTTGCCTGCGGGCGATTGCCCGATACGGGGAACGATCTATGCTCGCAGCCCACCATGTCGCGTTGGGAGAACGCGCCGACCTTGCGCGAAATCGTGAAGCTGAGCGGCGTCCTCATCGATCTTTATTGCGCCAGTTACGCCGCGCCTCCGCAAGCCGTCACGCTCGATATCGATGATACCTGCGATGTCGCGCACGGTCATCAGCAACTGTCGCTGTTCAATACGCATTATGATGAGCGCTGCTTCCTTCCGATCCATGTTTACGACACCGCTGCCGGACGCCCCGTCGCAATCATTCTGCGGCCAGGCAAAACGCCGTCCGGCAAGGAAGTGCGCGGCCATTTGCGCCGGATTGTCCGCCGCATCCGCGCTCACTGGCCAACAACCAAGATCACCATCCGAGGCGATGGCCATTATGGCCGCCGCGAGGTGATGGATTGGTGCGAGGACAACGGCCTCGATTACGTTTTTGGACTGCCCGGCAACAAGATTCTCGCTGCCGCCGTCGAAGACAAAGCCGACGACATCCGCACCCGTCGCGCGCTGGAACAGGCACCGGTCCTGAGAGGCTACACACAGACGAACTACGCTGCCAAATCCTGGAAAGTCGAGCGTCGCGTCTGCGCTCGCATCGAAGCAACGGAACTGGGGCTGGATATCCGCTACGTCGTCACCAACATCGCCAATGGCTCGCCCGAACATATCTACGACACGCTCTATTGCGCGCGCGGACAGATGGAAAATTTGATCAAATTGCACAAGAGCCAGCTGGCGTCTGACCGCACTTCCTGTCGTGCGCCGCTCGCCAATCAGATGCGGCTTATTCTGCATACGGCCGCCTATTGGCTAATGCTCGAACTGCGTGACGCTATCCCCAAAACCCATCCGCTCGCCGTCGCCGAATTTGTGACCTTGCGCGAAAAACTTCTGAAGATAGGCGCGCGCATCGTCGAGACCGCAAGCCGCATCAAGCTTGCGCTTGCCACCGCCTGTCCTCAGGCCAGGGTATTCCGACACCTCGCCGGCGCCTTGCAGCCCGCGGGACCGTGAACGACGGGGCAGAGACAGTGTCCGCTCGCCCCAGATCACCCACCCATCCAACTCCAACGCGTTCGAAAAGTGCGGATCGACCCAGCGGCAAGGACGCAACGTGGAATTGCGTCCGCAATCATGTCGCAAAGAAAATCGCTAGGGCGCGCCGGGTGGGTGAATAAGACGGGCTAAGCGTCGTAGTAATTCGTCCAAGTATCGCCAGCCTACCGTTACCGATTGAGATTTGCAGCTTCGAGCCCAACGATTTGGGAGGTCCGGGTCTAGTGGACTGTGTAGCGGTACATATTGGCTATCCAGATGGCTACCCCGCCCGTTACGTCCCGGCTAGTGCATCGCCAAAAGTTCACAAATTTTTCCATGCTCCATTTTAGTGCCTGGCCACCTTTCTCAGGATGCGGGTCATGGAATGTAACTACGTCAGCGTCAGCAGCGAGCAAGACGCGGAAATGTCCAAACTCGGGTTCGTCGTCACAGAACCTTTGGCAAGCAATAATCGGTACTGCTCTGTATTCAAAAAGTACAGCATCTGCTCTAAACGCTCTTCGGGTAATTGCTCAGCCCCCCGGCTGCAGCGTGCGGTTCAGGCAAGGTTCGGGAGCGGCATTCCGGCCAGTGTGAGGCGAATGGCTTCGAGCGCTCCGACGGCGCGGCGGCGGGCGGTCTCGATGACGGAGCGGATATCGGCATAAAGCTTCGCGCCCCATTCGGTGCGAAAACCGTTGGTGATTTTCCGGAACACCGCGCAGGGGCGTAGCGCTCGCTCGGAGCCGTTGTTGGTCGCCGGGATGTCGCGGTTGGTGACGAAGATGAACAGATGCCGCCGGATCTTCTTGACGATGCGCTGGAGCTTGACGCCGGCCGCGTGCGTCGGCGTGCGAGCCATAAGTTCGTCGAGGCGAGCCTCAAGACGTGCGGCATAAACCTTCAGGGTCGCATCGGTGAGACGTTCTCGCCGTCGTCCGATGCGGCAGGCGCGGCCCAGCAGATGACGCAGTTCGGGAGCGAAGACGCTGTCGCCCGCGTCGATGGCATATTGCACATCACGAATGAAATGGGAGAGGCAGACCTGATTTTCCTTTTCCGCCCAACCGAACTGGCCGCCGTAGCGGTCGGAGACCCAGAAATCAGGGCGGAAATCGCCGAGGAAAGTCGAAACCACGCTTTTGCCGCGCGAGGGATCAGCGACGAAGACGGCGCTGTCTTTGTGGTGAAAGACCCATAGCCACCAGTTCCGTTTGCCGACCCGCACGCCGGTCTCGTCCAATTCCAGCGCGGTTCCTGACAGGAGCCGCGCGCGGATCAGGCTTGTCTGCGCGGCGAAGGGATGGCGGGCCGCCTCCAGCATGTTGACCAGCGCGCCTTCGCTGATGTCGAGTCCGAGAATATCGGACAAAAGCTTTGCCAGACGCTCGAATGAGATGCCTTGCGTGAAGCGCAGATAGACCACGAATGCGCGCAGGTTCGGCCCGAAGGGCGAGCCTGGTTCCAGCCCTTGCGGCGGCGGGGCCTTGAACCTTTTCGCGCAACACGGGCAGGTTCCGCTAGACAGAGTGACGCGCGTGATATCGGGCTTGATCTCGGGGATCTCGACGTGATCGTAGGCCTCGCAGACGATCTGCGGCGCGCTGGAAACGTCCGCGCCGCAATGCTGGCAAGCGGTCGCCATCATATCGCGCCGGGCTGTGGGATTTGGATGCAGCGGCCGATGCGCGCCAGCGTGCGGCTTGCCCCTGAGCTTCGGTCGAAGGGTTGGCTTGCTCGCCGCTTCATCCGACGCCTTGCGCCCCTGCGATGGTGGAGTGCTCGAATTGTTCGGCGTCTTGGGTGGCAGGCCAAGTTTCGCTTCGAGTTCGGCGACGCGTGTCCGAAGCGCGGCGTTCTCCGCCTCAAAAACCGCCACGCGGGCGACGATTTCGTTCACCCGCTCGATCGCCTCCGCCTGCGCCAGAACAAGCCGGATCAGTGTCTCACGGTCCAGCAATTCAAGCGCTTCGCGATTCATCCATGGGTTGACTCACATCCGCCGCCGCGACGCCAGTCCGTTCACGCACCCCCGAGTCAATTGGCCGCACGCGATCACATCTGGAAGGTAGGTGTGAGCAGTTACGAAGGTAGGGGTGAGCAGTTACGTACCGCTCGCTCCGGAGACTACCCCTCCAAGCGACAAATCTGATTTGCAGCAATAATAATGGATATTTTTAGTCCTTTTCAATTTGTTGCTGTTAGCTTAGGGAAGATTCTATTTCTATATGTTATTTTTTGTATCATATTTTGTGCGGCGCTAAAATTTGTCTTTGAGTCCAAATTAACGTCTTTTTCCGATATCTTTATTTACTATGTGGGATTCGGGCTGCCTGTATGCTTGATTGGCTATGTCACTGGCTATCTGAGCGGCCTAAGTAGGGCGTCCGTGCTTGGGACGGTATTACCCTCAGTCTTGGCTCTACTTGGCGGCGTAAATATTTATGTATTTGGAAGCGAAAGTAAATATAAGTTGGTGGTTGGATATTGTGTTTCCGTATTGCTGATTGCTCTTTTTATCGGAGTTGAAGTGGGTGCTGGCAATAGAGAATTCTATCGAGAGTCCCGTCTCAGACGGGCTTCACAAGAAGAATTTCGTATTAGGGCATTTAGAAATGCTCTCGGTCTTCCGCCAGACATTGCGCCTTGGATGAGGGATGGTTCGGGTGACAATAAATAGGCTGGGTTTTGGGGAGTTAGCTTTCAAGATATTTGTGTCGCCTCCGCTATCGAGGACGTTGCTCGGGTGTGTAAATATGCGGGGTCGAAATAGCCCAGTTCGAAGCCGGTCTCGATTGCGCTTGCCTCTTACGAGGTAAGCCGGGATACCTCGGCGGTCCGAGGGATCCCGTTTTAACTTAATAGCGATTCCACCTGCAGCCGCCGTAGGGCCCGCGATGTCTGCGGAAGCCACAGCCGCCACGCGTTTGCGTGATCTGTGCGTTGCCGGCCTTCGCGACCAAATCGCCCGAAGCGGCGGGCATTGCAATGGCCATTTCGGGGAGAGTCAGACAGCCTATCAGCAAAGCAATGATTGCTATTTTGCGCACGAGCGCCTCCTTCCAAGCGGCGCCGAGTCAGCGCCGGCGCCAAACTGATCTAGGGGCGCCAGAATTGCAAACACGAAGCGGACCCTGTGTTCGGTCCTAATAGAAGTCCAGGAATCAACCGCGAAGTCCGGGCACAATAGGCCTCGTACGTGGTGCCGAACTCTGTGTGCAGCAAGCGCTCTTCCGACCGAATGCGCGCGACGATCGGCGGAATGAGAAGCGCCGCAAGCAGCACGCCCACGCCCGAACGAAAGGCGAGGCCCCATCCCAGCGCATTGACGAGCAACCCTAAATAGCTGGGGTGGCGGATGAGACCATAGACGCCGGTGGTGACCAGCGCGTGACCGGGCTGGATGGCGACCAGCCCGCTGAATCGATTACCGAGCACAAAGACCGGCCAGAGCCGAAGCACACCGCCGACCGCGAAGAGAACGACGCCGAGCCAGCGAAGGTTATTGCCATCGAGGGTCCAAAATCCGTTCCGGTCCGACCAGGCCGGCAGAAAAGCATCGAGCAGGCCGATCAACGCAAGGACCGGGATGACCCATCGGTTGCCGCGATCCTCGCGAACTCCGGAACTCAAATTGCCGCCGGCGAAAAAAGCCAGGCCGGACAGCGCGAAGAGCAAGAAGGTAAGCGCAATCAGCGGCGGATGAGAGAAGAAAGCGGAAGGCCCGCCCGAGCCAAGCACGGCCAGTCCGAGATTAACAAGCGTGCCGAGAATAATGAACGTCAATCGGAGGATGGGTTTCAACAGTCGCTCCTGTTTGGGTCTCCTCGGTGGGGAGCCCACGAACTCGAAGTGCTTGGGCCTTCAGATTGCTTGCTTTGAACCTAGATTATTTTGCCGCCATTCGCGCGGCGTCATCCCGGTCCAGCGCCGAAAGGCGCGGGTGAAATGGGCGGGATCGGAATAGCCTAGTTCCAATCCTGTCTCGGTTGCACTTGCGCCTGAACGCAGAAGGTCGCTCGCGCGCATGATCAAAGCACGCTGCAACAGCGCATCGAAACTCGCGCCGCGCGATTCAAGATGCCGCTGCAAGGAGCGGCGGGAAAGGTCCAGCCGTCGGCACAGCCAGTTCACATTTGGCCGGCCTTCGAGCAAGGCAAGGCCGATCAAGCGCTCGACGCAGGCGGCGAGATCGTCCGGCTCGGGAAGAGGGTCGCCCTGCAGCGGTGGATGTTGGGACAGACGCGGATTGGGCAGATCGAGCAGATCCGCCGGAAAAATGATCGCCGCCGTTTCGCCGCGCGAAAGCTCGCCGCGGAAGACTTTTTCAACGGCGGATTTTGCGGCCAGCGGCGGTCCGGGAAGCTCAAGGCGTGACGGCGTCCAATGGGCGCCCGCGAAGCGGCGAAGCAAATCCAGCATATAGCCGAAGGCCAGCATTTCATTTTTCTGCCGCCCGATCTCGACGCGATCCGTGACGCCATAAGTCCATTTTACCAAGCCTTGCGAGACCGTGAGGCTGAACCTCGTCGAGGATTGCAGCAAAGGCCCGATCGTCGCATTGGCGCGCGCGATCGCCTGACCGAGGCGGGGCATCGCATCGATTTGCCGTCCATAAGGGCCGAGACTTCCAAAGCCAGCCTGTGTCGAAAGTCGCGCGGCGAGCGCGTCGTCGCCGATTTCGCGTGCCGCGCATTCGACGAGGTTGAGCTGATCCTTGAGAAGGATGAGGCGCTCAGGCTCCTCGATCAATCGCAATGGCAATTCGGCGCGCCGAAAGACGCGCGCGATAGAGCCGCCAGATTGCTCCACGATCTCCGCGACGGGCCCCATGGATCGCGCTTTGGTCAGTCCATAGCTGGGCAAGCTTTTTCTCCCGTCTGCAGGGTGAAGTCTGTGGCGCCAAATGGCAAGTTTTGTTCTCCCCCCTCACTTAGGCTTTGGTTACGGCGCTTCGCAGACGCCGATGAAGGAGGAGCAAAGATGAATGATAGGACGAGCGACGCGGTCGCCAACTGGAAGGAGGCGATCGTTGCGTCGGGTGGAGCCCTTTTGCGTCACACCATTGTGGAGGTTCCGGCCGATAGCGCCGGATGGATCGACAGCGGCGTCGATCTAAAAGTCGGCGAGACGGTTACCTTGCTTTCGGCCGGCAACGTCCAGGTGTCCGAAGATCCGGACATCCATTTCTCCAGCCATTTGTTTTTATGGCGGCGCATCGGAATGAATGGCACGATTGCGAAATTCGCGGCACCGACGACAACCTTCGAAGCCAATGGGTCTGGCCGTCTCATGCTTGTCGCACAATATCCAGGCGCCTGGCTCGATGAGACTGGAGGCTTTGCTCCCGATTGGCCTCGCTCCGCTGCGTCCGGCGTGCTGAGCGTGGCGGCCCTCGTCTGGAAAGTGGCCGCGCCCGAGGGCCTCGCAATCTTCGCGGCAAGCGACAAGAGCGGGCTTGGTTCAACCGAACGCAACCGCCTTCTCGCTCCAGTGCTGCCCCCGCGCGGCTGGACCCATCTGTGGCGAACCGGGGAGACGGAAATTTATCGCGAGCAATTCGAGGCGACGGATGGCCAGCGCATCGCTTGCCGTTGCTCGGCCGACGCCGGCATTCTCAAATATCCGGTCGACATCGCGCTCGACGAGACAACCCATCTGGCGTGGCGATGGCGCATGCTCCAACTGCCGTCGCGGGTCGGCGAAGATAGCGGCCCAACCCACGACATCTCTCAATTGCCGTCGAATTCGAGAACGGACTCGATCTGACCTATATGTGGAGCGCCGCGCTGCCGGTCGGATCCTCGTTTCGCTGCCCTTTGCCTTGGTGGGACAAGCGGGAGACCCATCAGGTGGTGCGCTCGGGGCCAAGCGAACTCGGCCAATGGCGGCACGAGGATCAAAAAATTCTGGCCGACTATAAAACGGCGATTGGCGGCGTGCCGCCGGCGCGGATCGTCGGGGTTTGGCTGATCGCCGTCACCGCCTTTCAGCGCGGACGAGGCGAATGCGACTATGAAGGGATCGAGCTGAGATCGGCAGGGAAAAGCGCGATGATCGGACTGTGAGGGTTCACACGTCTTTGAAAGTAAACGGCGAGATGCTGCGCATCGTTTCATCGACCAGCAGTCCGCGCAGCACGGGGGGCGCCGCGCGCTGCGGGCAGGCGGGGCGGTCGCAGAGGCGGCAATTGATCCCGATCGGCGTCGCGTCGAGCGCGTTGAAGTCGAGCCGCTTGGCATAGACGAGCCGCCGCGCATATTTGATCTCGCAGCCGAGCCCGATCGCAAAACGCGGCTCGATCGCGCCCCAAGGGGTGAGCGAGCGGCGCACGGTGCGGGCGATCGAAAACCATTGCGAACCGTCGGGCAGCTCGATCACCTGCGTCAAGATCTCGTCCAGGCTCGGCGAAGGTCGCATGCAGCATTCCACAAAGGGCAGGTGCCGCCCGAATTGGCGAATGGAAACCGGCTGGAGGAAAACCGTTTCGAAACATTGCCGGCCATATCGACGCGGATGAGGAAAAACGGGACGCCGCGCGCGGTCTGGCCGGGCGAGCGTCGTCAGGCGATGCGCCACCTGCTCGAAACTCGCTCCGAAACGCGCCGCCAGAATCTCGACGTCATAGCCGGCGAGCTCGGCCGCTTCCTGGAACCGGCCATAAGGCATCATCACGGCGCCGGCGAAATAATTGGCAAGCGTGATGCGCAGCAGCCGGCGGCTCAAATCATCGTTGGGTTCGAGCCGCACGGAAATTTCGTTCAAAAGGTCGCCGAAGTGGCTGAAGGCCAGCTGATAGGCCGCCTGAAACGTCCGGCCCGGCTGCTCGACGACTTCCGAGATCATCAATTGGCGACGGTGATGATCATACCAGCGCAGCCGGTCGCCCATGACCTCGACCGGCAGCACACGGACCCGGATGCCATGGCGCGCGCCGCAGATGCTCGCACGAGCGCAAAGAAAAGATCGTTGCCGGCAAGCGCGAGCTCGGCGGCAAAGGTTTCGGCGGCGTCCTCAAGTTCCGGGAAATGATTGCGCGCCTCCTGCAGAATGGCGCGGATCCGGTCGATCGGACTTTCGCCGAGAACCGGTTCGGCGCGGTCGCGGTCGGCTCCCGGCGGTGACCCCCGCTTCGGTCGCCTCCCGCGCCGCCGAATAGGCCCGGTAGAGCCGGGCCATGGCGGCGAGCAGGGCGGGAGAATTCTCGGCCGCGTCCCGCACCTCCGGCGCGGGAACCGCCGGCCTCGCGAAACAAGGGATCGGCCAGAATTTGCTCGATTTCGCCGATGGAGTGTTCGCCTTCGCCCTCCATGAAGTCGCGCGGATCGATGCCATAGACATCGGTCAGCCGGATCAGCACCTGGACCGTGATCGGCCGCTGGTTGCGCTCCATGAGGTTGAGATAGCTCGGCGAAACATCGAGCTCGGCGGCCATGCCGGCCTGGGTCAGCTGACGTTCCCGGCGAAGCCGCTTAAGGCGCGGGCCGGCGAAAATCTTCCTTGGAACTATGGCTGCGGCATTCATGAGTGTTAATATTTACATCCACACAACATTACAATGTATGAATGTTACATACTAACTTGAATTTCCAGTCAAGCCCTTGCGCATAGACGGGATTTCTTCGATATGGCAGCTATACCCACGAATTTTCCGCCAGATTGACGCATTTTGTCAATCTCTGTGAATGCTGTGATCGGAGAGCGTAATGAGCATGACGATCCCCTGTGAAGGCGAGACAAGGCGCGCGCGATGACCTATCAAAGCCAGATCCTCCCAGGCGGGGAAGACCAACGAATATCAAAGCCATATTGCCGAGATGAAGCAGCTCGTCAAAAGCAAGAACGGCACTTGGAACGGCATCAACCCCGAGTCCGTGGCCCGCATGCGCCTGCAGAACCGCTTCCAGACGGGTCTCGATATCGCCCGATATACCGCCGCCATCATGCGCAAGGACATGGCGGCCTATGACGCCGATCCCGCCCTTTACACCCAGTCGCTCGGCTGCTGGCACGGCTTCATCGGCCAGCAGAAGATGATCTCCATCAAGAAGCATTTCGGCACGACCGAGCGCCGCTATCTCTACCTGTCCGGCTGGATGGTCGCCGCGCTCCGCTCCGATTTCGGCCCGCTGCCGGACCAGTCGATGCACGAGAAGACCTCCGTGCCGGCGCTGATCGAGGAGCTTTACACCTTCCTGCGCCAGGCGGACGCCCGCGAACTCGGCGGCATCTTCCGCGAGATCGACGCCGCCCGCAAGGCCGGCGACAGCGCCAAGGAAAAAGAGCTGCTGGCGGCCGTCGACAATTATCCAGACCCATGTCGTGCCGATCATCGCCGACATCGATGCGGGCTTCGGCAATGCGGAAGCGACCTATCTGCTCGCCAAGAAGATGATCGAGGCGGGCGCCTGTGCGCTTCAGATCGAAAACCAGGTTTCCGACGAAAAGCAGTGCGGCCACCAGGACGGCAAGGTCACCGTGCCGCATGAAGTCTTCCTCGCCAAGGTGCGCGCCTGCCGCTACGCTTTCCTTGAGCTCGGCGTGGAGGACGGCATCATCGTCACCCGCACCGACTCGCTCGGCGCCGGCCTCACCCAGCAGATCGCCGTCAGCCACGAGCCGGGCGACCTCGGCGACCAGTACAACGCCTTCCTCGACTGCGAGGAAGTCGCGCCGGCGACGCCCGCAACGGCGACGTCATCCTCAACCGCAACGGCAAGCTGCTGCGGCCGAAGCGCCTCGCCCAGCAACCTCTATCAGTTCCGTTCCGGCACCGGCGAGGACCGTTGCGTGCTCGACTGCATCACCTCGCTGCAGAACGGCGCCGACCTGCTGTGGATCGAGACCGAAAAGCCGCATGTGGAGCAGATCGCCGGCATGGTGGACCGCATTCGCGCGGTCGTTCCGAACGCCAAGCTGGTCTACAACAATTCGCCGTCCTTCAACTGGACGCTGAATTTCCGCCAGCAGGTGTATGACGCCTGGAAAGCGGCCGGCAAGGACGTCTCCGCCTACGACCGCGCGGCGCTGATGAGCGTGGACTATGACGGCACGCGATCTGGCCGCCGAAGCCGACGAGCGCATCCGCACCTTCCAGGCGGACGCCGTCGAAGCGGGCTGGCATTTTCCACCACCTGATCACGCTGCCGACCTATCACACGGCGGCGTTGTCGACCGACAATCTGGCGAAGGAATATTTCGGCGCGCAGGGCATGCTCGGCTATGTCCGCAACGTCCAGCGTCAGGAAATCCGCCAGGGCATCGCCTGCGTGAAGCACCAGAACATGGCCGGCTCCGACATGGGCGACGACCACAAGGAATATTTCGCTGGCGAGGCGGCCCTGAAGGCCGGCGGCGCTCACAACACGATGAACCAGTTCGGCTAAGCTACCCGAACTTCGTTGAGACAGAAGACAGGACGGCCCGGAGCGTGATGTTCCGGGCCGTCCTGCTTATTAAGCGAGCGTTTTCAAGCGAAGTGGATACCGGTTCGCGTCAAAAAGAAGTACACGGCATTTGCCGACCTTGGCGGGGCCCTGCTATAATATTTTTATGGTAAGCAAAGTCCTCAAGGAAGTCATAGAACGCGTTGAGACTTGGCCTGAAAGTCGGCAGGAGGATGCCGCGCGTGTCCTGCTGGAGATGGAAGCACAGGATGCAAGCCCCTATCGGCTCACCGACGAACAGCTAGCCGAGGTGCAACGCCGGCTTGCCGATCCGAATCCGGAATTCGCCACTCTCCAAGAGGTGCGTCAGCGCTTTGTGCGCCGCCCTGCATGAAGGTAATCGTCCGCGACGAGGTCTATGGTGACCTCGATCGCATCCATGCATGGATCGCGAAAGATCGTCCGGCCATAGCGGATTCCGTAATCGATCGGATATTAGACAGCGCCGAGTATCTTGGGTGGTTTCCTAATATGGGCCACCGCGGGAGGGTGCCCGGCACCCATGAATGGATCGTGAAAGGGCTCCCCTTCATCATCGTCTATGAAGTCTACGGCGAGCGAAACGAATTGATCATCACCGCCATATTCCACGGAGCACAGGATCGCTGAGGATTGTCGCGTGCTTGTAGCGCGGGCTCGTCAAGGCAACCTCTTCGAGGCACTTCAGTGACTTTGACCGCCGGTCCTCGGACTAGCCGCGAAAGTGCCGCCTCCGCGTGCTCCCCGCGCACTGCGACGTTTGGCCTGCCTCCGCTACCCCCTTGACATAAAAAGCAATAAAAACCGGGCGCCCCCTATGCTATATCGCTGCGACGTCTCCACGTCCTTGCCATAGCCCCATCAAACTTGGCGGCTATGAATTGATCATGGTGCGGCAAACCTCTTTCGGGGCAATGAATGAACAAACGTATTCGCAAGGCTGTTTTTCCCGTCGCCGGTTTGGGAACAAGATTTCTCCCGGCCACCAAATCCATCCCGAAAGAGATGTTGACGGTCGTCGACCGGCCCGTGCTGCAGCATGTCGTCGATGAAGCCCGCGAGGCCGGAATCGAGCATTTCATCTTCGTGACCGGGCGCAACAAGGCGGTGATCGAAGATCATTTCGACATCGCCTATGAGCTTGAAGAAACCTTGCAGAAGCGTGGAAAGCTTAAGGAATTGCAAGCCTTGATGGCGGAGCTGCCGGCCGCCGGCGCGACGAGCTTCACGCGTCAGCAGGTTCCGCTCGGCCTCGGTCATGCCGTCTGGTGCGCCCGCGAGATTGTCGGCAATGAGCCTTTCGCAGTGTCTGCTCCCCGATATGGTGACAATGCCGGGGACGCAAGGCCGCTGCCTCGCGCAATGCATTGCGGCCTATGAAAAGCATGGCGGCAATGTGATCGCCGTCGAGGAAGTGCCGCCGGAAGAGACCCATCAATATGGCATCGTCTCGATCGGCAAGGATTTTGGCCCCACTTTCGAGATTACCGGGATGGTCGAAAAGCCTCCGCAAGGGACGGCGCCCTCCAATCTGATTATTTCCGGCCGCTATATTCTCGGCCCGGAAATTTTCTCCATTCTCGAAAAGGGCGAAAAAGGCGCGGGCGGCGAAATCCAGCTGACCGATGGCATGAAGGGGCTTGCCGCGACCCAGGCGTTTCATGGCGTACGTTTCGACGGCAAGACCTATGACTGCGGTTCAAAACTCGGTTTTCTGGCCGCGAACATCGCGTTTGCCCTCGCCAATCCGGAGTTGGCTCCTTTGCTCAAGACCGAACTGAAGAAGCTCTTGGGCGGCCTCTGACGGGTTCCCGATCAGATGGAATCTCTGATGCGAATGGAATTGCTCAGATTCAAAGAGTTGGAGCCGCTACGTTCATGAGCGCCCGGTTCCGGCCGCCTCTTCGAGCGTCGGATAATCCGTGTAGCCTTCGCTCGCGCCGCCGTAAAAACTTTCCTGTTTTCGGGACGTTCAACGGCGCATTCTTGCGCAGCCGTTCGACGAGGTCGGGGTTGGCGATAAAGAGCTTGCCGAAGGCGATCAAGTCGGCCCGGTTTTGCTGCAAGGTTTCGACGGCCAGATCGCGGGTGTACTCATTATTTGCGATGTAGGCACCGCCAAAGGCCTTGCGCAACGCCAGAAAATCGAAATCCACATTGTCGCGCGGGCCGCCTGTGGCGCCCTCGATGACGTGGATATAAGCGATCTCGCGCGCGCTCAGTTTTTCGACCAAATAGCCGAAAATTTCGGCCGGATTGCTGTCGGTAGCATCATTCGCCGGGCTCACCGGCGACAGCCTGATGCCGACGCGGCGCTTGTCCCAAACGCTCAAGATGGCGTCGGTGACTTCGAGCGCGAAACGGGCGCGGTTCTCGACCGATTGGCCATACTGATCCGAGCGCTTGTTCGTCCCATCCTTGAGGAATTGGTCGATCAAATAGCCGTTTGCACCGTGTATCTCGATGCCGTCGAATCCGGCGCGCTTGGCATTCTCGGCCGCTTTCCGATAGTCGGCAACGATGCCGGCGATTTCATCTATCGTCAGGGCGCGCGGTTCCGACGTATCGACGAACCCGGTTTCAATGAAGGTTTTGGTTTTCGCGGTGATCGCCGAGGGCGCCACCGGCTTTGCACCGCCGGGCTGAAGCGAGACATGCGAAACCCGCCCGACATGCCACAGCTGGATGAAGATCAAGCCGCCGGCGCCATGAACGGCGTCGGTGACTTTTCTCCAACCGGCCACCTGCGCCTCGGTGTAAATTCCAGGGGTCCAGATATAGCCTTGCCCCTGTTGCGAAATCTGCGTCGCTTCCGAGATGATGAGACCCGCAGTGGCGCGCTGGCGATAATAGCGCGCGTTGAGGTCGTTGGGCGCGTCGGTGCCTTTGGTCGCGCGATTGCGGGTCAAGGGCGCCATGACGAGCCGGTTGTTCAACTGCAGATCGCCCAGCTGAAAGGGCGAAAAAAGTATGCTGGCGTCAAGCGTCATTGTTGCTGATCCCCATTTCAACATCCGCTCGGCGCTCGGGCGCCGGTCAAAGCAAACATGGGGAAGCGAGGCCGTTTGTGCAGGTGCGAACAAATCAATTTGAACCGAGCCCCGCTCCGGGGTCCTGCGCTTCGAGGTCAGGTCATGTTCAAGGCTGACATATAGAGTTCGAGAATGGCTTCGAGCTCTTTTCGCTCGGAGTGATCCTGCTTTCTGATCTTGATGATCTCCCGGACGGCTTTGACGTCGAAGCCGCGTCCTTTCATTTCAGCGTAGACTTCGCGAATATCGTCGGAAATCGCCTTTTTTTCTTCTTCCAGCCGTTCGACCCTCTCAACAAATTGTGTCAGTTCCTGCGCTGCGACACCCGTTTCGGCGACATCTGCCGTCATTCACCCTATTCCCTTGTTTAAACGTCGATTTTGCGGCCGGACGGCGGAAATTTGCGCCGCAGTTCCTTGGCCTTTGGCATTGGAGACCCGCAATGGGGTTTTCGACCGGCAAGGTCAAGGCGAATGGGGCGTAATCCCCGCAATCCTGCCCGCCTCGGACCGCCGCGTCATGGCCCTTGCAATTTAAAGATGCCGTCCGGTCCGGCTCGGATAGAACGCCTTGCAATGGAGATCTGGCCGGTCGAGAACGGGCCTGAGAAGGTGTGCAAACCGGTCTGCGAAGGCGACGGCCTTCTCCTTGGTATCCACTAGGTCCTGCCGCGCTTCGACGAGAAGGCCGGCCAGCCCCCGGCGCGTGACCTCTTCGTCGAGCGTGTCGCCGACCAGAGCGCCGTCATAGGGTTCGTTGTCGCCGACGTAAAATCCGTCATTGGCCAAGGCCGCGATCAACGGCGCTGCGAACCGCGGATCGCTGTCCCACAAAATGCCGACTTCCCAAGGTCTCGGTTTCGTCTTCCAGCACGGTGTGAAGGTATGAATCGAAACGACGGCTGGCAGCGGCCCCACGCTGAGCATGGTTTCGATCTTGGCGGCGATGGCGGCGCGGTAGGGCTTCCAATAATGGGTGTGGCGATGCTCGATCTCATCGGCGCCGATATTCGCGTTTCCCGGCACGAGATGACCGTCCGAAATACGCATCACGAGGGTCGGATCGTCGACGCCGCGATTGGGATCGATCAGCAGGCGGGAAAATCGCGACAGCAGCGCGGGTGCCCCAAAAATGCCGGCGAGCTGGCGGGCAATCCAGGCCGCGCCGATGTCGTAGCCGATATGGCGGTTGAGCTGCTCAATCGACAAACCGAGCGTGCCGTAGGCTTTTGGAAGGGAATTGGTCGCGTGATCGCAAAGAAAGAGGACGCCGGCGTCCAGTCGTCCCTCGATCCGCTCGACCGGGTCATCCGCCGCGCTGGGGGATTCAGAAGCCGGCCCGGCAAGATGCACGATAGGGTTTCTCCTGATTTCACGGGGTTTAGCAGGACAGGATAACATCGCCTGCGCGAAAAGGTACATTGAAAATACCGCGTGGCTGACGTTCCGCGATCTTGAGCGGAGCCTGGCCGCGACGCCCTAATCTTGCCGCCTCTGTCATCGCACTGACACGGAGCTCATACCTCTTGGCCCTCATCGGGCCTATGAAGCGGCGCACCGCAACGACTCCGCGGGGGCGCATTCCGAAGCTCGGCAATGATGAGGTCGGCCTCCAATGGATTTCTACAGGCGTTTCACTTTTCTCGTCTGCGCGCCCGCCTTCGACAACAATGATCTCGAGGGGCTGAGGCTGCAACAGATCCTCTCCGCCATCGAGCAGCTCGGCATTCAGGTTGTGCGGGCGCGGCGGATCGAGGACGCGGAAATCGCGGTTCAGACCGACGCAGCGATCGGTTGCATGGTGGTGGACTGGGGGAAGAAGGGTGTCGACGGCAAGACCACGGCGCTGATCAATCTGATGCGCCGGCGCGGCTTGGAAATGCCGATCGTCATGCTCGTTCGCCGCAAGCAGTTCGAGGACATTCCGGTCGAGGTCCTCGACTATATCGACGGCTATGTCTTTCTCGCGGAGGAGACGCCGGAGTTCATTGCAAAAAATCTCGTGAGCCGCCTCAAGCAATATGCGGCGACGCTGAAGACGCCGTTCTTCGGTGCGCTTGTCGATTATGCCGAGGAGGGCAATCAATTATGGACCTGTCCGGGCCATAATGGCGGCATTTTTTATGGGCGCAGCCCCATCGGCCGGATCTTTGTGGAACATTTCGGCGAGGCGATCTTTCGCGACGATCTCGACAATTCCGTTCTGGAACTGGGCGATTTGCTCGTCCATGAAGGTCCGGCCCTGCGCGCGCAGAAGGAAGCAGCGGCGATTTTTGGCGCCGAAAAGACCTATTTCGTCCTGAACGGAACGTCGTCATCAAATAAGATCGTGCTCTCGGCCTTGGTTGCGGAAGACGATCTTGTGCTGTTCGATCGCAACAATCACAAGGCGGCGCATCATGGCGCCCTGTTTCTCGGCGGCGGAATTCCGATCTTTCTCGAAACCTTGCGGAACCAATATGGGCTGATCGGGCCAATCCAGCCGGACGCTCTCGATGAAGAACGTATCCGCGAGAAGATCCGCCTCAATCCTCTGGTGAAGGACCCGGAGGCGTGGCGGCGCGAGCGGCCGTTTCGCGTCGCGGTCATCGAGCAATGCACCTACGATGGAACGATCTACAATGCGCAAATGATCGTCGAGCGGATCGGGCATCTTTGCGACTATGTCCTCTTCGATGAGGCATGGGCCGGGTTCATGAAGTTCCATCCGATCTTCGCCCATCGCTTCGCCATGGGTTTGCGCGACCTCGGCCCCGGGCAGCCGGGGATTATCGCCACCCAATCGACGCATAAGCAGCTCGCCGGCTTCTCCCAGGCCTCGCAGATCCACGTGAAGGACAGCCACATTCGCGGCCAGGCCCGGCGCGTCGAGCATCGGCGCTTCAATGAGTTTTTTCTTCTGCATGCGTCGACCTCGCCCTTCTATCCGCTGTTCGCTTCGCTCGACGTCGGGGCGCAGATGATGAAGGGTCGCTCAGGCGAGGTGCTGTGGGACGACACCCTAAAACTCGGGATCGAGCTGAGAAAAAAGTTGCGCGCGGTCCGCCATGAGTTCGAGGCGGAACAGGATCCCGCGCGGCGGTGGTTCTTCGATGCCTTTGTGCCGGACCGCGTCCCTGCGCCCGCAAATGGCGCCCTCTCCTCCGACGTCGCCTGGGAGAGCATTGCGACGGACGAGCTGGCCACGCATACGCATTATTGGGAGTTGAGCCCCGGCGCGGCCTGGCACGGGTTTGATCATCTCGTACCGGATTTCGCGATGGTCGATCCGATGAAACTTACCGTTCTGACGCCCGGCTTCAACCGGCGGGGCGATTATGACTCGCACGGAATTCCTGCGCCCGTCGTGGCGCAATATCTCCGCGAGAACCGGATCGTTCCGGAGAAGAACGATCTCAATTCGCTGCTGTTCCTGCTGACGCCCGGCGTCGAGTTCGAGCAAGGCCTGGACCTTGCTCAGTGCGCTCGTCGCCTTCAAACGTCTGCATGACGAGAATGCGCGGCTGGAAGACACGATCCCGGAATTTGTCGCCTGCAGGCCCGCCCGCTATGCGGGGGCACGGCTGCGCGATCTCTGCGGCCAGATGCATGCGTTTTATCACGCGAGCGCGACAAGCAAGCTCCAGAAAGCGCAATTCCTCGCCGAGCATTTACCGCAGATGGCGATGGCTCCGTATGAAGCGGTACGCCAGATGGTGCGCAATAAGGTCGATTATCTGCCGATCAGCCAGATTTCGGGCCGCATCGCGGCGACTCTTTTTGTCGTTTATCCTCCGGGGATTGCGACCATCGTTCCGGGTGAAAAACTCGATGAGCGCGCCGCGCCCATGCTCGATTATCTCAAAATGTTCGAGCGCGCCGCCAATCTTTTCCCCGGCTTCGAGGCCGAGATCCAGGGCGTCTATCGTGAATTGGAGCCGGACGGATCCGTCCGCTTCTACACTTATGTGGTCCGCGAATGAGGTGGCCGGCAAGGTTTGGGATGATCGCCTAGGAACAGAGGGGGCCTGGGCCCGCCGCATTTCCAAGCCCGAGCGGGCGTTGCATCATGACCGTGTCGGTCCATTGGCCGAACTTGTATCCGACCGAGCGCAACAGGCCGGCGCGTTCAAAACCAAATGATTCATGGAGGTGAAGCGAGGGAGCGTTGGCGCTGTCGATATAGGAAATCATTTGGCGATAGCCGGCATTCGCGCAGGCGTCGATCAAAGCGGGAAGCAGCTGCCGCCCGACGCCCGCGTGCAGATGATCCTTGTGCACGTAGATCGAATGTTTGACGGTGTAGCGATAGACCGGGCGCTTTCGAAACGGCACCGCGTAAGCATAACCGATGATTTGCCCCGCATGGTCGGCGACAAGATGCGGCAGATGGCGCTTAAGCATCGACTTGCGCCGCCGCTTGATATCGTCTTGAGCCGGCGGCTCGGTCGGGTAATCGCCGAGGCCATGCTGAACATGATAGGCGTAGATTTCGATCATCGCCACGACATCCTCTTCCGTCGAGGGCCGCACGGTGATGTGGAAGGGTTGATCGAGCATTTGCTGGTTTCCGGGCAGGCAAGCCGCCGCTAGGACAGATTTCTAAGTTCATAGGAGTCCGGCTCATCCGCAGATCCAACATTGGCACATGAAGTTTTTATGACGGGGCCGTCAGACTTTGACAGCCGGGGTTGGAACCGGGGTTTTGGGCGATTCGATCCTCTGGATAGGGGGAAATTCTTCTGCGGTAATCGCTTCCTTCGACAGTAAAAGTTCGGCCCCTGCGTCGAGATCCCCGCGCCGCCTGGTCAAAATGGCGCGTGCCTCGTCGAAGGCATCGGCGACAATATCGCGGACGCTGAGATCGATCTCGCGCAGAGTCGCCTCCGAAGCCACCGGCTTGTCGATTGGCTGCTGAGCAAGGAACGCTTGCGGCGCCGGCCTATAGGTGCGCTGTCCGACGGATTGTGCCATGCCGTAGAGCGTCACCATTTCGGTTGCGATTTCCGTGGCGCGCTGGAGATCATCGGCCGCGCCGGTTGAGACGTCTTCGTTGAAGAGGAGGACTTCGGCGGCGCGCCCGCCCATGAGCACGGATATGCGATGCCGCAATTCGCTTTCGGCCAAAACAAAGCGATCCTCCGTCGGGTGCTGGATCGTATAGCCGAGCGCGCCGACCCCGCGCGGGATGATGGAGACTTTCAACACCGGATCGACGCCAGGCAGGCTTGCCGCCACCAACGCATGGCCCATCTCGTGATAGGCGACTCGGCGGCGCTCGGGCGGCGTCAAAATCCGGCTTTTCTTTTCAAGTCCGGCGACGATGCGTTCGATCGCGGCGGTCACATCCTCGAAAGTCACTTTGGTGCTATTGCGGCGGGTCGCGACCACCGCGGCTTCGTTGACGAGATTGGCGAGATCGGCACCGGTGAAGCCCGTCGTCATGGCGGCGATACGATCCAAATCGATCGCTGGATTTACGACGATCTTACGGATGTGCACCTTCAAGATTTCGAGCCGTCCCTTGCGGTCGGGACGGTCCACGAGCACCTGTCGGTCGAACCGGCCGGCGCGGAGCAGGGCGGGGTCGAGGATTTCCGGCCGGTTCGTCGCGGCGAGCAAGATGACCCCGGTCGAAGGGTCGAAACCGTCGAGCTCGGCGAGGAGTTGATTGAGAGTTTGTTCCTTCTCGTCGAGGCCCCCGACATTGACCGAAGCGCGTGAACGGCCGAGGGCATCGAGTTCATCAATGAAAATGATGCAAGGCGCCGCCTTGCGCGCCTGTTCGAAGAGATCACGAACGCGGGCGGCACCGACTCCGACAAACATTTCGACGAATTCGGAGCCCGATATCGAGAAGAAGGAAACACCGGCTTCGCCGGCCACTGCGCGTGCCAGCAATGTTTTTCCGGTTCCCGGTGGACCGACCAGGAGAATCCCTTTGGGAACGTGGGCGCCGAGACGGCCGAACGATTTGGGATTCTTGAGAAAGGAAACCACTTCCTGCAATTCGAATTTGGCTTCGTCGACACCTGCGACGTCCTTAAACGTCACCCTTGTATCAGTCTCGACATAGACTTTCGCCCGCGACTTGCCGACCGTCATGAGCCCGCCAAGCCCTTGCTTGTTGGCGAAACTGCGAAAAAGGAAAAACCAAACCAGATAGAAAAAGATGGCGGGGAGGACCCAAGACAGGACGGTGCCTATGAATCCTGTTGATGGCGCGCCGGAAACTTTGATGCCCTCGGCGCTGAGCTTGGCTGCGATTGCTGGATCAACCCGCACGGTCACGAATTTGCTTTTGCCGCTTGGCGCCGGCGTCTTGAGGGTGCCTTCGATCATGTCCGAGTGGACGACGACGGAGGAGACATTCTTGTCTGCAACGAGCTGTTCGAACTCGCTATAGGAAATCGCCTCGGTTTGCTCGTAAGTGGTCCAGATCTGCTGCAAAAGCAGAACGCCTGTGACGGCCGCGATGACGTACCAGATCGTCCATGTCTGTTTCCGTTTATTGGAATCCATGGCCAATTCTTTCCTAAACTTGCAGGGGCGAGGAAAAGCAGGGCTTCCGCCACGTTTCAATTGGTCGGATAAAGTCCTGGGGTCAAGCTGCGCCGGTCGGATCGCCTGGCAGCGGCGGAAACTGATCTTGCGACGTCTCCGTGGCCTCCCTATAGTGGCTCAATGAGCCGGCTGCGGACATCGAAGAAGAATCCCGCACCGATGTTTGTCGAAGCGCTTCGTGAGCGCCGGTCAGGAAACGCCGGGAACGGATCCATCGAGTAGGACTCGGGGGAATGCCCGGCGCGGCAAGGCGCGGCGGCGGCCCTGGGTGAACGAAGGAGGTCCGCCGCGATGGAAGTCGAAATCGTACCCCCGGCCGTCGAAAATGGCGCGCCCACTGGTCTTGACCGTGCGGAGAGCCGAACCGACGTCGCTGCGATCCGAAACGCAATTCTCGACAAACTTACCTATGCGATGGGCAAGAATTCTGCCGCCGCCGGTCCGCGCGACTGGTTCGTGGCCACCGCTCTGACCGTTCGCGACCGGGTTGTCGAACGCTGGATCGTCTCCACCCAGGAAACCCAACGGACCCGCCGCAAGCGGGTTTACTACCTGAGCCTCGAATTTCTGATCGGCCGTCTCTTGATCGATGCGCTGACCAATATGGAGATGATCGAACCGACCCGCGCGGCGCTGGCCGAGCTCGGCGTCGATCTCGAAGAGCTGCGCGAAGTCGAGCCGGATGCCGCGCTCGGCAACGGGGGACTTGGCCGGCTTGCCGCCTGTTTCATGGAAAGCATGGCGACCCTTTCGATTGCCGCCTATGGGTACGGCATTCGGTATGACCACGGTCTGTTCCGCCAGCGGATCAAGAACGGGCGTCAACTCGAATATCCCGAAGATTGGCTGTCGTTCGGCAACCCTTGGGAGTTCGCGCGTCCGGAAGTCGATTACGATATCGGCTTTGGCGGCCGGATCGAAGCCGGACATCAGGCCGACGGAGCGGTGAAGCATATTTGGCATCCTGGCGAAACCGTCGAGGCTGTCGCCTATGATACGCCGATCCCCGGCTGGCGCGGGGCACATATCAACACGCTGCGGCTTTGGTCTGCGCGGGCGCCGGACCCGCTCCGGCTCGACATGTTCAACAGCGGCGATCACATCGGCGCATTGATGGACCGGGTGCGCGCCGAGTCGATTTCCAAAGTCCTTTATCCGAGCGATGCCACCGCCGCGGGCGAGGAACTGAGGCTCCGCCAGGAATATTTCTTCGCCTCCGCTTCGCTGCAGGATCTGGTTCGCCGCCACCTCGACCAGCATGGCACTATCGACTCGCTCGCCGACAAGGTTGCGATCCAACTCAACGACACCCATCCCGCCATCGCGATCGCCGAGCTGATGCGCATTCTGGTGGACCTCCATGACGTTCCTTGGCGGGACGCCTGGGCGATCACCCAAGCGACCTTCAGCTACACCAACCATACCTTGCTGCCGGAGGCGCTGGAGACCTGGCCGGTGCCGCTGATGGAGCGGCTTTTGCCGCGCCATATGCAGATCATCTATCTGATCAACGCCATTCATCTGGCCCAGATGAGCAAGCTGCCGGACGCGAATGGCGAGAGGCTTTCGGCGCTTTCGCTGATCGACGAGGCGCATGGGCGCCGGGTTCGCATGGGCCATCTTGCCTTCTTGGGCTCGCACAAAATCAATGGCGTGTCGAAGCTCCATTCCGACTTGATGAAGGAGACGGTGTTCCGCGAACTCGACGCCGTGCTCCCGGGGCGGATCACCAACAAGACCAATGGGATCACTTTCCGCCGCTGGCTGAAGGAGGCCAATCCCGGTTTGACCTGGCTGCTGACCGAGGCGATCGGCGATCGGATCTTTGACGATGCCATGGTCTTGGAAAAACTGGCTGTCTTCGCCGACGATTCGTCGTTCCAGGAGCGTTACGCCGCGCAACGGCGGGCGAACAAAGTGGCGCTCTCGAAGCTGGTGCGGCAGCGGCTCGGCGTCGTGCTGGATCCCGATGCGCTGTTCGATGTGCAGATCAAACGCATCCACGAATATAAGCGCCAGATCCTCAATATTCTGGAGGCGATCGCGGTCTATGACGCAATCCGCGCCCAGCCGACCCGCGACTGGATTCCCAGGGTCAAGATTTTCGCCGGCAAGGCGGCGGCGAGTTACACGACGGCAAAGCTGATCATTCAGCTCGCCAATGATGTGGCGGAGATCGTCAACACCGACCCCACAGTGCGCGGGCTTCTTAAAATCGTGTTCTTGCCCAACTATAATGTCAGTCTCGCCGAGCGCATCATTCCGGCGGCTGATGTGTCCGAGCAGATTTCGACCGCGGGCATGGAAGCCTCTGGCACGGGCAACATGAAATTGGCGTTGAACGGCGCGCTGACCATCGGCACGCTCGACGGTGCCAATGTCGAGATCCGCGAGAAAGTCGGCACGGACAACATCTTCATTTTTGGGCTCACCGCGGATGAGGTCGAAACGCATCGGCGGCAGGGGATCGACGGGCGCCCGGCCATCGAGCGCTCGGCCAAGCTCGCCGAAGTGCTCGATGCGATTGCCTCGGGGGTGTTCTCGCCCGATGAGCCTGACCGCTACCGTGGCCTTGTCGACGCCTTGACGCATAATGATTATTTTCTGGTGACCGCCGACTTCGAGAGTTATTTCGATACGCAGCGCGCGGTCTTCAAACGCTGGCGTGACAAGCCGGGCTGGTGGCGCTCGGCTGTGCTCAACACCGCGCATATGGGCTGGTTTTCCTCGGATCGCACGATCAAAGAATACGCCGAAGAAATTTGGGACGTTCCGGTGAGGCCACCCGGAAAGGGATGAAATGGGTTGGTTCGGGCGAAGCCGGGGAGGGGATGATCAATCCGCCGCGAACCTGAAATGGTGGATCGGCGATGATGTCGTCCAGGCGATTTTGGCGGCGCGTCATCCGGATCCCTTCGCCGTGCTCGGGCCGCACGAGACCGAGGATGGAGTGGCAATCCGGGCCTTGGTGCCAAATGCCGACAGCCTGACCGTCATACCCGCGGGCGGGGAGGGGGCCGAGATCCCGCTTGCGGCGCGCGGCGACGGCTTTTTCGAGGGCATTGCCAAACATCGGACCAGCCGGTTTCCCTATCGGCTGCGAGCGTCGAATGCGGGCGGGACGTGGGACGTCATCGACCCCTATGCGTTTCCGCCTGTGTTGGGCGAGACCGACGATTACCTTCTGGTCGAAGGCACGCATCGCAAACTCTACGAGCGGCTGGGCGCGCATCTCATGCGCTTTGAAGGGATCGACGGCGTGCACTTCGCGGTGTGGGCGCCGCACGCCATGCGGGTATCGGTCGTCGGCGATTTCAACGCCTGGGACGGCCGTAGGCATCAAATGCGCAAGCGCATCGATTCCGGCATATGGGAGATTTTCGCTCCGGGGGTAGGCGACTGCGCCGTCTACAAATATGAAATCGTGGCCGATGACGGGCGTCTCCTTCCGCTGAAAGCCGACCCGTTTGGTTTTGCCGGTGAACTGCGTCCTTCGACGGCCTCGATCGTCGCCCGCACCGATCGTTTTACCTGGACCGACGCGGCTTTCCTGGAAAAACGCCGGGGCCGCAATCCCCGCCGGTCGCCCATGACGATCTACGAAGTTCATTTGGGTTCCTGGAGACGTGGCGCGGAGGGACGCTTTCTCACCTATGACGAACTCGCCCTTTTGTTGATCCCTTACGTGGCCGATCTTGGTTTTACCCATATCGAACTTCTGCCGATCTGCGAGCATCCGCTCGATGCGTCTTGGGGTTACCAGCCGATCGGGCTTTTTGCGCCGACGAGTCGCTTCGGCACTCCGGAGGCGTTTGCGCGGTTTGTCGACATGGCTCATGCCGCGGGGCTTGGCGTCATTCTCGACTGGGTGCCCGCGCATTTCCCGACCGACATCCACGGGCTGGCGCAATTCGATGGCCAAGCGCTCTACGAACATGCCGACCCGCGGCTTGGGTTCCATCCGGATTGGAACACCGCGATCTATGATTTCGGCCGCCGGGAAGTGACCGCCTTTCTGGCCGCGAATGCCTTATTCTGGCTTGAACGCTATCATCTCGATGGACTTCGCGTCGATGCCGTCGCGTCGATGCTCTATCTCGATTATTCGCGAAAGCCGGGCGAATGGGTACCAAACAGCGATGGCAGCAATGATAATCGCGCAGCCGTGGCTTTCCTGAAACAAGTGAACGAGCTCGTTTACGCCGACGGTCCCGGAGCGATCACCATTGCCGAGGAGTTCGACGGCATGGCCCGGCGTCTCGGCGCCGACATCCGCCGGCGGCCTCGGCTTTGGTTTCAAATGGAACATGGGCTTCATGCATGACACGCTGGATTATATGGCGCTCGATCCGGTGCACCGGCGATGGCACCATGACCGGCTGACATTTGGATTGCTGTATGCCTTTGCGGAGAATTTCGTGCTGCCCCTCAGCCATGACGAGGTGGTGCATGGCAAGGGCTCCCTTCTCGACAAAATGGCTGGCGATGAATGGCAGAAATTTGCAAATCTTCGCGCCTATTATGCATTCATGTGGGCGCATCCCGGCAAGAAGCTGTTGTTCATGGGACAGGAGTTCGCGCAGCGGCGGGAATGGAGCGAAAATCGCGGGCTTGACTTCGATCTTCTCGAACTCTCCCCGCACAAAGGGGTTCAGCTGCTGATCAAGGATCTCAATCGTCTCCATAAGGAGCTGGGTGCTCTGCATGCGCGCGATTGCGAACCGGAGGGATTTCGTTGGATCGTCGTCGACGACCGCGATCAGTCCGTGATTGCTTTTGCCCGCTTCGGAGCGGAAGGCGATCTCCCGGTGGTGATGGTCACGAATTTCACACCCATCCCGCGGCATGGCTATCGGGTCGGCCTGCCTCGGTCCGGACGGTGGCAAGAAATTCTCAATACGGACGCAGAGATCTACGGCGGCTCCGGCCTCGGCAATCTAGGCGGTGTCACGGCTTCGGAAATGGCTTCGCATGATCTTCCAGCCTCGGCGGAAATGACCCTGCCGCCGCTCGCCACGCTTTATTTTCAATTCGCTGATCAATGACAATTTGGGGGCCGCGAATTTCCGCCAAGATTTTGGCGCACGGGAACCCGGGAGAGAAACGCGGATGAGATTGAGCGCGCCAATTGGGCGTCAGGCGATGGCCTTTATACTCGCGGGTGGACGCGGCAGCCGTCTCCTCGAATTGACCGATCGCAGGGCCAAGCCCGCGGTCTATTTCGGCGGCAAATCGCGGATCATCGATTTCGCGCTTTCGAATGCCTTGAATTCCGGCATCCGCCGGATCGGGGTTGCGACCCAATATAAGGCGCACAGCCTGATCGGCCATTTGCATCGCGGCTGGAATTTCTTTCGAACCGGCAGCAATGAAAGCTTCGACATTTTGCCGGCAAGTCAGAGAGTTTCGGAAAACCAATGGTATGCCGGGACCGCCGACGCCATCTATCAAAACATCGATATCGTCCGGGACCGTGAGCCGAAATATATGGTGGTACTGGCGGGCGATCATATTTACAAAATGGACTACGAGCTGATGCTCCAGCAGCACGTCGACTCCGGGGCCGACGTCACCGTCGGCTGCCTGGAAGTGCCGCGCAAGGATGCGAGCGACTTCGGCGTCATGCAGGTCGATGCGGCCGGGCGAATTATCTCCTTTGTCGAAAAGCCGAGCGATCCGCCCGCGATCCCAGGCGACCCGCCCAATGCGCTGGCCTCGATGGGCATTTATGTCTTCGAGACAAAGTTCTTGTTCGATCAACTGGAACGGGACGCTGCCGCGCCAAAATCGAGTAGGGATTTTGGACGGGACATTATTCCCCATATCGTGATCGAGGGGAAAGCCGTCGCCCACCGGTTTTCTAATTCCTGTGTGCGTTCCTCGAATGAATTGGGTGCCTATTGGCGCGACGTCGGAACCGTCGATGCCTATTGGGCCGCCAATATTGATTTGACCGCCGTCGTACCGGATCTCGACTTGTTCGACCGGGAATGGCCGATCTGGACCGACAATGCCGTGACGCCGCCGGCGAAATTTGTTCACGATGAAGATGGCCGCCGGGGCCTGGCGGTTTCTTCCCTCGTTTCGGGCGGCTGCATCGTCTCCGGCGCGGCGATCCGGCGTTCGGTTCTGTTCACCGGCGTTCGGGTCAATTCCTATTGCGCGATCGAGAATGCCGTCATCCTGCCCTATGTCGACGTCGGCCGCTCCGCGCGGCTTTTCAACGTGGTGATTGATCGCGGCGTCAAGATCCCGGAGGGTCTTGTTGTCGGCGAGGATGAAGCCGACGATGCCGCGCGATTCCGGCGCACCGAAAATGGAATTGTCTTGATCACCCAGGCGATGATCGACAGGCTCGCGGCATGAAGGACGACGTCACGGTCCTGGCGGTGGCGTCGGAAATCTATCCTCTGGTCAAAACGGGTGGCCTTGCCGATGTTGCCGGCGCGCTTCCGGGCGCGCTCGCTGCAGAGGGCGTTGCGGTGACGACTCTGGTGCCCGGCTATCCGAATGTGATGAGCCAGATCAAGGCCGCCGAGCTCGCCCTGGAGACACCGGATCTTTTCGGCGGGACGGCGCGGGTGCTGCGGGCAAATTCTGCCGGCCTCGATCTCTTCGTGCTTGATGCGCCGCATCTCTTCGACCGGGCGGGCGGACCTTATGTCGGACCGGACGGGCAAGAGTGGCCGGATAATCCCTTCCGCTTTGGCGCGCTTGGCCAGATTGCTGCGCGCCTTGCGCATGGCGAATATCCCCCTTTTGCGCCCGATATTGTTCACGCGCATGACTGGCAGGCGGGGCTGACGGCCGCCTATCTCGCATATGATGGAAGGCCTCGGCCAGGAACCGTGATCACCGTCCACAATCTGGCCTTTCAAGGGCAATATCCGGCAGAGCTTTTGAAGGCGCTGGGCCTGCCGCCGCGTGCCTTCGCGATCGATGGCGTGGAATATTACGGGATGATCGGATTTCTGAAGGCGGCGCTCAGCCTGTCAGACCGGATCACGACGGTGTCTCCAACCTACGCCGCTGAGATTCTGACTCCCGCGCATGGGATGGGGCTCGATGGCCTCTTGCGCTCGCGCTCGGATGTCATGATCGGGATACGCAACGGCGTTGATGAGGTCATCTGGAATCCCGCGGAGGACAAGCGGATTGCCGCCGTCTACTCGGTCCAGTCTCGTGCCAAGCGGCGCCTGAATAAGACCGCATTGCAAAAGCATTTCGGTCTCGCCGCCGATCCGGATCGGCTTCTTTTCGGTATCGTCAGCCGTCTCACCTGGCAAAAAGGGATCGATCTTATTCTTGCAAACCTCGGCGTTTTTGAGCGCCTCGGTGCCCAGCTCGCCGTGCTTGGCTCCGGCGAGCCTGCGTTCGAGGCTGACTATCTGGCTGCGGCAAAGGGAAGAGCCGGGCGGGTTGGCGCGCTGATCGGTTATGACGAGGACGTTGCCCATGGGATCCAAGCTGGGGCCGACGCGCTGCTCATTCCCTCGCGCTTTGAGCCTTGTGGCCTGACCCAGCTTTGCGGCCTGCGTTACGGCGCCGTCCCGATTGCGTCCCGTGTCGGCGGCTTGGCCGATACGATCATTGACGCCAATGAAATGGCGATCGAGGCCAAGCAGGGCACGGGGCTCCTTTTTTCGCCGGTGACCGAGGCGGCCTTGGGTGCCACACTGGAACGCGCCAGCAAGATCTGGTCCGAGCCGAAGGTCTGGGATCGGCTTCGCGTAAATGGCATGAGAACCGACGTTTCCTGGCGGCGTCCCGCAGCTGCTTATGCCAAACTCTTTCGTGAACTTTGCGCGAACCGGACCCAGACATGAGACTTAAAAACTCTGACCCGATCCCTTTCTTGAAGTGGAATTGCGCATGATCGAAACTCGCCCCACCACGCCATTTGACGACCAGAAGCCTGGAACCTCGGGCCTGCGAAAGAAGGTCAAGGTCTTTCAGAAGCCGCATTATCTGGAAAATTTTGTGCAATCGATCATCGATTGTCTCGACGGCTTTGCGGGCTCGACGCTTGTCGTCGGCGGCGATGGTCGTTTTTTCAATCGCGAAGCCATTCAGATCGTCTTGAAGATGGCAGCGGCCAATGGCTGCGGCAGAATCCTGCTCGGGCAAAGCGGGATCCTGTCTACCCCCGCGGCTTCAAATCTCATTCGAAAATATGCTGCTTTCGGCGGCATCATTCTTAGCGCCAGCCATAATGCGGGTGGGCCGGATGGCGATTTCGGAATCAAATATAATGCCGGAAATGGTGGCCCGGCGCCTGAAAAGCTCACCGAGGCGATGTTCGCGCGCTCCAAGATCATCACGCAATATAAGATCGTCGTGGCGCCAGACGTCGATATCGATAGGCTTGGGAAGGTGACTCTCGGCAACACCGAAATCGAGGTGATCGATCCCGTCGCCGATTACGCCCTGCTGATGCAGCGGCTGTTCGATTTTGCGCGGATCAAAACTCTATTCAAAACAGGCTTTCGCCTTCGTTTCGATGCGATGTCGGCGGTGACAGGACCTTATGCAAAACGGATCTTCGTCGATTTGTTAGGGGCTCCCGCGGACTCGGTGTTGAATGGGACGCCTCTCCCGGACTTCGGCGGCCACCATCCCGATCCCAATCTCGTCAATGCGAGACATTTGTTCGACCTCGCCATGTCGCCCGAGGGTCCCGATCTCTGCGCGGCTTCGGACGGCGACGGCGATCGCAATCTCATCATCGGCCGGGGTAGATTTGTCACGCCCTCGGACAGCCTCGCACTCCTGGCTGCGAATGCGCATCTCGCTCCGGGCTATACCGGAGGCATCGTTGGCATTGCCCGCTCGATGCCGACGAGCCGTGCGGCTGACCGGGTTGCCGAGAAGCTTGGCGTGCCGCTTTTCGAGACGCCAACGGGATGGAAGTTCTTCGGCAATCTTCTCGACGCCGGAATGGCGACGATCTGTGGCGAGGAGAGCGCCGGCACCGGCTCCAATCATGTCCGCGAGAAGGACGGGCTTTGGGCGATCCTGCTTTGGCTCAATATTCTGGCCGTGCGGGGAGAGAGCGTGGCGGCCACCGTTGCCAAGCACTGGGCGGAGCATGGGCGGAATTATTACGCGCGACACGATTATGAAGAGGTCGATGCGAAGGGAGCCGAAGCGCTTATTGCGGCCCTGCGCGAGCAATTGGCAACATTGCCCGGAACGCTTCACCACGGCGCCGAACTCGTCGAGGCCGATGACTTTGCCTATCACGATCCGGTCGATGGCTCCGACTCAAAACATCAAGGGATTCGTCTGCATTTTGCCGACGGCAGCCGGATCGTCTTTAGGCTTTCCGGCACCGGCACCCTTGGCGCGACGCTCAGGGTCTATATCGAACGGTTCGAACCCGATCCGGCCCGACAAAACGAGGACACCGAAATAGCGCTCTCCGATCTGATCGCCGCCTCGCGCGAGATTGCCCGTATTGCTCATTACACGGGCCGCCTCGAGCCGAGTGTGATCACCTGAGCGGCGGTAGCGGACCGATGGCGCCGCCCCGTATCACAGCCGGTCGACCTGAACCGCTCGGGGCTGTCTGCGATGGCTCCGGCGTCAATGTGGCGGTCTTTTCCACCAGCGCGGAGGCGATCTTTGTGTCGCTGTTCGATCCGAGCGATCGGGAGACTGCGCGCCTATTGCTTCCCGGACGGACCGGAGACGTATTCCATGGGCATATCGCGGGCATCGGCGCGGGCGCCCGCTATGGCCTGCGTGCTCGAGGCCTGTGGAACCCTGCGTCGGGGCATCGGTTCAATCCAGCGAAATTGCTGGTCGATCCCTTTGCGACGCGACTCGATCGCGCGTTAAATCTTGACTCGTCCATGTTCGACACCCGCATTCACGGCGCCATGACCGACGATATCGACAGCGCGCCCTTTGTCTCCAAGGCGATTGTAGAATCTCCTTTGCCCTTTGAGCCACCGCGCCAGCCGAGCGTCGAATGGCGCGATCTCATCATTTATGAAATGCATGTTCGCGGCTTCACCAAATTGCGCGAGGAGATTCCTGAAGCAATCCGGGGAACTTTTGCCGGACTCGCGCATCCGGCCTCGATCGACTATTTGACGCGGCTTGGAATTACCGCAGTCGAGCTTCTGCCGATCGCCGCCTGGATAGACGAGCGGCATCTTCCTCGGTTGGGTCTGACAAATTATTGGGGCTACAACCCGATTGCCATGCTCGCTCCCGATCCGCGCCTTGCGCCGGGGGGATGGGCCGAGATACGCCAGGCGGTGGATGCGCTGCACGCGGCCGGCATCGCCGTCATCCTCGACATTGTGTTGAACCATACCGGCGAAAGCGACGAACTGGGCCCAACCTTATCGCAGCGCGGGCTCGACAATGTCGGCTTCTATCGGCTCCGCAGAGACAATCGCGCCCTTTATGTCAATGATGCCGGCTGCGGCAATGTGCCGGCGCTGGAGCGCCCGCATGTTATGCGTTTGGCGCTCGACGCTTTGCGCGCCGCGGCCACCCACGCCGGCATCGACGGCTTCCGTTATGATCTTGCCTCGGTGCTGGGCCGTCTGGAAGGCGGGTTTGATCCCGGCCATCCGTTGCTGGCGGCAATCGGGCAGGATCCCTGGCTGAAGGATCTCATTCATATTGCCGAACCTTGGGACATTGGCCCCGGGGGGTATCAGCTCGGAGCCTTTCCGGCCGGCTTTGGCGAATGGAACGACAAGTCGCGTGATACTTTCCGGCGTTTCTGGCGTGGCGATGCCGGCATGATGGGCCCGCTTGCGACACGGCTTGCCGGATCGGCGGATATATTCGCGCCGCGCCATCGGCCGCTGTCGAGATCTATCAATTTTGTGACCTCGCATGACGGCTTTTCGCTGGCCGATCTCGTTGCCTTCACCAACAAGCGCAACGACGCCAATGGCGAAGGCAATCGCGACGGGACGAACGACAATCTTTCCTGGAACTGCGGCATCGAGGGTCCAACCCTCGACGCCGGAGTGGCCGTGCGGCGCGCCGGCGACGTCCGGGCGCTCCTCGTCACGCTCCTCGCCGCGCGCGGGACGCCGATGCTGAGCATGGGCGATGAACTCGGCCGCTCGCAAGAAGGCAACAACAACGCCTACGCCCAGGACAATGAGCTCGCCTGGATCGATTGGGCCGGCGCCGAATCTTCCCTCATCGATTTCGTTGCCAAACTCATCCATCTGCGCCGGTCGGTCGGCGCGCTTAAGGCCGAGGCGGCGTTGACAGGTGCGCCCCTCGATGACACCGGCTGTCCCGATGTGGAATGGCTGACCGCCGAAGGCCGGCCCTTTGCGACGCGGGATTGGGAGGATCAAGGCACGCGGACGATTGTCGCCGTGTTTTACGATCCGGGAGACGCGGACGCCGCAGGCGGGCTCGGCCCGAGCCGAGCCGCCCTGCTGTTGAATGCGAGCGATGGAGCGGTCGAGGTCAGCGTGCCTGGATCGCGTGAGAACCGCGTCTGGAGCGTTGCGATCGATTCCGCCCGGCCGAACCAGGCGCCCTACGAAGTCGATACCGAATGTTTTCGTCTTTCGCCACGGTCTGCGTCGATCCTCGTCGAGCAGGAGACCAGCAAAGAAAAACGCGGAACGCGCGGCGTTGCCGATCATGTCCTCGACGCCCTCTCGACGACTGCCGGCATTGCATCGCAATGGTTTGATGTCCATGGCAAGCTTCACCAGGTTCCGGTGGATATGAAGCGTTCATTGCTCGCTGCTCTCGGCTTGCCCGTAGCCTCCACGGCAGACGTTCGCGCAGGCCTCGCTTTACTTGCACAGGAACGCAAACTCCGACCGGTTCCGGTCGCAACAACGATCCGCCAAAATGGGGCCAGGACGATTCGGCTGGGCGGACAACTTGCCGGAGATCGACCCGTCGTGCTGACGATCGCGGTTGAGGATGGTGCCGCGCGACGAATCAACGTTGCCGCCGGCGAGGGGCGGCGGAGCGAAACGATGGCCGCCGATGGGCGCAGGGTGACGATCCGGGAAGTGGAGCTGCCGAGTCTACCGCTTGGAAGATATAGAATATGGGCGGAGGAGGCTCCAGAGGCTCCTGGCCATCTGGCGGTTGTGCCCGATGCCGCCTATCTACCCGCAACGCTCGCCGCCGGCACCAAATCTTTCGGGATCGCGGCGCAGCTTTATGCCTTGAGGCGGCAAGCAAGCATGGACCCCGGCGACCAGGGATTGGGCGATTTCACAACGCTGCGAATCCTCGCCGAAAAGGCTGCGGCCGCAGGCGCTGTCACTGTCGGGCTCAATCCCCTGCACGCCTTGTTCGCGAGCGATCCTGATCGTGCGAGCCCCTATCATCCATCGGACCGGCGCTTTCTCGATCCGCTCGCCATCGACGCGTTCGATCTGCCACCGGCCCTGAGGACGGAAAAACTAGCCGCGGCAATTGCGGAGGCCGGACCGCAAGCAGCGCAGCTTTCGGCACGGCCATTGGTCGACTATCGTGCCGCCGCAGCGCTCAAAGGCCGTATATTTAGAGTTCTGCACGAGGCGTTCCGCGACCTATCGCAGCATCATCCGCAGGATCCGCTCGTCGCTGAGTACACCGCGTTCGTCAATGCCAGGGGCGAGACGCTGCGCAATTTCGCGATCTTCGCGGCGATCGAGGCAACCGTCGGCGGCACGCTCGAAAAATTCCCGGACTCCCTCAGGACGCCGCGCAGTCACGGCGTGGCGGCCTTCGCGGCCATTCATGAAGAAGCTGTCTCGCGCGCGATCTTTCTTCAATGGCTGGCCGACCGCCAATTTGCAGTCGCTGCGGACCGAGCCCGAGAGTGCGAGCTTAAACTCGGGTTTTTTCGCGATCTTGCGGTCGGCTGCGCGCCGGACGGAGCGGAAGCATGGGCGGAAGCCGAGCGTTTGATGCAAGGGGTTTCGATTGGCGCGCCGCCGGATTCGCTCGGACCCAAGGGGCAAGTGTGGGCTCTCCCGCCTTATGATCCGCGGGCACTTGCGCGCGATGGCTTCGAGTCATTCGGCCGCCTGATCGCCGCGAACATGACCTATGCGGGCGTGCTAAGAATTGACCATATTCTCGGGCTCAAACGGCTTTTCCTCGTGCCGCATGGGGCGACGGCTGCCGATGGGGCCTACCTTGCGTATCCCTTCGACGATCTTGTCGGACACCTCATGCTGGAAAGCCAGCGGGCGCAAACGGCGGTGGTTGGGGAGGCCCTTGGCACAGTGCCGGAAGGTCTCCGCGAAGAACTCAGCGCAGTTCAAGTTCTTTCCTACTGCGTGATGCGTTTCGAGCGAGAGGGGGAGAAATTTTTTCCCCCTCAACATTATCCTCGTTTAGCCGCCGCCTGCGTCGCAACGCATGATTTGCCGACGCTGGCCGGCTGGTGGCAAGGAGCGGATTTGAAAGAGGCGGCGCGCCTTGGCTTGCTGTCCGATGTGAGCGCGGCCACCGTCGCCCGCGACGCCGAGAAGAGGGCGCTGATGCAAGCCGTGGCCGCTCCAACCTCCAGGGATGCGGCGCTCCTCGAAGCTCAGCTCACCGCCACAACTTCCGCCGCTGTGCATGGTTTCGTGGCTCGCTCGAACGCCCTGCTTGCTTTAGTTCAGGTTGACGATCTCGTCATGGAAACGGTTGCAGTCAATATGCCCGGAACGGACCATGAGCGGCCGAATTGGCGCCGCAAGTTGAGCGCGCCTGTCGAGACATTGTTCACGCTTCCGGCGGCGCAGGCGATATTGAGCGAGGTCTGTGCCAATCGAGACGTGCCGGCGGCAACCGGAGGCGAAGACTCGCCTTAGGTTTTACGCGGAACCATGCTGCCACTTTGCAGTTCAACGCCGGCGTGTAACCCCGCAAGGAGTCCGACATGGACAAAGAACACATCAAGGGCGCAGCCCAGAAGGCCAAGGGAAGCATTAAGGATGCGGCCGGGGCGCTGACCGGCAACAAGAAGATGCAGGCGGAAGGAAAGGCCAACAAAATGGCCGGCTCCGCGCGTCAATCAGCCGGCGATCTCAAAGACGCTGGCCGCAAGGCGATCAACAGCATCAAGCGTTGATGCCTCCACGAATCCGAAATGGACCTACGGCCTTTAGAAGCCGTCGAGTCCTGCCTTCGAAATCGCTGCCTTTCCGGCAGCTTTTTTTTGCCTGAACACGTAGAGTTGAAAGGCCCTGGCGGCGCCTTCGCCGTAGTTTCGCCGGCTTGTCCGGTTTGGAGTGAAGCACAGCCTGTTGATGAGCTGGCCAATTAGGATTATGCACGTGGCCCAGGTGCCTTTGGCCGGGCTTGCCGTCACGAGAATGATGAAAATTGTCCAAAGCTAAAGCGACTTAAGAAGCTTTCTAAAAGCAGGCATCGATTCTTATATACTCTCTGGGAGTTTGCGGCTGTAAGAGCCGCGCGCGAATTCGTGGATTCCGATACCTAGACCGCTACAGTCGAAGTCCAGTTAGTTTCATAACCACATCGGTCCATCACGTGAAACGAATCGTCATTTTCATTGTCGTACTTGCGTTCCTGGCAACCCTTGGTGTCGGCCTTGGCTATTTTCAATTCGTCATCAAGCCGGGAATGATCAAGTCGTTCATAAGTCAAGCTGCGCCTCCGGCTCCTTCGGTGTCGGTGGATACGGCACGAATCGAAACCTGGGCGCCGCATCTGCCGGCAATCGGCACGTTCAGGGCCTATCAAGGCGTCGACATTGCGCCTCAGATTGGCGGTGTGATCGTATCGGTGCGTGTTGAGTTCGGGGCAGGAGGTCGAAAAGGGAGCTCCCCTGTTCGATATCGATAATTCGGTCGAGCAAGCCGACCTTAGGAACAATCTTGCGGTCCTGAAGAACACTAATCTTGTGCTGGAACGCCAGCGTCAGCTGATTCAGGGCGGGAATACCGCCAAGGCCAATTTCGATTCTGCCGAGGCCGCGCGGGATTCGGCCGAAGCGGCGGTCGAACGGGTTCGCGCCATCATCGCGCAGAAGATGCTTACCGCCCCCTTTGCCGGCAAAATCGGCATTCGCAAGCTCGATCTCGGCCAATATGTCTCGCCTGGAACCACCCTTATTACCTTGCAGCAGTTGGACCCCATTTTTGTCGACTTTCCCATTCCGGAAAAATCGCTCGATATGCTGAAACCCGGTCAGACGGTTGATGTCGTAGTTGATGCCTATCCGGGCAAGACGTTTGAAGGCACGATCAAGACGATTGATGCGCGAATTGCGCAGGAAAGCCGCAATGTCTGGGTGCGGGCTCAGCTCGACAACAAGAAGAGACAATTATTGCCTGGCATGTTTGCCAATGTCAGCGTCGTCGCGGGAACGCCCACTCAGGTGGTGACTCTGCCGCGGACTGCGGTGAGCTACTCGCTCTACGGCGATAGTGTTTTCGTCGTGAAGCCGATGGCATCGGAGGGTGGCGGCGCCCAGGCGGCTCCCGCCAACCACGACGTGCGCATGAAAACCGAGCGCCGCTCGGTGCACGTCGGTGAAACAAGAGATGACCGCGTCGCCATCCTTGAGGGCGTCGCTCCCGGTGAAATCGTCGTGACCGAGGGCCAGCTCAAACTCGAATCGGGAGCGCCGGTGCGCGTTGACCCGTCCGCACATATCGAACCGCCCGCGGTGCGGCCGAAGGAATAAAGCATGTCCTTTACAGATATCTTTATCCGGCGGCCGGTCCTTGCCAGCGTCGTGAGCCTTTTGTTGCTCCTGGTGGGGCTCCAATGCGGATTCAAGCTGCAGGTCCGCCAATTTCCGGAACTGGCCTCGACCACCATCACCATCACGACGGCCTATCCGGGCGCCAATGCGGATGTGATCAAGGGGTTCATTACAACGCCCATCGCGCAGGCGGTGGCGAGTGCCGAGGGCATCGACACGCTGGTATCGAACTCGCAGCAAAACGCCTCGACGATCACACTCAATCTTCTTCTCAACGCCAACGCCGATCGCGCGGTCGCGGATGTTTTGTCGAAGATAAATCAGGTCAAATATGTTCTCCCGCGCGAAGCGTTCGATCCGGTGGTCGTCAAACAGACCGGCGAATCGACGGCCGTTCTTTATATGTCGTTCAACTCGAGGACCCTGAACCCCTCGCAAATTACCGACTATTTGAACCGGGTGGTGCAGCCAAAGCTGCAGACGATCGACGGCGTCGCCAACGCCCAGATCCTTGGCGGTCAGACCTTTGCGATGCGGGTTTGGCTCAACCCCAATCGAATGGCCGCGCGGGGCGTGACCCCCTCGGATGTTTCGCTCGCGCTGGCTGCGAATAATTTCACCAGCGCCCCCGGACAGATCAAGGGCGACTTCGTCCAGACAACCATCAACGCCGAGACGTCGCTCAATTCCGCCCGGGCCTTCGGACAATTGGTCATCGCGGCGCGCAACGATGCGTTGATACGGCTGGGCGATATTGCCGACATCGAGCTCGGCCCACAGTCGGTCGATTCCTCATCGACATTCGACGGATTGAAGGCCGTCTTTGTCGGCATCTATCCCACGCCCACGGCCAACCCGCTCGATGTCATCGACGAGGTCCGCAAGGCCTTTCCCGAAATTCAATCGCAGCTTCCCGCCGGCCTCGATGCCTCGATTGCCTATGACGCAACGAAATTCATTCGGGCTTCGATCTACGAGGTCGAGAAAACCCTTCTCGAAGCCGCGCTGATTGTTGTCGTGGTGATCTTTTTGTTCCTCGGCAATTTGCGCTCGACGATCATCCCGATCGTGACGATCCCGCTGTCGCTCGTCGGGGTGATGATCGTTCTTTATGTGCTCGGCTATTCAATCAATCTGTTGACCCTGCTCGCGCTCGTCCTGGCGATCGGGCTTGTGGTGGACGACGCTATCGTGGTGGTCGAAAATATCTACCGGCACATGGAAGAGGGAATGAAGCCGGTCGAGGCGGCTTTGCAGGGTGCGCGCGAGATCACCGGGCCGGTGATTTCGATGACGATCACGCTTGCTGCCGTCTATGCACCAATCGGCTTCGTTTCCGGTCTGACCGGCGCCCTGTTTCGGGAATTTGCCTTCACCCTTGCGGGCTCGGTCATCGTTTCGGGCATCGTTGCCCTCACCTTGTCGCCGATGATGTGTTCCCTCCTCCTGAAGCCGCCGCAGCCGGGAGGGCGCGGCTTTGCCGCATTCCTCGACCGGATGTTTGAACGGCTGCGGCTGCGTTATCAACGGCGGCTTCACAAGACGCTGAATTTTCGCGCCCTGACTGTGCTAATCCTCGTCGGGATTTTGGCGATCACGGCCTTGTTGTTCATCACCACGCCAAAGGAGCTGGCGCCACAGGAGGATCAAGGAGCGATTTTCGCTTTGATCAAGACTCCGCAATACGCCAACCTCGATTATATGGAGAGGGCAACGGCGCAAGTCGGAAAAGCCGCCGACGGCATTCCCGAAAAGGATCACGTGTTTCTCATCAATGGCGAAGGAAGCGTGCATCAAGGCTTTGGCGGTCTTATCCTGCAGCCGTGGGGCGAGCGCAAGCGCAGTCAAAAGGAGATCATGGAATCTCTCCAGCCAAAGTTCGCCGATGTGACCGGAGCTCAGGTCCTCGCCTTTGGGCCTCCACCGCTGCCGGGTTCGACCGGGGGTCCGCCGCTGCAATTCGTGATTCGGACCATTGCGGACTACCAGCAGCTCGTGAATGTCATGGCCGAGGTCGAGAAGGCCGCGCGCGAAAGCGGGCTGTTTATCTTCACCGACAGCGACCTCAAATTCGATTTGCCGCAGATCGATTTCAAGATCGACGCCGATAAAGCCAATCGGCTCGGTATCAGCATGATGGATATCGGCACCTCGCTCGCGACTTTGCTCGGTGGCAATTATGTGAACCGATTCAGCCTGCACGGTCGCAGTTATCAAGTCATTCCGCAGGCGCCGCGCGAGTTCAGGCTGACGCCCGATTGGCTCACCCGCTATCAGGTGCGGACCAGTTCCGGTTCGCTGGTTTCGCTTTCGACGGTTGCGAGCGTGTCGACAAGCGTGCAGCCGAATGGATTGCCGACTTTTCAGCAATTGAACTCGGCGACCTTGCAAGGCGTGCCATATCCTGGACGCACGCTCGGCGAAGCCATCGATTTTTTGCAGCAGAAAGCCAAGGAACTTCTGCCGCAAGGCTATAGCGTCGATTTCCAGGGTGAAAGCCGGCAGTTTGTTCACGAAGGCAATACGCTGCTCATCACATTCATCTTTGCGCTCATCGTGATATTTCTGGTGCTCGCGGCACAATTCGAAAGCTTTCGTGACCCTTTAATTATTCTGATTGCTCTTCCGACATCGATGTTCGGCGCGCTTTTGCCCCTGAACCTCCTTGGGGTCGTCGGCATGGCCAGCATGAACATCTATTCGCAGATCGGCCTTGTCACCCTGATCGGCCTCATTTCGAAGCATGGAATCCTGATGGTCGAATTTGCCAACAGGCTGCAGGAACACGAAGGGTTTGCTCGCCGTGAGGCCATCGAACATGCGGCCTCGGTGCGGTTGCGTCCGATCCTCATGACCACGGCGGCGATGGTGGTCGGCATGATCCCCTTGATTTTCGCCGAGGGCGCCGGCGCGCAAAGCCGCTTCGCGATCGGGATTGTGATCGCCGGGGGCATGAGCATCGGCACGATTTTCACGCTCTTCGTGACGCCAGCGATCTACACGCTGATCGCGCGCAATCACAACAAGGAGAAGCGCTCGGCGCAGCTGGAAGATGTACTTGCGGAGCGGCGCTCTCCCGAGTCGCGTTCGGCCGCCGAATGAAAAAGACGGGGCTGCGCGTAGTGCATTTCATTTTCTGGATGGCTTACCGCGAAGCATTGGCATGAGCGCTCTCGATCCGGTCGCCCGGCGGCGAACCTTCGCCATCATCTCCCACCCCGACGCGGGGAAGACCACGCTCACTGAGAAGCTATTGCTTTTCGGCGGCGCGATTCAGCTTGCCGGCGAGGTCCGCGCCAAGGCGAACCGGCGCCAGACCCGCTCCGATTGGATGGGGATCGAACGCGAGCGCGGGATCTCGGTCGTCACCTCGGTGATGACGTTCGAATATGGCGATTGCGTCTATAATCTTCTCGATACGCCGGGGCACGAGGACTTCTCCGAAGACACTTATCGCACGCTGACGGCGGTCGACTCTGCCATCATGGTGATCGATGCGGCAAAGGGCATCGAGGCACGGACGCGCAAGCTGTTCGAAGTTTGCCGCCTGCGCGATATTCCGATCCTGACCTTCATCAACAAGCTCGACCGCGAGACGCGGGATCCTTTCGATCTTCTCGACGAAATCGAGCAAACGCTCGCGCTGGACGTCGCGCCTATCACCTGGCCGCTGGGACGGGGCCGCGCCTTTGCGGGCACCTATCGATTTGCAGCGCAACGTGGTGCGTCGTCTCGATCGCGATAGCGAGCCGGTATCTGTCAGCGGCCCTGGCGATCCTTTCATTGCCGGCCTCCTGGATGAGGCCGATTTTGCGCCCGTCCGCGAGCGAGATCGAGCTCGCACGCGAGGGACTGAAGCGATTCGACCGTCAGTCGTTTTTGCAAGGCCATCTGACGCCCGTTTTTTTCGGCAGCGCCTTGCGCAATTTCGGTGTGCGCGATCTCATCGACGCGCTCAGGGATTTTGCACCGCCGCCGCATGGGCTGGAGGCCGTCATCGCGTAGCGTCGATGCGCGGGAACCGAAGATGACCGGCTTCGTGTTCAAGATTCAGGCGAACATGGACCCCAATCATCGCGACCGGATCGCTTTCATGCGCGTGTGCTCGGGCAAATTGACGCGCGGCATGAAGGCTAGGCTCGTGCGCACCGGCAAGAATATCGCGCTCAACTCGCCGCAATTTTTCTTCGCCCAGGATCGTCAACTTGCCGAGGAAGCCTACGCCGGCGATGTCGTCGGCATTCCCAACCACGGGACTTTGCGCATTGGCGATACATTGACCGAGGGGGAGGATCTCGTGTTTCGCGGCGTGCCAAGTTTCGCGCCGGAAATTCTCCGGCGCGTCAAGATCGGCGATGCCATGAAAGCAAAGAAATTGCGCGAAGCTCTCGGCCAAATGGCAGAGGAGGGCGTGGTCCAGCTGTTCCTGCCGAATGACGGCTCCGGCGCAATCGCCGGAGTAGTCGGCGCCCTGCAGCTCGATGTCCTGGCCGAGCGGCTTGAGGCCGAATATGGTCTGGGGGTCAGTTTCGAGACGAGCCGGTTTGAATTCGCCCGCTGGATCGCCGCGAAGATTCCGGCCGAGTGCGACAAATTCATTCACGCGCATCCATCGTCCATGGCTCGCGATTTGGACGGCTCGCCGGTTTTTTTGGCGGCCTCGGCGTTCGACCTCAGATATGAGCAGGAGCGTTGGCCGGAAATCATTTTTTCGGACATTAAGGACTATCAAAAGGCGGCCGCTTGAGCCCCCGGCAATATTGTTGATAAAAATTATAGAGAAACCATCGAACAGAAAAAAAGAACCTTCACAGTTATGTGGAAAGCAGGCCGTGAGCGCTCTATATCTTCTATGGCCGCGCGGGCGTTAAATCTCGGGACATTTGGGGTCGCCGGCGCGCTTAAACGAAGGAGAAACATCATGGATCGTCGTGAATTCATCGCAGCCGCCGGAACCGTCGCAGCGGTCGCCTCGGCTTCACAGGCCTTTGCCCAGGCCGAAGAGTCCAATATGCATCCGCCCAAGTTTAAGGCGCTCGAGGAAGCTGCCGCGCATTGCGTCGCGACGGGCAACGATTGTCTGCGGCACTGCCTCGGCATGTATGCGATGAAGGACACGAGCATGGCCGGCTGCGCCGAAGTGGCCGTTCAGCTCGTCGCCGCCTGCAACGCGCTGCAGACCTTGGCGGCGGTCAATTCCGAGCATACTGGCCATTTCGCCAAGGTCGTCGCAATGGTTTGCACGCGACTGCCAGAAGGAATGCGAAAAGTTCCCGAAAATCGCCGAATGCAAAACCTGTGGCGAAGCGTGCAAGGCATGCGCGGAGGAATGCCGCAAGATTTCCGCCTAGACCATGGTTTTGGGCCGGCGGCTTCTTCTGTCCGGCCCTCAACACCCCCCCCCTGAAAAATCGCGGGCTTGGCTTGCGCATCTCCACAGCGCAGAATGAGCCGTGCAACAGATTCTCTATTCTCACACCCCCTGCTGTCCTCTGGCCGAACGCCAGCATTCGGGTCACCGGTGAGCGAGGTGACCGCCCCCTACGGGGCCTGGGCCTCGCCGGTCAGCGTCGAACTTATGACCAAGTCCGTCGTCGGGCTCGGCGCCCTGAGCGTCGATGCGGACGATCTTTACTGGCTCGAATCCCGGCCGAATGAAAAAGGGCGTTTCGTACTGTGCCGGCGGCGGGCCGACGGCCAGATCGACGAGCTCACTCCCTCGCCCTTCGATGTCGGCAGCCGGGTCCATGAATATGGCGGCGGCGCCTATGTGGCGGGGCAGGGCCACATCGTCTTCTCCGACCGCTCCGAGGGCACCGTCTGGTATATTGAACCCGGTGCCACACCCCGCAAGATCGCAACGCCGGACGGGTGCCGCTACGCCGATTTCGAACTCGACCTGACACGCAAGCGCGTGCTTGCGGTGCGGGAGGACCATCGTCAAAGACCGCCGACCGATCCAAAAGCGGCGATCGTCGCGCTGCCGCTCGATCTCGAGGGAAGCGAGAGGGTGTTGGTCGAAGGCCCGGATTTTCTCAGCTCGCCACGCCTTTCTCCCGACTCTGAGCGGCTCGCCTGGATCGCCTGGACGCATCCCGACATGCCTTGGGACCGGACCCAGCTTTTCGTTGGCGATTTCTCCCAGGAGGGTCTGGTTCAGGCCCCGCGGCTCGTGGCGGGTGAAACGCCCGAATCCATCGTGCAACCTCAATGGTCCACGGCGGGCGTCCTGCATTTTTGTTCCGACCGCACCGGCTGGTGGAATCCATATCGCTTGCGGGGCACTGAGGTTGAAGCCTTGGCGCCGGTGGAAGCCGAGATCGGCGGCCCGCATTGGGTGTTCCGGCAGCGCTATTATGATTTTTTGCCCGACGGACGGATTGTCGTGGCGATTGTGCGCGAGGGGATCCGTACCGCCGCCGTGATTGCGGAAGGGCAAATCGAGCCGCTCGAGATTGGTCAGGTCGCGGACTGTCCGCGCGCGATCGGCGAGGGTCTCGGTTTTGTTGCTGCCCGCTCGGACGCAGCGCCCTCGGTCAACCTGCTGCCGAGGCTCGATGGCGGCGAGGCCATCGTCCTGCGCAGGGCCGCGCCCGATGTCCTGCCCAAGGAAGCGATTTCGATCGGTGAGCCGATCTCGTTCATGACGCCCCGCGGTCTTGGGCATGCGTTTTGGTATCCCCCGAAAAATCTCGATCACAGAGGTCCCGAGGCGGATCGGCCGCCGCTGATTGTCTTGTCGCACGGCGGCCCGACCAGCATGACGACAAACAGTTTTTCGCTGGCGATCCAATGGTGGACCACCCGTGGCTTTGGCGTCGTCGATGTCAATTATGGCGGTTCAACCGGCTTTGGCCGCGCCTATCGCCGCCGTCTCGATGGAAAATGGGGCATCGTCGATGTCGAGGACTGCGCCGCCGCCGCGACTTATCTTGTCGAACGTGGGCTCGTCGATGGAGCGCGCTTGGTTATTCGTGGCGGCAGCGCCGGGGGCTTCACCACCCTTGTCGCGCTGACCTCGCTCAATATTTTCAAAGCCGGCGCCAGCTTTTATGGGGTTGGCGATCTGATGTTATTGGCGACAGATACGCACAAGTTTGAGTCGCGCTATCTCGACCGGCTGATCGGCCCCTTGCCTCGGGCGCGAGACCTCTATGCCGAACGGTCACCGATCCATCATATCGATCAGCTCTCCTGCCCGGTCATTTTTTTTCAGGGCGAGGATGACAAGACCGTGCCACCCAACCAGGCACGGACCATGGTCGACGCCATGACGGCGAAGGGCTTGCCGGTTGCCTATTATGCTTTCGCCGGGGAGGGCCACGGCTTCCGCAAAGCCGAAACAATGCGCCGCGTGCTCGAACTGGAGCTCGATTTCTACGGCCGGGTGTTCGGATTCCTGGCGCCGGGCTTAAGCGAACGGGTCAGGATTGCGAACTTTCCCGATGAGCAGCAAATGAAAACGGCCGAGGCGCAAACCAGCAAGACATGAGGTTATCCTGGTGGCCCCAGGCTTTAAATGAGTCCCGCTGCGATATTGATGGTAAGGGCCAGCACAGCGCTATTGAAGAAAAACGCAAGCACGCAATGAACAAGCGCGGTGCGCCGCATCGGCGATGAGGTAATATCGACGTCGGCGGTCTGACAGGCCACCCCGATCACATAAGAGAAATACAGGAAATCATAATAATCGGGGTCCGGGGTTCCAGGGAACCTCAGACCCCCGCGCTCGGCCGGGGGTTTGCCGGGCTCCGTTTCAATTTCGTCGAAATAATCATGGGCGTAGTGCAAGGCGAAGGTCAGATGGATGAACAGCCACGCGCTGACGATCGTCGCCGCAGCGAGCCCCACGTGTAGGCTCTTGCTCAACCCATGGAGCTCCCTGACCGCGGCGAGCTGGGCGACGATGGCTGCGATGCAGGCAAGCGCGGCAAGGCTCGTGAACACGAGAATGAAAAATCTTCCCTCATCGGTCTGCTTCGCCCGCCGCTTTATCGATTTCGGGCGAAGCACGGGCGATCATGATGCTGGAGGCAATAAAGTAGAACCAGGTTCCAGCATTCCAACCGATCAACAGTCTGGCTGAAAGTTGGGATTGAGCCGGCAGGAAATAAAACGCCAGAAAGCCGACCACCACGCCCAAAAAGAGACGCGGATGGCCTCGCACGACGAGGTATGGAACGAGAGGTTTCATCAAGGCTTGTCTGGCAACCGTGATCAAGGATAGGCCTTAGGCCGGTCGGCTCGCCCCTCATCTGCGAGGCACGCTGGTCGCCGCTGCGGGGCGAAGATAGGCGCCCCTCAAAAGCTTGTCCAGCTTTGACCCATTCTGCGAATCGCCTGCTAACGCGGCTTCAGCTTTTGCCGAACCAGAATGCGAGTTCGCGTAGACGGCGCTTATCGTAACTTTGGGTCTTGGCGTCGGCGCCAGGCGCACCGATTTGCCATGCGTCATTGTCGGCGAGGCCGGACCAGCGCTGGGCTTCCGGCGCGGTTTGCCGCGAGGCGCGCCAGCGGTATTGATTGTAGATTTCCATGATCTTGGTCGCGTATTCGGAGGCAAGCTCTCCATTGCCTTCGATGATGACGAAATTTTCGTCGTTCACGCCGCTCGCCTTTGGCCCCATGTTATGGGAGCCGGTCATGACCACGGGATGCTCGCCAAAGGGGTCGATGACGATGACCTTGCTATGGACCATCGCATGGGCGGTCGGCAGTTTCAGGAGTTCCTTGGTCCAAAATTTCAGCCGCTCGTTGATGGCGGCGGGGAGAACCACGTCGGCATTGGCCTCGATCCGGTCGCCCCGGTTGAAGAGAGTCACGGGATTCTTGGCTGTCCCGGGATTTTGGTTGACGACTCCCTGGATATAAAGATCGGGATTGAAATTTTGGCTCGAGGGCGAGGCGAGTTCGATGATGTCGTTCAGCAGCGTCCCGCGCGGTCCCGGATTGAACATAAGGAAGAGAATGCCATTTTTCGCATTGGCGATCAGTTCACCCGCCTGTTCGAGATCGTTCGGTTCCGCCATCGGCGTGAACCATAATGTCAGGCCCTTCGCGCGGGCGATCTTGTGCGGGGTTTCATTCTCCGCCTTCAGACTTTGGGGTGTATCGTCGCCCGCCTTGGCAATCGCCTTCCACTGATCGAGATAGGCGCTTGCAACGGCCGGATTTTCGATCAGAAGCCCGTTGTTCGCCTGAGTGCAGAGCCCCGTCTCCGTCCAATTGGTGCTTCCCGTCCAGACCGTCAGAGGATTCTTGTCGGCATCGCAGATGATCAGGAACTTATTATGTGCGAGCGCGCGCGGCGCCGAAAAGCGATCGCGGACATCGCAGACCTCGGCGAGCTCTTGGCGCGCGTCGGCGTTCTCGTCGTCGCCCTTCTTCTTGACGCTTCCGTTGCCGAGCACAATATGTGCACGCTTGCGGAGCAGCTTGAGAAGAGGAATCAGCTCGGGATCGCCAAGTTCGAACAAGGCCGCATAGACGTGTCCCTTCGAAGACTTGGCATCATCGAGCAAACTGACGAGCTGCTCCCGCAAAGGACCTGCGAGAAAATTGCGGACGGTGTCTCCCGGTGTGGCGATGATCTCGGTGAGCTTTCTACCCTTTGCGGCTGAGTCTTTTTTTGGATCCGGATCAGACGGCAGAAGCCGCGCCAACCATTGGCTCGCAACGATTCCGCGGTTGAAGAAGCAGGACATTCTGCCTTCAGTCAAAGCGCCAATGCCGACATCGGGGCTCCACGGCGACGCAAGCCCTGTTTCTTCCCGCAAGGCGTTCCGGGATCCGACCATCGCGCCGACTTGATAGGACACGACGTCGCCCGCATTGACCGCAAAATCCGACCACAAATATTTCTGGATCGGCCAAATCGTCGTGGGTTCCCTTGTTCCTTCCGGAACATCCGGCCCATCCGCGAAGCCGACCCAGCTCGCCACGATTTCTTCGACGAAACCCTCAGGATCGGGGGCCGTCAGCGTGTTCGGACTGGGGGCACTCCCCGGGCCGCGCTTGACGCGCCGCCGCAGGACGAAGCCACGGCAATCCGGAATGAATTCAGAACTCCATGCGATGAACGCCTCGTCGGAGCCGGCATGCACCAAAATATCGATGCCCATGGCGGAAATCCCTCATGAAACAGACAAAAAATATACAAAGACGACCTATTATGACTCTGTCATTACGCCGAGCGAAATCCTTCTCTTGGCCCGGAGCGGTTGAAAATTCGATCCTAAGGCGGATCATAAAGATGACTATGAGACCCCAAGAATGACCTTTTAAAGTCGGGGTCTCTAATGATGCCGTGCCGCGACAAAGCGCGCCGCCTCTTTTAGAACGCTGGTGTCGGCCCCTGAGGGGAGGGCATCGAGAGCCGCAATCGCGGATGCCACGAGGCTGTCACGGCGTTGCCGCGCCGCGTCGAGGCCGAGCGCGGCCACCAAGGTCGCCTTATTGCGTTCGGCATCTTTTCCGGCGCGCTTGCCGAGGGCCAGTTCGTCCGCCTCGACATCGAGGATGTCATCGGCGACCTGGAAGGCGGCGCCAAGAGCCAATCCATAGGCGGAGAGGGCGGCGCGCGCGGCCGTTGGGGCGCGCGCCAGAATGGCACCGCCTTCAACCGCATAATGCAAAAGCGCGCCGGTCTTCATCGATTGAAGCTTGATGACTTCGTCGGCGCGGTGCGGTTCGACCGCTCGTTCAGCCTCGAGATCGAGAACTTGGCCGCCGATCATGCCGCCAAGACCAGCCGCGCGCGCCAAAGCGAGGACGAGTTCGATGCGAACCGCCGGATCGGGATGGGTTACCTCATCCGCCGTCACGTCGAAGGCATAGGTCAGAAGACCGTCGCCGACAAGAATAGCAGTGGCCTCGTCAAAAGCTTTATGGGTTGTGGGCCGTCCCCGGCGCAAATCGTCATTGTCGAGAGCCGGAAGGTCGTCATGCACGAGCGAATAGCAATGAATCATTTCGAGCGCGGCCGCCGCACGCAAGACACCGGCTCCTTCGACGCCGAGCAGACGGGCGGTCTCGATCATGAGAAAGGGCCGCAGCCTTTTGCCGCCGCCGAGACTGGCGTAGCGCATGGCCTCGAGAAATCGCGCGGGCCGCGCGGTCTCACCCGGCAGGGTGCGAGGGCTCAACAGCGAATTGAGCATATGCTCCGTCGCATCGGCAATCTCCGTCAGCCTCGTCTCAAATTCGCTTTCATGCGTGCGACCGCTCATCGTCTCGTCATCGTGCTGTTTTCCTCGTTGCATCCAAACTCCCGAAGTCCGATTGGATCGGAAAAACCGGACATCAAGGCCTGCGCCGTACTGCCAAAATGGCAACAAAGCCGAGGTTCGGCTTGCCCGATTGGGCGTGATCGGTCAAGGCTCGGGCATGGCATCAAAGTCCCGTCGCCGCGGTTTATTGGCCAATATCATCAGATTTCTCCTGATAGCAGGCTTGGCCCTAGCAGTTATCGCGGCCGGTTTAACCCTCCTTTATCGGTTTGTGCCCCCGATTTCGAC
>CAWAXL010000036.1:0-14244 GCA_963785995.1 uncultured Alphaproteobacteria bacterium
CTCACGATATCGGCAGGAAGAAACGCGAACGTCGTCCCGGGAAAAGCGCGCGGCAAAGTCTCGCGCAGAATTTTGACGTAATTGGATGTGGAGGTCGCTCCCTCCTTCAGCGAGATAAGAATATCGGCGTCGAATACGCCGATCGTTCCCGAATTTCCGTAGGAAAGATTTATACCGCTGACCGGCATGCCAATATTATCGACAATATTTTCGAGCTGGGCCGGTGGGATGATGCCACGGATCCTTTGCTCAATCCGGTTACACAAGGCTGTCGTTTCCTCGATCCGCATGCCCGGCTGTGCGCGAACGTGGAGTTTGATCGCGCCTGCATCTATGTCCGGGAAAAAATTCTCGCCGAGAAACGGTGCGAGCCCAAACGAAAGAGCCGTCACGCCAAAAAAACCGGCGATGAGACCCCTCGGATGGCGGAGGGCGAGACCCAATAGGCCACGATACGCATCACGCAATTGCTCAAAACGCCGCTCGAAGCCCTTTTGAAAACGCGCCAGCGGATTGGTTCTAGCCTGGGAACGGTTGGCGTCGCTATCCCGATGCGGCAACGCTTGGTGGGGTTGCAGGAGATGATTGGCCATTGTCGGCACCAACGTGCGCGACAAGACATAAGAAGCGATCATTGCGAAGACGACGGCTTCCGCGAGCGGACGGAAAAGATAGCCCGAAACGCCGGCAAGACCGAACATTGGCACCAAAGCGATGCAAATGCAGAGCAAGGAAACGGTGGCGGGAACCACAATTTGACGCGCGCCATCGAGGATGGCTGGTTCGACCGGTTTGCCGTGCTCAAGGTGCCAATTGATGTTCTCGATCGTGACCGTTGCGTCGTCGACAAGGATGCCGACCGCAAGCGCGAGACCGCCGAGCGTCATAACATTGATTGTATGTCCTAACACCGACAGTGCAGTAAGCGAGGCAAGGATCGCCAGCGGGATCGACACCGTGATGATGAGCGTCGAGCGCCAGCTTCCGAGAAAGAGAAGAATCATGAGGCCGGTCAAAGCAGCCGCGATCACGCCTTCCTGGATAACATTACCGACGGCGGATTTGACAAAGCCAGATTGGTCGCCAACGAGCTTAATTTCCAATCCCTTAGGCATCAATTTCGCGATAATCGGCAACATTTTCTTGACGTCGGCGATAATATCCAAGGTTGAAACAGAGCCCGATTTCAAAACCGTCATCAGCACGCCCTTGCGTCCATTCAATTGGACGACGTTGGTTTGGGGCGGAGCACTATCGTGCACATAGGCGATATCACGCATAAAGATGACGGTGCCGTTAACCGCTTTCACCGGCATGTCGTTGAATTCCTGGATGCGTTTCGGCAAATCGTTGAGATTGACCGTATATTCGAACTTGCCGATCTTTTCGGTGCCGACGGGCGTGATCTGATTCTGCGCGGCGAGGGCGTTGCCGACGTCCTGCGCCGAAAGACCATAGGAATGCAGAGCGTGCTGATCGAGATCGACTTGCACCTGACGGACCACGCCCCCATAGGGCGAAGGCAGCGCCGCGCCGGCGACAGTGGCCAGCTGAGGCCGAATGAAATTCAGCCCGAGATCATTGAGCTTAGCTTGTGAGAGTGTATCGCTGGAGAGCGCCACCTGCAGGATCGGCACGCTGGAGGCGTTGTAGGTCAAGACGAGCGGCGGGGTAACGCCCGGCGGAAGGAGCTTCAACACGGTTTGCGATACGGCGGTTACCTGTGCTTGCGCAGCATTGATATCCACCGAGGGTTGGAAGAATATTTTGACGATTCCATACCCTTGCACGGATTGTGACTCGATATGTTCGATATCGTTGACCGTGGTCGTGAGCGAACGTTCATAGAAATAGACGATGCGGCCCGACATATCGTCGGAGGGCAATCCATTGTAGGTCCAGATCACACTGATGACAGGGACACCGATGTTGGGAAAAATATCGATGGGCGTCCGAATTCGCGGCCAGCGAGCCAAAGATCGAAATCAGGATCGCCATGACCACGAATGTATAAGGACGCCGAAGCGCCAATCGGACGATGGCTAGCATCGAAATGGCCTCGAACAACTCCGGCCTGGTTCGCCGCGCCGGCAGCTAAGTTGCCGACCGGGCTTGCATACACCCGCCTCGCGCCAAGGTTTATTATAAAAAAATTTATCCTTTGGCCTCGTCCCGACCGTCCCGCTTTTGCTGGTCGATTATTGGCGTCTTATCCAACGACGGGGCTGCGATCTCCTTTGCCAAGCGCCCGGAAATCTGGAAGGTGGCCCCGAGTTGAGTATCGTCGATACAAAGTTCGAAGCCGTGAACGTCGACAATCGTCGCCGCCATGCTCAGGCCTAAGCCTGTGCCGGGAATGTGCCGATATTTGCCCGAGCGATAGAATCTTTTGAAAATATGCTCGCGCTCCTCCGGCGCGACACCGGGGCCGCTATCCGACACCCGAGCAATAAAGCCATCCCCCATCACCTTTGCGGTGATGGCGATCCAGCCCCCCCTCGGCGTGAACTTGATCGCATTGTCGACAAGATTGGCGACCGCCTCAACCAACAGATCGAAATCACCTTCGATCGAAAGCGGCGCCGGTGCATTCAGCGTAAACTCGATCTGCTTGGCTTCCGCCAGCGGCTGGTAGAGGTCGAAGACAGAGAGACAAACCTCCGACAAATCCACCTTGGCGAAGCCAATCTGCCGGCGGCCGAATTCGATTTCGGAGATCCGAAGCAACGCCGTAACAGTGGTCAGCGCATGATCGAGGTCGGTAAGCGCGCACTCCACCGTGACTCGCAAGTCGTGATCGGTTTGGCTCTTCAGACCTCGTTCGAGCTTGGCATGCATGACCGCCAAGGGTGCGCGCAAATCATGGGCGATATTGTCTCCTACGCTTTTGATTTGACCGACGAGACGAACAATTTCGTCGAGCATGAGATTAACCGCGCTCGTGACATAGTTCAGATCGTCCATCTTGCCGTTCGCAGGCAGTCTTTCCTGCAAATCGCCGTGCATAATGCGAACGATCGTCTCATTGATCGCCTTGAGGCGGCGGGTGCTGCGTAAACTGAAGATCGCTCCCGTGACAAGCGCCAACAGGATCGCGGGCAAGAGACCTATGATCAAGGCTTCAACGACAGCTCGCTTGAATGCGTTCACGAGGTAGAGGCTTCGGCCCAGCAGCACGATGCTGCCATCTGGCCTCCGGCCGGCGACGAAGACCGCCGTCTCGGCTCCGGTATCGGGAGCGCGCATGGTCGGCACGTGCAAGGTGTGCGCCATGCCGTCGATGGGAAGATCCTTCGGGATCGACGCTAAATTGCCATACCGAAGCTCGCCGGTCTTGTCGAACAGTGCCGCGTAGTCGAGATGGCGCAGGTCGGCAGTAAACCGCAATTCAAGCTCACGTTTAATTCTGTCTTCGGGTTGGTTTACGGCCCTCGCAACCTCCTGCTCAAGTAAATAGTCCAGCCGGGTCACATTGTATGACCCCACCTGTTCGTAGATGAATATGAACACCACGACGGCCGAGACTGTCACTGCCAGCGCGAAGAAGAGGGCCAACCGGAAAGTCGAAGTCTTGAAAAGCTCACTCGTCCGCACGAAGCATGAATCCGGCGCGGCGAACGCAATGAATGAGCGGCGGATCGCCTGCCAAGTCGACCTTGCGCCGTAACTTACCGATATGGACGTCCACCAAATTGGTCTGAGGCAAAAAGCGATAATGCCAAACGTCCTCCAGCAGCATGGTGCGGGTTACGATCTGGCCAGGACGCCGCATAAGATATTCCAAGAGCTTGAATTCGGTCGGCAGCAGATCGAGAATGCGCGCGCCCCGGGACGCGGTGCGTTCGATCAGATCGATCTTAAGCGGCCCCAGCTGAAGAATGACGGTCCGCGAGTCGCTCGATCTGCGTAAAAGAGCTTCCACGCGCGCCGCTAATTCGCCCATGGCGAAGGGCTTAATGAGATAATCGTCTCCGCCTGCCTTTAATCCACGGATTCGCTCGTCGACGGAGGCGAGCGCGCTCACAACGAGCACCGGAATTCGAATGCCTTCGCTCCGCAAGATCTCGATCATGGAAAGGCTGTCCGTTCCCCGGAGCATGCGATCCACGATCAGGAGTTCCGCCCCGCGCGAGCGGGCTTCCGCGAGTCCGTCCGCTGCAGTTTCGGCGATACGCACCAAATAGCCGAGACTCGTCAATTCCGCTGCGATCTCCCACGCCATGGCCGGCTCGTCCTCGACGAGCAGAACGGGAATTTTTGAGGCGGACGCAGAGGCCGGAGCCTGTCCGTGGTCCACCTCTTGCTCTGGATTAATCATTGAGACCATGATTGCAACGAATCTTGCCGGCTCATTTGTCCGCGACGTGAACCGCGAGTGCTCACTTTGCTCACTAGAACCACTGCTTAATCTTGGGTGCTTTAATAGATTTTCACACTCAAAATTCATAAAACTTGTTTCATGAAACTTACTTCATGAAATAAGGTTCACAAACTTGTCAAATACGACGATTCCGAGAGTGAAAGCTATACGGAAGGACAAGCTGTTGTGATTACGGCATTGCTTTCGGCTGTTCCGATGGGATGTCCTACTGCTGTGCTAATTTCGTCACGCCGGATTTGAAAGGATCGGACCCATTCTTGGCCAGAAGGCCAAAACTTATTTTCATTTCAATTTGTTGATCGAATGCTCGGGCGCAACATTAAAATAGGTTTTAATTTTCATAGCTTAGATGATGCTTCGCTGTCACGGACCGTTGCTATCCGGTTTCCTCATGCACGACAGATTTGAGGGGACACAACATCATGAAAACGCAAGATATTAAGCTTGGCGGGAAGCAGAGCTACAAGCATAAGCGAGCAGCCGTCGCGATGGCTCTTGGCGCTCTTGTGGCTGTCCAGGCGACGCAAGTCCATGCCGAGGATACAACCTCCGAGATCCGCTTCCTCAAGGAACGGCTGAAGCAGCTCGAAGCAAAGGTCAATGAGCAGGCTCGCAAACAGAAGCAAACCCAGGCCCAGATCCGGCAAGTGGAAGCGCAACCGGTGCCGGGCCCGGCACCCGTGCCAGCCACATATGGAATTGGTGTGCCGCCACAGCCGGGACCCGGCGGCCTCGCCCAATCTGAAACGGATGTCCGCGGCCTGCCGACTCTTGGCCCCTCCACGATCTGGTTTAAAGGCGTCACCATTACACCTGGCGGCTTCCTTGCATTGGAAAGCGTGACCCGCAGCCCCTTCATCGGCGCCGATATAGGGACGCCCTATCAAAACATTCCTTTCTCCAATGTTCCCGCGAGCCATACCAATGAATTCCGCTTCTCCGCGCGCCAGAGCCGCTTCTCATTGCTGGTGCAAGGTGATGTTGATCCAGCGACACATCTCGCTGGCTATGGGGAACTGGATTTCCTCGGGGCCGCGCAAACCGCCAATTCCAACGAAAGCAATTCCTATCAACCCCGCGCCCGCCACCTCTACCTGACGGTGGATCAGGACTATTTCGGCGCCCATCTGCTTGCCGGTCAAACCTGGTCTCTGGCGACCATGAACACCAAAGGCATTCTGCCGCGGCAGGAAGATATTCCGCTGACGATCGACGCCCAGTACGTTCCGGGCTTTGTTTGGCAGCGCACCCCACAGATCCGAATCGTCAAGGACTTCGACAGAACTTTCTGGGCCGCTCTATCGGCGGAAAATCCGCAGACCACTTTCGGCGGCACCACCCCAACGCTGTTCGACGGCGGGGCCATCATCAACACGGTGGGGGCTGCCGGCATCGCATTCCCTCAGACCAGCATCGTTGGCGGTTCCCTGCTCAATAACGCCAATGCGATTTCCCTCAATCAAATGCCAGACCTGATCGGCAAGCTTGCCTGGGATCCGACGATTGGCGATCGCACCCTCCATATGGAAGCCTTTGGCATCTTCCGGAATTTCCAAGATAGAGTCATCTATCCCTTCCGCACTGCCGCGTTTCCTTTCGGCACAGGCATCCCCAATCAAAACAACAACACCACAGGCGGCGGCGTCGGGGGCTCGATCCTCGTACCGGTTATTCCCAAGGTTCTCGAAGTCCAATTCTCCGGCATGACTGGACGGGGCATCGGCCGTTATGGCACCGCCCAACTCCCCGACGTCACCTTCAACGCGGACGGCAGCCTCGCGGCAATCCCGGAAACCATGCTGCTTGCGGGCGCCGTCTGGCATGCCTTCCCTGAGCTCGACATCTATACCTATGCCGGTCAGGAATTCCAGAATTCCAAAGCGGGGCTTTCGATCCCCGGAGCTCATACGCCGTTCGGCTGGGGCAATGCGAATTTTGTGAACAGCGGTTGCCCGATTGAATTCTTCGGCACCGGCACCGGCGCAAGTGCCTGCACTGGCAACACCAAATTGATCCGGCAAATCACGGCGGGTTTCTGGGACAATATTTATAAGGGGCCTTTCGGCCGCTTAGCGGGTGGCCTGCAATATTCCTTTACCCAGCGCGTTGGTTTTCCCGGCATCGGCGGGACGCCAGAGCGGAATGAAAATATATTCCTGACCAGCCTTCGCTACTATCCTTTTTAACCGCGCAATCTTCTCAAAGTACACAGGGCCGGCGGTCTTAATCCGCCGGCCCTTTTCACTGTATGAAGCGAATTTGGCGCAGTCCCCGCGCTCCGCTAACCGAAAGGCAGTTGCAGCGGAGGAAGGAATGATGGCGATCCACGTTGAGGGCACGAGCCATATGTAGTTCTCGGGCGCCAAGGCGGCAAACCCCCATTGGTCCTGCGGCTGAGGCTCGGCAGGAACCGGGAAGCGAACGACGCTCCTAAACCTCGTGGAGTGAGGGGGGACAAAGCCTGTGTGCGTCGATAGAAGCGGTAAAATGCGGACCGAGCCTCAAGAAAGGGGACTATCAAAAATTGTTGGCCTTTGTGTTGGCCTTGCAGCTCATTGTTCAAGACTTATCATTGTAATATCAATTTGATAGACATCAAATTCGACTCCTGCAACCGAGCCGACATTTCCAGCAACTGCGTTGCCAGATAGAGGCTGTGTTCAAGATGGGAGGCGTCGATGATATTGATAATCAGGTCGGCTTCGCCGGAGAGAACATAATCTCGCGCGATCCTCTGGTCCATGGATGTCGCTTCGTCATAGGTGTCCAGGGAATCGATCCCCGGCATATCCACGACATGGAAGCGCTGATCTGCAAACTCAAACTCGCCCACCTTCTTCTCTACCGTGACGCCTCCCCAGTTTCCAACGCGCTGATGGGTCCCGGTCAAACCGTTGAACAACGTGGTTTTGCCGCAGTTCGGATTGCCGACAATGGCGACCGTAATCGCAACTTTTCGATCAACCTTCGCCTCGACAGCGGTGCGCTCGATCAATAGGGCCGATGCTTCATCGCTGCGCAAGCTGAGGGAGGTGTCGCGCACACGAATCTCGACCGGGTCCATTCGGTCTCCGGCAGCGGCCGCAGCGCCGGCTGCTCGATGGTCTCGAACAACTCCCGGCGGCTGACCCCAAGACGGCGCATAGGGCGCGTGTTCATACGCTCGAGCGCCTCCCCGATCGCCTCATTGCATTCGGCGAGTGAGAAGAAGGTTCGATTGCGCAAGCCGCCCAAGGATATAGCTCTGGGCGAAGCGCACCCCGGCTTCGACGGCAGCCTTGTCGCGAGGCTTTCGCGGTCGCGCCGGAAGGATGCCGACATCGTAATGCGCCGCCATCTTCGCATAGCTGCGATTGACCTCGGGATCGTAGAACGAGGGCTTGTTGACGCCGCTCTTGAGATTGTCCGGGACGACGAGTCGAGGCAGACCGCGAAAAAAGCGGAACATGCGGACATGCGCTCCGATCCAGTCGGGTAATTGCTGCGTGAAGGTCGTCTCGGCGTAGGTGTAATTCGATGCGCCGAGTACGCCGACGAAGATTTCCGCCATGCGGACCTCGCCGGTCGCCGGGTCGGCGATCGGGACCCGTTTGCCCGAATAATCGACGAAGACCTTGTCGCCCGCGGCATGATGCTGGCGCATCACCGGTGTCAGCCGCCGCTCGAACTCCCGGAAAAGATCGCAGAACCGGCTGTAGCCATAGCCTTCCGGATGAGCGTCCCGATATTCCTCCCACAAGATCATCAGATTGACGCCGGGGCGCTTGTTCGCGCGCCAACGCCACCCAGTCCGGCTCGGTGCGCCGCCGTTGGCCAGGCTTGAAACCGGCCTTGGCGAAGAGCCGGTCTTCGAGAATGCCGTCGGTGAGCTCCGGCGCGAGCGGCCAGCCGATCCCGGCCTTTTCCGCCCGTTTGAGATTATCCTGGATCGTACTGCGCGCCAGCCCAAGCGTGCGCCCGATCTCGCGGGCGCTCACCCCGTCATGATGCAGCCGAAGCATCTGTCGTATCTGTCGCCTGGTCAGCTCTCTCTTCGCCGGCATTCCGCCCCTCCTCGTTGTCAAATGAGGAGCAGTCGAATGCCCGAGTTGCTGACCCGCGGGGACCGGGTTCTTGAGCCTGCCGATATGGCCGGCTTCAAATCGGAATGGTGGCCGGTTTCATTCCGGAATGGTGGCCGACATCAAATCGTAACGGCGGCCGGCTTCGCGTCGGAAAAGGTGGCCGGAATAAATCGGAATTCGCAGGCCGCCGCCCCTGGTCTGGGTAGGCGCGCAGGCCAGGGGCAAAGCATCCATGTGGCCCGCAACGATCTTTCAATGGAATGATATCACTCCTCAATGCGGACGGTCACTACTGGTATTATCTGCGCTCCAAAGCTCTTCATAAGTCACCATCACGCATTCCTGAAGGTTTACGTATGGAGACATATCCTTCTGGCAGTGCTCTTGCGCATCCCGCAATCGGCGATGGAAGGTCTTCAAATCGGTTTGGACTTTTGGATCATTAGGATCAGGGGTCCCGTTCTCTGAACAATGTGAGTAGATACAATCGCGGCTCTTTGCCCCGATAGCCGTTGCTGCGATTGCCGCGAAGATGGCAATGGAAGCTAAGGCGAGCAGGATGAAGGCTATGCGGGTCATGACTGAGCTCCCACTTTCCGCGCCTTGTCCATCGCTTTTCGAAAGGTCGTGGCAAATTCGACACCCCTCGCCAGATCTTTCTCCGCCTCCGCGATTGCCTTTTCGCGCTCGCTGGCCAGTTCGTCGCGCCGCAAGGCAAACAAGGCCTCATCGACATTGCGGATAAGCGTAGCGGTCAGATTTTCAATCATGTTAGCGCCGCCGGGTAAAGCAAACTCGGCAGCGAGGGCGAGCAACTCCCGCACATCTTCAAAATCCTCCGGCACCGCATCGAGCAGCTCTGTTTCAATTTGGCGCTTCTCCTCGATATGAACCGCAATCAGCTTTTCGGATCCCTCGTCTGTTTTGGCCACGGCGGATTGGTACATCGCGTCGGCCTCCAGCCAGCGCCACCTGCCGACAAGACGCACGGCCGCGCTGATCTTACGCGCCGGCTTTGCGGGCGCTGCCTGCGGTGCCGGCTGAGCCTTGGTGGCCTTCGCTGGCGCCCTTCTGGGCTTTGGTTTGGTCGTCATCTTCCGATTTTCTCCTATGGGTGTATTTAATCGGCGCCGGTTAGATCTGATCTCTCGCGTCGCCTGTGACGCCACGGATGCTGTCGATGTATTGCGCCCGGAGCTCTCCTACCTTGGACTCGAACACGTGCTCAAGCTCACGCATTTGCGCCTGAAACTTGAACGTCGCTGCTTGCAGTTCGTGGCTCGTTTGGGTGATTTCGCAGGCCGCGATGGTTTCGACCGATGGCAGGCCGAAGGTCGGTTTCTGTAAAGCTTTTGCCATTCTAAGACTCCTGTTGATTACGTGGGCTGGTAGCGCAACTGGGTTGCGGATATAGCCAGCATGTGCTAGCGATAATATAAGATAACGATGTTATCGCGTATTGTCAATACGGGAACTTAGGAAAACAGCGCATGGCAAAAGAACCGCCCATTGGCGTCCGTCTCGAAACAGATGTTAGGGCGGCGCTTGAGAAGCTGGCGAAGAGTGAAGACCGCAGCATTTCCTACATGATCGGCAAGATCGTTGCGGACTACCTCAGGGCGAAAAAGCTCCTGAAATAACTCAACACGAATGGGCAACTGAAAGAGTGTTCCAGAAGAACGCGGGCCGCTAAGTTATTTTCCCGTCGTGACCTATCGGCTCAAGGTAAGGGGTTTCTGAAATGAGCCCACTGGATGAGAAGAGCGCACGCATTAAAAAGATACTCGCTGACGTAAGACCGCTAGCAATCGAGTACTATAAGCTGACTGGCAAACCTCTCGGGGTTACCGGCGAAATCGCGGAATATTTCGCGGCTGAGCTTCTTGGTCTAACGCTCGCGCCTGCCCGCGAGGCCGGCTATGATGCCCTTCGTGGCAAAGAACGGATTCAAATCAAGGGCCGAGCCTGCAGCGGAAAGAACGGCCGGCTCGGGCGCATCAAGACGGGCTCCCTTTGCGAAACGGTGCTTCTCGTGCTTCTCAACGTCGCCACGCTGGAACCAGCAGGGATGTGGGAGGCGCCTTATGAGGAAGTGCTCAAGCGGCTGGCCCGTCCGGGCAAGGCCCACGAGCGTGGCGCTTTGGGAATACCTGAATTTAAAAAACTTGGCCAAAAAGGTTTGGACTGCACCCGCCAATTGAGGAGGACCTGGCAAGGCGAGTTAATCGCCTACCAGGCGGCGAACTGATTGTAGTGGCTGGCTACCTGGAGATAGGCACCCATTCCACAGTGCGGTGGTGAAGGCCGCACAAGCCTAAGGTATATTCAAATACGCTGCTTTCTGTCGCCTACTTTCTCATGCACCCATGGAACGCAGTCTCTGCTTTTCACGCATAAAGCGGATCGGGATGGTGAGAATTTCCGACAAGGACCTTCTTTTTTTCAGCTCTTATCTCATGGATGCGATTGAGCGTTCGTTCATCGAAGCTAAGTATAACCGCCAACATCTCTTGCCCACCAATTTTCTGCGGTAGGCCAAGAGAAATCGGCTTGAAGTGGAGGCTGACGAGAGGAATTAAGCAGTCTGGCTCAATTTCTGTGATGAAGTTGGAAATGCCGCACTCAAGTCCCCATTCAACCAAACCTGCCCAAAGGGCGGTTGCAATTTTGCAACTTCCTGGGGCCCTGTAATTCGGTTGAACGCATTGACGCGAAAGTTCCCAAACGTGAGCGCCCACTGGTGGGCTGACTTCGCAAAGTTCCGGCGAAACCTCCGACAATAAATTTGGCCGGGTGGTCGGAACTATTCGCTGATATCCTCGCACCTTGTTCCGATTAATGTAAAGCATATGTACGGCGTGGATGTTATCGAAGCGATCCGTCTCCCGCCTTAGGAGCGGGACCGGTCTCCGTGAGCGCTTGTTTCCCGCCAGAAATCGATGTTGCAACCGAAAGGCCTGATCCATTTCGTTTCGATAATGGTGTTGGTTTTCCCGGGTCACAAGCCGAATCATTTGCGATTCTCCAAATCAAGCGTTCTGGAGAAGACCGGCGATAACGCTGCACCGATGGTTTCCAGCGAAACGATGATCGGAAAATGAGGTGGACGCCGATAGTACCTCTTCCCGTACCTTTTTGCAGCATCCGCCAAGTGCGCCTCAAGAGTTACCAAATCGACGGGCGATTGCTGCGCGCCTGGGTATGGGGGCCGGACGGAAAATGCGTCGGCTGGGCGAATATCGGGAGGATCTGCAACTCGCTGTATCCCAGAAATACCGAACGCCGCTCGGGCGATGCCGCTGACTATGTTGTGAAGGCTCTCAAGTCGAAGAAACCGCAGTGACTGCGCAAATTTGCGTAGGATGATATGTTTTCCCCATGTGCGGACGCTTCACCCAAAGCTACACGTGGCGCGAGCTGGTTGAGCTTTGTCGTCTTACCCAACCGGCGCGCAATTTGCGCCCCCGCTACAACATCGCCCCGACAACCATAATCGATGTTGTGAGATTGGCGGATGCTGGTCCAGAGCTTGTTCCCATGCGATGGGGCCTCATTCCCTCTTGGTGGAAAAAGACAGTCAAGGAAGTGCCTTCGACGTTTAATGCGCGGGCCGAGACTGTGGCCGAAAAGCCCATGTTTCGCTCGGCCTTCAAACGCACCCGCTGCATCGTTTGTTCGGGCAGGTTGCGCGGCTACAGTTTTCAGCCATGCTCTAATATCAATTCCGCCTCATTGTTTAATTGTCTTGCGATCAATTGCGGCTGACCATGCCAATGGCTCACCTCTGAATCATTCATCGCCCGTTGGTCCGTTGGCGAGGGCGGACAGGAGCGCGCCAATTATGCGCTGTTCCTGTCCGAGCTTTGCGATGTGTTGGAGGTGCCGCGCCCAGACCAGGCCTCGCATGACGCAGCCTTGAACGCCTACGCCTTTGAGCGCGCCGTGACCTTTCGCGAGCCGGATGGCTCTACCGCACGCGGACGCATCGACCTTTATAAGCGCGGCTCGTTTCGTCCTCGAAGCCAAGCAAAGCCGTCGGCCCGGCACCGAAAGGCCGAACAAAGCAGCCTCTTTGACCCCGAGCCCCAAGAGAGCAGCGCCGCGCGGGCGCCGCACGGCCTCGCGCGCGTGGGACGTTCTCATGTTGAACGCACGCCGACAGGCTGAAGAATACGCTAAGGCCTTGCCCGCTTCGGAAGGCTGGCCGCCTTTCTTGATTGTCTGCGACGTTGGCCATTGCTTCGAGATTTATGCCGACTTCACCGGGCAGGGAAAAAACTACGCGCAATTTCCCGACCGGCAGGGTTTTCGCATTTATCTCGAAGAGCTTCGCCAAGAAAACATCCGCGAGCGCCTTCGCCTGATCTGGCTCGAGCCGCACAAGCTCGATCCGACCAAAATCGCGCGGCGAAGGCGACGCGCGACGTCGCGGAGCGGCTGGCCAAGGTTTCGAAGCATCTCGAAGAGGCGAAGGGCAAGGACGGCAAGAAACTCTATGATCCCGAAGCGGTGGCGCTCTTTCTCATGCGCTGCCTGTTCACGATGTTCGCCGAAGACGTTGAATTGCTCCCCAAGAACAGCTTTCGCGATGTGCTGAAAAAATGCGTCGATAATCCCGCCCTTTTCCCGCGCCTCGTCGGACAATTATGGGAGGCGATGGACACGGGCGGCTTTTCCTATGCGACCGAGCGCGACGTGAAGAAATTCAACGGCTATTTGTTGAAGGATCGCACCGTGCTCGCCCTTGCCGCGCGAGGAAATCGGCGAACTTTTTGAGGCCGCCAAAGCGGATTGGAAACAGGTCGAGCCCGCCATCTTCGGGACGTTGCTCGAACAGGCTTTGGACCCCGCGGAGCGCCGCAAGCTCGGTGCCCATTACACGCCGCGCGCCTATGTCGAGCGGCTCGTCTTCGCGACCGTGCTGGAGCCGCTTAAGGCCGAATGGGCGAATGCTCAGCGCCGAACAGCAGAAAGGAAGCGCAGCGAGGGCGGCAACAAAAGCGCAATTGCGGAAATTCAGAAATTTCACGCGAAGCTTTGTGACGTTCGTATTCTCGATCCGGCCTGCGGCACCGGCAACTTCCTCTATGTGTCGCTTGAACTTTTGAAGCGTCTCGAAGGCGAAGTTCTCGAAGCTTTGGCCGATCTTCGCTTCCAAGAGGAGGAGGCACTGTCTTGGCTCGAAGGCCATAGCATCGATCCGCATCAATTCTTGGGGTTGGAGGTCAATCCACGAGCCGCCGCCATCGCCGAACTGGTGCTTTGGATCGGCCATTTGCAATGGCATTTTCGCACCCGCAAAGGGATTCCACCCGAACCGATTCTGCGCGATTTCAAAACGATTAAGGTCACCGACGCGGTACTCGCCTGGAGCGCGAAGGAATTGGCGCGAGACGATCATGCCCGTCCGCTTGCGAGAAGGGATGGGGAAAGCAATCAAGTCCCGGTCAGGCGTTACATGAACCTGAAGCAGCCGGAATGGCCGGAAGCTGATTATATCGTCGGCAATCCGCCATTTATTGGCGGCAAGGACATTCGCGGGCGCTTGGGCGAAGGCTATGCGGAAGCTCTCTGGGCTGCGCATCCGCATATGAACGAAAGCGCTGATTACGTCATGTATTGGTGGGATTTTTCCGCCAAGCTCTTGACGCGAAAGGGCACGCGGTTGAAGCGCTTCGGTTTGGTCACAACCAATTCCCTAAGCCAGGTGTTTCAACGCCGCGTCATGGAAATCCATTTCAAGGCGAAGAAGCCCATCTCTTTATTGATGGCCATTCCCGATCATCCTTGGACGAATGT
>CAWAXL010000037.1:0-18430 GCA_963785995.1 uncultured Alphaproteobacteria bacterium
GGACAGGCAGATCCTCCGGCCGTTTCAGGCCGAGCGCGTGACGATGTCCGCGCTTCTTCAAGGCGGCGACGAGGGAGTCGCGATCGGCGCCTTCGATCGGCGCTTCGCCCGCCGGATAAACATCGGCGACGATCACCGTATCCGCGTCGTTGAAGGCGTCGGCAAAACCATCGAAAAGCGAATGGAGACGCGTATAGCGATGCGGCTGCACGACGGCGATGACATGGGCCTTTGTCGAGGCGCGGGCGGCGCGCAGGACGGCGGCGATTTCAACCGGATGATGGCCGTAATCGTCGAAAATCGCGGCGCCATTCCACTCGCCGGTGCGGGTGAAGCGGCGCTTGACGCCGCCGAACCCCGCGAGCGCATTCCGGATCGTATCGGCGCTCATGCCGAGCCGCTGCGCGACGGCGATCGCGGCGGTCGCGTTCAAGGCATTGTGATGGCCTGGCATCGGCATGACGATTTTTTCAAGCGCGCGTTTCGGTGCCGGTCTCGCGGTCGCGAATGAGCACCGTGAAGCGCGAAACGCCATTGCTGAGATCGATACCGGCAAGCCTGACATCGGCCTCGCGGATCTTCCCCATAGGTGATCACCCGCCGGTCCTCGATCTTTCCGGCAAGCTCGCGGACGGTGGGGTGATCGAGGCACATGACCGCGAAACCGTAGAAGGGAATATTTTCGACGAAGGCGCGAAACGCTTGCTTGATCGCATCGAAGGTGCCAAAATGATCGAGATGCTCGGGATCGATATTGGTGACGATGGCGATTTCGGCGGGAAGCTTGAGGAAGGTGCCGTCGCTTTCATCGGCTTCCACCACCATCCAATCGCCGTCGCCGAGCCGCGCATTGGTTCCGTAGGCGTTGATGATGCCGCCATTGATGACGGTCGGATCGAATTTGCCGGCTTCGAGAAGGGTGGCGACGAGGGAGGTCGTGGTTGTCTTGCCATGCGTTCCGGCGATGGCGACGCAATGCTTCAGCCGCATGAGCTCGGCGAGCATTTCCGCGCGGCGCACGATGGGCAGGCGCTTTTGCCGCGCGGCGATGAGTTCGGGATTGTCGCGCTTGATCGCGGTCGAGATCACGACGACTTCCGCGGCGCCGAGATTGTCCGCCTGATGGCCGATATGGACCAGCGCGCCCTTGCCGCGCAACCGCAAGACATTGGCGCTTTCGGACGCGTCCGAGCCCTGCACCGTGTAGCCGAGATTGAGAAGAACCTCGGCGATGCCGGACATGCCTATGCCGCCAATTCCGACAAAATGGATGGGGCCTAGTTTATCCGGCAATCTCATGAGTCTTTATCCTTGTCCGTCACGAGACTTTGCACGAGATCGGCGAGCCTTTCGGCTGCATCCGCGATGCCCGGCTCGCTTTCGCCGCGGCGGCGCGGCGCGCGAGAGCGGCGATATCGCCTTGCGCTTCCAGAAGAGAAGTCGCCAGCCATTGCGGCGAAAATACGCTCTGCTTGACAACAATCGCGGCGCCGGTCGCGGCAAATTGCTCCGCATTGGCGGCCTGATCCTGGTCGAGCGCGTGCGGGAGCGGCACAAGGATGGCGGGACGTCCGATGACGGCGAGTTCGGACACGGTCGAGGCTCCCGCACGGGCTATGACGAGATGGGCCTGCGCGATCCGGGCCGGCAAATCGGCAAAGAACGGCCGGATCTCGGCATCGACGCCAAGGCGGCGGTAGGTTTCGCGCACCCTTTCCACGTCCTCGGCGCGCGCCTGCTGGGTGATGAGCAGCTTTTGCCGCGCCGCCGCGGGCATGAGTTCGATCGCCGCGGGCACGATGTCCGAAAAAATCCGGGCGCCCTGCGAGCCGCCGGTGACGAGGAGCCGCAGCTTGCCATCGGAATAGTCCGGGAAAGGCGATGCGCGCCGCCTGCGATCACCATCGGGCGAACCGGATTTCCGGTGAAATGCGTCTTCGCGGCAATGCTTCTCCGGGAGTCCGCCAAGCAGTCTCAAAGCCCTTGGCGATCGCATCGACCCGTCCTGCGAGAAACCGGTTGGCGCGGCCGATGACGGCGTTTCCTTCATGCAGAATGGTTGGCACGCCAAGCTGGGATGGCCGCGAGCACCGGCGGAACTGTCGGGTATCCGCCAAAGCCGATCACCGCACGAGGGGTCGATTGTTTGAAAAGACGCGCGGGCCGCAAAAGTCCCCCGAACGAGGGTAGCCACGGCCAGCGCGCGCGACAACCAAGCGCGCCGCCGCTCGGGGTCGCGGCCGCAACTCTGTGAATGGCACGGGCGGGAAAATCGCCGTCATATTCGCCGGCCCGTTCATCGGTGACGAGATGCGACCTCGAACCCGCGCGCCGTGAGGGCATGGCTCAGGGCCGCCGCTGGAAACAAGATGTCCGCCGGTGCCACCCGCCGCGACCACGATCGGGCGCCGGCCGCTCATGAATAGGCTTCCGCCTGGGACTCTGCAAGAACCTCGGACGCCTGGCCGTTTACGCAGGACCGCGATCAAAAAACCGATCGCGAGTGCCAGCGAGATCAGCGACGAGCCGCCGTAGGAGATAAACGGCAAGGTCATGCCCTTTGCCGGAATAAGATGAAGATTGACCGCCATGTTGATCGCGCTTTGGATGCCGAAAAGGATCACCAATCCGGCCGCCGCGAAACGGCAGAATGGATCCTCCTGGCGCGCTGCCACGAATAGGCCACGCAAAACGATGAAGGCGAAGATCGAAGCGATCACAAGGCAGGCGAGCACGCCGAATTCCTCGGCGGTCACCGCAAAAATGAAATCGGTATGGGCGTCGGGAAGGATGCGCTTGATGGTCCCTTCGCCCGGTCCCTTGCCGAACCAACCGCCCGATAGAAAGCTGTCGAGCGCGGTATCGACCTGAAACGTATCGACCATGCCGCCGCCCGCGCCGGGATCGATGAATTTAAGGACGCGCGCACGCACGTGCGACACATATTGATAGGCGATCAAGGCGGCACCGAACCCCGCCCCTCCGATGCCCGCGATCCAAAACCAATGCACCCCGGACATAAAGAACAGCGCGGCCCAGACCAGCGAGACAAGCATCGTCTGACCGAAATCAGGTTGTGAGAATCAATGGGATAATGGTGATCGGCAAAAGCAGGCCGGCTATGATATTTCCCGGAAGGTCACGTCGCTGACCGCCCTCCGAAAAGGCCCAGGCTACAAGAATGACGAAAGCCGGCTTCAAAAACTCGGAGGGCTGGAGGCCAAAAATCCAGCGGCGCGAGCCTTTAACTTCGTGACCGTAAAGAAGCGCGACGATGATCAACGTCATCGACACCAAAAACACCAAGAGCGCAACGCGGCGGACTTGCCGCGGGGAAAGAAAAGAGGCCGCGACGAGAACCACAATCGACGGCAAGAGATACAGCACTTGGCGATGGACGAAGTGGAAGGTCGAAAGGCCGAGCCGTTCGGCGACCGGCGGGCTGCCGGCCATCGTCAACACAAGGCCGAGAACCATCAGCGAGCCGACCGACGCCAGCATCCAACGGTCGATGGTCCACCACCAATTGGCCGGGGCCGAACGTTCCGCGCGCGATACCATTTCGGTCTCCTCAGCCCGTCTTTCTACGTCCGCGAGCAAAGCCTTGACGAGTTCGCGAAAGCGATCGCCGCGCTTCTCGAAATCAGGGAATTGGTCGAACGACGCGCAGGCAGGCGAAAGCAGAACCACCGGATCCGCGACCCCACTGGCCGCGGCATCGCTCGCGGCACGCGGAACAGCGGTTTCGAGCGTTTCGCAGACCTCGTAAGGGAAAGCGTTTCCGATCGTTTGCGCAAACAGCTCGCTCGCCTCGCCAATCAAATAGGCTTTGACCACTTTGGGGAATAAGGACCGCAGCGAGTTCGATGCCGCCCTTTTTCGCCCGTCCGCCCATAATCCAAAAAACCTTGTCGAATGAAAGCAGCGCCTTTTCGGCAGCATCAGCATTGGTGGCCTTCGAATCGTTGATAAAGAGTACCTTCCCCTGCCGGCCGACCTCCTCCAGGCGATGCGGCAGGCCCGGAAAGCTCCGCAAACCTTTCTGCAACACGATCGAGATCGAGTGCGTGCGGACCCGAGCGCCGCGACGGCGGCGGCGGCATTCTGGCCATTGTGCGTGCCGCGTAGCGAGCTGATCCCGGCAAGATCGGCAATCGGTGCCGAGCGGCCCCCGTCCCGGCGCAGGAGGAGCGTGCCGTCGAGAACAATGCCGTCTTCGATGTCGGTCCGCGTGACCGAGATGCATGTCGTCTTGCGGCCGGCCCGGAGCAGTTCACCGGCAATTGCGCTTGAAATGTCGTCGTCGATGTCCAACGACCGCGAGATCGGCCTTCTGTACCAGCCGCGCCTTGATCGCCGCGTAATTTTCCATCGTGCCATGTCGATCCAGATGATCCGGCGTGACATTCAAAAGCACGCCGACGGAGGGATTGAGCGAGGGCGCAAGATCGATTTGAAAGGAAGAGCATTCGATCGACATGCACACGTTCTGGCGCGGGCGGCGGCAGTGCCAGGATGGGCGTCCCAATATTGCCGCCCACCTCGAACCGCAAAACCGAAATTCTGAAAGAGATGCGCGATGAGCGCGGTCGTCGTCGATTTTCCATTGGTGCCGGTGATCGCAACGAACGGCGCGCCTGGCGCGATCTTATTGCCGTTCCCGGCAGAATAATTCGATGTCGCCGATGATTTCGATCCCGGCTTGCCTGGCCTTCAAAACGGTCCAATGCGGTGCCGGATGCGTCAACGGAACGCCAGGAGCCAGAACCAGCAGAGCAAAATTTCGCCAGTCTGCAAGAGCAAGATTTTCGATCCGGAGACCCGCCGCGCGGGCCTTTTCGCGCGCATGCTCATTGTCGTCCCAGACCGATACGCGCGCGCCGCCCGCGACGAGCGCCTGTGCGGTGATGAAGCCAGAACCGCCGAGTCCAAACACGGCGACATGCTTGCCCTGGAAGCAAGTGACGGGCGTCATCGTCACCTCAGTTTCAAGGTCGAGAGGCCGATCAGCGCGAGAACGAAAGCAATGATCCAAAAGCGAACCACGACTTGCGGCTCGGACCAGCCGAGCTGCTCGAAATGATGATGGATCGGCGCCATTTTGAAAACGCGCTTGCCGGTCAGCTTGAACGAAACCACTTGGACGATGACCGACAAGGTTTCGAGAACGAAAAGACCGCCGACAATGGCAAGCACGATCTCATGCTTGACGGCGACGGCGATGGTGCCAAGCGCCCCGCCGAGGGCGAGCGAACCCGTATCGCCCATGAAAATCTGCGCGGGCGGCGCATTGAACCAAAGGAACCCGAGACCTGCGCCGATCAGGGCGCCGCAGACGACGGCGAGTTCGCCCGCGCCAGGAACGAAGTTAATGCCGAGGTAGGTCGAAAATATCGCATTGCCGGCGAGATAGGCGATGATCCCAAACGCCGCCGCCGCGATCATCACGGGCACGATCGCAAGGCCGTCGAGGCCATCCGTGAGATTGACCGCATTGCCGGCGGAAACGATCACGAAGGCCCCGAAAGCCAGAAAGAAAATCGCCAAGGTCGGCGACAAACCCGTTGACGGCTGGAAACGCCAAGGCCGTCGTGTGGGGCGTCCCAAGCTTCATCATCGCGAAGCAGGCGATGACGGCGATCGCCACTTCCAAGCCCAGCCGGCGCCGGCCGGAAAAGCCCTTGTGAGTCTGTTTCGTCACCTTCAGAAGATCGTCGTAAAAGCCGATGGCGCCGAACCCGGTCGTGACCAGAAGCACGATCCAGACAAAATGATTACGCAGATTCGCCCAAAGCAAGGTGGAGACGATGAGGCCGGACAAGATCATCAAGCCGCCCATCGTCGGCGTCCCGGTCTTGGTCAGAATATGCGACTGCGGTCCATCGTCGCGAATAGGCTGGCCCTTGCCTTGTTTCAGGCGCAGGGCGGAAATGATCGACGGCCCGAAAAAGAAAACGAAGAACAAAGCCGTCGCGGTGGCGCCGGCGGTGCGGAAGGTAATATAGCGAAACAGGTTGAAGGGACTAAAGATGCTCGAAAATTCGGAAAGCCAAGTTAGCATCTCAACCTTCCTGACCGGTTTGCGCCGGGTGACCGGTACCGGCGTTTTGCTTGAGAGCATCGACGATCGCGCTCATCCGAATGCCATTCGAGCCCTTGACGATCACCATGTCGCCGCTTTGAACCGCCGCGCCGACAATCGGCACAAGGTCACTGGCCTGGTCACGCCACGCCCCTTGCAATTTTTGGGGCAAGGCCTCAAAGAGGTGTTTCGTCAAAGGACCGGCCGCAAAGACGAGATCGATGTGATTGGCCGCAAGTTCATCGGCAAGTTCGGCGTGCATCGCGCCGCCATTGTCTCCAAGTTCAAGCATGTCGCCGAGGATCGCAATGCGGCGTCCCTTTCCCGGCAAAGGAAGGGCGCCGACCAAAGCGACGGCCGCGCGCATGGACGCTGGGTTGGCGTTGTAGCTTTCGTCAATGAGCGTATACGGGCCGTCCTCGGTGGGCAAAAGCAGCCGTTCGCCCCGCCCTGGCTGCGCCGAGAAAGATGCGAGCGCGGCCGCGGCCGCTTCGAGATCGACACCAAAAGCTTTCGCGGCAAGCAAAACCGCGAGCGAGTTCATCGCAAAGTGGCGCCCCGGCATGCCGAGACGATAGGTCAGAAGACGGCCGCAGACTTCCGCCTCGACCACGGAATGATCGGCGGCAAGCTTCACGCTCACCAATTAGCGTCGGCATCCTAATGTTCGCCGAAGCTCGCGACATGGCCCGCGGCGAAGCCTTGGCATGCGCCAGAAGGCGCTCATATTGGGGGATATCACGATGCAGAATCGCGACACCGCCAGGCACGAGACCCGAGAAAATCTCGGCCTTGGCATCGGCGATCTCATCGACACTTTCGAAATATTCGAGATGGACGGGAGCAATGGTCGTGATGATCGCAACATGCGGCCGCACCATCGCCGACCAGGGGCAGTGATTTCGCCCTTGTGGTTCATGCCGATTTCAAAAACTCCGAATCTTGTGCTCTTCGGCATCCGCGCCAAAGAGAGCGGCACGCCCCAGTGATTATTGTAGGACGCGACCGAGGCGTGCGTGGCCCCGCTTGCGCAAGCACCAGCCGCAAGGCTTCCTTCGTCGATGTCTTGCCGACCGAACCAGTCACCGCGACGATACGGGCCGACGACCTCGCCCGCGCGGCGACCCCGAGACGTTCGAGCGCGGCAAGAACCTCAGTGACGACATAGAGCGGTCCAAGTGAAGACAGGGCCCCGGCATGGGCCTCATCGACCACCGCCGCAGCGGCACCCTTCGCGAAGGCCGCCTCGACATAATCATGGCCGTCCGAATTGACCCCGTTGATGGCGAAAAAGAGATCCCCCTTCCTTCAGCGTGCGGGTGTCGATGGAAATTCCCGTCGACGCCACCGCGCGGCAGAGTGGCCGCACACCCGCGCCGTCCAGCGGCGACGACAAGCCGAGGCTCGTCCACAGAGTTTCATCGGTGGCAACTTCGCTCATGCAGAGGTTTCTTTCAGCACGCGCGCACGCAGTCAGCATCGGAGAAGGGGAGTGTCGTTTCGCCGACGGTCTGACCGGTTTCATGTCCCTTGCCCGCGATGAGGAGACCGTCATCTTGGGCGAGCATCGCAATCGCCCGCCCGATCGCCTGAGCCCTGTCGCCAATCTCTTCGACATTGTCAAAACCGCGCGCCCCCCAAGTATGGCCTTGCGGATCGACGCTGGATCCTCCGAGCGGGGATTGTCGTCGGTGACGATGACATGATCCGCCAGGCGCGCCGCGATCTCGCCCATGAGCGGCCGTTTGCCGGTATCGCGGTCGCCGCCGCAGCCAAACACCACGATGAGCTTGCCGCGGCACGAAGGGCCGCAGCGCCTTCAGGGTTTTCTCGAGCGCGTCCGGCTTATGCGCATAATCGACAAAGACCGGCGCGCCTTTTCTCCGGCCGACGAGTTCGAGACGGCCAGGCGCGCCTTCGAGCTTTTCGAGCGCCGCGAAGACCGCATCCGGCCGGACTTCCCGCCGCGATGCAAAGAGCCGCGGCGACGAGCGCGTTCGAGGCCTGAAACGCACCCGCGAGGGGAAGCAGAAGCCGAATAGGTTCTTGCCCTCATGCGAAATCCGAAGCCGGGTCGAAAAATCCTCCGCCTTGGCTTCGAGGAGACGCAGACGCCGTACCTTTGAATCCGGTCGAGAAGACGCGAAGGCCACGCTTTTCACACGCCGCGATGACTTTTTCCGCGACATCGCTGTCGGCATCGACGATAGCGGCCTGGCCAGGCTCGAGCAGCCGCTCGAACAGCTGCAGTTTGGCGCCGAGATATTCTTCGAGCGTCGGCGTGATAGTCGAGATGGTCGCGCGAGAGATTGGTAAAGGCCGCAGCAGTCAGGCGAACGCCGTCGAGCCGGCGCTGCACAATGCCATGCGAGGACGCCTCCAGGGCAAGATGGGTGACGCCGCTTCGCGCCAGTCCGTCGAGGGTTTTGTGCAAGCTCACCGGATCCGGCGTGGTCAGCGAACCCGCAACTAGCCCCGAGGGCGCGACGACGCCAAGCGTGCCGAGCGAGGCAGCATTGGCGCCGAGCGCCGCCCAAATCTGGCGCACGAAATCGGCGACGGATGTCTTGCCGCTCGTTCCGGTGACCGCGACGATCGTTTCCGGCTGGCGCGGATAGAGGCGCGCCGACGCCTGCGCCAAGGCGCGCCGGACGTCGGTCGGCCTTGACAAAAGCGGCCGGCCCCGATCGGGCTCCCCGGATCGCGCTCGGCGACGATCGCGATGGCCCCGCGCTGGACCGCTTGCGGCACAAAGGCAAGGCCGTCGGTTTTTGTTCCCGGCACCGCGAAAAACACCATGTCCGCCGTCACCCCGCGGCTGTCGGCGCTGAGGCCCTTGACCTCGCGGGCCGGCGAAAGCCGCCGGAATATCCGCCTGCGGAAACAATTCGGCAAGGCGCATCAATGCCCCCCTCCGCCCTTCGCCGGCTGATTGGCCTCCGCATAGCCAAGCTTGGCCAGGAGCGGAAACGGTTGCACCGGCGTATCGGGGCGCGGCGGCAGAGCCAAGCAGGGGTCCCGTCCGTTCGATGATCTTGCCGGTGACCGGCCCCGCATTCCAGGCGGCGGTGCGATAGCCCGCAGTTTCCGGCACGCCTTGCGGCTCGTCCAAGAGAGTCAAATAAAGATATTTGGGCTTATCGGCCGGAAGGATCGCCATGAATGTCGTGAAGACCCTATCGTTCGAATAATGGCCGTGGATGATCTTATCCGCGGTACCGGTCTTGCCGCCGACGAAATAGCCTTGGATGTCGGCTATTTTGGCGGTGCCGATTTCCGCGTTGAGCCGCATCAAATAGCGCATCGACTCCGACGTTTCCGGCTTGATGACGCGCGGGGCGTTCTTTTTCGCATCCTCTTCGCTCCGCTTCAAGAAGGTCGGGGTGATCAGAAATCCGCCATTCGCCAGCGCGCCGACCGCCATCATGGCCTGCAAGGGAGCAACATTAAGGCCCTGCCCGAAGGCAATTGTCATCGTATTCAGTTCGCCCCAGTTTCTCGGGACAAGCGGCTCGGCGGATTCGGGCAGTTCGGTGCGCAGACGGCTGAGCTGGCCCATTTTACTCAAGAAATGCCTTATGCGCCTCGACTCCGGCCATCAGAGCCATGCGCGCGGCCGCCAATGTTGGACGAATAGGTGAAGACTTCGGGACACGCTCAGCACCCGGTGGGTGGCGTGAAAATCGTGAATGGTGAAACGGCCATAGCGCAAGCTGTCGCGCGCGTCGATCCGCGAACGCAGCGTGACCTTGCCCAAATCAAGCGCCATCGCAATGGAGATCGCCTTGAAGGTTGAGCCCATTTCATAGACGCCGACGCGACAGCCGGTTGATATGGTTCGGGATCGAGCGCATCGGCCGGCGTGTTGGGATCGTAATCCGGCAAGGACGCCATCGCGACGACTTCGCCGGTATTCACATCGAGAATGGCCGCCGCGCCGGCCTTCGCCTTGAACTTGGCGATGCCCTTGGCGAGTTCGTCGCGGACGGCATAGGTTGCCTTGAGATCGAGCGAGGTCGTGATCGGTTTCAAATTGTCCGGCGTCAGGCTGAAACCCGCGCCATGCAGATCCGCAAGCCCCTGGCCATCGACATATTTTTCGAGGCCAGAGATGCCGATGCCGTCGAGGTTGGCAAAGCCAAGAACATGCGCGGCAATGGGGCCGTTCGGATAGACCCGCTTGTTTTCCGGCAAGAAAGCCGACGCCAGGCAGCCCGAGCCGGTAGACTTCCAGCTGCTGTTTCGGAGTAATGGCGCGCTTGACCCAAACGAAACCCTTGCGAGAACCGAGACGCTCCCGCAGTTCGCGCGCATCGACATCCGGGAAGCACGGCGGTCAGTAAGTTCGACCGCTTCGTCCTTGTCGATGATGCGGCGCGGTTCGGCGAAAACCGACATGACTTTGACGTCGGTCGCCAGGATTTCGCCGTTGCGGTCGAGGATATCGGGGCGGGCGGCGGCGACAGCATCGGCAGCGGCGCGCTTGACGCTTTGCGGGGGATTCCGGGCGCATTCCGAATTGGATGAGCTTCGCGGCGATAATTACGATAAACGATCGAGAAATATGCCCAGCCACGAGTTTTATGCGCTTGGCGCTTTTATCGAGCCGCGTCGAAAAAGAGCTCGAGATGAGACGCGCAAGCCAACGCAAAAGGCTGCGAAGCGGCGTTGACCGCGCGCCGGTTTTTGCCGTCTCTTGAAACCGAGGGTCGAAGCCGTCGCTCATCTTCTTGCGTGCGTCCTCTTGTTTGCGCGATCTTCATCTCGCCGGCGTAGAAGACGCGCCGGCCCCGGCGGTATTGATATCCACCGGCGTGTTGGTCGGTTCCGCCAATCCGAGCGCCTCGAGCTTGCGGCCAATGGCGTCGATCCTCGGAGCCTTGCCGGGCAAGGCATCCGCGCTCACGATCTGGTTCAGCGCGACGGGTTGCAGATCAAGGAATTTATCGGCCAGCGCCTGGACGCGCTCGGGCCGGGTCAAATGCGCCCATTCGGCGCGCAACATGCCGATCTTGTCATGTTCCGCCTTGATCTCATGCTTGCAGCTTCACGATCGTCTCGGCATGAAAGATCGTCTCATATTTGATCGTATAGGCATAGATCGCCGAACCGATGAGCGCCGCGATCGCAAAAAAGTTCAATAACCTCACCATGTTAGCCGCCTCCCGGATTGGTTTGAGGAAGTTCTGCGCCAGCGCCATCAGGCCTTCATCGAGACCGCGCGCGCTGGCACTTGTGCGAACTCGCCATGGCGAAGCTTGGCCGAACGTGCGCGCGGATTGGCGCTGATTTCTCGCGCCGAAGGCGTGACCGGCTGCTTGCCTGGCACGTCGAAGGTGGGTTCGGGCGGCGCCACTTCGTGCGGCAAGCCGTCGAGATCGCGTTTGGCCGCGCCCCGACCGTACCCGGCGAAAAACTGCTTGACGATGCGGTCTTCGAGCGAATGAAACGTGACCACCACAAGCCGCCCGCCCTGCTTCAAGATCGCTTCGGCGGCGACGAGCGCCCGCACCAATTCGCCGAGTTCGTCGTTGACCGCAATGCGCAGCGCTTGGAACACGCGAGTCGCCGGATGCATTTCTCCGGGCTTGCCGGGCGCAACGCGCGCGATCATCGAAGCCAGCGTGGCGGTTGAGGTGAAGGGCGCCTTGGCGCGGTCGGTCACGATGGCATGGGCGATGCGTCGGGACGCACGCTCCTCGCCAAAATAAAACAGAATATTGGCCAGGGTCTTTTCTTCCACCGTGTTGACGAGATCGGCGGCGCTTATCCCGGCGCAATCCATGCGCATGTCGAGCGGCCCGTCGCCACGAAAAGAAAACCCACGCTGCAGATCATCGACCTGCATGGACGACACGCCGATGTCGAGCACGACGCCGTCGAGCTCTGAAAGCCCGCGCTCCCGTGCCACCACATCGAGCTTCCCAAATCGTTCGTTGACGAGTTCCAAGCGGCCCTCCGCTTCGCCGGACAAGCTCGGCTCCGCCGGCCATCGCGATGGGGTCGCGATCGAGCGCCAGGACCCTGCTTTGCGGCATGGGCGAGCAGAGCGCGGGAGTAGCCGCCCGCGCCAAAAGTGGCGTCGAGGATAAAGGCCGCCCTCGCGCGGAGCGAGCGCGGCCATGACTTCGTCACGAAGCACGGGAACGTGCCGGGCCGGTCCGCCAGCGGCGAGAAAATCCTCATCGCCGCGACCCGATGTCATTCCCGTGCTCCATGTTGATCGCGGCGGCGGAATCTCCGGCGCCACGTGTCTGGAACTGAGCTGTTTTCTAAAATCATGCAGCCGGCTTTTGGCCTCCGCCAGATGCGCGAGAAAACGTCCCGGTTCCCAGATTTGAAATTTAATTGCCCTGCCCGACGAACGTGACCTCGGTGGTAGATGCCCGCATGAGCCTTGACGCTTTCGCTCAGGATCACCCTTCCCTCCGTATCGATTTTCAAAATCTCGCTCGTGCCGAGAAGAACCGTCGAAAACATGTCCCGCTCTTCCGAATAGGGAGAGAGCCGGCCAAGAAGATCGTGGATTTCGGCCAGCAGGGCGTTGCCCCCGCAGTCGACTGCCTCCTCATCAAGCGAGGGATGGACATAAAGACCGTCAAAACCGTCGCGTGCCAGCACCGCCCGGAACGCGGCGGGGATGGAAACCCGGCCCTTGGCATCGAGCCGGCTCGTGGAATTTGAGACAAATCCCTCCACTCCAAACCCCGCCTGCGCGATCCCCTCCCCGCGACGCTGCAGCTATGCGCCTGAAGCGTCACGTAGCCGTGTCTCGAACACGGCCAGGGAAAATTTGGGATAACATGGGAAAATTTGGGCGTCAATGGAATCGCCGCGCTATTTCCCGATCTTTGATGGGAAATTCGGCAGACAGGCGCGACGATGGAAGGACAAAGGAGGCGCGTCCTTTCCGGATCAAGGCGATCCGGAAAGGTCCGATGCTCCGAATTTTAAAGAATGCGCTATTAGTCTTTGTGGCGCTTACGGTCCGGGCCGCCCATTTCGGTGGTCGGCTGCGTCATCGAAGGGGGATCGCTGGCAGGAAAAGAATCCTCGAGTTCACTATTGAGCAGTTCCTCCTGCTCTTCACGAGCTTCTTCTTTCTTTTTTTCGGCTTTTTCTTTGGACGTCGGCTGTTTGGTGTCGGCCATGCTTGTCTCCAACTGGACGTGCTTGTCAGCTGGAGGAACGGCGAACCTGCCTCAGTGTTCCCTTGTTTAACGGTCCGCTACTCAGCCAAGACCCGCGCGGGAGGGAAAGCGACCTCGACCACGGTTCCTTCATTCTTCTTGCTCTTGATCGAGAAGCAGGCGTGGTTGGCTTCAACCAAGGCTTTGGTCAGCGGGAGACCGAGGCCGGTGCCGGCGGACGACCGCGATGTCGGAAGCTGGCGGAAGGGTTCGAATGCCACGTCGAGCTCGGCTTCGGACATGCCGATCCCGGTATCGCGAATACGGATCACGGCATTGCCCGCGTCAGCAAGCGCGGTGGTTACGATGACGGAGCCGCCGGATCGGTTGAATTTGACCGCGTTCGAGAGAAGGTTCAACACGATCTGGCGAAGCGAACGTTCGTCGGCCAGAACATTCGGCAATGCCGGCGACAAGGTGAGCTTGATAGCAACCCGCTCGCTGCTGGCCTGAGGCTGCATCATCGAGACGCAGTCGGAGACAATGCGATTGGCATCGATCGGAGCAAAATCGAGATCCAGTTTGCCCGCCTCGATTTTTGACAGGTCGAGGAGATCATTGACGAGGCTCATCACCAGCGAGCCCGAATTATGGATGTCTTTCAGATAGGCTCTGTAACGCTCATTGCCGATGGGCCCGAAGCGCTCCTCCATCATCACTTCGGCAAAGCCAAGGATCGCGTTGAGGGGCGTCCGGATCTCATGGCTCACTCGGGTCAGAAAATCCGATTTCAGCGCGTTCGCCCGCTCAGCTTCCTTGCGCGCCCCTTCAAGGTCGCCCTCGACTTTTTTCCAATGGGTCAGATCCCGCAGGAGCGCGCAATAGCGGATTTCCTTGCGTGGATCGCCGCCGATAGCTGGGCCGATCCGGCTCAGCGTCATGAAGATCGGAATCGTGCCGCCCTGGCGCGCGAGGCCGATGATCTCGCGTCCCTGATTGAAAAGGCTGATCACGCCGCTCCGTTGCACGGCTTCGAGATAGTCCTTTGCGGGTGCCCGACTTTCCGGCGCGATCAAATGGGTGAAGGGCCGGCCAATAACGTCGTTCTGATCGTAACCGAACAGAGCCTCGCCGGAACGGTTCAAGCTCAGGATGAGCCCTTGCAAATCGAGCACGGCAACACCGTCCATCGCCGTATCCAGGATGGCGCTCAACTCGCGCGCCTCGCTCTTCTGGCGGCGGAGCTCCGCTTCAAGACTTGTGCGTTCAAATTCGGTTGAGGGCGCCGCCGTCCCGCGCCCGGTTGCCACGTCATCGCGATGGGCTTCCCAAGCCACCGAAGCAAGCGCGTCGGCGGGCCGTTCGGCGATTCGCTTTTTCAAGACAAGATTTCGCAGGTGGCGGGCGCTCCAATCCAGAACGCGAGCCGCGAGCGCGAGGCCCCCGGCGGCTAAGGCAAGGCAAAAAAATAAGAATCCTTTGACGAAACTAGGCATGCTTACGCGCCGGGTCCGTACATTTGACGACTTATTCTATCCGTCTTTAAGGCGACCCGCCAACGTAGCGGCGCCCTGCTTTTTTTGCCGTTCCCGCTCTTGCAAGGTGGCCCAGGGCCTTGCAATCGTGGAGCGATCATCTTACGGTCCGGCGCCATTGACCACGCCGCCATAGCTCAGTTGGTTAGAGCGCTAGATTGTGGATCTAGAGGTCCCCCGTTCGAGCCGGGGTGGCGGTACCAGATTTCGGCCAGCACTCCCCCTCAAAATCACCCTTTTTGGTGGCCCCGGTCACAAGCCCCCCCGACCTGACCGTGGCATCAGGGCTGAAAACTGTCGCGAGCGGTATCGACAAGACCGCGGCTCGTAATGACAATCCACCCGCCGCCCCGCCTTTGAATCGATTTCACCGTACCCGCGCCGGGAATGGTTTCGCCCGGCATGACCTCGATTGCGCCGCGGGAATTCTCCACGAGGGCAATCCCATCATAGACATCGCGCACAACCCAATCGGTGATCAATTGCGGGCCTTTTGGCTCACTGGCCGCGTCATCGGATTTTGTCTGTACGACGGCAGTTTGCGCGGGCTTTCCGACCGTGGTCTTGGCCGCCGTCGGAGCATTTCCTGCGGGAGCCGCGGCAACTGGGGCCGCGGTTTGCCGCTCGATCCGATCCAACCGCTCGATGACCTGGGCCAGTTTTGCCGCTGGCTCGCGTTGCATATGCTCGACCTTGCTCGAAAGCTCGGCGATCGAAGCATTGGTGCCTGTCTTCACGGCATCGATATGAGCCTTCAGGGCATCGAGCGCCGAGGCTTCTTTGTTGGCGGCATGAGTTTGTGCGAGGGAGGCCCGCAAGACTTCGACATTTGATTTCAGGATCCGAATGTCCTCGGACATCTTCTGCGTCGCGCGCAGCATCTCCGCACGCTCGGCGGTTTCGCGCTGCGTCTGCGCCGGCGATGCGGTTTGGGTGTCAAACAGCGAATGATCGCCAGAAAAATGTGACCCGGCCACCCAAGCAAGACCGAACAGCAAAGCGGCCAACGCCGCATGCGAACTGTAAGCGAAGAGCTGGTCGAGCCGCGACCCCATCTGTCGCCGCGAACCCGTGTTGCTTCGATCGATGAAAGGCACAAGGACGGAAGACCCGCGTTTTTCCCAGCCCTGCCCGCTTCGCGGCGGCGGCACCACGCCTCTTGGAGTGGGAACGTTTCCATGGGACTCGCCCGAATGCCCAGGTTCGGGCAGGGCGTCGTCCGGAGTGTCATCCATGCGGGCGCCTCCAGAGATGGTTAAAGCTCCTTAACAGCACTGAGCGATTTCGATTAAAGTTGTATTAAAGAATGCCGGCACTTAAGACGAAATCCGTCGGACGACTTCGATACCGTCAAAACATTATTTTGACCCTTGGGGGACAGGCTATGATTAAGGCATTGCTCTTGAGCTTGCTGCTCGCGACCGCCGCTGGAACCTTCGCCGTTCAAGCGCAGTCGGGCAGCTCAGACGGAGGCGCCCCCGGCACACCACCCAAGGCTAGGGAATTGCTGAACAAAAAATATTTGACGCCCGCCGGCGAGACGGTCGCTCACCCCGGCGAGTTTCAAGGCGGCCCGACCACAGACCTCGACCGGCGGATCGAGCAAGAAGACGATAAGCTGGACCAAGGCATCTGCGCCAATTGTAACTGAAGGGCTGCACCGGCGTGAACTGGACGCCATCAGCTTAAAGTCAGAGACGAATGAGGAAGCAGTTCATGCGCGTTGCAGGCAAAGCCTATCGAACCATTTGGCCAAGCGGCACCGGCGCCAGTTTCGAAATCATCGACCAGACACGGCTGCCGCATGAATTCGAACTCCTTTCGATCCGTACGGTGGATGAGGCGGCCCGCGCCATCAAGACCATGCAGGTGCGAGGCGCGCCACTCATCGGGGTGACCGCGGCTTACGGTTTGGCGCTTGCCATGAATGCCGATCCCTCGGATGCGAATCTCGAGACGGCGTGCGCCCTCCTCGCCGCGACGCGGCCGACCGCGGTCAATTTGCAATGGGCGATCGCAGTCGATGCGCCGGCATCTCTTGGCTTTGCCTCCCGTCTGAACGCGGCACGGCAGGCTTCGCCCATGCCGCCGCGGTCGCCGAACAAGATGTGGCCCTTTGCGAGGCGATCGGCGAGCATGGGCTCGGCTTATCCGGCAGATGGCGCCGCGCCAAGCCGGCGACAGAGTCAATATCCTGACCCATTGCAATGCGGGCTGGCTCGCGACCGTCGACTGGGGCACCGCGACGGCGCCGATCTATAAGGCGCATGATGAAGGAATCGACCTGCATGTCTGGGTCGACGAAACGCGGCCGCGCAATCAGGGCGCCTCGCTGACGGCTTGGGAACTTGGCCAGCATGGCGTGCCGCATACGATCATCGTCGATAATGCCGGCGGCCATTTGATGCAGCATGGTGAGGTCGATCTCGTGATCGTCGGGACCGATCGTACGACCGCCTCAGGCGATGTTTGCAACAAGATCGGCACCTATCTGAAAGCGCTCGCCGCGCAGGACAATGGCGTGCCCTTTTACGTCGCCGCGCCTTCGCCGTCGATCGATTTTGCGATCGAGGACGGGATCGCCGAAATGCCGATCGAAACGCGATCGGCGCGAGGAGATCACCCACATACTGGGGCTAGCGCCGACGGTCGCATCGAGACGGTTTGCCTCACCCCGCCGGAAGCGAGGCCCTCAATTACGCCTTCGACGTGACGCCGGCCCGTCTTGTCACAGGACTCATCACCGAGCGCGGCGTGATCGCGGCCAACCGCGACGCACTCGCCAAAACCTTTCCCGAGCGCGTCGCGAAAGTTCGTGAGCCGTCATAAATTGCCCATGGGCTGATAGTCCAGCAACTGCTTGATCCGCTGAAGAAGGCTGTCGCGCACGCCGCGATAGGCGTCGAGGATCCGTTCGCGCGACCCTTCGACCGCCGTCGGATCCAACGTCGGCCAATAAATGACCTCGGTCGCAAGCGTACGGGTGAATTCGAGCGCCTTGTGATGCGCTTCCGGCGACAAAGTGACGATGAGATCGAAAGAGGAATCTTCCAGATCCTCGAAATCATGCGGATGATGCTTGGTCATGTCGACGCCGATTTCCTCCATGACCGCAACCGCAAATCCGTCGCTTTCGCCGCGCTTGACGCCGGCTGATGCGAAGTAAATGCCTTTGCCGAAGAAGTGCCGCCCGAGCGCTTCCGCGATCGGCGAGCGCACTGTGTTGAGTGTGCAGGCGAAAAGCACGGATTGCGGGCGGTTCTTTACCGCTGGGTTCATCTCGACGGTGCCTCGGCGTGCTGCACCGCCGGCATCGGTCCTTAGCCTTTCCAATGCAAGGCGGCGACAAGCGTGAAAATCCGCCGGGCCGTATCATGGTCGCAGACTATCTTGCCCTTCAACCTTTCCATGAGAAGTTCCGCAGCTTCATTGTGGAGCGCGCGGCGTCCCATATCTATTGCTTCGATCTGCCTCGGCAACGCGGTTCGAATCGCCGCGTAATAGCTTTCGCAGACCATGAAATAGTCCTTGAGAAGACCGCGAAACGGCGTCAACGACAGAATATGTACGACAATCGGCGCACCTGATTCATCGATGATTTCCAACGCGAGCTTTGCTTCCTGCAAAGCGATTTTCAGACCATAAGGACCGGCATCCCGCCCCGGCAGCGCAAAGCTGTTTTC
>CAWAXL010000038.1:0-3638 GCA_963785995.1 uncultured Alphaproteobacteria bacterium
TATCTCGACGCTCTGGAGCGCGGCTCGCTCGCTGAGGATTTACGACCGTTCCAGACTTTCATGCATGAACGGCTGAACTCGACCTTGGGGGAGTATTTGAGCGCCTTGCGAGAGGCACTTCCCCAACCTGACCCAGCCCGCAAGCCCAGCCCCGACAAACCAACCCCGCGCGGCTAATAAATCCGTCTTCGCCGAGGGGCAAAAACCGCACGCCGACTGGAACGGTCGTAAATCCTCAGCGAGCGAGCCGCACTCCAGAGCGTAGGCGTTCGCGGGACGATCACCCTCCGCCACCTGGCCTTATCTGTCGCTGCCATTTCACACTGGCCGGCTTCCAACAACGAAGTGCTTTTGCGCCTGAATTCTGCACCGGGGAAGCGTTTGAAAATCAATGCGGCGAAATTTGTGCAAAATTCTTGCAGACCGTGTGGAAAGTCGGACCATGCGGATTCCGCTGCCGCGCTTGGCGCGGTAGAATCTAGCATGACACACATTTCTGGTCACGATCGCTCGCAGATGTTTTTGTTGCCGGAGGCGGTCGACGACTATGTCGACACCGACAATCCGGTGCGGTTCATCGACGCCTTTGTCGATGAACTGGACCTCGCGGCGGCGGGGTTTGTGCGCGTCGAGCCGAAGGCGACAGGCCGTCCCGGCTATGCGCCAGCCGATCTCTTAAAGCTCTACATCTATGGCTATCTGAACCGGGTGCGGTCGAGCCGGAGGCTGGAGATGGAATGCCATCGCAACATCGAGGTCATCTGGCTGTTGCGAAGCCTGAAGCCGGACTTCAAGACCATCGCCGACTTCCGGCGCGACAATCGCGCTGCCTTTCGATCGGTCTTTCGGGAGTTCGTGCTGCTGTGCCGGCGGCTCGACCTCTACGGACGCGAGTTGCTGGCCGTTGACGGAACCCGCATCAAGGCGGTCAACAACAAGGACCGCAACTTTACCCGGACCTCGCTGCAAAAGTTCATTCGCGCGGCCGATGAACGGTTGAATGCTTATCTTCGGCGGCTCGACGAGGGCGATGTCGAGGAAGGCGGAACGGGCGGCGGCGCGCGCACGAAAAATCTTGCCGAGAAGATCGCGGCGCTGCGCGAGAAGCGCGGCCGCTACGGGGCGATGCTGGCGGATCTCGAACGAACCGGCGAGAGCCAGATATCCCTGACCGATCCCGACAGCCGGGCGATGGCCGCCCATACGAAGGTTGGCGTCGGCTACAATATCCAGATCGCGGTCGACGCGAAGCACAAAATGATCGTCGAGCAGGCCGTGACCAGCCAGGTCGTGGACATGGGTCTGCTGACGCAAACCGCCGAGCCGGCCCGCGCCATTCTCGATGTCGAGACCATCGATGTCGTCGCCGATCGCGGCTACTTCAAAAGCGAGGACATCGAGGCGTGCGAGAAAGCCGGTTGCGTTCCTTATGTTCGCAAGCCCCAGCGCGGATCGTCGGTGCGCAATGATTTATTCCGCAAGGACGAGTTTCGCTATGATCCGGACCAGGATGTGTACATCTGTCCCGCCGGGCAAACCCTGTCGCCGAACCACGAGGGCAAGCTGCGCGATTTGAAGAAAATCGATTACAGCAATCCGACGGCTTGCCCTGTGTGTCCGCTGCGTCCGCGCTGCACGACCAATCTGCGCCGGGTCTCGCGTCTTGAGAACGAGGCGGTGCTCGACCGCATGGCAGCCCGTCTGAAGGCGAGGCCCGAGATTCTCGATCGCCGTCGCGAGATCGTCGAGCATCCTTTCGGCAGCATCAAGCAGTGGATGAACCAGGGCGCCTTCCTGATGAAAGGCCTCGACAATGTCCAGGCTGAGTTCAGCCTCACGGCGCTCGTTTACAATCTGCGACGGACGCTCAACATCCTCGGCGCCGAGACCATGATGGCGGCGGTCCGGGGGTAAAAGGAGACGCGATATTGGCCCGGCTGAACCATGCGGATGACGTTCGTGCCATCACAACGGGCATCCTGCGCCAGAAACCCGAGAAAGTCGCCAAAACAAGCTCCGGTGAGGTGTCACCCCTCAACCCGAGCCGTTTCCACACGCTCTGCTAAGAATTACGCCCGCGAAGGTGCCTCAATAGAATAGCCACTGACGGCACGCAGAAAACAGTGGCGAATGACCGCTTCCGACTTCAGTCTTGCACAAAGCGAGCGTCGCCATTCACAATATTCTGGAGTTGATCAAGATCAACCTACCATCCGGTGAATGTGGGATTAAATTATGTTAAGTGGGTTCGTCTTTTTGCGATAGGGAGCGCAGTATGCGCAAACTTCTGTTTCCAATGGCCGTTCCGGCATTGACGTTGTTGTTGTCGGCTCCGTCACATGCGGGTGTATATCACCATGGCCATTATCACCCGGATTATGGTGGACATGCCAGGCATTCCCACCGTGACTGGAGCAATAGCGGCGGTCGTGGTCACGTTCACGGTCCTTGTTGGGGCACCACCAGGGGCAGGCTGTTTGGGTTTGTCGCTAAGTCACGACCGACCGCCCTTGTGAAATTCTGATTACTCGTTTTGATTTGGCTCAGCGCGCGAAGCGCCGTGAGAATATCTTGCTCGCCATCAGGCCGTTGTCTGCGATGAATCGCGGGCGAACCCGTCGCTGCAGGCCGGCCGGGCACGGAGCAACGCCGCCTAGCAGCGGGCGCAGAAATAACGAAGACGCGACAGAAGCGGGATGCGCGTCATGCGCGTCAGGCGGCATGGGACTCCGCATGCAGAAGGCATGTGGCCGCGACGGCAGAGTGACGGAGATTGCCATTCTCTGGGCCTTCGTCCTTTCAGTGCAATGCAAACTCCCCCTTTTTAACCGAGGGCTTGATTTGAGGTTGGCAAGGAGGCGGAAATGAGAAGTTTTATCCGCCGCTTATTAATAAGGTGGCTTGGTATCGATGTCCGCCGGGTGCGCAACGTTCCGGACGTGAGGGGCTTTATCAAGACCGGCAGATTGACATCGTTCTCGATGTCGGCGCCAATGTCGGGCAGTTTGGCGCCTCCCTGCGCGGGCAAGGAGATGGGGGCAAGATTATCTCGTTCTCGAGCCCATCCTGTCCGCATTTCAAGAACTCGCCGCGAAAGCGGAAGCGGATGGTAATTGGGAGGCTTACAACGTCGCTTTGGGCGCGGCCCCGGAAGAGCTCGGCAATCCATGTGTCCGATTATTTTGTCTTCAGTTCGATCCTCACTTTGACCGGGGCCGCGACCGAATTCGATCGCAATGCCGCCGTCGGGCGCGAGGCGACGATCACAGTGCAGACTCTCGATGAAGTCGCCGCAAACCTGTCCGGCAACATCCTTCTCAAGATCGACACCCAAGGGTACGAGAAGCAGGTTCTGCAAGGCGGGCGGCGGACGCTCTCCCGAATGAAAGGCGTTCTCATGGAGCTGCCGATCATTCAGCTCTATGAAGGCAACTGGCAATTCCACGAGGCCCTGGAGTTCATGGCGTCGGCGGGGTTTGTTCCCGCGCATTTTCTCACCGTCAATTATCATTCAAAAGATAGGGTCTCCGTGGTCGAGGTCGATTGCCTGTTCCGCCCGCGCGACAGGCGTTTGGATTAGTCTATTCTTATAGAACCACAATCGGCACCATGCGCCTTGCAAGCCTGCAGGCTCATGG
>CAWAXL010000039.1:0-69888 GCA_963785995.1 uncultured Alphaproteobacteria bacterium
CCCGAAATGCGCCTGAAGGCTTTGATGAGTGGGGTACCCGACTTGCCAAGGACGACGGGACGAGGTCGAAATAACCAACTCATCAACACTCCTATTTGCCGGTTGCGAGCAGGATTTTGCCAAGGTGCGTGGATGATTCCATCATTTCATGCGCCTGCCGTGCGTGTTCGAGCGGGAACGTCGCGTGAATCGAGGGCTTCACCAAGCCTTTTTCGAGGAGCGGCCAGATTTTTTCGCGCAACGCGGCGGCGACCTCGGCTTTCTGAGCAACGGTTCGCGACCGCAAGGTCGAGCCGGTCAACCGTAAGACGGCGCAGCATGATGGGACGCAAATCGAAATCTCTCGACCATCGCCGATTGCAAGAAGCCAATCTGAACAAGCCGGCCCTCCACTGCCATGATCGAGAGATTCCGTTGCACATAAGTCCCGCCGACCATATCGAGCACGACATCGACACTCTGTTTGCCGGCGATCTTTTTCACCTCTTCAGCAAAATCCTGAGTTTTGTAGTCGATGGCATAATCCGCTCCCAGTGTCTTGCAAAAGGCACATTTCGCCGGTGAGCCGGCGGTGGCGATGACGCGGGCGCCATGCTGCTTGGCCAATTGGATCGCGGTCGAGCCAATGCCACTCGATCCGCCATGCACAAGAAAAGTCTCTCCCGGCGCCAGCCTGCCGCGGGTAAACATATTGTCGAAAACGGTGAAATAGTTTTCCGGAAGTCCCGCCGAAGCGGCAACCCCCAATGCCTTCGGCGCTGGCAGACAAAGCGAGGCATAGGCAAGCGCATAGTCGGCATAGCCGCCAGAGCCGACAAGAGCGCACACATGATCGCCCTCCGCGGGCGGTGCTGACCCCTTCTCCCACGGGCGACGACCCGGCCAGCGATCTCAAGGCCCGGGATATCGGTCTCACCCGCGGGCGGAGGATAGACACCTTCGCGTTGCAGACAATCGGGACGGTTGACACCCGCCGCGGCAACCTCGATCAAAACCTGGCCGGGTCCGGGGTCTGGCACCGGCGCCTCGCCCGTCCTGATGACATCCGGACCTCCATGGCCGTCAAAATAAATCTGCCGCATTGTGAGCATGATATGTGCCGCACTGCTTATTGTTCAAAACACGCCTTCTGGTCAGGCCGGTTTTATGAAGATAATAGATGGTGAGGACAAGCCCTACCACGACAATGAAACCTTTGACGATTGTCGCGTGCACCCGCCGCGCCATGTGCAATCCGGTATAGCCTCCCGCAATGGCGCCAATGGCAACAATGATCGTCCATTGCCAATGAACAAGATCCGGCAATGATGAAGGTCATGACAGCCGCCGCGTTCATCAGCATCGCGAGGAAAATCTTTAGGCTGTTCATCAGCCAAATGTCACGCAGCCCGAAAAGCGTGAGGGCGGAGAGCGTGAGAATGCCAGCGCCTCCGCCGAAATAGCCGCCATAGATCGCGACCAGTCCTTGCACGGCAAAAATCCAGCCTCGATTGATCCGGAATTTTTTACCGGCGGCAGGCATGAAATTCCCCCTGCGAAGATCGCGGTCGCGAGGAGAATAAGCCAGGGCATGATCCGGCTGAAAACCGTCTGAGGCGTGACGAGGAGGAGAATGCCGCCCATGAACCCACCGACAAGACTGATTATAGCAAGGGCGGGCACATTGACGCGGCTGTCGGCGGCCGCCGCCGCAAGACCGTCGCGTGCGGCGTAACCCGTTGCGATCTGGCCCGGAAATAGCGCGACGGTGCTCGACGCATTGGCGTCATCGGGCGGCAGCCCGGCGGCGATCAGCGCCGGAAAGGTGAGAAAGGACCCCCCCCCGGCAACGGCATTGATGAAGCCTGCCGCGAAAGCCGCAAGCGCCACGAGGACAAAAATCATGGCTTCCCCGATCCCTGCGTCAAAACGCCACAACCCAGTGGGTTATGCGGGTCACAATTGTCGTTTAGCTTTTAGTAGCCGCAATGCCGAGAACGAGCTTTGCGAAAACCACATTATACCTTCTTCCGGCGGCCGCGAGGCATGCACGGTTAACGCGCGTCTTCTTCGCAAAGCAGTCTCGTTCCTTGATGCCGTTATGCCTTCTCGATGTCCATTTTGAAGGCTCTCCTCAACCGGGCGTCCCCATGACCTCGACCGCCGTAAGCGAGGCAATACTTCCAAAAGATCTTAATGCGTATTGGATGCCTTTTACCGCCAACCGTGCGTTCAAGCAGCGCCCTCGTCTCATCGCCTATGCAAAGGATATGCATTACTTCACGCCGGACGGCCGCGCCATCGTCGACGGCACCGCGGGTCTATGGCGCGCCAACGCCGGGCACTGCCGCGCTCCTATCGTCGAAGCCATAAGAACGCAAGCCGGCGAGCTCGATTTCGCACCGCCGTTTCAGTTCGGCCATCCGAAAGCCTTTGCCCTGCGCGAATCGGATCGCGGCACTGGCCCCAGGTGATTTCAACCAGGTGTTCTTCACGGATTCAGGATCGGAAGCGGTCGATACCGCGCTCAAACTCGCGCTTGCCTATCATAACCTCAGGGGCGAGGGTGCGCGTTATCGGCTCATCGGGCGCGAACGCGGCTATCATGGCGCCGGCTTTGGCGGCATGGCGGTGAGCGGAATTGCGCCAACCGAAAAATCTTCGGCACGAATTCTCGCCGGCGTCGATCATCTTCCGTCGACATACGATCGTGACAAGCAGGCCTTCACAAAGGGCGATCCTGAATGGGGAGCGCATCTGGCCGACGAACTCGAAAGAATTGTCAGCCTGCACGATGCCTCGACGATCGCCGCGGTTATCGTCGAGCCGATGTCCGGTCCCGACGGGCGTGCTCCCGCCGCCCAGACAATCTTGCAAGCGCCTACGCTCTATCTGTGACAAATACGACATTCTGCTGATTTTCGACGAAGTCATCTCCGGTTTCGGACGATTCGGCCACGCTTTCGCGGCAGAGCGCTATGGCGTGGTTCCGGACATGATCACGTTCGCCGAAAGGCATTACATCCGGCACGGTTCCAATGGGCGGCGTGATTGTCCGCAGAGGAGATTTACGAGACCTTCATGAAGGGTCCCGAGCATGCGATCGAACTGTGCCATGGCTATACTTGTTCCGCGCATCCGCTGGCCTGCGCCGCCGCTCTCGCCACCCTCGATCTCTATCTTGAGGAAGATCTCTTCGCGCGGGCTCTACGGCTGGAACCACTATGGACCGAGGCCGTGCATAGTTTACGGGGCCATGCCCAACGTGCTCGACATTCGCAATGCGGGACTCACGGCCGCGATCGACCTTGCCGGAAGGCCGGGCGCGCCTGGCAAACGCGGCTTCGAAATCATGGATCACGCCTTCCATGATTTCAATCTTCTGGTCCGCATCGCCGGCGATACGCTGATCCTTACGCCGCCCCTGATCGTCAGCGAGGCACAGATCGACGAGATCGTCGCAAAAACGGCTCAGGCGATCAAAGCCGCCGCCTGAGGTTCCCTTTCCACCAGGGAATAGCCCGTCGGTGCTGGCAACACCGCTGCAATAGTTTTAAGTTGTTCGCCAATTCGCGGGCGTCGTGCTTGAGGGGTCAATCTGCAGGTTCAGGTTCATCATCGGAGCCAAAACGCCTGCACCAATAATAATGCGGTCAGGAGGTAGCTATGACTGAGGTCCCCGAAAGTCTTTCCGGAATCGTCGAAAAACTTTCCAAGATCATTGAAAAGCTAAATGGCGCGATAGCCCTAGGTGCTGGCCTCGCGTTGCTGCTTCTCCTTCTCTACCATTATGGAGACATTGGAGGAGGCGGGTATTTTGGACCGTTTTTTACCTTCCTGCATGTCGTCTCCGGTATTACCTGGATCGGACTTCTCTACTATTTCAATCTGGTGCAAATCCCTACCGTGCCGAAAATCCCCGCCGAACTGAAACCCGCCATTGGCAAATATATCGCGCCCGAGGCCTTGTTCTGGTTCCGCTGGTCGGCGCTCGCGACGGTGGTGACGGGGCTCATCGTCTTTTCGAGCGGGACCGCGGTCCATCAATTTGACCATTCTCACTGGTGCCGCGCTCGGCCTCATCATGGCCTTCAACGTGTGGTTCATCATCTGGCCGAACCAGAAGAAGGTGCTCGGCCTCGTTCCCGCCGACGATGATGAAAAGGCCAAAGCCGCGCGGACTTGCCATGCTGACGTCGCGCACCAATTTCGTTCTGTCGGTGCCGATGCTCTATTGCATGGTGACGGCGCGGCTGGTGGTTGGATTGATTCTTCCGCAACCGCGCGAAATCGCTGCGCCGTCGCGGCGCTTGAGCATTGCCCGCGATTGCCGCGCTGGACGCTATTCCACCGTGACGCTTTTTGCGAGATTGCGCGGCTGGTCGGCATCCTTGCCCATGACGACGGCGGTATGATAGGCGATCAACTGGATCGGCACCGCATAGACCATTGCCGCGAATTCCGGTGCGACATCCTGCATGACGATGGTGGCGGCTGCCTCGCTTGCAAAATCATGCGCGAGACTGCGCTGTCGCCAATCAGGATCAGCCTGCCGCCGCGCGCGGCGACTTCCTGCATGTTCGAGATCGTTTTTTCGAGCACGCCATCCTTGGGAGCAATGACGATCACCGGCATGTCCTGGTCGATGAGCGCGATCGGCCCATGTTTCAGTTCGCCCGCCGCATAGCCTTCGGCATGAATATAGGAGATTTCCTTAAGTTTCAGCGCGCCTTCGAGCGCCAAGGGATAGGACGTGCCGCGGCCGAGATAAAGCACGTCGCGGACCTTGGCGATTTCCCGCGCCAGACCTTCGACGCGCGCTCTCGCATTTGAGCGCTTGCGCGACCAAACCCGGGATTGCCATGAGTTCGGACACGAGCCGTGCCTCGGTCTTTTCGTCGATCGTGTTGCGCGCTCTGCCCGAAAGCCAGCGCCAGACAGGCGAGAACCGCGAGCTGACAGGTGAAGGCTTTCGTTGACGCGACGCCGATTTCGGGACCGGCGAGGGTCGGCAGCAAGAACGTCGCTTTCGCGCGCCATCGTGGACTGTCGATTCATTGACGACCGACAGAGATCTTTGCCCCTTCGCCTTGGCGCAGCCGCAAGGCAAGCCAAGGTATCGGCGGTTTCGCCCGATTGCGAGACGAAAAGAGTAAGTCCCGCCTGGCTCCAAGCGGCGGGTCGCGATAGCGCAACTCGGAGGCGATCTCGACATCGACGGGCAGCCGCGCGAAGCGCTCGAACCAATATTTGGCGGTCAGCCCCGCGATAATAGGCCGTGCCGCAGCCGCAGATCGTCAGACGGCGAAAGGCTCGTCACATCGACCGGCGGCGCGAAAGGCAAAGCCACGACGGCCAGTCGACATATCGAGATAATGGGCAAGCGTGCGGGCGATCACCTCCGGCTGCTCGTGAATTTCCTTCGCCATGAAGTGGCGATAATTGCCCTTGTCGATCAGCAGGGCCGAGGCTGGGGATTTGATCTTGCGCCGTTCCGCGGGTCTGCCTTCGGCATCGTAAAAACCGCGGCGGTTCCTGCGTCAGCACGACGAAATCGCCATCCTCAAGATAAGCGATCGATGCGGTCAAGGGTGCAAGCGCGAGCGCGTCGGATCCGAGAAACAACTCGCCGCTTCTGTCGCCTTCGCCGAAACCCACCGCCAACGGCGCGCCGCGGCTCGCGCCGATCAACAAGGTCTTCTTCGCCCTCGAAGATCAGCGCGAGCGCAAAAGCGCCCTTGAGCCGCGGGAGGCTCGCCGCCACGGCTTCGACCGGCCCAGCGCCAGCCGCGCATGTGCGTCGCTCACGAGATGGGCAATGACCTCCGAATCGGTCTCGGTCGAAAATTCATGGCCCTTGGCCTGCAATTCGTCGCGCAGCTCGCGGAAGTTCTCGATGATCCCGTTGTGCACGACGCCGACATTCGCGTTGAGATGCGGATGCGCGTTGTTCTCACGTTGGCTTTCCATGCGTCGCCCAGCGGGTATGGCCGATGCCGATGTGCCCGCCAAGCGGTTCGGCGGCGAGACGCAGCTCCAAATTCTTGAGCTTGCCGCTCACCCGCCGGCGGGTCAGCTGGCCGGCTTCCAAGGTCGCGATGCCGGCCGAAATCATAACCGCGATATTCAAGCCGCTTCAGCGCCTCCAGAATGGAAGCGGCAACCGGCCCCTGGCCTAGCATCGCAACAATTCCGCACATTAGAAAGCCATCTTTCGTTTTAGGGATCGCGCGTCAGGCAACGGCCATCGGACCGTGCTGCCATGGCAATGTCCTGCCATGGAGCGCCGCGCTCATTTCCGGTTCTTGTCCCGGAAAGCCTTGGCCCAACCGGGCTTTTCGATCGGGCGCGCGCGGGCCAAGCGCCAGCGCATCGGGCGCGACGTCTTGCGTGATCACGGACCCCGACCCGACATAGGCGCCATCGCCGATCTTGCACCGGCGCCACCAAGGCACTGTTGCGAGCCGATGAACGCATGCGCGCCGATCTCCGTGCGAGTATTTGGCGAAGCCATCATAATTGCAGGTGATCGTCCCGGCGCCGATATTCGTCTTGGCGCCAATGCTGGCGTCTCCGATATAGCTCAAATGATTGATTTTCGCGCCGGCGCCAACCTCGGACGCCTTCACCTCGACGAAATTGCCGATGTGAACATCGTGCGCGAGCTGCGGCACCGGGACGCAGCCGGGCGAAGGGACCGATCGCTGCATTCTGGCCGATCGTCGCGCCCTCCAAGATACGAAAACGAACGGATCAGGCTGCCTTCGCCGACGCTGACGCCGGGACCGAAGACAACATGCGGCTCGACGACGGCATCGCGGCCAAGCACGCGTATCAAAAGACAAGGTCACACTCGAAGGATCGATCAAGGTCGCCCCGTCCCGCATCGCTTTCGCGCGAAGCCGCGCTTGCAGAATGGCCTCGGCGGCGGCAAGCTGCGTCCGGTCGTTGACACCCAACACCTCGTCCTCGGCGGCGATCGCGGCGGCGACCTCAAGGCCGCGCGATCCGCGCAACGGTGACAATATCGGTCAGATAATATTCCTTCTGGCTGTTGGCGTTGCCAATGGCCTCGAGAAGCGCCAAGGCGCGGCTTCCTTCAAGCGCCATCAGACCGGCGTTGCAGGTTTCGATTTGCCGTTCGGCCTCGCTCGCGTCGCGATCCTCGCGGATGGCCTGGTCAGCGCGCCATTCTCCAGGATAAGCCGTCCATAGCCCGCCGGCTGTTTCGTCTTGAACCCCAATGCGACAACGGCGTGTTGCGCCTCCCCGCAAGCGCCTTGCGCATCGTGGCGAAGGTCTCCGGGCGCACCAGGGGTGTATCCGCGAAGACAACCAGAAGATCGTCGTAGCCCGCGGCGATCGCCGTCGCGCGCGGCAAGCACCGCATGCGCGGTTCCAAGCCTTTCCGTCTGGATCGCGATTTCGACCTCGCGGCGCGCTTGTCTTGGCTTCCGCGATGACCGCGTCGTGGTTCGGACCCACGACGACAACGATCTCGATCCGCGCCCGCTTCCGTCAGGGCGATTCAGGACATGGGCCAGCATCGAGCCGACCGGCCAGCTTGTGCAGCACCTTGGGGTGCGCCGAGCACATCCGTGAGCTTTCGCCGGCGGCGAGCACGATGGCAAGACATGTGCGGCCTTGAGGATTTGAGGGAGGCCATGAAACAATTTTCTCCGACAGGCTGAGGCTCCGCTGGGCGACGCAAGATCAGGCAACGTTATATTCGCAAAATAGTAAAATGTTGATTCAGCCAAGCGCGAACCGCCGCGAATGAGGATGCGCTTGCAGCCATTCTGGCCGGACAGGCCGAACCCATTGAAAGCGGAAATGATTATTGGCCCGAAAAGACCAAAAAGGGAACTTACGTTTGCCCGATTATCGGCTATAGAGATCAAAGAAAGGGTTTTCTGGAGTTGCGGCGCGCCAGCGCGCCGGCCAAGTCGGGTTCATGGTCGAGCGCCGGGAGGTTTTGAAATTGGTCCTTGGCGGGATCGCGGCCCCGCTTGGTATGCGGCGGACCGCGCTGGACGTCCGCGCGCAGGGGCCGGCCACTCGCCTTGGCACCGCACAGGAGCCGCTCCCAGCGGATTCGTCCTTGGGAGACCCGTGCACCTTCGATCCCGGCATGGTCACCGAGGCGGCCGGATCGCTGTCGAAACGACCTTTCGAGCCGCTGCCGAACGACTTACCCGAGCGTCTTTCGCGACCTCACCTATGAGCAATATGCGGCGATTCGGGCAGCGGCCGGGAACCGCGATCTGGGCAGCCGAAAACGTCGGCTTCGCAATCGAACCCTTGCATCGCGGTTTCATTTTTTCGGCCCCCATGGAGATTAATCTCGTCGCCGACGCCAAAGCCCGTCGCATTATTTATGATCCGGTCCATATTCGACTTCGGCAAACTCGCTGTCCCCGGCAATGTTGGCGATATCGGTTTTTCCGGTTTCCGGGTGCTCGCGCAAGATGGCGACGGTGTTTTCGGAAGTCGCCATTTTTCAAGGGGCGAGCTTTTTCCGTGCCGTGGCGCCGCGGTCAGAACTCTAGGCACCATGGCACGGGCGATGTCGATCAAAGACCGCCGATCCGCGCGGCGAGGAGTTTCCGGCGTTCCGCTCCGTCTGGATCGAACGTCCGACGCTGGCCGCCGGCGCGCTCGTCATTCACGCGCTCATCAGTTCGGAAAGCGTGACAGGCGCCTATCGCTTCACCCTCCGGCCTGGCGACGCGACGATCATCGATACGGAATGCACCTTTTTGCGCGCGTCGCTGTCGATAATCTCGGACTTGCCACGATGAGCGCGACCCATCTTTCCGGCCCGATCGACGAGCGCCGGATCGACGACCTGCGCCCGAGCGTGAGCGAGGTGAGCGGGCTTGCAAATGCTGACTGGCAAGGGAGAATGGATGTGGCGGCCGGTCGCGAACCGCGACACTTTACAGATTTCGACATTCGTCGACGAAAATCCGCGCGGCTTCGGCTTTCTGCAGCGCGATCGCAATTTCGATCATTACCAGGACGATGATCAGCATTATCGAGACGCGCCCCTCGTTGTGGATCGAGCCGATTGGCGATTGGTCCGGCGGGCGGTGTCGAGCTTGTCGAAATTCCTTCGGATTCCGAGAGCAACGACAATATCATCGGATTTTGGAAGCCAAAACAGCCGCTTGCCGCCGGAAGTGAAACATTTTTCGCTTACCGGCAGTTCTGGTGCTGGGACCCGCCTGAGCAGCCGCCGCTGGCGATCACCACGCAGTCGCGTGCCGGGCGCGGTTCGTCACCGAAACGCCGTCGTTTCATTGTTGAGTTCGACGGCGACATTTTGAGCCTTCCGCAAAACGCGGCGGCCCTGAAGCCAAATTTGGACGTCGCGCCGGGATCGATTACGGCCATTCGAACATTTACCTCCGACGGATAAGAAATCCTACCGGGTCTTGTTTGAAATCGATCCGGGCAACGAAACCTCCTCCGAAATACGGCTTGTGATGGAGGCGGCAGGCAAACCCATTAGCGAGACTTGGCTCTACCGATGGACACTCTGAGCAATCCAGCCAAACGATCCGGTGGTGACTCAGCTGCGTCCCGGCGACGGCGCGCTGCTCGCTTCCGACGCCTTGGCCTGCGTGCCGCCCGAAGCGCCGCTCGCAATGCCGGCGCAGAGCCTCACCCGATTCAGCCGCTGCCGAGACGCCACAAAAGCCTCATGTCCCACCCGTTTCTGGGCTGCTGGCTGGCCGGCTCTTTGTGTTCGGCGGCGGCCTTTGCTTGACCGTCTACGGCGCCTACGAGATGTACAAGGTGATCGAGGTCGGCGGGGTGACACTGCTCGAATGGGCGCTCCTGTTTCTGTTCGTCGCCAATTTCTCCTGGATCGCGCTCGCCTGCACGAGCGCCTTTGCGGGCTTTGTCTGGCTTCTGTTTTTCCGACCGAAGTCGTCCCTGCCGCCGATTTCGTTGCGTCAGCGCACGGCGATCGTCATGCCGATTTACAATGAGGACGCCGGCGCGCGTCTTTGGCGCGCTCGAGGCGATGATCGAAGGAGGTCGAGAGCGAGCGGTCTCGGCCGACGCGTTCGAATGGTTCTTTCTGTCCGACACCACCGATCCGGAAATTTTCGTCGCCGAGGAGCACGCTTTTCTCGCCATGCGGGAGAGGCTCGGCCAATCCTGCCGTCTGTTCTACCGGCACCGGCCCAAGAACCTCAATCGGAAGTCCGGCAATATCGAGGAGTTTCGTCACCCGCTGGGGCGGCCGCTACGCGCATATGGTCGTCCTCGACGCCGACAGTTTGATGACCGGCCGACACCATCATCGCGCTCGCCGCCGCCATGGAAGCGGATCCCGACGCGGGCATCATTCAAACGCTCCCGCTGATCGTCAACCGCAACACGTTATTTGCCCGCCTCCAGCAATTCGCGGCTCGCATCTATGGGCCGGTGATCGCCGCGGGCGTTTCCGTTTGGATGGGACGCGATGGCAATTACTGGGGCCATAACGCGATTATCCGCACCAAGGCTTTCGCCGCGCATTGCGGCTTGCCGGTCCTGCGCGGGCGGCCTCCCTTCGGGGGCCATATTCTCAGCCATGATTTTGTCGAGGCGGCGCTTGATCCGGCGGGCCGGTTATGCGGTCTATATGCTGCCAAGCCTCGGCGGCAGCTATGAGGAATGTCCGCCCTCGCTGATCGATCTTTCGACGCGCGACCGCCGCTGGTGTCAAGGCAATCTCCAGCATTTGCGGGTGCTTTTCGCGAAGGGCCTGCATCCGATGTCGCGGCAGCATTTCGTGACCGGCATCATGGCCTATGTCGCCTCGCCGCTTTGGATGGCGCAACTCCTCGTCGGTATCGTCCTCGTCCTGCAAGCGAGCTACATCAGGCCCGAGTATTTCCCGAGCGACTTCACTCTGTTTCCGGCCTGGCCGAGGTTCGATCCGCAACGATCGCTCGAGCTTTTCGCCATCACCATGACGATCCTCCTCCTGCCCAAGTTTTTTGGCCTGGCGCTCTGCCTTGATCCAAAGCGCCACCCGGCGGGGTGCCGGCGGCGCGATCCAGGCTCGTCGCTGTCGGCTTTGTTCGAAATCATCATGTCGGCGCTTGCTCGCTCCGATCATGATGCTGATCCAGACGGGCCACGTCATGCATTTCGTGTTCGGCCTCGATACCGGCTGGGACCCGCAGCGGCGCGACGACGGCTCGATTCCCTTCAAGGACATCGTGCGTCGCCACCGCGTCGCATGTCGTGATGGGCGTGCTGAGCCTTGTCGCCGGCCTTATCGATTTCGCCCTCCTTCGTCGCCTGGATGTCGCCAACGATCCTCGGCCTGATCCTCGCTATTTTCTGTCCTGGGGGACGGGACTTTTGCGCGTCGGGCTTGCCTTTGCGGCGCGCCGGTCTTCTGATGACACCCGAGGAACAATCAAGACCGCCCGTCGTTGCGCGCGCCAATCTGATCGCCGATGAGCTCGCCAATTTCGATATCGGAGCGCCAAAAGGCCTCTACGTGCTCCATGCCGATCCGCAGTTCCGCGCCTTTCACATCGCTTGTCTGCCGCGCTGTCCAAGACGGCGGAATGGGAAAATCACGCCGGAATGGGCGCTCGCCGACGCCAAGCTCGCCGACGCCGAGACCATCGATGAAGCGATCTCCTGGCTGCAGCCAAAGGAGCGCATGGCGATATTGCAGGATCAAGCGCTGATCGCGCACTTGGCCCTGTTGCCAAGCGAACCACCCGGCGCAAAGGTTGTCGCCTCGACCGGATGATCGGAACCTTCCAAGCGCGTGCGCCTGGAACTCTCAGTTTTGGCAGAGCTTGAAGTATGAGAGCATTTCGCGTCCGCGCAGAACAAGCATGTGACTGGTCAAGCCACCCTTTCGCTTGATCCATTCGGATATCCGGGCCGGGTAGAATGTCATCATGGAGGCTGTAACTTCATCGTCCCTGCCTACAAGATGATCCCTGTCCATGCCATCGGCGGCCTGATGAAAATAGAAGGCCGCGCGCCGCGTGACGCAAAGGTCAGGGGAGCGCGTGTAAAGGGTACATGCCGAAGCGCAGTTCCCGTCAATTACGATCTTTTTCCCCTGAAGCTCAAAAGAACGTTCCCTTGCCATATAGTCTTCCACCACTCCACCTGGATCATAGTGGATTATCGCCGGCTTATCGATCGCCATTTATATGTAACGAAGTAGCATCTACTTTCCTCTGATTGCCGAATTGCGCGACTTTGCGTTCGCCTGCAACACGAGACCGATCGTCTAGAGTTGCCGTCATTCACAATCCCCCCTTCACGCGAGCAAGAAACGTGCCCAAGGTCTTGAACGAAATGGGAAAGGCAGAGTCATCGATAGGTCCCAAAGTCGATTGTGAAGTCAAATCACCTCGACACTCAGCTAAAACGGCAAAGCTTAAAAGCGCCGAACCCAGCGTTGCTGTAAAAATGCCGGGCAGCAAAGTGCCAATAGCTAAACAGCTTGACAGCAAAAAAGCGCAACCGCCGCTTTAGAACGTGAAGCCGCCTCTCACGACTGCCGGGCGGCTTTCGCCGCAAGGCGGCCTGCGCCGCGGCAAGCCGCGCGATCGGCACCCGGAAGGGCGAGCAAGAGACATAGTCCAGACCGAGCGTTCTCGAAAAACGCGATCGAGGCGGGATCGCCCGCATGTTCGCCGCAAATTCCGATCTTGATGCTCCGGCCGCGACTGGCGGCCGCGCGCGCCGGCGATTTCGATGAATTCGCCAACCCCTTCCTGGTCGATCGTGGCAGAAAGGATTTGCCGGAAGGATTCCCTTGGCCACATATTCGCCAAGGAAGGATCCGGCATCGTCGCGCGAAAGCGCCAGGCAGGTCTGCGTGAGATCATTGGTGCCAAATGAAAAGAACTCGGCGGTCTGGGCGAGTTCGCCGGCCCGCAGACAAGCCCGCGGCGTCTCGATCATCGTGCCGACACGAATAGGCAATGGTCTCGTCGGTCTCGGCGGCAACGGCCTGCGCCACTTCGTCGACGCGCGCCTTGATGAGGTCGAACTCGGCCTTGGCGATGATGAGCGGCGTCATGATTTCCGGCCGCACGGCGACCCCCGTCTTGCGCCTGGCCATGATCGCGCCCTCGAAGATCGCGCGCGCTTGCATTTCGGCGATTTCGGGAAAAGCGATCGCGAGCCGGCAGCCGCGAAACCCCAGCATCGGGTTGTACTCTTGCAATTCGGCGGCACGCTGGGTGAGCCTTTCCGGCGAGACGCCCATGGCCTTCGCGACAGCCGCGATTTCGTCCCGGTTCGCGGCAGAAACTCATGCAGAGGCGGATCGAGCAGGCGGATGGTGACCGGGAGACCCGCCATGATCTCGAACAGCTCGGCGAAATCGGCGCGCTGGATCGGCAGCAGCTTGGCAAGCGCTGCGCGCCGGCCCGCTTCATCCTCGGCAAGGATCATTTCCCGGACAGTGACGATCCGGTCACCTTCGAAGAACATATGCTCGGTGCGGCAAAGGCCGATCCCTTCCGCGCCGAATTTCCGCGCGACGCGGGCATCCCGCGGCGTGTCGGCATTGGCCCGCACCCCCATGCGGCGCACTGCATCCGCCCATTCCATGAGGATCGTGAATTCGCCCGAAAGCTCGGGCTGGTGCATCTCGACGACGCCCTTGATGCACCTGCCCAGTGGCGCCGTCAATGGTCAGCAAGTCTCCTTTGTTGAAGGTGATGCCGGCCGCCGTCATGTCGCTTTCGCATAATTGACGCGGATCGTTCCGGCACCGGACACGCAGGGCTTTCCCATGCCGCGCGCGACAACCGCCGCATGGGACGTCATGCCGCCGCGCGTTGTCAAAATGCCTTCCGCCGCATGCATTCCCAAAATATCTTCGGGGCTTGTCTCGATGCGCACCAAGATGACCTTGCGGCCCGCGCTCTTCATTTGCTCGGCGTCGCTGGCACTGAAAACGATCTCGCCGCTCGCCGCCCCCGGCGAGGCCGGCAGGCCGGTGGCGACAACCTGGCGCGCGGCATTCGGGATCGAGCGCCGGATGCAAAAGCTGTTCGAGCGACATCGGATCAATGCGGCGATCGCCTCCTCCTTGCTGATCAATCCTTCATTCGTCATCTCAACGGCGATGCGGAGCGCGGCTTTGCTGGTGCGCTTGCCGCTGCGTGACTGCAACATCCATAATTTGCCGCGCTCTACCGTGAATTCGACGTCCTGCATCATCGCGATAGTGTTTTTCGAGGAGTTCATGGCGCGGACGAGTTCCGCGAAGGCATCCGGCAGCACGCGATTCCATCGACGGATCTTGCGGAGCCGCGGCTATACGCGCGGCCTCGGTAATATTTTGCGGCGTTCTGAGCCCGCGACGACATCCTCGCCTTGCGCATTGAGCAGGAATTCGCCGTAAAGCTCCTTCGCCCCGGTCGACGGATTGCGCGTGAAGGCAACACCCGTCGCCGATGTCTCACCCATATTGCCAAAGACCATGGCCTGAATCGTGACCGCTGTTCCAGACGCTGCCGGAATATCATGCAGCCGCCGGTAGGCAACGGCGCGCGGATTCATCCAGGATTCGAACACGGCGCCGATCGCGCCCCAGAGCTGTTCACGCGGATCTTGCGGGAACGGATTGCCTTGGATTTTTTCGAACTCTGCCTTGAACTCGGCGACCAGTCGTCTTCCAATCCTCGGAGACAGCTCGGTATCGAGGCTATTCCTTTGTTTTCCTTATAATACTCGAGGATCGTCCTCGAAGCTGTGATGTTCGATCCCCAAAACCACATTCGCATACATTTGGATGAAACGGCGGTAGGAATCATAAGCAAAGCGTGCATCGCCGGAACTTTCTCGCCAATGCCTCAACGGTGATGTCGTTGAGACCGAGGTTCAAGACCGTGTCCATCATGCCGGGCATCGATGCCCTGGCCCCGGACCGCGCCGAAACGAGGAGCGGATTGCGCGGGTCGCCATAGCTCCGGCCCGTGAGCTCGCCGATGAACCCGAGCGCGGACTTCAACCTCGTTCGGCGAGGTCCGAGCGGAAATTGTTTTCCGCTTTCGTAAAAATAGCGTGCAGACTTCGGTGGTGATGGTAAAGCCTGGCGGAACCGGCAGTCCAAGTCTCGCCATTTCGGCGAGATGCGCCCCCTTGCCGCCGAGGAGGTCTTTGAGGCTGCCGTCGCCTTCGGCCTTGCCCTGACCGAAAGTGTAAACCCATTTTACCATGGTCAACCTTTGACGACGGAATTGAGCTCCGCCGTTCTTTGTTTTGCTAAGTTACATCGGCGGGCTCGCCAAAGCGATCCAAGCAGTCCTAAATGTCCCGCACGGACCGATCGGTGGGGTTCACAGCTGGCGCAAGCGCAACCCGAACCCAATCCAGGCGGCGCCCCAAAAGGCGAGATCGAGGCCAAGGAGAATGCCGAGGATAAAAAAGCTATTCTGCGGCCAACCTGCAACGATCAAGACACCAAGCACCGCCGTCAGCAGGCCCGCGAGCAGAACCGGACCACGCAGAGGCCCCCCAAGATGAGCCCCGAGATAGATCCGCACCAACCCCGTCGTGATCATTCCGATGCCGAGCACCAAAGTAAAGAAAGATGCCGCGATCAAGGGTTGGGCCAGCGCAAAGGCTGCGACGACGATATAGGCCAGCCCGGCAATAATCCAGAGCAAGAAGCGGCCCCAGGTCTTGGCGCCAACGCCGGTCGCGATCTCGGCCGCCCCGGAAATAATCATGAAAACGGCGATCGTATAAACTGAGGCAATGGTCGCCGAGACTACGAGAATAAGCGCGGCAAGACCCATTCCGGCGATCAAAACGCCCAACGCGACGATCCACCGCCACCGAGGCCTCAGGCATTCAATGGCCGCCCTCAGATTGTCCGGCTCATTCGAAACCGGATCGGTTTTCAACGAATATGCCATCAAGTTGCCCCTTCCCCGCGAAATTAAAGTTCCGAGCTAAGCTTTAACTTCCTGTCAATTTGCCGCCTCCACCCTCGGCACGGCTTTGCAGGCTTTACATCCGGCCTGCTGGCTGCTTACGTCAATCATTCTCTCTTCCCCATAAATCTTTACTTATCCTTGCGCCGACCGGCACGAGAAAGTTAACGCTGGGCGAAAGCCGAAACCAACCAACAATGTAGAGTCGGTGCGGAAAAACACGGTGAGCTTGGCTAAACCCTGCTGAATTGCTAATCAACTGTGACGCAAAAGTCGCGGCCATGCATGAAAATCTGTCGTCTGCTTCTCCTTGACGCAGTTCGCGTTGCGACTTTCGGCTTTGTTCGTTATTCACCCTAAGGTTGACTAGGCGAGAACTAACCTGGTTCTCGATCAGGAGGTTTCCTGATCGCACGAACCCTGTTTCCGATCTTGCTTTTAAAGAGGCGCCCGTGACGATATCTTCAAAAACCCCCTTGCTCGACACGATCGCATCACCCTCGGATTTGCGGCGCTTGAACGAAACCGATCTCGCCCAGGTCGCGGACGAGCTGCGCACCGAGACGATCGACGCGGTCTCGGTGACGGGCGGCCATCTCGGGGCGGGACTTGGCGTGGTCGAGCTCACGGTTGCCTTGCATTATGTTTTCGATACGCCCGAACGACCGGCTTGATTTGGGACGTCGGCCACCAGGCCTATCCGCACAAGATTCTGACCGGACGGCGCGACCGGATCAGGACCTTGCGCCGGGGCGGCGGTCTCTCCGGCTTCACCAAACGCTCCGAAAGCGAATATGATCCTTTTGGCGCGGCACATTCCTCGACGTCCATTTCGGCCGGACTCGGCATGGCGGTGGCCAATACGCTTTCAGGCAAGAAAACCAATGTCGTCGCCGTGATCGGCGATGGCGCTATGTCCGCCGGCATGGCCTATGAAGCCATGAACAATGCCGGCGCCATGCATTCGCGCCTGATCATCATTCTCAACGACAATGACATGTCGATTGCGCCACCCGCCGGCGCGCTTGTCCGCCTATCTTGCACGGCTCGTGTCCGGCGGCACTTACCGCTCCGTGCGCGAAACTGCAAAGCAGCTCGGCCGCCACTTGCCGAAATTCATCTATGACCGGGCCCGCAAGACCGAGGAATTCGCCCGGAATTTCTGGGCGGGCGGGACATTGTTCGAGGAGCTCGGCATCTATTATGTCGGGCCTATCGACGGCCACAATCTCGATCATTTGCTGCCGGTCCTGAAAAACGTCCGCGATTCCGACAACTGGGCCAATTCTCGTCCATGTGGTGACGCAAAAGGGCAAGGGTTACGCCCCGCCGAAGCATCAACCGACAAATATCATGGCGTCAACATGTTCGATGTCGTCACCGGCGTCCAGGTGAAGCCCAAGGCGAACGCGCCTTCCTATACGCGGGTGTTCGCCGAAGCCTTGATCGCCGAAGCGCAGCAGGACGACAAGATCGTCGCGATCACCGCCGCGATGCCGAGCGGCACGGGCCTCGATATGTTTCCAAAAAGTCTTTCCCGAGCGCACCTTCGACGTCGGGATCGCCGAGCAGCATGCCGTCACCTTCGCGGCCGGCTTGGCGACCGAAGGCTACAAGCCGTTCTGCGCGATCTATTCGACCTTTCTGCAGCGCGGCTACGATCAGATCGTCCATGACGTGGCGATCCAGAAATTGCCGGTGCGCTTTGCGATCGACCGGGCCGGTCTCGTCGGCGCCGACGGCGCGACCCATGCGGGTTCTTTCGATGTCTCTTTCCTCGGGATTTTGCCCGGCATGGTCGTGATGGCGGCCGCCGACGAAGCCGAGCTCGTGCATATGGTGGCAACGGCCGCGGCCTATGACGAAGGCCCGATCGCCTTCGCTACCCGCGCGGCGAGGGTGTCGGTGTCGACATGCCGGCGATGGGAAAAATTCTGGAGATCGGCCGCGGCCGAATTTTGCGCGAAGGCAATAAGGTCGCGATCCTTTCGCTCGGCACCCGTTTGGCCGAGGCTTTGAAAGCGGCGGAAGATCTTGCCACCTACGGCGTTTCGACGACCGTCGCCGATGCGCGTTTCGCCAAGCCGCTCGATCTCGACCTCCTGTTCCGTCTTGCGGCCAATCATGAAGTTCTGATCACGATCGAGGAAGGCTCGGTTGGAGGCTTTGGCTCGTTCGTGATGCAGACGCTCTCCGAGGAAGGGGCGCTCGACGGCATCGGCGCGCGAAGCCTCAAATTCCGCTCCATGGTGCTCCCGGACGTTTTCCTCGATCATGACAAGCCGGAAAAGCTCTACGCCGCAGCGGGTCTCGATTCGAAGGGGATTGTCGCCAAGGTTCTGTCCGCGCTTGGCCGCGACAGTGACGCAGTCAAAAGCATGATCGCTTGAGGCTGAGGCCGGTGGGCTAGCGAAGCAGCGATTGCGGGCTAAAAGCCCTATCTCCGAGGTGAAAATTACTCCGGCAGCTGCTAAGAGACCACTCGTGCGCGATCTGCGATGACGGCTGGTTCCTGTTTCAGCCGCGTAGGCAGCACCGGAGTTGCTGAATTGGCGGTCAAACTTACAAGCCAACGCGCCGATCTGGCCCTGGTGGAGCGCAAGCTCTTTGCGAGCCGCGCCAAGGCGCAAGAAGCGATCGCGGCCGGTCTTGTCCGCGTCGATGGCAGGGTCCTTCGCAAAGCCTCCGAGCCTGTCGATGCCGAAACTAAAATCGAAGCGGAAGCACCCTACCCTTGGGTGTCGCGTGGCGGCGTCAAGCTTGTCGCCGCGCTCGATGCATTCGGCTTCGATCCCACCGGTCAATATTGCCTCGACATCGGGTCTTCGACGGGCGGCTTTGCCCATGTGCTTCTCTCGAGCGGGGCTGCTGAAGTCGTTTGCGTGGATGTCGGGCACGGACAATTGCATCCCGATCTCGCACGCGACCCACGCATAAAATTGCGGGAGGGAACCGATGCACGTCGGCTGACGTCAGAGTCCCTTGCCCCCGCGCCTTCGTTTTTGAGCTGCGACGTCAGCTTTATCTCGCTCACGCTGGTGCTGCCGGTTGTCCTGCCGCTGGCGGCCCCGGACGCAACATTGGTGGCTCTGATCAAACCGCAGTTCGAGGCAGGTCCGGAGCGAGTTGGCAAGGGCATCGTCAAGGACGAGGCGGTGAGGCGTGAGGTCTGTATGAAAATAGAAGCGCTGATCGAAAGCCTCGGATGGCGCGTCGTCGGCACGATACGCTCGCCGATCGAAGGCGGCGATGGAAACCGCGAATTTCTGCTCGGCGCCCGACGAGGATGATCAGCCTCAACGCAAAGCTCCGCATCGACCGCCTTGGCCAGCGCGGCGAGGGAATTGCACAAAGCCCGGACGGATTGGTCTTTGTCCCCTATGCCTTGGCCGATGAAACAATCATCGCCGAAGTTGATGGGTCACGCGGCACCCTGGTCGAAGTTTCGATCCCAAGTCCCCATCGGATCGCCCCCTTCTGCCGCTATTTTTCGATTTGCGGCGGCTGCGCCGTGCAAACGCTGGATGCGCCCTCTTACGCTCGCTGGAAGCACGACCTCGTCAGCGATACGCTGCGGCACGCCGGGTTGGGCATCGATGTGTCGGACCTTGCCGATGCGCATGGGGCAGGCCGGCGACGCGCGACATTTCACGCAAGATATAATCAGGGTCAGGCGACCGTCGGTTTCATGCGCGCGCGAGCGCATGACATCGTCGCGATCGAACTCATGTCCGGTCCTGGCGCCTTCGATGGACAAAGCGCTGCCGGCCGCCCGCGCGCTTGCGCTGGCCCTGCGTCTCTCCGCTCAGCCGCTCGACATTCTAATCACGGCGACGGACTCCGGCCTCGATGTCGACCTCAAGGGACATGGCCCCCTGGGTAAAGCCGAAACGCGGGCGCTCGTCGCGGTTACCCTGGAGCATGACCTCGCCCGGCTTTCCAACCATGGTGCGATTGTGATCTCCCGGCGGCCGCCGATGCTTGCCATGGGAAAGGCCACGGTCGAGCCCCCGCCCGGCGCCTTTCTGCAAGCAACCCAGAAAGGCGAGGACATGCTCGCCGAAAAAGTTTGCGCCGCCGTGATCAATGCGAAACGGATCGCCGATCTTTTCTCCGGCGTCGGAACATTCACGCTGCGGATGGCCGCCTTTGCGCAAGTCCATGCCTATGATCAAGAAGACGCCGCACTTGCGGCATTGGCCAAAGCCGCGCATGTACCGGGCTTCCGAGACGTCACAGTCGAAACCCGTGACCTTTTTCGCCGGCCCTTAACAGCATCCGAACTCGAAACCTATGACGCGGTCGTCTTCGATCCGCCGCGCGCGGGCGCTGAACAGCAGGCCCTGGCTCTCGGCAAGTCCAAGGTATCAACCGTGGTCGCCGTATCCTGCAACGTCCAGAGCTTTGCCCGCGATGCCGCAATCCTCTGCGGTGGCGGATATGAGATCCTGCGAGTCGAGCCGGTCGACCAATTTCGTCATTCGCCGCATGTCGAAATCGTCGCGACCTTCCGGCGACCGGTGCATAAGCTGCGGCGGGTCCGGCGCCTCCTCGGCTAAGGCCTTGCTTACCAGGCGGGACCCTTGCCTCTTGATGCAAAAGGCGGGGCCGGAGGATCGAACCAGCGAAACGCGAAGAGCCCGAGGAGAAATCCCCCAATATGCGCCTCCCAGGCAATCGTGGCATCGGTGACGCCAAGCGGCGTTGGAATGGTTCCGAACAGAAAATTGGCGAGGAACCAGAAACCGAGAAAACTGATCGCGCTTCGATTGAACAGAATTTCGCGTAATGGAAGAGCCGGCTGACGGTAAGCATGATCTTCATCGGCGCGCTCGATGAAGCCCAGCGATTCCCCAAGCGGCGCGCCGGGTTGAAACACGAAGCGGGCCGCGGCCGCCATGACGCCGGACACCGTGGCCGATGCGCCGACGACCGGTTGCAGGTCGGCCATATGGGTCAAAAAATGCATTGCAGCTCCAGCTATCGCGGCCATCGCGCAAAACAGCAGGAAGCGCGGCGTTCCAAAACGTCGCGCCACGGCTGAACCGAAGGCCGCAAACCAGAGGCAATTCATCCCAACATGCAGCCACCCGCCATGCAAAAACGCATAAGTGAGGGGCGTCCACCAAAGCGGCTTGCCATCACCAAGGAAAAAGCGCGCCGCCTCGGCACGGAATTCGCTATCCCCCGCAACCGAATTGAACGCGGCTGACACACGCTCGGGATCGAAAGCGAACGTAAATCTGCCGGGAACAAAGGCGAAATGCTGCAGAATTTCCAGATAGGCAACGGGCGAGATGACTTTCGAGATGCCCTCGATGACGAAGAGCAGCACCACGATCCAAAGGACGACCGCGGGCAGGTTGAAAATTCTTTCTCTGTCTACCCCGCGGTGCATGCTCAAGCTCGCCCTTTGAAGCCACAGATAAAGTCGTGCAACCTGCCCATCTAATCCACGTCCTCGACGGAAATCGGGGCGCCACCGGAAAGCTTTTGAGCTAGAGCCGCCTGCATGAATTCGTCAAGTTCGCCGTCGAGCACCTCACTGGGCGTTCCCGACGTTGTCCCAGTGCGCAAATCCTTGACGAGCTGATAGGGTTGCAACACGTAAGAGCGGATCTGATGGCCCCAGCCAATGTCCGTCTTGCTTGCCTCAGTCGCGTTGGCCGCCGCCTCGCGTCTTTCCATTTCCTGTTCGTAGAGCCGGGCGCGAAGCATGTTCCAGGCCGTCGCTCGGTTCTTGTGCTGCGAGCGCTCTCCTTGGCAGGCGACGACGATCCCCGACGGAATATGCGTGATGCGCACGGCTGAGTCCGTGGTGTTGATGTGCTGACCCCCAGCCCCGGACGAGCGATAGGTGTCGATGCGGCAATCGGATTCCTTGACGTCGATATCGACCCGATCGTCGATCACCGGATAGACCCACACGGACGCAAAGCTGGTATGACGGCGGGCGTTGGAATCGAAAGGCGAGATTCGGACCAGCCTATGCACGCCTGACTCCGTCTTCGCCCAACCATGCGCATTGTGGCCTTTGACCAGTAACGTCCCGGACTTGAGGCCGGCCTCGTCGCCGGCCGTCTCCTCGATGATCTCGACCTTATATTTGTGCCGCTCCGCCCATCGCGCATACATACGAAACAGCATGCGGGCCCAGTCGCAGCTCTCTGTGCCGCCGGCGCCGGCATGGACCTCGATGTAAGTGTCGTTGGCGTCTGCCTCGCCAGAAAGAAGCGCTTCGACTTGGCGGCGCTCGGCCTCGGCTTTGAGCGCCTTAAGCTGATCGAGCCCTTCTTTCTCGGCGCCCGTATCCTGTTCCGCCTCGGCGAGTTCGATGAGCGTGATCGCGTCGCCGAGTTCACCTTCAAAACGTTTGAGCGAGCCGAGTTGATCCGCAAGTTCGGTCCGCTCGCGCATGATTTTTTGCGCGGCTTCGGCATCGTTCCAGAGGGTCGGGCTTTCGGCCTTGGCGTTTAGCTCGGCAAGACGGCGGGCTGCGGCATCGACGTCAAAGATGCCTCCTCAGCAATCCCATGGATTGCTCGATCGATTGGACAAGCGCTTCGGCTTCGGCGCGCATTTCACAGCTTTCTGGTGAGGGTTGCAGCGACTGGCCGTCGCTGGTGATCCGATGAACCCTCAAGATAGTAACAGAGGGTTTTGATGTCAAAGGCCGCTGCTAAATTCTGAGCTTGCTGCCCACCGTCACCGACGCCTGGACCACCCCGATGGCACACCGGCTTGGCCGGCCCGCCACGTCAGAACAAAATAGATCACGATCAAAACAAGATCGGCACCGATCCAGAGCACCGAAAAAAACCCCGGTAACGCAATCGCGACGAAGATTTGCGCAATTGCGCCCAGCAGCCAAATGACGCCGCCCCAGGGCGTCGCCAGCCACAAGCCGACAGCTGCGACAAAGTCGAAAATCGCAAAAAAAACCACCGCCGTTCCGCGCAGCACGCTCAGTTGATTAAACAGCGGTTCTGCCGGCAGTAGAATGGCGATCCATTGCAAGATCCCCTGGAAAACCCAAAGGGCCGCCAGCACCCGCATGAAAACCACCAGAACCAGACCTGCGCGGTCCTTTTCATCGTCGATCCTTGTGGGTTCGCCGACGCGGATCGCCGCGCCTGTATCGGCGGGCTCGGCTGATTTGTTCAATCGGTGCGAGAAGATCATGGGCAACAGACTTGCGTGTGAAACTCGAGTTCACCCTCGGGCAGAGGCGTGAAATAAAACTCGATGTCGGCCGTTGTAAGGTTCTCGATTTCAGCCGGCTTCCAGTGGGGACGATTATCCTTGTCAATAATCACCGCGCGCACGCCTTCGTAGAAATCATGATTGCGAGCGATGCGAGAGACAAGGCGGAATTCCGTCTGTAATGCCTCGTCAATGTTTAGATTGGCGCCAATTCGCATCTGATGCAATGCGATCGCAAGGCTAGTCGGAGATTTCGCACGAATCGTTTCGGCGGCAACGCGGGCAAACTCCGCCCCCTTATGGCCCTCTTTGTCGAGCTCGGCAAGAATGCCGGGAAGCGTCGTTGCGGCAAAACAGCGGTCGATCAAGGGTCGGTGCTGGCTCAGCGTGGACGCGGGCGGCGGCGCCGTTTCGGCCGCCATGGCGGCCCCCAGGTCCTCGCCACCGATCAGCCTTCCGAGGAGATCCGCATGTCTTGTCGATGGCACATAAATATGGGCCAGACCAAAAGCCATGGCATCTCCGCAGCTCATCCGGGTGCCGGTCAAGGCCAGATAAAGGCCGCTTCTGCCGGCGAGGCGCGGCAGGAAAAAGCTTGCCCCGACATCGGGACAAAAGCCGATCCCCACTTCCGGCATCGCGAAGCTGAGTTTGTCTCCCGCGACCAGATGCGATGCATGCACCGATATGCCTGCCCCGCCGCCCATGACTATTCCGTCAACCAAGGCTATGATGGGCTTGGCGTAAAGCTTGATGCGACGATTGAGATAATATTCCTCGCACCAAAAACTCAGCTGCTCGGTGTGGCGTCCGGCCTTGCCCAATTCATATAAAATTCGGATGTCGCCGCCGGCGCAAAAAGCCTTGTCGCCGGCACCCTTGACGATAACCTGATGGACGCTCGGATCAGTCTCCCAGCGATCCAGAGCGCGTGCCATCTCGCGCACCATGCCCAAGGTCAGAGCATTGAGGGCCGCGGGTCGGTTGAGCGTGATAATGCCGCAAGTGCCAGCAATCTCGGCGATGATCTCCGGTTCGCTCATGGTCCTGCAATCCAACGCGGGATCTGGATCGAACCGGAATAGTCACAGGGCCACCGATCGGCTTGCACGGTTCAGCGATCGATCTGTCTATTTAGTGCAGGCAGGCTCATGCAGCAGCTCGAGGCTGGACATTTCTCCCGCAAGCACGAAATCCCCGTAATCGAGGCGCAGTCCCCGCGAAATCCCATTTTCGTAAAGGTCGAACGAAAGCGTATAGCTCGGCGCATCGTCCTTTTTCCCGGCTTCAAAATAGCTGATCGAAACCGGCCAGCGTCGAACTTTTTCGAGTTGGGGAATATGGACCGCCTTCTCCACGGCAGGATCAGCGATGGGGCGACCGATGTAAGTCGTCGTTTCATAGACCTTCTCGCCCGTCTCCGATCCATCGAAAACCTTGACTTCAAGAAGGTTCTCGCCGGCCACCGCGGCCGCCAGAATTCGTTTCAAATGTTCGGTCGGAAAAACCACATTCGGATCAAGATCGAACTTGCTGTGCTTCGGCTTGCTGAGGTTGACCGATAACGTCCCCTTGGGGGATTTAACCGCCTTTCCGTCGACTGCCTCCGGCGCCGCATTGTCGATGCTGGTTTGCATCTTGAAGTCGAAATTCCGGCTGTCGGCATCCTCGAACGTCGCCGAATGCATGTCGGACACACGGGTTGGGCCCTCGGCGGGCTGCAACTCGGTCAATTGTCGAAAGTTTTGGACATAGCCGTCACAGGCGGAGCCGGTGAAATCGAATGCTATGCGGCCTTGCGCCGCAGTTGGGCTTTTGGTCCCGACCGACTTTGCCAGGGTTAGGTCATAGACAGCGCGATGAGAGACCAGCGAAATCTGCTTCGTCGGACCCGTCTTCGATTGAGGCGCGGGCGCGGGGTTTGAAGTTGCCGAATTCGCTGCGGATGCGCTCGGCAAGGAAGAACCCTGAAGCGCAAGGACGAAAGCCAATGCGCCTATGAGCAGAAAACGGCCACAAATACCTTGCATTATGTTTCTTCCTCAAAGTGTCGGGCGCTCAGCAAATCCAATCCAAGCTTGGAGACGCACGGCCGCAGGCGCCAGTAATTGAGGGTTGAGACACCCTCTTGATTTTCGTTGACTCCGGCTACCGGGCAGCCCACTCAAAGCGCTGGTTTTGCATCAAAACCATGCTCCTCTCTACCGGTCGCTCATTTAATCCACGAACCATGAACTATTTGTTTCACATCGCGGATGTCATAGGGTCACGCGCATGGCGTTCAGGATCACGCTCTGGGTCCAACCTGCGTTCCTTTCAGTATCGGCTTGAGTTTAAAGTCAGGAAACGCCACTGGCAACCCTCACCCGCAAGGTTTGGGGATTCTGATATTGCAATCAAATAGTTTCCCACCGTTCTATCGGGCTTAGTTCAAGCCAAAACAAGATGAGCTTTGGGCCTTGATATCTTGCATAATTGTTTTGGCGAAACCGATTTCTCATTTTCGGAACCCATGCTTTAAAGCATTAGAGCCCGATCTAAACAGGAGTGAGTGCATGACGGCGGAGGATAAATTGGCGGCTTTGGGTGTCTTGCTGCCCACGCCCGCGGCTCCGGTTGCTAATTACGTTCCGTTTGTCGTTTCCGGGTCGCTCCTCGTCGTTTCCGGCCAGCTCTGCTTTGGTCCAGACGGCAAGCTCGGTGCCGCCCATATCGGCAAGCTCGGCGCCCAGGTTTCCGGTGCCGCCGGTCAAGAGGCGGCGCGGCTATGCGCGATTAATATCCTCGCGCAGGCCAAGGCCGCTTTAGGCGATCTCGACAAAATTTCGCGCTGCGTCAGGCTCGGCGGATTCATCAACGCGGCGCCTGGTTTTACCAATCTTGCAAGCGTCATGAATGGCGCGTCCGACTTTATCGTCGAAGTCCTTGGCGATAAGGGACGCCACGCACGTTCGACCGTTGGCGTCGCTGAATTGCCACTGAACAGCGCGGTCGAGGTCGAGGCCTTGTTCGAAATCGCCAGCGCTTGAAACGGCGGGAATTAAATGCGCCGGATTGGCTCACGGCCCGGCCGATCGCGCATCGCGGGCTTCATTCCAAACGACCGGGGCTCATCGAGAATACACCGGCGGCGGCAGCAGCGGCCGTTGCCAAAAATTATGCGATCGAATGCGACGTCCAACGCTCGGAAGAAGGCGAGGCCGTGGTGTTTCACGACTTCACCCTCGACCGGTTGACGTTGTCACAGGGCCGCGTCGATGCGTTGACCGCCCACGCGCTCGGTCAGCTGGCGTATCGCGAGTGCGAAGATAAGATCGCCTCTCTTTCACAATTTCTTGCGGCAATCGGCGGTCGCGTGCCCGCCGTGATTGAAATCAAAAGCCGCTATGACGGCGATATGCGTCTGGCCGAGCGTGCGCTTTCGATTGTGAGCGCATATTCGGGACCGGCTTGTCTGAAAAGCTTCGATCCCGCAATCCTTGTTCATCTGCGAAAGGCTGGCGCGGCGTGCCCCCTGGGCCTCGTCGCGCAGGCGCGCTACGACGACGAGGAATGGGCGCCTCTACCCCATGAGCAACGCAAGAGCTTCGAGAGATCTCAGGGACTATCCACTCGCGCAACCGGATTTCCTGTCTTGGAATTTTGGCGATCTCCCGCATGCCGTGCCTTTGCTGTGCAGGCAGGCGATCGGCATGCCGGTCATGACATGGACCATACGTTCGCAGCAGGATCTCCCGCGCGCCCAATTGTGGGCAGATCAAATCATATTCGAGGGGTTCGAGCCGTGCAGCTAAGGCGAATGATCGTACCCTTATAAGCAAACTTCTATTTTGCGCTCAGGCGCTCATTGACGAGAAATTCAAACGCCCGGACATAGGCCCTGTCATCATCGCCGCGAAACTGCGCGTCGACATGCGCGATGTAGTTGCCCGTCGCGACATCGCCGACATAAAGATCGACTGAAGACACCAAGGTCGAGACCTTATGCACGACGGCCAAGACTGCCAATTCGGCGCCCGTTTCGCGCGCGACACCCAGCCAGCATCCGTTGCAAACATAACGCGGCTCGGTCGCCGCTATTTTCGCTGCAAAGGGAGTGAGATCGACGCTGCGATAACGACCGGTGTGCTCCAATAATTCGGTGAGCTTATTGGTGGCAAGTTTGAGGCGCTCGACTTGGCCGGGCTTAATCCCCTCGCCGCTGGTGTCCCAAAGTTCAACCGGGAATATAGCCGTGGGGCGGGCTTTCTCGTTGGGCGATCCGAGGGCGCCCATCGTCCCCCCTATTGCGGCGACGGCGGCCAGGAAGATCGCCAGAGCTTGTCGCATCAATTCCCCGCCAAATCCGTCCGCTTTGCTCGCTTCACCGCGCGTTATCGGACTTAACGTTGTTCCAAGTTTGCTGCACCCAACCGGAAATTGATATAGTTAAACAATGCGCGCGGACGCACTCATCCCGGAGAAGTCGAAATGTTCATCGCCATAAATCGTTTTAAGGTCCTCAAGGAGGAAGGCAAAGCCTTCGAGGAAGTGTGGGCGACGCGCCAGTCGCATCTCGATGAGGTCAAGGGCTTTTGCGTATTCCACCTGCTGCGTGGGCCCGAACGCGAGGACCATATACTTTATTCGTCCCACACAATCTGGGCGTCGCAGGAAGATTTTATCGCCTGGACCAAGTCCGAACAATTTCGCGCCGCCCATCGACAAGCGGGCGAACGCAAGCCTATGACTCTAGGGGCCCCCGAATTTGAAGGTTTCGAAGTCATCCAGACCATCGAATCCACACATTCGCCGGCCTAGGCGAAGTCCCGACTAGAGCGGGATGAGATTTGGCGGAATCGGGAGATTCCTTTTTGTGGAGTTATACCCCGACTCATTGAAGATCCGGGACAAATTTCTTGCGTTTTGCGATTAGGCGGATTCTGCTGCGCACATGATTCAGTCTGGTTTCCTCAGCGAAGAAGATCGCAAGGCGCTGACGGCCTTGGCGCGCGATGCGTCTTCGCCTTGCCGGGTGACGCGGCGTGCGAACGCCTTGGTGCTTTTGGACGCCGGGTGGAGCTGTCAGCAAGTCGCTAATGCGTTTTTGCTCGACGACGACACCGTGCGCGGCTGGCGCAGGCTCTTCGAGCAACGCGGGATCGAAGGCCTGACCAGCTTCAATGTGGGCGGGAGCGCAAGCTATCTGACCGCCAAGCAAGAAGACGATTTGAAGGCGTGGGTAGGCGCGGCGCTTCCGCGTTCGACACGCCAAATCGGCGCCTGGATCGAGACGGAATTCGGCCTCGTTTATGAAAGCCGCTCGGGGCTGGTCGCGCTGTTGCATCGTCTGGGGCTCGAATATCACAAGCCGGACGTCATCCCGCGCAAGCTCGACATAGAGAAGCAAAAGGCGTTCATCGAGAGCTACAATAATCTCTTGAATTCCTTGCCGGATAACGAAGCTGTGTTGTTCGTCGACGCGGTGCATCCGACCCATGCCGCGCAGCCTGTCGGCTGCTGGGCGCCAAAACAAGAGAAGCTCGCGATCGGACAAACGAGCGGGCGTCAGCGCATCAACATTCACGGCGCGATCAATCTGGAGACCGGGCAAACCCGGATGATCGAGGTCCTGACCGTCGACGCCGCTTCGACGATCCGTCTCCTGGATTCGATCGAGGCGCTCTATCCGCTGCTCGCGCTTATCCATGTCTTTCTCGACAACGCGCCCTATCATCATGCCAAGCTCGTGCAGGAATGGCTTGCTCAGCCGGGGCGCCGGATCAAGCTGCATTTCATTCCGTCCTATTGCCCACACTTGAACCCCATCGAACGGTTATGGGGCCTCATGCACAAGAACGTCACGCACAACAGATGCTACGCCACATGCGGACAATTCGCGGACGCCACGCTCGATTTCTTGCGCGAGAAAGTCCCCAAGAACTGGCGAAGATGCCGTGATGTGGTGACCGATAATTTCCGCGTCATCAACCCAAAGGATTTTCGGATTGTGACGTGAACAGGGTATATGTGATTCAAGCTTCGTGCTGGGGCTGCGAGGCCAGCATGGATGACGCGACCTTATTCAAGTGATCTTCGTGAGCGCGCGATGGCGCGGGTGGCGGCGGGCGAGACGATCCGCGTCGTAGCGGCGGCATTGCGGATCAGCCCCTCGTGCGTTTCAAAATGGTCGGGACGCCTGCGCGCGACCGGCAGTGTGTCTGCGGGGCAGATCGGCGGCTACAAGCCGCGCGTTTTGTCGGGCGCTCACGCCGACTGGCTGTGCGCCCGGATGTCGTCTGCTCCTTTCACGCTGCGCGGACTGGCGGCGGAGCTTGCCGAGCGCGGCGTAAAGGTCGATTACAGGTCGGTCTGGGAGTTCGCCCATCGCGAGGGGCTGAGCTTCAAAAAAAACCGTCGTGGCGGCGGAGCAGACCAGGCCTGACGTCGCCCGCAAACGCGCCCGCTGGAAGGCCTATCAGGACCGGATTGATCGCAGGCGTCTCGTCTTCATCGACGAGACCTGGGTGAAGACCAACATGGCGCCGCTCAGAGGCTGGGGCCCGCGCGGCCAGCGATTGAGAGCGATGGTCCCTTATGGCCATTGGAAGACCATGACATTCCTCGCCGCCCTGCGCCATGATCGCATCGATGCACCTTGGGTCGTCGACGGCCCAATCAACGGCGAACTGTTCCAGCTCTATATCCAGCAGATCCTTGTCCCGACGCTCTCTCCCGGAGACATTGTCGTTCTCGATAATCTCGGCTCCCACAAATCGCATGCCGTCAGAAGCGCGATACGAGCAGCAGGCGCGCGGCTGTTCTTCCTGCCGCCCTACTCGCCAGACCTAAACCCGATCGAACAGGTCTTCGCCAAACTCAAGCACTTGCTGCGAAAGGCCAGCGAGCGCACCGTCGAAAACACATGGCGCCGCGCCGGAGCGCTCCTCGACCTCTTCCCTTCTGGCGAATGCCAAAACTATCTGACAAACGCAGGATACGCTTCCGTCTAAAATCATCCCGCTCTAGATCACGATGATTTTGGATTGAATTCAATCCACAATCATGAACGTGATCGATTCCAAAAGTTAGAGCTGGATGCGGGCGGAAAACCGGTTTCCACTTTTCCTCATCCCGCTCAAGAGCATGTTCCGAAAAAGTTGACCGACTTTTTCGATCAGAACATGCTCCAACTCGTTGAACTTGAGCGTTTCCTTTTCGATCAGATGATTCCATCTGATCGGGAAGCGCTCTAGCGCCGGAGTGTCACGAGAGTCGGCTTCGCCTTGCTCTCCGGCGCGCGGCGGTTTGCTCGTCCCTGATTGCCTGAGGCATGGCTTTGCTGGCGGCCTCGACGAGGTCCCAACGGGTCTTGAAGATCGTGTCGCAGATCCCCGGAGAGCCGAACCCATCGCTGAAGCTGACATCGCTGCGGCGGTGATGTTCGCCATGGGCTTTGCTCGTCAACAGAGCGGCAAGCCAAGCGGTCGGCTGAAGTCTGGAGTTTGATCCATCCTGGTTCAGACGGACCGAAAAATCATAGCCGGAATGTTCGTAAAGTCCGCCGAAGGCCCCAAGGCTTGCAACGGTGATATGAAAGGCAACATCGGCGCCGGCGCCAACAAGCGTCAGCGGAATCAGATAAGGCAGAACGATCTCAAGAAAGAAATCCACTGGACTCATATAACAAGCGCTTATGCTTCTGCTGGCGCCCGTCGAATGATGCACGCTATGCCCAAGTTTGCGGATCAGACTTGGCCTGTGCAGAACAAAACGGTGGAAAACATATTGCACGATGTCGTGCCCGATCCCCATGAGCACCATCGCAAAAAGAAAATGGAACAGGCTTAGATGGGGCGCCCCTGTGAACGCCAGCCCGGAATATTGCAGGGCGACCATCGCCGGAAGCAGAATGAAGACCTGATTGGCAAAAACCCGAGGCAATAATTGTCGGTAGCTCAACCGTTCAACGTCGCGCACCTTGAAAGCAGACAGCGCCCCGGTTCTGTCACTCCACTCGAAAAACAGACCGACACCATGAAAGACGGCCATTTGAGCCGCCCATGCCAGAACCGAAAGTGGAAGCCACCAAGGGAGATCCGAGCCCACGTCAGTACTGTCCTTTTGCGCCTGGGTGCGTGCCTCGATCTATGTTTCGCGGAGCGACGCCGCGAATCCCGTCGGCAGCAGAGGGCTTATGCAACGACAAAGGAGCATCGGACAAATTGATACAACTCAATTTTTTTGACAAAAGGTGACACTCGGACTCCAACGGTCCCCCCGAGGCCACGGGAGTCGTTCAGGGCATCCGGATAAATGGGTCCTTGGAATTTTTCCCCAGCCGCGAAATCACCTTCAAAGGCACGAAGCGTAGAGCCAACCACGCCTTGATAAACCTTGCTCCGAAGAGCGGCGTGATCGCATCGAAATGACTTACGAGAGCGGTGGCCAGACGTGATCTTTGTGCCCAGGATGGCGCACGTGGATCCGGATCCGCACAATCCAGGCGCCACAGAAGCAGGAAATAATTTAGCCAAAACCAGCCGCGTCCGACGAATCGCCCGGCCTGTTCCACCAAATGATCGATCAGAACCGCTCTAGCCTGCGCGTTGCTGTCGCCAGCCCCGCCCTGCTCATAGCAAAGAACCTTATTCAACTGGGGCCGTTGCGAATAAATGTTGCTGCCATGCAAACGATAGACGGCGACTGCCTCGTCGATCAGGACACTGCCGCTGACGCCGTTGATCCCGAGACAAAAATAGAGGTCGGTGCCGGTCCGCAAGTCGCGCAACGCCGGATTGTCGCTGAAAAGGCAAAGTGCGTCGCGGCGAAAACAATTGCCAGACGTCGGAGACCAAACCCATTCCTTGGTTGGCTTCACGAATCGAATTTTCGCAAGAATACTTCGGTCGAAATTCTCGGACGGCCAAGTCTCCCCAAGACTGTGCTTATAAGGCCGGACCGCGCGTCGCTTGATCCCGCTGCGGGTTTGCAAGATTCGGTTGAAAGCGTTTTCGGTTCCCAAGACCACCTGGTCGCCCGATACCTGGAGCATGTCTCCTGAGGTAAAGCCGACGTGAACGCGCAGCGAGAGATGCACAAAGACATGGGTCGCGACGCAGGCCGGGAGCAAGAGATCATCGGCATCGACGAAGATGACATAAGGTCCGGACGACGCTGCGAACCCGTCGAGCGCCGCCGGCGTTTGGCCGCCGTTTTCGGCACGGCGAATGATCTTGGCGTTGGGGTAACGCGCCTCGATCCCAACGAGAACGTCGGCACTTTCATCGGTCGAGGCATTATCGACGATGATGCATTCGATATTCGCATACGTCTGGCCGAATATGGAATCGACCGCGGCGCGGAGAAACCGGCCATAGTTATAGTTTACGACAATGACGCTGACCAAAGGCAGGCGAAGGATTTTCTTCGCCTCGCTAAACTCTCGGCTGGAAACACCCCTTCCCGTCCGCGAGGATTCGGCGATCCTTTCGCGCAAAAGAAAACCTTCCCCCGTTTCCTTATCCACTTGAATTCCCCCTCGCGGATCAAAGCCGAGAACTCCAGCTAGACTTTTGCCACGGCGGCAAGCCGTTCCTGGTCCACACCATTCGGTAGTTGGCCGATATGGCGGAAATCCGCCTGAGCGTATCCGCTTTGTAATAAATCTAAAGCGCCATGCTTGCGTTGACCAGTACCGGGCCAAAAAACTGGCCTGTCTGTCACAGTCTAAAGGCCAGTTGGCAGCCATTGATGCTTAATGCTAAGCTAAGGTCTCGGTTGATATGCCGCCGGACAGCCTTTATTTTGGCCTGGGCGATCGGCATCCTGGCCATTCACTCGGGCATTTGTTATTCAAAGCCCGAATAGTGGCGTTTTGCCACGTCTGGATGCGAACGCAATCTGCCCTTCAAATAATTTGTTCCCACGTGCTGGAAGAGCGGATTGTCGGGGTCGGTTGCCGGCCCGTGTGCTTCTGCGGCGAGGGCGGTAGGAAGACTGAGCAAAGGCACGGTGGCATCAAGCTGGGCACCGAGAAAGAAGGCAACCGACAGCCGTTCGCTGCCACACGGCGGCGCAACGACGCGATGGACAGTTGCCCGCAAATAGCCGTTCGTGGCAAGCTCGAGAAGTTCGCCGATGTTGACGACAAAACTATTTTCGCGTGGTTCTACCTTTAGCCAGCGTCCGTCTTGCGTCTCGATCTCCAATCCTTCCTGGGCATCTTGCAGCACTAGGGTGAGAAAGCCGCTGTCCTTGTGGGCGCCCACGCCCTGCCCGCTATCCCGCGAATCGTTGCCCGGATAACGAATGATCTTAATGTGCTGGTTCGGCGCGTCGCGGTAAATCGGCTCAAAGAAGTCAGGATTTTGCCCAAGCGACTCGGCGAAAGCGCATAGCAGTCTGACGGCGACATGGGTCGCAGCAGACTGCCAGTCGAGCAACGCCGCGCGAAGCTCCGGCAATGACGGGGGCCATTGATTGGGACCTTGTAGCCGCTTCCAGGCGGGCTCGCCCGGCTGCCAGGTCAATGGCCGCTCACTGTTGATGTCGAATTGCTCGCGCCAATCCGGGCGCCCCCGCGTCAACTCCCGCCCAGCTCTGGTGTAGCCCCGAAAATGCGGTGAATGGATCATCTCGACGGCGAGCTTGTCCGCATCCGGGAGCGCAAAAAATTTGCGGGCGACAGCGCGAATTTCTTCGCACTGTTGGTCCGGGATGCCATGGCCCATCAAATAGAAGAAGCCGGACCCATGCGCCGTCTCGCAAAGCTCGGCCAAAAAACTCGAGCGGTCCGCCCCGGGGTGATCGAGCCGGCTCAAATCGAAACAGGGAAGCACGGGCGTCTCGGTCACCTACAAACTCCTGGCTTAGTCAAGCCTCCGGCAATCCCAATCAGGCGGGTTTAGGCTGGTTCGGCAAGCCGGACTTCCCATGGGAACTAGGCCGCGGCTTTTTGCCGGGCCAGGCCACGATATGATCTATGTAATCCTTGAGTTTGACGTCTTTTTCCGACCCCTGAACACGGCCGCGGACCGAAACGCCGGCCTCATGCACGCTGGTTGCCGAGCCCGAAACCAGCGGATGCCACCAGGCCAGATCGCGGCCTTCCGCAACCAAACGGTAGGCGCAAGAAGGCGGCAGCCAGCTGAGCCTTCGCACCGTGTCCGGCGTGAGTTTAATACAATCACTTACCTTCCGGCGCCTATGCGCATAATCGGTGCATCGGCAGGTTTTTGCATCTAAAAGCTTGCAGCCGACGTCGGTGAAATGAATTTCTCCGGTGTCTTCGTCCTCTAATTTGACAAGGCAACAGCGACCGCATCCATCGCAAAGACTTTCCCATTCAGTGCGGCTGAATGCTTCGAGTGGTTTTTGCTTCCAAAATGGCTCGGACTGAGCAAGCTCCTGCTTGGCGCATGAGGGTGCCTCCGGCGCTTTTTCGCCGGATTTGTCGGGCCTAAACCGTAGCGGAGGTGGCGGCATTGAGATGTGCCCGGGTTCAATGTCCGCCGGACTTGGCACTTGCCTCTGGCAATCGTCAAGGGGATTGCTAAACTGCCGCCGCCTATCACACCCACCTCGGCTTGCGAGGGAGCATAAAATTGTTCGATGGTCCACGATCGTCGCAGCTACGTCAGAAAATAGCGCGGGCCCTGCTCGCCTTCGATGCTTTCGTCGACTCCTCGCTGCATGCAAGCTTTGAGCGCTCACGGGCAAGCTATGCGTCTTTCTCGGCATTCATGGATCGATTCCATATCGCCGGCTGGCGGCGCGTGCTGAACGAGTTCGCCTGCGAGGCACTCACCATAGGAGTGGGCCTCGGCATGGTCGCGCTCACGCTCGCACAGCCCGCCTTCCTCGAAACCACGTCTGACAACTGGCTGAAGAAGACCGACCTTGCGGTGACATTTCTCGACCGTTACGGGCAATTGGTCGGCCGCCGGGGAATCATGCATGACGACAAGGTTTCGTTCCAGGATCTTCCCGACAATCTGATCCATGCCGTGATTGCCACGGAAGACCGGCGTTTCTTTGAACATTTCGGAATCGATGTGATTGGCACGCTGCGCGCCCTCACCGTGAATGCGCGGTCCGATTCGGTGCGGCAAGGCGGCTCCTCGATCACTCAGCAGTTGGCAAAGAATTTGTTTCTTTCCAACCAGCGAACATTGGAGCGCAAAATCAACGAAGCCTATCTTGCGATCTGGCTCGAATACCGGCTGCCAAAACGCGAGATCCTGCGCCTTTACCTGGACAGGGCCTATCTCGGTGGCGGCGCTTTCGGCGTACAGGCTGCGGCTGAATTCTATTTCGGCAAATCCGTGCGCGACCTTTCCCTCGCCGAAGCCGCGATGATCGCCGGTCTTTTCAAGGCACCGACGAAATTCGCGCCACACATCAATTTGCCCGCCGCCCGCGCACGCGCCAACGACGTCCTGAACAATATGGTCGAGGCCGGCTATTTGACCGAGGGTGAGATCTACCCGGCCTTACGCAACCCGGCCACGCCCGTCGACCGCAACCGGGACGTCGATCCGGACTGGTATCTGGATTATGCTTATGATGAAGTGAAGAAACTCTCCGAGGCGAATAAACTCGGCGAGGACCGGGTGCTGACGGTGCGCACCGCCCTCGACAGCAATCTGCAGAAACGCGCGGATGCCACGATCGAGGATCAACTGCGTCAGCATGGGCCCGCCTATCACGCGAAACAAGCCGCCATGGTCGTCATGGAACCGCTCGGCGCGCTCCGGGCGATGATTGGCGGACGCGACTACGGCGAAAGCCAATTCAACCGCGCCACCGATGCGTTGCGCCAGCCTGGTTCTTCGTTCAAACCGTTCGTTTATTTGACGGCGCTGATGACGGGCAAATTCAAGCCTACGACCATTGTCGTCGACGCCCCGATATGCATCGGCAATTGGTGTCCGCACAATTACGGCGGCAGCTATGCTGGCTCCCTGCCGCTGGTCAATGCCTTGGCCCGATCGCTGAATACAGTAGCGGTCCGATTGTCGATCGCGATTGGCGATGGAAGCCCAAGGGCGGGCCGCGCCAAAATCGTCGATACCGCGCGCCGCATGGGACTGACGACGCCTTTGACCGATACCGTCTCCCTGCCAATCGGAGCGGCGGAGGTCACCGTGATCGATATGGCATCGGCCTATTGTGTTTTCGCCAATGGCGGCTTACGCGTGCCTCCTTACAGTGCGGTGGAGATCGCCAACAGCCGCGGCGAGGTCATCTATCGGCATGACAGGGACGGGCCGAGGCCACGTCAGGTGATTAATCCGGACACGATCGTGACCATGGACTCGATGCTCATGCAGGTCGTCCTGGCCGGCACCGGCAAGCGGGCGCAACTCGACAATATCGAGGTCGCCGGAAAAACCGGCACAACGAATGGTTATAAGGACGCCTGGTTCATCGGTTTTACCGGCAATTATGTCGGTGCGGTTTGGTTCGGAAATGACGACGATACGCCCATGGAGAAAATGACCGGCGGTACTTTGCCCGCCGGAACCTGGCATGAAGTCATGCAATATGCGCATCAGGGCATTGAATTGAAGCCCTTACCCGGGCGACCTGCTCCCGCGGTGGCGGCGGCGCAGCCCAGTGCCGCGTCAGGCTCTGGAGCTGCCGAGGGTCCGCGTCGGCCGGCCAGTCTCTCGGCGCGCTCGGCGGCGGCAATCACCGCGATCGAGGCCACCATGACCAACATGGAAAAGCTGCGAAGCGACGCAAGAGTATCGCCTGATGGAACCAGCGGCGGCGCAACCGGCAATGAGATGCGCACGCCCCCGGCCAAGGCTCCCGCCGGAGGCGGCGGATGAGCGTTGGCACGATCATCAATTTGAAAGCTGTATACCGGCCGCGCGGAACAATCTTAGGCAAATTTCTGTCCGCCCTCGTCGTTGGGACTGTGCTGGGACTATTGCTGACCTTTGTTGTGCTCGAAAACGGCCTTGGCTTTGGGGCCATTGTGGCCGGCCCATGGACTGGCTGGCCCCGCAGCGGAACGCCCGACGTCGACCCCTACACCCGAGCCATGCTGGCCTATTCGGGTGAAGTTCCTTTGAGCGTGTCGGAAGGTCTCAGCTTTATCGCCCGGCGTGATAGCGAGGGCTCGGACTTGTATTCGGAGTGCGATTACACCTTGCAGGGGCGGATGCCTCGGGCCCGTTTTTGGACACTGACATTGCTCTCCCCCTCCGGCCTCCCTGTCGCCAGCGAGGCGGATCGACATGGCTTTACGTCCAGCGAAATTCTTCGCGGCAGTGATGGGGCTTTCCAGGTCGCGCTGTCCCGGCACGCGCGCGCGGGCAATTGGCTGCCGATCGGCGATACTTCGAAATTCATCCTGGTTCTGCATCTCTACGATTTGGAGCTCAACGGCGCCATGACGGCGCTTGACGCCGCGGATATGCCGCAGATTGTCAGAGGCCGTTGCGAATGAACGCACTCGATCGCTTGCTTGCCGGGCTTCTCTGGCTGCTCGGGGCCCTAGCCATCGCCGGAATTATCCACATCGCGGCGATTTTCGCGCTGCCGGGTTACGCAGCCAAGAAGGCATATGCGCGGCTTGATGAGCTAGCAAAACCTGGGGAATTGACGCTTTTGCCGCCTCCGGGCCCGGAAACGCAATTCATGCCCTTCGCCGATCCGGCGATGGTCCAAGCCGTTTGTCTTTACGATCTTGCGCAAGGTCCCTTGCGGCTGCACGCCAGTGTCGAAGCCAATCGGCTTCTTACCATCTCGTTTCGTACGCCCGACGGAAAGGTATTTTATTCGCTGACGGACCTTGCGGCGCAACAAAACAAGATCGACGTTGTCGTTTTGACGCCCGCGCAGCTGGAAGTTGTCGAGGCCGACGACGATGAAGATAATCCGACCCAGGATTTGCGGCTCCTTGCGCCGGAGCAGCAGGGCTTCATTTTTCTCAATGCCCTGGCCGCTTATCCAGGTGAGCGCGCGGATGCGGAAGCGCGAATTAAATCCGCGAGCTGCTCCTCAGAGCCCCTCGCACAGGATTAATCTTTATTTGGTCGAATCGGTTCCCGTCTTGCGACGGCTCTTGCCGGACCGCTTTGCGGCAACACAGGCCGCCCGTTTTGGCTTTGCAGCTTGATCCGTGAGACGCTCATGCCAAATTCCGGTAAAAATGACAATCGTGCCGGGATCGATCGGCGGCGCCTTCAATCGAGCGTTGTCGGCCGCTGACTTGAAAGCAATGAGTTCACCCATTCGCCTTGTCTCCAATCATGCACTTTGCCCTAAGCAGCATCGCTCTTTGCTTCGCCCTGCCTAACGTCCGGCTTGCCAAATAGTTTGACCGAGAGCCTTACCTGAGGCCGGCCAAGTGCTAATGAGACAAAATCCGCAAGTTGGACATGGACATAGGGCGCGTCGCTTTCCCGCCACAAATCTGGTTGGCTGTTAATATCCATGCAAACCTTGTGCGCAGATGGTGTGCCGAAATTAGGCTGAGGATCAAAGAAATTGCGCCAGCCCTGGAATAGCCGCGGCCACCTGGCCCACGCGCTCGTCTCCAGCCTTCTCGCGCGCAAAGGCAAACACCTGCCGTCCGATGGTCTGCATTTCGCTCATGCCAAGGCCAAGACCGGTCAGCCGACCGGCAAGGCCCATCAGGCCGCCGCCCATGGCGCCCATCAAGCTGCCGAGCATGCCGCCATCGCCTGCCTCCGCAGCCGCCGAATCTGCCAATTCGGCCGAGCCTGGAACCGCTGCGAACAAGGCATCGACTTCTTCTTTCGGCCCCTCCTTGCGAAGGAAGGCTAGGATAAAACCGACGGCATTCCGTGCAGTTTCGGGTTCAATGCTGGCCGCGGCCGCAACACGGGCGATGAGATCTTCCATTTAAAACCTTGCTTGAACTTGAAACTCTATCGAAACTAGCAACGTATTTGCACTTGGCATCCAACTTTGGCGAAAATCAAGCGACGCTCAGGCGGACCAGGATTCGCTTGTGACCGAATGTACATTATCTCATCATGGATACGTATGATGCGCTGCGATGAAAGCGCGCCGCCGCCAGTTTGAGGAAATCCCATGGCTGACGATCCCCTGCACGTGCCTGGCCGCATTCTCGTCGGCAAGGGCGATACATATCAATATTTGGACTTGGCTCTTGGCAACCGGCATGGACTTATCGCGGGCGCGACCGGCACCGGGAAGACCGTGAGCCTGCAAGTTCTCGCCGAAGGTTTTTCGCGCGCCGGCACCGCGGTGTTCGCCGCCGATATCAAAGGCGATCTCGCCGGAATAGGCCTGCCGGGCGATTCGAAACCTCACTTCGTCCAAAGAGCGAAGGATATCGGGATTTCCTATGAGCCCGACGATTTTCCGGTCGCGTTCTGGGATCTCGCCGGACAAACCGGACACCCGGTCAGGGCCACGATTTCGGATATGGGGCCCTTGCTTCTCTCCCGGCTGCTGGAGCTGAATGACGTTCAGGAAGGCGTGCTCAACATCGCATTCAAGCTCGCCGACGAAGAAGGTCTCCTGCTCATCGATCTCAAAGATCTTCGGGCGCTTCTGCAGCATTTGAGCGCCAACGCGTCCGAGCTGACCGCCCATTACGGGAATGTCGCACCATCGACGATCGGTACAATTCAGAGACGGCTGCTGGTTCTCGAAAATCAGGGTGCGGCCAATTTTTTCGGCGAGCCAGCGCTCGATATCAATGATTTTCTCCGCACGAGCCCGGATGGGCGCGGCATCGTCAATCTTCTAAGCGCCGAAAAATTGATGCAGACGCCGCGCCTCTACGCAATCTTCCTGTTGTGGATGCTCTCTGAATTGTTCGAGAAATTGCCTGAAGTCGGAGACTTGGAAAAACCGAAGCTGGTTTTCTTTTTCGATGAAGCCCATCTCCTCTTCGACAATGCGCCAAAAAATCTTTTAAGCGCGATCGAACAGGTCGTGCGGCTTATTCGCTCAAAGGCGGTCGGAGTTTACTTCGTCACCCAGAATCCAACCGACGTTTCGGAGACGGTTTTGGGGCAACTCGGCAATCGGGTGCAGCACGCCCTGCGCGCCTTTACGCCGAGAGACCAAAAAATGGTGAAAGCAGCGGCGGACACCTTCCGTCAAAATCCGGCCATCGATACCCAGACCGCGATCACCCAGCTAGCGGTGGGTGAAGCGCTCGTCTCGATGCTGGACGCCAAGGGAAACCCGACCATCGTGGCCCGCAGCCTGATTGCTCCGCCGACCGCGCGGGTTGGTCCGATCACGCCTGAGGAGCGCCAGCAGCTCATTCAAAAAAGCGGACTTCTCGGCAAGTATGACACAACGATCGACCCCCATTCCGCTTTCGAGGTTCTCCGCGACGAAGCCGCAAAGGGAAAGCCTGATCCCGGCACTTCCGCAGCCGGTTCGGAGGGCGGCTTGCTCGGCTCCATTACGGGCGCGTTCGGCCAACTGTTTGGTAAAACATCGAGTGGAGGCCGCCAACACATGTCGACAGGCGAAATCGCACTTCGCTCTGCGGTTCAATCGGCCGCGCGTGCGGCCGGGACGCGGATCGGCCAAGCCATTTTGCGCGGGATTCTGGGAGGCAGATCCAAATAGGATCTGGCTACGAGGCAAGCTTCTCCGGCGTCAATGCTTGGCAATTATCCGGATGAGGCCATGTGGTTTGGGCGGGATTGGTATTGGTCAGGACAATGGGCGGATCGGCCGGGATGGACTCCCCGTCGCCTTCCAAAGCATCATAGGAAAGAGCGTAAAAGGTCTTATCAACCTCACCCGCTCCAGTCTCCTCCGGCACGCCGATCGGCACCACGGTAAAGCCATTCACCACGAGTTTCCCGCCGCTGGGGATCACCGCTGGAACAACCGCAGGCGTGCCCATCGCCTGTGCGAAACTGGTATCCGCTGCGGCAAAGCGGCGAAGATTACGCTTATTGAACCAATCGGGTGTCCCCATGGGTTTGTTCCCGACGAATTCCTTTTGCTTCATCTCGGCCTGTTGTTTGGCCGTGGTCTGGTCGACGTAAAGGCGGTTCGGAAGGAACGTGAAAACCGCACTGCGTTTCGAATTATCCAATTCCTCGATTTTGTAGACGACATAGACTTCATTCGGCTTTGTCGGTCTCTCACCGCCTGGCGTCGTGTAGACGTTACACAAACCGACCTGATGATACTGAATGCGGGCGGGCGTGGTGGAATTGCCTCCGCAACCAGACAATGCTCCGATCATCACGGCAAAGCCCGGCAAGGATGATAAGCACAGTCTCGTACCCATCCTGATATCCTCTCAATCTCTGGCGCATGAGAACTCGACTTATGTCAAGCCATCGGTCGCACCAGACTCTAAGTTGGGGATGGGATTAAAGGGCGGCAAGACGCCCTGCATTGTTTTGGATCAAATACGGACAGCGACGCCGGCCCTGCTAAGACTTGGCCGTTTGAGGAGGATCGCCCATTTCAATTCGGCTAAATGCCAGCTTCGGCCTGGAGCCTTTTCAGAATGGCTGGTGTGAGTTTCCCCTGCACGGGAAGACCGCGATCTCGCTCGAAGCGTTCGATGGCGCGTCGCATCGTGGCCCCCTCGACCCCATCGGGGGTTAAGACAAACCCCAATTTGATCAAGGCGCGTTGCGCCGCGATAATTGTCTTGCGGGGCACGGCGACCGCGGGTGTCGAGATTGAGGCAGGCGGACGGACGGAAGGCGTATCCGGCGCCTTGATCAAATCGGAAATCTCATCGTGCGGATTGAGCGGAGGAACATTGGCGGACGGATGTTGCGGATGTGCGGCCGCGGGTTTTTCTGAAAGCGGCTTCTCGGGCAAGAGCTTTTCGGCCGGCAGCTTTTGGGAGAGCTGCCTTTCGACGGGCTTGTCGTGCGCTTGAAGCGGCGCAGGCTGCGGCCGTGGCGCAGGAGCCGGTATGGCCTCCGCGATCGCGGGCTCCTTGGGATGGGCTGTCATGGAGGGCCGCGCGAAGAGCGGCGCCGGATGACGAGTCTTTTGCCACACAAGCGCGTTGAAGAGGATCGCCGTCGTCACCGACAAGAAGAAGCCTATGGCAAGAAGGGTGACATAGCGCCGACCGCGCCGCGCGGTGCGCTTCGAGCCCCGCAGTTTACGGCCGGACAACAGCCGGTCCCGAACTCGCTTCAGTTTCGAGTTCGGTTCGGCCAAAACGAAATCATGATCGGCTGCAGCCAGAGCTTCACGCAATTTTCTTCACCGTCATTTGCTTGCAGAGGTCGTGCTTGTCATTTTGAAGCGGCAGGCGGGTTAGCGTCTTTATCTCGGCCGAGGCCTTCGGTTCGGTTAAACCGCTGCAGTCGATGGGGAGGCGGACATGGACGCAGGTTCCCTTGCCCGGTTCGCTTGCCACGGTGATCCTGCCCCCCTGCAGGCCGACGAGGCCGCGCACAATCGAAAGGCCAAGGCCGCTCCCTTCATCATGGCCATCCGGTAAGGCTTTCGCCTGAAAAAAAGGATCGCCGAGATGAGCGAGATCGGGCGCTGAGATCCCGATCCCCGTGTCGACGACATGCATGATCAAGGAGTTGGCTTCCACTGCCGCACTGACGGCGACGCTGCCTCCCGACGGTGTAAACTTCAGCGCATTCGACAAGAGATTTAGCAGGATTTGTTTATACGCGCGCCTGTCGCCCGTGACCTCGACAAGAGTCTCCGGATAGGCGCGCAGCAGCTCGACTCCGCTGTCTCTGGCCTGCAGTTTGACCATGTCGCAGCATAAATCGATCAGCGGCGCCACGGCAAAGCGCTCGACCTCAACCGGGAAGGAGCCGGATTGAATTTTCGAAATGTCCAATATCGAATTGACCAGAGACAAAAGATGTTGTCCCGACTGGTGAATGATCTCGGCATATTCGCGGAGTTTCTCGGGTTCGACGGGCGCCAGTTGCGGATTGCCGAGAAGTTCCGAAAAACCGACGATCGCGTTGAGCGGCGTCCGCAACTCATGGCCCACATGGGCAAGAAAAAGATCTCTGGCCAGACCGACTTTTCCATCGTCCTCCGCACAAGGAGTTTCGAGGGTTGCTTCGAGATGTTTTTTCTCGGTTATGTCGTGAAAGACAGCAACGACACCTTCGTCGGCATGTTTGTATTTTCCGTTACCGGACAGCTCTTCGCTCCGGCGCGCCTGCATGTCGAGCCATAGGAAAATTGGCTCGGCATAGTCGCCCCGCTCAACCCGGGCGGACCCGCGCCACCGCAAAGTCGTCTTGACCGCAGCGCCCAGTCCGGCATCCGAGATGGCCTTTAAGAACGCCGGCCGGTCGGCGACGTGGACATGTTCGAAAAATCCGCGTCCCATCAATTCGCTCGGCGCCAAACCGAACATTGCTTCGCAATTGGGGCTCAGCGATTTCACAGCACCCAGCCGGTCATGCCAGACTATGAGGCCATGCGGGGGAGCCGCCCATGTGCCGCCGCCGTCGGCTCCGGTGCTTTGCCTCTCGCGGCGCAAGCCCCGGATCTTAAGCACTTCGAATCCAGCCGCAACAAGGGCGCTCAACGTTGGAATTCGGCGCAGAATGAAGCGTCGTGCGTTCTCTACCGGAGACGCTGACGCGCTCTGGGAGATCCTTTCCTCCGGCTTCCGGGAAAAACGCAAAACTGAACTCCGTACTCCGCCGACTCGATTCCCTGTTGGGTTCGCCGGCACGTAGAGCCTGCCAGACGCTTCTTAACCAAATCCCTTAAAGATCGACCAATCTCGTCGCGCGCGGCGCCCAACGCTGGAAAATTTCGCTATGGTATAGAAGCCGTTGCCGGTCCTCCCGCAGGGACGAGCCAAAGGTGAACAGGTGCAGCGGCGTTTAGACTTCGTCATTGGCGGGATTTTAATAGGCAACGCTTAACCCTGATCCGGTTCATGGATTTGCCGGAGGTCCGCCCAATGTGGTTCTTGCTTCGCGCCGCGTTCTGGCTTTCGATCGTCTACGCCGCGATCTTTTGGCCGCAGGACCCTCTGACGGGACCGTCGGGCATCACCCGCAAAGCACAAGGTCTTCTGGGCCAGACGATCGCGACGGCGCGCGCCGAGGCGGAAAAAGCCTGTCTTCGCGCTCCGGGAAACTGCCTTGAGAGGGCAATGGGGCTCGGTTCGGCCTTCAACGACTTACGCGCTGGCGCAGGGAGTGCTGCACCGGCGCCTATGAATGCAGCGGCGCCGGCGAAAAAACCCTAAAGGCCTTGCTCATCAATAATTTAGCCAACTTATTGATTTTAGGCGATCCCACTCCGATTATTAGTTAGACTGGGAAACGCGCGGCAACGACGATGGGGGACGGTCATTTCCTTGTAATGAAATGCCTAGGAGGCGGCCTGACTGTTGCATAGGTTGGCGTGCCTTGCCCTCAACAGAGTAGGAATGTCAATGTCGGACCAGGGGACCGCAACAAGCCTCGACGAAATCATCGAGAGCTTCGAATTTCTCGACGATTGGGACGATCGCTATCGCTATCTGATCGAACTCGGCCGCAGTCTCGAGCCTTTGGCTGAATCAGCCCACAATGACGCCAACAAGGTGCGCGGATGCGCCAGCCAAGTCTGGCTCGAAACCCGTGTCGACAAGGATAGTTCGGGAGACCCTGTCCTTTACTTGAAAGGAGACAGCGACGCCCATATCGTGCGCGGCCTGGTGGCTTTGGTGCTGGCCATTTATTCCGGCAAGTCGGCATCGGCCATTCTTGCGACCGATGCCCAAGGATTATTTGAAAGACTGGGCCTTTCAACGCATTTGACGCCGCAGCGGTCGAACGGAATCCGCTCCATGGTGGAAAGGATCAAGCGCGACGCCCATGCAGCCGCCGCATGACGAAGCCCGGCGGAGACGGAGATCTCGACGCACCCTCCGATGTCGCAGCGCTACGTTTAAACCGCCGGCCCGCGAGGAGCGGACCCCTCGCTGAAGACTTGTAATTATGACGGCAAATAGGAGCCTTAGCGGGCTGTTTTACGTCGGCGTTGCTGTCCAAGACCCATTTGTTTGGCAAGGTTGGAACGCGCTTTAGCGTAATTCGGTGCAACCATCGGATAATCGGGCGCGAGACCCCATTTCTCACGGTATTCGTCAGGCGACATATTGTATTGGGTCCGCAGATGCCGCTTCAACGACTTGAACTTCCGCCCATCTTCCAGGCAAACGAGAAACTCGCTGGTGACGGACTTCTTGGCAGGCACCGCAGGCTTTGGCGTTTCGACTGCGACGACGCCTCCGCCGGAGGTGACGCGGAGAATTGCCGAGTGCACGTCATTGATCAGGGTAGGTAGATCGTTCGCAGGCACCGAATTATTGCTGACATAAGCCGACACGATATCGGCGGCCAGCTCGATGTAACTGTTAGAATTCGATGTTTCGCTCATGGCGCTCAAGATCCCGAGTAGAAGGTGTCGCCGATGGTATGCGGGTTAAATAGCGATTGCCTATTATGTACCCAGGGCGGCAAAACCGGGCCAGAAAAAGCCCTTTTAAGTGATCTTCGCGAATCAACTTTCAAGAACTTCTGGTCTTTTTAAGGGCACCACCCAAGATTTGCAAGTAGCAATGGGTCGACTTTATTACATTATGGCCAAAAAAAGCGTTGAAACCAGCGTCTGTCCACGAATAATGTTGCATCTGCCCTACCCAGGCTGGCGCTAACGCGTTTTTCGTCAAACATATCATCCAGTCGACAAGGAAAAGCGTCACAATCAAAAAGAATCACGTGATTTTTTAAGGATACGTTCCCGTCTTCACGGTTGAGGCAAGCCATTAAAGCTGGCCGCGGTAAAATTATGCGGCCGTGCTCTCGCTATAGTTGAGCAAAAACTTGGTGAGCCCGCTTTCACCAAAGTGGACTGAGCAAACAATTTGCTGCAAGTCAGCCACTCTACCGGAGAACCGCGTTGAAATTCACCAGAGGGGCGAATGCGTAAGACCGAGGATGTCGACACCGCGCCGCAAGTTTGGCAGTTGCAACCGCCGCCGGCCATCGAGCGGCGAAAAGCCGAAACGACGGTGCATGGCATCACCTTGAGCGATGATTTCGCGTGGCTCAGGGCGGCAAATTGGCAGGATGTTTTGCGCGACCCCGCTGCCCTGCCCGACGACATTCGCAGGGTGATCGAAACCGAAAACGACTATGCGCGAGCGATCCTCGCTCCCGCCGCCGAGTTGCGCAAAGAGCTCGTCAAGGAGATGCGCGCGCGGATCAAGGAAGACGACGCGGATGTCCCCTCCCCCGACGGCCCGTGGCTTTATTACGCGCGCCATAGCCAGGGGGGCAGCATCCGGTTTTTTGCCGCACCAAGCGCTCGGGCGGCGGTCTCGAGGAAATCCTCCTCGACGGCGATGTCCAAGGCCGCGGGAAGGCATTTTTCGAGATCGGCGCGGTTCACCATGCGCCGGACCACGCCAAGCTGGCCTGGAGCGCCGACGAGAGCGGGTCGGAGCTTTATTCCATCCGGGTTCGCGGCATCGCCTCAAGTCCCGATAATTCGCAGCCAAAGGACCGCGGAGAAGTCATCACCGACACCGACGGCAGTTTGGTGTGGATGAGCGATTCGAACGGCTTCTATTACGTTCGAACCGACGAAAACCACCGCCCCGCAGAGGTCTACAGGCACAGAATTGGCACCGACCCTTCGGCCGATATCTGTGTCTTCGAAGCGCACGATCCTGGACTGTTTATCTTTCTCAAACGCAGCCAATCTGGACGCTTCGGCGTCATAAGCGTTGCGGATCATGATTCTTCTGAATGCCACTTGCTCGATCTCGCCGATCTCAATGCGACAGCGCGCCCTGTCGAGCCTCGCGCGCCAGGGCTGCGCTATGACGTGGAAGATCACCAAGACAGGCTCTTCATTCGGACGAACGCCGATGGAGCCGAAGATTTCAAGGTCATGAGCGCGCCGTTAGCGATCCCAGGCAAGTCGTCATGGGTCGAGGAAGTGCCGCACCGGCGCGGCCACATGATTATCAGGCTGGCGGTTTATCCGGATTACCTCGTCCGCCTGGAGCGTGCGGGCGGATTGCCGCGCATTGTGGTGCGGCATCTCGCAAGCGGCGACGAGCATGCGATCGCCTTTTCGGAGGAGGCCTATTCCCTGGGGCTCGAAGAGCGTCTCGAATATGAGACCAATACGCTGAGGTTCAACTATTCGTCGATGACTACGCCCTGGGAAACCTACGATTATGATCTCGTCACCCGCGAGCGGGTTCTGCGCAAGCGTCAGAGCGTTCCCTCGGGCCACGATCCTTCCCATTATGTAACGCGGCGTTTGTTTGCGACGGCGCCCGACGGCGAAGAGATCCCGATATCGATCCTATATCGGGCCGGCCTGCGGTTAGACGGCTCCGCTCCCATGCTGCTCTACGGCTATGGTGCCTATGGCTCTCCGGTCCCGGCTTCGTTTTCCACCAACCGCCTCAGCCTTGTTGATCGCGGTTTCATCTATGCGATCGCCCATGTCCGTGGCGGCACCGACAAGGGCTGGCATTGGTACAGCAACGGAAAACTTGGCAAAAAGCCAAATAGCTTTACCGATTTCATTGCCGCGGCGAGATTTCTGATTGCCGCAGGTTATACGGCGCAAGGAAAGATTGTGGCGCAGGGCGGGAGTGCCGGCGGAATGCTCATGGGGGCGGCCGTCAATCTCGCTCCGGAATTATTTGCCGGAGTCATCGCCGACGTGCCTTTCGTCGACGTATTGAACACGATGCTCGATGCAAGCCTGCCACTGACTCCGCCGGAATGGCTCGAATGGGGCAATCCGATCGCCGACCAAAGCACATTCGCGATCATGCGTTCTTATTCACCCTATGAAAATATCGGAGCCAAGCATTATCCGCCGATACTCGCCCTCGGTGGCCTCACCGATCCGCGCGTGACCTATTGGGAACCCTTGAAATGGGTGGCGAGACTTCGGACCATGATGACGGGTGGCGGTCCGATTCTCTTGAAGACCAACATGGGCGCGGGACATGGCGGAGCACCGGGCCGTTTCGATCATCTGGAAGATGTCGCGCTTCAATACGCATTCGCCCTCGCCTGCGTCGAGGGGAAACTCTAGCCTCTTGCCGTGACACCGACCAAGCGATCAGAACAAGCTGACATGCCCGCCATCACGCCTGGCCTTCCATGAAGGCCTTGAGTTCAGCCATGGACTCGAAGTGAAGGACCCCGCGGTCCGATCGAGCCTCGATCGAGCCATCGGAATACATCACGTAAGATGTTCCTTTCGATTCATATTGACCCACGATCGTGCGGCGATCGTGGGGCGAAGCGGGCCATGACGTATCGGACGACGTGTCATAGGACGTGCCAGACAGATCCTCCTCTTTGAAAGCGGGCTCGTGGCTGGACGGCGCGACATTCGTGCTTTGCGGATCCGGCACGGGCTCGGAAAATGTTTCCTCGACGGAGATTTCAGAAATTTGTGCAGTGGCCGGGGGCCATGTCATGCGGAATTCGGATTGTGCCAATAATTCATCGAGGCTGCGCTCCAAATCCTCGCGCACGCCCTCGAATGTAGGCTCTTCAAACTGAGTAGGTTCTGGCAGGACAGGCTCTGTGGCATCGGCAGAAGCCTCTCCTCCTAGACGCTCAACCGGGATCTCCCATTCTACTGTTTTATCTTCCTCAGCCGGCGCATGCATCGACCCCATAACAACCGGCGGAGCCGGAGGCGCGGCAGAGCCCTTCAAAGAGCCCAGGGAAAACCGCGAGAATCTCGATAGACCGGCCGCCGGGCTCGCAGTCACCTCGGTATCGACTCGAGCCGTCTCGTCAGGAGCCTCGGAGCTTCTAGCCGTCCCTAAATCAGGACGCGGCATGCGCTCCAGCCATGAGCGAGGAGGAGGCGCGGCGGCTGGCGCGGAGCCAGCGTTTTGAGGCACCGCCGCTTCCAGGCCAAAGGGTTGCGAATAATCTTCGTCCCCCTCCTCTTCCGCAGCAAATTCCGGCGGCGATTCTGCCACACGCCCTTGGCCAGTTTGCAGAAAGGCGTAAAGGCCTGATAGGCGATGCAAGATGAGCGCCAATGCAATCGTCACAATGCCACAGGAGAGTGCCATCGTACCCGCAATGACCCCCGCCCAGCCGCGCTCGACTTGGATGATTCCATAGCTGGCAATGATCACCCACGCGCCGCCCAACGAAAGAAGTGTTCCCAGACCAAGAATCAAATAGCTCATGTTCTGGTGTCCTTGCCGGTCAACCCTCAACCTTTGAAAAAGAGCGCCCCAGGCCCGCATTGCGTGTGACCCAGACGCTTGCGAACTCACGCGCATTCAAACTCCAATCGATCGCTTTGCATTCATTTTTCTGTCGGTGCTTAACGCGGCGCAGTCCTGCAACAAATTGCCTCAGGGAAGGGAATATGAAGAGTGGCGGAAACTTTGCCACGCTCCGAAGCTTGTCGATCCGGCCGAGGCCGTTTACTTTTGCGCCCACCGGAAATTGCCGCGTGCCTTGCGTTCGATTCAGGAGTCTCTAAATGTCGTTTTCCCTACCAGAACTGCCCTACCCCTATGAAGCGCTCCAGCCTTATCTGTCCAAGGAGACGCTCGAATATCATCATGACAAGCATCACGCGGCCTATGTAACCAACGCGAATAATCTCTTAAAGGACAGCGGACTCGAGGGTAAGTCCTTGGAAGAAGTTGTCAAGGAAAGCTATGGAAAAAATACGCCTCTCTTCAATAATGCGGCGCAGCATTACAACCACTCCGAATATTGGAAATCCATCAAGCCAAACGGCGGCGGAAAAATTCCTGGCGAACTCGAGAAAGCGCTGATCTCAAGCTTCGGCTCGGTCGAAAAAGCCAAGGAAGAGCTGGTTCAGGCGGGGGCCACGCAGTTTGGTTCTGGCTGGGCCTGGCTTGTCGTAAAAGATGGCAAGATTTCCGTTTCAAAAACCGCAAATGCCGAGAATCCCCTGATCCAGGGGGGAACCCCGATCCTGACGGTCGATGTCTGGGAGCACACCTACTACATCGATTATCGCAACCGGCGCCCCGATTACCTCAAGGCCTTTGTCGACAATTTGGTGAATTGGGACTACGTGGCGGAGCTATACTCAGCAGCAGCGTAGCAAACCGGCCTCTGGTCCAAAGTTCTTCTGAAATCCGCCGGCGTCGAGAACCGCCGGCGGATTTCAGCGCTTTCGGTTTTGCTACATTTCAGTGCTTCTTGACATTGCCTTTCAAAATCGCGGCAAATTCCTCCAACCGGCGCTGGACGGTATTGAAAACTTGATGGACGGCGGCCGTGCGGCTGCGGGACCTCTGCGCACTCGCCCCGCGGGACGTGGATTTGGCCACGATCTTGGGCCGACCCGGAACCTCGACCTCGACGGAGATGGCCAGAGGTTTGACGGCGGCCACGACATTGCGATGGGATGGTTCGACCACGACACGGCATCCGATGATATGGGAGTAGACGCGTTCTAGATGCTGAACCCGCTCTCGGATAATCCCGGTCAGAAAGACCGAACGCCCGAGGTCGCGGAAGACGATCTGTAACGGTCTGTCCATGGGCTTGCCTCCTGTCACAGCTTCGACCAAGGCGGTGGTCGCGGCGGTTGCTTAAAATCCACCTGCCGCTTTGCGCCCATCGAACGAGTTCGGGCTTCCCTCGGCAACATTCTTGCTAGACCGGGTCGCAAAGCTTACCGGCTCGACAGACCGCGCAGGCAGGTTCTATATCATCAAGATAGCGACGAGGATCTTTGACGCAAATGAGCTTTCCGGAAAATGTGATCGAGGCGATCGGGCGAACCCCGCTCATAAAGCTGCGCCACGCGTCGGAACTGACCGGCTGCACCATTCTCGGCAAAGCCGAGTTTATGAATCCGGGCGGATCGGTCAAGGACCGCGCGGCGATTGCCATCGTCCGAGATGCGGTCAAGCGAGGCGTCCTGCATCCAGGCGGTTTGATTGTCGAGGGCACCGCCGGAAACACCGGAATTGGCCTCGCGTTGGTTGCCAACGCCTTGGGCTACAAAACGGTGATCGTCATTCCAGATACTCAAAGCCAGGAGAAAAAAGATCTCCTGCGCCTGCAGGGCGCCGAGTTAATCGAGGTCCCTGCGGTCGCCTATTCCGACCCGAACAATTACGTCAAGCTCTCCGGCCGGCTGGCTGAACGACTTGCCAAGGAATTTCCGGCGGGTGCGATCTGGGCCAATCAGTTCGACAATGTCGCCAATCGCCAGGGTCATTTCGAAACCACCGGTCCCGAGATTTGGGAGCAAACAGACGGAAGGATCGATGGGTTCACCTGCGCCGTTGGCACCGGTGGAACGCTTGCCGGCGTTGCCCTCGCCTTGAAGCTCAAGAACCCGAATATCAAGATCGCCATTTCCGATCCTTTGGGAGCGGCGCTTTATGCCTATTACACAAGCGGCGAATTGAAATCGACCGGCTCGTCGATCACGGAAGGGATCGGTCAAGGCCGGATAACAGCCAATCTCGCGGAGGCGCCGGTCGACCTCGCCTATCAGATCCCGGACGACGAAGCCTTGCCGATCCTCTTTGATCTGGCCGAGCATGAAGGACTTCTGCTTGGCGGCTCGTCAGGCATTAATGTGGCCGGCGCGATTCGGCTCGCCAAGGACCTTGGGCCAGGGCACGTGATCGTGACCATCCTCGCCGATTCCGGCATGCGGTACCAATCGAAACTGTTTAACCCCGAATTCCTGCGCGCGAAAAACCTGCCCGTCCCGAGTTGGATGGAACGCAAGCCGTCGATCAAGCCGGATTTTGTTTGACCGCTGCCTTTGGACCGACGAGGCTAGATTAGCCGTTGACGTCTGATGCCAGCCGCCGAATTCAGCGATAAAAAATGATCACGAAGGAAAAAGCGGCGGCCCAGATCGCGAAGGCAAGGGCGGGGCAGAACTCTTGGTTGCGGAACATGGTAGGCTCTGGCAGTTCGAATAGGGTGCGAGCGAAACCATGCAGGAATGGAATAGGGATCAGTGTGAGAAACCGCACGGTTTAAGCAGCACGGCTTTCGTCGCCATGCGTTCCCCCAGCTCGAACCTATCTTAATTTTGCTCCGTTCGGAGGCGGCATGCCTGAAGTCAACGAGTCCCTTTTTGTTTCGACCGCGTGGCTCGAGGAGAATTTAAATTCTCCCGATCTCGCCATCATCGACGGAACTTTTCTTCTGCCGGATGAAAATCGCGACGCTCGCGCCGAATATCTTGAGGGCCACATCCCAGGCGCGGTTTTTTTCGACATCGATGCGATCGCCGATCATACGACCAACTTACCGCATATGCTTCCGCAGCCTGCGGACTTCGCCGCTGCCATGAACGCGCTCGGGTTCAGCGAGACTATGCGGTTCGTCGTGTATGATTCATCAAACCTGCAAGGCGGCGCGCGGGTGTGGTGGACCTTGAAGATTTTTGGGGCCAAAGACGTAAGGCTTTTGGCCGGAGGTATACCGCGATGGCGGGCTGAAGGACGCCCGTTGGAAAAGGGGCCGGTGCATCGCGCCCCACGCCGGTTCGCCGTTAACTTCGATTCGCGCGCCGTCGCCAATGCGGAAGAGGTGAAGCGGGCCAGCGAAACCGGTTCGGCCCAAATTGTCGATGCGCGCGCGGCCCCGCGGTTCAGCGGCACCGTGGCTGAGCCGCGGCCCGGATTGCGCTCGGGCCATATTCCCGGCAGCTTCAATTTGCCATGGCGAGAGCTGGTCGCATCCGGCGAAATCAAACCTTCCGATCAAGTCAAAGCTATTTTTGAGAAGACCGGCGTGAACCTCGATCGGCCAGTGATCACCACCTGCGGCTCTGGTGTGACCGCCGCGATTCTCCTGGCCGCTCTTGCCTCGACGGGGAAGCAAGATGTCGTTCTTTATGATGGGTCATGGGCTGAATGGGGCCGGCGCCAGGATTTGCCGGTTGCCCACAAGGAATCATGAGCTTTGTCATACCCACGAACAACTTGCGTGCCGGCTGGAAATCCCACGGCAAAATTAATTGGCCGCAGCAAAAAAGCTTGACGCGGCATAAGGTTGCGCTAGCATGGTTATATGCATGGATGACTTGAAACCTTAATGTGTTTCTGAGCGTTCGATGCTTAAGTGGAACATCCGACGGCCGTCGGATGTGGTTCGGTCCAACGCGGCACGCGCTAGCGTTATTCTCCAGGATCGAACCAGCTGGCCCTGAGAGGCTTCCACGTTTCCCCTCCCTTCTTGGGGGGCTACCCACTTTCAAAGCTCCGATGCCGACCCTCCGTCTCTGTTCGGGCCGGCTGGCCCGGCTAAGCACGGAAGGGGAATGCAACCGTCTCGAGACATTAGGAGTGACACAAATGTGTGACTATTCGCTTGAAATGTACGCCTCCCGGCCTGCACGCGAGTCCGAGAAGTATGTAACCACACGTTTTCCTTCGGGAAGCATTGGCCTCGCCGCCCCCGGCGATTGCACAACGGCAGTCTGTGTTCAATATGATACCCGCCTCAAGCTCGAAGGTATCTCGAGCGATCTGCAAACCCGCTTGGGCGTCAAAGCCGAGGAACAGGTCACGTTCGCGCGACTTGAACATGGCGCTTATCGGGATGGTATTAAATTCGCGAATGGCAAAGAAATCTCCCTGCAGCTTCTTGGCTCAGGTGTTGGAGCAAGGCTCGTTGAGACAGCGGAAAAACCCGAGATCGTCCGCGAACGTCGCGACGCTTTCGAAACCGTGGAATAAGGCCAAACCTCTTACGACCCGCTCCATGCCTTGGCATGCAGCGGGTCTCTTTTTGCCTTCTCCGGTCTTCCCTGACCGAACGGTGCGGCCAAAGGCTTGATGCCTCGTTCGAGGCACACGCGCTCGCCCCCTGACCTCCTTATAACATCTGATGACGCCCGACGCCGGCCAGGGATAGGCTGAGCCGAACCTTGCCCGTTTCCCCGCTCGGTTGCCAATCCGGCCGTCGCGGGCTTGCCTTGACGCCCACCGCGCTGAGGTTTCCTAAAAGTTCGACACCCGTTTCTGCCCGTTTCCCTAATCTGACTTTCGGACCCTTCTTTCGGTTATTTCAGCCGGGTGGCCCGCGATTTGCGTCCAGCGAATCGGCAAACCAGCGAGAACCGCTCCTCGGCCCAGCTTAGTTTTGCTTGGCAGTTCTCTGTGGCAGGTGTATGAGCCGGATAAGCTTGCTCCTGGACGGTTTCCTTCCCGTTCGCCGAGGCGACACACGAAAATAAGTCCAACAAAAGATGCAAATGAAGAAAATCGAGGCGATTATCAAACCCTTCAAACTCGATGAGGTGAAAGAGGCCCTTCGCGAAGCGGGCGTCTCCGGTATCACTGTCACCGAAGTCAAGGGCTTTGGACGGCAGAAGGGCCACACCGAACTCTATCGCGGTGCGGAATATATCGTCGATTTCCTTCCCAAGGTTAAAATCGAAGTGGTCGTTTCCGAAGCCAGCGCCGGCCTCGCCGCCGAGGCGATCCGGAAAGCCGCCCAGACCGGGCGGATCGGAGACGGGAAAATATTCATCTCAGACGTGGAAAACGCGATCCGTATCCGCACCGGTGAAACTGGAACGGATGCGATTTGACGCGCGGATTGCCGCAAACGCGCGGATTACCGCAAAATAGCAATCGGCTGCCCCCGTTCCTCACCCTTACGATCATTCCAGGACAAAGAGGTAAAATATGAAGACCGCCAAGGATGTGCTTAAGACAATTAAAGACCAGGATATCAAATACGTCGATCTGCGCTTTACCGATCCGCGCGGCAAGTGGCAGCATGTGACTTTCGACATCACCATGATCGACGAGGAAATTTTCTCCGAAGGGACGATGTTCGACGGCTCGTCGATTTCCGGCTGGAAGGCCATCAACGAGTCCGATATGACCTTGATGCCGGACCCGACCACGGCCGTGCTCGACCCCTTCTTTGCGGCGCCCACCCTGTCGATCATTTGCGACATTTTGGAACCGTCAACCGGCGAACCCTATAACCGCGATCCGCGCGGAATCGCCAAGAAGGCCGAAGCCTATGCGGCCTCCGCGGGGATCGGTGATGCCACTTACTTTGGCCCGGAAGCCGAGTTCTTCGTGTTCGACGACGTCCGCTTCAAATCCGATCCCTATAATACGGGCTTCATCCTCGACTTCTCCGAACTGCCCTCGAACACGGATACACCTTACGAGGGCGGCAACCTTGGTCACCGCATTCGCACAAAAGGCGGCTATTTCCCCGTTCCGCCGCAGGATTCGGCGCAGGATATGCGCGGCGAAATGCTGGCCGCCATGGCGCAGATGGGCGCCAAGGTGGAAAAGCACCACCATGAAGTGGCCTCCGCGCAGCATGAGCTCGGACTGAAATTCGGCCCCCTGACGACGATGGCCGATCACCTCCAGATTTATAAATATTGTATCCACCAAGTTGCCCAAAGTTACGGCAAGACGGCGACCTTCATGCCGAAACCAGTTTTCGGCGACAATGGTTCGGGGATGCATGTCCATCAGTCGATCTGGAAAGATGGCAAGCCGGTATTTGCCGGCAACAAATACTCCGATCTCAGCCAGGAATGCCTTTACTATATCGGCGGGATCATCAAGCACGCGCGCACCCTGAACGCGTTCACCAATCCCTCGACAAATTCCTATAAGCGCTTGGTGCCCGGCTATGAGGCGCCGGTTCTGCTCGCCTATTCGGCCCGCAACCGGTCCGCATCCTGCCGTATTCCCTATACGTCGAACCCCAAGGCGAAGCGCGTCGAGGTCCGTTTCCCGGATCCGATGGCCAACCCCTATCTCGCCTTCTCGGCCATGCTTATGGCGGGCCTCGACGGAATCCTGAACAAGACCGATCCGGGTCAGGCGATGGACAAGGATCTCTACGATTTGCCGCCGAAGGAATTGAAGAAAATTCCGACCGTCTGCGGCTCGCTGCGTGAAGCCCTCGTCAATCTCGACAAGGACCGCAATTTTCTCAAATCAGGCGGCGTCTTCGACGATGACTTCATCGATAGCTATATCGAACTGAAGATGGCCGAGGTGATGCGTTTCGAAATGACCCCGCACCCGGTCGAATTCGATATGTATTATTCGCTCTAAGCATCGCCTCCTTGCTGGCGTATCCTAAAGCTGCCGATCGCGCGTCGATCGGCAGCATCGCTTTAACCGGCAGAGATTCCCCCTTGAAAATGAACGCCGGAGCGGGGCGCAGGGGATTCTAAAGTGCATAAAAAATAATAATCAAAGATCGGCGAATCCAACGGTTCGTCAGGCCAATAGGTCTGATGAAGCTCCGCCGTTGCGACATCGTCCACGATCGTCATCCCGGCGTCATCCGCGAGACTTTGGAGATTTTCCACCCCGGAAATCCATGGAGCGCCCATGGCCTCGAAGCGTTCGACAATGCCCGTCACGGCGGCGTCTCCCGTTGCCTTCTCGATCACGCCGTCTTTAAAGTAATCGAACGAGAGTGTGAATCGACTGACGTGTTGCGCGAGATCTCGCATGACCTGCCTTATTGAAGGCGCGGTCAAATACATCGTATTGCCTTCCCAAATGAAATGGGTCGGCCGGGTGAAATCGAACCTATTCGTTTTCAGCAGCTGAACCAGATTGTCGGTGACATAATTGCCGGGGATGAACGTGACCCGACTGTTCAGGGCGTTTTCCTCAAGTCTCGCTTTCTTGAAATTTAGCGTGTTCTCGTCGTCGATTTCGAAAAAGGCAACGTTAGGCGCTTGCTTTCTGATCGATCTCGTATCCAGGCCCGCGCCAAGGATGACGACCTGCCCACAACCAAGATGAAGCTGCCGATCCAATCTGTCATCAAGGTAGCGCGTTCTAATCCTGACGATCTTCTTAACCGCGGGGAAAGCCTCCGACATGCGCGCCGCGGCGCGCTTCGTTTCCTCGTTGAGAAACAGGGGAACAATCGGGTCAGTGTAGAGCGGTTGAGCTGCGGCGTTTTCTTCCGCTCGGAATTCGGCCACGATGAAGGCTGTGCCAGTCACATTCTGGATTTCGGCCATCTACAAGCTCCTGCAGTTTCTGCTACGGATTGGCTCTTGCCGAATTTCTTTAACCGTTTGGTGTCTAGTTTAGGACTGGCTTATTTCCGATGTTTATCCGCTCGGAATATGGGCATGGCGACAGGGGCGCGCGCCATGCGATGGGCTCATTTTTCCGGTTGGGTTGAGGTAACCTCAGCGAATCGGATGGCGCGTTACCGCCTCCTGCCCGCGTCAGTCGAAAGCACGGCCGCAAAATGATAATAAAAAAGATCTTCTTACTTCTCGCGTTTGCCTCGCTGCTGATCGTCGCCCTGCTTTATGGGATTTCGCCCTATTGGTTCGCGGCGACGTTTTTCGGGGTCTCCCATCTGGACGTGAATCTGGCACATATCCTCCGAGCCATGATGTGCCTATATCTTGGTTTCGGGATGTTTTGGCTGTTCGGCGCGTTCAATGAGAAATACACCAACGCCGCCGTGTTGACGGTCATGATTTTTCCTGCTGGGCTGGTGGTTGGTCGAATCATCAGCCTATTCGTCGACGGGCGGCCATCGCCCCTTTTGCTTTTCTATCTGGTCGCGGAACTCTTTCAGGCGCCCCTCGCCTATTGGGTGTTCAGACTTCCCGATCACCGCGGAAAGTGATTGGGCAGGAACCGACACGCGGCCTGCGCAGATTTCGGCATTGGCCTCTGTGGGCGGCCCGCGCAGCGCCGTTTAAAATGCAAGGCAGACCTGCTACTTCAAGGCACGAGCGACTAACCAACGCGAATCTGGAGGACGGACCGATACATGGCAAGGAATGGTGACCTCTTCGGCAATGCGGCGCGCAAGCAGGCGCCGGCTCGATCGGGACCAAATCGTCAAGGCTCGGCGTCCAAACCATCGCCGAAAGAGCTGGACCTTTCGACCCCAGGCGAAGCCGGCTATACCGCCGCCTCGATCGAGGTGCTGGAGGGGCTGGAGCCGGTCCGGCGGCGGCCCGGCATGTATATCGGCGGCACCGATGAAGCCGCGCTCCACCATCTTTTCGCGGAGGCCATCGACAATGCGATGGACGAGGCAGTAGCCGGCCACGCCAGTTTCATCGATGTGCGTTATGAGGCCTCCGGTTTTCTCACCGTCACCGACAATGGGCGCGGCATCCCCATCGACCCGCACCCGAAATTTCCCAAGAAATCGGCGCTCGAAGTCATCATGACGACGCTGCATGCCGGCGGCAAATTCGACTCGAAAGCCTACAGCACCTCCGGCGGCTTGCATGGCGTCGGCATCTCCGTGGTCAACGCGCTGTCGGAACGTCTGGAAGTCGAAGTCGCGCGGGGTCAAACTCTTTATCGGCAAGTCTTCGAACGCGGCCACCCCAAAAGCGCGCTTGAAAAACTCGGCAAGGTTCAGAACCGGCGCGGCACGAGCGTCCGTTTCAAGCCGGACGAAAAGATCTTCGGCAAGGGCGCCCATTTCAAGCCAGCACGGCTGTTCAAAATGGCGCGGGCGAAGGCCTATCTTTTCGGCGGGGTAGAGATCCGATGGCACTGTGCGGCGGAATGGCTCGAGGCTAATTCCGGCGTTCCGGCCGAGGCGGTTTTTCGCTTTCCCGGCGGCCTCAAGGATTATCTTCTCCAGGATATCGAGGGCAAGGACCTCGTCACCGATCAGATTTTTGCCGGCAAGGTCGAAAAGCCCGGCGGCCACGGATCGCTGGAATGGGCCCTTGCATGGCTCAGTTTCGACGACGGGTTCGTTCACTCCTATTGCAACACAATCCCCACCCCGGACGGCGGGACACATGAGGCGGGACTGCGTGCGGCGCTGGTGCGCGGCCTCAAGGACCACGCCGAGCGAATCGGACAGGCCAAGCGCGCCGCCGCGGTGACGGGCGACGACATCATGGCGTCCTGCGCCGCGCTGATTTCCATCTTTCTTCGGGAGCCCGAGTTCCAAGGCCAGAACAAAGGCCGGCTGATGACCAATGAGGCCGCGCGCATTGTTGAAGGAACGCTGCGGGACGCCTTCGATCATTGGCTCGCCGCCTCCCCGCTGCACGCCGCAAAACTTCTGGATTGGACCGTCGAGCGCGCCGAGGAGAGGCTGCGCCGCCGAGCTGAAAAGGATGTCGCGCGGAAGACGGCGACGAGGAAGCTCCGGCTCCCCGGAAAACTCGCGGATTGCTCTAACAATTCAGCGCAAGGCTCTGAACTCTTTATTGTCGAAGGCGATTCCGCCGGCGGCTCCGCGAAACAGGCCCGAAATCGGACCAATCAGGCGGTGCTTCCGTTGCGGGGAAAGATCCTGAATGTCGCGAGCGCCACGCGCGACAAGCTCGCCGGCAATCAGCAGCTGTCCGACCTTGTCCAGGCGCTGGGATGCAGCACCGGTGCGCAATACAAGGAGCAAGATCTCCGCTACGAGAAAATCATCATCATGACCGACGCCGATGTCGACGGCGCCCATATTGCCTCTTTGCTCATCACCTTTTTTTTCAGGCAGATGCCGAAGCTTGTTGAAGCCGGCCATCTCTATCTCGCGGTTCCGCCGCTCTACCGGCTGACCCAAGGCGCCAAGCATGTTTATGCGCGCGACGAGTCTCATCGAGACGAGTTGATCGCCAAGACACTAACCGGTAAGGGCAAGATAGAGATTAGCCGTTTCAAAGGGTTAGGTGAAATGCTTCCGGCCCAGCTTAAAGAAACGACGATGGACCCGGCCAAGCGCAGCTTGGAGCGGGTGGTGGTCCTGGCTGACGATCAGGAGGGGACGGCGGATTCCGTCGAGCGGTTGATGGGCAACAAGCCGGAGGCCCGGTTCGCCTTCATCCAGGAGCGGGCCGCCTTTGCCGCCGCGACAGACCTTGTCTTGGTGTGAGGGTCATTCCTCGTCGCGGACGACCAATGAGGCGGGCCGCTGGGGCTATGACGCGAAGGTGGCCGGCGGCAAATGGCGTTTCGAGGAGGCCACTCCTATAACCATCTGCACGCCGGCCAACCCTACGGACCCAGGAGATGCGGCGGACCCGAGCACTCCGCAGGGTATCTAAGTTCGTTGCCGAATACGCATTATGATACGCACGGCTGCGAGCAAGGCTTTCTTCAAGGAGCCTGCGTCACGCCGCAGATAAAAATCATGCTCGGCAAGGCAAGTTAACTCGCGAACACGGCAAATTGCAATCGCCTTATTAACTTCCGAGGCCGGGTTCGCGGGTTAACGTAAAGATAGCGATCCATAAATCGCCTCCTCTCCCAGAGGGCCAAACAGCGCCGCCGGGGCGCCGCAGCCCTCTCGGGCTCAAGGTCAACCTTGCGTAGCGGCTAAACGAAAGTCAAAATTGCTTAGATCTCGATAGTTTTGGAGTGAATCCAAAATCAAGATCGTGATCGAGGCAAAAGTTTGGAGCGGATGTGGGAGGAGAACGGTTTCCCCCTTTCCCAATCCCACTCTCAACCATTGGCGCACTCCGCAATTCATGGAGAATTTAGAAATGGCCCCGAGCAAAATCGCCCGTGCGCAACCCGAACCTCCTCCACGCGTGTTTATTGGCAGTTCATCGGCAGCGCTTACGCTCGCTCGCAACATTGGCGAAGAGCTCAAGAAGGATGACGACATCGAGGTGAAAGTATGGGACGACGACATACTGCAGTCGGGAGCCATCTTGCTCGATGGCCTTCTGGGCTTCGTGAACCTTTTCGATTTCGCCGTTCTTGTGCTCAGCGCGGACGATATGACCACGAGTAAAGGCAAGAGAACCGAGAGCCCACGCGACAATGTGATTTTCGAGCTGGGGATGTTCATGGGCGTCTTGGGCCGGAGACGCGCTTTTCCGATTATTGCCTATGGGCAAAAGGGAAATCTCAAGCTTCCGACCGATCTAGACGGTCTGCTAAGCACCCGTCTCGATGGCGATAAGATCGAGGACGCCAGCTATCTGGCTAAGGAAATCGGCAAGATTTCGCATTGAGATCAAAAAGCGGTCAAAAGAAGCATCATTGTCTTTGTTACCATCGACAGGTCTCGCTTACGGATATTTTCATAATTTCCTTGTTCCAGTTAACAACCGTCTCACCGAGCTGAAAACTATCAAGGTTGGTGACAAGGAATTTGATATTAGCAAAGGAAATTATAATTTTACTATAGTTTATCCCCCATTGGCGTCGCAAGCCAATATTGACCGTCGAACGAGCTATGTCAAAAAAGAGGGACTGGTTTCTGTCTCTGTCGCAAGAGACGAAGTTCCTCCTAGGACATATCCATTTTTTGCCCATCCGGACATTGACAACGAGGGGCAAGTTCATTTCATCGACTACCCGACGACATTGCGTTCATCCTATGACGCCATCGGCCTTGTCCTAAAGGCTGGCGCGCTTGGCGAACGGATGGACGAACAAAGTCTGATGGAGAATAAGGAGGTCCGAAACTTCATCAGGGCTCTCAAGCATCTCCTGGATAAACCCGAAGCCGGCGGATTTTCCCGGCTCATCAAGTTTCACGAAATTGAAGCGACCGCCAGATAAGGAACGGGGAAGGCACGTGGACGCTAGGACATATGGGGAGACCTATCAACAACATCTGCTGGAACAATATAAGCTCTACGTGGAGATGGCCGATAATATCAGCGCGCGACGCGCCCAGACGAACCAATTCTACGTTTCGGTTCTGTCGGCTTTGCTAGCGGTGGTCGCTCTGGTCGCGAAGATATATGGGGCGGGACCAAGCCCGCGCCCCGATCTCGTCAACATCGCGTTTCTCGCGATCACAATATTGGGATTGGTCCTGTGCCTGATCTGGTACCTGAACCTTATGTCTTATCGCCAGCTCAATTCCGGCAAGTTCGAAGTCATCCACGAGATGGAAGCGCAGCTTCCCTACAAATGTTATGATCGAGAATGGGAACTCCTGGGACGGGGGACAGATTGGTACAAATATCTGTCGCTCACGACGATCGAGCGATATGTTCCCGCCATGATGGCGATCCCGTTCGCGTTGGTCTTTGTTTATGTGCTGCTTAAAATGTTGGCTTCGTGAAGGGCCATTGAACGCGGGGACGCGGACTGTCATTTAAGAAAACTTCGTTGTCGCTGCGAAACTGGCGGCAGACCTTGGATGGGAACGCACCCATGAAAGTCAATCGACGCTCCGCCTTCATGATTGCCTTGAGCCTCGTGGGCACCTCCGGCCTCGGTCGCGTCAGGGCCCAGCAGTCCTTCGCATTTGACCCCGTGGCCACGGCCAAATTGCGCGCTGGGGAAATTGCGCGAATAATCGAGGAAAGCCCGCGCGATCCTGAGTTTTCCGAGCCTGCGCGGAACGCCGTTTTCAACACCGGCCTTTTACTGCAGGCCGGATTGAGAGCGTTGCTCCCGGTTCAGGAACGAGAGGGCGTGGCCCTCCCCGGCGCGCCCTCGCCGAACGACCCGCCCGAATTGGCCGAAGCCCAGCAGAATTACCAGGCTGTCTTTCAATCCAAAGCGGGAGCGACACCCGCGCAAAGGGCCGTCGCGCTGAAAGCCGTCGACCTAGCCGTCCTCCAGCTCAAAAACAATGGATATATGGTGTTGTCGAATAGCGTGACCGGCTGGGTCGCCGCTCAACGCCGAAGCCCTTGACACAGCTTTGAGGGCTATTGCTCGTGAAGATAATGGCGCACGGTTTCCAAAAATTTCACGATGGAGATCGGTTTCGATAGATAGGCCTCGCATCCCCCCTGCCTGATCTTTTCTTCATCCCCTTTCATGGCGAAAGCGGTAATGGCGACTACCGGGATATGGCGCAGATCCTCGCAGGCTTTGATCCATTGCGTGACCTGAAGCCCGGACACCTCCGGCAATTGGATATCCATTAAAATAAGATCGGGTTTGTGCAAACGCGCGAGTTCGAGCGCCTCGACGCCACTGCGGGTTTGCACCGTCTTGTAGCCATGCGCTTCAAGAAGATCGTTGAAGAGCTTCATATTCAATTCATTGTCTTCTACGATCAGAATGGTTTTTTGCATCTAGTAATCCCGGCTCCGGGCAGCCAACTGGCCGCGCTTCGAAAATCCAGTCGTACCCGCCATTAACGGATAGAAATTGACGAAAGAGAAACCGTTATCATGTCAAAGCTCAATTTTCTGGGTCCTAAGCCTAAAATTGCAAAACCCAGTCGAGATTCAGCCGAAATGATCGCCGTCGACGCCCTGTCTTTCTTGGCCGGGGATGCCTCCAGGCTCGAACGTTTCCTGGCTTTGTCCGGGCTCGGCTTGGAGCATTTGCGGGCGGCCGCGGCGGATCCTGGATTTTTGACGGCCGTTCTTGATCATCTTGGCTCCGATGAAACCCTTCTCCTCGCCTTTGCGGGTCAGTCAGGGCATGATCCCTCGGTCATCGCCGCCGCGCGCGAATTATTAGCTCGCCCTGCGGAGGCGCCGTGACGCCGGGTCGTTTTATCCACGCCCTTAAAACTTGAAACCTTGCCGCCCCCATGTGCTATGAAGCGAACCCCTCGCCGGGAGCCCTGCATGGTTTGGCCTTTACCTCAGTCCTCGAAAAGCGACCCTTTGGCACGCGCCGCAGCGGCCACCCTTGATCGGCCGGCCAAGCTCGACCTCAGCGTCCGCATGCGGCGCAATCGCAAAGCGGACTGGACGCGAAAACTCGTCCGCGAACATAGCCTGACCACGGGGGATTTGATCTGGCCGATTTTTCTCCGCGACGGAGAAAATATCCGCGAGGCCGTAGCGGCCATGCCGGGGGTCGAGCGGCTATCGATCGACCAGGCCGTGCGCGCGGCCCTCGAGGCGGTGCAACTTGGCATTCCGGCGCTCGCTCTTTTTCCCTACACGGACGCCGGCTTGCGCGACGCGCAGGGCAGCGAAGCGCTCAATCCTGAAAATCTTATTTGCCGGGCTTGCCGTGCGATCAAGCGCGAGGTGCCAAATCTCGGCCTGATCACCGATGTCGCGCTAGACCCCTATACCAGCCACGGCCATGACGGACTTCTGCGCGGCGACCGGATCTTGAACGATGAGACGGTCTTCGTCCTGGTCCAGCAAGCCTTGAATCAAGCCCGCGCTGGAGCCGATGTCATCGCCCCTTCCGATATGATGGATGGCCGCATCGGCGCGATCCGGACCGGGCTCGACGGCGAAAATTTCGATGATGTTCAGATTTTGTCCTATGCCGCCAAATATGCCTCGGCGTTTTATGGTCCGTTCCGCGATGCGGTCGGCACCAATGCGACGCTGATCGGCGACAAGCGCACCTATCAAATGGATCCGGGCAATTCCGATGAAGCCTTGCGCGAGGTCGCGCTCGACATCGAGGAAGGCGCCGACATGATCATGGTGAAGCCTGGCCTGCCTTATCTGGATGTCCTCTTTCGGGTCAAGGATCAGTTCGGAATGCCCACTTTCGTCTACCAAGTCTCCGGCGAATATTCGATGATCCAGGCAGCGGCCAACAATGGCTTTATCGACGCCGATAAAGCCATGCTGGAATCCTTGCTGTGCTTCAAGCGCGCCGGCGCCGACGCGATCCTCACCTATTTCGCGCCGCGCGCAGCAAAAAAACTAAAGGAAATGCTGTGAGTGCCAATCCAATTCGGGGTCAGATCTGATCCACGCGGACAAGCGCCGCACGCCAGCCCTTACACGGTCATTTTAGGCGCCGTAGTTTCGGCAACATCCTCTATGCGGCCAGACCGCAGCCTGATTTTGCGATCGCAATTGGCAGCGAGCGCGAGATCATGGGTCACCAGGATCAAGGTCGCGCCGCGCTCGCGCTTCAAGCGCGAACATGAGGTCAATAATGCTTTGACCCGTCGCCTCGTCGAGATTTCCGGTCGGCTCGTCGGCGACGAGGATCGAAGGACTGGGCGCCAGCGCGCGGGCGAGGGCGACACGTTGCTGTTCGCCGCCCGATAATTGCGCCGGATAATGCGCAAGTCTATCCTCCAGCCCGACCGCGTCGAGCTCCGCCGCTCGCCCGTTCGAAGGGCGCGTCGGCACCCGCCAATTCAAGGGGTATCGCGACATTTTCGAGGGCAGTCATGGTCGGAATGAGATGGAACGACTGGAACACGATCCCAATGCGTTTGCCGCGGAAACGCGCCAGCGCATCCTCGCCAAGCCGATCGAGGCTGACATTATCCACCTTGACCGTACCGATATCCGGCCGCTCAAGGCCAGCCATGACCATAAGAAGGGTGGATTTGCCCGATCCCGACGGCCCCACCAAGCCTATTGTTTCGCCGCGCCCTATCTTGAGCGAGATTCCCTTGAGGATATGAACCCTCGCCGCACCGCGCCCCAGGCTCAGATGCACATTTTCAAGTTCAACCGCAGGTCCGTCCATCCATGCCATCCAATTGCTTCCAAACCCGCCCCGCCTATTCCGATGCCATACCGGCGGCCAAGTGCCGATATGGCCATCGCCGCGAATTCCTCCAACTTACGGCCGCGCTTTTGCTGTCAGCGTTTGCCCCGCCCTGCCCGAGCAACCGCGCCGAAGGATGCGCGAGAGGTGAAACTCATCGTCTTCGGCGACAGTCTCGTCGCCGGCTTTGGCCTGCCGGCCGAGGCCGCGTTTCCGAGCGTGCTCGAAAAGACGCTTCGCGCGGAAGGCTATGACGTCACGATCGTCAACGCCGGCGTCTCCGGCGACACCTCCTCGGGCGGTCTCGCGCGACTCGATTGGACGCTGGCCGAGGGCGCCGACGGTGTTATTCTGGAACTTGGCGCAAATGACATGCTGCGCGGGGTTGACCCAGAGGTGACGAAGACCGCGCTCGACGCCATTCTCGCAGAATTGAAGGCGCGCAACATCAAAACTTCTGATCGCGGGCATGAAGGCCACCCCAAGCCTTGGCCAGGACTATCAAACGCGCTTCGACGCGATTTACCCGGACCTTGCCACGAAATACGACGCGCCGCTTTATCCTTTTTTTCTTGATGGCGTCGTCGGGCGATTCCTTCCCTGCAATTTCCCGACGACTTGCATCCCAAGCTCCGCCGGGGTCGAGCGCATGGTCGAAGCCATTCTTCCCGACATTGCGCACCTTTTTCGGACAAATTGCGGCTGAAAGCCAACCGGACCGCATAGATTAATCGCGATTTTCGCGGCCCGGAATTCCCTTTCGGCGGCGAATCTTCGGTATAAGGGTTTCAGGCGCTGATGTCTCCGCTAGAGCGCCGCGATGATTCGTCGCTTCCTCGCCATCGACAGGAGGGATCCATGCCCCGTCTGTTCACGGGCCTCGAAATCCCTTCCGATCTTGCAATGGACCTCTCCATGTTGCGCGGCGGGCTTTCGGGGCGCGCTGGATCGATGTCGAAAATTACCACTGACCTTGCGCTTCATCGGCGATATCGACGATGCGACCGCGCGGGACATTCATTCGATCCTCGAGCAAATCCGCCAGCCGCCGCTTTACGGTGACAATTGAAGGTTTAAGTTCGTTTGGTGGCGCCAAGCCAAGGGCGCTCGTCGCCAAGGCCAAGGCGGCCGCACCGATCTGGCTCGAACTTCAGGCGCAACAGGAACGGCTGTATGCGGCGCATCGGCATCGCGCCGGAGCCGCGCAAATTCACCCCCCATGTCACGCTTGGCGCGGCTGCGGGCCGCCTCTTGCATGGGTGTCGCCGAATATCTTTCCACGCGCGGCTATTTTCCTGTCCCGCCGAGTTCGAGGCGAAGCGTTTCGTCTTGTTCTCGTCGCGGGCCTCGACCGGCGGCGGCCCTTATGTCGTCGAGGCCGCTTATCCGCTCGGATGAAGCGGCGGCGCATGCACGCTGCTGGACAGCGTGAGGCTCCCGCCGCCGCAAAATCATCGGCAGACCACCCTTCGGCCGCAAGGTGATCGTTTGCACCGGTATGACCTCATGATGTTTCGCAAGTTCAAGCGGAAAACGACCGCATGATATGGGCGAGGATGATTGCCGCCTCCTGCAGCGAGAAGGAGGCGCCGATGCAGACGCGCGGACCGGCGCCGAAGGGCAGATAGGCAAATCGATCGATTTTTTCCCGCGACGCCGGGAAGAAAGCGGCGCGGGTCGAAGCAATCGGGTTTGTCCCAAAGCAGAGCGGTGCCGGTGCAAAACCCATTGCGACACAATGACCAAGCTGTTTTTCCGTATGCGTTTGCCGGCGAGATCATCGGGGCCGAATGCCTGCCGGCTCATGCTGGCGACCGGCGGATAAAGACGCATCGCTTCCTCGATCACCGCCTTCGTCTCGATGAGCCGCGCCGGCATAGTCCTCGACGGGACCTTCGAGAACGGCGCTGGCCTCCCGCGCGAGCCTCGCTCGCCATTCCTCGGAGAGCGAGAGAAGAAACAAGGACCAGGTCAAGGTGTTGGCGGTGGTCTCGTGGCCCGCCAAAATGAAGGTCAGGATATTGGCTTTGACTTCGGCGTCGCTCAATCCAGCGCCCGTTTGCGGATCCTGCGGCTTCGAGGAGGAGCGTCAGGACATCGCGCGGGGGCGGCGCCGCGGTTTTCGTCGAGGAGGCGTTTGCGTTTGGCGATGATCGCGTCGATGACCGCGGCGAAGAAACCTTCCGCCGAGCGATTCCCAAGCTTGGTCAAGCGCGGCACCCAATCGGGAAAATCGAGAAGGTCGAAAGGATCGATCCGGCCGACCGTCGTGATATAGCCGGAGATCGCGGTCACGAATTGGTCGAAGTCTCGCCCGAGCCCATCTGAAAAGATCGTGCGCCCGAGGACATCGAGCGTAACCCGCGCCATTTCCGGCTGAATGTCGATGACGCGCCCGTCGCGCAACCGCAGCCAGCGCGCGACAAGGTCTTCCGCCGCGGTGTTGATGGCCCCTGCGAAGGACGCCACGGTTCTGGGGGTGAACAATGGCGCCAGCGTGCGCCGCTGCGCTCGCCAATCATCGCCCTCGACGTCCAAGAGGCCGTCGCTCACGCCGGGTCCAAGCACGCGCTTTTGCAAGGGATCTTTGCGATAATTGGCGGTGTTGTCGACAAGGACGCGGCGGATTGCCGCGGGATCGTTGATGACCGCGATCCGGCCGAGGATGGTCGGACCCATAATGATCGGCAATTCGAAATGCGCCTTGGTCCAGGTTTCGATCGGGTTTCTGCGCAGGACGCGCATCGTCGATAAGGGGCCAAGCGGCGCGTCGCGTGGGACGGGTGCGGGCGGCCGCGGCGGTTCCACAAGGAGATTCGTCATGATTCCCATCTATTGTGCGGGCGGCCCATTTTCGAGTCCGCACCTTTTGCTCAACAGCGCCTAAACAGGGCTGGACGCGATTTCTTGCGATTTTTTGCTGTCTAAACCGCGACCATACAGAGAAAACCGAACCGGCGGCGTGTGGACCGCATCCGACCAAGCTTGCGGCGTTGCCCGCCGCGTTATAGAAGGCTGTTGCCTAACTTTAGGCTCCCTTCGTCTAGCGGTCCAGGACGTCGCCCTCTCACGGCGAAAACAGGGGTTCGATTCCCCTAGGGAGCGCCAATGATCCATAATTTGGCGCCACACCTTGTTGTGAACCACACTTTGCAGGCTGGTAACCGAAAGGTTACAAGATTATCAGGTGACGGCCGTTCATTGCTTACAACAAGTTTCCGAGTGATCGAACGCGTTATCACCCAGCCTTTTGTGCAGTTGGAAAGCGTAATGCGCGAATAGAAAAATCGCGCATCTTTTGCGATGTGTGGGAACGCACAGTGGCGAGAACAATGGCGGTAACTGCTCACCCCTACCTTCCAGATGGGATTGGGGTGCGGTGAATTGATTCGGGCGTTTGAACGGACTGGCTTCGCGGCGGGGAATGTGAGTCAACCTATGGATGACTCCGCCGCCTGATTTGCCTTCACTTGATTCGCCTGAGAAAGAGGCGTTGATTGTCGCGCTGATAGCGCGGATCGACGCTCTGGTTGCGGAAAACACTGCGCTTCGGACACGCGTCGCCGAACTCGAAGCGAAACTTGGCCTGCCACCCAAGACGCCGAACAATTCGAGCACTCCACCATCGCAGGGGCGCAAGGCGTCGGATGAAGCGGCGAGCAAGCCAACCCTTCGACCGAAGCTCAGGGGCAAGCCGCACGCTGGCGCGCATCGGCCGCTGCATCCAAATCCCACAGCCCGGCGCGATATGATGGCGACCGCTTGCCAGCATTGCGGCGCGGATGTTTCCAGCGCGCCGCAGATCGTCTGCGAGGCCTACGATCACGTCGAGATCCCCGAGATCAAGCCCGATATCACGCGCGTCACGCTGTCTAGCGGAACTTGCCCGTGTTGCGCGAAAAGGTTCAAGGCCCCGCCGCCGCAAGGGCTGGAACCAGGCTCGCCCTTCGGGCCGAACCTGCGCGCATTCGTCGTCTATCTGCGCTTCACGCAAGGCATCTCATTCGAGCGGCTGGCAAAGCTTTGTCCGATATTCTCGGGCTCGACATCAGCGAAGGCGCGCTGGTCAACATGCTGGAGGCGGCCCGCCATCCCTTCGCCACGCAGACAAGCCTGATCCGCGCGCGGCTCCTGTCAGGAACCGCGCTGAAATTGGACGAGACCGGCGTGCGGGTCGGCAAACGGAACTGGTGGCTATGGGTCTTTCACCACAAGGACAGCGCCGTCTTCGTCGCTGATCCCTCGCGCGGCAAAAGCGTGGTTTCGACTTTCCTCGGCGATTTCCGCCCTGATTTCTGGGTCTCCGACCGCTACGGCGGCCAGTTCGGTTGGGCGGAAGGGAAAATCAGGTCTGCCTCTCCCATTTCATTCGTGATGTGCAATATGCCATCGACGCGGGCGACAGCATCTTCGCCCCCGAGCTACGTCACCTGCTGGGCCGCGCCTGCCGCATCGGACGACGGCGGC
>CAWAXL010000040.1:0-86549 GCA_963785995.1 uncultured Alphaproteobacteria bacterium
TTCACGCTCCATGCGCAAGCGCTCGTTCTCGCGCCGCAGGCGAGCATTCTCGGTAGCCAAATCCACGCCAGCAGGCGGGATCGCCGCCTGCGTGTTGGGGCGCCGCGGCGATCCCGCTTTGCTCCCGCCGCTTCTGTTGCGCCACGCCCGCAGCCGCTCAGGAGGAATCCCCAGCTCCTCAGCAACCTGGCTCAACGGGCGGCCGCTGCTTATCAAAAGCTCCAAAGCCTCCCGCTTAAATTCATCCGGATATTGACGACGTGCCGTACCCATAAAACACCTTCCTGCTCCAAAAGGAGCTTAGCAAAGGTGTCCACCGTTTCGGAGGAGGGTCAGTATTCAGGATCTCGGGTGAGCAACGTCGCCATAGCATCGATCGCCGCCATGACCATCGACGCCGAATGGTAGACGGGGCCATTCACGCGCACCTTGCCCAGGACCCCGATTATCGATTGCCGACAGTCACGCAAGGCCTGAATGACCTTCGCCTGATCCGGTGGCATGTCGAAACGTGAGGTGCGCTGGGCGATTGAAACCAAGGAATGGAAGGAAGCGCAGATTAAAGAATTCAGAGCCGGACTTGCAGCTAATCAGAAAGCCGCATGAGGCGCGCGCCAAAACACAAAATGAGTTTGTAAAATGCTTGAGCTTCCCCGCGCGATGCTGATCTGCCGCAAGGCGGGCGAGTTGGCGGATTACATCACTGCTCGGATGAACGCGCGTGACGTCGCTTGGCACCGGTTAGAGGGGCGGTGATCTGGCGAGGAAAAACAAGCAGAGCCGTTATGACGAGAACGATTATGGATGGCACAACAGACATGAGGGACCCCAAATCAGTTTGTGTTTTCTTAGGGCAGGCTTGCGACGGGCCAGATGGCCACTTATCGGGCTTTTGCAGAACCCGTCGCAAGCATGTCGCTTCACCCCCCGCGGCAACCGCACGACAGACATTGGTATCGGCATTCGGTCAAAACTTCGTCAAAGTCTCGCCCGACGCGTTAATAAATTGCCGGTGTGGGATTGGTGCAACAGGCGGTCGCAACCGCTCGAGGCAACCCCTCGCGAACGATTGGAAACCCACTTGCGCGCGTCAAGCGTCAAGCAGCGACCCGAACGTCTATTTGCGGATCAACGCCGTCGCGCGGCAACCTGAGCCACGCCATGTTCTCACGGGTTCGATAGGCCAATCGCAAATGGCATTCACAATATGGCTTGGCGGAAACAGCGGTCTCGCCGCAGAACAAGTGTACGCCCCTAACTTCGGCGACGGGCCAACGGCAACTGTCGTGGTGGAGTTCTCCGAGCGTGAGCATCGCAAATCACTCCGGCTGACATAATCCGAGCCAATGTGGACGGCTGACGGCGTGTCGCTCAAAAAAATGCCCCTGATCTAGCCCTTGCTGGAGGAACCAGACCAGGGGCTACCACCTCAAACTTGGCGCTTCCGGCCAAGCTAAGGAGGACAACCCCAGCGGCCCCCCTGTATGAGCCGCCGGCCGAGCCACTGGCCGAGACGCACAACTAAAACTCAAGCCATGAAGGCCTGGACTGATCGGGGGGCGGCGGGGAGAGGTGCGCCGCCCCCTAAATGTTGAACATCGCTTCTGGGTTCTAAAAGTTCCAGTTGTGGCGCCAAAAAACTCAAAACGGTGGGCGCGGACCGGGAAGCTGGCGGGCCGAAGGGGTGAGGCGCTCGTTATCCGTAGCGCTACCCTGCTGTAGCGCTTAATGCCAGAATTAGTGCATAAGTCATTGATTTTAATTGTTTAAGTTGCGAGATAAAACCCAAATCATCCTGATGTGAAGGCAGGATGAAAGCCTCCGAGGCACGAAAGGCACCCCATTTTAAATCGCCTTTCAACATCCCGGGCCAATAAATCCGGTCCTGCACACCAAGCTCCGCCGCCATGGCCTTCAAGTCTCTTGTCCAGCCGCTGGCATCGGGCCCCGCCATCACCAGATCCAGCATTGGCCCTTGTGGCCTGCTACCTTCGCAAACGCTTGGAGCATCCATGCGTATAAACAAAATAAGGCGTTTCGCTCTTGGCCAGCGCGCGCCATGCGCCCAGCGCGCTGTAATTCCATAGGCCGTGGACGATGACGGCATCGTAGAGCCTGACGTTTTCCTTGAGCCAGGGCACGAAATGAGAGGTGTAACCATAGCGCAACCAAGGGAGTCGGCTTTTCCACGCCCGATATCAGGGATTTCTGATCCCCATCGCATAGAGCGGCAGCTCGGCCGTCTTAACCCAGGGTTCATAGGGCGAATCGAGCGTCACGATCTCCTGGTTGCAGCCCTGCGCCTTCAAAACCGCGATGGAATACATTATGCCTTCGACGCCCCCCCAATTCGGGGGTTCATCGAGGCTATCACGCGCAAAACATTCATCGCGGTTCATGACCTGTCACGGAGAAAGGGCCAAAATCGGTATCCTTGAATGTTAGCATAAGCTTGCCACACAAAACCACGCTTCTCGCGTGATCCCTACGTGGTTCCGTGTCATTTTGAGGAACGCCCCGGACCCGCTTTGCGAAATCATCGGGACCAAGCTCCCGCCAACACCTCGGGACCGGCAAGATTTTGAACACGCGTCCCAAATAGGCCCACGCCCAATGACCCATGTGGCAACGCTCATTTGCAGCCCAGCCTCGCCCATCCTGACGGATCAGCTGCTGCGGCGGGCCATGGGTGCCTTGAGAAAACCGGAGCCGCCTCATTGGCTCGACCCCGCAATCGCAGCCGACATCGCCTTTGAGCCGGTGCTGCCGACGGACACGCGGGCCATCGCCAATTCGGTGCGGAGCGCTCTCGAAAGCCAGTCGATCGACGTCATCGTGCAAGACGCGCGGGACCGGCGCAAAAAGCTTTTGCTGGCCGACATGGATTCGACCATGATCGGCCAGGAATGCATCGATGAACTCGCCGCCGAGGTTGGCAAGAAAAGCCATGTTGCCGCGATAACCGAACGCGCCATGCGCGGCGAGATCGAGTTCGAGCCGGCTTTGCGCGAACGCGTTGCCCTTCTCAAGGGGCTTTCTAGTGATACCATCTTGCGCGTGGTCGCCGACAAGATCAGCTTGACGTCGGGCGGACCAACTCTGGTAAGGACCATGCGGGCACATGGAGCACGGACCGTACTCGTTTCCGGTGGCTTTTCCGTCTTCACGTCGATTATCGCGGAAAAGATTGGCTTTGATGAGCATCGAGCCAACCAGCTTCTTCTCGACGCCGAAGGCCGCCTCAGTGGGCTTGTTGCCGAACCTGTGCTCGGCAAGCAAGCCAAACTCGCGGCCCTGCTGCAGTTGCGCGAAAAGCATGGCCTTTCCAGCGACGAGACTCTTGCTGTTGGCGATGGCGCCAACGATCTTGCGATGCTGGAAGCCGCCGGCCTCGGCGTTGCCTTTCGCGCCAAGACCAAAGTGGCCGCTACCGCGCACGCCCGGATCGATCACGGCGACCTCACCGCCCTGCTTTATGCACAAGGCTATCGCGGCGAGGAGTTCGCCGTTGCGCCGAAATTGTCGACGGGCGAAGCATGATTTTTGGCCGGAGACTTGAATCGCTCGTTCAATTGAGACCAACCGGTGAAACAGCAGGTGCACAGCGTCGATTTGAATTGCGATTGCGGTGAGGGCTTCGGTGCCTATCGCATCGGTGACGACCTTGCCATGCTGGATGTCGTCACGAGTGCTAATGTCGCGTGCGGTTTTCACGCCGGCGATCCGGAAATCATGGCGGAGGTGTTCAGGATCGCAAAGACTAAGGGAGTTGCCATCGGTGCGCATCCGGGCTTCCCGGATCTTTGGGGCTTTGGCCGGCGGAGATTGCTTTACAGCGCCGCCGAAATCGAGCGGCTCGTCGCTTATCAGATCGGCGCCGCCTCGGGGCTTGCTGCATTTGTGGGCCATGAACTCGGTTTTGTGAAAGTTCATGGCGCCTTGAGCAATATTGCGACCGAGGAAGCCGTCGTCGCGCAAGCGATTGCCCACGCCGTGAAGATGGTTGACCCTCGCCTTGGCTTGCTCGCCCCAGCCGGGACAAAATTGGAAACGGCGGGGCTTGCCCAGGGGCTTGCCGTCGCCCGGGAAATCTATGCTGATCGCGCCTATACGGACTTTGGCCTGCTGGTGGATAGGTCTCACCCCGGCGCCGTGCTGCACCAGCCCGATGAGGTTGCCGAGCGTGTCCTCGCCATGGTTTTGGAAGGGGCGATCATCACCGTCACCGGCAAGCGTTTGGCCGTCGGCATCGATTCCGTCTGCGTGCATGGCGACAGTCCAAACGCCGTGGCGATGGCCAGGGCCGTACGCTTGCGGCTCAATGGAGCCGGGATCGCGCTCGCCCCCTTCGCACCTGTTCCGGCACCGGCCCCAACATGATCGCTTATTCCGCGCCACGCTATTTGCCAGCCGGCGAATCGGCGCTTGTCGTCGAATTCGGCGACAGCATCGATCAAGCAATTCATGACCTTGTTCTGGCGCTTGACGCGGCCGTCGGCCAAGCCAAATGGGATGGCGTGATCGAGACTGTGCCCACCTATCGCTCGCTCATGATTCATTTCGATCCGCGTCGCCTGACCACCGAAACATTGGTCCACAATCTTGTTCGTCTCGACGCCATTGCCACCCCGATCCGGAGGCCAGCAAAATGCTGGCGTATCCCGGCCTGCTATGATCCGCCGCACGGCGAGGATTTGGGCGAGGTGGCCGCGCGGCTCGGCCTGCCGCAGCAACAAGTCATGGACCTGCATCTTGGCGCGCGCTACCGGGTGTACATGTATGGTTTTGCGCCGGGGTTCACCTTTCTCGGCGGCCTGCCAAATGAGCTTGTGATCCCACGCCGCGCGACGCCACGCGATCCGGCGCCGCCGGGATCACTGCTCATCGCCGCAGGCCAGGCGCTCATTACCGGTTGCGCGATGCCAACCGGCTGGTACGCGATCGGCCGCACGCCGGTCAAAGTGTTCGACCAAAGCCGCGACCCGGTTTTTCTCATTGGCATCGGCGATGAGGTGCGCTTTGAACGGATCGATCCTTTGGCTTTCGAGGCTCTCAGCAGCGCCGCCGCCAGTGGGAATCCTGTCGCGCAGCAGAATTCCCTTGAGCGAGCCCTGACATGCAAGCTTGCCTGCGCGTGCTGCGCGCCGGTCCGGGCGCTACGGTTCAAGACGGTGGACGTCATGGATATCTTCGCTTTGGCGTGACCCCGGCCGGCCCAATGGATTGGACCGCGTTTCGGACTGCCAACTTAGCCCTCGGCAATGATGATCGCGCAGCGGCCGTTGAAATTCCGGCCGGCGGCATTGAAGTCATGTGCCAAAGCGCGCCGCTTGCGGTTGCTTTTGCTGGCGCGGCTTTCGAGTGGCGCCGCGACGGCCAGGCTTTACCCAGGCCGACACGACTGCGCTTGCAACCCGGCGAGACCCTGTCGGCGCGCGCCGGCAAGGATGGCGCGTTCGCTTATCTTGCGGTCGAAAACGGATTCGATACGCCGGTGGTGATGGGAAGCCGGGCGACGCATATGCGATCGGCGATCGGGGGTATCGAAGGGCGGATGCTGATGCCGAGCGACGTCCTTCCCGCCAGGGGCCGTTCGGAGGCGCAAACCGCTGACAGCTTCGAGGCTACAATCGACGCGCCTTGGCTATTGCGCGACAAACAGGCCATCCGAGTCGTGCTGGGGCCGCAAGACGACTATTTTGCCGAGGAGAGTTTGGACTGTTTCTTCAGCGCGCGGTTTACGCTCACGCCGACCACGGACCGCATGGCCTATCGTTTCGACGGTCCTGGGATCGTACATGCGCGGGGCTATGACATCGTGTCGGATGGCATTGCGCTTGGCGCCATCCAAATCGCCGGGGACAAGAAGCCTCTGGTCCTGATGGCAGATCGCCAGCCGACCGGAGGCTATCCAAAGCTCGGCCATGTGATCCGAGCGGATATTGGCCGCCTCGCCCAGATGTCTCCGGGCGAGACCTGCCAATTTAGCAAGGTCAGCATCGAAGAGGCGCGAGCGGCGCTTTTTGCGCTCGAAGACGAAATCGCGGAAACGCCATCTCGCCTTCGCCCATTGCGCCGGGACCTCTCGTCATCTGAGCTGCTCGGGACCAATCTGATCGATGGTTTTGTCAATGCCAACGATCAGATCCCCCAAAACACGGATCAGTGATGACCGTGCCCACCGCCGTGACCACCGTGCCCGCCGCCACCGCCGCCATGCCAGCCGCCACCACCACCGTGCCAGCCGCCACCACCGCCGTGCCAGCCGCCACCACCGCCATGCCAGCCGCCGCCACCGCCGTGCCAACCACCCCCACCGCCGTGCCAGCCGGGGCCGCGCCAGCCATGCCAACCATAGCCGCCTCCCCAGCCATAGCCGCGCCGCCAGGGATAGCCGCACCAGTACCAGCCAGGTCCGTGCCAGCCGTTGCCATACCAGCAATAATTATTGCCACCCCAATAAAACTGAACCTGTTCCACCGGCACGGCGTGCTCTGCCGCGACAGCTAAGCCGGCATTTGGTAGAACTCCGGCCTGCGCGCTTCCGCCTAGCCCCGCACTGGCAACAATAGACGCGAACGCGGTCGCAATGTTAATCAACCGGCGCATTTGCTTCTCCTTGGATGTTTCTGGCTCAACCTACAGTCTTCACCTTGGTCGATCCGGAAGGAAATCAATCACGTTCGAGCAAATAAGATGTGACTTCAATCACATCGCTGGAGCATGTTCTGATCGAAAAAGTTGACCGACTTTTTCGATCAGAACATGCTCCACTCGTTGTACTTGAGCAATTCCTTTTCGATCAGATGATTCCATCTGATCGGGAAGCGCCCTAGTGTCAGCCCAAGACTTTCCGGGCGCGTTTGGCCAATGTTCGCAGGCGCAACGCATTGAGCTTGATGAACCCGGCCGCGTCACGATGATCGTAGGCGGCGGCGCCTTCCTCGAAGGTCACGAGATCCTGATCATAGAGCGAATAAGGGCTCGAGCGCCCGACCACGGAGGCCGAGCCCTTATAAAGCTTCAAGCGCACGCGGCCGGTGACGAATTCCTGGCTCCGGTCGATCAGAGCCTGCAACATTTCCCGTTCGGGCGAGAACCAGAAGCCATTATAAATAAGCTCCGCATATTTCGGCATCAGTTCATCCTTCAAATGCGCGGCGCCACGATCAAGCGTAATTTGCTCAATGCCGCGATGCGCGAAATAAAGGATCGTACCGCCCGGCGTTTCATACATGCCGCGCGATTTCATGCCGACGAAACGGTTCTCGACCAGATCGAGCCGACCAATTCCATGCGTGCGTCCGAGCCCATTCAGATGCGCGAGCAACGTTGCGGGAGACATCGGCTTGCCGTCGACGGCAACTGCGTCGCCCCGCTCGAAATCGATCTCGACATAGGCCGGCTGGTTCGGCGCATCTTCGGGATTGACGGTGCGTGAATAGACATAATCCGGCACTTCCTGCGCGGGGTCTTCCAGCACCTTGCCTTCCGAAGACACATGCAGAAGATTGGCGTCGACCGAAAAGGGTGCGTCCCCGCGCTTGTCCTTGGCGATCGGTATTTGATTTTGCTCGGCAAACGCGATCAGTGCCGTACGCGAGGTCAAGTCCCACTCCCGCCATGGCGCGATGACTTTGATGTCGGGTTCGAGCGCATAATAGGAAAGCTCAAAACGGACCTGGTCGTTGCCTTTTCCGGTGGCGCCATGGGCCACCGCATCCGCACCGGTCTTGCGCGCAATCTCGACCTGCTTTTTGGCGATCAAGGGTCGCGCGATCGACGTGCCGAGAAGATACAGCCCTTCGTACTGCGCATTCGCGCGAAACATCGGAAACACATAGTCGCGGACAAATTCCTCGCGCAAATCCTCAATGAAAATATGCTCCGGCTTGATGCCGAGAAGCAGCGCCTTTTCCCGCGCCGGTTCCAATTCCTCCCCTTGGCCGAGGTCGGCTGTAAAGGTCACGACCTCGCAGCCATAAGTGGTTTGCAGCCATTTGAGGATAATCGACGTGTCCAGGCCGCCCGAATAGGCAAGCACAACCCGTTTCACGTCTTTCGTTTCAGCTGCCATGAAGAACTCGCGGAGATGGGAAGGAGGAGGCCCGCGACTATAGTGGCGAAGCCAGTCCGCGCAAGTGCGTTGGGGCGCTGAGATTAGGTTTTCTTGCGCCGAACCCTTACTCGAGGCTTCGCCTTCAAATGAGTCCGCCAGACCCGCCCGTTCCTATCCCAGGCTTCGAGCGGCGCGGCTCTTACCCCCGGCGCAGCGCTCGACGATCGCAAGCGCGGCGGCGAAGGCCGCCTCCACATCCAGCTCGGTCGTATCGAGGATGATGGCATCCTTGGCCGCTTTCAAGGGTGCCGTGGCGCGGTTGCGATCGCGCTCGTCGCGCTTGAGTATATCTTCGAGCACGGCAGCATAATCGACCTTTTCGCCGCGGCCTCTCAGCTCCAGGGCCCGGCGCGTCGCACGCGCCTCGGGACTGGCCGTGACAAAAATCTTAGGACACGCTTCGGGACAAATCACCGTGCCAATGTCACGGCCGTCGAGGACCGCGCCGCCGGGGCGGTGGGCGAAGCCACGCTGAATATCGATGAGTGCGGCCCGAACCTCTGGAATGGCGGCCACAATGGAGGAGGCTTCCGCCATCTCGCGGACGCGCAGCAGTGCCTCGTCAAAGTCGGTCAGCGCCAGGCCGCGCGCGGCGGCAACGGCGGCTTCGCGGTCGGTGAGATTATGGCTGCTTTCCATCAAGGCCCTCGCGGTCGCCCTGTAAAGCAGCCCGGTATCGAGATGCGGCAGGTTTAAGTGGCGGGCGAGGCTCCGCGCCACGGTCCCCTTGCCCGAGGCCGCCGGACCGTCGATGGCGATGATCATTGAAACCGGGCCCCCAACCTCTCCATCAGGGTTCTAAACGTCGGAAAACTCGTCGCAATCATACGCGAATCATCAATCGCCATGGGCCGCCGCGAGGCAAAACCGAGGCAAAGAAAACTCATCGCAATGCGGTGGTCGAGATGGGTTACGACGCTGCCGCCGCCCATGACGTCGCCGGCGCGCCCCTCGACGAGAAGATCGTCGCCGAGGATTTGACAGCCGACCCCGGCAAGCTTCAAACCATCCGCGATCGCCCCAAGACGGTCGGATTCCTTGACCCGCAATTCGGCAAGGCCATTCATCCGCGTTTCTCCGGTGGCAAAGGCAGCCGCGACCGCGAGAATCGGATATTCATCGATCATCGAAGGCGCGCGGGCCGCCGGGACATCGACACCTTGCAACATAGCCGCGCGCACCCGCAAATCGGCAACCTCCTCGCCTCCCTCATCGCGGCTGTCGAGGATCTCGAATATCGGCGCCCATTTCCAGCAAAGTGGCAAGGAGGCCCGTCCGCAAAGGATTCATCATCACCGCCTCGATGACGATATCGGAACCGGGAATGATCGTCGCGGCGACCAATGGGAAAGCGGCGGAAGACGGGTCAGCCGGTACGATGATCTGCGCCGGGCGCAACTCAGGGCGGCCTTCCAGACTGATTTTCCGGCCGTGCGCCTCAAAAGGCTCCACCTTGATCGCGGCCCCGAAATGGGCCAGCATTTTTTCGGTATGGTCTCGACTGGCTTCGGTTTCCCTGACGCTCGTAAGCCCAGGAGAATTGAGACCGGCGAGCAGGATCGCCGATTTGATCTGCGCCGAGGCCACCGGCAATAAATAGTCAATCGGAACAGGCTCGCTCGTGCCCCGGACCACAATCGGACAGCGTCCGCCCTCTGCCTGCGACAAAATCTCCACCCCCATCTGGGATAGTGGATCGAGAATCCGCTGCATGGGTCTTTTGCGCAGGGATGCATCGCCGTCGAAACAGGTCGTGAGCGCATGGCCGCCGGCAACGCCCATCATGAGCCGCAGGCCGGTTCCCGAGTTCCCGAAGTCGAGGGGTTCGCGCGGGGCAAGCAGGGAGCCGATGCCACAACCGCGCACCAGCCAGCTTCCCACGCCCCGGCGCTGCACTTCGGCACCCAGGGCGCGGCAGGCCTCGGCCGTGTGCAAAACATCGTCGCCTTCGAGTAAACCCTCAATTTCGGTTGTACCAACGCAAAGCAAACCCAGAATCAGGGCGCGATGGGAAATTGACTTGTCGCCCGGCGGTTTAAGCCTTCCGCGCAGGGGACCCTCCGCCCGCGCCACCAGCGGAGCCGCTTTTCCCTCCATCACAGCCCCCAAGCCGGAAAATTGTGTAAAGACAAGTGAGTTTCTATGGTTGCCACGCGCGGTCGTGAAGCTGGTAGCATGGCGGCAGGTATCCTGTCATCAAACCGGTAGCCTGCATCAACTTCCATTTGACAGGCGGCCCGTGCATCACTAACGGGACCGAAAAGTCGTCTCTTCGAGAGGTAGGTTCAGTGGCCAAACCCGAACTCGGTAACAAACACCAATGCCAGAACTGCGGCACGCGTTTCTTCGACCTAAATAAATCGCCGATTACATGCCCTAAATGCGGAACAGTCTTTCAAGCCGCGCAATTGGCACGTGCCTCTAATCGCGGCGCGGCGCCGCGAGGAGGATGAAATTGAGACGGGGCCGGGAGCTGAATTGGTTTCGCTTGAGGAAGCCGATCCCGGCGACGACAAAGTCCCGGTGGTGGCGGACGACGACGTTGAGATTGAAGCCGCCGACGATACTTTCCTGGCCGAAGAGGAGGAAGACGGCGACGATGTCGGCGATCTGATCGACGGCGAGATCGGGGACGACGAAGAACGCTGATGTTTAGCTTGTGAAGCGCGGCGGTTAACGCTATACAGCCGCCGCGCGTCCTGTCCCATCGGGACGCCGCGTCTCAACCGAGATCCGTGCTAGTGGATTGACGAGACGATGGAAATTTGTGCGGAAGCCGGGGTCATAGCTCAGTTGGGAGAGCGCTTCAATGGCATTGAAGAGGTCGGCGGTTCGATTCCGCCTGGCTCCACCAAAACCTTAGCTTTGTTGTGCCTTTTGCTCGCGGTCGAGAACCGCGACCGTGTCATTATAAAGCCGATCTGCCTCAGCAAGCGTCGGCCCGACGCAGACAATTCCAAGCTTGCCATATTCCGAAAGCGCTCCAATGAGGTGGAAGACGACACCCTGTTGCGTCGCGCCATTAAAGTGCAGACCGTTCAACACCGCGATATCGAGCAGGTCGGTGGGCGTCAGTCCTCGGTAGACCGGCGCCTCGAGATTGTCGGATGCATAATAGCAACAGGAGCCGCCGGAGGGGGTCCGGAACTCCCCGGTCTCGGGTTCATAGCGCCCGTCGGTAAGAAACTGGAGCATCATGAAGGGATGGGTGGTTCCCCCCTTGCGGAGATTGATCTCGATCGCGTAATGCCGCCAGCTTGAACCATCCCGCACCGACAGAAAATCGATGCCGAATCGCCCGAGAACGCCACGATCCCGCAAGATTCGGGCGGCTTTCAGTCCTTCCTCCTGGATCGCGAGACGGTAGGCGACATCGGCCGGAAACCGGCACCCCAAGAACACCTGGTTGGACCGCCCTCCGAGCACTTGGTCATGCGTCGAAACGACGGCGATTTCGCCGAGCGGATCGATGCGATATTGAACCGAGGGCGATCGCTTCTCTTCGCCCTCGATAAATTCCTCGACGATCGCGCCCATCTCGCGGAGCTTGGCGTTATAGGCCTCCCACGACATATCCCGGGCTTCGAAAGCAAGCGAAGGCAGTTTTGAGCGGATCCAGCCTTCAAGGCCGCTGTCAGGCGCCGCTTCAAAGCCAAAGATCGCATTTCCCTCGCCCGAGAAACCTTCGTTGAGTTTCACCACGGCTTTTCGCAAGTTCGGATTGCGCCGCTTCAATTCGGCAAGGGCGCCGGCGACGTCGGTTTCGTCGGCAAGGTCTTCCAACCCCGCCGGGATAGGTACCCCCGCCTCCCTGAAGATCGACCGGCCCCCGCTTTTCGATCCAAGCGAAAGCAACGCCGGATCGCATCCATAGATCGGAATGCCGAGCTGCACTGCCAAGCTGCGTTCAAGCGAGGAAACATTGAAGCAGGACATATGGGCCGTCGCGGTCTCGGGGATCGCCGCGCGGAGCCTTGCAAGCAGCCGCGGCCGCGCCAGGATCTTGGCCGCGAGCGGTTTGGGCGCCGAATCGAAACAGGAGAAAAGCATCAGGCGCTGACGCGCGTGTGTCGACGGAATCCCGGTCAGCAGATTCAGGTAATAGTCGATAATTTCCTCGGACACCGGCTGGCTGGTGACATAGATGATTCGGGTTCGAGGAAATTTCAGAAGCATCAACATGCACAGCATGCGTTCTTCGTAATGATGCGCGCCAGTGACCCGCGCCATGACGTCCTGGTCGAGACTGAGGCTTGGGATGATCACCACGGTGCGGGGCGCGCAACGATCGGGGAATACCGTGCGGAACAGCTCCGGCAAACGAGCCTGCAGGTCTTGGAAGGCGGCGAGTTCGGCGGCCGACCCCGGCTCGAGCGCGCCAATCGGGGGCAAGGTCTCGCTCATGTTCAACGCTCCCCGAAGCCGGACGCCAGGGGCGAATGCCACTCGATGCGGCGATGATTGAACTCAGAGCGCGTAGCAACTCTCCCGGTGATGGATGGCTCGAATATAGAACAACGTTCGAATTCGAAACGATCCCATCACCGCGATATTTGTTGTCGGTCGCGACCTTACGACCGGCGGGCGAGGTCACCGCTTGCTCAGGCTTCCCCGTCTTAATGTATCCCGGTTTCGTTTTTGCCCCATTGCAGCAATTTGGACGTGGTGGTGGTCAGCGAATTGACCGCGTTTTGCACCAGTCCGAATGCCCCATTGCTTGCAAAATTTTGCTGAGGCGCAGGCGCTTCGGCCTTTGGCTCCGCAACCGGCATCGACTCAGGCGGCGGGCTGACCGAAAGCGTCTCGGACTTGCTGGCAATCTGTTGAGGCTGGGGACGAACGGCCTCTTGTCGGGGCGCTGCTGGTTTTGGCGCCTTGGCCACATGTACGGCCGGTTTGGGCGTCCGAGTCTTGGCCGTCGCCACCGGATGGGCGGCAGGGGAGCGGGCCTTGGCTTGCGCCGGGGCATTTTTGACGGCCGGCGTGATGTGAGCGGCGGCGCCGTCCGCTTGCTTTGAGCTGGCTTTGATTGGCTCCGGCCCGGCTGAATGCGCCACGCTGGCCGCCTCCGCCGACGATTGAATTTGCGCAGGCGGCGCTTGATCGACGGTTAATTGCGGCGGGTCTTTCGAAATCGGCGTGGCATCCAAGAGGAGTGCTTCGTTCGGCCGCGTCAAATCGGCCCGATTATCCTCCTGGGGACCTGGGGGCGCCGCGGCTGCCTCGGTCAGCACTGGCGATGGGTCTGCCGTCGCCGTGTCGGTCTCGACCGGGGCCTGAGGTTCCATCGAAGCCACCACAGGCTGGGCTTGATCCTGGGGCGGAAGCGCCTGGGCGATTTGCTCGGTTTCCGTCACGCGAGGCGCACGCTCCACCGCCCTGAGAATGGCGGCGTTCTGAGCGGGACTTTCCGTGGCGACGTGCAACGTGGTTAAATCCCTCTCACTCTCAATCGTAGCAAGCTCGGATTCGCCCGAAACATCGCTCCTGAACCCGTAACTGGCGACCATTCCGGCAATTCCGGCAAAAACGATCGCTCCCAGAACATAAGCAGGTCGGCGGGACCTGATTTGGGTCTCGGCCAAGCTCCCGCCATTGCTGGCGGGCTGCCCCGGAGGAAGCCAGCGTTCTGCTCCCAGGTCGACCGTGGGGAAACCCTTTGCCAAGGCCACGTCCGAGGATTTCTCCCCTGTCTTCCGGGTCGCACTCCACAACCCCGCCTCGATTGCAGCAAAGTCGCTGCCGACCTGGGGCGCGATCGGCTTTTTCGGTCCTGCCTTCGAGACGACCTCCGGCCGAAGTGCAATTTCAAGCCGCTGGGCACCGAGCAATCCGGCTTCGATGGCCGCGAAATCGCCCCTGACGATGCTGTCGGATACAAGTTTCGGCGTCTTGAGCGCTTGTGGAGCTTTGAGGTCGCGATCGACCTTCTGCGACTCGTTTTGCCGGCCGATGGCGCGGAGAAGTTCGGTGATGGGTTCAACCTCTTCCCGATGGAAGGACTGTGGTCTTCCCAACTCCTTTTCGAGTTCCCCTATATCGATCATCGGTGGTTGCCGTTTGGTAACGGAATCACTCATACTTCCGGCCTCCTGTTTCGGCGACGTGGCGGACTGCGCGGGCCTATCCACGTCGCGTGAATGCGGATCTCAAAATCAGCAATCGGCCACGCATTTTTCGCTCAGCACGCTTTCAAAATGCTGGCCCAGGGCAAAGAGCCGCTGCCAAACTAAGGTTGCAGCAGATCAAACCGACCCCTCTTTATTAGGCATTTATTAAGGTTCGGAATTGTGGCTGATCTTAGCCGCTTTTAGTTGAGATCTAATTACATGATATCGTTAAATAAATTCTAATATGGGGTGATCGGCGCGGCCTGTGGCCGCGCCGAGGAGGGCTCCAGCGAAGGGGATCGGTCACAATCATATGCCAATTCTCTACGACATAGACGCTTAGAGGGCAGACGATTCGGGGGTCCCGGCGCCATCAATTCAGCGCCGTTGGAACCGGCCCCATGCAAAGGAAGCCCGCATGCGCGCGTCGCTTTGTCTTGGTTGGTTATTTGTGCTCCTCGCTTTCAGCGAAGAAGCATGCGCGGAGCCCCTTTGGCTCACCCTTCCCGAGACACCGGCTCTGCCAGAGGCGGGGCGCAGCGGCTACGCGCCGGTGAACGGAATTCGAATCTGGTATGCCGAATATGGGAGCGGACCGCCGGTGATCCTTTTGCACGGCGGGCTCGCTCACGCGAATTATTGGGGCAACCAGGTGCCCGACCTGGCGAAATCATATCGTGTGGTGGTGATGGACAGCCGCGGCCATGGGCGCAGCACGAGGGATGATCGGCCGTTCACCTATGATTTGATGGCATCAGACGTCGTAGCCGTGATGGATTTTTTGAACATCGGCAAGACGGCGATCGTTGGTTGGAGCGATGGGGCCATCGTGGGATTGGACATCGCTATCCATCATCCAGATCGCATCACCAAGCTTTTCGCGTTCGCCGCCAATTCCGACCCGAGTGGCGTGAAGGACATTGCCGCCAGCCCGGTTTTCAACAAATTTATCTCCCGAGCCAAGACGGAGTATGAGCGCCTTTCCCCAACGCCGGACCAATTCGAGGATTTCCGCCGCCAGATTGCCGAGATGTGGGCGACCCAACCGAACTTCACGGTGAAGCAGCTTCGTCGAATTTCCCTGCCGGTGTGGATCGTCGACGGCGATCACGACGAAGCGATCAAGCGCGAGAATACCGAATTCATGGCCGCTGAGATTCCCGATGCGGGATTGCTGCTCCAGCCGGACGTCAGTCACTTCTCGTTCCTGCAGGACCCAAATCAATTCAACAGCGACCTGATGCATTTTCTCGATCGCGCATCTCAATAGAAGCGATTTTGAAGTGCGGGTTCGACGCCGCAGCCGATCCCGCCCCGCGCAAGTCAACCAACGCAAACCTTGATCTTGAACCGGCTTGACTGGATAAGACGATCGAAGCATCGAAACCGTCTCGGCGTTTATGTGTTTCGGGGGAATTATTGGAACCTTCTCTGAAGAAGGGAGCGCTCAGTCTCTTCGACTCGCTCGCGATGGCCATCGCCGGCTCGGCCCCGGCCTATTCGATCACGGCCAGCACGGCCGCCCTGATCGCCGCCGTCGGGGTCGCGGGCCCGGCAACGCTCTGGGTCGCAGCCCTGCCGATGATTGGCATCACCATCGCGTTCGCTTATTTGAACCGATGGCGATCGGATGCCGGCGCCGCCTATGCCTGGGTTGGCCGCGCGCTGCATCCAGCATTGGGCTTCCTGGCGGGCTGGGCTCTGTTGAGCCTTTCCACGATCTTCATGGTCGCCGCGGCACTCCCCGCCGGAGAAGCGACACTTGATCTCTTCGCACCTGACCGCACCCATGACGTCGTCTGGGCAACGGGAGTTGGAGTAGCCTGGTTTCTCGGGGTGCTGGCTCTCGTGACTTTTGGCATCGAAGTGAGCGCGAAAGCGCAGATTGTTTTAACCCTTCTTGAGGTCTGCGCTCTCGTTGTCATCGGCGCTCTTGCAATCTTTCACTCTCTGTCCGTTCCGGTTGCAGCGTTTTCGTGGGACTGGTTTTTTCCCTCGACGTTCGGCACGTTTCAATCCTTCTCGGCCGGAATGCTGGTCGCCATTTTCTATTATTTCGGTTGGGATGTCTCCGCCAATCTCGCGGAAGAAACGGCCGGGGCCAAGACGGTTGCAGGGCTCGCGGGCATCCTCGGGGTGATTGTGATTTTCGGCCTTTTTGTCCTGGCGCAGGTGGCAGTTCAAATGACACTCACCCCCGATGAGATCGAGGCGAATGGCGGCAATCTGCTCCCTGCCCTTGGTGCTGCGGTGCTGCCAGCCCCCTGGAACGCGATCGCCGTCCTGACGGTCCTCGTCAGCGCCGTCGCGACGATCGAGACCCAGCTCCTGCAATGTACAAGGTTGCTGTTCTCGATGGCGCGCGACGGGGTGATCAGCAAAATGATGGGCCAACTTCATCCGCATTTTCAGACGCCTTGGCTCGCGGGCTTTGCGGTCGCGAGTGCCTCGCTTGTTTTATTCGCAGGCTCTGCCACTGTTCCGTCTGTCGGCAAATTGATGAGCGAACTCATCAATGCGATCGGCGTCCAAGTCGCCTTCTACTATGCATTGGCAGCGACCGCTTGCGCCTGGCACTTTCGTAACGCGATGCGGACCGATTGGAGGATGTTGGTGTTTGCCGGAATGGTCCCTTTAGCGTCGGGCGCGTTCGTTGCCTACGTTGGAATTTATCAGCTTCCCCATCTTGGCTGGCGCGTTTCATTGCTGAGTACGGGCTCCATCCTGATCGGCGTTGTCCCGCTCTGGTACTACCGCCGGCGCTACCGTAGTTCCTTCTATGATACTACTTCCTATGATATTTCCGGCCCGTGATCTTAGTTACGACAGCGTTTGAACTTCACGCCGAAAAGCGTTAACTCCTTTGGGTCCAAATCTTCCAAAGTGAAGTTGGCGGGCCGCTCATACGATGCGGTCAATGCAGCCTGCGCATACGTCTTTCCCTGGAGCATATTCGTGAAGATCGCTTCTTTCCATAAGGACGCGGAGCATTCATGAACCTGAACACCATCCTCGAAGTTAAAAGACCCGCATCGACGGAAGAGATCGCGCAGTGGCGCAGCGGATATGCCTGGCTCGCAGGCGGAACATGGTTGTTCTCAGAGCCGCAGCTTTCGACCGATACGCTGATCGATCTCGAGCAATTGCACTGGCCCGCGCTGCATGCCTCGGACACCGGGCTCGACATAGCCGCGACCTGTCGTCTCGCGGAATTGTATCATTTCCGTGGTCCGGCCGAATGGTCCTGCACACCGCTTTTCCGCCATTGCTGCAATGCGCTGCTGGCTTCATTCAAGATTTGGAACGCGGCAACGGTGGGAGGAAACATCTGCATGTCCTTGCCGGCCGGCGCGATGATTTCGCTGACCGTGGCGCTGGAGGGACGTTACACCTTGTGGCCGCGCGATGCGCCGCCCCGCGACGTCCAGGCCGCCGACTTCGTTACCGGAAATCATCGCAACATCCTGCAGCCGGGCGAATTGCTGCGGAACATTCATCTTCCTGCCACTGCATTGAAAAAGCGCTTCGCATTCCGCCGGCTGTCGCTCACCCATCTCGGGCGTTCGGCGGCACTGTTGATCGGAACGCAAAGCAAGGACCGCAGCGATTTTCTCCTCACCATCACCGCGGCGACGCCCCGCCCCGTCCGGCTCCGTTTCACCTACACCCCCGACGCGGCTGAACTCCGCGAGGCGATCGACGCGCGGATCGCCGCCGATTCCTATTTCGACGATGTGCATGGGTCGGCGGCCTACAAACGTCACCTGACCCCTTATTTCGCCGAACAGATTCGTGCCGAACTGGCGCGGGCTGAAGACGAGGCGGGAGTCTGGATATGAATTGTACCATCAATGGAAAGCTGCATTCCGCCGAACCGAAACCAGGCCAATGTTTACGGACTTTTTTGCGCGACTGCGGCGTGTTCGGCGTCAAGAAAGGCTGCGACGCGGGCGATTGCGGCGCCTGCACCGTCTGGATGGATGGCACGCCCATACACTCCTGCCTGATGCCCGCGTTTCGTGCCGAGGGGCGCACGATCACAACTATCGAAGGCCTTTCCAAAGGCGGTGCGTTGCATCCGATGCAGCAGGCCTTCCTCGACGCCCAGGCGTTCCAATGCGGCTTCTGCACGGCCGGCATGATCATGACGGCGGCCTCGCTGAATGAAGACCAGCGTGCAGATCTCCCCCACGCGCTCAAGGGCAATCTCTGCCGATGCACAGGGTATCGTGCCATCGATGAGGCCATCCATGGAATTGCCTCCGCCGAGGCGGACATCGCGGGCCAGGCTTGTGGCGCGAGCCTGAAAAACCCGTTCGGGGAAACCATCGTCACCGGACGAGCGCATTACACGATGGATGTCGGGATGGAGCACCTGCTTCACCTCAAGGTGCTGCGTTCGCCGCACCCACATGCGCGTATTCTCCGTACCGACCGCGGCAGGGCGTTGCGTGTCCCCGGAGTGGTGGAGATTTTTACCTGGGAGGATGTCCCGCGCCGGCTCTACAGTACCGCGACGCACGAGGACCACCTCGTTGATCCCGATGATACCTATATGCTCGACGATGTGGTCCGGTTTGTCGGTCAGCGGGTCGCAGCCGCGGTGGCTGAAACCGAAGCCGCCGCGGAAGAAGCCTGTCGCCTGCTCGAAGTTGAATATGAGATTCTTGCCTGCCGTCTTCGATCCTGTGACAGCCATGGGACCTGACGCGCCGATCCTTCACGACAAGAGTGGAGCCGCAAAAGGCAACATATATGTCGATATCCATGGCGAGGTCGGCAACGTGGCCGAAGGGTTTGGCGACGCGGACGCCATTCATGAGATGATTTATTCGACCTCCCGCGTTCAGCATGTGCATCTCGAAACACATGGCTCATTGGCGTGGACGGGAGACGACGGCCGGGTGCATGTGCGCACCAGTACGCAGGCTCCCTTTATTGCCCATCAAAAGCTCTGTCATCTTTTTGGACTGCGGCCGCGCGACCTACGTGTCTTTACTGAGCGTGTCGGTGGCGGCTTCGGGGGAAAGCAGGAGATGCTTTCCGAAGATCTCTGCGTTCTTGCCACATTGAAGACCGGGCGCCCGGTGAAATGGGAGTTTACGCGCGAGGAACAGTTTATCGGCGCGACGACCCGCCACCAGATGACTACACGCGTCAAGCTTGGAGCAAAGCGGGACGGAACGCTGACCGCCATTGAGGTTCATGTTGTCTCCAATACCGGCGCCTATGGAGGGCATGGGGGTGAGACAATCGCGGCCGCCCTCGGCAACCCGCTGACCGCATACCGCTGCGCCAATAAGAAGGCCGACGGATATACGGTCTATACGAACATGGTTCCGAGCGGCGGTTTTCGCGGCTATGGTTCCTCGCAGACGACATTCGCTATCGAATGCGCGATCGACGATCTTGCACGGCTCCTCGCGATCGATCCGTTCGCAATCCGCCGCAAGAATATGATCCGGCCGGGTGATTGGATCGAGTCGGTCTGGAAGGACCCTTCCGATGTGGATTTTGGCAGCTACGGGCTCGACCAATGCCTCGACCGCGTCGAAATGGAATTGACGGCGGGCGACGGCTCTCCAAAACCTGACGGCGAGGACTGGACCGAGGGGACCGGCATCGCGCTCGCCATGCTGGAATGCGGCCCGCCGACGGAGCACCGTTCGGGCGCGCGGATGACGCTTCTGCCAGACGGCAGTTTTCACCTTGCCGTCGGTTCCACGGAAATGGGAAATGGATCCGTGACGTCGCACCGCCAGATCGCCGCCTCGATTTTAGGCAGCCGCGCCGACAGCATCGACATCATCAATGCCGACACGGATCTCACGCCCTATGACTCGGGAACATTCGCCAGCACCGGCACGGTCGTCGCGGGACAGGCGGTGGCATTGGCCGCCGCTGCCTTGCGCGACAATATTCTCGATTATGCCAGCCGACATTTGGGATGGGATCTCGACGCCTGCCGCCTGGAAGACGGCACCGTACTTTACGAAAATCAACGGATCGCGTTGAGCGAGCTTCATGCGGCGGGGATGCGGGACTCACATCGGTTCGAAGCCAAGCGAAAGGCTTATCTCTCACCCCGCACGGTCGCTTTCAATGTCCACGGTATCAGGCTTGCCGTTCACCGTGTCACCGGCGAGATTTCGATCCTCCAAAGCGTGCATGCCGCCGACATCGGCCGGCTGATCAACCCCATGCAGTGCCGAGGCCAGATCGAAGGCGCCATCGCCATGGGCTTCGGCTGGGCGCTCACCGAGAATATGGTCTATGACGACAACGGCGCCATGGTGAATCCGGCGCTCCGCAATTACCGAATTCCAGCCTTCGCCGATGTGCCGCGCACGGAGGTATTTTTCGCTAATACGCACGACCGGATCGGCCCGCTTGGCGCAAAGTCCCAGGGCGAATGCGCGATCAACCCCGTCGCGCCCGCGATCGCGAATGCGCTCGCCAACGCCACCGGTGTCCGGTTCCCGGATTTGCCGCTGACACCCGACCGGATCTTCAGCCGCCTTGGGGCTCGGCCATGAGCGAGCCCGCGGGCGCTCCTGGAGCCAAGGCTTCGCCCCATAGCTGCGCCGTGACGATCGTCACGCAGACACGGATCCGGCCCGGGCAGGCCGAGCCCTTTGCGCGCTGGCAGGAAAAAATCGGCCAGGTCATCGCGCGATCTCCTGGCTTCCTCAAGCAGACGGTCATCCCGCCGAGCCCTCCGGCTCAGACCGATTGGGTGATCCTCCAGCGTTTTGCCAGTGCCGACACGGCGGCGGCGTGGTTGAACTCAGAGAGCAGACTGAGCTTGCTGGAAGAAGCGCTTCCCCTGTTGATGGGCAGCGACGATGTTCACATCGTCACGGACGATGGGTCGGGCGTTTTGCCTTCGCCCGTGTCGGTCGTGATTTCGACCCGGATCAAGCCCGGTCATGAAGAAGCCTATCGGGCCTGGGAGCAGCAAATCGCCGCCGCTCAATCAAAATCGCCGGGCTTCCAGGGCTATAAATTCGAGCCGCCGATTCCGAATGTGCAGAATGATTGGCTGTCGATCCTGCGGTTCGATTCGGAAGCCAACCTCCAAGCCTGGCTGAACTCGCCGGAACGGTTGAAGCTCCTGGAAGAGGCGGACGCTTTCACCGAGGAGTTCCATGCGCGGATCGTCCGCACGGGGTTCGATCAATGGTTCCCGGCGGGGACCGTCGATCGCCCGGCGCCGCCAGCGTGGAAGCAGAACATGCTGGTTTTGCTGCTGCTCTATCCGGTGGTGTTCCTGTTTGGGGTGTTCGCACAAAATCCATTGCTGATCGAAAAAGCTGGTCTGCCCTTCTGGCTTGCCCTGTTCATCGGCAATATCGTGAGTGTCATATTGCTCAACTGGCTGGTTCCATGGGCCAGCAAACGGTTCGATTGGTGGCTGCGTCCCTCGGGACGAAATTCAAGAACTCATCGATCTTGCCGGCACCGGGCTCGTGATTGCCCTTTACGCCCTGTGCCTCATCGTGTTTTCGCAATTTCCCTAAATGCTGCTAGCCCACATATCCGGACGGAGGAGCGGAAATGAAACTCTTGAGAAGCCCTTTCCAACTGGCGTTTGTGATCGCCGCAGTCTCCGTGCCGCTGATCGATGCGAGAGGCCAAGTGGGGGGCGGCTGCATTTATAATTCCTATCCCGGCACCTGCACGACCGGGGCGGTCTCCAAGACCAAGGCGTCCATCGGCCAGAAAACCATGGACGGCGGTCCCGGCTATGAGGGCTTCGAGGTCAAATTTTCCTATGCAGGCGAGGCTCCCAGCGACAAGGCTCTGGTGCGGCAAGCCCTTGGGATGCAACACGACCTCCGCCTCGCTAACAGCTGGTATCCAGGCCCGCGCTTTTTGGCAAAATACGAAATCGCCCCGGGCAAAAAGTTCGGGTGCGCGCTCAAGGTCATCAGAACCGGGTCCTGCACGCCGACCGTGTTTCAGTTTTCGACGATCGATCTCACGGACTATTCCGAGCGCTGATGGTTCAGCCTTTCATGTTTTGAAAAATGCGGACGCGGCATTGAGAGAGGCTTGCTTGAGCCGGCGCGCCTCCTCGAGCCGCGTGATTTCGGCATGCAACGCCGCGATACGCTCATCGAGTTCGTGCACCGAAAGATCATCGAGGCGCTGTCCGACCTCATGCAAAGCCGCGGCCTTCCGCGGCAAAGCGCCAAACAAATCGTCTTTGTCATCAGCCATGGCGCGCTCGCTCCGCTGAGAAAACTTCCGAATTATATCGCCCCGCTGCGAACCGCGCCATTCGGTTTGCTCAGGCAAGCGGAGGTTGAGGCCCCGGCTCTGCTGGCGGCGGGGACTGCGAAGAAGGCGCGAGCGCGGGCGCCCGACTAGCCTCCAGCATCGACTTCTCAACAAACCAGGCGCGCCAAGGCCAGCGGCCCTCGATCTCGACTTCCATCGACCAGCTCAAGATGGTTCTGATCAGGACGATCAAGCCGAGAACAAGCACATTGTCGAGCCCCGGATGCTCGACCGAGACTGTTCGGATGATGTCCCCGCCGACCATGAACTCAAGACCGAGGAGGATCGATCGGCCAAGGTTCTTGCGGTAGAGCCGGAACGAAACGCCGGCCTCGTTTCGACGTCCCACATAGAGAATTGTCGCAGTGGCCGCGCCAATGAGGATGACGAGAACTCCGGCCACATCAAGGGCGAGGCCAGCGGCGGTGATAAGGTCGCGGATATACGCCATCCCCATGATTTCTTTCTCCAACGCCGTGCTCAATGCGGAGGCATCCAGATCCAGAGCGGCGGCCGATCGGCAAATCTTACATCTTTCGTGATCGTCGCATCATCGACGTTATCCGGTTTAAGATAGATGAAGTAGCTGTCGTTGCGTTGGAATAACGCGTCGCGAGGGGTGCTTTCCGGGCTGATCAGCATGTTGTTGGTAAAGCGGACATGCATATAATGCGGCAGCAGCTGGGTGAATTTTTCCACGCGCGCCTCCAAAACATAGCGATAGAGCTGCTTGCCGGTCACCTTCAGGACCGAGGCCATCGCCTCCGCGGCGGGCGTCAGCGGCAGTTCCTGCCAATCGGAGCCGACCTGAATGAAGGCCTGTATATTCGGGGCCATCACATAGATCGGCTTGTCGCTTGCGTTCTCAAGATAGATCGTCACCTCGTAGCGCCGCTCGCCCAAGCTGGTTACGGAAGCGATTTCGCTCTTCAAGGTTGATGTCGCCAATTCCTCCAGCGCGTCGAGACGTTCCTTCCGCACCCAGGCCTGGTGGCGTTGGTAATGCGCCAAGCCATAGTTGCCTGCCAGCACCATCGCAAAAATCAGACCTCCAAAAACCAGCGCTCGTCCTGCGGCAGCCCAAAGAGTTTCGCCGAGTTGAGCGACCGCTCGGGTGGCGTCCTCGGGCCGGGCCGCACCGGCGGCGGGTGCCACCTTCGTGGGACCGAAACGCCGCTCCGGCCGGGCCGGTGCCATCGCATCCTCAGGCAAATCCGTCGCCGTGAGCACCCCCTGCTTCATCTCGAACATGCGGTCCGCGCGCTTGGCGAGCTCCAGATTGTGTGTGACCACGATCATGCCAAATGCCGCTTCGCGCCGCAGCTCCTCCAACAGCGCAATGATTTCGCCTTCGGTATCCTCGTCGAGATCGCTGGTCGGCTCGTCGGCCAGAAGCAGACGAGGCTTGTTGATGAGCGCCCTGGCGATGACCACGCGCCGCTGTTCGCCGCCGGACATTTCGCCAGGGTAAGCCGACATTTTGTCTTGGAGGCCGACCCGCGTCAGCAATTCCTGGGCGCGCCGATAGGCGTCCGGCGCCGGCAGGCTGCGTCCGAGCAAAGCCGGCAAGGCGACATTGTCTACGGCGCGCAGATTGGCAAGAAGGCTGAAGAACTGGAAAATAAATCCGATCTGCCGGCAGCGAAGATCCGCCAAAGCGGCCTCCGGCAACGACCAGACATCTTTGCCGTCGAGCAGAACTTGGCCGCTGCTCGGCCGCGTCAACGCTCCGATCATCGCCAGAAGCGTCGACTTGCCGGAGCCCGAGCGGCCAACGATTGCGACGAACTCCCCTTGTTTGAGGGTGAGTTCGGCCTCGCTGACCGCTTCAAATCCGGCACCGGCGCCGTAGCGCTTGATAAGACCGGACGTCCGCAAAATCATCGAGTGGTCTCGGTCTGGATCATCAAATATGGCTCCTGCCCCCGCGCGCGCCAGGCGGGAACGAGCGCTCCAAGGACCCCGATGCAGGCGGCAGACATGATCGCAGTCAGGGCCGCGAGCCAGATCGCCCCGTCGGGCGGCCACGCGAAGGGCACGCCGAGAGAGGCGAAGTAAAAGCCGAGCGAACGGGCGAAGATGAGCACCAGCGAGAAGCCAAATCCGAGACCGAGAAGGCCGCCAAGGCCGGTGATCAATCCGGCCTCGATGAGGATAATGCTCATGATCTGAGCGGCGCGCGCGCCCAACGCGCGCAAAAGACCGATCTCGCGGTAACGCTCTTGGACAATGGCCGAAAACAGCAGGGTGACGAGAAACATGAGAGCAAGCAACAGAAGCCCCGCGAAGACTACAATTCCCCAGAAAAGACTGCCGAGGGCCTGCCGGGATGAGGTGAAAACCGGATTGCCCGCAATGATCTTAAGTCCGGGGATCTGGCCGACCGCGAATTTCACCGACGCGGCGGAAGCGCCTGGCGACAGCTGAAGCAGGAATGCAGAAACCTGGCCTGGCCTGAGATCGGGAAGGCAGTCCATCGGTCCCGCCGGGCCAGCGTCGTGATGCATCGCGGGGTTCCCCGACGCATTGAAGTCTGCACCGGTGCCGCAGGCTGCGCAGAAGCCGGAGGGCCAGAGGCGCGGGCCAGCTTTTGCCGCGCGAGGATCAAGTCATCGAGGGCCGGAAAGGTGAGAAAATAGGACTCGTCGAAGGGGCCGACGCCGGTCGTTCCAAGGCGAGCTTCAAGAACCATTGAACGGCCGCAAATATTCAAGACTTCACCGGGCTTGCTCTGGACCCGCTCGCCGGCAATGAGGCTCTGGGCCGTCAACTTCTGCCGCGCGCCTTCGGCCAGCCAGGGTTGAACGGTGAAGTCCGCCGTGGGGTCGAAGGCGATCAAATTAATGCCGCGTCCTTCGACCTCGGCGCGCACAATTCTTTGCGGCGCGACCTGTGCAATTCCTGGAATAATTCGTAATTTTTCAGCCAATGCGGCGTCGATTTCCTGGTCCGTTGGCTGCACCGTCAAAAGCGTGCTGGTGATGTTAACCAGCGTGCCGAGAGGCACGACCACGAGATCGGCGCCCATGCGGGAGAAGCTGGTTGCAATGCCGTCCCGCAATGCCCAGCCGGTCACGAAGCCCGCAAAACCGACGCCGACGGCCATCGTAACCGAGAGGGCAAGAAACAGCGTCCGCAAGCGGCGCCTGCCGACATTCTGAGCGGCGAGCCGGAACAACAGAAAAAACGTTCCCGTACGTCTCGTCATACAGCGCGCCGATCAAATTTCGGGTCAGACCGTCGTGCAGCGGCTGTGGATCAATTCCTGATTGTTGCGCGGGACGATCACGCAATCATGATGGCCCCCGAAGTTCGGCAAATAGCCGACGGGTTCCAGAGTGTCCTGCGTGAAGACGAAGGTGCCTCCTTCCAGCCTTTGAAAGCCGCTGAAAATCTGCAAGACATATTTTCCATCGTAGGTGACATGCATGGTCTGGCAATCGACCCCGACATTCTCGAAGCGCTTGATGGTCGTCCAGGTCGCCGTATCGACGACGACAATGGCGCTCCTGGCCGGTTTTTGGTGCAGCTCGGAGACGAACATTTTCGACCCATCCATGGAATAGGTGATATGGAACGGGCTCGGCGTCGATCCGACCCAATGCAAATCCTTGAAATCGGTGATCCGCTTCCATTTCCGCGGGTCCGGATCGACACAGTCGAACACGCCCATGCTGTTTTGACGGGTATTGTTGGTCATGACGAACCATTTGCCGTTCGGTCCGAACCCGCATTCATGGCCCGACGTCATTACCGTATCCAGTTTGATTTCCCATATGCCGTCGCTGACTTTCGTCACCGGAATATTATCCTTCGGGGTTCCGGCGGGTGAGGAGATGCAGGCGACGGGCTCCATGCTGGTGCGGTCGAATATGACGCCAACGGCGAACATCCGCAGCGTCACGAGCGAGAGCGGATGGATCGGATGGTGCACGCAATTGTCCGAGCCAGTGAGGGTCCGGACGGAATCGCCCGGCAGCTGGCCCGTATAGACGAGATATTCGCCCATCGGCACCATTTCCCAGTCGAGCTTGTTCCCTTTGGTCCCGCGGTAATCGTAAAGGCCTGTTTCCGGCGCCATCACAAGTTTGGTGATCCGAACCCTGCCGCCCTTGAACCAATTGTCTTCGAGCGCACCGTCGGTTTCATTTCCGTGCCAATCGAAGCGGAAGGCCGCGATGACTTTGGTTTTCTGCTGTCCCGTCGCCCGCGTGAAAAACGCCACGACATCCTTCTGTCCGTCCGAGCAGGAGAACCCCGAAGCATCCGGGAAGATCACGGTGTGGACGCCGACGCCAATGCCGGTCGTCTCGGCGATATTCTCCAACAGGTTCATCTGCTGCCCGTCGAAGCCGACACGATAGATCTGATTGCCCTGGCCCCAGATCGGATCGAGCATGCCATGCTCCCGGATCTCGCTCGGGATACCATAGATCAGCACGTTCTGGCCGCCCTGGGTCGAGTTCACGAATTCAAAACCCTTGCGCGGGTCGGGGGATGGGAAAGCCGCGAGGTGATGCGCAATCGGACAGCTGTCGCCGTAGTTCCAATATTCGATCCAGGCCAGCGTCTTGCCTGTCGAGAGATCCTGTACTTGTGCCCCGCCCCCAAGCTTCGTCGGCGTCAACCAGAGGTAGTCTCCGAGCTGATTGAAATGCGGACTCGTCCCTTCGATCTTTGCGGCTGTTTCAGCGGGCGCGTTATCCGAAGACCCCCAAAGGCCGGAGAAAAAACCGCCCGCCTTGGCGGAACCTCCGCCCAAAATCGTGCCAATAAGTCCACCGGACGCAGCTTGCAATATTTTCCGCCGGTTCACCGGCCCATGCCGGTTAAAAAGTCGAGCGACCGAGGGAGCGGCAATGCTATTTTGAGGGAAAATCTTATTCGCTGACGGGGGTGTCGGATCTGAGTCCATCGTTGCCATTCCCTTGATCTTCAAGCCGGTGGGAAATAAATCAGCAGCGCCAGGCAGACGCCAAAGAATTGCTTCGCCGCAGATTCAACAGTTGGGGATTGGCTTAGACTAGGCCAGCTCGGTCGAGCCCCGCCAAACCCCGCACAGGCTTTTGCGCCCGCGCGTCGCGTGAACCAGAGATGTCAATCCCTGCTTCATGAACTGGCGTGTCCAAAGGGTCTGAGTCTTAGAAAGACAAACCCTTTAAGTAGAGCGAAAATCGGTTTCCGGCGAAACCCGTTAGCCATCGCGATTGGGAGTGCCGAGGACATGAACATTCGGCGGCAGCATCACATTGTCGAATTGCTGCGTGAACATCGCCGCGGCGAAGAAAGCGACAGCGCGCAGAGTTTCATTGCCGGTATTGACGAGGTCGTGTCGCACCGGTGTCGGGATGACAAAAACGCTCCCCGGTTTGACCTGGTGGGTCACTCCGCCTTCCATGCGCAACTCGCCGGTGCCGGCAAGAATATATTGCGTCTCCTCGGTCGCGTCGGTGTGCCAGCCGAGGCGATGGCCGGGCTCTATCTCGTAAACGATGGTTGAGGATTGGGTCGTTCCATGTCCTCCGTAAGCGGCAAATGCGCCGGCCCATTGGACCGTCGGGTCATCCACCCCTCCGACTTTAGCCCGCGGGAGATCGCCAGTCGCAACAACAAAGACTGTATCCAAGAGAGCCTCTCCTCATGAAGATCGCCGCTCCGCGGAAAATTCCTGTCTCGGCGGCCAGCCCATTGCTTACGTGGCAATTGCTGCACGGATGTGATGTTAGCGAGGCCCGCAATTGCCGTCAAACTATAGGAGACTTTTATAAATCATCATTTGCCTCGGCGACGCCGACGCCGCCAATCCAAAGCTACACCTGAAGCCACCCAAGCGGTGGAAGGGCCCTACTCCAGATCGATCGTCTCTTCGACAACATGATCGAGCGGCGCGTTTTCGGCCGTCAGCGTCATGCGCAACTTCAGCTTGTTTCCTTCAACCTTTCCGTCGCGAACGACCCGTTCGATCTCGCGTTGCGAGGTGATGCCGACCACCTTGAGGAATTTGCGCAATGCCATGTTGAAACGCTCTTCGTCCATGCAATCCTCCTCTTTTGCCGACAAATGCTTGGTGGACCTGCCAGCCCTCAGCTCACTATGCGTTTGAAGCTGCCCTGCCCATGGATGTTGAGGTTTTCAATCGTAATCTGGCTCGCCCTCTGATCGGCCCCAACCGTAAATGTCACCGCACTTGGGCCATACGCATTCTCGCCGACCGGCTGGTAGGTGAACACGTCACGATCGAAGTGGCGCAGTGGATACGGCTCCTGCTTGGGGCCGAGCATCAGGGTCAGCCCGCCGTCGCGCCCGATGATTTCGATCGGTCCGTAGAGATCGCTGTGATAGCCGCCGAGATAAGCGGCAGCCGAGAGCGCCGGGGTGATTTGTGCCGGCGACTTCAGATAATCAACGGCGGTGCCATATTCGGGCGCCATTATCTTCGCAAATTGTTGCCCGAACAATCCAAGCCAGTCCTTCTCAACTTTGCCTGACAGCACGAGGTCGAGAAAGCTTCGGCAAAGGGCCTCCGGCAGGCCGACGGGGGAAGTATTGGTCAGCACGACGATGCCGATCTGCTCCTGGGGAAGCACATTCACACATGTCGCGGCGCCGAGATTGAACGCCCCCGAGTGACTCCATTGAATACGGCCAGCCTCGTCGTAATTCACGCCCCAGCCAAGCCCATAGAACGACGAGCGGTCGACCATCGGGTTTTCGGCGGGCGTGCTGACGATTTGCGGGCGGTGGGTCTCATCCAAAGGTGCCGCCTTGACGATTTCACGGCCGTCCACCGTCCCCCTACCAAGCTGCAAACGCAGCCACAACGCCATATCGCGGGCTGAAGAAGAGACTCCACCCGCCGGCGATTGGGCGTCGGCGTCGCGAATATATTTGGCGACCCAGGTGTCACCTTGCTTGACATGGCCGATGGCGCGTTTCGAGGAGTTGGAAAAATCGGCAAAGCGTGAACTCGTAGAGTTCATGCCGAGCGGCCGATAAAGCCGGTCCGCACTTAGCTCTTCCCAGGATTTTCCGCTGGCTTTTGCTGCCGCGACCGCAGCCGCGGTCAGGCCGAAATTCGTGTAGGCGTACTGCGAGCGAAAGCTGCTGTCGGGCTTTACAAAGCGCAATCGATGCAGGACCTCGTCTCGGTCATAGCCGATGTCTTCGAGGAAATCGCCGGCATGGTCCGGCAATCCGCTTCGATGACAGAACATATCGCGCAACGTGATCGCTCGTGTCACCCATGCGTCGTGCATCGCAAAGGCCGGATCGTGGCTGACGATCTGATCGTCCCAGGTCACACGTCCGTCACCCGCTAGCGCCGCGACGACCGTGGAGGCGACCGGCTTCGAAAGTGAAGCAAGCTGGAAAACTGTGTCGGAATCGACCGGCTCCGCCGTGCCGGCCCGCCGCACGCCGAAGCCTTTGAGGTAGAGGACGTTGTCCCCGTACACAACGGCGATCGAAAGGCCCGGCACCTTAGTTCGTTTCAGGGCCTCGTCCGCGAGCTTGTCAAGTTCCGGAAGCGCCTTCTCGACGACCGCCCGTGTTGGTACCTTGGCCTGAGCAAACGCCATCCGTGGCGCAAGCGCAGCCGCGGTCGAAAGGAGCGCGGACCGTCGTGACAATTTCATCGGATGAATGACCTGGTCGCCGCTCCCCAGCGCCCGCAACATCTTCTGGAAATCCGGGAGTTGCCCATCGGTCGACGTCCAATGTCATTGATTAGGCTGCATTTTCTGAAAACCTAGTCGGTATTCGCGGCGACTGCAACAAATGGCCCCTTGCGGCGACCCCTTTGACCATCCATATACCATCCACACAGATGTTATGCGGGGATAGCAATGGCGGGAACTGTGCACCGGCTGCCGGACAGGGTTGGCGAGTCCGAGAAAATTACAGTCAATGTGGGCTACGTCGACCTCGGTCATATCGACCTGCTGGTGCAAGAGGGGTTCTACTCCAACCGCAGCGACCTCATCCGCACAGCGATTCGCAATCAGCTTGCCATTCACGCGGATGCCGTCAAGCAGTCGATCGTCCGGCACACGCTTGAGCTCGGCCTGCGACGCTACAGCCGCGAGAATTTGGAAGCCGTGAAGGCCACCGGCGACAAACTGCGGATCAATATCGTCGGACTGGCCGTCATCGCCGACGACGTATCACCTGAGCTTGCGAGCGAAACCATCGAGTCGATCAACGTTCTTGGCGCCCTGCAGGCCAGCCCGGCGGTCAAGGCGGCACTTTTTGACCGCATACGGTGATTGCACCGCGACCCCCTCCTTTGAAGGACATGAGAATGAAGAGCCTCTTCAGCGGTGCCATGCACAAGGCTGCGAAACTTACACAAAATCAAAACGTCATAGAAGCCACGCGCGTGATTCGGCGCGCGCTGTCCGGGGGGCGAGAGAATAGCTCCTGGCCGACCGATACGTCCTCGGAAAAAATCCAGCGGATCGAACCGAAGCAGACTCCGGCCGAGGTGGCCGGTTTTGCCCGAGCTGGCGCCGGCATCAGCGCAGAGGGGGCCGCGAGAGACTTTGGTTTTAACCCCGGGCGTGTCAAGCGGCCGCTGGGAGAGGTCTTGGAGCTGCTGCGAACGCCCGACCTTCCCGGATTCGGGCTGCCCTCAAAACCCGTCGTAAAAGCCCGAAGGGCGCCTCCGGTGCCAGACGGGGCAGGGTTTTTGACCCGAACCTTTGCTTGCGAGGCTGGTTCGAGGGACTACAAACTCTACGTTCCAAGCCGGATGAAATCCTCGAAGCGTCCGTTGATCGTGATGCTTCATGGCTGCGCGCAAAATCCCGACGATTTCGCCGCCGGGACTGGCATGAATCTGCTGGCAGAGGAACATGGCTTTATCGTCGTCTATCCCAGGCAACCGACAAGTTCCAATCCGACCGCCTGCTGGAACTGGTTCAACATCAAGGATCAGATGCGCGACATTGGCGAGCCGAGCATTCTCGCCGGAATCACGCGCCATATCATGGCGGAGTTCGATATCGATTCGAAAAAAGTGTTCATGGCGGGTCTCTCCGCCGGCGGCGCCATGACGGCGATCATGAGTACCGCCTATCCGGAGCTGTACGCCGCAGCAGGCATTCATTCCGGGCTCGCCTATGGGTCTGCCACGGATCTGCCCTCGGCATTTGCGGCGATGCGTGGCAATCCAGGTCCGGCCGAGAAGACACCCAAAAGGCCGGAGTCAGGAAAGGCCAGTGGCGTTCGCACGATCGTGTTTCATGGCGCATCCGATCAAACGGTGCATCCCGCCAACGCCGATCAAATCGTGGCTGCGGCGCGGGCGGAACTGTCCGATCCTGAACTGGAAATAGAGCAAGGCCAGGCTGGCGGGCGAAAATATACGCGCACCATCATCACCGAGGCGAGCGGCGTCCCGCATGTGGAATATTGGGCCATCCAGGGATTAGGGCACGCCTGGTCGGGAGGCCGCCCGGAAGGCTCCTACACGGATCATCAAGGGCCCGACGCGACGCGCGAAATGCTGCGGTTCTTCCTGAAACGTCCAACGCCAACCCCGAGGTAGGCACGGTCCTGGATCCGAGGCAAATGCTTAATCTTTGCCTCGGGCCTTGCGGATGGGGGGCGGCGCACCATATAAGATAAGGCAACGTCGATGCTTTCGGGCTCTGTTGCCGGATACGGTCGCGATACGAAGTGGTAACGCCGGATGTACGCGTACTACTTGGTTCGTGGCCGTTGTTTTTTGGTTTCAGCCTTACATCTCTTCGGCCCGTGCAGTGGCTTTGTTTTCCAGGCTGAACTTTTCGCGGATTGTCTGGGCAAGACCGCAACAGGCTCGCATGCCGACCATCCCTTATCAAATTTCGCTGCCAACTCCTCCAACCGGAAAAACCAATGGCTCAACATTTGTACGCAATCGGCCAGCACGTGAACTTCGATGGACAGATCGGGTCACAGATGAAACCGGCTGGTACTTTTATTGTCACCAAGCTTCTGCCGCCACTCGGCGTCGAATTTCAATACCGAATCAAAAGCGAACGCGAGGCTTACGAGCGCGTGGCGATCGAACCGCAGCTGCGGGCCCTGAAACCGAAGGAACCCTTTGATTCCGCGGAGGGCCAATTGCCCCGCAACGCGTCAGAGGCAGAGCGCGTTTTCGCCGGCGCCTAATGACGTGCGGTCAGCGAAAATGACGGCGCCCTAACCTCGCCTGCCAGTCACTCCGGCATGATCTCCGGCTTGTTGTTGGGGAACTTGGCGATGACCGCTTCATCCACGTTAAAGTGTTGGGCAACCAATGCCGGCGGCGTATGAGTGACCCAGTCCGACAAGGACACATCCGCGAAATAGGAACTTCTGAACACTTCGAGGAATTGCAGGTCGGTATCGCCGACATTCTTTATATAATGTCCGTTGCTGCGCTTCACATAGCCGATGTCGCCGGGGTTGAAATCCATTGTGACCGCTCTGGGCCCGGAATCGAACACGGTCATGCGCCCTTTTCCTTTGATCCAATATTGCCATTCATCGGCATTGGGATGCCAATGCATCTCTCGAAGTCCGCCCGGATGGATCGTGACAAGCGCCGCCGCGATTGTCTTCGACACGGTGAAATTGCTGCTGTCGGCAATCCGGACTTCGCCGCCCTTCGTCTGCCGCGTGGGCGCGCTTGAGCCCAGGGAAAAGGTGAATGGATGCGGCGGAAAGCCCATCGGTCCCTTGACCGCCGCCAGGTCGGCCGAGAGGGCTCCCGGCAGCTTACCTTGGAAGATATAGAGCTGGTGAAGGGGAATTTTCGCGAAGGTGTCCATGGGGACGCCGAAATTCTCGGCCAATATCTCCGGCGGCGTGTGCGCCATCCAATCGGTAACCAAGAGAGTATTGTATTCCGTGGCTTTGCCATCGTCGAAACACAGGATGAACTCGCACCCGTCCGGCCCGAGCCCTTGCAGCGAATGCGGCAGGCCTGCCGGAAAATACCAAAGATCGCCCTCTTTCACATCGGCGACGTAAGCCCGGCCCATTTCGTCGAGAACCGTGACCCGGCAGTTGCCGTAGGACATGAAGCCCCACTCGGCCGCAAGGTGCCAGTGCATTTCCCTGATACCACCGGCTGTGAGCCGCATGTCGACGCCGGAGATGGTGTCCGCGATGGCGAAGTCGGCTTGTGTCACCTGACGCGCCCAGCCTCCGTCCTGAACACGTTTCGGTGCATTGTTGAATGAGGCCCAGAACATCGGCATGTCGCTGACATCGGTTGGCGGCGGGAATTGCGCCGAGGGAAACTGGCTGCCCAGCACCTTGTTCTGCGGACCTGGATCGGTGAGACTCGCCGGGTTGCCTGTGGTGTTGATGGCTCCCTGCGGCGGCTCATCCGGATTTCCGTAGGTGGCGGAACGCGCCTTCGTCGCGGCCGTAACCATTGCGCCCGCGGCTGTCGCCGACAAAATTTTTCGCCTCGAAATCTTGGACATCGCATAGCCTCCGACGTTGCTCATACTTGGTATTGGATGACCCGCTGAGACGCAAGCCAGCAACGAGCGACAATTCTAGCCTGGCCTGCGTCGTAGCATTGGGGTTATGGTTGCGCTCGCAAACACCTTCGTGACAGCAACTCGATACCCGCGTGGAAAAGCCATGTCCGATCCGGAAATCGATTCCATCCGAGAGATTCTGGCCGCGCGGCCGCGGCCGGCCGGGCTTGCAGAACGTCGCCAGCGCCTTGATGCGCTCGGCAAAAATTACGCCACCTCAGTCGAGGTTCACCTACAGCGAATCCATGCGAATGGGGTTGAGGCGGAGTGGTCCATTTCGTCGGGCGCGGACCCCGCGCGCACCATCCTGTTTTTGCATGGCGGCGGTTACATCTCTGGATCGATCGAAAGCCACCGGCCATTGGCGACCGAGATCGGGCGGGCCGCTGGCGCCCCCACACTCTCGCTGGGGTATCGGCTCGCGCCGGAACATCGCTTTCCGGACGCGGTGGAAGATGTAATTTCCGGCTATCGATTTCTGCTCGATCGCGGCATTGCCTCCGATCGCATTGCGATTGCCGGCGACAGTGCCGGCGGCGGTCTGGTGATCGCGTTGATGATTGCCGCCCGCGACCGGGGACTGCCGCTGCCGAGTTGCGGCTGGTGTATTTCCCCTTGGGTCGATCTGGAATGCACGGGCTCGACAATGTCGACAAAGGCCGCGGTCGATCCGCTCATTCAGAAGCCCTATCTCATGGAGCTGGCAAACGACTATCTCGGCGGAGCTTCGCCGCGCGCGGAGCTGGCCTCGCCGCTGTTTGCCGACCTCAAGGGGCTGCCGCCCGTATTGATCCAAGTCGGTTCGGCCGAAACGCTCCTCGATGATTCGGTCCGGCTTGCCGGCGCGTTGGGAGCTGCCGACGTTGCCGTCACATTGGAAATCTGGCCCGACATGATCCACGCCTTTCCGCTGTTCCATCAGGTGGTCGGGGCCGGGCGCCAGGCCATCGAGCAAGCGGGCCAATTTATGAAACTGCAGGATTTGGCCGGCCGCCCGATCTGAAGGCGGGCAACTTGGACGCGGTTGGCCAGAACCTTGGAAATTTCGGCGCGCGCGCCCGGCCATGTGTGATATTTTAAGGCCAGTCGGCGCCGGACGACCCTGGCCGCCTTGAGCCGAGGATGGTGCGTCCGATTACGAGCGAGCTTCGCTATGACCACCGACATTTCGGAAATGCCGAGCCGCACCGCCACTGAAAATCTGTTGCGAGACCTTGGCGTCCCGGATCAGGCTGTGCGGCAAGGCGACCTCGTCGTGCGCTCGCCCATAAACGGCGCCGAGATCGCGCAGCTGCCCTCGGCGTCGGAGGCTGAAGTCGAACGCAAAATCGGCACGGCTCATTCCGCGTTCCTGATGTGGCGGGCGGTTCCAGCCCCGAAACGGGGGGAGCTGCTGCGTCTGTTCGGCGTGGAACTTCGCACCCATAAGACTGCTCTTGGCCGGCTCGTATCGATCGAATCCGGCAAGATCCTGCAAGAAGGTTTGGGCGAAGTGCAGGAGATGATCGACATCTGCGACTTTGCGGTCGGTTTATCGCGCCAGCTCTATGGGCTGACCATCGCAACCGAGCGTCCCGAACATAAGATGCTGGAGACCTGGCACCCGCTGGGCGTTGTCGGCATCATCAGCGCCTTTAACTTCCCCGTCGCGGTGTGGGTATGGAATGCCGCCCTGGCTCTCGTTTGTGGCGACACTCTGCTCTGGAAGCCATCGGAAAAAACCCCGCTCAGCGCGCTCGCGTGTCAATCCTTGCTCGAACGTGCAGCCACCGATCTCGCCTTCGTGCCGCAAGGCCTTTCGGCGGTCCTTGTCGGCGGACCCCAGCTCGGCGAGGCTCTCGTCGAGGATCGGCGCATACCGCTGGTGAGCGCCACGGGATCGACGCGCATGGGCCGCGCGGTGGCGCCGCGGATTGCGGCTCGCTTTGGCCGAGCCATACTCGAGTTGGGGGGCAATAATGGCATGATCGTCGCGCCGTCAGCCGACCTCGATCTTGCCACAAGGGCCGTCCTCTTCGCCGCGGTTGGAACCGCGGGCCAGCGCTGCACGACACTTCGCCGACTGTTCGTGCATGAGAGCGTCTATGACCGTCTCATCCCGCGTTTAAAACATGCTTACAGCGAGGTTGCGATCGGCAATCCGCTTGAAGCCGGAACGCTGGTTGGCCCTCTGATCGATCGGCGTGCCTTCGAGGCTATGCAGGCAAGTTTGGCCGAAGCGCGGAGCGAGGGCGGCGTGATCACCGGCGGTGAACGTCTGCTCGGCAACCTTTGGCCGGAGGCTTATTACGCCCGTCCGGCCATCATCGAGATCGAGCAGCAGACGCCGCTTGTCTGCCGCGAGACTTTCGCGCCAATCCTTTACGTCATGCGCTACCGTGATCTGCATGAAGCGATCCAGCGACATAATGCCGTGCCCCAGGGGCTCGCGTCCTCCATCTTCACCAATGACCTAAGGGAGGCCGAACTCTTTACCTCAAGCATGGGCAGCGATTGCGGCATCGTGAATGTAAATGTCGGTCCTTCGGGGGCGGAGATCGGTGGCGCTTTTGGGGGCGAGAAAGAAACCGGCGGCGGCCGCGAGGCAGGCAGCGATGTCTGGAAAGCCTATATGCGGCGCGCCACCACCACCATCAATTATTCGCGCGAGTTGCCCTTAGCGCAGGGCATTCGTTTTGACGTGCCCCCGGCGTGACGCAAACGCAGCGAAGTCGGTTCGGCCATTCATCTAGCGACCCAACTCGAAGATCAGGCCTTCATTCGCGCGAAGGCTTAGGACCGACCCGACGGGTTCGTCCTTGCGGTCGCAGCATGTCGAGATTGCGATCCGGATTTCCGGCAGGTGGGGCGGAACCGTCCAGCCACGCGGCGCCGCGCTAAAATTAAGGACAATGATGGTTCGATCCGCGCCGTCATCCCGCTCATAGGCGAGCACATCATTGCCGCAGTCGAGAAAACGCCAATGGCCTCTCGAAAGCGATGCGTGTTCCCGCCGATAATGCAAAAGATTGCGCACGAGGGAAAGGATTGTCGTTTGCGCCGCGCTCATCGTCGCGACATTGCGGGTCCGATGGTCGGGCGTCAGCGGCAGCCAGGGTCTGTGCGTCGAGAAACCCGCAAAATCCGCGGCGTCCCATTGCATCGGGGTGCGTACCGGATCGCGTCCCACGCTGAGGCCGGGCTCACGCTTCGCCCAAGGGTCGCAAATCTGGTCTGGCGGTATCTCAACGTGACCTATGCCGAGTTCATCCCCGTAGTAGAGCGTCGGGGTCCCGCGCAGGGTCAAGAGCAGCATAGCTGCAATCCGCGCCTGATCCTGTCCGACCCTCGCGGCAATGCGCGGGCGATCGTGATTGCCGAGAACCCAGTTCGGCCAGCCACCCTCCGGGAGAGTCGCCTCGTAATCCCGGATAAGTTCAGCGATGCGGGGCGCGGTCCAGGTGGTTTGCAGAAGCTGGAAGTTGAAGGGAAGATGTGCTCCCTGGAGGGCTTCACCATAATAGGTCACGAGCCGTTCGATCGGCAGATAGATTTCGCCGATCAGCACGCGGTCGTCGAATTCCTCGAGAACCCGGCGCAATTCAGCGATCACCTCGTGAACGTCGGGCTGGTCGGTCGAATGAATTTGCAGCAGCCGATCGATCTCGGGCTGTTCCGGTGTCCACACCGGATTGGGCGGGTTATCCCGCAGGCCGGGGTCTTTCATGAGGTGCCAAATCACGTCAACCCGAAATCCGTCGACGCCGCGGCGAAGCCAGAACCGAAGCACCTCATGCATCGCCGCGCGGACATTTGGGTTGCGCCAGTTGAGATCAGGCTGCTCGGCAAGAAAGGCGTGATAGTAATATTGCCCGGTTGGCTCGTCCCACGCCCAGGCGCTGCCGCCAAAATTGCTGATCCAATTGTTCGGCGGCCCACCGTCCGGCGTGGCATCACGCCAAATATACCAATCCCGTTTCGCGGACGAGCGGGACTTACGGCTCTCCAGAAACCAAGGGTGCAGCACCGACGTATGGTTCGGCACGAAGTCGAGGATGATTTTCAGCCCCCGCGCATGGGCGTCCGCGACGAGGAGATCGAAGGTTTCGAGCGTTCCGAAGATCGGATCGATTTCGCAATAGTCGGCGATATCATAGCCGAAGTCGTGCATCGGCGAAGGATAGATGGGCGAAATCCAGATCGCATCGACACCGAGCCAGACGAGATAATCGAGGCGTTTGCGGATGCCTTCCAGATCGCCGATACCATCTCCATTCGAATTCTTGAAACGAGCGTGGGTAGATTTGATAGATGGTGCCGGTCTGCCACCAAGCATGCAACATGAATGCACTCCGTTCAACTGATCTCGATCGGGACCGTCGTAAACCGGACGACCTCACTTCCGGCGTCGCAGCAATGTCACACAACCCGCACCAAACCAGCAGATTTTTCCCGACAAACATGGCATGGTGACGGGGTAGGAGCGCGAATCTGCTGACATGGATCATTGTAAACAGGAGAGATCCTGGCAACCAGCAACAACCCGCCTCTGGCTGACCCCAATCGAGAGCGCTCGAAGGGTGGAAGATCGCGGCCAAGGAGTTGACGAAAATCCTGCGGAAGAAAGCCCCTGATGAACCTCCCCGCTCCCGATGATCGGCCGACCTCAATGGCACCCAATCGACATCCCCACGCGCGCGAGACCGACATCGCTCTGTCGAAAGAGATTTTGACGGTCAGCCGCGCGGAGAAGGAGGCGGTCTTCGCGCTGCTGCGTACATCGCCGGAGGGCCTGGACCCCACCGAAGTTAAAGCGAGGCTGGCATTGGCCGGCCCAAACCTCATCGCCCGCGAAGGGCGCCCTAGCCTTGCGAACGAATTATGGGGGCGGGCAAAAAACCCCCTGAACGCATTGCTCCTCAGTCTTGCCGCGACTTCTTATTTCCTTGGTGACATCCGAGCAGCCGCGGTCATTTCGGTCATTGTCCTTCTCGCCGTCGTTACGGCTTTCATCCAGGAGCATCGCTCCAATGACGCCGCCGCCAAGCTCCGCGCCATGGTGAAAACGACGGCCAGCGTCAAGCGACGCGGCGGCGGACCGGCTAACGGCGACTCCAATGGCTTCATCGAAATTCCGATCGAACAGCTCGTGCCTGGCGATGTCGTGCGCGTTTCGGCCGGCGATATGATTCCCTCCGATCTCCGCCTCGTCAGCGCCAAGGATCTCTTTATCAATCAGGCGGCACTTACCGGCGAGGCGATGCCTTCCGAGAAGTCGGCGCATGCCTGCGACGGAGACATCTCCGATCCGTTCTGCCTGTCGAGTCTTTGCTTCATGGGCGGCAGCGTGGTTAGCGGATTCGGTACCGGCGTCATCGTCCACACGGGCGCAAGAACCTATTTTGGGCAGCTTGCCGAACTCGATCGTGGGACAGCGCGAGCTCACAAGTTTCGACAAAGGGGTCAACCGCTTCACCTGGCTCATGATCCGGTTCATGTTGGTGATGGTTCCGGCCGTCTTCCTGATCAATGGTCTCACCAAGGGCGATTGGCTCGAGGCGCTGTTGTTTGCGGTCGCCGTCGCGGTCGGCATGACGCCCGAAATGCTGCCGATGATCGTCACCGTCAACCTCGCCAAGGGCGCGATCGCCATGTCGCGGAAGCGGGTAATTGTGAAGCGCCTCCATGCGATCCAAAATTTCGGGGCGATGGATATATTATGCACCGACAAGACCGGAACGCTCACGCAGGATCGTGTCATCCTCAAGCGGCATCTCGACATTCGGGGCAATGACAGCGAAAGGGTGCTCGAGTATGCCTATTTGAACAGCCATTATCAGTCCGGTCTAAAGAACCTCCTTGATGTGGCCGTCCTTGAGCATGTGGAGCTCGGCAAAAATCTGCACTTGCGGCACCGGTACGAGAATATCGACGAAATTCCGTTTGATTTCGTCCGGCGGCGCCTTTCCGTCATCCTCTCGCGCGAGGACGGCACGCATGTCCTCATCTGCAAGGGCGCGGTGGAAGAAGTCTTCTCGGCATGCAAGCATTTTGAACTCGGCGATGAGTTGGGGACTTTGGACGCCAGTCATCTCACCGCGGCCCAGGCGGAGACTCGCGCCCTCAACGAGGATGGATTCCGCGTCGTCGCCGTTGCCTATAAGGAAATTACCGATAATCTCAAACAGGGCTATTCGGTTGCGGACGAAAGCGACCTGACCCTGCTCGGCTACATCGCCTTTCTCGACCCGCCGAAGGAAAGTGCCGGAGCGGCAATCGCCGCGCTCAACAGATCCGGCGTCGCCGTCAAGATTCTCACGGGCGACAATGAAGTCATCACCCGCAAGATTTGCCACGAAGTTAAGCTCAAAGTGGACCGCATCGTTCTCGGTCCTGAAATCGAACGCATCGACGACGAAGCTTTGGCCGAACTTGTGGAATTGGCCTCCGTCTTCGCCAAGGTCTCTCCGGCCCAGAAGGCCCGTATCCTCGGCGCGCTTCATGCGAGGGGACATGTCGTCGGATTTTTGGGGGACGGGATCAACGATAGCCCAGCGTTGAAGGCCGCCGACGTCGGCGTGTCCGTCGACACGGCCGTCGACATCGCCAAGGAATTGGCAGATATCATCTTGCTCGAGAAAAGTCTGATGGTGCTTCAGGAGGGCGTCATCGAAGGCCGCAAGATCTTCGGCAATATTACGAAATACATTAAGATGGGTGCGAGCTCGAATTTCGGCAACATGTTCAGCGTGCTTGGCGCGAGCACATTTTTGCCGTTTCTGCCGATGTTGCCCATTCAGGTGCTGACCAATAATCTCCTCTATGATTTATCGCAAACAGCCATCCCGACCGACAATGTGGATGAGGAATATCTCTCCGTTCCCCGCCGATGGGACATCGGCAATATTTTTAAGTTCATGATATGTATCGGCCCGATCAGCTCGATCTTCGACTACGCTACATTCTTCACGATGCTTTACGTCTTCGATGCCTGGAATAATTCTTCGTTGTTCCAGACGGGCTGGTTCGTCGAGTCCTTGCTTACACAAACGCTCATCATTCACATCATCCGGACCGCCAAAATTCCCTTCCTGCAAAGCCGCGCGAGTGCCACCCTTATCGCAACAACCGTGGTGATCTGTGCGATCGGAATCGCGCTGCCCTACACGTGGGCGGGAGACGCCCTGAAGTTTACGCCTTTGCCCCCGCTCTATTGGATCATCCTCGCCGGATTTCTGCTGACCTACGCGACCCTCACGCAATTGGTCAAAAGCTGGTTCGTCCGCCGCTGGGGCATGTAAAGGTCGAATTGTCCCGCTGGCGCCCTCGAACCTTGAAAATCGAGGACTATCTTATATTTCGCACTTCAGTGCCTATATGAGATAGGTAGCCACCATAGCGGGGAAATGCACTGATGACGCTTCGCTTTCCGAACATCAGCAGAAACTATGATTCGAGTCGACACTGCATCTGCTTCTGGGGCCACGATTCCGCAAAAGAGGTCTCGTTCCAATTGGACGAGGGCGCCATACACCACATCAGCCGCTTTGCGGATCGGGATGAAGCTTCAATGCTGCACGTGTTCGATGTCAATCGAGCTCGTATCGAGGCAGCCGCCAGCGCCGCTTATCTCAAGCAGCGGAAGAGCTTTTATCGGTTGTCGGCAGCGGATCTGTAAATAAAAACCATAAGGGAGGGATGCATGTCCAGAGGTGATACGCACGGCAATCGCGAGGCCAAAAAGCCTAAAAAGGTGAAACCCAAGGAAACGGCGGCTGTTTCGACCCTCGCCTCCATTCAAAAAAAGGCGGTAGAGGCTGCCCACCCAAAAAAGAAGTAAGTGGGCTGCATCTTTAGATTTGCGTGTTGCCTGGATGATCGCGTCCAGGCGCAGCACCTCTCGCCCTAGCCGATGTGCGAAGCGGCCTGCGGGGTGAGCGACGTTACGCGGGGCCAAAGAGTTGGGGAAATCGTTTGTTATTATCTCGGCGATCGAATTTGATTATCGCCCTGGTCGGACCGAGTTTTCCGTTTCAGACTCGGGCGCTCCGACACTGGCACGCCGCATGTTTGCGGAGCGAAGGCTTGCGATGTTGCCGGACATCGGGGAGGGCGTGCGCGAGCCCGCCGACACGCGAGGTGCGACTATATTTCGCTCTGCTTCGGTGTGTGCGTGCCTCGACGGGAATCTTCCAGGCCGCTGTCCCGGCGTCGGGTTAACCTGTCAGCCGCCAATCTTCGAAAAATCGGCCACCTCATGCACGGCCCGGCGCAGTCCATTCAAAAGGCGAAGACGGTTTTTGCGTAATTCGGGATCGGCCGCATTTACGGTCACGCGGTCAAAAAAAGCATCGACTGGTGCCCGAAGTTCGGAGAGAGCCCGCATTGCGGATTCGAAATCTTCGGACTCGACGCTCACTCTTGCCGCCTTGGCTGCCGTCTCCAAGCCCGCGGCCAGCGCTTTCTCCTCAGGCTCGACAAGCAGAGCCGGAGAGTAATTTTCAGCGAAGGAAGCGCTTTCTTGCGCCGTCGATTTTTTCTCTTCGGCACGGAGGATATTCGCGGCACGCCGGTAGCCGGCGAGCAGGTTCTTCCCCTCCTCCGTGTCGAGGAAATGCCCCAGCGCTTCGACGCGCCGGACAATCAAAAGGAGATCGTCTTGGCCCGGCAGAGCAAATACCGCGTCGATCAGATCGTGCCGCGCCCCGCGCTCGCGCAAATAAACTTTCAGACGGTCGCCAAAAAAACTCAGGAGTTGATCGAACAGACCCTCCGGGTCCAGCACCCCACTCTGCGCGTTCGAAAGTCCGGCATGTGCAAACGCAGCGGAAAGAAGGGACCGCAGCGGCAAACGCAGCCTGTTTTCGAGGATGAGCGCAATAGTGCCAAGCGCGGAGCGGCGCAAAGCATAAGGATCCTTGCTGCCGGTGGGCTTTTCATCGATTGCAAAAAAACCGACCAGCAGGTCGAGCTTGTCGGCCAAGGCAACGCTGATCGCAACCGGATTGGAAGGGACGCGATCGCTCGGGCCTTGCGGCTTGTAGTGATCCTCGATGGCCTCGGCAACACTGGCATGCTCCCCCTGGGCGAGCGCGTAATAGCGTCCCATCACGCCCTGCAATTCAGGAAATTCGCCGACCATTTCAGACGTCAAATCGGCCTTGGCAAGAGCTGCGGCGCGCTCGACGAGGCCAACGTCGGCGCCGGTGTAGGCCGCAATATCGCGGGCCAGCAAAACCAATCTCTTGCTTCGGCCGCCTTCACTACCAAGCTTCTCGTGGAAGATCATCTGATCGAGCTTGGCCAACCGGTCTTCGAGTTTGACCTTGAGGTCGGTTTCCCAAAAAAACTTGGCATCGGAAAGCCGAGCCTGCACAACCCGCCCGTTCCCGGCGGCAATCGCCGTTCCGCCATCGCTGCCTTCGATATTGGCGACGAGCACAAACTTATGACTGAGCTTTCCGCTGAGCGGGTCCCGCAACACAAAGCATTTCTGGTTGGCGCGGATTGTGGTTCGGATGACCTCGGGCGGGATATCGAGAAAGGCCGCGTCAAATTCACCGATCAGCACCACCGGCCATTCGACCAGCCCGGCCACTTCCTGCAACAATGATTCATCTTCAACAAGTTCGAGCCCATGCGCGAGGGCGAGGTCGCGGGCGTCGTAAAGGATCATGTCTCGTCGCCGGGCCGGATCAAGCACGACCTTGGCTCTTTCGAGCGCTTGAACATAATCGTCGAAGCGGCGCACCTTGATTTTCCCGGGCGCCATAAATCTATGGCCGAAGGTTATATTGGCAGCGCTCACGCCATCGAGAGCAAAAGGAACCACTTCCGTATCTTCCGTCTCGGGACCGAAAGTGGCGAGAATGGCGTGCAGCGGGCGCACCCAGCGTAAAGCATCCGCGTGAGCCGAAGCCGCTCCCCATCGCATCGACTTGGGCCAGGGAAAACTTCTGAGGACGGCGGGCAAGATTTCGCTCAAAACCTCAATTGTGTTTCTGCCTTTTTGCTCGATCACGGCGACATAGAACTCACCCTTTTTCGAATCGCTCGCGATTTTGGCTTCCGTCAGCGAAGAGAGGCCCGCGTTTTTCAGAAAGCCCTGGATCGCGGCTTCGGGGGCGCCGAGCCGTGGCCCTTTCCTTTCCTCCCGCGTGTCGGGCTGCTTGGTGGGCAAATCCGAGACGTGCAAGGCAAGACGCCGCGGTGTCACAAAACTCGCGGCGCCTTCATACGAAAGCCCGCGCTCTGCTAAGGCCTCGGTTACGAGGCGGCGGAGATCCTCAGCCGCCCGCGCCTGCATACGCGCGGGTATCTCTTCGCAGAAAATTTCAAGAAGAAGGTCTGGCATCGGATCGCGTCGGGCGCCTTTAGGAGGGGAATGAAGGGTTCGATTGTATAGGCACGAGTCCGCCTGCAAGGGAAACCCGCAAAAAAAGGGCCTATGGTGATCAATTTTATTGCGGAACGGAACAACGATAACGGGAAAGTGTTAGGCGAACCTTAGTGGGCCCCTATTGGAGGAACGCCATGAATATCGCAAAAATTTCGATAGTCTCAGGTTCCTTAATGCTCGCGGCCACGTCGACGGTGTCGGCGGGACCGATGAGTATTGCAGGTTCAAACATTGTTACGCCCCCGGCTCAGGTGGAACGGGTCCAGTACCGGTATCCAGGATATGGATATGGGTACGGTTGGAACGCGGGCGCGGCAGTAGCTGGCACAGCCCTTGGGTTGCTTTCACTGGGGACAGCGGGAGCGCTCGGTGGCGGTTACGGCTACGGCTATCCGTACGGCTATTATGCCGGCTACGGCTATCCTGCTTATCGCTATGCATATTATCGGCCATATCGGTATGGGTGGTATCGCCCCTATCGTGCTTACGCCTATTACCGGCCGTACTATCGTCATTACGCTTATTGGCGTCCCCATCGCCATTATGCTTATTTTCGCACGGTCTATACAGGTCGGAGCGTCTATTATCACCACCGGCATCATCGGTGGCATTGCCATTATTGAGGCCCACTTCGTCACGCAGCCGGCAGCTTCGGTCAAACCCGAGGCCTGCCGGTTTAGCTGGCGCCTTTTGACTGCCGACCCTTCTCAAAGGGCGTCAGCAAGGCGTTGTTTTGCAGAGGCGGTGGACCAAGAGCCTAGGCGCCACCGCCTTCTGTCTTGAGCCAGGCCGCACCGCAGGCTTTGGCAAGGTCGCGCACCCGTAAAATATAGCTTTGCCGCTCGGTCACCGAGATGACTCCGCGCGCATCGAGCAGGTTGAAGAGATGCGAGGCCTTGATGCACTGATCATAGGCTGGCAGAACCATTCCGTGGCGGCCACCTTCGCCCCCTCTATCGAGCAGCGCCCGGCAGGAAGCTTCGGCATCCCTGAAATGCCGGAACAACACATCGACATCGGCAGCCTCAAAATTATAGCGTGAGTATTCCTGCTCCGCCTGGGTGAAGACCTCGCCATAGCTGACTTTCTCGGCGCCCTGCCTCCCGTTGAAATTCAGGTCATAGACGTTGTCGACGCCTTGCACATACATTGCGAGCCGTTCGAGTCCGTAGGTCAATTCACCAGACACCGGCGCGCACTCAATTCCAGCCACCTGCTGGAAATAGGTGAATTGGGACACTTCCATCCCATCGCACCAGCATTCCCAGCCCAGCCCCCAGGCTCCGAGCGTGGGGCTTTCCCAATCATCCTCGACGAAACGGACATCGTGGACCTTGAGATCGATGCCAATGGCTGCGAGCGATGCCAGATAGAGCGCCTGAAGATCGGGCGGCGACGGTTTCAGGATCACTTGGAACTGATAGAAGTGTTGCAGGCGATTTGGGTTCTCGCCATAGCGCCCATCCTTGGGCCGACGCGAGGGCTGCACATAGGCCGCCTTCCACGGGCGAGGGCCGAGCGAGCGGAGCGCCGTGGCCGGGTGAAACGTCCCTGCTCCCATTTCCATGTCGTAGGGCTGCAGGATCACGCAGCCTTCCGCACTCCAGAAATTCTGCAAGGTGAGAATAAGATCCTGAAACGAGTGAGCGGGATCGAGCGTTCGAGCCGCTTTGTCCTTGGCTGCAAGGTCCGCGTTATTCATGATCAGCCGACCGCATGACCGGAACCTCTTTCAACCAACCGGCGGTCCGAAGGGACCATGCCAAAAAAACCGGATCGCTTCAGCGCGCGATATTTCCATTAAACGGGCTGGGCAAGAGCCGCAACGGCGTTATCTTTTTAAGGTCGCTAGCGGTGATATTTGCTTTTGATGGGGCCAGAGCGGCAATTCTGACCGGCTCCAAAATCATTGATTCAAGGAGGAAAAAATGAAGCTCTTGCGGATCATGGTCGTCGCGGCCCTAACCGCCTTTGGCGTTATTGTTGGCGGCGGCGGCGTGCATGCGACCCCCGCGACCGGGGTTTTATCAGGGGCGCCGGCCGTCAAAGGCTTGCAAACGCGCCTCGGAGCCGCCCCTGTCGAAAAAGCCTATTATTATTACAGGCGTCATTATTGGCATCCTTATTATCGCCGCTACTATTGGCATCGGCGCTATTATCGCCCGTACTGGCATCGCCGCTATTGGCATAGGCGGTATTGGCATCGGAGGTATTACTGGTAACAATCATCTCAATTTGAATCGGCCGGCCTTACTCTAATGATTACATACCATTAGATGCAGCCGGCCGGCTTGACCACGGCGCAAATCTAAAGCATGTTCGAAATGTCGTTTTGGCATCTGACGTAAAACATTTATGGAGTAATCCAAATGAGGATATCAAAGACATTAGGTTTGGTCGTGGCAACCGCTTTCGCCGCATCATTTAACTTTAATATGGCTCTGGCAGCGCCCGTCACGGGAGGCGCGGACCCGATCGCCCTCAATCAGCCTGCCGCGGCGAACGGGCTTATTCAAAAAGTCCGGCATATGGGCGGCCCGGACCGGCATGGACCCGGCCACCATCACCACCATGGTCATCACGACCATCACCACCCTGGCCATCACGGCCATCATCACCCTGGCCATCACGACCATCACCACCCTGGTCATCACGGCCATCATCACGAGATGTAGTTTCTGCCGATTGCGTCAAGCAAAGCTCGTTATTCGGCCAAGGGCGACATCCGTAGCTCCCTTGGCCCCGGACCGCCCCTTTTACCATTCGATTGTTCCGCATCCTCGATGGATCGCGTCGGCTGCAGGCGAAAACGCCTCTCCCTCATGAAGAATGAGCGGGGCCGCAATCGCAAGCGGCGCGCGGCTCCCTTTTTTCCCCCGCACAAGAATGCGAATCGCCCTGCCGCCCCGCCTCGCATAGACCGGCAGGACGGTCATGCCACCGACCCGTCCGGCGAGGGCGATGAAGATGTCAGGCAAGGCATCGGGACGATGGATCAGAAGAAACACTCCGCCAGGCTCGACCAATGCCAGCGAGGCCGCAATCCAGGCTGCAAGTGCCGCCGGACCCTGCTCTGCCATCGCATGGGCGCGCCGCTTTTGAGGTTCGGGCGAAAGCCGCGCCCGACCCGGATCGAGAAAAGGCGGGTTGGTCAGAACAAGGGCGGCACTTTCATCGCACAATCCGGCGCCGCGACGGCTCGGCGGCGACAAGACATTTGCCTCGATGACAAAGCCGCGCTCCGCCAAGCCATTTTTGGCAAGATTGCCGCGGGCCAGGCCCGCGATGAAGGAATCATTCTCCACAAGACCAATGCGTGCGCCGGGCCGCAAGACCGCGAGGGCCAGCCCTGCCGCACCCACTCCGGCGCCCACGTCGAGGGCAAGACCGGAAAAATCGGCGGGTGCGGCGGCGGCCAGAAGCACGGCGTCTGTCCCGCTGCGGTGGCCTTTGGCGGGCTGATCGAGGAGAAGTCGGCCGCCCAGAAACGCATCTGTGACAATCCCGGGCATCCCGAGCGCCTCAACCATCGCGCAGTTCCCCGGCGAGACCAGCCTCCGTCAAGGCCCTTCGCGCACGTCCGGCGGCCTCGTCGGCGACCAGGATGCGGCGTGGCAAAAACGATAAGGAGCCTTCGACAGCGCTCATATGTTGATCGGCCAGAACGACGGCAATATTGTTTTCCGCCAGGATTGCCTCAACCAGCGAAATCAGCACAAGATCGTTGGTGCGAAGCAGTTCGATCACCTTGTTCCCCACCGATATCGACCGGCCCGCCCGTCAATTTGCCATGGTGTGACGGATTGCATCTTTAATCAATCCAAGGCAGTTCTTGATTTGCCGTTCGTTCCGTGCTGGGCATAAAACCCATCGGAGGTTTGCGCGCCAGCTCTTCACGTGGGACAATAGGTCCCGCAAGTTGGACCGGCTCACGCCCCAGTTGCGAAGCGCCTAGCGGCGTCCTAATAAGTGCCGCCGGCATTCGGAGATAGAATTTTGGGCGTTGTCATCCCCCTCGAAGAAAAAGTGCAGGAGCCCAGCGTCGACAAGTTGCTGGACTTGGTGACGACGGACATGGACCGCGTCAATCAGACGATCTTGTCCCGTGCCGCCTCGGACGTCACGATGATCCCGGAGGTCGCCAATCATCTGATATCGTCGGGGGGCAAGCGGCTACGTCCCATGCTGACTTTGGCTACCGCCGGACTTTGCGGCTATGCCGGATCGGGCCATATCAAGCTCGCCGCCTCGGTCGAATTCATGCATACGGCCACTTTGCTCCACGACGATGTGGTGGACGAAAGCGATATGCGCCGGGGCAAACTTGCGGCGCGTATGCTCTGGGGCAATGAAGCAAGCGTTCTCGTCGGGGATTTCCTGCTCGGCCAGGCCTTCAAGATGATGGTGGAGGTTGGGTCCCTGCCCTGCCTCGATGTTCTCTCGACCGCCGCCGCGGTTATCGCCGAAGGCGAGGTCATGCAGCTTTCCGCCGCCAAGGACACCGAGACGAGCGAGGATGATTATCTGGCGGTGATTCGCGCCAAGACGGCGGCTCTCTTCGGGGCCGCGTCGGAAGTCGGCGCCCTGCTCGGCCAACGGCCAAGGCCCGAAATCGTCGCCTGCCGGGGCTACGGCCTAAATCTCGGAATCGCGTTTCAGCTGATCGACGATGCGCTGGACTATGGCGGGACATCGGCCAAGCTTGGCAAGAATATCGGCGATGACTTCCGTGAGGGGAAAATCACCCTCCCGATAGTCCTGTCGTTCCGCCGCGGTTCGCAGAAGCAGCGGGAATTCTGGCGGCGGACCCTCGAACAAGGCCAGATCGTCGACGGGGATCTCGAGACCGCAATTGCGACCATGCATAAGCACCGGGCGCTGGAGGACACGATCGAGCGAGCCCGCCATTATGGGGCCATGGCCCGCGATGCCCTGGAGCTTTTTCCGCCGTCGCCGTGGAAATTTGCTTTGAGCGACGTTGTGGATTTCTGCGTCAGCCGCGCCTATTGATCCTGAGTGGATTGTTAAGGTCCAGCTTTCGCGCGGGATGCGCCCAAGGCTGAGACTGACCCATCCTGGCACAGCGACCCGTGGGCGCTGGTAACCTATTCTCAAGCTTACGCAACAACAATGCGGTTCCAAAAGGCCGGCCGATCGCCGTCCTGAAAGCGGCATGCGCCATGCCGATGAGCTTGGGACCCCATGGCTGCTGGTTCGCGGATTGGTTGGGCGGCGGGCGTCGTCGCGCCCTGGTGCCTTGGGATGGCACTGGCCGTCTCGATAAGCGCAGATGCCGGGCAGGAAGCCTCGTCCGGCGCCTCTCTGGCACCCTTATCATTGCGTGCCCAGGCCGCTCCAGCGCTGCTAGTTCCCCCCTCGATTGCCTCCCTCGGCATTGATTTTAATATGTTTTCCGGCAAAGCCCGCAAGCTCTTGCGGGAGGCAAGCCTTTCAATTGGCGACGACGATGAATTCAAGCGGCTCCCGGACGAGATCGAGCCCCGCGCTGATGTGAAGCACAATGCGCAAATTTTTCCGTCAGTGGATCGGAGCCACAAGGGCGATCCTTTCGTCGGCTTAAGGCCGACCTTCGATTCAAAACTCAGGGAATTGGGCGGTGTCGCCTATCTCCGTGCCCATGATTTGATCTTCCATCACGACGAAACGGGGCCGACCGGTGGTTTTGCGTTTCTCGATGGAGACGTGGCGGGTCCGGACAGCGTGGCCTCCTTCGAATCATGGCCCGATGGCGAAAGTCCGACCACGGCACATTCGATCGCGGATGCATCGCCGCGCCCGGAGAGCACACCCATGACCATGCGGCCGGCCGCCGTGAACGAGCGGCAGATCCAGGGAGCGACGCCCGCGACCCGCCGCGCGGTCGCGCTCGGATCGACCACACCCGCCCCGGCCGATTCAACCCCGATCGAGGTCGTTGCTCTCCCTTCAGGACGAGGATTGTCGGCGCCGGCCATGAGCGAGGCCCCAGCTTCCGAGGCTCGCCCCAATTACGCGGCGCTGGTCGATCAGGATACATCCGCGCACGAAAAACGTTGCCTTGCCCAAGCTATTTATTTCGAAGCGCGCAGTGAATCCGAAGAAGGCCAGGCCGCCGTGGCGCAGGTTGTGTTGAACCGCGCTTCAAGTGGCCTTTATCCGGCCACAATCTGCGGCGTGGTCTTCCAGAACCGACGGCGCTATCACGCCTGCCAATTCTCTTTCGCGTGCGAAGGCAGATCGTTGCGGATCGCCGAACCAGGACGCGTGGCAACGGGCGGTTCGGATCGCCGATGAGGTCACCAACGGCCAGACTTACGTTTCGGATATCGCCAGCTCAACCCATTATCATGCCAATTATGTCCGGCCCCGCTGGGCAAGAAGACTTGAAAAGATGGACGTAATTGGGCATCATATCTTCTATAAGCTAAGGCCTGGGCAGAGCTAATCATCGCAAATTCGTGCCGGCCATTTGGATTCCATGCCAGTTTTGGTTTCACAATGCACCGGCGGCCGTTTAACGAGCTGTCTCGCAAAACCGCAGCGAGATGGGAGGTGGCCGACGCAAAGCTGTTCCGAGACCCATGTCAGGTTTCGTGATAGACGCGACGCGGCCTTGCGCATGAGGCGGCTGCATCGCTTTCGGCCTTGACCAGTTCTCGGAAACTCGCAAGGTTCGAACCCCGCCAGGCGCAACGTAAAACGGCCATGTTCGTCGTGAGAAGTTCGCACGATCGAGCCTCGACGGCCGGAAATCACCTCTTGCACGGAAAGACGTCAGCATGCCGATCGTGTTGAAACTTGCTCGGAAAGTTCACGGCTGGCCCATTCGCCGCGTTGCGTTCGGATTTGCGTTCGTTCTTGTCTTCATGCCGGCATTGGTTGCTCGTCGGCGCGCTTGCGAGCGCGGAAGCCCGGACACGGGACAATTTGGCCATCGCGGCCCCTTTCGAGGTTGGCGAAAGCCCCTCCGGCAATTATCTCGCGGCGCTTGTCGCCGGCGCAGAGCACGACACGGTGGCGGCGGCGACCTTCTTTCGCGAGGCGCTGCGGTTCGATCCGCGCAACACCAAATCTGATCGAGCGCGCTTTCGTCGCGGCGGTCTCGAACGGCAATATGCAGGATGCCTTCGGCCTCGCCGACCGCCTGCTCGCGCACGATCCGAACAATAGCCTTGCGCGTCTGGCGCTTGGCATCAAAGCGATCAAGGCGAAGCAGTTTGCCGCCGCGCGCGCCTATTTCGCAAAGGCGCGGCACCGGACAGCAGCGCGATATTACCGCGACGCTGCTCACCGCTTGGACCTATGCGGGCACCGGCAGACATACACCGACGCGCTCTAAGCCCTCGTCGACAAGCTTCACGGCGAAAATTTCGGGGTTTTCCGGGATTATCATGCCGCGCTCATCGCCGATGTCGCCAATGATCCGGCAGGAAGCCTTGAAGCGCATGAAGGCGGCCTACGCCGCCGACAAGAACACTCTGCGTCTTGTCGATGCCTATGCCCGCTTCATGGTCCGCCGTGGCGACCGTGACGAAGCCATTCGCGCCTATGAGGCCTTCGATCAAATTCTTCCCAACCATCCCATCGTCACGGCGGCGCTCGCCAACCTCAAGCCGGGCAAACCCGTCGAACCGCTGGTCAAGGATGCGCGAGCAAGGCGCGGCCGAAGTGCTCTACGGACTTGGCGCCGCCGGCGGCCAGCAAGGCGATGAACTCGCCGCCATGATCTATCTGCGGCTCGCGCTCTATCTCACCCCGCATAACAGCCTCGCCATCATCACCTTGGGCGACCTCTGCGAGCGCATCAAACAGAACGAACAAGCCATCGACGTCTATGGAATGGTGCGCGGAAAACGATCCCCTGCGCACCACGGCCGATATTCAGACCGGCCAGATTCTCGAAGCGCTTGGGCCGCCCGGACGAAGCCGCCAAATATCTCAAACGGATCGTCGACGAAAATCCCGAAGAACGAGGACGCCTTGTCCGCGCTTGGCAATCTGCAACGCGCGCACAAGCAATATGCGCGAGGCGATCGACACCTATTCGCGCGCCTTGGCCGGGAAGAGCAAGCCCGAGAAAACCGACTTGGCCGATTTATTATTTCCGGGGCATTTCCTACGAGCGCGAGAAGAAATGGCCGGAAGCGGAGGCCGACCTCGTGCAGGCCCTCGCGCTTTATCCCGATCAGCCCCTCGTCTTGAACTATCTTGGCTACAGCTGGGTCGATCAAGGCATGAACCTCGACGAAGCCTTCAACATGCTGCGCCGCGCCGTCGAACTGCGCCCGACCGACGGCTATATCGTCGATAGTCTCGGCTGGGCCAATTACAAACTCGGCCGCAACGATGAGGCCGTGAAGCAACTCGAGCGCGCGATCGATCTCAAACCCTCGGATCCCGTCATCAATGATCATCTGGGCGATGCCTATTGGCGGGCGGGACGCAAACTCGAAGCGCATTTCCAATGGAATCACGCGCGCGACCTCGATCCCGAGCCGGAGGACAAGGTCAAGATCCTGCAGTAAGATCGAGCATGGTCTCGACGACGAGCCGACTTCCGGCCGCGGCTGAAGCCGATCCGAAAAAAAACGGGGGCTGATGTCCGATGGCGGCCGTAAGCGTGCGAGCCTCCGCGGCGCGGAATGCGAGAGCAATTGTCGCGAACGAAAAGTTTGAGGCATCGGTGGCGATCCAGTTCGGGCGCGCCTGTTGATCCTGGCAAGGTAATCAGCGCCGTGCCTCGCCTTTCAACCGAACGCGCGCCCGCGAAGGTCAATCTGACCTTGCATATCGTCGGCCGCCGCGCCGACGGTTGGCATACGCTCGAAAGCCTGGTCGCTTTTTCGCGGGGAGGCGATCACGCTGGACTTTGCCGAAGGCGAGCCCTTGGCGCTTTCGATCGAAGGCCCGACCGCAACGGCCTCGGGCAACGTTGACGACAATCTCGTCTTGCGCGCGGCGCGTCATTTCGCCGATGTTTTCCGGGCGCCAGACTCGGCGCCTTCCATCTCGTCAAACGTTTGCCCGTGGCGGCGGGCATTGGCGGCGGATCGTCGGACGCGGCAGCGGCCCTGCGACTGCTTGCCCGTGCCAATGGCCTAACGATCGAGGATGCGCCCGTGCTTGACGCCGCGCGCGCAACCGGGGCCGATGTTCCGGTTTGCCTGGCAAGCGCTGCGCGCGGATGATGCGGGGCAAGGGCGAGAGCTCGGTCCTTTGCTCGCGCTGCCGCCGCTCATCGGCCTGATGGTCAATCCGGGCGTCCCTGTCGCGACCGAAAGCGTGTTTTCGCGCATGAATATTACGCCGGGCAGCGCAACCGGCTTCGGCGGTCACCCGGACCTTTATCCGGGAATGCCGATGGACACGTTGATCGCCGCCCTGCGCAAAGGCCGCAACGACATGGAAGGCGGCGGCCTGCCGGCTTGCGCCCGTCATCGGCGACGTGCTGTCGATTCTCTCGGCCGCGCCGGGTTGCCGCCTCGCCCGCATGTCCGGTTCCGGTGCCACTTGCTTTGCGCTGTTCAAGGATTGCCGCTCGGCCGCGCGCGCCAAGAAGGCAATTCTTCGCGCGCATCCATCCTGGTGGGCAAAGGCTTGCGTCTTGAATTGAATCGCTTGTTTGCAAACTGCGATTAAGACCCAAAGCGTGACACCTGGCGTTGTGGCAAATCGCTGTCCCGCTCCCTAAGCGGCCGCGGGCTCCATCAAGGTTTTGAGCGACACCGATTTATCCGCGAGGCGGCTGGCCGCGACCCGCGCCCTGTCGCCGACAAGCCGTTTCGCGGCCATGAACTCGCCCAGCCGATTGACCGAATTGGCCGCGATGACCTGTCCGTCCCGCAGATAGAAAGCGATAAAGGACGAGGTGTCCATCCGGCCCCGGATCGCCAGCTCCTCATATCCGTCGGACAGGCCAACCATCTGCAGTTTGAGCCCATATTGATCCGACCAGAACCACGGCGCTGTCGCCGCAGGAACTGGTTTTCCCGTGATCGATGCGGCAACCGCACGCGCTTGTTCGAGCGCGTTCGGGACGGACTCGATTCGTATTCTCTGCTGAAGAAAGCCGTGATTGGCATGCATCGCGCAGTCGCCGATGGCGTAAATATCGGTATCGCTGGTGCGGCTTTCCTGATCGACGACAATGCCCCCATCGACGACGAGGCCGGCCTTCTCGGCGAGTTCAGTGTTGGGGACAAGACCGATGCCGACCAGCACAAAATCAGCCGCAAAGGATTGACCGTCGTCACATTCCACCGCGCCGACACTGGTGCCGTCCGGGCCCGCGGTGAAACCGACAACCGTCACATCCGTGCGGATGTCGACGCCCGCTTCGCGATGAATACGTTCGTAGAATTTCGAAAGATCGGGCGCCGTGACCCGCGCCAACACCCGTGGCGCCCCTTCGAGCACGGTGACCGCGAGGCCCCGCTTGACTGCGACGGCCGCGACTTCAAGTCCAACATAGCCGCCGCCAACGACCACGAGTCGCCGGCCGGCCTCGATGAGCGGCTGCAGCACTTCGACGTCGGCAATCGTGCGAAGATAAAGAACATTGCGCAAATTCGCGCCCGGCACCGGCAGTTCGCGGGCGCGGCCCCCCGTCGCTATCACGAGCTTGTCGTAACTAAGAGGCGGACCGCCTTCGAGCAAAAGCTTCTTACCACTGCGGTCGATCTCGTTGACGCGAACACCGAGCCGCATTTCCACTTGCGCTTTTTCATAGGCAACCGCCGCCTTGTAAATCAGCGCATCGGAGTCGATCTCGCGGGCAAGAAATGCCTTCGACAAAGGCGGCCGCATATAGGGAAGATGTTTCTCCTCGCCGATGAGGACGATCCGGCCTTCGAATCTGTTCTGGCGTAGCAGAGTCGCGACCTCGCCGCCTGCCTGACCGCCGCCGATAATGGCGACCGTCGATGCGGCGCCGAGTTGAGTTGTATCCATCACTAAATCAAATTCCCGTAAGACCTTGCGTGAGGCCTGGATCATAGGCAAAGCCAGTTGCATTGCAACAAACCGCCCGGTCTCAAGGGGCCATTCTCTAGATCGGTGCGGCAAAAAAGAAAAGATTTGATGGAAGGCGTCGGGCGCTGGCCCTGTCATTCCTTGAAAGCACGCGACAAATTGCTTGCCCCGGCAAAGGCCTTCTCCTGAGCGGCGTCGATGCGCGCCGAGGACAGGTCGAGATCGTCGACATTCGTATGAGCAAGGATCGCGCCGCGAAAATCGGCACCTCCCGCCTCGGCGCCGGCAAGAGACGCCCCCGCAAAATTCACGCCGGACATATTCGAAAACTGCAGATCGGCCCGCCCGAGTTTCGCATTTTCAAAATCCGCACCGCGGAGATCCGCCGATTTCATGACCGTTCGCATAAGCCCCATGGATTGGTTCTTCATGTCGGCGGCGAGATTGGCGTCCTTGAACTTGGCGTTGCGCAAGCTGGCACGCGACAGATCGGCGGCGATGCGGGCGGCCGAAAGATCGGCGCCATCGAATTTGGACTCCTGCATCTGGCTCGCGAAGAGATTGGCACCGCGAAGGCTTGCGCCCGAAAAATCGGCTGCAACAGCCCAGGCCTGATCGAACACCGCACCGTCAAGCTTAGTCTTCGACAGATTGGCCTTGTTCAACCGCGCGGCGCGGAAATTAGCGTTGGAGAAATCAAGCCCGGACAGATCCAGCCCATTGAGACTTCTTGCCGGAGAAGTCGGCGCCCGCCGGCGCGGCCCTCAGGCTTGCCTCGACCTCGACCCTGGTCATCTCGGCGGAGGAAAAACGGGGACTTGAAAGATCGACATGACGCATCATGTCCTGCGCCTGCGCGGTCGCCGTGGCAAGCCAAGCCGAGGCCGCAACGCGGACGATCCATTGAAGGCCGTTTTCCACTTGTGATGCTCCCTGCCGAGTTCATTCACTGAATTTTATTTTCTTGGGACAAGGATCGATCCACCAATTGGGCGGCTCAATTCCCGCGCAGTGACTATATAAGCCTATCCGCGCTGCAACTGCCATGGGTTACCTTGAGCGCCACCCCAATCAGCGGCAGGCACCGTCTCGATCGGTTCGGCCATGACCAGAGAAGCCCTCGAAATGCACCGTCGAACGTCAGGCTGGGAATTGCCAATGAAAGACAGTTCCCTTCCAGACATCCACGCCACCCTCCAGCTTGCTGCCCCCCGCGCATTGGAGCTCGCCGCCGTCGCGACCCGACGCGAGCATGACCTCCTCGGTGAGGCGGATGTTCCAGCCGATGCCTATTGGGGCATCCACACCCTGCGCGCGGTGGAGAATTTCCCGATCACCGGCATTCCGATCGGACATTTCCCCGAACTTGTACGCGCTCTGGCGCTGGTCAAGCAGGCGGCGGCGCGCGCCAACCGGCGCCTTAAACAGCTTGCCGGCCGAGAAGGCGGATGCGATCGACCGCGCCTGCGATCTCATCGCCAAGGACCGGACGCTATCTCGATCAATTCGTAGTCGATGCGGTGCAGGGCGGCGCCGGCACCTCGACCAATATGAACGCCAATGAGGTCGTGGCCAATCTCGCGCTGGAGTTGATGGGACACCGGCGCGGCGAGTATCACATTTCTGCACCCGATCGACGACGTCAATATGGCCCAATCGACGAACGACGCCTATCCGACGGCGCTTCGGCTTGCCGTGATCTTCGCAACCGAGCCCCTCGTGCAGGCGATGAAAGAACTCGCCTACGCCTTCAAAGCCAAGGCGGTCGAATTCGCCGATGTGCTCAAGATCGGCCGCACCCAATTGCAGGATGCGGTGCCGATGACGCTCGGGCAGGAATTCGATGCGTTTCACACGACCGTGAAGGAGGACATCGACCGCCTGCGGGAAGCCGTCGCGCTGTTTCGCGAGGTGAATCTCGGCGCGACCGCGATCGGCACCGGCATCACATCCGATGCCCGCTACGCTTCGCTTGCGGTGGAGGAATTGGCGCGCGCCTCTGGCGAGCCGATGGTGCTCGCCGCCAATTTGATCGAGGCGACCTCGGACATGGGCGCCTTTGTCCTGTTCTCCGGCGTGCTCAAGCGCGATAGCCGTGAAGCTTTCGAAGATTTGCAACGATCTGCGCCTGCTTTCCTCCGGCCCTCGCGCGGGTTTTGGCGAGATCCGTCTGCCGCCCGTTCAAGCCGGTTCCTCGATCATGCCCGGCAAAGTCAATCCGGTGATTCCGGAGGTCGTGAGCCAGGTTGCTTATCTCGTCGTCGGCAATGATCTGACAGTCACGATGTGCGCCGAGGCGGGCCAGCTTCAGCTCAATGCCTTCGAGCCGACGATCGGCTTTGCAATCCTCACCTCGCTTGCGCATGCTGACCGCCGCGATCGATACTTTGACGCAAGCGCTGCATCAACGGCATTGAGGCCGATCGCGAACGCTGCCTCGACCTCGTCGAAAACAGCATCGGTCTCGTGACCGCACTTGGGCCCGTGCTTGGCCACGAGACCTGCTCGCGCATCGCCCGTCGCGCCTTGGATGAAAAACGCAAGGTTTCGGAAATCGTGCTCGAAGAAGGCTTGTTGACAGAGGCGAGGCTCAACGAATTGCTTTTGCTCGAAGCGATGACAAGGCCGTCACGAATCGCGATGACGGCCTCGGTGAAACCGAAGAGTTAGAAGCCAGCCCTTTTACTTCGCATCCAGGGGTTTTTGAAATTTCAGCACAAAGCGGTCGCTTTCGCCGATCGCAGAATATTTTTCTCTGTCCTGATCTTTCAGCTGGTAGGTGGGCGGCAGGGTCCAAACGCCGTCCGGATAATCCTTTGTGTCTTTCGGATTGGCATTGACTTCGGATTCGCCGATCAATTTGAAACCGGCTTTCTCTGCCAGTGCGATCGCATAATCCTGCCTGACATAGCCGCTTTTGGCCTGCGGGTCCTGCGCCTGATCGGGGCGGCCCCGATGTTCCTCAACACCCAAAATCCCACCTGGCTTCAGCGCCTTGTAAAACGACCGGAAAGCTGCGTCCGCGGTTCCGGCGCGCATCCAATTATGGATATTGCGGAACGTCAAAACGAAATCGGCGCTGCCGGGAGGCGCTATGTCCTCGCCGCCTCCGGTAAAGGCGGCGGTGGCGGTTTTGCCATAGAGTTCGGGATGGGCGGCGATGTTCGCTTGGATCGGCGCAATGTCCCGGCCGGCATCGCCGGCGGCGGTGTAGCGGCCATGATCCTTGAGGTAGGGCGCCAAAATCTCGGTCCAATAGCCAGCCTTCCCTGGCGTGACTTCGATCACATCGGCATTTGCTTTCACCCCGAAAAAGGTGAGAACCTCCAACGGGTGCCGATAGGGATCGCGAGCCTTGTTGGCATCGCTTCTCTGTGGGCCGTTGACGAGCGCGACAAGGGCCGGGTCAGCGCCCTGTTCCGCGCTCGCATATGGAATCTGGGCGAGGCCGAGAGCAACGCAGATCGCGGCAAGTAGCCTCGACATTTTGCTCCATGAAACTCCCATCCTTTTGGCAAACATGCACGCCTCCTTATTGGTTCGTCTCGGCCTGTCACGACGCGATTATTTAGGAGGCTGGCGTTCCCTATCGAGCCACGCCGAAACCTCCTCCACATTGGCGGCGCCCTCGATCTTACGCATCGCGCCATTGCTCCCGATCAGAAGGGTAAAGGGAATCTCGCCTTGCCATTTAGGGTCGATTTCATAGCGCAACCGCTCGACAAAACTATCGTCGAAAATCCAGTTCTCGGCATTTGAAAGGCCGGATTTCGCAAGGAATGCCTGCGTCGCGTCTGGGGAGTCGGGCACCAGATCCGCGCTCACGGTGACAAGCGGCAAATCCGGTCGCTCGGCCAGCAGCTTTCCCCACGCGAGCATTTCCGAGCGGCAGGGTCCGCAGGTCGTTCCCCAGAAATGCACGATCACCGGCTGTCCGGAATGGGCTTAAATCAAGGTCCGCCAGCTGCCGCGAACAAACGGATTGAGTTCTGCCGCATTGCCAAGGCTGACCGACAGGCACAGAACAGCGAGAAGAGTTGCAAAAGACTGCGGTCTCACGAGGCTTCCTCAAGTATGAGAAGATGGTAGCCTTCCTTCTGGGTTTGCCAAGAGAGGAAAGCATGGCGGCCATCGCTGACGAGCACGGGATGGTCCAACTCCTCGGTCGTCACGGCGACCGCCCTTGGGCTGCTCCAATGTTTACCGTTATCCTGCGAGACCATGGTCATGACATTGGTGTGATCGCCGTCGAATTCCTTCCAAGCCACCCAAACCTTACCTTTGAAGCCAAGAAGATCCGGTCTTCCCGACGCTTGATCCGGCAGGCCAACCGGCATGGGTTCGGAAAAGCTGCGGCCGCCATCCGTCGATCTTGCATAAAATAGGCCCTTGCGAACACGGCCATTGGTAAACCACGCAACATGATAAGCGCCGTCGCTGGTGACCGCGAGGCTCGGACCATGGTGTGGGCAGGCATCGATGGCCCAATCATCGTCGCTGACGCGATAGACGGGACCGGGCTTGCTCGGACCATCAAATGTCAAGATCGCGTGATCCCGCACGCTTGTGTTGAAAAGATTGCGGAAGAGGACGACGGGACGCCGCGGGCCGGCAAAGCCGATGGCGATGCGACAGCATTCGCAGGTATTGTCATGGGCGATCGCTGCGTCCGAGAAGGTCGTTGCGTGATCGCCGGACCAGGCAAAGGCAAGCCCCGCCCCTTCATAGGGTTTGCCCTTCTCCTTGGCCGCGGCGCGGTTGCGCTTGTCGACCCAGGCCGAAAAAATCGACCCGTCGGAATCCAAACCCATCGCGATGAAACGCTGACTCGCCTGGTCCGCCGTGATCGGCTGCGCCGCCGCGAATGTCTTGCCGCCGTCGACCGAGCGCGTGAAGAACAATTGGCCGTTGTATTTATCGTCGCGGAAAGTCGCGTAAGCGACAATCACGCGGCCTTTGCGATCGACGATGATTTTGGGCCTCGACTCCGGACCCCCGTCGAGCGCGACGGGGTCCGGAGTGATGACGACGGGCGCGGTGAAGGAGCGGCCATGATCGGACGATTTCGCCACGAAGATTCGATTTCCGACCCGTGCGGCAACCCATAAGGCGCCATCCGGGGCAAAGGTCGGCGTTACGACAGCCGCACAGGCAAGCGACAGGTCGGAACAGGTTTCTCGTCCCTTGTGCTCGTGCGACATTTCCGCGACGACCGAACCGGAAGCGGCAAGAACCACCAAAGCAATAATAAGTGCAGGCCAGCGATTCAACATTGAACTCTCCTCCACCCGATCTCTCGGGCCACGCACCGGGGAAGCTCTCGTCAGAACTTCACTCTAATACCCCCGACGAAGACACGCGGAAAGCCCGCATAGATCGTGCCGCTATTGGCACCGCCATTTGCCGCCAGCACCGTGGCCGGGTTCTGAAATCCGGTGACCGCGCTGATCGAGTTGGTGACATTGTTCGCGGACGCAATGTAGGTGTTGTTGAAGACGTTGCGAACCTCGAAATAGGCGCCGATCTTCTGAATGAAGGAATTTTGAATGTCGGCGTCATAATGAAGGTTCAAATTGACGATCCGGTAGCCCGGGATCTTCAACAGACTGCCGTTGTCCGCATAGAAAGAGTCGGTCAAATAATATTCGGCATAAGCTCCAAGGCCTTTCGCCGGGCCGGTCGGCACATCATAGCCGAGCCGAGCGGTGAACTCGTTCGGAGCGACCCCCGGAAGCCAATGACCGGCCCGGTCGAAAACCGACGTCTTTTTCCCCGCGCTGAGCTGCTCCGAATATTGGGTGTAAATCTGGTTATCGTAGGTGTAGGCGAGCCTCGCCTTCCATCCTGGGTAAAACCGCCATTCGCCCGCGACTTCGACGCCGCGATGCTCCGAGCGCGGGGCATTGAACGTATAAGTCAGCAGCGGCGACGGGCCAGGCGATTGCGAGATCAATTCGTTGCGGAAGAATTCGTAGAACCCCGTTACGCTCAGTCTTACGGTATCCAGCGGTGTCCAGACAGCAGAAAGATCATAGCCGAGGTTGGTTTGGGATTTCAGCTGCGTGTTGTTCCCCGCCACGCCCGTTGGGGTGACGAAGAGGTTGCTGGCTTGCGGTGTTCCATAGCCGGTCGCGACTCTCGCCTTGATGAGCCAGTCGCTGTCGGGACGAAAGATCAGCGCGCCTTCGGGAGCGATGTTGTAATAATCATTGTTTGCCGAAGTTAAGCTGCTAGTCGGAATGCCCTTCGGGTAGCTAAATGCGTTCAGGGTTCCGTTCACATTCGTATATTCGGCCCCTAAACCAGCGACCCCGGTCAAAAATTCATTGAACCGGATTTCTTCGCGCCCGTGCAGCCCCATATTGGTTTGCTGGGAGGGAACAATCTGAGTCACCCCTGCGAGCGGCGCATTGGATCCCGGACGGAGATTGTATGTATAGCCGGTCGTTCTCTCGGTGTTGAAATAGACCCCACCAAAATGCACGGCTTCCAAGCCAAAGACGGTCCCCCGGCTGGTGATGTCAGACATGAAGTTGATGGCTGGCTCATCGCCAAGGGAGCTGGTGGCTCCCGTCGGCTGATTGTAGTTCTTGTCGTCGAGGACAACTTGGGTTCGCCAGATAGAGTTATTGTCGAGATTATGCTCCCAGCGTAGGCCCAGAATCGACCGTGTGTCGTTGCGGTGGAACCCAGCCTGATAGGCGGTCTCAGGAACCGTGGCGCCAAAGAAGCCGTTTTTCAGGATGTTATTGGTTCCGCAGCCGGCCGCCTTTGCCGCCGTTGTGCTGGTGAAGACATAGCAGTTTTGTTGATAGGGATTTTGGTAGAACTGGTTGAGGTTGAGACGAACCGACAGATCGCCGTAGAGCCGGTTGCTGATCAGTTTAAGCGTGATCTTGTCGTCCGGTGTCGGGGAATAGGAGCCAAGAAAATTGATCGTCTGGGTGTTGAACAAATTGTGATTGGTCGGTCCATTGCCGATCACATTGCTGGTAAACAGCGACACGTCGAAATTGCCGCTCTTGAGACCGTAAGCGAGGTAATTGTTGAGATAGCCGAAGCTGCCCGCGTCGGTTCCGACTTCGATGCCGTTCACCTCCGCACCCGTTCGCATCCGGAAATTGAGGGCGCCGCCGGTCGCGTAATTTCCGTACAGCGCCGAGGACGGCCCGCGGATGACGTCAATCGCGCCATAGGCATGGGGATCGGTCAGGTCAGTCCGCGAGAGCCCGTCCGGTTGCGTCACCGGAAATCCGTCCTCGAAAATCACGACGTTGCGAATGCCGAAGCCGACTTGCGCATTCGAGCCCCTTATCGAGATCCCGACGTCGCGCGGCCCATTGCCTTGCTTCAATGAAACACCGGGGCTGTCCCGCAAGACGTCGAAGACGGAGAATGCCTGCGTATTGATCATCCGGTCCGCGGGGATCGTGGTCTCGACCTGTCCCAGAGGCGTTTGATAGAGGGACTCCGGGGTCGTGTTCAGATCGCCTTCCGGGCCGATTGCCAAGCCGGTCGCGGTGACCTCGACGGCCGGAAGCTGCGCCGATTCGGCAGCTTGCTGGGCCTGAACCCCGAGCGGCCAGAAGGATGTGGTAACCATGAGAAAGGCAAGCGGGTGCGCACGCCGGCGCGTCGAGAAATTGGAGCGCATTTGAGTGATCTCAGCTGAACGAGGGAAAACTGCCTGCATCGGGGGTGCCGACCATGCGGAGTTGAGAGTGGGCTTCAGCTGAAGAGGGGCGGACCGCGCGGAGGCCGATGCTGGTCGGCACCGAACACAACATGTTGAACGCCAGGCGCCCGCCAGCGGATGAATTCCGGTTCGGCACTGAGCGTGGCGGCGGTGAACGCCCGGCCGTCCGGGGGAAGCCAACCGCCCATGACGATTTGGCAGAGTTGGCAATGGTCATGGTGAGGGAGACTAGGGCCGGAGTTTGAGGGGTCGGTAGCGGTCCCAACGTCGGTGGAGCAGATCGGAAGATGGTCGAATGGATCGACGGCATGCGTCACCATTCTCGAAGCTGCGACCGGCACCAAGGCCTGAGTCAGCAGCGCGAGACCAACTAAAAATGCTCCGAGAAATCTACGCCCCATCATTGTTGCTTTGTGTCGTCTGGGCCAGCTTTAACGTTAGCTGAGCCAATGCAACCGAGGCAACCCTGGGTTTAGGAATTGATTGCAATCTCGTCGTATCGTGACATCTATGTCACGATTTAGAACAAGACTAGTTAAAGATAATGAGGAGTTATTGGCAAATGAATTGACTGATGACTGTGAATACTTGATTCAATTCTTCATCCCGAACGCCACTTCCGCGGCAAAGGAACGTGGGGCGCCGGGTGGCGGTGGCGGAAAAGGCGCGGCGCGGCTGACCAGAGCCACGCTTTCCGCATCGAGATCCGGATCACCGCTCGACCTCAGGAGCGAAACCGAAATGACACGGCCGGCCTCGTCGAGGACAAAGCCAATGGCGGTCACTCCTTTTGCGCCGCGCTGGATTGCCGCCTCGGGATAATGCTTGGCCCGCGCCAAAATGCCGAAAACAATCACCTTGTAACTCATGGCCTCGGTGCCGCCCTCGGTCGGCAAAGGGACTGCGACGGCGCGGAAAATGTGCGGTCCGGAATCGAAGGGAAGTGTATAGCCGGATCGCTCCGTCGGAAAATTTGAGGTGGGTTTGTCTTGAAGCGGCGACGATCCGCTGGGCTGCGCGTTTGGCTGGCGTTCCTGTTTGGGGCTCTCTGGACTGATGGTCTTTGCGGGCGTTCCTGAGTCCTGCTTTGCCATGGCTCCGGGCGCCCCGGCTCCTTTGGGCTGGGGCGGCTTGGCAACGGTCACGGGCGGCTTCGCAGCCGAGTCAGGCTGCGATTGTTCCGGGGTTTCGCGGGGTCCGGCTGGTTTTGTGGCCGAATCCGGCTGCGGCGCAGAAGGCGCATCCTGTTTGGCGGCCGCTGGCGCAGGCTTTTTTTCAACCATCGCGGATTCGCTCACCAATTCGACCGGGATTTCGCGCGCACGTTCCGCGGAAGGGGGTGGCAGCTCGAGAAGAACGAGCCCCAACAAGAGAAGCCCATGGGCAACCAGCGACGCGGCCGCAATTGGGATCAAAAAACGCTGGCGACGCCCGGCTGCACTCGCTCCATGGGCCGAATTCGTAAAACTGAGCGCTACGATCGACGACGATGTTTTGATTCTCGGTTGGATCAGCGACGGAGGTCGTGAGAGATGGGTTGTCGTCCGCCGCTTCTCGCAAGAATGGCGTTTTTGGACCTGGGACACGCCCCACGGATCTAATGGACGGAAACATGCAGCGGTGAAGCGCAGCGGTCGAAACAAAAAACCTATGGGACGAAAGCATTTTCATTGAAGCGGAATTGAAGAATTTGCACAATGCTTCTGACAAAACGATAAAATGCTTTCCTATGGGATTATAGAGCACTGTTGACGCAGTTAGACCCGGATTGCAGCGAATCAGGGGCTTTTCGCCCGGTCTCGTTGCGAGATTTTGTCTCGCCTCCCAGTGCCGCGGGATGCCCGGCGGCGCGGATCGCCGGTCGCCGCTTGTGTTATTTCAAGTTAGGCTTAATCAAGCCGTTGCGAGTTTTTCGCTTCTTAAGGTGAGCTGGCAGCCATGCAGACCCTTGCCCGTGTTCCATTCTTTAAAGACGTCGCCGACCTCGATTTCGAACGGTTCGACCGGCGCTGCAACTGGCGGCGGTACAATGAAGGGGAAACTGTCGTCGATTACGAGGACGAATCTTCGGATGTTTATTTTATCATTTCCGGCGAAGTCAGGATTTTGATTCGGACCCTCGCCGGTAAGGAGATCATTCTAGGCGAGACCAAAGCTGGCCAATTTTTTGGGGAGATGGCGGCGATCGACGGTGCGAAACGCTCGGCCAATGTGACCGCCCTGACCAATTCCGAACTTTGCATTATGCCGACCACAGTCTTTCGCGAAGTGATTTTCGCTTCGCCCACGACATGCGAACGCATTCTTCGGCTGCTGACCGGACGTGTGCGAGAGCTCAATGCGCGGCTGGCGGAACATTCGATCTTCGATCTCAAGCACCGGCTCTATTCGGAGCTCTTGCGCATGGCTCATCCGCGTCCTGGCCGCCCGGACGAACGGGCGGTGACGCCTCCGCCCTTCCACCATGTGCTGGCGGCGCGAATCGGATGCCGGCGTGAACAGGTGACGCGCGAACTTTCCGCAATGAACGAAGAAGGCCTGGTAGAAAAAACCCGCGGCGCGCTCATTTTGTTGCGACCCCAGGTTCTGGAGGCTCGCCTCAACGAGGCCATGCGAGAGGGCGGCTGATCCTTTTTAGGGGACGGCACTCCTGCGCATAGGCGCCCGGACGGCGAGATGTTCGCGGGCCCTGGCGAATACAGCCCGAAACATTTCCGGCGTCAGCACCCCGGTATTGGTGTTGTACCGCGAGCAGTGATAACTGCTGAAGAGGCTGATTGCGTTGGCTTGATGCGATGACTGTTTGGACGAACCGTCCCGAGACGTTTCTTCCGCGGCAACAACATGTTCGGAGCCATGCGCAAAGGGAAAGGCGCTGAGCTTCAATCCGAACGCCCGAACAACGGATTCATGGGCTACGCGGCCCAGCGCGACGATGGCGCAAAGCGCCGGCATTGCCGAAATCGTCGCTGCCAGAAAAGCCCGGCAATTGTTAATTTCAGCCGGCGCGGGCTTGTTTTGCGGCGGCACGCAACGCACCGCATTGGTGATTGCGCAGGACACGAGCTGCAGACCATCATCTGCGCGGGCGTCGTACCGGCCGCTGGCGAACTTAAAATCTTGAAGCGTTGTATAAAGAAGATCTCCCGCGAAATCGCCGGTAAAGGGCCGACCGGTCCGATTGGCGCCGCGCAGGCCGGGAGCTAGACCGACCACCAGCAATCGCGCATCCAGCGCTCCAAAAGTCGGAACCGGTGCATTATACCAATCGGGCTGGGCCAATCGGGCAGCAGCGCGAAAATCTGCCAAACGCGGACAAACTGCACAATTGAACTCGGGATCGCGGCCTGTTGAACTTGGTAGACAACCAGCCGCGATGATCTTTTTACTCACGCCAATGTGTTTCAGTCTTAAATCTTCGATTGGAGCGAACGAAGTTGGGCTGGCGTCAACCTAGCCGGTCGTCGGCCAAAGCTGGATCGAAACTGCCCGCGGGGGCGGTGCGCCGTTCCTGCGCCTTTTGCGGACGTTCAGACCTTTCGGAGATGTCACGGCCAATTTTCGGAGCAAGGTGAAGTATGTCGATGAATTCATCGGCTTGACGACGCAATTCATCGGCTACCATGGCCGGCTGAGTCGCATTGGTGGACACAACCGATACTCGAACTCCCTTGCGCTGGACAGCTTCGACCAGCGAGCGGAAATCGCCATCACCCGAAAAAAGGACCAGATGATCAATATGATCAGCCATTTCCATGGCGTCAACGGCAAGCTCGATGTCCATATTGCCCTTGACCTTGCGGCGTCCGAGCGAATCGACGAATTCCTTGGTTGGCTTCGTTACGACGGCGTAGCCATTGTAATCCAGCCAATCGACCAGAGGCCGAATCGAGGAATATTCCTGATCTTCAACCAACGCAGTATAATAGAAAGCTCGGATGAGTTTTCCTCTGGTTTGGAATTCTTTGAGCAACCGCTTGTAATCGATATCAAAACCAAGCGACTTCGCGGTCGCGTATAAATTCGCGCCGTCGATAAATAGCGCAATTCGCTCTTGATCAGCCATACCTGTCTCGTATAGTTCTCTAGTGATGTTCTTCGACATTTTTATTTCATCTAGCCAGAAGTGAGAACAACAACTTCTAGGCCAACGCGCACTTAAACTTGTAGCGCTAGATCGCGCCTTACAAAAAATACAGAGGAAGGTATGTGGCCCTACTCTTCCCCTGCGTCAAGAGCCCACTATACGCTAAGTTTCAGCATCAAAGTGATAATATTAAGGCGAATGAAGACGTCGGGAGTTTTTATGTTTGGTTCAGTTTCTCAGAACGTCCGGCCGTCGATGATTTGAGGGTTGCCAGAACCGACATTTCAAGTGTAGACCAAACTACTCCTAAAATGTCTCTGTCACAAGGAGCGTGCTCGGTATGGCCCGCGTCACGGTTGAAGATTGTATCGACAAGGTCGAAAATCGTTTCGAACTCGTTTTCATCGCCAGCCATCGGGCGCGGATGATCGCTGCCGGCGCGCCAGATCATGGTTGACCGCGACAATGATAAAAACCCCGTGATTGCCTTGCGCGAGATCGCGGAAGCGACCCTGGCGCCAGAAGATCTCAAAGAAGATTTTATCCAATCCTTGCAAAAACACGTTGAGGTGGATGAACCCGAAGCTGAAGCCGTTCCGGCGCTTTCCTCGGCGCCCGAGGGGTACCCAGTCCGATGCCTTCGGCGATATGCAGTTCGACCGGATGACCGAGGAAGACCTTTTGCGTGGCCTTGAGGGCCTCGTTCCGCCGGCCGACACCGAGGACGACGGCGACTAGCCCGCAGGGCGAACCGCGCCATCGTCGGATTGGACAAGCTTGCCTTAAGAAGCCGTCGCGGGAGGAAGACGGCGTGATAGCATAGCGGTATTGGCATAAGGGAGAGGCGCAGCGGCGGAGCGGCCGTTGGTGCCACGCTTTAAACCGCATCCGATCGTTCGGAAATCGGGTATGATCCAATGTGCAAAGTCGCGGGTCCAACCAATCATGATGCGGCAATACGAACTTGTCGACCGGGTGCGGCGCTATAATCCGCACGCCGACGAAGTGTCGCTCAATCGCGCCTATGTCTATGCCATGAAGGCGCATGGGGCGCAAAAGCGCGCTTCCGGCGATCCCTTTTTTTCGCATCCCCTCGAAGTCGCGGCCATTCTCACCGACATGAAGCTCGACGATGCGACGATCGTCGCGGCGGTCTTGCACGACACGATCGAGGATACCAATTCGACACGGGAGGAAATCGACAAGCTCTTCGGCAGCGATATCGGCCGTCTTGTCGACGGACTGACCAAGCTCAAGAAGCTTGATCTTGTCTCGAAGCGCGCCGCGCAGGCGGAAAATTTCCGCAAGCTCCTCCTCGCCGTGGCCGAGGATGTCCGGGTGCTTCTCGTCAAGCTCGCCGACCGGCTGCACAATATGCGCACGCTGCATTTCGTGGCGCCGGATAAGCGCGCGCGGATCGCCGAGGAGACCCTCGATATCTATGCGCCGCTCGCCGGCCGCATGGGCATGCAGAGAATGCGCGACGAGCTTGAGGATTTGGCGTTTCGCCATCTCATGCCCGACGCCTATGCGATGATCGCCGGCGCGGCTCGAGGATCTGCGCCGCAAAGAACGGGAAGATCATCGCCACGATCGAGAAGGAGCTGACCGCCGAACTTGCCGCGCGCGGCATCGACGCCAAGGTCGAGGGACGCCAGAAACAGCCCTATTCGGTGTGGCGCAAGATGGAGCGCAAATCGATCGCCTTCGAGCAGCTGTCCGACATTTTCGGCTTCCGCGTCGTCGTCTCCAGCGTCGAGGATTGCTACCGCGTCATCGGCGTCGTCCATACCAAATGGGCGGTCGTGCCGGGCCGTTTCAAGGATTATATTTCGACGCCGAAGCAGAACGATTATCAGTCCGATCCACACGACGGTCGTCGGACCCGGCCGGCAGCGCGCCGAACTGCAGGTGCGCACGGCGATGATGCACGACATCGCCCGCAACGGCATCGCCGCGCATGCGCTCTACAAGGATGGACGCATCTCCGACAGGGAAAGCTTGACGAGCGAAAGCCGCTCCTACCAATGGCTGCGCCGCACGGTCGCTCTGCTCGCCGAAGGCGCCACGCCCGAGGAATTTCTCGAACATACCAAGCTCGAACTTTTTCACGACCAGGTGTTCTGTTTCACGCCGAATGGCCGGCTCGATCGCTTTGCCGCGCGGCGCAACGCCGATCGACTTTCGCCTACGCCGTCCATACCGATGTCGGCAATTCCGCGGTCGGCGCCAAGATCAACGGGCGCCACGCGCCGCTTTTGTCCGAACTTGCAAAACGGCGACGAGGTCGAGATCACCCGCGCCGAAGGCCAGACGCCGCCCGCGGCCTGGGAAGGTCTCGTCATCACCGGCAAAGCACGCTCGGCAATCCGGCGGGCGACCCGCGACGCGGTGCGGGCCCAGTATCGCCGGTCTTGGACGCCAGATTGTCAGCCGCGCGTTCGAACGGGCCGGCAAGGCCTACTCCGGACGAAAAGCTGAAAAGCCTCATTGCCGAGGCTTGCGCCGGACCCACGATCGAGGATGTCCTCGTCGGCGGTCGGCCGCGGCGAGATGTTTTCCGGGGATGTGGTCAAGGCGGTCTATCCGGAATTCATGGAAGAGCGCAAAGCCGTCGTCGCAAGTCCGCGTGGAGAAGCCGGCTGGTTCGGCCTGAAGAAGGCCTCAAGTCTGGTCTTCAAAATTCCCGGCGGCGGTGAGCCGGATCCAACCTCGATCCCGATCCGCGGCTCGCACGGCGACCTGCCGGTGCGCTTCGCGCCGAGCGGCGGAGCGGTGCCGGGCGATCGCATCGTCGGCATTCTGACTCCGGGAGAAGGAATCACGATCTACCCGATCCAATCTCCCGATCTGACCGCCTTCGATGAAGAGCCCGAGCGTTGGCTCGATGTGCGTTGGGACATCGAGGAGAGCCGTCACGAGCTGTTCCCAGCCCGCCTCTTGATCACGGCGATCAACGAGCCGGGGACCTTGGGGACGATTGCCACCGTGATCGGCGATCATTCCGCCAATATCGACACGATTACGATTAAGCCGCTGTCCGCCGACTTCCGCGAAATGATCATCGATGTGGAAGTCAATGATCTAAAACATTTGAACACGATCATCTCGCATTTGCGGGCACGGCCCGGTGGTTCAGCAAGGTCGAGCGGGTGAACGGATAATGGCTGCGTCGAACTCCGTGCGGCTCGGCGTCAATATCGACCACGTCGCGACCTTGCGCAACGCGCGCGGCGGCGCTTTTCCCGATCCGGTGCGCGCCGCCCATCTTGCGGTCGAGGGCTGGCGCCGATGGCATCACCGCGCATTTGCGCGAAGACCGCCGCCACATTCGCGACGAGGACATGGCGCGGCTGAAACGGGAAATTGCAAAGCCGCTGAATTTCGAAATGGCGGCAACCGACGACATGGTCGCGGTGGCCCTCGATACGCGGCCGCATGCCTGTTGCCTGGTTCCCGAAAAGCGGAGCGAGCGCACCACCGAGGGCGGCCTGGACGTCATGGGCGGCCATGACCATTTGAAAATCGTGACCGCCGAATTGCTGAAAGCCGGGATTCGCGTCTCGTTGTTTATCGAACCATCCTTGGAGGCCGTGAAGGCATCGCGCTCGATCGGCGCGCCCGTCATCGAATTTCATACCGGCGCCTGGTGCGATGCGCTCACTCATGCCGAAAACGAGCGCGCCCAAAACGAATTGCTGCGCATCAAGACGGCGGCGGCGCTTGCGAGCGGGGTGGGACTTGAATGTCACGCCGGCCACGGTCTCGATTTTGCCACCGCCAAGATCGTCGCCGGCATTACCGGAAATCGTCGAATTGAATATTGGTCATTTTCTGATCGGCGAGGCAGTGTTCATTGGACTCGACGCCGCGATCAAGAAGATGCGCATGGCGATGGATGAGGGTCGCCGGACGGCGAGCTAGAGCATGTTCTGCAAGAACGGACCAATGCTTGGCGGCAACCCGGGCATGACCAGATGATCATAGGTTTCGGCAACGACCTTTGCGATATTCGTCGCATCGAGCAGTCCTTGGCACGCTTCGGCGACCGTTTCGTCCTGCGATGTTTCACCGAGACCGAGCGGCGCAAATCCAATGGACGAGCCGGCCGCGCCGCTTCCTACGCGAAGCGATTCGCCGCCAAGGAAGCCTGCGCCAAGGCGCTCGGCACCGGGCTCCGCGCCGGCGTGAGGTGGCGAGATATGGGCGTCGTTAATCTGCCTTCAGGCAAGCCGACCATGGCTCTGACCGGCGGCGCGGCCTTGCGATTGGCTGACCTCACCCCGCTGGGGCATTCGATCCTGATCCACCTCACGCTGACCGACGAATATCCGCTGGCTCAGGCGCAGGTGATCATCGAGGCGATCGTGCAGGACCCCGCCATCGCGTTACGTCAGGATTAAGTTTTGGCAAGGTGGCGGGCTCTGCGCCTCGGTCTTGACGTTAAAAATCAAGGGTTTCTCCCCTGTTTTATTGATCCGCGCGGGCCTTGAATTCGGTCCAGAATGCGATGTCCGAGGATCGGCCGCACTCTATACCGGCGTGGACCGGCATGGTAAGGAGCCCACCTTGGAGTAGGCCAGCCCCGAGAAATATGGGTTTGGGCGCGTTGGATCGCGGCTGCTCCAAGCTTTTGTTCGGCATGTCCAGGCGTCCGGGAACGGCTGACGCCTGAATTGCTCTTGAGAGAAGATAAAATGACAGAGCCAGCACGATTGGATCGGAAAAGGCCGCGGAACGAAGCAACGCGCCAAGGAAGGCGGCAAGGGCGATACCTTGAAGGTCATCGTTCCAGGCGCTGCTGATAGCGCTCGTCGTACGTACATTCCTGTTTCAGCCGTTCAATATCCCATCCGGCTCGATGATTCCGACGCTTCTGATCGGCGATTATCTTTTCGTCTCCAAATATGCCTATGGCTATTCCGATCATTCATTGCCGTTTAGCCCGCATTTGTTCTCGGGGCGGATTCTCGCCTCGCCGCCAAAACGCGGCGATGTCGTCGTCTTCAAGCTTCCGCGCGACGGGCAGACGGATTACATCAAGCGCGTGATCGGACTGCCCGGCGACAAGATCCAGATGAAGGACGGCCGGCTTTATCATCAACGGCGAGATCGTGCCGCGCGACCCGATCGCCAAGGCGCATACCGAAGATTTCTACGGCCGCGAGACGGATGTCCCCACCTATCGTGAGACCCTTCCTGGCGGGCGTTAGCCACACAATCATCGAGATCCAGGGCGACTCCGGCTTCAACGACAATACAAGGGTCTTCGAAGTGCCCGACGGAGAGTATTTCATGATGGGCGACAATCGGGACAATTCGACCGACAGCCGCGTTGCACCCGACCAGGGCGGTGTTGGTTTTGTCCCGTTCCAAAATCTTGTCGGCCGCGCCGAATTGATCTTCTTTTCGGTTGGCAAGGGCGAACCTGCCTGGGCCTTCTGGGAATGGCCTTGGACGGTACGTTGGGACCGGATGCTCAAAACCGTGAAATAAAATGTCGCGGCAAGTTCAGGATATCAAAGCACTCGAGGATCGCATCGGACATCATTTTGCCGATCGCAAATCTCATTGCGGCCGCGCTCACTCACATGAGCGCGGTGACGGGCCGCAGGCGCGAGACTTATCAAAGGCTCGAATTTCTTGGCGACCGGGTTCTCGGTCTCGCGATTTCCGAAATGCTGTATGTGGCCTTTCCCGAGGCTGAGGAAGGGGAGCTTTCCCGCCGCCTCGCCGGCCTCGTTCGCAAGGAAAGCTGCGCCGAGGTCGCGCGCGAATGGGGAATCGAAACCCACGTGCGTTTGGGCGAAAGCGAAAAGCAGACGGGCAGCAACCAAGGCGGCCATTTTGGGCGATGTCTGCGAATCGATCATCGGCGCGATCTTTCTCGATGCAGGCTATGCCGCGGCCAAAGGCGTCGTAGCCGCTGCATTCGGCGTCGCGAATGCTGTCGCCGGATCGGCCGCTGCGCGACCCTAAGACCGCGCTGCAGGAATGGGCGCAAGCGCGCGGCCTCCCGACCCCCCTTTATCGCGAAGTCGCGCGATCCGGGCCCGACCATGCACCGGAATTCACGATCAGCGTCGAAGTGCGCGGCTATCCGCTCGCCGAAGCCAAAGGCCTCACCAAACGCCTCGCCGAGCAGGCTTCCGCGGCCAATTTCATCGCGCGCGAGGGCATCGACCAAGCCGGCTAAAAGGGGGCCGCGTGAACGGCCCCCGCGGTGCTCGGAACAAGCTGTGGTTTTGTCGCCCTCATCGGTACGCCGAATGCCGGAAAATCGACGTTGATTAATCAACTCGTCGGCACCAAGGTTTCGATCGTCTCACGCAAGGTGCAAACGACACGCAGCCCGGTACGTGGCATTGCCATCGAGGATCCTGCGCAGATCATTTTTGTGGATACGCCCGGAATCTTCGCACCCAAGCGGCGGCTCGATCGGGCCATGGTGACGTCGGCTTGGAGCGGCGCCGGCGACGCCGACGTCGTCGCCTTGCTCGTGGACGCGCGGAAAGGCATGGATGAAGAAGTCGAGGCCATCCTTGCTGGCCTGCCGCGCGTGGGCGGCGTCAAGATTCTGGTGTTGAACAAGATTGACACGGTTGAGCCGCCGAAGCTTCTCGAGCTCGCCGATCGGCTCAACAGCGCTTTCACGTTTGCGGACACGTTCATGATTTCGGCCCTGCGCGGCCACGGCGTTCGCCAAATTCAGGCAGCACCTCGCCACGCTGATGGCCTCCGGGCCCCTGGCTCTATCCGGAAGACCAGATCACCGATGCGCCGTTGCGCTCGCTCGCCGCCGAAATCACGCGCGAAAAAATCTTTGAGCGCCTGCACGATGAATTGCCTTACCAATCGACGGTGGAAACCGAACTCTGGAAGGACATGCCGGACGGTTCAGTGCGGATCGAACAGACGATCTATGTGATGCGCGAGGGGCACAAGAAAATCGTGATCGGCGAAGGAGGCCACACGATCAAGGCCATCGGCACAGCGGCGCGCAAGGACATCATGGAGGCGACAGACCAAAAGGTTCATCTCTTTCTGTTCGTCAAAGTTCGCGAGAATTGGGCCGACGATCCCGAACGCTACCGGGAAATGGGATTGGACTTTCCCAAGGGATCGTCTTGAGCGAGATGGCCGGCGGTTCTATGGTGCGGGCCAGCTCGATGTCTCAGGTTTCAAGTTTCCAATGAAAATTGCCAGCATGACGGGCTTCGCCCGGGACGCCGGAAGCTCCGGATCGTGGCGCTTTGCGTGGGAACTCAAGTCGGTCAACGCCAAGGGTCTCGATGTCAGGCTGCGCTTGCCGCCTCCCTTCGACGCGATCGAGACGGAAGCACGCGCCCGCATCGCCCGAGATTTGGCCCGCGGAACGGTCCATGCCACGCTGACCGCTCACCGCGAGATCATGGTCCCCGAGATTCGCGTCAACGAGGTTTTGCTGCGGAAGCTCGTCGAAGCAGTCGCCGCGATCCCGCTGCCTGCGGCCGTAGCGCCGGCAACGCTTGATGGGCTTCTCGCCATGCGGGGCGTTGTTGAAGTCATCGAGGCGGCCGATAGCGAAGCCGAGATTTTGCACGCGCGTCGCATCGTTCTCGATGGGCTCGGCGCCGCGTTGGGCGCCCTCGCGACCATGCGGCAAAGCGAGGGACAGGCGCTTGCCCCTGTGCTTTTCGCCAGACTTGAACGCATTACCGCTTTGATGCAGGCGGCCGAGGTCTGCCCCGGGCGCCAGCCGGAGGCGATTGCCACCCGGCTCGCGCAAACTCTCGCCATTCTTGCCGGAAACGTGAATTTCGACCAGAATCGCCTGCATCAGGAGGCGCTCATGCTCGCTGCCAAGGCCGACATCAGGGAGGAATTGGATCGCCTTGTCGCTCACACGGCGGCGGCGCGCGATCTTTTGACCAAGGGCGGCACGGTCGGCCGCAAGCTCGACTTTCTGGCCCAGGAATTGGCCCGCGAGGCCAATACGCTTTGCGCGAAATCGAATGACGCGAATTTGACCGGCCTTGGCCTCGAATTGCGGGTCGAGATCGAGCAGTTTCGCGAACAGATCCAGAATATCGAGTAACCAATGAGTTTGAGACAATCCGCCCACGACCGAACCGGCCCCCAGCGCTCATGACCCTGGGCCTAGCCGCCGCGGTCTGATGTTAATTCTTTCCTCGCCGTCGGGGGCTGGCAAGACGACCTTGACTCGGATGCTGCTTCAGACGCGCGACCTCGACCTGACTCTGTCGATCTCGGTCACCACACGGCCGCGCCGTTCGAGTGAGGTCGACGGCATCCATTATACATTCATCACCAAGAAACATTTCGAAGCGTTGCGCGATGGCGGCGATTTGCTCGAATGGGCGGAAGTGCACGGCAATTTCTACGGGACGCCGCGCGAGCCCGTCGAAGAGGTTCTGCGCCAGGGCCGTGATGTTCTCTTCGACATCGACTATCAGGGAACGCAGCAGGTCAAGCAGAAGTCGGCCGACAATGTCGTCACCATCTTTATCCTGCCGCCGTCGATGAAGGAACTACAGTGCGCGGCTTGAACGCCGCGCCGAGGATTCGCCCGAGATCATCGCCAAAAGGTTGAACGACGCGCGCAATGAAATTCGAAGGTGGGCCCAATACGACTACGTCCTCGTGAATGACGATCTGCAAAACACCTTCGGCGATTTGCTCGCTATCCTTGCCGCCGAACGCCACCGCACTCTGCGCGTGAAGGAAGGCATCGGCGGATTTGTCGAAAAACTATTGAACGAGTCGTGATTTGACGGCTGATATGCTGATAAACTGGGGCGACCGGCATTGTCATCATTGAGGTTGGCCGGTCATCCTCTCGATACTTCAGAAGCTGATAGGCGGCCCCCTGGTATGGATCTTGCTCAATTTTTCGTCATGATCTTGCCAAAGCTGGAGACCATCAACACCGCGCGAATTGGCGCAAATTCGGTTGCCTTTGCGCGGCGAAATCCTCGTCTTTCCGCAACTTAGGGGCTCCATGACCCTCTCGAGTTCATTTCGCCGCGTCGGCTTCACCCTAGGCGGACACGTCTATAATCAGCTCGTCCTGATCGGCGTTCAGATTCTGCTCGTTCCGGTCCTTCTGCATGCTTGGGGGATCGAGCGATATGGCGTGTGGCTGCTGCTCTCGTCGATACCGACCTATCTGACGTTCAGCGATTTCGGTTTTACGTTTATCGCCAAGAATGAAATGACGATGAAGGCGGCGGGCGGCGACCGGTCGGGTGTCCTCGTCACCTATCAAAGCGTCTTCGTGCTCCTCAACATCATTACCGCTGTCGTTGCGATTTTAGCCGGCGCCGTAATTTTTGCAGTCCCCATGCGGTCCATCTTCGCCTTGGGCGAGGTTTCGGATATCGAAGCGAAACTCGTGCTTGCCCTTCTCGGGGCAAGCTTGATTTTTTATCAATATTTCCTGCTCTTTTCAGGCGCGGCGCGCGGCAGGTCGACCCGCCAGCGAGATTGCGTGGAACGGGACCAGTAGATTGGTCGAAGGATTATCCACGGCCGCCGTTGCCTTGCTCGGCGGCGACCTCGTTCTCGCGGCCATTATCATCCTGGTCAATCGGCTCGTTTTCACGAGCGCCATCTTTGTCTGGATCCGATCGATCGCGCCCTGGCTGCCCATCGGTTGGAGCCATTGCTCGCGCAGCGAGATCAAACGTCTGTTCAATCCTTCGATCAGCTATATGTTCGTGTCCGTCGCCTATGCCTTAATGATCCAGGGCCCGATCACTGTTCTCGGCCTTGTCACCGGGCCGGATCGCATCGCCATCTTTTCGACGTCGCGCACGCTTGCAAGGCTCGGAACATCGGCAACGAATCTTCTCAACAACTCCGTGACACCCGAATATTCCCATCTCTTCGGCTTGAAAAAGACGTCGGGGTTTTTGCGTATCCTCCGGTTCCACCTTGCGCTCTCGGGCGCGGGCGTCCTCGCCTATTTACTGTTGATGAGTTTCTTGGGCAATTCCATCCTGAAACTTTGGACCGGCGGAAAAGTGATGGCGGAAGAACCGTCTTGCCTACCGCCGTTTGTGGACAGTTGCGGACGGTGGAAAACATCCAGAAATCAACAGATATTCCTATAATTGCTGTTGTGCACGGTTGCCAAAGGGTGCCGAAGTTGGTATAAAAATATGGGTACAGAAATGGGCAGAAATCGCCCCGACCAGCGGACAACTCATGGCACGCGGCATCAATCGACTTCCGGCTTCATTTAAAAGCCTCAAGCCTGGACTGCATTGCGACGGGGGTAATCTTTATTTGCAGGTCTCGCTTGGCGCGGACGACAATCGGCGTCGATCATGGATTTTCAGATACGCGCTGAAGGGTAGCAAGGCGCGCGACATGGGCCTCGGCTCCGTTCATGACATTTCCTTAAGCGAAGCACGCGAGACAGCGCGAGAATATCGTAAGCTGGTCAAGCAAGGCATCGACCCAATCGACCGCCGCAATTGCGAGGTGGCCAAGAACCTTGCTGCGCGTGTTGCCGTGATGACCTTCGATCAAGCCGCTGAAATTTACATCAGGCAACACCAAGCCGGATGGAAAAACGCTGTGCACGCGGCGCAATGGGAATCGACATTGCGGACCTACGCATCACCAATCATCGGCCGGATGTCGGTTGCGGAAATCGACACGCCCCATGTCATGAAGGTGATTGAGCCGATTTGGCTTGAAAAACCGGAGACGGCTTCCCGCCTGCGCGGACGCATCGAATCGGTGCTCGGCTGGGCAACCGTGAGCGGCTATCGTAAAGGCGAAAACCCGGCACGCTGGCGCGATCATCTCGACAATCTCTTGCCGGCGCGCAGCAAGGTCCGCGCGGTCAAGCATCAGACTGCGCTGCCCTATGCAGACATGCCGGCTTTCCTCGCCGATCTGCGCGCGCGCCAAGGCATGGCAGCCCTTGCATTAGAATTTGCCATTCTGACGTGCGTGCGGACCGCGGACGTCCTCAACGCCCGGCATGCCGATATCGATCACACCGCGGCAATGTGGATCATTCCAGCCCTCAGCAAAACAGGCAGAGAACATCGCGTCCCGCTCTCGACAGCTGCACTGGCCGTGTTCGACAAGGCGCGGACGATGGTGCAGGAAATCGGCGCCAAAGTCGTCCGAAGCGAATATGCGTTTCCAAATGACATCACCGGCGCGCGGCTATCCGTGAACGCTATGCTTGCCGTGCTCGATCGGATGGGTCGCAAAAGAGCTGCAACGACGCACGGTTTCCGATCAACATTCCGGACATGGGCCCAGGAACAGACGAGCTTTCCCTGGGAGCTTGCCGAGATGTCGCTCGGACATAAGGTCGGCACCAAAGTCGAGCGGGCCTATGCGCGCGGTGACGCCTTCCAGAAACGCATCGCGATCATGACGGCATGGGCCAACTTCTGCGACCGGCCGCAACAGGGCGGCAAGGTTGTGCCTATGCAAAAAGGTGCCGCATGATAACTGCCGAAGAGATCCCGGCTTGGGTCCCCCCTGCCGTGAAAAGCATGGCACTCGTAAATAATTTCGGCGGGGATGTGAGAACTCGGCTTCTAATAGACGACAGAATGGAATCGGTATGGACCGAACTGAAGCAAGCATGCTTGGCAGCGGACAAAAAAGACGAAAATGCGACAGCTACGGCCATAAATTCATTTGAACGTTCACATCATCTCTCAACGTGGGATATATCCGACGAGAACGTGTCCGTACACGATCAGGCATGCGCTATCTTGTTTTCTTACGCAGCCCTCGAACTAACCATCTCGCGAAACCCCTGGATTTTTCACAAAAAAAGAATTTATGGCCAGCTGGGCGGATGCAGCCAAATTATGCAAATGGATTTCTTACGATCCTATGTTTGATGCTGAGTTCCGGCAGGCAGCTGCTGTAGCCAGTTCAAAGTTTGATGAATACGGAAATACTCTTTTCGATAACCTAGGCCCTTATTTGATTGGCGGTCGGGGGAGCCGCAAGGGGAGCCTCGAAGAAGGTGATAATCAGATTCGCGGCCGCACGCGCGCTATTGCCACTACGGTGAAAAAACTATGTGGGACGCCCCTTTATACGAGCGTCGCGAAATTGGTCTCTGTTGGCATACAAGTCGATGTAACCAAGGAGGATGTCGTAAACTGGTCGAAGTGGTAACTAATTTTATTTAGTTACCACTTCGACAAGGGAAGTGGCGGCATTACCTCTAATTTCAGGTTAGCGCGGTTGTTTTTACGCGCCCTGATTTGGAGGTCACGAGTTGGAGCCGCTGTTCATCGGAATCCAGGACGCCGCGAAGCTGTTCGGCGTCAGCGAATGGATTGTAAAAAACGACTACCTTCGTCGCGGTGTTTTGCGCGCCCGTAAAGCTGGGCGCCGTACTTTGATTGAGTATGACTCAGTCAAGGAATTTGCCGCTGCATTGCCTAAGGCAAAATTCGCTGCCCCCCGGCGCAAGCCCGGTGAGGAGTGAGCCACCATGACCAACATGGAAAAGCCGCCAGCGCTCCCGACGCTGACGGCCTCTAAAAATGTCGGTTTGCGGCTAGGCATCGACATTCAGAATATAGCCCAAAAATCCGGCGCGACGCAAGACAAAGTTACTACGCGCAATCCGGTCGCCGTGGTGGCCGCTATCAAGGATCTGAACCTTGAGTACGCCGTCGAGGCGGCGCACGTCGCCTCGGTGAGCGCCATGACCCCTGCAAATGCAGTTTACGACGGGCGCGAACTCCGTGGCACCATTGCCAGGGTACCGACCGGTTTTATTGCGGTCGATGCCGACGGGAAAAAAATAGGTGTGTTTGCGACACAAGCCGAGGCGGTCAGGCGCGTTTTGACGCCGCGGGCGGTGTCCGTGCCGCCCACTGAAAAGACGCCTGACTTCGACGCTGAAAATGCGCTTCGCCGGGCAATCTATGCGATGATGAAAGGCGGGGCGGCATGACCGCGATCCCGCCTCTTCTCATGCTCGCCTCAGGTCGCAAGCCGCGCGCTCGCAAGGCGCCAACGATCCGGCCGCGCGAAAGCCGATTGCAATGTGATGTAGCAGAGGTTTTGAGGCGCCACGCCCTGCCCGATTGGCTCTGGTGGCATACGCCGAATGGCGAGCTACGCGACGTCCGAACGGCGGCGGGCTTGAAGGCACATGGGAGTCCGATCCCGGCATTCCAGACATTGTGCTGGTAAGCCCCTACGGCTCAGTTCGATTTCTCGAACTCAAACGGCTCGGCGAGACTTTATCGGAGGCTCAGGAAGAGTTTCGGTTTCACTGCATCAAGCAGGGAATTCCGCACGCGATTGCTCATTCGCTCGACGAGGCGCATGACCGCGCTCGAGCACTGGCGCTGCCTGCGCATCATTGGCGGTGCGCGATGAACGAGTCCCGCGAGATCGCCACATTCGATGATGACGCCAGGACGCGGCTTGCGCGCCTCTTGGGGATGTTAGGGTCTGCCCACGATGGCGAGATCGCCAACGCTGGACGGATGGCGCATCGGCTCGTGGAAAATTGCGGGCTGACCTGGACCGACATCATCGTCGGGAGCGCCGCGTCAAACACGCGGAAAGCAAGAAAGTCGCGCGGCAGACGGCAACAGCCGCATCCACCAAAACCGTCAGCGCGTCAATGGCCCGCATCATGGCCTGAAGCGGCCGAGCAAATTCTGCAATCAGGCCAGGCGAGCCCATGGGAGAAATCATTCTGCGCGAACCTTCTCACGAATTGGCGCGGCCGAGGCCTTAGCGACAAACAGGCGGAAGTGCTGACCCGCATTTGGCGCGAACGCTGCGCGCAGGAGGCGGCATGACTGACGTCCCAGCAACCTCAGAAATCTTTCGCCTAATCGACAAGGTTAGGCACGCAACATACGACTGGACAACCCTTCCCGAAAAGCAGCGGCTGCACGATCTCGTTGTAAAGTTCAAGGCCAAAAAAGTCATCGCATCGGCTGATATTCTTTGGCTAAAGGAAATGCTCGCATCCGCAAAAGGTGCTGACGAGATCGCCGGGAACAGCCGGAAGCGGGGTGTCCGATGATCACCCCAGCACTCGACATCGCCTTGCAATATATTGAACGCGGCTGGGCGCCGATACCAATCCGCACAGGAGCAAAAATCCTGGTCGTGATGGTTGGCAAACGCTGCAACTCACCCCGCGAGACCGCGCCAAAATGTTTTAACGGCAAGCCGCAAAATATCGGCGTTGTGCTTGGCGCCGCATCGGGCGGACTGACCGACATCGACCTTGATTGTCCGGAAGCGATTGCGCTCGCGCCGTACTTTTTCCCACGGACAAACGCATCATTCGGCCGCGCATCGACGCGTGGAGCACATTGGTTATACCGCGTCGCCGATACGCCAGACAAGGCGGTTGAGAGTTTTGACGACCCATCCGCGCCCAAAGACTTAAAGGCACGCCTCCTTGAGGTTCGACTAGGAGGCGGAGGCAAAGGTGCCCAGTCGGTATTCCCTGGGTCAATCCATGAAGAAGGCGAAGCTATCAATTGGGAACCAGATCGCAGCGGAGACCCAGCCCAAGTCACCGCGGAGAATATTCTCAAGGCGGCGGCAAAAGTGGCGGCGGCCTGCTTGTTCGCCAGGTATATGCCGGCCTCGGGATCGCGTCATGATGCGTTCATCGCGATAGGCGGGTTCCTCGCCCGATCCGGCATGTCCGCGCCGGACGTCAAGCTATTCGCGGAGGCAATAGTTGCTGCAGGCGGCTTTGCCCGCGACCATATCAAAACTGCAGAGGACGCTGCCAAAGTCCATGTCGTGGGCAAGCCCAGTCGCGGCTTCAAGACAATTTCCGAAATCTTCGGCGAGAAGGTCGCCAAAAAGTGCGCGGCGTGGCTCGGATACGATAGTCGCGCCGAGCGCGCGTCGCAGGAAAATCAACCGGGGTGTGGCACTAGACGCCCACCGCCGCCGACACCGGATTTTCTACAAAATGGATGTTTTGATGATAAAGGGCGAATAGTGCCAAACTTAGCAAGCGCTATGGCCGCTTTGCGAGACGCCAACCAGCTATCTGAATGCTTCGCTTACGACGAAATGCTTCGTGCCGTCGTCCTGCTTAACCCCCTGCCAGATATCAACACACGGAATAGCGGGTCGAGCGAAACTATGCCGCGCGCAGTGAGGGACGAAGACATAACACAACTGCAAGAATGGATGCAGCAAAACGGCCTCGCAAAAATAGGGAAGGACACATGCCATCAAGCAGTGGATTTAAGAAGTCGCGAAAGAGCATTTCACCCCATCCGCGACTATCTCGAAGGGCTTAAGTGGGATGGTTGCGACCGGCTCAACATTTGGCTATCGCACTATCTCGGCGCGGAGCGTTCGCCTTATACAATAGGTATCGGCAAAGCCTTCTTCGTTTCATTGGTAGCCAGGATATTTCAGCCGGGGTGCAAGCAAGATTACATGCTCATTTTGGAAGGACCGCAAGGTCTCCTAAAATCGAAAGTGTGTGAAACCATCGGCGGAGTTTGGTTTTCCGACAATTTACCAGACGTGCGGGACGGCAAGGATGTTTCACAGCATCTGCAAGGGAAATGGTTAATTGAGATCGGTGAGTTGTCGGCAATGAGCAAAGCCGAGACCACGACACTCAAGGCATTCATCACCAGAACAACCGAACGATATCGCCCCAGCTACGGCCGCAAGGAAGTCATTCAGCCGCGCCAGTGCGTATTCATCGGTTCAACAAACGATAACAACTACCTTAAGGATGCGACCGGCGGACGGCGTTTTTGGCCGGTCCTGCTTTCGCTTATTAATATTCAAGCTCTCGCGGCCGACCGTGACCAGCTTTTTGCCGAAGCCGTTCATCTGTTTAAAGCCGGCGAGAAATGGTGGCCGGATAAAAACTTTGAGGCCCTGCACATTCGGCCAGAGCAAGAAGCCCGCTACGATGCCGACGCTTGGGAGAATATCATTTCGGCGTACCTGAAGGGCAAAACCCGCGTCAGCGTTTGTGACGTCGCCAAGGGCGCGCTGTTCATAGAAACGGGCAGAATAGGAACTATCGAGCAACGCCGCATCGGAAGCATTCTAACCGCGCTGAAATGGAAAGCCGTCAGAGACTGGAAAGGCCGCGGATATGTCAAATGTGATTGAACGCCAAATGTTTGCAAAGCTCACAGAGACACATAAAAGGTTATCGCTGCTTCCTAGAGGTAAGGAACTGCTCGACGCATTTTATGAGGAACACGCGGAGGCCTACTCAGCATTACTCGACGATATCCTGCCGTGCAGCGGATGGTTCAAGCCAGAATCGAATCGGAGCTATCTCCTCCAACACGATCACTGGGGACATAGGGATGCGCGGGAAATGCCGAACAGGCATGAACTGTTTGACCATGGGCGCCTGTTCCGTAAACGCGGTTTTAAAGGGCTGACAACCTGGGAAAACTCGGCCCTCATTGGTGAGCCGTATCAAATGCCAGACAAGAACCTTGCCGGCATGGCCTGGCTTAAAGAAAGAGGCGTGGCCGTATGGGCTCGGGCCGATTTGTCCCTATGGTGCCCCGGCTGGACCAATCTCGTTATTGCCTCCAGGGACTTAAGAAACCTGAATGCTGCCGACTACGGTTTTGAGCAGTTGACCATGACGCAGCATCCGTCGCGATTGCAGAAAACCCTATAAATTCAACAAAAGCGACCATGCCCCATGTCGGACATGACGGACTTTTCCATATAGCGCGCCAGAAATATCTACCCCCTCTCTACCCCCCCTCTACCCCCTAACTAATTTTGTATGGGTTCCATAGCAAATGCGTCACGTCCGTCATGAGACATGGTTTGGGATGAGGGTGCAAATGCTCAGGTTCAGGCTTTATCGAAAGTCCCAAACACCGAGGTAGAGAAAGATTACTGCTAAGCTTACCCATTTTTCCCAGCACCAAAATCTCGCTGTTGAAAACCTGGTATGGCGGACTATTCTCCTCTGAATGCCATTGACTTTACAGCGGAAACGGCGGCGTAATTGGACGCACCCATTGTTGTACCCATGTTTAGAGAGCCGATGGAAGCCACCGAAAATATTACGCCTATCGTAGGCCGCCCGAGCAAGCTTCGCAGTGCGACCACGAACGGAAATCGCCCTTTCGTTCTCGGCGGCGACGGGCGTGGCGCCTGGGTGCGCAGGTGGAAGGATCTGGTCGAGCTCCATGTCATCGACTTGGGCGGTCCTGAAGCGTGTTCGGAAGCTCAACTAAGTCTATGCCGGCGCATTGCGACAACGTCGGTCGAGCTTGAAAGGCTCGAGGCGCGCATGTCGGAAGGTGACGACAAGGTTGATTTGGATGTCTTCAACCGTCTGGCTGGAAATTTGCGCCGGATGCTCGAATCTATCGGCCTGGAACGCGTGGCCAAGCCGGTAAATGACGGATCCCGCGTGCTGGCCGACTATTTCGCCAAGCCCTTGCCAAAGGGTGACGCGGAATGAAGCTAACCGTGGACGATGATGGCGATACCCTCACGTTCGCGATGGCGGACGACGATGTCCCTGCGGCTGAGAATGCCATCGCTATGGCCTACAGGGGCGTCCTGGAGGCCATAGAAGAAGAAGCGAAAGCCAAGGCGTCGGTAATTCGGTTTGCGCGGTTTGCTGGCCCTGCTGTGTGGCTGAATAGGCATCCTCTGGACATAGAGAAGGTCGATCGCCTGAGACGATCCCGCTGGCGCCTTAGAGGTGCGCGGCTCAATCTCGATTACGCCATGCGCTGCGAGCCTGCCGAGGGGATGGCATGAACAAGTTGATCACCGTCCGGCAGGCGCTTGAAGACAAGGAATGGCTTGGCACCATGCTTGGCGGGCCGTCCTTTGCGACTATGCGGACGCTGCTTGATCGCCGCCATGGGTGAACCACTGACGGCGGACGAGCTTGAGACGTTCACGCAACTTACAGGCCGCACAGGAACGCCAACCGAGGCCGTGGAAGAGCTTTGGATCATTGCCGGGCGGCGTAGTGGCAAGACGCGGTCCATTGGCACTCTAGCGGCTTATTTGGCGGGCTGTGTCGACTATAGGTCGGTTCTCGGGCCTGGCGAACGTGGCATGCTGCCAATCCTTGCCGCATCCGTCGCGCAGGCTGAGCAAGCTCTGAACTTTCTCAAAGGCATATTCACCAATGTTCCTCGGTTCGCTGCGCTTGTCGACGGCATCACGTCCGACACGATCAGCTTAAAAAACCGCATTGATATTCGGATACGGCCGGCCAGCTTCAGAACAATTCGTGGTCCCACGTGTGTTGCCGTCATCGCCGAAGAATGCAGCATGTGGCAGGCGGACGATATTGGCAGCCGCAACCCGGACAAAGAGATTCTCGCCGCAGTCAGGCCTAGCATGGCAACGACCGGCGGAACGCTGTTTTGCATAGGCAGCCCGCATGCGCGACGTGGCGAGACATGGCGGACTTTTCAAAAGCATTATGGCCCGCAAGGCAATCCCGCGATCCTCGTCGCCAATGGCCCGACGAAGCTTTTCAATCCGACAATCAAGCAAAGCATTATCGATCGCGCTTACGAGGATGATGCGGCTGTTGCGGCATCGGAATGGGGCGGCGAGTTCCGCAATGATCTCGAAAGCTATGTGTCACCTGAAGTTGTCACCGCCTGCACGGCGCAGGGATGCTTCCAAATAGATTACAGAACGGGCATTGCCTATACGGCGCATGTCGATCCAAGCGGCGGCGCGCAAGACAGTTTTACGTTGGCTATTGGCCATACGGAAAAGGGCATCGGCATTTTGGACGTGTTGCTTGAGAAGCGGCCGCCATTTAGCCCGGAACAGGTTGTCATTGAATTCTGTGATGTCTTGAAGAGTTATCGTCTTCACAAAATCACGGGCGATAGATATGGCGCTGGGTTCACGGTTGAATTGTTCGGCAAGCATGGCGTCAAATACAATCATGCGGATATGACGACGTCGGATTATTTCTCTGCATTCCTTCCGATCTTGAATTCCAAGCGCGTCCAGCTTCTCGATCATAGGCGCTTAGCGATGCAACTTTGCTCGCTTGAGAGACGGGCATCGCGCATTGGTGCGAAGGATTTGGTCGGACATCCGCCTGGTGGTCATGATGATTGCGCGACTGTAGTCGCTGCGCTCATGGCTAGGATTGTTGGTACTCGCCCGCCGATGTTTATTTCTGACCGGGCGCTGGCGCTCGCGGCACAACCAATGCCACGTTCTAACTATCCGACGGACCAACGAATAAAATGCTTTTTTCGATAACGAAAGGATAACCCATGTATCGACCTATGCCTTCACCTGAACGGATCGAACTACGAACGCCTATTCATTAGCAGCGGTCCCGCAGCCGCGTATGACAGTTTTAACGGCTTGTCGCCGCAAGAATATGGCCGG
>CAWAXL010000041.1:0-17330 GCA_963785995.1 uncultured Alphaproteobacteria bacterium
GTTAGGCATCGCTGCGAAATAACTGCTTCATATTGAGATCGGGATCGGACGCGGTGCGATGGTGTAATTCCATTCTGGATGGAACGCGTCGCCGGTGATGTTGAGGGCGGCCATTTCGGCGTCGCTGACCTTGACGCCTTTGGCGTAGGTGTTTTCGTCGAGTTCGCAGCGAACGGTGAGACCGGTTTTTGTCGTCGTCGCCGCGATCAATTCGACGATGGCGGTTCGGCTGGTCAGAGGACGCCCGCGCCAGTTCTGCGTGATGTGACAGAACAGGCGATGCTCGATCTTGTTCCATTTCGACGTGCCGGGCGGATAGTGGCAAACGCCGATGGTCAGCCCGGTCTCGTCGGCGAGCTTTTGCAATTCGATTTTCCACAGGCGCACGCGCGAGCCGTTGGAGCCGCCGCCATCCGCCGTGATCATGAGCCGATCGCATGTCGGGTATCTCTCGCGTCCCATCGCCGCGAGCCAGCGCCTGATGGCGTTGACCGCGAATTCGGCGGTGTCGTGATCGATGCCGACGCTGACACAGCCGGCGTTCGCGCCGATATCGTAGACGCCATAGGGAATGGCCTTGCCGAGTTCCTTGTCGATGAAGTCATGCACATTGACGTCGAGCGGGCGACCTTGCGGCTGATAATCGCTGCCGGCGTTCTTGTATTCGCCAATCAGTTCTTTTTTCTTGGTGTCGACCGAGATCACCGGCTGGCCGGCGGCCTGATACGCTTCGACTTGCGCGTTGATGTGCTCGAATTGCGCGTCCCGATCGGGATGGCGTCCGCCTTCCTTGCTCTTGCGGTTGACTTGACGGCGATAGCCGAGGCGTTCGAGCAGTTGAGGAATCCGGCTCGCTGAAACGCGATGCCCCATGTCGCGCAGCGCCGCGGCGAGCTTGGCGTGGCTTTTCGACACCCACAGCAGCGGTCGCATCGGATCGCCGAGCGTCGCCGGCTCGAGCAACTTTCGCAGGTCTTCCAGCAGCGTCGGATCCTTGCGCGTCAGCGACAGCCGCCCACCGCCTGCGCGCCGAATTTTTCGACCGGGGGCGGACGCCGCCAAATCCCGCAGCCCGCGATCAATGGTGCTGCGCGCGATTCCCGTCGCCCGCGCGACCGCGCTTACGCCGCCAAACCCAGCTGCGCGAGCCTCCGCCGCCGCGAACAGACGACGCTCTCGTTCGTCAAGACCCGCGCGCAGCGCCTCGTACCGGTTCCGAATCGCCGTTTCATCAATCATGTGGCCGTGATAAAACAGCCCCATAGCCGTTGGGAATCCCCGCAGCCCAAATCGATTCAATTATTTTGCGGCATCGCCTTAGCGGCCTGCAATAACTTCCTGGGCCTGAGCTGTAGTACAGCAATAAATCTCCGCTAAAGAGTGCACCCGTTCTTCAACGCATGCAACAATAGACTTGGTTCTTGAGGGGGCGGTCGCCGCAACTTCCAGCCGACCGATCGTAAGCCCTGCGGCAGCTTTCTGCTCTGCTGAGTCCGGCGTTAGTCCGCATAGGGGGAGAGAAAGAGCCCGGCGTCGCGCGATCGCACGCTCAGGCTCCGCGCCTCCCCATAAATCGATTTCGCACCGAGCGTCCGGCTGAAAATGTCGGCGTAAGTGCCGAGCGCTTCGATCATCCGCCTCTGCCATCCCAGGCCGAGCCCTAGATAAGAAGCCTCGATCGGCGGAGCGCTCGCACCATCGGCAAGCCAGCGGCCTTCTCGGATTTCATCCCGCATCAGCGAATGTATGGCCCAGCTCACAATAGCAGCCCAATTGGCGTCGGCGGCAGAGGTGGTGGCCATAATGGGAAAAGCAGCAAGTGGCTGCGCCAAGATCCGACTGGGGATGGCCTGGACGTGTCTGTGCAATTGCGATTTAGCAAGCGCAGTCGTTTCATCAGCAACAGCGTCGCATTGCCCGGCCTGATAGGCCGCAAACATATCGTCTGGTTGCGTGAACCCGAGGCGGGCGAAAGCTATATGCTTGGCCTCGAAATAGGCCTCAAGGCTGCGCTGCGTGCTGGTGCCGTTCACGAAGCAAACTTTTGCGCCTTTGAGGTCTTCAAGACGCTTCACCGCCGAAATCTCAGGCACCAACACGGCGCGCGTTTCGTAGTAAACGCTGGGTCCGGGCAGAAGCGCGCCGCCAAGATCTTGCTCGACGATATCCGAGCCGGTCAGGAAGAAAATATCGTCCTCTTGCGTTCTGACTGCATCGAAATCTCTTCGTGTGTCATAGCTTCGAAATTCGAACCGCCCTGAAGTTCCAAGAACCGCAACCGCAATGGCCCGACAGATCTCAACATTGAGACCGAACCATTCGCCGCTTGGCGCAAAAGGGTCGGATCGGTCGGGGTTTGGCTCGGCAAGACCGGGCCGCGCTACGCTCCCGCAATGGACGACGCCTTGGGATTTCACGCGCGCCAGAACATCTCCTTGCGCATTCGCAACCGCCACGCAAGCCAAAGAGAGTCCGAAGATGAGACTGCGCAAACAAAAGTTTTTTAATTCGAGCATGGGCTGAGTTTGCCGCAGAAGGGGATAGAGGTAAAGGTTAAGAGCAGTGAAATAACGTTTGTGATCGTTTGTTTCATTTTGGACAAATATGCGAATGGCCCAAAATCGATAAGGAGCGTTGTGCGCGCTCGCACCTACGCTTGCTTCGGAAAGACTCGCAACCCGAGAGGGATTGCCGATGAACAGTAAAACCCAGTCAAGCGACCTTCTTCTGGTCGTCGACATCCAGAATGATTTCTGCCCCGGGGGCCGCCTGCCGGTGCCGCAAGGCGACGAAATTATTACGCTGGTCAATCGGCTTGCCAGCCGCTTTGATCATGTTGTTCTGACGCAGGACTGGCATCCCCGCGGGCATCAGTCATTTGCCTCGTCCCACAGCGGCCGCCAGCCCTATGAGACGGTCGAATTGGCCTATGGGAAACAGATCCTTTGGCCGGATCACACCGTCCAAGATACGCCGGGCGCAGCTTTCCACGGCGGGCTTCAGATCCCCCATGCCGAACTCATTTTGCGGAAGGGATTCCGACCGGCCATCGATTCCTACTCGGCGTTCTTCGAAAACGATCGAACGACACCGACCGGGCTTGCCGGCTATCTCCGCGAGCGTGGCTTTAAGCGGATTTTTATTGCCGGGCTCGCCTTGGACTATTGCGTGCGCTTTTCGGCGGAGGATGCCCATAGCCAAGGCTTTGGGGTTTTCGTCATCGAGGACGCCTGCCGCGGCCTTGATGTCGCGGGCTCTATCAACGAGGCGCGCCGGAGTTTTGCCTCGCGTGGGATCGAGAGCTTAACGACCCAAACCTTCTTTTAGGCGCGGTCTCTCTTTCTAAAGACCGGCCACAGCTTGCTTGGCGTTGGGTCTAGACCCAACCCTTCAATTCGCGTGAGACCAGATCGTAGATCAGCATCATGCCGAGTTCGCTATCGTTGAGGCAAGGGATCACGGCGAAGTTTTTGCCGCCATTCTCAAGGAAAATGGCGCGGTTTTCGGCATCGAGTTCATAAAGTGTTTCAAGACAATCCGCGGAAAACCCGGGCGATATGATCACCAGGCTTTTCAAGCCTTGGGCCGCGGCGCTCTTGACCCTCGCAGCCGTATAAGGCTGCAACCAATCCCCCGAACCAAAACGCGACTGGAAGCTGATCGGCATCCGGTCCGAACCGAGCCCCAAATCCTCGCACAGCAGCCGCCAGGTCTCGAGGCATTGATCGAGATAAGGGTCACCCTTGTCGACCTGGGCTTTCGGCAGGCCGTGGAAAGAGGTCAGGATCATATCGGGCACGAAATCGAGGCGCGATAGGCCGGCGCGAAGCGATGTCGCCAGAACGTCGATATAAGTGCGGTCGTTGTAATAAGGCGGCGCGATCCGCACGGCGGGCTGCCAGCGCATTGCTCTCAAGGTCTCGAAAACCTTGTCGTAGACGCTTGCCGTCGTGGCCGCCGAATATTGAGGATAAAGCGGAACGACAAGTATTCGCGTGCAGCCATGATCCTTCAGGCTCACAATTCCTTCCGCGATGTCGGGCTTGCGGTACCGCATGGCCCAGGCGATGAAGAACCGATCGGAAGCGGCCTGATGGCCCTTCGGATCGAGGCCGCCAGCGCTGATCCACGCGGCCAGCTTCTCGGCCTGCGACCTGGTCGTCGCCTTCAGAGGGCCCTCCCCGGTCTCCTTGTTCCAGACCGCGGCATATTGCTTGGATAGCCGGCCCGGTCGCAGGATCAGGACGAAAAAATATAGAATAGGCCACCAGAAAATGCGGGGCAGATCGACAACCCGCCGATCTGACAGGAATTCCTTCAGGAAACGGCGCACCGACCAAAATTTAGGCGAGTCCGGCGTACCGAGATTGACGAGAAGGATGCCGATCTTTCCCGGCAAAACCTGCTTATTATTGTTCGCGAAGAGATTGATGGCCATCTATCAATAATTCCCCGCTCGTCCGTGATGATCCAGTGCCGCATCACCTTTAGGGTGCTTTGCGGCAAAACGGAAACCCGAAACCCCGCAATCCAGGATGTTTCCACATTTTCTTCCCGCTCGCCCGATATCATGACCGAAAAAGCAAGCAAAATCAGCGGATACGGCTTATCCTCATGAACCGGAATATGTTCAGCGGATCAAAAACATCCTCAAAATGTCAAGGGGAAGCTGCACCCGTGTGACGGCGGCGTTCAATCACTCGGACTGTCGCGCAGCCGGACGATAACTTCGACATCGGCGATCCACTTGCCGTCGGGGGGCTGCGGCAAGCCGCGCGGATCGACGGCAACGCGGGGAATATCGATCAGGGCATTCGTGCTTTCGACCAGAAAGTGATGATGATCGGAGACATTGGTATCGAAATAGGTCCGGGAGCCGTCGATAGCAATTTCGCGCAACAAGCCGGCTTGGGTAAATTGGTTCAAGCTGTTGTAGATCGTCGCGAGCGAAATCGAGACGCGCGAGGCCTGCGCCTCCTCCTGGAGATTCTCGGCTGTCAGATGGCGATCGCCTTTGGCGAACAACAGCCAGCCAAGGGCCAATCGCTGGCGCGTCGGTCGAAGGCCGGCCGAGCAAAGCTTCATGCGGACGTCGTGAAAGGGACAGCCGGCGAGCAGACCGAGCGGAGTCGCCGGGCGAGCCTCAGCCCCACGGCGCGGCTTTGGCGCGGTTTGCTGGCTCTTGCGAGAAACCATGTCTCGTCCCTTCAGCCAGTTCCATAACGAGGTAGCAAGCGCATCCGCCAAATATAGAGAACGGGACGGCGGGCGGCAACCTTTGCCAAGAAAGGCGGACCGTTGACCAGAAGCCGCGATTGAAGGCGAATTTTAAGCTTAAACACTACCAAAATCTTATTTGAATACTCATATTTCTAACGAACATTCCATTCGGCCTCGATTTTTGGGAATTCCGGGGCCGTCCTCCAAGAGGGTCAACGGGCGGATCCCCTCAAATCGCATTCCCTTCCTTTTCCGGATAGCTGCATCGCCATTTCATGATTTGGCGGCCAGGGTGACTGTTCGACCATTCGGCCAGGGTCGGCGGCGCCTGGACCATGCATTGCCTCAGCGAACCGCCGTCGACAAAGGAAAGGTGGCGTTCCTCACAAGCCGCCGGTTGGGCGAGGCTGCAAACTGTCAGGATCAATTCAATCAGGCCCATCGGTCTCTCCTTTTAGAAGCCGTCCTTGATTCTAACTTGGCCGCAAGAAGCTCAGCTCTTTTTGTAGTCGATGTAGGAAAAGCGGTGATCCGGCAGGCGTTCCCTCCAAAGCGCCGCCCGCCAAGCCGGGCTGCCAGAGAACGACTTCCTCGATCTTTTTTGCGAGTTCAAAATCCTTGTCGGTGATCCCCTTCGCCGCATGGTTTTGCAGCCGCACTTCGACCCATGCATAAGACGCCGTGAGATCGGGATGGTGCCACGCGGCTTCGGCAAGATGGCCAACCGTGTTGATCACCATGAGCGTGCCTTTCCAGCTCGTGGTCTTGAACGTGCGACGGATCCATCCCCCCTCATAGACCCAGCGCGGCAGCTCCTTTTCAAGCCGAGCCTTGATCTCGGCTTCGCTATAGGTTTTTTCCTTTTCCTTGCCGGCTTCGCTCATTTTCGCGTTCCTATATGCTCGTGGCCTTCACGCCAGACTAATGGCGCAGCATTCACTCTAATACGAAGTCCGCAACCAGGGGAAATCAGCGGCTTCGCCGCAGAAGCCAGAACGCAGCCGATCCTCTTCAAACGCAAAAGGGCGGGGAGCGTTCCGCTTGCGATCCCGCTCACCTGCTCTGCTTTATCCACGCCCCAAACGCCAAAAGAAGCCGGCCGTGCTTGGCACGCAATTTTTCGGCCATGGTTTCGCTCTCTCCCCAAACATGCTCTAAACAGCCGATCTCGGAGTCAACATGCACGCGCCGTCGGATCCCTTTGCTAGGCACCGATCCTCATTATCCCGGCTCGCACGTGCGCTTAGCGGCCTCGTGCTAATGGTGGCGCTTGGCTCTGCCGGGGCCGTTGCGGTTGAACCAAAGACAGCCACCCAGCCGAACTGGCCTTGCCGTCAAATCATGGTGCCCCAGGTCTCCCTGGCCACGATTTGGTCCGGCCCTGCGATCGAGAGTTCCAATTGGCGGAGCGATCAGGCTGTTGCCGATCTGGTGGCAAGACTGGCGGCACGCCGCACGCCGCTCGATGAGGCGGAACATGCCATCGAGGATTTCGCCAAAACTGGCGGTGCCGCGAAGAAGGCAAAGCTCGTCGCGGTGTTCGCCGGCCTATTCGAAACGCTCAACGACGAACGCACCCAGGTGATGGAAGGGCTTCTTCGCTTCGGCGCAAAACAAAAGGAGCTGGCCGAAAAAATTCGTGCCGAGAATGCCCAGATCGCACCAGGGACCAGCCGCCCCCCCTGCGGACAGAAGCCGACCAACCGGCCAAACCGCGGTACAAGATTTGGAATGGGATTTCCGGATTTTCGACGAACGGCAAAAGTCGCTCACCTATGTGTGCGAGATCGCCGACACTCATCGAGCAAAGACTTTTCGCGCTCGCCAAAATCATCAACGCAATCTTGATTAGGCCAGATGCTCATGCGCTCTTGCGCGCAAGGCCTCCTCAATGGGTCACAGGGCCATTGTTCTCGTCGAGAAGCGGAACGCCATAATCAATCAATATACGGGTGATTTCGGCCTGGTTGTCGGCGATCATCTTGTTGAGGAGACGCTTCCACTCCTGGTCGGAATGGCGCACGCCCATGCCGATGCGATAGATCATGCGCGGTCCGGTCGTTTCCTTGACGAGCGGTGTCACCTTCAACGAAGTTTTGGACTGTTTCGCGAAATAGCCGGCGATCGGCCCCCATAGGATCGCGACGTCGATGCGGTCCTCCTGGAGGTCCTCGATCATCGACCGGGTCGGGGCATCAAACCTAGTATCGACAACAAGCGGATAAGATTTGAGGTTTCCCAAAAGACCATTGATCGCAAGATTGGTCGCCGGAGGGGTGCCGGCCACGATGCCGATCCTCCTTGTTTGCAAGCGCTGATCTTCGAGGCTGTCGATCGTTTCGAGCCCGGCGCCCGCTTTCGAGACCAGGGCATAGGTCGTCCGGTAATAGGGATTGGTCCCTTGAACCGATATCGTCGCCTTGCGGCATCCCCATGACGATGTCGCAGCGATGCGCGTTCAAGGTATTGCGCAAAAATCCGGTGGCGCCGGGGTAATACTCATAGGCCAAGGATTTACCGAGCTTTTGGGCGAGAAGCTCGGCAATCTTGTTCTCGAACCCTTGGCCTGCCTCGTTCGAGAAAGGCAGATCGCGGGGATCGGCGCAGACCCGCAACACATTTGGGTCGACCAGCTCGATCGAGGTCTCGTCCGCGGTTTGTGCCAGGACGTCAGCCCCGATCGATGAGACGGAGCAAACCAGCGCCAACGGGAGCAAGCTCCGCCAAAATTTCATGCGCTTTACGCTTAGCTGGCTTCGCCAAGACATGCGCGTTCCGCATCCGCTGCTGCTTGCGGTTTCTCTTCGTGTTTTGCCGGTCGGCCGCGATCAAGTGAATCGCCGGATCTGCCACGGAGGTAAACGTAAATGTCGTCGATATAGCACATGACGTTTTTGTTGTCGCCAAGCGCCGGCATGACCTTGTTCTCGCCGCCAGCGAGATCCTGCTTGCCGCCGACGACGATCCCATAAAATTCAGCGTAGTTCATGCGCTTCACTGAATCCTTGAGCGCTGGCGCGTAGGTCGAGCCCTCGCCATCCGGACCATGACACACATGGCATTCGGCATGGTAACGGCGAAAGCCGGAATAGCTATACCAATCGACCGCCCCATCGGCTTTGACGTTGAACGTGGGATCGCCTTTTTCGTCGAGATATTTGCCTTTGTCGTCTTGCTTAACCGCTTTTGAATTTCCGGGGGCCTCGGCCATGGCGGCGGTCCCACACGCGAAAAGAAGGGTCAGGGACAAGGCCCGCACCGCTGAGCTGATTTGCACGAAACTATCCTTGTTAGAAGAAACCAGTTGCCAAAACGCCCGGCGCCATTGAACGCCGGGCGTTTAAGATTTGGTATGCCTTGCCGAGGCTTAGAGGCCGGCCGGCAGAGCAAAGACAGTCAACTGACCGCCGAGCGCCGTATAGTTGGACAGAGCTGCGTAGCCACCGACCGCGCCAAGGCCCTCGGTGCCCTTCGTCAGGCCGGCCGCGAGACCGATGCCGGCCCAGCCGCCGACGCCCGAGAGCACGGCGACATATTGCTTGCCGTTATGCTCGTAGGTAGAGACGTTGCCGATAATGCCGGACGGCGTCTTGAACTTGAAGAGTTCGTCGCCGGTCTTGGCGTCCACCGCTTTCAGATAGCCTTCCAAAGTGCCGTAGAAGACCACGTTGCCGGCGGTCGCAAGTGCGCCCGACCAAACCGAGAACAGTTCCTTTTTCTGCCAGACGATCTTCCCGGCCTTGGCATCCCAAGCCGTGAAATAGCCCATGTTGGTATCGCCCTTCGGCGGGTACATGGACAAGGTCGCCCCGACATAGGGCTGGCCTGCGGTGTAGCTCACATGGAACGGCTCGTAGTCCATGCACACGTGGTTGGCCGGAATATAGAACAGTCCAGTGATCCGCGAATAAGCGGCCGGCTGCTCATCCTTCGAACCAAGCGCCGCCGGGCAGATGCCCTGCGAATTGACGTCTTCGCCATTATGTTCCGTCGAGTATTCGGGAACGACGAGCGGGCGTCCATAGTTCGGAGAGTTCTTATCCAAATCGACCTTGGTCGCCCAATTGACTGCCGCGTCAAATTTTTCGGCAACCAGCGGCTCGCCCGTCTCACGATCGATCGTATAGGCGAAGCCGTTGCGATCGAAATGGACCAGGACCTTACGCATTTCCTGGTTGGCGAGGATCATTTCGTTGATCGCGTCATAATCCCATTGGTCATGCGGCGTCAGCTGATAGACCCACTTTGCCGATGCCAGTGTCGGCATCGCGCGCCCAAACGGTCATCGACCAGCGATTGTCGCCCGGCCTCTGCGTCGGATTCCAGGTCGAAGGATTGCCCGAGCCATAGTATATGAGGTTCAATTCAGGATCGAAGGAGAACCAGCCCCAAGTGGCGCCGCCGCCGATCTTCCATTGATCGCCCTTCCAGGTGTTGGTGCCGGAATCCGGGCCGACTGGCCTGCCAAGGCTCATCGTGTGGGCCGGATCCACCAGGATGTCGGAGTCGGGTCCCATCGAATAGCCGCGCCAGACTTTCTTGCCGGTCTTGATGTTATAGGCCGTTACCGAGCCGCGAACACCGAATTCGCCGCCGGAAATACCGACGAGAACCTTGTCCTTGATGACCGCCGGTGCGGAAGTGCCCGTCTCGCCCTTGGCCGGATCGCCGTTCTTCACAGACCAAACAACCGCACCCGTTTGCGCGTCGAGTGCGACCAGTGTCGTGTCGGCCTGATGCAGGAAAATCTTACCGTCGCCATAGGCGACGCCGCGATTGACTGTATCGCAGCACATCACGGGAATGACATTGGGATCCTGCTTGGGCTCATATTTCCAGATGATCTTGCCGTCGTGGTTCAAGTCGAGCGCATAGACGATGTTGGGGAACGGCGTGCTGAAATACATGACGCTGCCGATCACCAGGGGGCCGCCCTCGTGGCCGCGCAGAACGCCGGTCGAGAAGCTCCAAACCGGAACCAGACGCTTGACGTTGTCGGAATTGATCTGTTCGAGTTTCGAATAGCGTTGATTGGCGTAGTCACCCGTCGGCATGACCCATTGCCTTGGGTCTTGCGAAAGGCGGATCAATTCATCATTTGCATAGGCAGCGCCGTGCGCGAAAAACGCGGCGGCGGCGACCCAGGACATAAGCAGGAACTTGCGCATTAATTTCCTCCGGACACTCTGTGCGCGGCACCTGGAACGCTCAGATTGCGTCGGCGGCGCCTTATCTTTGATTGTCTTTGCCGACAACGAGTCAGGACATCGGCAAGACAGTGCATCTACTAATTAAGACAGTTTCCACAGTAAGGCGCTGTCCGCAAGCAGTCGCGCCTCATCCTCGAAAAGCAATAGCGGCCCTGTCCGCTCATGCCGTGAAGTCGGAAAACTCCGCCCAGTGTATATATTGGCGTTCGCGTTGATACAAGTCATTCTGCCTCGCAAAAGTTGTTTCCCAGCCGGTCGCCATTTTGCTCGGGAATCCGCGGACTATGCGGCCAGTAAAGCCCAGCCTTACACATGGTTGGGCGATCCCAACCGAATTGTGGCGGTAAGGCGGCATCTTCGCGCGCGTGCAGGGCGCGCTCGCGAGGGGAGCTTAGCTGCGACCCAGCCGAGGGGGAGTAAAGGGAAAACAAATGTCAGTTTGGCGACAGATCCATCGCTTAAACTTGGGAAATCAATAGGCGAAGGGTCGTCCGTTGTCTTTCAAAGCGCGTCCCCAGCCGTTCGCAAATCCAAGTTCTCCCGTGCCGCCGTCGCGTTTTGCGCCCGCAACGACTTACGGCACCTTGGACGCAAGCTATCCGCGTTTTCAAGGTCGCAGCTTTCGTATGAATGAAGCGGTCGGCACGGCGCCGTCCGCTTCCCATATCCCCTGGCGATCAGCTCGATTGGCGGCGCAGGAAGGCCGGAATTTCGAGCTGGTCCTCTTCGAGCGCCCGGGATTGATAGGCACCTCGGCCGTGCGTATCGAGCGGAGGCTTGCGGAACTTTGCGGGGCCGGCGGATGCTGCGCGCGTTTGCCATATTCGGCATGCACGGGATTGGGCTGCTGCTGCGGCCGGTAGGCTCTGCCCAGGCGCGGGCTGCGGCGCGCTGTGTGCGGCTCTGCGCTCCCGTGGCGGGGGCGCCGCGGCCACTTCTTCCTGGCGGCTGATGCCAAAGGACGCGAGCCTTTCGAGCAGCGAGCGGCGCTTGGCTTCGGGATGCGGTTCGGTCGCCAATTCGCCCCGATGCGCGCGTATTTGGTTTTGCGCTGGCAGCGGCAGATCGTCGATTTGCGGCATTCTTTGCGGCCGCACGACCGGCGAATCGGGCGCCGCAGGAATAAACGGCCCGGCATCAAATGCTCGTTGGACCGTATTCCCTGTTGCGTCGGCTCGACATAATGACGCGCTTGCTGCGGAACTTCCTGAATATGGACGCCCTGCTGGGATCCATCGGGCCCCGCAAATTGCCTGAGCGTGCTGGGCGGGCGCTTGCAGAACCCGGTCTTCGTAGCGCGGCATCGTGCTGCCGCCGTCCATAGGTTCGCGGCGGGCCTTGGCAAACCGCGGCTGCGCGGTCTCGATCGGACGCGGCGCCGTCTGCGCCCTCAGGCGGTTGGTGACTTCCGCGATGCGAGTCTCCGCGGCCGTCGGTTCATAGGCGCCGCCACATGGTCGATGCCGGTCGCAACAACCGAGACGCGGACAATGCCGTCGAGGCTTTCGTCGAACGTCGCGCCAAGAATGATATTGGCGTCTTCGTCGACCTCCTGGCGAATCCGGCCCGCCGCCTCGTCGACTTCATAAAGGGTGAGATCATTGCCGCCGGTGATCGAGATGAGCAAGCCGCGCGCGCCCTTCATCGAGACTTCGTCGAGCAGCGGATTGGCGATCGCCGCCTCGGCGGCGAGGATCGCGCGCTTCTCGCCGGAAGCCTCGCCGGTGCCCATCATCGCCTTGCCCATCTCGCGCATGATGGCGCGAACGTCGGCGAAATCGAGATTGATCAAGCCTTCCTTGACCATCAGATCGGTGATGCAGGCAACGCCGGAATAGAGCACCTGGTCGGCCATCGCGAACGCATCGGCGAAGGTGGTTTTCTCATTGGCGATGCGAAACAGATTCTGATTGGGGATGATGATCAGCGTATCGACGGATTTCTGCAGTTCGTTGATGCCGGCTTCGGCGACGCGCATGCGCCGCGCGCCCTCGAACTGGAACGGCTTTGTCACGACGCCGACCGTCAGGATGCCCATGTCCCGTGCGGCGCGCGCGATGACCGGCGCGGCACCCGTGCCGGTGCCGCCGCCCATGCCGGCGGTGACGAACACCATATGCGCCCCGGAAAGATGATCGCGAATTTCCTCGATCGCTTCCTCGGCCGCCGCCCGGCCGACCTCCGGCTGCGATCCGGCGCCAAGACCCTCGGTGACCTGAAGGCCCATCTGGATGATTCGCTCGGCCTTCGACGGAGGTCAGCGCCTGCGCATCGGTATTGGCGACAATGAACTCGACCCCGAGCAGGCCCAGAGACAATCATATTGTTGACGGCATTGCCGCCGGCGCCGCCAATGCCGGCGACCATGATATGTGGTTTGAGTTCCCGGAGCTCGGGAGCTTTAAGATTGATCGTCATCGTCTGGCCTCTCGACGTTGGAGCGCCGTTCAAGGACGCTCGGGTTTTCATTTACGATTGTTCACGGCACTCAAAAAACTCGCCGCGCCTTACTCTCGCCGCACGCACACTTAGAAACTACTTTTGAGCCATCTGCCCCACCCGCCCGAGATATCCGTGCGCTTGCGCGTCCTGAAGGGAGGGCGCGCCGCGCCGGACGGAAATGCTCGATACCGCTCACTTGCGGATAGACCAGAAGCCCGATCGCGGCCGCGAATGCCGGACTTTTCGCCGACTTCGGGAAGTCCCTTGATACCCGAGCGGACGGCCGATCCGGACCTGCCCGGAAACGATTCGTTTCACCGCCGCCTGCATCCCGGTGAGCTGGCAGGCGCCGCCGGTAAGAACAAGCCGTCGCCCGGCATGTTCGGGAAGACCTACGTGTCTTGAGCCGGTCGCGCACGAGTTCGAGAATTTCCTCGACGCGCGGCTTGATGATCGAGATGAGCTGCGCCTTCGGCAAATGCACCGGACGCTCGCCTTCCTCCCCCACCTGGACCACCGCAATCGTCTCGCTTTCATCGGACACCGAAGTCAGGCAAGCGCCATAGAGGGTCTTCAGCCGTTCGGCATCCGCGAGCGTGATGCCAAGGCCGCGCGCGACATCCATGGTGACATGGTTGCCGCCGACGGCGAAAGCCATCGACATGGGTAAGATGGCCGCCGGAAAAGACGCTCACCGAGGTTGTGCCCGCGCCCATGTCGATCAAGGCGGCGCCAAGCTCGGCTTCATCGTCGGCCAAGGCCGCCAAGACCCGCCGCGTAGGGCGTTGCGACCATCGCGTCGACGGTCAGATGGCATCGCTCGACCGCAAGCATCAGATTGCGGGCGGCCGCGGCGTCGCAACTCAACACATGCATATCGGCCCCAAGTTCGTCGCCGACCATGCCGCTCGGATCGCGAATGTGACGGGTCTCTCCCAATGCGAAAGCCGATCGGCAGCGAGTGCAGCACCGCCCGGCCCTGTTGTTCTCCGCGCGTGGTGCAAGCCTCCAGCACGCGATGAACATCGGCTTGCGTGATGGCGCGGCCGGCAATCGAGACCTTTGCATCATAACAGCCGCGAGGCAAGCCTGCCGCCGGTCGCATTGACGATCACGCTTTCGACCTGCACGCCGGCCATGCGTTCCGCCGCATCGACGGCGAAGCGGATCGCGGCTTCCGACCGCGTCCATATCGACGACGGCGCCACCCTTGATGCCGCGCGAGCGTTGATGTCCGATCCCGAGAATGCGGCACCGGTGGGTGCGCCCGCGCGAGGTCTCGGACGGATCGCTCGGATTGAGCTGCGCGATCAGGCAGACGATTTTCGACGTGCCAATGTCGAGCACTGAAAGGACCGCGCTTTTTTTGGCCGACAACGGCGGCAGACGCGGCGGTAAGGTCTCGAATTCATATGATGGCCGCCTTTTGCCTTGCTCTTACGGGCCATTGTTTCATCGCGTTCGGCCGCCGCTTCCTCGGTCAATGCGCGCGACCAGGCGGCCCGGCTGACGCAGATCGATCGACAGAAGATCCTTGTCGAGGACATGCGACGCGCGCTGCAGTTCCACGAGCCTGGCAAGCGCGGCCTCTGGCTCGGTTTCCGGCAAAAGAATGTCAATTCCATTGGCGGTTTTCAACGTCCAGCGGCGCTGCGCGACCAGCACGCCGGCCACGATCCGTTCGCGCAAGTCTCCGGCCGCGTCCAGGAGCGCTAAATATTGGGTGCAGTTGATCATTGGCTCCGGCGCCGACAACGAGCGGCAGATGAATGAATCGCTGGTCGCGCATAGTGGCGATCGGGAACGCCGTCGGCGGCGACGATCTGGACGTTGCCGTCGCATTTGCCAAAGGGCAAACGGCTGGCGCTCCTCGATTTCGATCAGCAGCCGGTCCGGATAAAGTTTGGTGATCGCGGCTTCCTTGACGAGCGGCAGCTGTTTCAGCCGTTCCCTGATTTTCGCAACATCGAGGAACAGGAGCGAATTGCGGGGACCGATCCCGGCGATCGCAAGAATATCCTGCTCCTTGATTTCGCTGTTCGCCCGCGATCGTCACCGCCTTGATCGAGAAACCGAGCGCCTTGGCAATCACCTCGGCCGGATGCCCTTCGGACGCGACAAAAGCCTCGTAATGGCCGCCTTTCACAATTCCATAGGCACCCACGATCAAAAAAATCACGAGCGAAAAACAAATGCCGGTCCCGGGGCCGGCCAACCGGTTGAGAATCCGGTGCCGCAAACCCCGCCGGGGCTGGCGCAGGGGCGGATAGTTTTTTGATCGCACAGAGTTCCGGTCCGGCACGCGCAGCGCGCCGGCATAGGCCAAAGCCGCCGGCGCGAAACCCATGTCCCCGAATTTTACCGATCGCAGGAGGCGTCCTCGACCATCCATCGAACAAGCTCACCGAATTTGAGGCCAGCGTAGGCCGCGATTTCGGGCACAAGCGAGGTCTCGGTCATCCCCGGTTGGGTATTGACCTCCAAAACGACGAGCTCCCCCGCTCCCGTGGGCGAATTATCGTACCGGAAATCAGTCCGGCTCACGCCGCGACAGCCGAGCGCCCTATGCGCCACTAGGGCCAATTCTTGAACATTTTGGTAAATAATTTCTTTAAGTTTTGCCGGAAGGACGTGGATCGAGCCTCCCTTTGGCGTATTTTGCATTATAATCGTACCAGCCGCCGTCGGCCGCGCGTATCTCTATGACGTCATAGGCTTTGTCGCCGATCACAGCGCAGGTTAGCTCTCGTCCGGGAATAAAGCGTTCGATAAGGAGCAGATCACCATGCTCCCAATCATCCCGCGTTAATTCCTGTGGAGGGTGGGCTTGATCCTCCCGGACGATCAGAATGCCGACGGAAGATCCTTCCTTAACAGGCTTGATGACGTAGGGAGGCGGCATGACATGTTTCTTGGAAGCGGTCAGCCGATCGACCGTAACCCCTTCGGCCACGGGAATCCCAGCCGCGCGAAAAAGATCCCTGGCGCGGTCCTTTTGCATGGCCAATGCCGAAGCGAGCACTCCTGAATGGGTGTAGGGAATCCGCAGCATTTCCAAAATGCCCTGCATGATTCCGTCCTCGCCGAAGCGCCCGTGCAGGGCGTTGAAGGCGACATCGGGACGAAGTTTTGCCAGAGTTTCGCGCAATCTTCCGGTCGACATCGACCCGGGTCACGGCAAAACCCAAGGCCTCGAGAGCTTTGGCGCAGGCCTCACCCGAGCGCAGCGACACATCGCGCTCCGCCGAAAGGCCGCCCATGAGCACGGCGACGTGTTTGGTCATATTTGCGGTCCACTTCGTTTGGTGAGGCTTAATTCGAGGTTCCGTTCTCTTTGAAGACAATAGGTTCAAGGAAACCCGAGGAAACACCACCGCGTTTCAATTTCAGCACGACGCGCGTCCCACCCGCAGGATTTCCCATTCGAGTGCGATGCCGCTCGTCTCCAGAACGCGGGCCCGGACCGTCTCTCCCAGCGTTTCGATATCGGCCGCGGTGGCATGCCCCCGATTGATCAAAAAATTGCAATGCAGTTCCGAGACCTGGGCGTCGCCAATCGATAAGCCCCGGCAACCGGCCTTATCGATCAATTCCCAAGCCTTTTGGCCCGGCGGGTTTTTAAAGGTCGAGCCGCCGGTGCGGGTGTTGACGGGCTGGGTTTCCGAACGGGCTCGCGTGATGTCCGCCATTTCCGCCAGGATCGCTTGGGGATCGCCGGCTCGCCCTGCAAAAGTCGCCCGCGTGAAAATGACGTCTTCCGCCACGCCGCAATGGCGATAGGTAAACCCCATGTCGGCGTTGGACCATTCGAGGAGTTCGCCCTTGCGGCCGACGCCCCGGCAGGAAACCAGGACATTTTTCGTCTCCGATCCATAAGCGCCGGCATTCATTCGCAGCGCCCCGCCGACCGAGCCAGGGATGCCCCGATAAAAAGACAGTCCGGCGATCCCCGCCTTGGCGGCGGCCGAAGCCAGTTTCACATCGGGCACGCCGGCCCCCGCCGTCACCCGCAGACCAGCGACGGCGATGTCCTGAAAACCCTTGGCGAGGCGGATGACGACACCCTCGACCCCACCGTCGCGCACCAGAATATTGGAGCCCGCGCCCAGCACCAGACTCGGAATTTCGGAATCGAGCCGGCTGAGGAAATAGGCGAGATCGTTCTCGTCGGCAGGTTCGAACAAGGCTTGCGCCGGACCGCCTGTCTTGAACCACGAGAACCCCGCCATCGCGACATTCCCTGCGAGCCTTCCACGCAGATCGGGCATTTGCTCGCGAAGTTTTGGCGTGATGTCGGGAAGGAGCAGAGAACGATCCCTGTCCGTTGCGGACGGCAGCATGGAACCCGTGCTCCTATGCCGCCGCGAGTTGGCCCGGCAGCGCATGCGCCCATTGGGTAATATTGCCAGCGCCAAGAAAAACGATGTAGTCGCCGGGCTTTGCGAGCGAACGGATGAG